>NZ_LQXH01000001.1:0-1773645 GCF_001924945.1 Alteromonas sp. W12
AAAATGAAAAAAATTGGCTCATAGTGTCTTTGGTGGCTAACACCCAAATAAGGGGCACAAACATGGCGGCTATAATCGGAACGAAGTGACACTGCCGCCATGTTTGTGTCCCAGCGAGCGGAGCGAGTGACTTAATTTGTTTGTTATATCACATTTCAAAAATAGGAAGGATTTTACTCACTGATAATGCTGCGTAAGCCAAATACAAAGATAAATCTCTAACCTTACTACTCATAAAGACCTTATCCCCCTGATTATTCAAATTTTCTTTAATCTTAGGAATTAGCGATTCAAGTTCTTGGGCTTTAATTGATGAATCGACTGGTGTTAATAATTCGCCTGTATTTAAATTAATTCCAGTACCACCTTCTATGTAATTTTTCTTATAGGCTGCGAGATGTGACGATGCATCTAGATACTGAGAGTTAACGGCGAGATGATGCGTATGAAGTTTGATCTTACGAAGACCACTTAATACAGATATAGCGAGTAATATAAGGCTTAAAGCAATTAATGTATTTGAGTTTAAAGCGAAGCTGCTGAGAGCTTTAAAGTCTTTTGCGAAATATGCGAATGTAGCAGCGCTAATGCCAACTACGAAATAGTCATATTTATATGACTCAGCAATATGTTGTTTTGCTAATTCAACTGAACGCTCTGACATTTTACACCTGTGATATAACAATTTAGTGTAAGGAAAAAATCCTTTATGCAAAGTGGATAGTTTCCGTATATCACATTTCTAGTTTTATCACTTTCGCACGTAAATACACTTCCATCAATAACCTACACTTAGTATCTGAAAATACTGTACTTAAGTACGGAATCTTTCCTTTTTATTTTACGGACGAGTCAAAAACCGCAATTCTGTTTTTATTTACAGTAATTAAAATCAAAAAAATGAAATCAATGTTCATGCAAATGGTGATTGAGCATATGCACAACCGTCGCTATGCGAAGCGTTCGATAGAACTCTATAGCAAATGGATCATTAGCTTTATTCGATTTAATAATAATAGGCACCCATCTGAAATGGGAGATAAAGAAGTTGAAGTGTTTCTGTCTCACTTAGTTAACGCTAAAAATGTGGCTCCGGCCACTCAAGCTAGCGCGTTAAATGCATTGGCGTTCTTATATCGCGATATATTAGAGCGCCCACTTTCATGCGAACTCAACTTTGTTTCAAGTCGTAGGCAAGCCAAGCTTCCAGTTGTATTAACGCAGGAAGAGGTCGTTTCTCTTTTTGAGCAAATTCCTGCCAACCTAAAGTTACCAATATCTTTATTGTACGGAAGTGGTTTGCGGCTAATGGAAGCGGTTAGGCTACGAGTTAAAGACATTGATTTTGACTACAACGCTATTCGCATTTGGGATGGGAAAGGCGGTAAGCATCGCATTGTAACGTTGGCTGCGGAATTAAAACCAAGTCTTACACGACAAATCGCTATGGTAGAAAACTTCTTGGCGGCTGATTTAGAAAATCCAAAGTACGTAGGCGTTTATCTACCTCACCGATTACGTTTGAAATACAAAAACGCGCCCAGAGAGTTAGGCTGGCATTATTTATTTCCCTCTTCTCGATTATCTATCGATCCTGAAAGCAAAAGAGTGCGACGACATCATATTGATGAATCGAGTATACAAAAAGCAATACGAAACACGGCAAAAACTTGTGACATCAAAAAGAAAGTTACGCCTCACACACTGCGTCATTCCTTTGCCACGCATTTGCTACAATCGGGCGCTGATATTAGAACGGTGCAAACGCAATTAGGGCATTCAGATGTAAAGACCACGCAAATTTATACTCACGTGCTTCAGCAAGGTGCGCAGGGTGTGGTAAGTCCTTTATCTCGTGTTTTGAAGTAATCTTTAAAGTAATTACACCCAACAAAAAAGGGCCCGAAGGCCCTTTTCAAAACTTAGCTATTAAACGCTAGTTCAAACGCTTACACACGCTCAAATACGGTAGCAATACCTTGGCCTAAACCAATACACATTGTCGCTAAGCCTAGGCTTACGTCTTGTGATTCCATTAGGTTGATAAGCGTACCTGAAATACGTGAACCAGAACAACCTAGTGGGTGGCCAAGTGCAATTGCACCACCGTTAAGGTTAATCTTAGTATCTAGGTGGTCCATCCAACCTAACTGCTTAATGCATGATAGCGCCTGTGCCGCGAACGCTTCGTTAAACTCAGCAAGTTCAATATCGTCCATAGTTAAGCCAGCGCGCTTAAGGGCTTTTTGTGTTGCTGGCACTGGGCCGTAACCCATAATTGCTGCATCACAACCAGCCACAGCCATTGCGCGAATTTTCGCACGAGGCGTTAGGCCAAGCTCTTTCGCACGGTCTGCTGACATAAGTAGCATACCTGATGCACCGTCAGACAGCGCAGAAGATGTACCCGCAGTAACAGTACCGTTTACTGGGTCGAACACTGGGCGAAGTGCCGCCATGCTCTCAGCAGTGCTTTCTGGGCGTACTACTTCATCGTAGTCAATTAGCTTTAATACGCCGTTTGCGTCGTGACCTTCAACAGGCACAATCTCGTTAGCCCAGCGGCCTTCAAGGTGTGCTTTGTGCGCTAGCTGGTGCGAACGCGCACCGAATGCATCTTGTTGCTCACGAGTAATACCGTTTTGACGGCCAAGTAGCTCGGCTGTCATACCCATCATACCCGACGCTTTCGCGGTGTACTTAGCAAGACCAGGGTGGAAGTCGATGTTGTAGTTCATCGGTACGTGACCCATGTGCTCAACACCACCAATCATGTAAATGTCACCACGGCCGCTCATGATGCCGCTTGTTGCATCGTGAAGGGCTTGCATTGATGAACCACATAAACGGTTTACCGTTACCGCGCCAGTTGTGCGTGGAATTTGTGTTAGTAGTTGCGCGTTACGTGCAACGTTGAAGCCTTGTTCTTTAGTTTGCTGAACACAGCCCCAAATGATGTCTTCAATTTCCGCTGGGTTTACGCCAGGGTTACGCTCTAGTAGCGCGGTCATTAGCGCAGCAGATAAGTCTTCTGCACGCACATTTCTGAAAACACCGTTTTTTGAACGACCCATAGGGGTACGTACGCAATCGATTACGACCACTTCTTTCATTAGTTTTTCCTCCGGGTCTTATGCGAAATAGGATTTACCAGAAGCGGCCATTTCACGAACGCCGTCTGAGATCTGATAAATAGGACCAAGTTCAGCGTACTTGTCTGCCATAGCAACAAAGTTCGCCAAGCCAATGGTTTCAATCCAACGGAAAATACCACCGCGGAATGGAGGGAAACCTAAGCCGTAAAGTAGCGCCATATCAGCTTCAGCTGCGCTATCTACAATGCCTTCTTCCAAGCAGCGAATTGCTTCGTTTGCCATAGGGATCATAAGGCGTGCAATAATGTCGTCAGCTTCAAAGTCTGTCTTTTCAGCTACGTGTGGCGCCATTAGTGCGTATGCTTCTTCTGCAGGTGTTTTAGACGGCTTGCCGCGCTTATCAACACCGTAGTTGTAAAAACCTTTACCGTTCTTCTGACCTAAACGCTGTTCTTTGTAGAAAAGAGTTACTGGGTCGTTGTCTAGGCGAGCCATACGCTCTGGAATACCTGCAGCCATTACGTCTGCTGCGTGATCGCCAGTGTCGATGCCTACAACGTCCATTAGGTAAGCAGGGCCCATAGGCCAGCCGAAGATTTTTTCCATTACTTTATCAACCGCTACAAAGTCAGCGCCGTCGATAAGTAACTTACTGAAGCCCGCAAAGTATGGGAACAATACGCGGTTTACCAAGAACCCTGGGCAGTCGTTAACCACAATTGGGGTTTTGCCCATTTTAAGGGTAGCGGCTACTACTGCATTGATGGTTTCTTCAGAGGTTTTTTCGCCACGAATAATTTCAACAAGCGGCATGCGGTGCACTGGGTTAAAGAAGTGCATACCACAGAAGCGCTCTGGCTTGTCTAGGCTTTCAGCGAGCTGATTGATAGAGATAGTAGAAGTGTTTGAACAAATGATAGCGTCGTCCGCTACGTTGTCCTCTACCTCTTTAAGCACAATACCTTTTACCTTCGGGTTTTCTACAACCGCTTCAATAACAAGGTCAGCATCTTTAAGCGTGCTGTACTCAAGGGTAGGCGTGATAGCGTTAAGTGTTTGCGCCATTTTGGCCGCGTCTACTTTACCGCGCTGCATGCCTTTACCAAGGATCTTCGCTGCTTCTGAAAGGCCAAGGTCTAGTGCACCTTGGTTAATATCTTTCATGATAACTGGCGTGCCTTTCACAGCGCTTTGGTATGCGATACCGCCGCCCATGATACCTGCGCCTAGCACAGCGTTAAGCTTAGATTGCTTAGTAGCTGCTTTCGCTTGCTTCTTACCTTTGCTTTTAACTAGTTGGTCTGCAAGGAAAATACCAATCTGCGCTTTCGCAGCGTCTGTTTTCGCTAACGCTACAAAGCCTTCATTTTCAAGCTTAAGTGCACCTTCACGGTCTAGGCCCGCTGCTTTTTGAACAGTCTCAACCATTTTGTGCGGCGCTGGGTAATGTTTGCCAGCTTGTGCAAATACCATAGCTTGAGCAGTAGAGAAGCTCATCATGGCTTCGTTTTTGTTTAGCTGTAGTGGGGCTTTCTTAACCGCACGACGCGCTTGCCAGTCAAATTTACCGTCAGCGGCGTCTTTCACCATTGAAAGCGCACCTTCAACAAGTGCTTCTGGTGCAACAACGGCATCAACTGCGCCTTCAGCAAGGGCTTTCGCGCCTTTTCTGTCGCGGCCAGTGGTCATCCACTCAAGGGCGTTGTCTGAACCAATAAGGCGAGGTAGACGAACCGTACCACCAAAACCAGGCATTAGGCCTAGTTTAACTTCTGGCAAACCAATTGAAGCAGTAGTGTCTGCAATACGCATGTCACACGCCAATGCCATTTCACAGCCGCCACCTAGAGCGAAGCCGTTAACTGCAGCGATGGTAGGGAAAGGTAGGTCTTCGAAGCGGTCGAATACTTGTGATGTATTGGCAACCCACTGTAGTACTTCTGCATCGTCCATGGCGAATAAACCAGTGAACTCGGTGATATCAGCACCCACGATAAATGCAGATTTCGCACTGCGTACTACTAAGCCTTTAACATCGCCTTTAGCAAGTAGGGCTTGAGTTGCTTCGTCAAGTTCACTCACCGTTTGGCGGTCGAACTTGTTTACTGAACCTTGGGCGTCGAATACCAGCTCAGCAAAGCCGTCTTCTAACAGGCTGACGGAAAGACTTTTGCCTGTGTATATCATTATCATCTCCTTCGGCATTGGCCAGGATGTTAGTGAAGTAATCCAACTAATTTGTAGGGTCGTATGCATTCACTAACGCGTTAGGGTGGCTAGATTCTTTACAAAGCCACACAAAATTTCAACAAAAAATCAAACAAGCGTTTCAATTTGTCTAAGGTAGTGGTCGGATGACTTAAATTCAAGTGTAAATATCGAATTCAAGCTTCATTTCGCCATTGGTGGTTGTATAATGAGCGTTATTGACGCAAAGCGCCAATCCAGCAAAAGAATAATCTACAATCATGTCAACTATGTGTGTAAAGCATAGCTAACGACAGCTGGCACAACATCTTCTTTGGCAAGGAGCCAGGCTGAAATCTTCCCTTCGTTTATCAAACGAACGTAGTGGATCAGTCGCAATGCTGCTTTTTCAGCAACATTTTACAATCAGCTCGATTCGGCAAATTTGCCAGCGCTCATAAGCGTTCGAGTGTAGAGCAGGGTAGGAGTTCTATTGTGTCTGGTTTTTATTTTAGTTCGTGGTTAGGTCAGCGCTCGCTGACAAAAAACAATAAATTGTTCGCCACCGTTGTGGGGGCATTTGTTTGCTCGCTCTCTTCATTTTTCTCTATCGGCGCATGGGCTACACAGCCTTTAACACTACCCGAAGATATTTTCGAAAAGGATCGCGCTCGTTATCTGGAAGTTGAAAAAAAGCTGTTAACGTATTCGAAGCGAAGCGTTCAGCGCCTCGATAACGACATTTATGAACTGGCGCATTATCCACTTTATCCTTATCTGCTTAGACTCAAGCTAGAGCGCACGATGTCAATAAGAACAAAGCGCGAGGTTAAGCAGTTTCTGGAAGATTTCAATGGTCAGCCGGTAAGCTACGGTGTGCGTTATAAATGGCTTAATTACCTTGCTAAGAACGATTATCGCAGCACTTTTTTAGACAATTATCGCCCAGGTATGGGCGCAAGGCTAACCTGTATTGCGCTTAATTACCGTTTAAAAGAAGGTGAAAGCGAACAAGCTATTTTGTCCGAAGTCGACGCTTTATGGCTTCACGGTCAGTCGCAACCGGATGAATGCGATCCGCTTTTTGCTAAGTGGAAAAAAGCGGGCATGATGACACCCGAAATGGTGATC
The DNA here is from genome assembly GCF_001924945.1 of Alteromonas sp. W12. NCBI lineage: Bacteria > Pseudomonadati > Pseudomonadota > Gammaproteobacteria > Alteromonadales > Alteromonadaceae > Alteromonas > Alteromonas sp. W12. The sequence goes on from NZ_LQXH01000001.1 coordinate 6,414, forward strand.
AAGCGCATAGAGATTGCCGCGAAAGAAGATAACCGAAGCATTATCTCTTATCTTAAGCGCCAACTTCCCGGTGATAAGCAATACCTGGCTGACGCGTGGCTATCGGTAACCCGAGACACCAGCCGAGTAAATAGAACGGCGCTCTTTCCACTAAAAAATGCATCGCATGAAGCTGAGGTAATCGTATGGGCGGTCGAGAAACTTGCTTGGCGAAACCCTGACTTAGCCGGCACGGTATTTAACCGCTACAACGACAAAAACGTGTTCTCGCCAGCGCAGCAGCACGTTATGCGAAGAGCAATAGCGCTTAGCTACACGCTAGACCGCCTTCCTCAAGCGCATCATTGGCTTGAACTTGCTGATGTGCAGGGTGCCAGTGAAGATGTAAAGCTTTGGCATATTTCCCATTTGCTTCGCACGAAAAAGTGGCAGGAAGTGGTTAATGTTATTGATAGCGCTCCTGTCAGTTTGCAGCGAGAAGAAAACTATCGCTATTGGAAAGCCCGAGCTTTAGAAGCGCTTGGTCAAACTATGCAGGCTACCGTGCTTTATAAAGAGCTTTCTCAAGAACGCCATTATTATGGCTTTATGGCAAGTGCGCACATAGGCGAAATTCCGTCGCTTGCACACACGCCAGCACCAAGAGACACGGCAGCTATTGCCAGTGTGGCAAAAACCCCTGCCACCATGCGCTCTGTTGAATTTTTCAGGTTAGACAGAACCACAGAAGCGCGCCGTGAGTGGTTTTATTTACTGTCACATTTACCCGAATCGAAAGTGACCGATGCGGGCATTTTGGCGTATGAGTGGGGCTTGTACGATCAAGCTATTACCAGTTTTGCGCGAAGTGGCTATTGGGATGATGTCGAGCGCCGATTCCCACTGGCCTTTAACGATGTATTCAGCGAAAAGTCGCAGGCATACAGCATTTCAAAGTCGCTGGCTATGGCTATTGCACGCCGCGAAAGTTCGTTTAGAAGCGATGCTATCTCTTCGGTGGGAGCGGCAGGACTCATGCAGCTTATGCCGGGAACAGCGCGTTATGTAGCAAAAGAGAAAGTAAGTCGTAACACACTTTTTCAGGTAGACGATAACGTTGAATACGGCGTGCAGTACCTTCGTTATTTAATGGACAAGTTAAACAATAACCCAGTGCTGGTGTCCGCATCTTATAACGCTGGTTGGCGTAAAGTGTTGGAATGGTTACCTGCTAATGAAGCGCTGCCCGTGGATATTTGGATTGAGAATATTCCCTACAAAGAAACCCGTGCTTACGTGAAGGCGGTGATGGCGTATCAGCATATTTACGACCAGCAGTTAGGTGGAAACGAGAATATCTTCCCTCAACTTACCCGCGATATGATCCCATCGGCAGATGCAGTAAGTACACATCCGGTAACAGGTACACTGCAACTAGCACCGCGATAGCTATCAAAGGTTAGGCGTATAAGGGTACGCCTTTCATTACGTTATTATTTTACCAGTATGGGAAACTTAACGTATACAACAGCACAGCGGTCTGAGCCAGTATGCATGTCATGCTGGCCTCGTGATACACTAGTAGCTAACTAACGACTAAAAAGATAAGAGGGGCTATGTCGCAACATAATGCAACCTACCAACAGCATATCGAAGAGCTTCAAGCTAGAACTCGCGAAGCATTACAGCGAGAAGGGCTAGACGGACTAGTTATTCACTCAGGGCAGGGCAAACGTCTTTTCTTGGACGATAATCACTACCCATTTAAGGTAAACCCGCAGTTCAAAGCATGGGTGCCTGTTATTGATAACCCTAACTGTTGGCTGGTGGTAAACGGTGTAGACAAGCCTACGCTTATTTTCTATCGCCCTGAAGATTTCTGGCACAAAGTGCCACCAGAGCCAAATGACTTTTGGACTGACAGCTTCGACATTAAACTACTTCAACAGGCCGATGCGGTAGAGAAATTTCTGCCTTACGATAAAAGCCGTTTTGCCTATGTAGGCGAATATATTGAAGTGGCAAAAGCGTTGGGTTTTGACAATGTAAATCCAGACCGCGTGTTGCATTATTTGCATTATCAACGTGCTTATAAAACCGACTATGAACTTGACTGCATGCGTGAAGCTAACAAGCTGGCGGTGGCAGGCCATAAGGCCGCTGAGCAAGCCTTCCGTGAAGGCAAAAGCGAATTTGATATCAATCTTGCCTATGCCGCAGCAAGCCGACAAGGTGACAACGACGTACCATATACCAGTATTGTGGCACTTAACGAGCATGCTTCAATTCTGCATTACATGCAGTGTGATACCGTAGCGCCAAAAGAATCACGTTCGTTTCTGATTGATGCGGGTGCAAATTATCATGGCTATGCGGCAGATATTACGCGTACTTACGCTCAAGAAGGTGTTCATAATTCAGCGATGTTCCGCGACCTCATTCAAGCGGTAGATAAGGTAACGCTGACCTTAGTCGATTCGTTAAAGCCGGGTGTAGCCTACACAGACATTCACTTGTTAGCCCACGATGGTATTGCGCAAATTCTTCACGATACCGGCATGGTGAATTTAACGCCACCTGAGATTGTGGAAATGGGCATTACACGCACGTTCTTCCCACATGGCATTGGCCATTTCTTGGGGCTGCAGGTACACGATGTGGGCGGATTGGTTAATGATGACAGAGGCACGCCTAAGCCTGCTCCTGATGATCACCCGTTCTTACGCTGCACGCGTATGGTAGAAGCGCGTCAAGTGTTCACTATTGAGCCGGGCCTGTACTTCATCGATAGTCTACTGCGCGACCTTAAAGCGACGCCTGCGTCTAAGTACATCAACTGGGATACCATTGATGTATACAAACCGTTTGGCGGCATTCGCATTGAAGACAACATTATTGTGCATCGCGATAAGAACGAGAACATGACCCGAGATTTGGACTTAAATTAATCGACTTTTTGTATATAGCCAACACAACCCATCGTTATAAATGCAAAGAGCAGCCTTAAGCTGCTCTTTTTCATTACGCGCTTTTAAAATGTTCGTACTCCTTGTTGCGTCACCTCGATGTAGAACCACTATACCTGCGTTAACACGCCGCGATTACGAACATTTTAACTCTCGCTGAGTGGGTAATTATCTATGCGGACTGGTATTATTTGTAAACCAATGGTGCTGTGTGTAGTAATCAATAGGAAGATATACAAGTAATGGTTAGAAAGGAGTCGTTATGCCACAAGGCGATATTGTAGGTTTATTAATAATGGCAACAGTAGCAGGCTTAGCGATGCCTGCTGGCGCTATTTTAGCGACTTACCAAGGCATTCAGCCTAAGTGGCTAGAAAAAGAATTACGCCATGGTATTTTAGCGTTAGGAGCAGGAGCGCTAATTTCGGCGGTGGGTCTTGTACTTGTACCTGAAGGCATAAAAGACGTATCGGTATTTGCGGCCATAATGTGCTTCGTAGGCGGTGCTTTAGCTTTTATGGCCCTTGATATTTACTTGGCGAAAAAGAAAACCGCAGGCAGCCAGTTAGCCGCCATGCTCAGTGATTTTGTGCCTGAGTCTATCGCACTTGGTACTACGGCAGCGTTAGGCGGAGGTACCATGTTATTAGGCCTACTGATTGCAGTTCAAAACTTACCAGAAGGGTTTAATGCATATAGGGAAATGTTGCCAAAGAACAAGCAGCGCAGCACCAAACTCATTATTATCTTTGTATTAATGGCGCTACTTGGCCCCTTGTTTAGCTTGTTAGGCTTTTATTATCTAGCGCAGTTCCCCGTTGTAATGAGCGGTATAATGCAGTTTGCCGCAGGTGGAATACTTTATTCGGTGTTTCAGGATATTGCACCGCAAATTCGTATGGAAAACCATTGGCTTCCTCCGCTTGGCGGTATTCTTGGTTTTTTAGTGGGGATGATAGGTTTCATGCTCGAAGGCTAGCTTTTTAATAATTAGCTAGTTTTCGTAATTGGTAATTGCCAATAAAAAAGGCGTGTTGCTTACAACACGCCTTTTCATATCACTTATCGACAATTAGTTATCTATTGCTAGTTAGCTTGTACGCTCAATTGAAATATGTGCCAGCGCGATTAACGCCTCTTTATATTCAGAATCTTCAATAGCGTTTAAGCTGTTAATGGCCATTTGTACTTCTTTTTGCGCACATTCACGTGTGTAGTCCAAAGCACCGGTTTCTTCCATAATGCCTTGAATCCGCGTCAAGTGTGGTAGGCCATTGCTTTGTTCAATAGCTTCTTGAATAAGCGCTTTGTCGTCGTCATTTCTTGCGTGCCACATAGCGTAAAGTAATGGCAGAGTAGGCTTACCTTCAGCTAAGTCGTCGCCGGCATTCTTGCCCATTTCTTCGCTGTCAGCCATGTAGTCAAGTATATCGTCAGCTAGCTGAAAGGCTGTGCCTAGGTGCTTACCGTATTCTTGCATAGCGTGTTCAATGTGCTCATTTTGGTCGGTCAGCACAGCCGCTAACTGCGTAGCAGCTTCAAACAAACGCGCCGTTTTACCGTAAATAACATCAAAGTAACGTGCTTCTGTGGTGCTGGGATCGTTACAGTTCATCAGCTGTAACACTTCACCTTCAGCAATTTGGTTTGTGGCTTCAGACAGTATCTCCATAACGCGCATGCGTTTAAGGCTCACCATCATTTGGAAAGAACGGGTGTAAAGAAAGTCACCCACTAATACTGATGCCTGATTGCCAAAAATGGCATTGGCCGTTTCCCGCCCTCTGCGCATGGTCGATTCGTCAACCACATCGTCGTGCAATAGGGTAGCGGTATGAATAAATTCAACTATCGCCGCAAGGGTATGGTGATCGTTGTTGTCTATTCCCATAGCCCGCGCACTTAACACGGTAAGAAGTGGGCGTAATCGTTTGCCGCCACTGTTTACAATGTAAAAACCAAGCTGATTAATTAGGGCAACATCAGAGTCGACTTGTTGTTGAATCAGCTGGTTGACCGCCTGCATATCATCATTAGACAGGGCGCGGATTTGATCTATATCCATAGGCATGGCAATAAATACTTACTCTTACGTCTTGGGCAATTATTGGTGGCGATTGTACCTTAATCATCTGTACTATCCACCAAATTGTCTTAAAAAATGACGGCTTAACGCATTTACGTGTAATTCCTCAAATACGGTTAAACCAGATGTGAAAAAGGTGGGGCTGCATTCTTCATATAAATTCTGTTCCGTGTTTAGCGGTTTGCCGCATGTACGCCCCCTTAATCATGCGATCACATGCAATTATAGGTGCTCTCGATAATTTTTCCTGTTAAGTCGCTATTTTTTGACGTTTGTATGAAGAAAACGAAGTGTTTAAGAGCAACTTTGTTTCTCAATTAGGGGAGTAGCATTGCCCCAAGTCACAGATACAAAGTGGGGAAGTAGTAATCGTAAAAACGATCCTATTCGTGGGATCCAACAGCTCGATCGCAGTCTGATCGCAATGCATATTTGGGGATCGTTTGCCGATCTCGCTCACGTGATCTTGCGCTGTTTGGATCGCATTTCTATGTAATTTGACCTATCAATATTTCCATTTTGATTTAATACGACCTAAAAATTTTTACTGTTTTTTCAAAAAAATTTGTGAATTTTTAACGGTTTTTGGGCATTTGAAGCTGCATCAAATACGCAATTGGGGCATAATTCGCCCCATGTTGGAAAAATAATCTATTTTTCTGCGAATCGGGGTTGTGATTTACGGATGTTTCACGTACAATTCGCGCCCTGTTTTTTGAATTGAAGCGTCAGTGGACGCAGAGCGGAGTTAACTATGTACGCGGTTTTCCAAAGTGGCGGTAAACAACACCGTGTGGCCGAAGGCCAAACCGTTCGTCTTGAAAAAATCGAAGTAGCCCCAGGCGAAACGGTTGAATTTGACAAAGTTTTAATGGTAAGCAACGGTGACGACGTAAAAATCGGCACACCAATCGTTGCTGGTGGTAAGGTGACTGCTGAGGTTGTTACACACGGTCGTGGCGATAAAGTAAAAATCGTTAAGTTCCGTCGTCGTAAGCACTCTCGTAAGCAAGCGGGTCACCGTCAGTGGTTCACAGAAGTGAAAATCACTGGTATCAACGCATAATAGGAGCACGAACACATGGCACACAAAAAAGCTGGTGGTAGTACCAAAAACGGTCGTGATTCAGAAAGTAAACGCCTAGGTGTTAAGCGCTTTGGTGGTGAATCTGTTCTTGCTGGTAACATCATTGTTCGTCAACGTGGTACTCGTTTCCACGCTGGTGACAACATGGGTATCGGTAAAGACCACACGTTGTTTGCACTAAAAGACGGTAAAGTTCAGTTCGACGTTAAAGGACCGAAGAACCGTAAATTTGTAAGCATCGTAGCTGAGTAAGCGCGTAAGCTTCTCGCCGAACAGGCTTAGAAAAACCCCGCGCTTGCGGGGTTTTTTGTTTTGTGAAACCTTTCTTTCTTTTTCTGTTCTTAATTAATAGCGATTATATTCTGAAAATGAATTAGCGCTGAGCAAGGTTTTACTTCTCAATTTTTTAGAATGCTGAGTAGACTCAAAAGCGCCGATGCGCAATTTGGTGTAAACTTAGTATTCGCATTAAATAAGTTAATAACCCACGGCATTACAGCCCGGAGTGATAAATGAAATTTGTAGATGAAGCTGAAATTCGCGTTGAAGCCGGTGACGGCGGCAACGGTACAATTGGCTTTAGAAGGGAAAAATACGTACCTAAAGGTGGCCCAGACGGTGGCGACGGTGGTGACGGCGGCAGTGTATTTTTACAGGCCGATGAAAACCTAAATACATTGATCGATTATCGCTTTGAGCGCTTTCACCGTGCTGAGCGTGGCCAAAATGGTCAAGGCGGCAACTGTATTGGTAAGAAAGGTAAAGACCTCACCGTAATGGTGCCTGTTGGCACGCGTGCTACTGATAGTGATACTGGCGAAGTATTAGGTGACCTGACTCGTCATGGTCAAAAGCTTAAAGTGGCACAAGGTGGTTTTCACGGTTTAGGTAATGCCCGCTTTAAAAGCAGTACGAACCGTGCCCCACGTCAAAAGACCAATGGTACACCAGGTGAAATTCGTAACCTTAAGCTAGAGCTTATGCTTCTAGCCGATGTTGGCTTACTTGGTATGCCTAACGCAGGTAAATCAACCTTTATCCGCTCTGTATCAGCAGCTAAGCCTAAAGTGGCTGATTATCCGTTTACAACCCTTGTGCCTAACTTAGGGGTGGTTCGTCAAGATTCACAGCGAAGCTTCGTTGTTGCGGATATTCCTGGTTTGATAGAAGGTGCTGCCGATGGTGCTGGCCTAGGTATACGCTTCTTAAAACACTTAGAGCGCTGTCGTATCTTGCTTCACGTGGTAGATATTTTCCCTGTTGATGAAACGGATCCTGCCGAGCACGCAAAAGCGATCATTGAAGAGCTTGAAAAATACAGCCCTAAATTGGCAGAAAAGCCCCGTTGGTTAGTATTTAATAAAGTCGATTTACTACTTGAAGAAGAAGCTGAAGAACGCTGTCAGCACGTGATCGATGCGTTGGGTTGGGAAGGCCCAGTTTATCAAATCTCTGCGTTCCAAAAGATGAACCTAGATCCTTTGTGTAACGACATTATGGACTTCATTGAAACTCTTCCAGCTGAACTGGAAGAGGAAGAAGAGAAGAAAGAAGTAGAATTCAAGTGGGACACTTACCACAAGAATACACTTGAAGCTCATGATGAGTTTGAAGATGACCTAGATGACGACGACTGGGACGAAGACGATTACGACGTGGAAGTTGAGTATCGTCGTTGAGAAACAATCGCTGAGAAACAATCGCTGAGAGACAATCGCTGAGTGACAGTCAATTTCGAAACAATTACTGATAACCAGTGCTCTAAAGCAAATTAGAACAACAAAAAGCTCGCATCGTTGCAAAGACAACGTGCGAGCTTTTTTGTAAGTAACGCGGTTAGGCTAATGCACCCTCATCGTGCTGGCTTACTCACTGGTATGATAGATAACCTTTCCCAGCAATTGAGCGCGAGTAAACTTACCCATGGCCCCTTGGCTTACAGAGTGGGCCTTATTATCGCCCGTTAAGGTAAACGTTCCGTCGGTGTTAACATGGTCTACCCTTTTGATAATTACGCCGTAAGTGCTGCTTTTAACAACCACGATTTGCCCGCTACGCAGCCACCTAAAAGGCCATCTCATTGCACAGACAAAATCACCGTCGTTTAGAGAAGGCAACATGCTGCTCCCCGTAACCCGCATAATTTTAAACATTTAGAGGTCGGGATAAACCACTTCTTCAGAAGGTGGATAGGGGCACGTTGCTTTTTTGGTTGCGACATCCTTGGTTGCCCAGAAACGCTCTGCAAATTCATTCACTAACGAAAGCAGCTCTTCAGCTTTTTCTCTGCTGACGTGTTGCTTACACCCAGAACCGGCCAGCATGATTTTATGTACAAGCTCGTTAGTGTCTGGAAACTTCTCAAACTGAGGGGCTTTAAAGTAATCGCCCCATATTACCCTGACTTCTTGCTTTACTTTCTCTGCATGGGTTTCCTTTTCTGCTACTAGGCGGCTCATTTGCGCTTGATCTGCGAACGTAAGTGTCTCTTTTTCGGCCAGTTCGTTAAGTAGGTCTACGAAGCGAATAACACTCAACGCAGCCAACTGCGCCGAAAACGGATCGTAAATTTTGCAAGGAATGTCGCAATGTGCGCTAACCGCAGGGAAGGGGCTAACGGCATGAAGTTTTGAGAGTAATTGATGAATCATAATTTGTACCCCCTTACTTTGCTGAGCGCTTTTTAGCGTTGAAGTATTTGTAAGCCGCAAAGCCACACGCAGCTGCACAGCCTACAAGAGACGCGTAAAACAGAGCATGCATAACACCGCTAGTCCAGTGTTCATGATCGTGTCCTGCATGAGCGAATGCGCCTGAACTAAATACAGCGGCGTATAGCATTAGAGCTGAGCGTTTAAGGTTAACTTTCATGAATTCTCCTAAAGCGTTAGTAAAAGTAAGGTGAAGTAGTTAGGCGCATAAGTATCGGTGCAACTACACGGCGAAGCGCAGTGGTACATTGCTGTTCACGATGTTGTTCGAGGCGCTGATGACAGTATGAGCTCTGTCGACAATGGCGTTTCGGTGGTGAGGCAGTTTCAGATGAAAGTATGTCTCTTCAAGCAAGCTTGTTAAGCCCATAATCTTAGCTGTCATTGCGCTGTTCTCACCGCCGTCTACCTCAAGCAGAATAACGGCGATATCAAACGCACAGCCAAGGTATGGAATTGCTTCACTGAACTGTCCGCTTTGCATAAGCATTGTGCCTTGCATTTCATCGCGCGCCATTACGTGTAGGGCCTGTTCTGGGTTGTTGTAAACCCAATCTGCGTGTTTAGGGCATAGATAGTTTATTTGCATTGTCGCGACCTCCTGTATACACACTAGAACAGTTAAAATAATAATGCAAATGATAACTGTTTCTATTTGTTTGGTGTTAAAGCTATACCCTTTGAGCCAATACACATTTGGTCGCTGATATTGATATACTGCCGCGGTTCAACAATAAAAACGGCTTTATAGGTAATGAAATGAAGATAGCGATGATTGCTGCTATGGCGAAAAACAGAATTATAGGCGCAGATAATGATATGCCGTGGCACTTACCGGCTGATTTAAAACACTTTAAAGCGATCACCTTAGGCAAAGCCGTCATAATGGGCCGCAAAACCTATGAGTCAATCGGAAGGGCATTACCTGGCAGGCCAAACATTGTTATAACGAGTAATGCTGACTACAGCTTATGTGACGCGACGGTAGTAGATTCACCAGAGTCAGCGATTGAGGTAGCCAAAGCGCTAAGCGCAGAGCACAGCGACAACGATGAAATAATGATTATCGGTGGCGGTACTATTTACCAAACGTTCTTAGATAGCGCTGACACTTTGTATCTCACACATATTGATTTGACTGTTGACGGAGATACACAGTTCCCAGACTATGAGGCGGCAGCAAGTTGGACGGAAGTATCACGTGATGAACATGACGCCGATGAGAAAAATCCTCACCCTTACACATTCGTTACTCTCGTTCGAAACTAACGGAGAGATTGGAACTAGGTCCAATTTAAAATAAAAAAATGCCAGTGTTGTGAAACTCAAAAATTGAGAGCTTCACAACACTGGCATTTTTATTTTTGCGTTGCGCGCAGATGCTACTTCATTTGGTCGAACAGGTTCTCTAATGAAAGACCCTGATGACCCAACATATCGCGAAGACGGCGAAGTGCTTCTACTTGAATTTGACGAACACGTTCACGTGTTAAGCCAATTTCGGCACCCACATCCTCAAGTGTTGAAGGTTCATATCCCATAAGACCGAAACGACGAGCAAGTACTTCGCGTTGCTTAGGGTTTAGTTCTTCAAGCCAGGTTACAATATTACTTTTGATATCTGAGTCTTGTAAGCTCTCTTCAGGGCTAAACTCTTTCTCGTCAGCAATAATGTCGAGGAGTGCTTTATCATTTTCTCCACCAATAGGTGTATCGACAGAGGTAATGCGCTCGTTTAAACGCAACATCTTAGTGACATCTTCCACAGGCTTATCAAGCGCTAGTGCAATTTCTTCTGCAGTTGGCTCATGATCAAGCTTTTGTGAAAGTTCACGAGAAGCACGTAAATAAACGTTTAGTTCTTTCACTACATGAATAGGCAAACGAATAGTGCGCGTTTGGTTCATGATAGCGCGTTCGATGGTTTGGCGTATCCACCATGTGGCGTATGTTGAAAAGCGGAATCCGCGTTCAGGATCAAACTTCTCTACGGCACGAATTAGTCCTAAATTGCCTTCTTCGATTAAATCTAGAAGTGCCAACCCACGGTTGTTATAACGGCGAGCAATCTTAACAACAAGGCGAAGGTTGCTTACAATCATACGTTTACGAGAGGCTTCGCAGCCTTTCAGTGAGCGGCGCGCAAAATAAACTTCTTCTTCTGCGGTTAGCAGTGGTGAAAAACCAATCTCTCCTAGATAAAGCTGTGTGGCATCCAGGTTTTTAGGTTGGTCATCCTGACTGAAAATGGCGTCGTCATTTTCTAGTTCAGCGTCGTTTACTAAGGTTTCGTCAGCTTTCATATCAGCTGGCATATCGATGACTTCTAAGTCATCTTGCGGTTTTGATTCTAAGGCTTTATTTGACTTACCCATCATGAATCTCCTGCTACAAGGTTTACCTTATGACGTTTCTCCTTTGTCTTTTTTTATTGTTATTTATTTTTATTATTTTAATGCTGGCAGGTATTTCATAGGGTCTAATGATTTCCCTCTATACCTAACTTCAAAGTGAAGTTTTACCGAATTTGTTCCGCTGTCACCCATGGTTGCAATTTGCTGCCCTGCCGACACCCATTCTCGTTCTTTGACTAAAATAGTGTCGTTGTAGGCATAGGCACTTAGAAAGGTATCTGTATGCTTAATGATAACCAGATTACCGTAACCTCTTAGTGCGCTACCTGAGTAAACAACTTTTCCATCTGCTGCCGCTACGACTTTACTGCCTTTAGCACCAGCGATATCAATACCTTTGTTGCCTGACTCTGACTTACTGAAGGTTCCAACTACCTTACCTTCTGCAGGCCACACCCACTCTTGTACTTTGTCTGGAAAACTCGTCGGTGTTTGTTTTTTGACGCTTCGTGACGGCTTCTTGACAGTTGTAACATTTTGTGGCTTAACAACTTTTTCACTTTCACGATACGCCTGTGGTTGTGGGCGGTCAACCAAACTTTTGTCTACATTTGATGTGGTCGGAGCTGTTGACTGATTGGTCTTGGACTTAGGTATAACGGGGGCTGTAGCCACATTCGAAGGTGGCGTGACGTTTAAAACTTGACCAGGGAAAATGGTGTAAGGAGCTGATAATTGGTTGTATTTTGCTAAGTCGCGATAGTCATTTCCCGTGTACCATGCCACCGCATAGAGGGTGTCTCCCCGTTGAACTTTATAGGTTTTTTTTGTGTATTCTTCGCTTCCATCTGAAACTTGGCTATTTAATAAAACCACGGGAGCGGGTGCACTTCTTCCTGCACAGCCCCCGATGAGTACACAAATATATAACAAAATTCCTATGTGAAGGTGGGGCCTACGCATGTCATCGCAATAGTAAATAAGCGAATATTGCGAGGATGACTACTCCCCATCCAAGCACTTCTACATACTGCCTTAGCTTTTGCTCCATGGCTGCGCCCCCCCAGCGCATGAGTGCTGCGACCAAAAAGAAGCGTGCGCCTCGACCAACAGCAGATGCCAGTACAAATGGCAAGAAGGCCATTTGCAAGAAGCCAGCACTCACAGTGAAAATTTTATAAGGGATAGGTGAGAAACCAGCAAGAAAAACTACCCATACGCCGTAGTCTTTAAACCACTGCATTGCCGTGTCTATTTTGTGGGTATACCCCCAGCTCTCGATAAGCGGAGCCAGCCAAGCATCGAAAGCAAAGTAACCAAGCCAATAGCCAGCTATACCGCCCAAAATCGACGCGATGGTCGTAATAAAAGCGAACTGCCATGCTCTAGCAGGCTGGGACAGTGCCATTGGCGCAAGCATAACATCAGGTGGAATAGGGAAGAAAACCGACTCTGAGAAGCTTAACCCGCCCAAATATTTGGTTGCGTGACGATGTCTCGCCCAGCGTAACGCCATGTCATAACATGGCTCAAAAAGCTTCACATTAGCTCTCCTGCTACAAGGGGAACAAATCGGACCGATTCAATGGTCGATGTTTTTAGTTCACCTTCAATCCTATCAATACACAGTAACGATTGTTGCTCGTTACCTACGGGAATAATCAACCGCCCGCCTTCTTTAAGCTGATCGCACAAATCCTGTGGAAGACTTGCAGCGGCGGCGGTGACAATAATGGCATCGTAAGGGCCCTTGGACGCCCAACCTTTCCAACCATCGCCGTGTTTCATTGCAATATTGTGAAGGTCGAGCTGATTCATTCGACGTTTCGCTTGGAACTGCAATGATTTAATACGTTCAACACTGAATACTTTGGCAAAAAGCTGCGCAAGAATAGCGGTCTGATAACCTGAACCCGTGCCTATTTCTAACACTTTCTCGGGTTTATTAGGGCTATCTAGCAGCAACTCTGTCATTTTCGCAACAATATAAGGCTGCGAAATGGTTTGGCCTTGACCTATTGGTAATGCCGTATTTTGATAGGCCTTATGTTTCAGCGCGTCGGGTAAAAAGCTTTCCCGCGGCGTACCAGCAATGGCGTTCAATACTGCTTGCGAACGTATTCCCTCGTTATAAAGCAGTTGTGCTAACGCGTCTCCTTTTCTAGAAGCTCTCATGATGTTGCGTACTTTCCTTTATTCTTATCCACAGCCACGCGAGGTTTAGTCTGTTGCGCGCCACGCTTTCTCAATACTCTTTACACCCTGTTAATTGGGGACAAGGTTTCCACGCACTCTCTAAGGACTGAGGTTGCAAAGCAGCCACTTGGAAGCGCGAACGAGATAGTAAATGTATCACCCTTACTCTGCCATTCAAGCTGTGAAGGCCAAATTTTTATCGCGCGACGCTCTTGTTCGAACCCGCACTGGCTTAAAAAGTCGATAACTTCACTATTTTGCTCTGCAACAGATTGCTCAAGTGCTAGTGTGTCAGCTTGCGTAACAAGTTCACCTTTACCCCACAGCGGTGCTGAAGGGCATACGTCTTTGGCATTAAAACGACGTTGTGCGTCTTGCTGCTGCTCAGAGCCGTCGGAACCTTCGTTGATGAAAAAGCTGTTAGAACCTGAAAGCACCAGCGCGTCGCCGTGAGTGACCTTGTCGAACATGTCTTTTTCTAAGCGTGCAGAAAGCATTTCATTAAATAGCCAGCTGCGCAGTGCAGAAAGTGCCATGGAACGTTTGTTGCGGTGTCTGATGGTTTCACCGTTTACCATCCGCTCGGCCATTACTAGGTTTCCACCGCGCTGCACTTCACCCATGTCATTTAAGCGCATTACGCCAAAGCGTTGTTCGCCGTAATAGTTCGGCACACCGTGCTTTTCAATTTCTTGAAGACGCTCTTCAATGGCCTCAGGATGCAGTACCTGGCGCAAGGTAATCGTAAAGTGATTGCCTTTAAGCTGACCCGTTCGCAACTTTTTATTGTGACGCATTTGCTTAAGCACTTTAACGCCTTCCAGTTCAAAGTTGCTGAAGTCGAAGTCAGGCTTACCCGGCGCGTGAATACCAAACCACTGTTGCGTTACCGCGTATTTGTCTTTGCGACCAGCATAGGTAATCTGGCGTAATGGAAGGTTAACGAAACGGGCTAGCTGCTCAGCGACAAACGCGGTATTGGTGTTGGTTTTTTCAATAAAGACAAACTGGTGCTCGCCTTCACCACAAGGGGTATAACCCAAATCCTCGACAACTTGAAAATCGTCGGCTTGGAATTTAAAAATACCGGTGGATACAGGTTTTGCGAAATAGTACTGCCAGTGGTCAGTGTGTAAAGGCTTCATAATTTTTCCAGTAGAACAACGGCGTGAGAGGCAATGCCTTCTTTACGGCCTGTATAGCCTAGCTTTTCAGTGGTCGTTGCTTTTACGTTGATGTCGTCAAGCGATACGTTGCAGTCTTGTGCAATAATCTCACGCATAGCAGCAATATGCGGCGCCATCTTAGGTGCTTGCGCCACAATGGTCATATCTGCATTACTTAAGCGGTAACCTTTCTCCCTTACTACATTGACAACGTGACGCAGCAGCACGCGGCTGTCTGCACCCGCGTATGCGTCGTCTGTGTCAGGGAAGTGCTTGCCAATATCACCGAGTGCTGCTGCACCTAGCATTGCATCACACAGTGCGTGTAGTAATACATCGCCATCTGAGTGAGCTAACAGTCCTTGCTCATAGTCGATACTGACGCCACCTATTGTGATGGGGCCTTCACCGCCAAACTTGTGTACATCAAATCCGTGTCCAATTCGCATTATGATTGTGCCTTTTGATTTTTTGCGCTGTGGCTTTGAACTCTGTAGTTTTGAGCGTTCTGGCCTTGCGCGCTTAATTTTTGCTTAAGATAAAATTCTGCCAAAGGAAGATCGGCCGGATGCGTTATTTTTATATTTGCCGGACTTCCGCTTACCATGGCAACTTTGTAGCCTTCAAGCTCCATGGCAGAGGCTTCGTCTGTGATATTCGCGCCCTGTGATAAACCATTTTGAAGCGCGCGTTTTAGCAATGTTGCTGGAAAAAGTTGAGGCGTTAAAGCGTGCCAAAGACCGTCTCGGTCTTCAGTGTGAGAAATAACATTTGTTGAAGGTTTGACCCGCTTCATGGTGTCACGAACAGGGGTAGCTAGAATACCGCCAGAAACGTCATCACTGTTCATTAATTCGAGCAGCGCGGAAATATCGCTTTCTTCTATACAAGGCCTCGCGGCATCGTGAACCAGTGCCCAATCGTTCTCGCCAAGTGACATAAGCCCGTTCAATACACTATCAGCGCGTTCCTTTCCGCCATCTACAACGCGAATGGGTTTTTCACGTAACCGATATTGATCAAAATACGCGTCACCTGGGCTTATCGCTACGATCACGTCGTCGATTAACGGGTGCTGTAGCAGCGCGTCAATCGTGTGTTCAAGAATGGTTTTACCATTTAAGGTGAGGTATTGCTTTGGGCGGTCAGCCTGCATTCGGCTGCCAACTCCGGCTGCGGGGATAACCGCAACAACGCGGGGCGATGTCATTTTCTTCACTTAGAATCTGCGGGCAAAATACGGTAGAAGGTTTCTCCCTTTTTAATCAGACCGAGTTCATTTCGGGCTCTTTCTTCAATGGCTTCTAGACCAATTTTTAAATCGCTAATATCAGCTTTAAGTAGGGCATTGCGCTGAGCGAGGTTGGCATTTTGAAGGGCTTGAGAGTGAACTTCTTGTTTTCGGTTGAAGTAATCGGGAATACTATTTTTTCCAAACCATAGCCTGTATTGCAATAGACCAAGCAGTACTATCAATACAATGGGAAGCCATTTACCTTGCAACACAGATTCACCTGACAATGTGGTTAAGCGGAAAAAAAGCAGAGGCTCTTCGCCTCTGCTGTGTCTTATTATGCCGCGAAGCAGCGTCGAGTCAAAGGCGCATTATTCACCTTGGCCCAATTTTCCTTTCAATTTATCAAACAGCTTACTTTTTTGCTGCTCAACAACGTTGTTAAGTTGAGCTTGAAGCAGCTCCTGAAGGGCGGCACTGTCGCCTTGGGCTGCGCTAAGCATACTGTTTACGTCAACAAGCTCGCCTGATAGCAATGATTGTTCGTTACTTATCATGCTGTTGAGTTTGTTGTTTAATTCATCCAGCTTGTCTTTTTGGCTGGCAGTAAGCTGTGAAAGCGCCGCTTTAGCCAGCTTATTATCCAGATCAGACTTAATGTTAAAGCCAGGGTCTGAAAGCGTGCCGTCTAGCAGCATCGTCATGTTTAGGCTGGTTAACGTTTGCAGTGCCTGCGCAATAGCACTGGTGATATCACTGGTGCCAGTTGCTTCCATAACGAGCTGCTGAAGGTCAACTTCGCCCGTACCGGTAAGCATGTTATCAGTGACTTTCATCGATCCATTGGTTTTCATCAGCGCTGATTTAAGCACCGCATTTAGTGTTTCATTACCGCTAAATGAAATGTTAGACATATTTACGCCGGCTAGCTGCCAGACTTGGCTGGCATCAACACCGTCGCCGTCAATCCAGAATTCACCGCTGGAAGTAAACGACTTTAGTAACTCGCCCGCTGCTTCAATAGTAAAGGTGGTGGGGTTACCGAATACTTCGTGAACGTTCGTAATGTTGTTCCATTTGCTGGTGATAGATTCATTTTGCCAAAGCACTGATACATTGGCTTCTTTCACCAAAATCGACGGCACTTCAGCCGGTGCTTCACTTTTTTCTTCACCTTGAATGAGCGGCATAACAATTTGCATTGCTGCCATAAGGTACTCAGTGTATTCCGCCGCTTTGTCGCCAAACACAAAGTAAGTGACTTGAGAAAGTGCCGCTTGGTCACCTGCAATTACCCCTTTCAGCAACGCGTAATCTTCTTGTGGCGCTTTCTTAAGTGCTTCAACACTTTCACTAAGGGCTTGTTTGGCATCACTCGCTTTTTCCGTGAAATTGCTAATAAGCGCGCGGTCTGCCTGCATTTCTTCTTTCAACTTATCAAATGAAGACTTTGCCTGTACCAAGGCTTGAGGGTCTTTGTAGTTCGTTTCTTTTAGCTGGGCTACCTGCGTTTTGTAGTACTCAATGCGCGACTTATCAGGTAAAGATTCATAGTCGTCTTTCAAACCTTTTCCATAGGTTTCGTAGGCAGACTTTGCATTTTCAATGGCAGCAGTGGTTTTTAGTGGATTGCGGGCGAGAAGTTCGTCAACCGTAGGCACGGCTTCTTTGGCTTTTGCTTTAATTTCGTCAAATGACAGTGAACGTTCTGGAACGCGATACACTTCACCTTCAGACTCGCGCTGTGTATCGAACTGCACTTTCAGTAAATCAAGATTGTTTACGATAACTTGATCATCTAACAGTGGCTTTAGCTCGACGTCTGCATGAGCTTCGCCTACAAAAACTTGGTTGTGAGTAGGCTTTGTGGGGTTGGTGAGTGCAATACCTTTCAGCGTAACAGTTGTTGGAAAAAGAGAGTGGTCGAACTCGTCGATATTCACTTCTGCTCCATAGGATTCGCCCAGCTTGGACTCAAGAATAGATTTGATGATGGTATTGGCGAACAGGAAATACACCAAAAATAGCAACACGAAAAAACCGACAACCCATAATAAAATAGGCTTACCCTTTGAACCACTGCTCATATTCAACTCCTTGATTTTTTGCGCGTCTGGCTTTTATTGCGCATAAGTCACTACTTTGGTGGCTAGTATATCGCTCAATAAAAAGTAATCGATTAACCGCCACTTATGGTGCCTCTGAGTGTAATGCACTCAGGTCTTTTCTTCCATACGCAGAAGGTAGGTGTATTGATTAAACCATGTGAGCTTTTAAACAACTTGACGTAAGAGAAGCAAAATTCGGCAAAGTTTACTTTTTTTAAAAGAAAATTACCCTGAGCTATGGAGTGGTAGCAGCAGTAAAGTGAGCCTGCTTCTCAATGCTTTGCAGCAAAGCGCAGCAGGCTCGTTGAAATGTAAAATGCTTTAAAGCTTAAAGCGGTTCGCAATGTCCATTATTGCTATACAGCTTGCGCGTAACGCCTGGCTCGCAGCTGCTAATTCATCTGCCGTTCTCAAGCTACTATCAGCAGCACCCGAAAGCGCATTGATGCGCATATTCGCTTCGGTAGCGGCTTCCGCTTGCTGCTCGGTAGCCCGCGCTATTTCGCTACTCATATCTGCAATTTCAGTCATTAAGCGATCAGCTTCTTGCAGATTTTGATTCGCCTGTATAGCGTTGTCTACCGTTTTGGTTGACGCTGACTGGCTTACTTTTACTGCATCTACTGCGCTTTTGGCATTACTTTGCAGCTTTTCTATCATCGCTTGGATTTCATCGGTACTTTGTCCGGTTCGACTTGCCAGTGTACGCACTTCATCAGCTACGACGGCGAAACCTCGTCCTTGCTCGCCAGCTCGCGCTGCTTCTATAGCAGCGTTAAGCGCCAGTAAGTTAGTTTGTTCGGCAATGCCGCGGATTACATCAAGTACAGCACCAATGCTTTCAGTCTGCGCAGCAAGTTCGGTAACAGCGCTACTTACGCTTTCAATATCAGAGGTAAGAGAGCGTATATCGTTTACGGTACTATCCACAACCGAGGCACCGTTTTGCACGTTACCCCGCGCGCTGCTGGTACTTTTTTCTGCAGAATCTGCGTTATTGCTAACCTCATTTATCTGCGTTGTCATCTCTTCCATGGCAGCGGCAACTTGAAGCATATTTTCATTTTGCGTCTGTGCCTGAGCGTTACTATTTTTACTTGATGTTTCTACAAGTTCTGCTTGCTGGGTCAGTGAATTAATATTCTCACGGATCCCCAACAGCGAATGGCGCATTTTTTCGGTATATTCATTAAAGTAGCGTGCCAAACGCGTTACTTCATCTTGGCCAGTTTCAGGCAACGAGCGGGTGAGATCACCTTCTCCTTGTGAGATATCCTTCATTCGCTCGGTCACTTCTTGAACCGGTTTCACTATGCTGCCGCCAATCACATAAACAAGCACCACAACTAGCACTATGCTAACCAGACAAAACACCGCAATCACATTGCGAAGATGAGCAAATTCTTTTTCAAGATTGGTAAGGTAGATACCAGAGCCCACTGTCCATCCCCACGGCTTGAACTCTTTAACGTAGGAAATTTTGTCGGTAGGTGACTCTTCACCGGGAAGCGGCCATACATAATCGACAAAACCTTCACCTTTCGATTTCACTTTTTGCGCCATTTCTATAAAGAAGGCTTTGCCGTTCCCGTCTTTAAAGGTTCGTAAATCTTGACCGTCAAGGGCGGACTTAATGGGGTGCATAACCATAGATGGCGTTTGGTCTTGGATCCAAAAGTAGTTGCTGCCGTCGTATCGTAGCGCTTTGACGGCCTCTAACGCCTGTTGCTTAGCGGTTGCCTCGTCTACGTCGGTGCGCGCCGCGAAGCTACTGAGCATGGTATGAACCACCTCGACCAAGTGCTGATTTTCATCATAAGACTTTTGCTTTAATGCTTCGTAGTGCCTGTTTAAAACGACGGCAGTAAGAAGTACAAATAACAGCGTAATTAGGGCAACTATAATGCCCAAACGTTGAATTAAACTGAATTTTCTTAACCACATCGGCAAATACCTATCTATTTGTATTTTTGTTTTTTTAAAGTGTAGACGGTTTTTATACTTCTACTTATTACTCCAGAGTTAAATTAGACAAATGTACCAAAATTTAAGTGTGGCACTTTTGGGTGGTGTTTATTCAGCAATCTAAAGGCAGTCGAACTGTTGATTTAAGCTCTTTAAGCGAGATACTTGACGATATATCTGATATGCCGGGGAGTTTTCGCAGTACTGTATCTACAAAGTGGCCGTAATCATCCAAGTCTCTGGCCACCACTTGTAGTAAGAAATCAGCGCCACCTGTGATGTTGTGGCAGCTTAAAACATTGTCGCAACGTTGAATAATATCAATAAAGTCACTCGTTGTTTTTGTGTCATGGGCTGTGTAAGTGAGCTGTACAAACGCCAGCACGCCATACCCTAGCTTTCGTTTGTTCAGGTTCGCTTGGTAACTCTCAATGTATCCTTCATTCTCTAATCGTTTTACGCGTCTCCAGCAGGGGGTTTCACTCATATTGAGCTTTTCAGCCAGCTTGGCGTTCGACAATTTTCCGTCCTTTTGAAGTAAGGCTAAAATTTTCTTATCAACATTATCCATGCTCTTCTTTACGTCCTATTTGATGGATTCTTTCCTCAATTAAATATCAATTAAAAGCTTCTTTCAATTTGGGCTATTTAAGCTAAATAGAAAGCAAGGTTATTTCGCGAGCACTCTTTTAGAATTAGTCACAATGGTGTGAACACTTATTAGTCTTATTTTGGAGGGCTGTAATCATGAAAGCTGTGGTATTTGAATCGTTTGGTGGACAATTAAATATTCAGGACGTAAAGAAGCCCATGCCAAAATCTCACGGAGTAGTGATACGGGTAAAAGCCACAGGCGTGTGCCGCAGCGATTGGCATGGCTGGATGGGACATGATGATGGAATAAACTTACCTCATGTACCGGGTCATGAATTTGCTGGTGTTGTCGAGTCCGTTGGAAGCGATGTAAAGCGATTCAAAGCGGGCGATAAAGTTACGGTTCCTTTTATTAGTGCGTGTGGAAGATGTTCAGAATGTTCTTCGGGTAATCACCAGGTGTGTGGTAACCAAACACAGCCGGGCTTTACTCACTGGGGCTCGTTTGCAGAATATGTAGAAATCGATTTTGGAGACGTTAATCTGGTTCATCTCCCTGAAGAAATAGACTACGTGACTGCGGCTAGCTTGGGTTGCCGTTTTGCTACATCATTTCGCGCAGTGGTTGACCAAGGTAAGGTGAGCGCTGGGCAATGGGTCGCTGTTCACGGCTGTGGTGGCGTTGGGCTATCTGCTGTGATGATTGCATCGAGTATTGGCGCAAACGTTATTGCCGTTGATATTTCAGATGAAGCATTGGCATTGGCGAAAAAGTTAGGCGCTGATGTAGTGATTAATGCTAAGAATGAAAAGGATGTGTCTGCGACAATCAAGCGCCTTTCATTAGGCGGTGCGCACGTGTCAATTGACGCCTTAGGAAATCCTATTACCTGTGTTAACTCGGTAAATAGCTTAAGAAAGCGTGGTAAACATGTTCAAGTTGGTTTGCTATTAGCTGAACAGTCAACGCCTCCTATTCCCATGGATACGGTCGTTGCACATGAGCTTGAAGTAATAGGTAGTCACGGTATGCAGGCGTATCGTTACGAGGCCATGTTTGGCATGATCGCCACAAAAAAGCTGAATCCCCAAGCCCTGATTGGAAAGGTAATTTCACTTCAAGAAGCGCCTAAAGCGTTGACTGAAATGGACAAATATTCACAACCTGGCGTGACCGTTATTTCTTTTGATGAAAAGTGAAAAACAGGGCTTGTTGAGCTGCGTGTGAAATGTCATCTAACGCACTGAATACGTAGCTTGACAGAGAATCAAAAAAACTTTGCTGGTAGGGGCTTGGCAGGGCGATTTTGTGTGCTACCATCCGCGCAAATTTGGCACTGTCGTGATCTTCATCCAAAAGTATAAAGTTAAAAGAAGAACGACAGGTCAACGCAGGGTTTCGACTTTGCTTGTTTTTTAGCCGCTTCCATGTAACCGTGAGCAGTCTTACACGGCGGGAACGCTTTTTGTTACAGCTATTTCTATGAAAGGGTTGCAATGCTCATTAACGACACACTTCATACAACTTCACCCCTACGCCAGCGTATAAGAGACTACTATCGCATTAGTGAGTCGGTGGCTGTGGATCAAATCCTTCCCATTGCCGAGGTAAACCCACGTGCACGAAGCCGTGCATGGGAACGCGCACGAAAGATGGTGCTTCAAATTCGCCGAGAGCAAGAAGGGCACGGTGGTGTTGACGCATTATTAAATGAATACTCGCTATCTACAGCAGAAGGTGTGGTATTGATGTGCTTGGCTGAAGCCTTGCTGCGTGTTCCAGACAAAGCCACTCAAGATGAGCTTATTCGTGACAAACTGTCTCAGGGACAGTGGACACCTCACTTGGGGAATTCAGAGTCGTTATTTGTTAACGCATCGGCGTGGGGCTTGTTATTTACGGGCAACATGGTGAACTATGCCGACAAGCGCAAGAAAGAACAGTTTGGCTTGTTAAAACAAACCCTTGGCCGCTTAGGTGAACCTGTTATTCGCCGCGCTATGAACATTGCGATGCGCGTTATGGGTCGTCAGTTTGTTATGGGCGAAACCATTGAAGATGCAGTAGATCGCGCCAAAGAGAAAGAAACCAAAGGGTACGTATATTCTTACGATATGCTAGGCGAAGGCGCACGCACTATGCGCGACGCTGAGCGTTACTACGATGCATACGTAAAAGCAATAAAAGTAATCGGTAAAGCGGCTAACGGACGCGGTCCTAAGCGTTCACCGGGGATCTCGGTAAAGCTTTCTGCTATTCACCCACGCTTTGAATTTTCTCACCGCGAACGCGCCATGGCAGACATTCCGCCGCGCTTGAAAGCGCTGTGTATGATGGCGAAAGAATACGATATCGGTTTAACCGTAGATGCGGAAGAAGCTGACCGTCTAGAGCTTTCTCTAGATATTATTGAAGCTGTATTTCGCGATGAAGACCTGAACGGTTGGACAGGCTTTGGCTTGGCCGTACAGGCCTACCAAAAACGCGCAATCCACGTTATAGAGCACTTACGTGAACTTACCCTAGAGGTAG
The DNA here is from genome assembly GCF_001924945.1 of Alteromonas sp. W12. Taxonomy (NCBI): domain Bacteria; kingdom Pseudomonadati; phylum Pseudomonadota; class Gammaproteobacteria; order Alteromonadales; family Alteromonadaceae; genus Alteromonas; species Alteromonas sp. W12. The sequence continues at coordinate 29,393 of NZ_LQXH01000001.1, forward strand.
GTCGTCCGCTAATGGTGCGTTTGGTTAAAGGCGCTTATTGGGATACTGAGATTAAGCTTACTCAACAAGCGGGCCTTGAAGAGTTCCCTGTATTTACCCGTAAGTCGTCAACAGATGTGTCATACCATGCCTGTGCGAACCGTCTACTTGAGTATCGCGACACCATTTACCCGCAGTTTGCGACTCACAATGCCTACACAGCGTCTGTTATTGTTGAGCTTGCTGGTGACGACAAAGAAGGTTTTGAGTTCCAGTGTCTGCACGGTATGGGCGATACCCTTTACGATCAGGTGGTAACACAGGATAAAATTCAGTGCCGTGTTTATGCACCTGTAGGTGAACACGAAGACTTATTGGCCTACCTTGTACGTCGTCTTCTTGAAAACGGCGCGAACTCGTCGTTTGTAAACGCCATCGTTGACGATGAAAAACCGGTTGAATCTTTGCTTGAAGATCCGGTAGAGAAAACACAACGCCTGAAAGTACGCTATAACAAGTTAATCAAAACCCCACGTGGGCTGTATGCGCCAGAGCGCGATAACTCGCGTGGTCTAGACCTTACCGACACCAATGCGGTAACGGCGCTTAAACATGAACTTGAACGCTGGCAGGATTACTACAAAGTGACCGGTGAAGTGCCAGAAGGTGCGACAGCGGTACTTAGCCCAACTAACCACAACGACGTGGTAGGTTATCACCATTACGCTACGCCTGATGATATGCGCAAAGCATTAGATGAAGCCGAAGCTGGGTTTGAAGCATGGTCTAAACGCGATGTAAGCGAGCGCGCTGAAATACTTAATCGAACAGCAGATGCGCTTGAGCGCCACATGGCAGAACTCATCGCTATCTGTATGCGTGAAGCCGGTAAAGTAGCGCAAGACAGCATTGATGAAGTGCGTGAAGCCGTTGATTTCTGTCGCTACTACGCGGCGCGTGCAGAAGAGCTTGCTGAAGATCAACGCTTACTTCCTCGTGGTGTTGTGCTTTGTATTAGCCCGTGGAACTTCCCACTAGCCATCTTCTTAGGCCAAGTGGCAGCGGCACTTGTAACAGGTAACACGGTTATTGCTAAGCCTGCTGAACAAACCAGCATTATTGCGCAGCGTGCGGTAGATATTATGCACTCGGTAGGCCTGCCAGAAGACGCACTGAAACTTATTGTGTCGCCTGGTAAAGAAGTGGGCGAAACCCTTCTACCAGACGAGCGCATTAAAGCGGTAATGTTCACAGGTTCAACGCAAACCGGTACGTTAATTTCTCAAGTGCTTGCAGAACGTGGTGGTGAACAGGTGCCATTGATTGCAGAGACCGGCGGTCAAAACTGTATGATTGTTGATTCAACTGCACTGCCAGAGCAGGTAGTTGATGACGTGATCCACTCTGGTTTCCAAAGTGCCGGTCAGCGCTGTTCAGCGCTTCGCGTATTGTTCGTACAAGATGAAATTGCTGATGACCTTATCGAAATGCTAACCGGCGCCATGAAAGAGCTTACCGTTGGTGATCCAACGCAGCTTGCTACCGATGTTGGCCCTGTTATTGATGAGAAGGCGCTTAAGAGCCTAACCGATCACCAAGAGTATATGGAAGATAAAGCTAAGCTGCTTTATCGCAATGAAATGCCAGCAGGCTTTGAAAACGGTACTTTCTTTGCGCCGACCTTATATGAAATCAAGAACATTGATGTGCTTGAAAAAGAAGTGTTCGGCCCTGTGGTACATATTGTTCGCTTTAAGTCGAAAGACCTTGATAGTGTGCTAGAGCAAATCAATGGCACAGGTTACGGCCTAACTATGGGCATTCACTCGCGTATTGAAGAGCGTGCTAACGAGCTAGCAGCGAAGAGCCGCGCGGGTAACGTGTACATTAACCGCAACATGATTGGCGCTATTGTTGGCGTTCAGCCATTCGGTGGACGTGGATTGTCTGGTACAGGTCCAAAAGCGGGTGGTCCTAATTATCTGCCTCGTTTAATGATGGAACGTGCCACACCTAAGCCATCGCACATTGATGATGTAGATGGTACTGATGCAGCGCTTGTCGGTGATGAAAAGATTGCCGAGCGTGCGCACGTAATGATGGATAAAGCGAAAGCGGTAGAAGTGCAGTGGCGTCATACGCCGTTGAATGACCGTATTTCTATGGTACGTCAGCTTCTCGCTAAAATTGCGAAAGTGGACATCGTTGACGAGCTTGCTGATGACTTGAACCGTACGCTTGCGACGGCGCGTCAGCAGTTAACCAGTGTTGAACGCAAGCTAGCCAAGCCACAAACCTTGCCGGGGCCAACAGGTGAATCGAACAAGCTTTACCTAGAGCCTCGCGGGATCTTGGTGTGTTTTGCCGATAAAGAAGTAACCTTTGAATACTGGTTACTGTCTATTGTGACCGCGCTATCAACGGGTAACCCGGTAGTATCAGTTGTGTCTGAAATCTTCTATGAAGAAGCCGTTGAAATTCAAAACAAGTTTGAATCAACTGGCGCACCAAAAGGCTTATTCCAAGTTGCGCGTCTTGCGCATCTAGACACCTTGCTAATGGATGAAGATTTATCTGGCGTGGTGGTCGACTCTGGTACTGAGCGTACTGCGCGTATTACAGCAATGCTGTCATCTCGCGAAGGCGCTATCTTGCCGGTTATCACAGCTGAATATAACGATAACCTTATTCAGCGTTTGATGACCGAAAAAACCATCAGTATTGATACTACGGCATCAGGTGGTAACACATCGTTGATGACCCTAGTTGAAGATGATGAATAAGCGGTAATACTTGCGGTAAATACCGACTTGGCAAGATAGCGATTTAATTGAGAGCTATCTTCACAACATGTCATTCAAAGGCCAGCGTTAAGCTGGCCTTTTTAATACCTTATTCTTACCTTTCTCATTTATTTCTAATTCCTTGCTCTTTCCTTAACCGGACCTTAACCCTGCGTTTGAAATACTCGTGTCAGTTAATTTAAAAAAGCTGCGCATAGACCTTCGAAAGTAGCCTGTGCGCCAAATAATAGGCACAAGTCATGGGCAAGATAAAACTGACGGTAAATAGCATTACCCTTTGCATTTTGCTGTCTGCATGTACAAGTACTGATGACAGAGCGTTGAGCGAATCGGCATCGTCGTCAACGGGTAACAACGTTGTGTGGCAGTCTCAAGCACAGCAACAAGAATCAACACAAACCTTGCTGCTGAATTCGGACACGACGTTAACCGATGTCATTGATATCAAAGAGTTACCTCACTTAGCCGGTTACATTGATGAAGCCCTGTCTTCTAATGCTAGTCTGCAGCAGTCGTTAATAACGCTTAGAAAAGCACAAGTAGCCATTGATAGTGCAAAAGCGGATAGGAACCTTAATGTTGACGCGAGCTTCTCTGCGTCAAAAAGTGAAACCACCAATAGCAGTGCATCTACCAGCTCAAATACCAACTCCAGTACGAGCTCTAATTCGAGCAGTCCGAGCTATAGTGCGAGCATGAATGTCAGTTGGGAGCTGGACCTATGGCAAAAAATCAGCGATGGAATAAGTGCAGCAAACTTAGATGCAGCAAGTGCCAGAGCCAGCTATCAGTCTGCCAGAGATTCTCTGGTCGCTAACGTAGTAAGAAGCTATATCGACGTACTCACTCAGCAGCAATTACTGAATATTGAGCAGTCTCGGTTAACAGTACTAGAAAATAACGAAGCCGTTATTTTAAAGCGCTATAGCACCGGGCTAGGAAGCCTAGACGATTTAGATACTGCGCGTACAAGCAGTGCAAATACTCGCGCTACTATTGCCCAATATGAAAATGCACTTTTAACAGCAAAGCGCACGTTGGCCGTACTCTTAGGCAGACAAAACCAATCGCTAAACGAGCTCAACACTCAAGTTAGTTTTCCCGACGTGTTATTGCCGCTAACAACTTTGCCGAAACAGGATCTGGCACGTAGACCCGATCTTCAGGCGGCCTTTTATGCGTTAAAAGCAACAGAGTTTGAAGTCGATGTGGCGTACAAAGCCCTGTTGCCAAGCATTAGCTTGTCTGCATCCCTTTCTGATAATGCCTCTACACCTTCACAAGCTTTGTTTACTAACCCTTTGTGGAGTTTGCTTGGACAGATGACCGCGCCACTGTTTCAGGGGGGCGCTCTAAGGGCGCAAGTTGAAGATGCAAAGCTAACCTCAGCCAATGCCTGGTGGCAGTATCGCGAAACGTTATTAACGGCGGTACAGGAAACCCAAAATGCGCTGGATAGCGAAACTGCGTTGAGTGCTCGAATTAGCCACACCAACTTGGCGTTAGCAAATGCAGAGCGCAGCGTCTCTACCATTGAAGGTCAATATCGACAGGGCCTTGCTGACATCTTGGACTTACTTTCCGTATATGACACGCGCTTTAACTTACAAGCTCAGGCAGTTGAGCTGCACGCCCAGAAATTACAAAACCGAATTGACTTAGGCCTAGCCCTTGGCCTTGGAGTGTCACAATGAGAAACAAACGAATTATTGTAACCTTACTCGCCGCTGCAAGTATTGCGCTAGCGGTTATGTATACCATGATGAATATGGGCGCCCAACATCCCGGCGCAAAACCGCAGACCGAATCAAAGCCAACGTCTCCAGCAATTCCCGCGAATGCTGAGCAACCACAAAATGCCGCTCAGGCAAAGAAACCTGCAGGTGGTGAAAGGCCAGCAGCATTACCTACTGCCGATAGCGGTGTGAACAGGCTTAACAAGGCAAGCGACACGTCATCAGTGAATACCACTAATCGCAGCCCAAAGGGAGAACAAAGCGGCAATACTCAGCTGGCTCAAGTAGGCGTTATTGATGTAACCGCCGACAGCTATAACGCTAAGGTGAGGGGGTATGGTCAGGTTGTTCCGCAAGATAGTTTGAGCTTAGTCGCACAGGTTAGTGGTCAAGTTACTGATATATCTTCGTCTTTTAAAACTGGTGCCCTAGTGGCAAATAACACGGTATTGGCACGTATTGATGACACCAACTATCAACAGGCGTTAGCAAGTGCAAATGCTACCTATCAAGCGGCTGTTGTAAGTCTAGAAGAAGAGCGATTACAGGGTATTCAAGCGAAAGATGAATGGACACGTTCAGGGCTTGATGGTGAACCTTTATCGGCATTAGTACTGCGTGAGCCACAGCTAAAGGCGGCTCAGGCCACTTTGGATGAAGCCGAGCAAAGTGTAAATTCAGCCAAGCGAGATTTGGCGTTTACCTCGTTACGTGCACCTTTTAATGCATTGGTGGTCAGCCGTGACATTGCGCTAGGGAGCTATGTTCAAGCTGGAAGTGCGGTCGCCACACTCTATTCTGCAGATATTGCCGAAGTGGCTATTGGCCTTTCACCTAGCCAATGGGCTCAACTACCTTCTGGTGATGAAACGCAGTTGTCTGGTGATGCCTCCCTTAACTGGCCGGTAACGCTTACCGATACCACTACAGGAAATACCTGGGTTGCCAATATCGTTCGCGCTGAATGGCATCAAAGTGATACAACGCGTCAGCGTAACGCCATAGCGGTTGTTGAGAAGCCGCTGGCGCAATCAACGCCTCTTCTATTCGGCAGCTTTGTGCAGGCAGACATTGAAGGAAGAGCACTCGACAATGTCTGGAAACTGCCGGCTTCTGCTATCTCGCAAAAGCAAGAAGTATGGTTAGTAATGCCATCTACCGGGCAGTTGGCAAAGTTCACGCCTTCGGTTTTGTTTGAAAGCGAAGGTTATGCCTACATCACCCCACCAAAAACCAGTGAAGTTACGGGCGATATTGTGAGTAATGTTGCGGGTAAAACCTCGGGTAACGCTAGCGACAACAGCATGTCAGAACAGGTTGGCGAAATACGCCAAGCGCTGGTGGTTGCGCGCCCTTTAAACAGCTATCTGGTGAATACCAAAGTATTGCCTGTAGTGGAAGGACAAACAGGAGGGCAAGCTGATGACAAATAATCGAAACGGCGCGCCGTTTGACGGGGGCGAGAGTCCGAAAGGCAATAGGAATGGTGGGAATAACGCCCGGGGAATTATCGCTTGGTTTGCGCAGAACTCAGTAGCGGCCAATTTGCTCATGGTCAGCCTTATTGTGCTTGGCTTGGTTTCCATGAACGATATCCGCAAAGAGGCATTTCCAAGTATGGAGCCACGCTTTGTTACCATTTCAATGACATACGATAGTGGTGACCCTAAACAAGCAGAAGAAGGGATAGCTATCAAAATTGAAACCGCTCTGGAAGCAATTCCGGGGATTAAGCGAATTACCTCTACCTCGAACGCCAGCGGCGCAAGTGTGCAGGTAGAAAAAGAAACCGAATACGATTTAGACACGCTTTTCAACGACATCAAAACCGAAGTAGATAGTATTTCTAACTTCCCGTCAGATGCTGAAAACCCTGTTATCAGCAAAGCACGCCGACAAGAACACGCTATTTGGGTGCAGCTTTATGGTGACGTCGACCACGCTTCGCTTCAATACTTGGGTGAGCAATTAGAGCGAGATTTACTGGCAACAGATGACATTCGCGAAGTCAGCGCAGGCAGCTTTGTCGACCCTATGATGTCTATTGAAATAGACGAAGGTAAGCTTCAAGCCTACGGATTAACGCTGTCAGACGTGGCTGATGCCGTTAACCAGGAGTCGAATACCGCGCTTACAACCAGCTTGCGCAACAAAGAAAAAGTGATTCGTTTAAAAGCGTCTGAACAGTCTTACTGGGCGAAAGATTTTGCCAACATCCCCCTCATTACCGATACCAATGGCGTCATACTCACCGTTGGCGATGTTGCTACAGTGCGCGATATGTTTGCCGACGACAGCTATCACTTGTCACGTTACAACGGTACCAATGGCTATGGCATCCAGGTGCTTATGGACGAATATGGTGACGTAACAAAAATGGTACAGCAGGCTCACGAAGTAGTGGACGCATGGCACGAAAAAGGCTTGCTACCTGAAGGCGTAGAGCTTGAAACCTGGTATGACAAAAGCACGCTTATTACCGAGCGATTGACGTTACTTACCAGCAATGCGCTTATGGGCATTGTGTTGGTATTTGTTACTCTTGCCGTGTTTCTAAATTTACGCGTGGCATTTTGGGTGGCGGCAGGCTTGCCCTTTATCTTCTTCGGTACCTTGTACTTCATGACCGACAGCTATACGGGAATGACGCTAAACGAGATGACCACATTCGGTTTTATCATGGCCCTTGGCATTGTGGTGGACGATGCCGTGGTGGTGGGGGAAAGCGTGTACGCCACGCGTAAACAGCATGGCGATACGCTTCAAAACACCATTTTAGGTACCCATAAAGTGGCGGTTCCCACACTGTTTGGTGTACTAACCACAGTGGCCACTTTTTTCGCATTATCGAACGTATCGGGCGGCTTAGGTACGCTTTATTCTCAGTTCGGCACTATCGTTACCTTGTGTTTGTTGCTGTCGGTGGTGGAATCGAAGCTGATCTTACCTTCTCATTTAGCCCATCTGCCAACCAAGCAAAAAGCGCGGAGGGGATTAGGTGGCGTATGGAACAAAGTGCAGCAAAAAGCGGATGGTGGACTTCAGTGGTTTAACTACCGCGTGTATCAGCGCCTATTGAAAGTCACCGTAGCCTACCGTTATGCCGCTGTATTGTTGTTTATTGCCTTATTTGTCATGGTGGTTAGCCTACCGCTTACAGGTGCGGTAAGAGTAAGCTTCTTCCCCAGCATGCAGGGCGACACGGTTTCGGCCAATATGTCGCTTTACAGCGATGCCAGCTATGGACAGAACGAACGCAACTTAATGATGCTAGAGAAAAATGCGCTAGAGGCAGATCGTCAATTAACCCAAGAAAACAGCGCAGATAAAAGTGGCATTAGCAGTTTGCAAGTAACGGCGAGTGGTGATCAAAGCGGCACAATCACCATTTCACTTGATGAAGACTCCTCTTATTCTCTTGATGAATTGTCGGCACGCTGGAATACGTTAACTGGCAATTTAGAAGGCGTAAAAAGTCTAAAAATACGCTCACGCCGAGAGATGGTCGACGGGTTTAACGTTGAAATTAAAAGCATTAACGACGATACCCTGACGGCGGCTAACGATGCCTTTATTGAAGTACTTAACAATATCGATGGTGTATATGCAGTTGAGAGTTCGCTGACACCCGGCGAAGCCATGATGCGCTTTGAACTTACCCCCGAAGGACGAGCGTTGGGGTTGAATACGCAAAGCCTATCGCAGCAACTGTTAAAAGCATTTGGTGGCGAAATTGTTCAGCGCTATTTGCGCGATAAAAACGAAGTAAAAGTGCGGGTGCGTTATCCTGAACAAGACAGAATGAATCCGTCTGATGTAATGAACACGCAAGTGCGTCTGGACGACGGCACCGTAGTACCGCTTTCTGTAGTGGCTAACGTTATTCAAGATGTACAAGAAAAACAGGTGGTACGTATAGACGGCCTACGCGCCCTAACGGTTAGCGCGTCGGTGGATAGCGATGTTATCACCTCAACCGAACTGGTGAATTACTTAAACAACGAGTTTGTTCCTCAGCTATCGCGTCAGTATCAGGACTTATCGCTTTATTTTGCCGGTGAGGCTGAGCAGCAAGCTGAAACGCAAAGCTCCATGCAGAGCGTGTTTATATTAGCCTTGTTGTCTATTTTTGCGTTGTTGGCGATTCCGCTTAAATCCTACGTACAGCCGCTTATTATTATGACCGCCATCCCCTTTGGTATAGTCGGAGCCATTATCGGCCACTGGTCGAATGGATTAATGATAAGTCTGCTCTCGCTGAACGGCATATTGGCGCTTAGCGGTGTGGTGGTTAACGACAGCTTGTTGTTGGTTTCACGATTCAACGCTTTGCGAGAAGAAGGTGTGCCGGTGGAAACGGCAGTTATTGAAGCTTGTACCAGTCGCTTGCGGGCTGTGTTGTTGACCTCAATTACCACCTTTGTAGGCTTATATCCCATATTGGGCGAAACGTCGATACAAGCGCAGTTCTTAATTCCGGCAGCCGCGTCGCTGGGTTACGGTATATTGTTTGCCACCGTCATCACACTTTTATTAATACCCGCATTACTGTTAATTTATGACGATGTAAGCCGTCTAATGGCAAAGCATTTGGTTAAACCTTTAACGGAGAGTATGGCTAATGATCCGCGTGTTACTAGTGGAAGATGATATGGGCCTGGCGGGCAATATTATCGACTATTTAGAGCTTGAAGACATGGTATGTGACCACGCTGCAAACGGTGTAGCCGCGCTGTCTCTTATCCAAAAGCATCCGTTTGATGTTGTGGTGCTGGACATTAATTTACCGCGACTTGATGGCTTAAGCGTATGTGAGAGGGTGCGGGAAGACGGCAACGATACGCCTATTATTATGCTAACCGCCCGTGACCAGTTGGAAAACAAGCTAGAAGGGTTTCAAAAAGGCGCCGATGATTATTTAGTGAAGCCGTTTGACATGCCTGAACTGGTTGCTCGGGTTTTTGCACTGGCGCACAGGCGTTCATCACAAGTGAAAAAGCTGCGCTTTGGCAACGTAAGTTTAGCAATGGGAAGCGAAGTAGTAAGTGTTGAGAACGTGCCTATTAAGTTAAGCCCCACAGCATTTACGCTGCTAAAGGCATTGTTACAGCAACAAGGAAAAGTTATGCCACGGGAGCGTCTTCTCGATGCGGTTTGGGGAGAAGATGCGCCAGAGAGCAATGCGCTTAAAGTGCATCTTCATAATTTGCGTAAATCACTGGTGCAAGCAAATGCCAGCATTGAGGTAAAAGCAGTAGCCGGCACAGGCTTTTGTGTGACGTTAAAACCAGAACAGTCCAGTTCAGTGCAAAGTACAAGCGCGGAACCAAAAAGTACAAATAAAGGAAACGATCAGTGGTAAATGGCCTTCGCATCAGCTTAAGACGCTACGTCTTGTGGTCGCTATTAAGTTTGGCCGCCGTAGTTATCGTGCTCTTTTCAATACAAAGCAGCGATAGCTTTTTCGATGGTATGGACGGCATGCTGAGAAATACCATGATACGGGCGGCAGAAAGCGCAGAGCTTGATGACAACAAGCATGCTCAAATTCTCGATTTACATGTTTTTGCGAACTACGAGAGTTTGCCTGTCGAAGTGAAGCAGAGCTTTTCCAAAGAGAGCTTTATACCGTTTTCACTTATGAAAGATATCAACAAACCTGATTGGTTTTCCCGTCCTATTTCGGCTCACTTTGCCGTGTTAGTTCCGTTAGAAAATGGAGAATCGCGATACGTTACCCAAGTGTTTGTCGCGCCACCTTCTGACGGCAAAAAACACTTTAGAATAAACCATGTTATTTACAGCGCCATTGTGGGCGTAGTTGCACTGGTTTCGTTCTTTGTCGCCTTGCTTTTTCTTATGCGCAGCGTGTCTCGCCCCATAGAGTCATTGCAGAGGTGGGCGGCGTCTTTGGATGAACAAGAGCTCGATAAGCCTATCCCGGAGTTTCGTTATAAGGAACTTAACGCGCTAGCAGGGATGATACATGGCAGCTTGCAAAACGTGCGCAACACCCTAAATCGAGAACGGGAATTTGTTAACCATGCGAGTCACGAGCTTAGAACGCCGATTGCCGTCATTAGAAGTAGCGCGGCATTACTGCACAGAGTGATCGATAGTGAAAATACTAAAGGCAATAACGCGCTTGCGCGGGTGGATCATGCCTCAAAAACCATGGCAGATTTGACCGAAACTCTACTTTGGTTAGGAAGAAATGAAGAAGCAGCTTTACCCAAAGAAAAGGTTAATCTTAAAGCAATGGTTGAGGCTCTAAGCCAAGATTTAATGTATTTGCTGTCGGGAAAAGACGTGAGTGTGCAGCTGCAATTGAGCGATTGTGAGTTAACGCTGGCGAAAACGGCGAGCGAAATTGTGATAGGAAATGTGATTCGAAACGCTTATCAGCACACGCAGCAAGGAAGAGTCACAATAAGTCTTTCAGATGCAACGCTCACCGTGCTCAACGAAGAGGACGGCCTTGAAGAAGAGGCGCTTAACGAAAAAGGCCAAGCGACTTTATCTGCGCCGACTATCAGTGAGTTAGATGGCGGATTTGGAATAGGGTTAAAACTCATTGATAAGCTTTGTGCGAAGCTTAAATGGGGTTATGCACATGAGAGGATAACAGCCCGAGGTTCACATGATGACCAAGGTGATGTTTCTCGTATGACAAGAGGGTATAGAGTGGTGCTTACGGTACGATAATAGGCGCATATAACTCATCAAAGTGTTTGCACTTTGTCACTTCTAATCTGTTTACCGAAACGAGCCCAATAAAAAACGCCGATGCTAACATCGGCGTTTTTTCGTTTTTTAGCGTACAGCTATAAAACCTACACTACATCCACTCGCTGCTTCTGCGTTTGCGCTTGGGAAGGTAAGTCAGCATTACGCCCAGTAATATACCCACGCCGGCTACCATACCACCGCGTGTAAACCAGGTAACCAGCTCATCTTTATTCGCGCTATCTACTTTGGCGGTAAGACGAGTTATCTCAGAGGCTTGTTCCTCGCTAGTTGTTGTAAGCTTCGATACCTGCTGACGTGCATCGTTAAGTTGCTGGCGAAGTCTGGCGTTTTCAGACTGCGCTGTTTGCAGTGCGCTTTGGCTCTCAGCTAGCTTCTCACTTATGATTGGCAATTGCTCGGCTTGCGACATGGTATTGGACACAAAGCGGCTTTCAACCCAGCCTTCGCGACCTTCATTGTCGGTAATTTGCGTGAATTCAGCATCGTTATCGCGTGCAAGCACAGTAATAGGTGTGCCTGCTTCAATTGAACCTAGAATACGGTAGTTACGACCAGGTCCAGTATGCATAAAGATAAACAAGTCATCTCTAATGTAATGCGAAGAAGACGCTTCTAAATCAGCGGTATCTTGTAGCGAAAATGCTTGAAAAGAGCATGCAATAAGGGCTGCTGCTAACCACTTTCGAATCATATGAAGTCCAATTTTAGAATTTAAAACGTGAAGATGGTATTGGTTGACCGCGATAAAGGCAAGTTTGTTCCACTTTTGTCTAATTAAAGCATCTTGTTTCATGGCGCCAGCATTGCGAAAAGTAAGCGACAAAGGTAAGGTGTCAGCATCATAAGCTGTGCCTAGCGCAACCATGTCAGAAATAGAATTAAAATTTGTAACGGGTGACAACGCCCACCATGCGTTTAGTCAACGTCTACTTCCTCTTTTCGAAAAAAACAGTATTCAGGTTAACTCTCATCGTGAAATGCGCCTTGAGAACGACTATTACGATACAGATAAGCTCGATTTTCAAAACAATAAAATGGGCTTTCGCGTTCGAGGTAACAATGGTGAATACGAACAGACGCTAAAGACTAACGGCGTGGTCAGCGGTGGTCTGCACAAACGCATGGAATACAATGTGAGCCTTGATAATTCAAGGCCCGACCTCACGCTATTTGAAGCCAGCGCTTGGCCCCAAGATTGGGACGTGGCGGCAAAAAACACGCGTCTATCTAAACAGTTTAGCACTCACTTTACTCGCAATGCCTATGTGGTTAGTGTGGGTGAAAGTGTGGTTGAGATTGTGCTGGACTGTGGCGAAGCGAGTACAGAAAAAGCCAGTTCCCCAATCAACGAAATAGAGCTTGAATTGATGTCAGGTGATATCAACAGTTTGTTTACGTTGGCGGTGCTAATAAACGACAACATGCCGGTACGCCTTAGTGATGTATCAAAAGCGGCGCAGGGATATCAATTACTTCACGGCTTTAACGCTAAAGTTCGACACCTGCCAGATTTCCTTGCGCTTGAAGACACAACCACCACGGAAGAAGCATTTAGCCACGCGGTTCAAACTGCATTGGCGCATTGGCAGCACCACGAGCATGTGTTTTGCGAAAGTGGCTCAATAAAAATGCTGGCTGAAGTTGCTAAAAGTGTACGTTTGTTACTGCAAAGTGTATCGCTTTACTTGCCGGTTCTGCAGTGCCCTGAGCTACTAGCCCTGCATAAAAAACTGGTCACCCATGCGCAAAAGTGGGGCTGGCAAGACGACTTACAAAGTTTGCGTTATTTGCTCTCTAAAAAGAGCATGTTTAACAAAACACTCAGCAAACATCCTGCAGTAGTAAGCTATTTGCAAGGACGACAAACAGGCTTAATGCAGGCTCATGAGCCTGAAAAGCTGTTTTTCGACAACGATGCCACAGACATTAAGCTACACGCCATAAGTCTTATTCAGAATAAGCCGTGGCAAAAAGTCGCAACGGGTTTTGACCATCCGGTGCTTGATCATGCAAAAGGTTGGCTGTCGCAAGGTTGGCAAACTGTACAGCAAAGCATGCCGCTAAACAAAACCATGGGGCCTGCCAATTACAGCGCTGTAGAAGTGATGCTTAGGCAGACATTATGGAGTGGATTTCTGCTCGGTGACTTGTTTGTAGAAGAGCGGGGTAATTTTCGCGCGCCGTGGTTAGATTTGCTCACTGGTATTGATGAGCTGAATGCGCTGCTTATGTTAAAGCAGTCAATAGACGACGCCGAAGTAGACTCCCATGACGAAGTGCGTAAATGGACAGCAGAGAAACTCAGCACGCTTATTCGAATTATGGAACGAACTCGCACAGTGGCTATGCAACGTGACGTTTACTGGTAATTGTTTTCTATGCATATGTGGTTACTGTAAACATGCACGGTAAAGGCAACTCGAATCTCAAGGATGGAGGGCGCTGATGACCTCAGCCATAAATGACTATTTCCTTTACGCACTGCTTGGCATTTATGCCATTGGCTTTGTGCGTTTGTTTGTTCAAAAAGTCAATTTACGCAGTGGACGCTGGCTAACGGCAGCGTTTTTGTGCTGGCCTGTATTTATGCTGGATGAGTGGCTCCGTATGGCAAATGCCACAGGACTGGCTAGTATCTACGGGTTATCAGAAGTATTTGCTGTTATCGCGATTACGTGTTGTTACCGCGCAATAAAACCCATGCTGTTAGCTTATCCTACGGCAAGAAAGCGGCTGTGGTGGCCGGTAGTAGTGACCGGCGTTTTTCAGTGCGCCATTCTCCTGATACCCGTAGACGATAAGCAGCAATGGCTCTCATCGTCTCCTCATGGTCAGCCTCTGCTATTGTGGCCTGCCTATATTGCATCACTGTTAACGGGGTTTAGCGTGTTGCTCATAGGTATTCTTATTACCGAGCATATTCAAATGTACCATAGGCACTTACCAGAGCAGGCGGTGGATATAAAAAACCTGAAAATGCCTAGGCTTGCCGGAGTAATGGGAAGCTTGGTTGGCGTTGCGTTTATGAGTATTCTACTTGTGACGGCCGCAACATTCGGCTTCTTCCCTGTTCCTTTTTGGGAAGGGTTTCATCATCTGATGATTGGAACGGCAATTCTAATTGTACTGTTTTCACTAACCTTTATACGACGGACGTCCCCGTCGCCACTCGATTACGAACGCTTAGATGAAGGCAAGGCAACGCCTTATGAAATTAGCAGTATTATTTCTAAAGCAGAACGCTACACCATAGAATCAAAGGCGTACAAGGTTCGCTTCCTTACCCTCAGTGAGTTTTGTAAAGGGGCAGATATTGACCCCACCTCGCTCGCATTGGCCTTGCAACTTACTGAAAAGAAAAACTTTAGACGTTTCATTTTCCACTACCGCTTAGAGTACGCCAAGAATGTTCTGCTGCGCAGCGACGCTAAACTTGAAGCCGTGGCAAAACGCATGGGGATAAATTCAGAAAAGTTCTTGAGTGAGTATTTGGTTAAACACCTAAACTCCACGCCGCTAAGATAACAAGAGTATTGTGCTAGACGTTGAGTTCGCGTTAGCCACCAAATGCATTTATCAATATTTGATGGGTGAAGGTTTTACGTAAATAAAAGCCGCGAGGACGGGTTTTAATACGCTGACCTTCTGGCCCCAACGCGTCGGTGAGCACTTTCCCGTTTGCCGCCTTAGGACGAATGTGTAAGGCCTCGCCTTGACGAGAGGTGATCGACTCAACCTGTCCAGTTGCAATTTGCTCGACCAGTTCCTCCCAATCGTGTCTTAATACCGCATCTTCGTGTTCATTCGGTCGCCAGTAAAATCCTGTTGCTACCCGCCTATGAGCCAGCGGAATAGCTCTGTCACCTTCAATAGGTAGCCACAATACCTGCTGTAGTTTGTTTCGCACGTTAGACGTTTCCCATGTAATGCCGGGCGTCATCAAAAGCGGGGCAAAACAGACGTAGGTGGTTTCTAAAGGCGAAAAATGGGCGTCGATGGGAATGGTTTTAAGTTCGATGCCAAGTTCAGGAAAGTCCTGTTGAGGCTTCGAACCTGCACTCGCGCCCAGCCACTTCTCTATCAGCATGCCTGGCCACCCCTTATGACGTTGTAAATTGGCCGGAATGGCTACATTTGCCATATCCGCAAGCTCTCCAAGCGTCAAGCCTGCTATCGCATGACAACGGGCTAAAAGGCTATCTGGAGATGACGGGGGAGACGCTGGTGGCTGCATAAATATGGCTAATTTCCTGTTTGAAAAGCGGGTACGAATATTAAGACTATGATTGGAGCATAGTTTGTGGAAGAATGAAAACATATAACAGTATAGTGTGCCCGGGAGTCTATGTGATAGATGCCGATGGATTCCGTGCGAATGTGGGCATAGTGATTTGCAACAAAATGGGTCAAGTATTTTGGGCAAGACGTTATGGTCAACATTCATGGCAGTTCCCTCAAGGCGGAATTGATGAAGGGGAATCTGCTGAACAAGCTATGTACCGCGAGCTTCACGAAGAAGTAGGGCTGACACCGAAAGATGTCACTATTTTAAGTGTTACCCGTAACTGGCTTAGATATAAGCTGCCGAAGCGATTAATTCGACAAGGCAGTAACCCTGTTTGTATAGGGCAAAAACAAAAATGGTTCTTGTTGCAGCTCGATTGTAACGAGCGAGACGTTAATGTACTTAAAACAGGTCATCCTGAATTCGATGACTGGAGGTGGGTAAGTTACTGGTATCCAATAAGAAATGTTGTATCGTTTAAGCGCGATGTATACAGACGAGTAATGAAAGAGTTCTCGCCTGTAGTTATGTCTGCGCAGCATCGGCCTCAACAGCGCCAAAACGCAGCGCCACATAAACGTGGCAAGAAACGCAGGCGTGGATAAGCGTATGCGAAGTTCAGGTACGCAAGACAGAGGTGTGCGGAGTAAGCAGCGAGTAAACTGCGAGTAAAAAAGGAAAAACCGGTGAGCCCTCAGAGCCAGCAAGGAACAATGTTAACCACGTTAAAGCGTATCGTGCAGGAAATGAATCAAATTCCTGCTCTCGATACGGCGTTGTTTAGGCTAGCCTCACGGGTTAAACAGACCCTAGATGTCGATTCATGCTCTATTTACCTTGCCGATTACGACACCCAAGAATTTATCCTTAAAGCCACTGACGGACTACATCCCGATGCAGTCGAGCAGGTACGCATTGGCTTCTCAGAAGGGCTTATCGGGCTGGTAGGTCAGCGGGAAGAGCCTCTTAATATTGTTAATGCTCATAGCCATCCTCGATTCAAACATTACCCCGAAGTTCAGGAAGAAAACTATAACGCCTTTTTAGGTACGCCTATTATCAACCAACGGCGTGTGCTTGGTGTTATTACCCTCCAGCAATCACAAATGCGCCGCTTCAGTGAAGACGAAGAAGCATTTTTAGTCACCCTTGCTGCGCAGCTCGCGTTAGAAATAACCAATGCTGATATTCGCGGGGCTTTGACGCTGTCAAATTCGAACGACAATACTGCGCGGCAAAAAAATGTGCGTGGTATTGCGGGTTCTCCAGGCCTTGCTATTGGCAAGGGAGTGTCTCCAGACAAATCTATTAACCTTAAAAACTGGGTCGTAAAGCGCACGCAATCTCCTCAAGATCAAATTCAACTCTATCGCAAAGGGGTTGAAGTTACGCGAGGTCATGTCGATGCGTTATCGAAGCGGTTAGATGACGGCATCCCCGACGATGTTAAGTCCATTTTTCAGCTGTATCATCATCTGCTAGATGCCAACAGCCTTGGGCGGGAAGTAGAAGAAAAAATTCGCCAAGGTTGGGATGCGGCGTCTTCATTAAAAATGGTTGTAGAAAGCTATGCCGCACGCTTTCAAGCAATGGACGACCCTTACATGCAAGAGCGTGCCATTGATATTGTCGATTTATCCGACCGTATTCTTGCTAACATTTTGTATGAAGCGAATGGCAAAAAGGTTACTGAAAAAACAATAACCGAAGCCAGTATTCTCGTAGCTGATGAAGTCTCAGCGCCTATGCTTGCCGAATTTCCAAGAGGTAAGCTAAAAGGCATTATTTCTATTCGCGGTTCAAATAACTCACACGCGGCAATATTGGCTAGAGCCATGGGCGTGCCTGCAGTGATGGGCTGTCAAAACGTTACGCCAGCACTACTCGAAGACAAAGAGATTTTGCTTGATGGGTATTCAGGCGAGGTCATTGTATCGCCTGAACGTAACATCAAGTCTGAATTTATACAGCTCATTGAAGAAGAGTCGGCCATCGCAGAGAAAATTGACGCCGAGGCTGACAAACCTTGCGAAAGCGTTGATGGCTGTAGAATGTCTCTTTATATCAACGCTGGCCTTTCAGCTGAAGTCGAGCTAAACGCTGAACAAATTGGTGCGGGTGTAGGGCTTTATCGCACCGAGATTCCCTTTATGTTACGCGAGCGTTTTCCTTCAGAACAAGAGCAAGTAAAGCTGTACCGCCAAGTGCTTGAGGCCGCGCCTTCATTGCCTATCACTATGCGTACTCTCGACGTAGGAGGCGATAAGCCACTACCGTACTTCCCAATTAATGAAGAAAATCCATTTTTGGGGTGGCGAGGCATCCGCCTAACCCTTGATCATCCAGAAATTTTCTTGGTTCAGGTTCGCGCCATGCTGCGTGCAAGTGTAGGCCTAAGCAATTTGCAAATTATGCTGCCTATGATCTCCACCGTATCTGAAGTGCAGGAGTCTAAGCGGCTAATTAATCAGGCATATTATGAAATTTGTGATGAGATTGCAGAGTCAGGACAAACGTTAACCAAGCCTAAGTTAGGTATTATGCTAGAAGTCCCGTCGGTACTTTATCAGCTACCTCAATTAGCAAAGCACGTGGATTTCTTTTCGGTAGGCAGTAACGACCTGACCCAATATCTGCTCGCGGTGGATAGAAACAATACGCGGGTGGCAGGGCTCTACAATAGCTATCATCCTGCGGTATTAGGGGCGCTTTACGACGTGGTTCAAAAAGCCAATCAAAATCAAGTGCCCGTAACTATCTGCGGTGAAATTGCAGGTGAGCCAGCTGGAGCATTACTGCTAATGGGAATGGGTTATCGCCGCCTAAGTATGAACGGCTTTAACTTAAGAAAAATAAACTGGCTTATTAGAAAAGTCACGCTGGATGAATGTAAGCAGTTACTGTCATTGGCGCTCACCTCTGTTAGCCAAGAAGAAGTTTTTGTGCACTTGAATCAATATCTTGAAACCAAGGGCCTGGGAGGCCTTATCCGAGCAGGTGCTTAAGGAATGGATCCGTTAGTTGTAATAGTTCTCAGCTGCCTTATTTTAGGCTCTGTGGTAGGTGTTCTGGCGGGTATGCTGGGCATTGGCGGTGGGCTTATCATCGTTCCTGTGTTGTCGTATTTGCTTATACATTTCATGGGAATGACCACTGAAACCGTAATGCCTGTCGCTATCGCTACCTCATTATCTACCATCATCTTCACAGGAATGTCGTCGGCCTTCGCGCATTACAAGCTGGGTAATATTCAAAGGCATGTTGTGCTTTACACAGGCTTAGGTATTGCTTTTGGCGCATTTGCCGGAGCTCAGGTAGCAAGCCATATTTCTGGTGAACTGCTTAAAGATGTGTTTGCGGTGCTGGTTATTTTAATTGCGATGCAGATGATATTTGGTAAGCAAAAAGCCTCAGAAAATGACGCATCAAAAGGTACGCTTGCGACTGTTGGTGGTGGAGCTGGCTTACTAAGTGCACTTATGGGGATTGGTGGCGGTGCATTATTGGTACCTGCGCTGGTATGGTTTCGTGTTAATGTACGCGCGGCAATTGGCTGTGCTGCCTTTTGCGGACTTATTATTGCCGTTTTTGGTACCACGAGTTTTATTGTGGCCGGTTACAATGCGATAGATGTACCAGAACATAGTTTAGGTTATGTGTATTTACCGGCAACAGCTGGTATTGTTGCCACCTCTATGTTTACCGCAAACATAGGTGCAAAGCTTGGGCAGCGAGTAAATGTTCGTGTGTTAAAAGCGATGTTGGCGTGCTTACTCGTGTTGGTGAGCATTAGAATGATTTTAGGAATTGAATAAAGTAATGGAACAGAGCAGTTATCTGGTATTTCCCAGTATCGACCCCGTTATCTTCAGTGTCGGTCCGTTAAGTGTCCGCTGGTACGGCCTTATGTATTTGGTGGGCTTTATCGCCGCGTACCTATTGGCACAAAAGCGTCTTTCACAAACCAACTGGAGCCGTGAGCAGTTAAGCGACCTGCTTTTCTGGAGCTTCGTTGGCGTAATATTAGGCGGTCGAATAGGCTATGTGCTTTTCTACCAGTTTGGTATGTTTCTCGACGATCCCTTGTACTTATTCAAAATTTGGGCTGGTGGAATGTCCTTCCACGGCGGGCTTTTAGGGGTGCTAACAGCCTTATTCTGGCGCGCCAAGTGTATGAACACGACCTTCCTTCGACTAGGCGACTTTGTTGCCCCGTTAGTACCCATCGGCTTGGGTGCTGGACGCATAGGTAACTTCTTAAACGCTGAACTTTGGGGGCGTAGCACCGATGTGCCTTGGGCGGTCATTTTCCCCAACGCGGGTCATGTTCCTCGGCACCCGTCCCAATTGTACGAGTTTGCGCTTGAAGGCGTACTTCTCTTTATTATCCTATGGCTATATTCTGCCAAAAAGCGTCCAGTAGGGGCGGTCAGCGGCTTGTTCTTACTTGGTTACGGCACCTTCCGATTTATCGTTGAATACTTCAGAGAACCCGACGCACATATTGGCTTATATCAAATGGGACTAAGCCAAGGGCAACTTCTTTGTTTACCTATGATAGCTTTAGGAATAGGATTAATAGTCCGTGCTTACATGCGCGGAAAAGACCATGTTGAACAGCAAAAAATATAAGAATAACGATGAAAGAATATCTCGCTCTAATGCGCCATGTACGTGATACGGGTGTGAAAAAGGAAGATCGAACTGGTACAGGTACGTTAAGTGTATTCGGCTATCAGATGCGTTTTAATCTACAGGAAGGTTTCCCCTTGGTGACAACAAAGAAGTGTCACCTTAAATCCATTATTCACGAACTACTTTGGTTTCTTAAAGGCGAGACAAACATCGCTTATTTGAAAGAGCACGGTGTGAGTATTTGGGACGAGTGGGCTACCGAAGAAGGCGAGCTTGGTCCGGTTTATGGACACCAGTGGCGCAGTTGGGATCGCGGTGATGGCACATCGGTAGATCAGATTGCCGAAGTGGTTGAGCAAATCAAAAACAATCCAGATTCTCGTCGACTTATCGTTAGCGGCTGGAACCCTGCAGTGCTCCCTGATACCAATTATTCTCCTAAAGAAAATGCAGCGATGGGCAAACAAGCATTGCCACCTTGCCATACACTTTTCCAATTTTATGTATTAGACGGTAAGCTTAGCTGCCAGCTTTACCAGCGAAGCGGCGATATTTTCTTGGGCGTTCCGTTCAATATCGCAAGTTATGCTTTACTGACCATGATGATGGCGCAAGTGTGTGATTTAGAGCCCGGCGATTTTATTCATACGCTAGGCGATGCGCATTTGTATTCAAACCATCTTGAACAGGTAGAGTTGCAGCTAAGTCGTGAGCCTTTCGAGCGCCCAACTATGGAAATTAATCCTGAGGTGAAAGATATCTTCGGGTTTTCCTTCGACGACTTTACGCTTAAAAATTACCAGTCACACCCACACATTAAAGCCCCTGTTGCCATATAAGGAGTTACCATGAGTACTCCTATATTGATATGCGACGACTCAGGTTTCGCAAGGCGCCAGATGGCGCGCAGTTTACCTGATGGGTGGGACGTGGATATTTCGTTTGCCGAGAATGGTGAGCAAGCCCTCGCGCTTGTTCGCGAAGGCAAAGGCGATGTGGTGTTTCTCGACTTAAACATGCCGGTAATGGACGGTTATCAAACCATGGAAGCCATTCGCCAACAGGATCTTCCTTGCTTGGTGGTTGTCGTTTCCGGTGATGTACAAGCGCAAGCGCGAGAAAAAATGCTCGCTCTTGGTGCCCTGGATTTCATAAGAAAGCCAATTGATAACGAAAAACTCAGCCACATCCTAGCCTCTTACGGGATTTACAGTGGCGAGACGCATTCTTCTGGCGCGAGCTTACAAAAAGCGCAAGACGATAGCGACTCAAATGCCGTTTTAGCCAAGCGCCAGATGAGTAAAGAAGATCAATTAGACGCATGCCGTGAAATGGTCAATATTGCCATGGGGCGTGCGGGTGAGAATCTTGCTCAACTGCTAGGCGAGTTTATTGATTTGCCTATCCCAAACGTCAACTTAATTGAAAGCAACGAACTGTCTATGGCGGTTGCGGAAATTAACCGTAACGACAGCGTGTCGGCAGTTTCAAAAGGCTTTATTAGTGAAGGTATAAGCGGCGAAGCGCTGGTTATTTTTAACGACACAAACTCTCAAAACATCGTTGAACTATTAAAGTATCCGCCGTCGGCTTCCTCCGACAAACTAGCGCTAGAAGCACTAATGGATGTTTCCAATATTCTTATCGGGGCCTGTTTAAACGGTTTGTCAGAGCAGTTAAATGTCGCCTTTAGCCACACGCATCCGGTGTTACTGGGGCAGCACCAAGGACTATCAACGCTTTTAAGTGATAACGTGCAGCGTTGGGGCAAGCTCATGGCTATCGAAATAGGTTATGCCATTAAGGCCAGAGATATTTCCTTTGACCTGCTGTTGCTATTTCCTGGTGATGCCATGAACCATATCTATTCTCGGCTGCTCGATGATGACGCTGTGACACAAGACAAGGAAAGTCTATGAATGCATCTACAGACGCACTTTCCACCGGTGCTTTAGTTAATTCTTCTCAAGTACCCGCAGAGCTTCTCGATTCCATTGAAGTGGGCATTGCAGTGCTAGACCGCAACTTCAAGGTTCAAGTGTGGAACAAGTTTCTTGAAAACCATGGTGCAAAGAAAGCGGAAGCAATCATTGGAGACAGTCTTTTTTCTCATTTCCCGGAAATAGAAGAAAAATGGCTGAGAACCAAAGTTGACCCTGTGTTCAATTTGAAGAGCCCGGTGTTTATTATTTGGGAGCAGCGTCCTTACTTGTTTAAGTTTGGTTGTAATCGCCCTGTAACCAGCGCTGCAGAGTTCATGTACCAAAATGTGACCATGTTCCCTATTGTTGATAAGCGCGGCAACGTAGAGCGGTTTTGTATGCTTGTTTACGATGTCACTGAGCAGGCGCTCGGTAAGCGTGGAATGGAGCATCTTAACGAAGAGTTGAAAACTGCGAGCCGCGTGGACGGTCTAACTGGGCTATATAATCGTCGCTACTGGCAGGAGCGCTTTGATGAGATGCACAAACTTTGTGTGCGCCGAGAAAAGCCAAGTACTGCGCTTATGCTCGATATCGACCATTTCAAACGCATTAACGATACTTATGGTCATCAGGCTGGGGATAAGGTGATTAAGATGTTAGCAGCGCTGATTAAGCGCTGTGTGCGGGAAACCGACCTTGCAGGGCGCTACGGCGGCGAGGAATTTGCCATTATTCTGAATGACTCTTCGGTTGAAGATGCCAAGATAGTGGCCGAACGTATCCGACAATTAGCACAGCGTTTAGTGGTAGAACACGAAGGTGAGTCAATAAGTTTCACTGTAAGTTTAGGCCTTGCACAATTCTCTCCTGACTTTAAAGGAGCGATGGCATGGCTTGAGTGTGCCGATCAGGCGCTTTATGAAGCAAAAGAAAACGGCCGAAATCAATATCGCATTTATGCAGCGCCTGGCGCGTTATAGTGCTAGGCGTAGGGTGTTTTTGAGCTCTTGAAAGGTGACAGGCTTCACTAAGTGGTATCGAATACCTGCCTGCAGCGACGCTTCTTTATCGCTTCTGTGGGCATTGGCCGTAAGGGCGATGATCGGAAGGTCAGGGTGACCTTCTTTCATTATTTTAGCGACTTCCAAACCATTGATATCTGGTAAGTTGATATCCAACAGCACACAGTCAAACGCATTTTCACTCACTCTAATAATAGCGTCGTCACCGGTGTAACTCACAGTAACTTCGTGGCCCATACATTGAAGCATATACTCCACCATTTCTGCATTAATGGGCTCGTCTTCTACCAGCAATACATTGGCCTTTTTCGTTGTTTCAACAACTCTTGCGTTACTTGCTGTAAGGTGATGGAGCGCATCTACAAACCGGTTTCTATCGATGGGTTTTACAAAGCTTTGATAGATGGGCAGTTCACTGTTTGCAATAATGTTGGCAATATCTGGTGTTGCTGATAACACAATAACGGGCGGTACCCGTTCACCAAAAATCGCCTTAAGCGTCCTCACTAGTTCAAGACCATTCATGCCCGGCATATACAAATCGGCAATAATGCCTGAAAACTGGAGTATTTCTTCGTGCAGATTGAGCAAGTTCGCACCAGATGAAAACGTGCGTGCGCTAAAGCCCTCTTTGGTAATAATTGATTGTAAATGCAGCCTAGATATCTCTAAATCGTCAACTACGGCGAAGGTCGCATTAGACGGTGCTGAATTGGTAGCGGGAAGGTCCTCAATAGGTTTCAGAGGCAGTAAAATTTTAAACTCTGTACCCACTCCAACTGTACTGGTTACCTGTAGTGCACCGCCCAGCTTATCAACGCTGCGTTTAGCTACAGACAAGCCAATTCCTGCACCCGGGAAGCGTTGGCCAGTTGAGTGTTCGCCGCGATAGAAGCGTTCAAACATGCGCTTTTGCGTCGCCTCATCAATTCCTATTCCAGTATCACTAATTATAATAACGAGAAAAATCCCTTGGTTTTTCACCAAGGTTGTAACGGTGACGTCGATCAGTCCATTAGCCGTAAATTTAACGGCGTTATCAAGAATGTTAACTACTACTTTAGAAAGGGCGACAGGATCCGTTTCTGCGTAATGGGGCACACTGTGACTACAGTGCATGTTAAATTCTATTTTTTTGTCTTTTACGCGTACAGAAAACGGCGAGATACATTCGTCGAGCAAGCTGATTAGGTCGACATCTGAAAAGTGCAGATCGTCTTCAGTGTTATTGGTTAATACATCGGTAAGGTTGTTGGTAAGATTAAGAAGTCGATAGCTGGATTGTTCAGCTTGCTGAATTAGTCTGGTACGCTGTTCTTCCATGTTAGGAATAAGTTCAAGAGCACTGATAATTGCACTTATTGGCGCTCTGAATTCATGACTAATCAGTTGCAAAAATTCTTTGTTTTGCAAATCTCTATCGTCATCCACAACGGCAAGTCTCAACTTCGATTTACCAAACTTTTTAGGCGACTTGTTTGCGTTACTTTTGTAAAAAAGCCATGCAATAAAATACCAAAGTACAATGACGACTGCGCCCAAAATAGTAGTGAGAAGCATCTTATTGCGCATCGCCTGAATACGCAGTAACAACGCGTTTTCTTCCGCCTGCATGGCATTGACCATAGGCAGCAGGCTAAATTGCTGTTGAATACGTTGAGTTGCGTCGGCTATCGGCAACTCAATAAGAGTATGAAGTAAATCTAGTGTGGTTTGCGCGACCTGCCGTGCAGACGCGCTATTCAATCCTTCTTTTGCTATTGCAAAGTCTCTTTCGGATAAGACTGTGGGCGAGATTGCTTGGCCTGCACTACTGCGAAGGTATTCAGATATACCTTGAACGGTGACCTGTAGCTCGCGCTTTAAAATAGTGTAATTCGCGGGTCCAGAAAACGCGCTGCTCTCCATCCGAAACGTAAATTGATTGATACTAGACTCAGTGGCAAGAATATTATCCTCTAAATAACTCTGCTGCTTTAAGGCTGTTATGAGTGCTTGTTGCTTGCTCATCAGCGCGATTAAAACCGCAATAACAACCATAGCGATCAACAGTGCTGTAACACTCACTTTTGAAAAAGTGAATGTCCGCGAAATTGATGATGATTTGCGCTGCGACTGGCCAGCCTGGTTTGAGCTCACGTTCATCCTTGCAAGTAATATGCGGTAGAGATACCTACCTTAAATGTAGGCAACTAACGCTAACTTGCAAGGAAGTAGAAAAAAATTACGGTGACTCAACGCGCTTTATGTGGTGCCTAATTGAATACAAAAAGCAAAGGCTGGGAATTACCATGACTGCTGTGAGAATAAAGAACAAGCTCCAATTGCCTTCAAGACCATCTACAACAAAGCCGCTGCTAGAAGCGACCAAGGTTCTGCCCGCAACACTCAGGGAGGCCATGAGTGCGTATTGGGTTGCACTAAACGCCCGATTACACAATAGTGAGATAAACGCGACCATGGCAACGGTGCTCCAAGCCCCTGTAAAGCCATCGACAATAACGGTTATGGCTAAAAGAGATGTGGAAGGGCCTGTTTGCGCGATCAGTGCAAATAGTAAATTAGACGCGGCCATGGCCACACCCGCAATCATTAATCCGCGGTAAATACCGTAGCGAATGTTAACCAATCCACCTAACAGTGAAAACACGATGGTTACCCACCAGTTGAGCAATTTTGAGTAAGTAGCGATATCGCTATTAGAAAAGCCAATTTCTTTATAAAACACGATACTCATGCGGCCTAGAAAGGCTTCACCGATTTTAAATAGAAATATAAACAGTAAAAACGACGCCGCTAATTTAACGCCGTTTCGATTGAAAAATTCGGCGAATGGCGTGACCAGAGTAGTTTGTATCCAGTGAAAAACGGGAGACTGCTTTGTATCTTTGGCTGTTATCTTTTCAAGCAAGGCTTCGCGGTCAATTTGTGGCTCGTTCGCTAAATACGTGGCGCACATTAATAAAGCCATGAGAGCACCGAGTAAAAGATAAATGTTTGGCCAAGTCCAAGATGTCATGTCAGCCAAGAAGAACGGGATAGCACCAAGCCCGCCATAACCTGTCCACCAGCCAGCGGTGGCTACTGAAGACGCAGCTGACATGCCGTCTTTGTCGTCTTGGGCAATACAGTCAATGCGAAAACCATCGATGGCGATATCTTGCGTGGCAGAGGCAATAGCAATAAGCAAACCGACTAATGCAACATAAAACAAATCTTGGTCTGCAGTGAGTTGAGACATCACTAAACACAGCAAAACTACACAGCCTTGCATAGCGAAAATCCAACCTCGTCGTTGACCTAATAGTGGGGGCTTGATTTTGTCGACAAGCGGAGACCAGAGAAAATTAAAAGAGTATGTCGCGAAAATAATGCCGAATAAGCCGATGGCCGAGCGAGACAAACCTTCATCTTTGAGCCAAGCAGATAGCACTGAACCAATCATGATCCAAGGGAAGCCACTGGAAATGCCGAAAAGAAATATACTGAGGTATCGTTTGTCGTTAAACGTTTTTAAAGCGTTGAGCAAAACTGCGGCCTTAGGCAAGAATACAAAAGCATATTGAGCCATGAACCACAGTGAGAAGCAATAACGCGTTGAAGTGAAAGTTTTATTATGGACGAATGCCGACGCAGTCGAGTGGACAATGACCCAAACCTTCAAGGAAATTCACGCAGTTATTTAGTTCATCTACAAGAAACTGGTCGTTAATTAGCTTATCTTCATTCCAATAATGCACTTGGTGAAGTAAATGCCAAAAAACTCGTTCTTTTTGTGTGTAGGGCTGCGTTAAGGTGTAATCAATTTGCCCCCATTCTTCCATACTATCCCAAAAGAATAGCTCGATCTCCTCGATAGGAAGCTCTCCTTGCCAAAATGCTCTCAAATAGAAACACAGCTGCTTTGCTTTGTTATCTACGAAATCTTGAACACTCACAAGTAACTCAACCGTTTATGTTTGCTAAAAGTATTATAGTTCATAACAATCTTACTGCTTAGGACAGAGGCTTGCTATTTACACCATTAAATTTAGGTAATTGTTTTGGATACTAATTTAGCGTAATCGGTTAATTATCGAATTACCAGCCTAGGTGGCGAGTCCAACCAATAGTGCTATTTGCAACTATCTGAATATGAGGGGATTTCTGAAACTCCTTTATACTAAAGGCTAATAAATTGCTGGGAATAATTATTTGTCGATAGTGCATCTTTAGTGCGTTTTTTGCGCTAATCTTTCGCTTTTGCGTGGTACTGTTCGCCCAGTCGTTAAATCCACTTAGTGACAGATCCAATATTGGAAAGCTGGACTGTGCTATATTATCTATAACTAATGTGTTCGTTGATTCTTCTGGCCAAAAAGGTGAAATGGCTACGAAAGTGTCTGGATGAAGTTGAGGCTGTTGCTCTACGACGGACAAGTAAGTTGTGGCCAGCATGCCTTGTGCAATGACCATACGGTAGCCTGAATTGTCTTGTAAATAATTATTCAATGCATTGAGTTGTAAACTCAGCGCTGAAGTTGCTGATTCAAAGTTGAGATACTGCGTAAGTTGATTACTTCTGGGGTGGATATTTTGGGCTGACATAGACGTAGCTTCAGAGTCTGATATGTCGGTGTTTGCAGATTCAGCAGGTAGGTTCTGCTGGGAAGTGACATTGACCGGCAAATTAAACGGACTTATCACTACATTCCAGCCTTTTTCAGCAAGCATGTTGGCAAGGCTATTTCCCTGCGCGAGCGTAAGGCTAGAGGGAAAAGGCTCGGTGAGTATGATAGCCACACCCAAAGGTAATGGTGTTTGCGCTTCAATTTCAATAATTGGGGATTCAACTTCTCCAATCATCAAAGGTTTCACTTCTCCAGGCAGATAGGCGTGACTAACATCTGTGAAAAAGTCACAGTGAGCTGTCATAGGCAATAGCGAAACAATAACAGCAAATGTTAAAAGGAGAGCGTGCCTTTTCATAAAATGTGGTTTGCCTTTACCTTAATCTGGATCTATTCAGCTTAGACAGCATCAAATTAATTCGTACATCAAGCGTATACAAAGGTTATCGGCAGGGTGCGTTAAAACTAAAATGGAGTCTATTGATAACGTTGAATAGCGTTAAAACGCTACTCAAAACTTTCTGAGAGCGGCTTTGGGCAAAACGGACTAAAAGGGATGGCGACATTAAAGTGCAGCCAATGCCCAAGTGTCGGGTGCGAAAGACTCAAGCTTTCAGCATGAAGCTGTAAACGAGGCGCCATGGATAACGCTTCTTCATGCGCATAGAGTCTATCTCCCAAAATAGGGTGACCCAAAGCAAGCATATGTACTCGCAGTTGGTGAGAGCGACCGGTAATGGGATAAAGGGCAACGAGAGAATAGGGTCGCTCTTTTTCATCCAGTGTGCGCTCAATGACGTCAAAGTGCGTTACGGCTTTTTTACCGCGCTCGAAGTCTACCATTTGCTTTGGCCTGTTTGGCCAGTCGCAAATAAGGGGAAGGTTAACCTCTCCGCTGTCTTGTTCTACATGCCCATGAACACGTGCGAAGTAGCGCTTTTTAGTTTGACGTAACTCAAACTGTTTCGAGATATGGCGATGGCTGTCTTTATTAAGCGCCAGCACCAAAATACCCGAAGTCGCCATGTCTAAGCGATGCACTACTGTTGCGGTGGGATACACACGGTTCACCCGGCTAATCAGCGAATCGCGGTGCTCTAAAGCTTTGCCCGGAACGCTCAATAGCCCGCTAGGTTTATGCGCAACCACCATGTCCTCATCTTGATACAAAATATCAAGATAAGGTGTCATCGGTGGGTTATAAACAAAACTTGGGTTCGCCATTATGTACTCGTTACTTCACAGTCGCTCTTGAATGTTTAACCTTTCGAGGTTACGGGTTATTTACCACAATACGAATGGCGTCCAGCTGAACATCTGCATCCTGAATAACTTTATCAAGGGCGTTCATTTGCGTTTCAATAAACTCGATTTCGCTGTCACGTACTGCTGGGTTACGCTTTTGAAGATCGCGCAAGCGCTGTATTTCTTCGTTAAGCGTGCTGTGCATGCTGTTAAGTGCGTCGTGTTGCTTTTGGTTAGCTTGCTGATGGGCAAGCTTACGCGCCTTTTCAATGGCAAGCTCAAGCGGCTGTTGCAAGGCTTTTAGAAGCTGAGCCGAGATCTTACGTCCAATTTTACGCTTAACGTCGAAGCTCAATTCAGACGGGTTTCCTTGCGCATCTAAACACACTCGCACGGGCGTTTGAGGTAAGAAACGGCCTAACTGAAGCGCTTTAGGCGCTTGCGCCTGCAGCACAAACAACGCCTCAACCCAATAAGCGCCTTTTGGCAAAGACGGCTCGGCAATAAAGCCCATGCTGCTCTTTCCGTGCACGTCGGTGAGTACTACGTCCATGGCGGTATGCACAAGTGGATGATCCCAACTTAAAAACTGCACGTTTTCTAGCGTGGTGGCAACACGGCGCTTGTAAGTAACCGTCATGCCTTCTGGGTCAAGACCTGGAAGCTGGCTCACCATCGATTCAGTTGGCATAAGAATAAAGCAGTCATTGCCTTTTTCGTCCTGCTGAACACCAATAGCATCGAATACGCGACCCATAAAGCGCGACAAATCTTGTTCGCTATCAAGGGTGATAATGTCTTCAAGCAGTTGTTCTACGCGGCCCTCTCCCGAAGCATTAAGCTCTAGAAGACGATCGCGACCGGCTTCAAGCTGCGCTACGAGCTGGCTATTAAGCGTAACACTCATGTTCACTAGCTCGTCACGCGCGCTCATATCGTCAGGGTGTAAGCACGCACCAATAAGCAGAGGCTTAACGTCGTCGAATACACCAGAGCCCGTGGGGCAGGTCTTTTCGAAGGCATTCAGCCCTTCGTGATACCAATCTAGTAATACGTGCTGCGCGGTTTTCGCTAAATACGGCACGTGAATTTGTACGGTTTGGGTTTGGCCAATACGGTCAAGACGACCAATACGTTGTTCAAGCAGATCTGGCGTGATAGGCAAATCGAACAGCACCAAATGATGAGCGAACTGGAAGTTACGACCTTCGCTACCAATTTCACTACACAGTAGAATTTGTGCGCCGTCTTCCTCATCAGCAAAATAATGGGCCGCCTTGTCGCGCTCCACAATGCTCATGCCTTCGTGGAATACACTGTGGCGAATACCGGTTTGCGTGCGAATAACCTCACCTAACTCTTGCGCTGTACGGGCGCTTGCGCAAATAAGCAGAATCTTTTCTGGCTTAACGCTTTGCATGAAATCAAGCAGCCATTCAACGCGCGGGTCTTGCTTGGTCCAGCTGTTAACCACGCTTGCCATACGTTCAGGATACAGTGAATAGGTTAAGTCGCCGCCGCTCACGGCATCTGAATAAACCTCAGGCAAAGCCAGTTCGTAAGCGCTTAATTTACGCATCGGAAAGCCTTCGATATTGGCGCGGCGGTTTCTAAACAGCATACGGCCTGTGCCGTGACAATCGATAAGTTGGTGCAGCAGCGCATGGCGATTTTCCGGCGAGCTTAAATCACCCGCATGTTCCATTACGTCAGGCGCGAATTCTGCGAGTTTGCTGCGTTGTTTGTCGTTAGGCTCGGCGTCTGAAAGTAATGGCGCTACTGCATCGGCCAGTTGGCTGTATTTCGATTCTTCATCTAAGAATGCATCGTAGCTATGGAAGCGAGCCGGGTCGAGCAGGCGCAAGCGGGCAAAGTGGCTTTCGTGACCAAGTTGATCAGGCGTTGCGGTAAGCAGTAATACGCCTGGCGTTTGGTTTGCCAGCGCTTCCACACACAAGTATTCGGCAGAGGGAGCCGCACTTGACCACGCAAGGTGATGGGCTTCATCGACAACCATTAAATCCCATCCTGCAGCTTGAATTTGCTGCTGGCGTTTTTCGCTCTTGCTTAGGAAGTCGATACTGCAAAGTACCAGCTGGTCGTTTTCAAATGGATTCACAGCGCTCGCGTCAGATGTTTCGTCATCTTGTAAGCCTTCGCTCTTCTCTATAGCCTCGCAACGACTTTCATCGTAAATGGCAAAAGGAAGGTTAACGCGACGAAGCATTTCAACTAACCATTGGTGCATGAGCGAGTCTGGAACCAAAATAAGCACGCGCTCTGCGCGGCCTGTTTTAAGCTGCTGGTGAATAATTAACGCGGCTTCAATGGTTTTACCAAGACCTACTTCATCGGCAAGTAATACGCGAGGTGCGTGTCTGCCGCCTACCTCTGACGCAATGTGGAGTTGGTGCGGAATAAGCGATATGCGCGCACCTGCAAGACCAATGGTGTTTGAACGTAAGTAATCGTATTGATGATCTAAAGCACGCTCGCGCAAATCGAACCATTTAGGGTTGTCTAATTGCTGACTGAACAGGCGCTTTTCAGGTTGGTTCAAGCGAATGTGGCTGTCTAGCATGGTTTCAGGTAATCGCGCTTGCGCTTTGGTGTCTTCGCGAAGCCCGTGATAGATGAAAAGATCTTGGCTTTCTTCTTTTTCAGTAATGGTCATTTCCCAGCCGTCTTGGCTTTTGACCGTTTCGCCAATTTCAAAAATTAGTCGCGTAAGCGGCGCATCTTGCTTAGTATACTTTCGCGCTTCGCCTGTTGCTGGATACAACACTTCGACAGAACGGAAGTCGCTACCAATAACGACACCTAACCCCAGCTCTATTTCTGTGTTGCTTAACCAACGCTGACCAACTGAAAATTGACTATCTGAACTCATAAATCACCAACCTATTTTTCGGGGGGCGGTATTGTACGCATTGCGTTGTGATAAGTCATTAATACTAGCTCATTTGATTTGCGGTTGCAGGTGGGGGGATTGAGTACCTATGCCCTGCGTTAACAAGACGATTAGCACTAGTAGGCCTTCTTTGCTTCACAACGAGAATGCTGGTAGCAAAAGAATAAGAACGTTGACGTGCCCATCAGGCTTGCTTTGTCACAGGGTTGGCGTAAAACTGTCGTATCACTGACCATGGATATTTCTTACTGTTAACCGCGTTACGTTTTTAACGTATGTGAATCGCAGCTAACAGGAGGAAGCGCGAGATGGATATGAAAGTAGACAGTCAAAAGCTTATACAACTTCGCAATGCTAGGGCATGGAGTCAGCAGCATCTGGCAGATGTGTCTGGATTGAGTTTGCGTACTATTCAGCGAATTGAGAAAACACAATCTGCATCACACGATTCAATAGGCGCACTTGCTTCAGTTTTCGAAACGACGCCCGATGCGCTTTTAATGGGTGAAACCCACGCCACCACAAGTCATCCTCAAGGGCTGCCAACCTCGCAAACTTCTACTGCGGGCGAGAATGCCGCAGCTCATCATTCAATTAAGCTGCAGGGTGACCGGCCAACGTCGTTGAATCCCCAACATGTTCTTTGGATCACGCTAGCGCTCGCCATCAGTTTGTTCGTTGCTATTTATTATGCGCAAACGGTCAATGCGAACAATGGTAGCAACCAAGTAATTGAAGCTGGCAAGCCAGTTAATGTCAGTAGCGAAGTCCTTGAAGGTGCAACAAGCTGGCTGGAACTTATCGACAGCGGAGAATATGAACAAAGCTGGAAAGAGAGTGGGGCTATTTTTAGAAGCGGTATTTCAATAGCTAAATGGACCGAGGCGATGCAGCTAGTCAGGGAGCCATTGGGGGCAGCCAAGTCGAGGGAAATTGCGTTAGCACAAGCGCCAACTTCACTGCCGGGATTGCCTAAAGGAAACTACTTAATTTTGTCGTTCACCACTGACTTTGATTCCCAGACCACAATGAAAGTAGAGACCCTTTCTATGGTGGAAGTTGATGGCGAATATAAAGCAATAGGCTACTTCATTAAGTAGCCTACTCAGGTAACTGGTACAAAGTTTCAATTCCTTGAATGGTTTTGAAAGCATCATCGCTCGTTGCATTGTTGATGGCTTTGATAAGTTCAGGTGCATTGTAGGGTTCTAACAAGGTTAAGAACGTCGCTGTGCCAGGCGGCATGCCACTATTCACTGCTTTTTGAAGTCGCTTCCATACGGTGAACAGCGACTCCTCACCTAACGTTTTTTGTTGCACCACGCTATCGATGGCGCGGTGCATTATCATCCCACATGAATAATAAAGATTGAAGTGCCCGTTTTTATAAGCACGAGCCAGCGTTGTCTGCGCCAGCCCTTCAGTACAGCTCTCGAAAGCGCGGGTCATTCGGCTTTCAACGTAGCTATTGGCGTCTTCGTAGAGGAAGTTCATGGCGATTGCCGCAAAGTAGTCGGCGTTGCCCTCGTGCAGCCAAGACTGCTCCTCGTTTTCTGATACACCTTCGGTACTGCCGGGCTGATATAAATGGGCGACTTCGTGAGCAAAGAACCAAAGTGTTTGGTTAACAAAGCTGCTGTTATCGGCCTGCTCATTTAAGTCTTGTCTGTTCCAATGCATAAATATCTGGTTAGGTAGTGTGCCGCCTTGTGTAGAGTGATCATCTACGTTTGCATAAGAGGCAAATAACATGGGCTTTTCGCCCTTAAGCGGATTAAGAGAATGGGAGAAAAACGCCATCATGTTGGGTATATCTTCTTCTAGCGAAGCTTTAATGCTTTCAGGAAGCCCGGGATCAATTAGGGCAACCACATCATCGGTAATAATTGGCTGTTGCTTACCCACATACACGACTCTTCCATCATTGTTATCTGTCCACGACACGCTGCTTTTCATTACTTTGCCATTCAACACTATGTGTTCATCACTGGGAACATTGAGTGTCAGGTGCCATTTATTATCTTCTTCAGTACAGGTATTAGCACAAGCAAACAGTCGCCCAGAGTGAAAGGCATTTCCACCATCAGAAAAAGGAGAAAATGGTGCGTAATCTTTACCCAAGTGTTTATAGGTGGGCGTCAGTAAAAATGACACGGTAGAGAGGGGCCTGCCTGACTTCGAACGTACAAGTTCTTGGTGTTTGACGTTATCAAAGACGATTTCTATGTCGTTGTCTTGCGCGAACCAACGTGTTGTTCTTGATGTATCTGGGTTTCTAACAAAAGCCAGCGTTTTGGCTGGCGTAGTTAATATGTAAGTGACTACCCATTTTTCAGACGTATCAGCCGTGCTTTTCTCAACCTTGATTAGAATGTTAGAAGGGGAAGAATCATTGAACGCTTGGCTATTCGCCCATGCAATTTCAACGTTAAAGCACGCCAGTAGCGCTAACGTCATGCTTATGGCCGTTTTTATTTTTGTGATGTTAAGCCAATTCATAGCTGATCTTTCCCTGAGTGTTATTAATTTAAACGCATCCACTTTATTGAGGTGTTGTGGCATTGGGTTAGCACCCGTGTTTAATTCACCGCTTCAACAAATACACCTTAGCCTATTTGGGTATTAAAAACGCAACTAAAGCTGCGCTAACTGTAGTTAAAGTGTGAGCATTTGTTACGAACCAAGTATGCCAGTTTCTTGTTAATGCAGAATGGGAGCGCTGTGCTATCTCATATTACGTGAAGGGACTGTTCGTCGCTTCTCACTTGCTCTAACGAAAAATAAAAAAGAAAAAACAGTGCTAAATCTCAAAAACTGGATTATGGTGGAATTAAGGGTTCGCTAATTTAACAAACGAACCTTTGAGGCAGAAAGAGTAGTACTGCTTCTCAGTCGACGCGAGTAGGGGAAGAAGTCCTGTTTCGAGCGGCATTCTCCTACAACCGTAACTGTAGCTTGTTAGCGCGTGCGTTCATAAATGAACAATACGTCTAACCTGGCTTTATTTACCGGAGTGAAGGATGCCAAGAAAAAATTCTACCGATACTAAGATTTACGTCCTCGATACCAATATTCTGCTGCACGAACCTCACGCTTTTCTCTCCTTTAAAGAACATGACGTTGTTATTCCAATGACCGTATTGGAAGAGCTCGACTACATCAAAGACAGCAAAAAAGACGTGGCGCGTGATGCACGGGTATCCATTCGGGCAATGGAGGATTTACTCCACGACGCAACGCCAGAAGATATGCTAGCGGGTGTATCGATGGAAGGGTTGGGCGCGGGTCAAACGGCACCTACAGGGAGTCTATCTATATTCGCCGACCTCAACATGGTTGAGGCTCAGCAAGTGTTTACCAGCAACGAGAATGACAACCGCATTATTAACGTAGCGCTGCACTTGCAAAAGACGTTCGCGCCGCAAAAAGTGGTGTTGGTTACCAAAGACTTAAACATGCGCCTTAAAGCGAAAGGGGCAGGCCTCGCTCATGTTGAAGACTACCGCACCGACCAGCTAATTACTGACATCAAATATCTATCTCGCGGGTTTCATACCTTTGAAGGTAATTTTTGGGACAGCGTAAAAAGCGTGGATAGCCGCAGCGAAGGGCGCGACACCATTCACACTATTCCCAAGTCTATGTTGCCAGAAGCGTATGTAAACGAGTTTTTGCTCGACGAAACTAAACAGTTTGCAGGTTTAGTAGAAGAGATCACCGACGATCATTTAGAGGTGCTGGATTTAGGCTATGAACGCTTGATGGGTCGTCATGCCTGGGGCATCACACCCAAAAATATAGGGCAGGCCATGGCGCTCCATGCGCTGCTAGACCCACACATTGATATGGTTATTCTCACAGGCCCTGCCGGTAGTGGTAAAACGCTCCTTGCGTTAGCGGCAGCCCTTGAAATGGTGGTAGAGCGTAACATGTATGACAAAATCATTGTCACGCGAAGCACGCCGGAAATTGCTGAGTCCATTGGCTTCTTGCCGGGAACGGAAGAAGAAAAAATGTTGCCTTGGTTGGCAGCAATTACCGATTCTTTGGAAGTACTCCACAAGCACGACGAAAATACCAAAGGTTCTATGAATTACATCATGGAAAAAGCCAACATTCAGTATAAGTCGGTAAACTTTATGCGAGGCCGAAGTATTCAAAATGCGATTGTGATTTTGGATGAGTCGCAGAACTTAACCGCGTCACAGCTTAAAACCATCATCACACGTTGTGGTGAAGGAACGAAGCTGATAGTGGGCGGTAACTTGGCGCAGATAGACAGTAACTATCTGAGCGCAGTGACCTCGGGGCTTACTTACTTGGTTGAGAAGTTTAAAGACTTTTCGGGCAGTGCCACCATTAACCTAGACGGCGTGGTAAGAAGTCGTCTTGCGAGTTTTGCTGAAGAAAATCTTTAACCTAAGATAACGCGTAAATTGGTAGTATTGTTTTTATAACAGAATACTGTCCTCACTGTTATACTCCGCTGGTGGGAACTATCGGAGTATAACGTGGCTAAATACGAAGTTTTAGCTCACCAACTTAAAGAGCAGATTGAGCGTGGCGTGTGGGTAGAAAATGAAAAGCTCCCATCGCTTCGCAAACAGGCAGCACAAACAGGCTTCAGCCTAATGACAGTGCTGCACGCCTATCAGATGTTAGAAAGCCAAGGCATAGTCAGCTCCCAAGAACGTTCGGGCTTTCTGGTAACAGCTAAAGCGAGCAATGCCTCAAAAGAACGTGTACAGGCCACAGAAGCCGTCAGCATTAACGACTTTGTATATGAAGTGCTGCAGGCCTCTCGCGACCCCCACATGTTCAGTTTAGGATTTGCTTACCCCGACCCAAGCCTTTATCCAAGGCAACATTTAAATAAGTCTATTGCAGCTGCCGCCCAGCAAATTTCCTTGACCAGCGCCATGGATAACTTGCCTCCAGGTAACCTGGACCTTAGAAAAATCATCGCTAAGCGCTATGCCGCCAAAGGCGTGAATATATCGCCTGATGAAATCATTATTACCGCTGGTGCGCTAGAGGCGCTGAACTTGAGTTTGCAGGCATGCACCACACCAGGAGACTGGGTGGTTGTTGAGTCGCCGGTGTTCTATGGAACGCTTCAAGCGCTTCAACGTTTAGGTCTAAAAGCGATTACTGTAACGGTATCACCCAACACTGGCCTGGATGTAGCTGCACTTGAGCGCGCATTTAAAAATCATAATGTGAAAGCCTGCTGGCTTATGAGCAACTTTCAAAATCCAATTGGATACTCATTGAGTGACGTTCAAAAACAGCAGGTGGCCGCGTTACTCGATAAGTATAATGTTGCCCTTATTGAAGATGATGTGTATGCCGAGCTTTATGCTGATAAGCATCCACCTCTGCCAATTAAGCATTTTATGAAAGAGGGAGATAGCATGTTGTGTTCATCGTTCTCCAAGTCTTTAGTGGCAGGGTACAGAATAGGGTGGGTCGCCGCAGGTAAGCGTGCCCTTGAAATACAAAAACAGCAGCTTATGAGTACATTGGCAACCAGTGCGCCGATACAGCTTGCGCTTGTAAACTATTTATCCACAAAAAATTACGAGTCTCATTTAAAGCAGCTGCGAAAAAAACTCATCGCTCGTAAGAAGACGATAACGACGCTGCTTACCGACCTTCTATCAGACGTTGCGACTATTCATACACATAGCGGCGGCTATTTTTTGTGGGTGGAATGCCGGGGGCATGTTGATGCAATGGCTATTTATAAAGAAGCGTTGCGTTTACACATCACCATTGCGCCAGGAAAACTGTTTAGCTTAACCAATGAGTTTAACCATTGTTTTCGTTTAAATGCATCGTTTGCTCTGAATGAAGCGAAGCGCTATCAACTGCTTAAGCTTTCGCTATTTATAAAAAGTCTTTCATAAATAACGCGTTATCACTCTGTGTAACGCAAACCGTAGTTTTTGCACATTCTGTAAAGGGAGCAAGTTTGAAACAAGAAAAACATACACCTTAAAAATCTGCGACTTCAAAGCCTACGCCTTAAATATCTACGCCTTAAAAACTATAGCAACTGATCTATAAAGAAACCCCTAATCTGTTTCTATTTTAACGGCCTTAAATCCCTACCATTAGCGCAAAATTTTCGGAGAAAGCTAATGACGGCAGTTAAAATTCGGCAAGAAGACATCATTGCTTGTACACCCGTAGAAAGCAAAAAAATCTATATCCGTGAGGAAACCGGGCACTTTCAAAAAATACGTCGATACTTGAATGTAGTATTAGTGACGCTGTTTGTTGCGCTCCCCTTTATTCAATACCAAGGACAGCAGGCGATTTTGTTTGATGTGGGGCGTCAAACCCTCACGCTTTTTACATGGGTGTTGTATCCACAAGACCTCATGATTTTTGCCTTTCTGTTTATTCTTGCGGCTTTTGTTTTGTTTTTAGTCACCCGTCATTACGGGCGAGTATGGTGTGGCTTTACTTGCCCTCAAACCGTATGGACTCTCGCTTTCAATTGGGTAGAGCGCCGTATTGAAGGTACGCACAATCAAAGCAAGGCTTTAGATAAGCAGCCTAGCTCACTAACAAAAGTAGTCGTGAAGGGGGCAAAACACAGTGCATGGTTGGCATTAAGCCTTATTACTGCGCTGGTTTTTATGTCTTACTTCTATCCGGCATCTCGTCTATATACGGAGTTTTTCACTTTCTCTGCGCCTGCGTTAATTTCAGGCTGGACAATGTTCTTTGCCGTTTGCACTTATGCCAATGCCGGTTGGCTTCGAGAGAAAATGTGCACGCACATGTGCCCCTATTCTCGCTTTCAAGCTGCGATGTTTGATAACAGTACGTCATTGGTTACTTACAACGAAACGAGAGGAGAAAGTCGCGGACCAAGAAAGCGTTTTTCACAGCACAAAGACTTGGGCGATTGTGTCGATTGTAATTTATGCGTTCAAGTCTGCCCAGCAGGCATTGATATTCGTGAAGGAATTCAGTACGAGTGCATTAACTGTGGCCTGTGTATTGACGCATGCGACAAGGTCATGGCCAAATTTGGCTATCCGCTCAAACTTATCAATTTTTCGCGAGCCGGCAGGAATTCTGGGCGTAAATTCACTAACTATCTTTACGGCGCCGCAATCATTGCCATACTGCTCGCAATGGGCGAGTGGGCTATCGACAGGCAGGACTTCGAAGCTTCAATTAGCCGTGACCGCAACGCGCTTTACAGAGAGAACAACGCGGGACACATTGAAAACACTTATACGTTAACCGTTTTAAATAAATCCCGCGTGGCCAAAACCTATGAAATTGCTATAGAAACGCCATCAGATATGCAGCTTATTAACGTACCGACTATAAACGTAGCACCAGGCGAAAAGCGAAATGTGCCATTTTCAGTTGAAGCATTGTCGCCAATGGCTAATACCATGCAATCTGTTAGCTTTGTTATTATCGATAAATCTACCAACAGTGTGATTGGCAATGAAGTGATGTTCTATTCAGGGAATAACAGGCAAATGTAGATGAAACTTACTCTACTACTTCCACTTGGTAGCGCCCGGTCACAATGTTGCGCTCTGTATCTTCGGATACTTGCCCGAAAGGAATGAGTGCCGGACCCGTAGGATCATAGAGCACGTAAACGTCGCCATCGTGCTCTATGGTTCGGTCATCTGCCATGGGGGTTAATGCAATTCCAAGCAAGGCGTGGTTGGGCAGGTAAAGCACAATCATCTTTGTAGTAGGTAAAAAAGCTCTTACCATTGAAGACGCTAACACTGCTTTACTGTCACAGTCCCCTAGGTTCTGCATAAGCACACTTATGGGCGGCGCATACCCAGAGCCATTACTCACTACTCTATCTTCTAACGTGTCGTAAGGGATGCTTTGCAGCCAGCTGAGAATTAAAGAAAAATAGGCTCTTGAATCTGACTCAGACGCGACTTTCTCGTAAAACGCTTGAGAAACTGACACCAAAGGTTTTACTGACTCAGAGATGTAACGCAGGTGATCTGGCTTTATGGCACTTTGGTTAAATATGGTCGTAAAGCGCGTGAAGTAATGTTCATGCAAGTAGCTATCGTAAGCGTTTTGCTGTACGTCACGTAAATGCGCTTGAACGTCTTCTATTTTCTCTTCGTCAGTCCCCGACACTTTAATATTAATGGCTTCTCTCATGGGCTTGATTGTTACTTTTGCGTCCTTGGGGTTGATAGCCTTTGCTGCTTTGGTCAACGCAACAGTCACGTGTCGCTGTGCTATTTTGGGCTTGTAATTAGTTTGCCTGAGCGGCAAGTCTTCAATTGACTCAAAGGGAATTTCAAACCTGAGGTTATGTCGCTGCTTCGCACCGTCAATCCATTCGTAATAGAACTGCATGCCGGTATCAGTCTTCTTTCTTTTGAACTCGAGTTGTTCAGAGAGCGCATGCTGAACATGGAAAACCACAAGGATCGTAGCAAGACCAAGGTATCTCGTTACCTTACTAATAAAGCGCCAAATGTTCTTTTTTTTCGAGTTAGTGTGAAGCTTCATTGTTATCGTTGGGGTAACTCAATAATTGATCACTCATTTTGTGAGTATGCGCGTGAAAATGAAAAAAACAAGGCAAAGGCTATTTTGAAGCCTTTGCTAGGGTAATGGGTCGTGCCGGCCCATTACCCTAGCAAAGGGCAGTGAGCGTTAATAATGCATTGAGAGACCTTGGGATTGTGCTACTTGATTCAAAAACTGTCGATTAGTGGGTAAACCACTGAGTTGTTGCTGAGTACTTTGTACATGTTTTGCGTAGGCCTGCCGCTGTTCAGGAGTGTGCAAATTGGCTTGATAGACATCATTGTACTGCGACCTGAATCCCATGCCGTATAGAACAAACAAATAGCTGGCCGCGGGGAACAATTCCTCACGAAGTTCAAAATCAGATGAAATAGGGCTGCGGCTTTTCCACAGGGTTAGCCAATCTTGTAACTGGGTGGAGCAGCTCTCTTGGTTCCGCATATCACGCCAGTACGCAGAAGCTTCACGTTCACTCAACACATAATGAAGCTTTAGGAAGTCGACTATTCTTTCCCATTTTTTTTCGAAAGCCTGATTAAACTGTCGACCAGCCGCTTGGCATTCTTTATATGTTCTAGGCAGTTGTTTTGCTATGTGGGTGGCAGATAATTCAATCATGACAAGCGCCGACGCTTCCAAAGGTTCTAGGAAGCCAGCAGATGTGCCGATGGCGACACAATTCTCTACCCAAAGCGTTTTACGGTAGCCCGGTGAGAATGTGATCTTTCTCGCTTTGCTAACATCCACATCAGCGGTTTTCTTGTCGTGCTTTAAGTAGGTCTCCAGTGTTGCTCTTGCTTCATCTTCACTGCAATGCGCTGAGCTATACACGTATCCCACACCTTTTCTCGAAGGCAAACCAATGTCCCAAATCCAGCCACTGTTTTGAGCTGTTGAGTGTGTGGTAGAGGCAATATCAACTGAGCTGTCAACGTAGGGAGCTTGGATTGCGATAGCACTGTCGTTGGCCAGTACGTTGGAGCAAGATGTTAAGGGGATACCATAGTGCTGACCAATTAACCTTGCCGCAAAGCCTGTACAATCTATGAATAGATCACCAGTAATATTACCGTGTTCACGACCCACTATTGCAGCAATAGGTTCTGAAGATGAGCCAACCACATCATCCACATGATCCACAATACGTTGAACACCTAAAACCGTTGTCGCGTGCTTTTGAAGTAGGGCTGCAAACTTGTTTGCGTCAAGGTGATAACCATAGTTTGCAATGCCAGCATACGCAGGCGTTTGACGCTGCTTGGGTGCGAGGTGATGGTCGCATAACGCGGCCTGGGAACATACAGCATGTGCAAAATCTTGCTCTGCTGCGTAGCTTTGCCACCATGCCGCAACGTCGCTTTCAAAGTACCTAAATGGTAGGCTGAAAGGGTGGTAGTACTGATGTTCAACGTTGTCTGAGCGCCAATTGTGAAAACTGGTACCTTGCTTAAAAGACGCATTGCACTGGGCTAAAAAGGTTTCTTCACTGATACCAATTTTAAGAAGCGTACTGCGCATAGTAGGCCACGTCCCTTCGCCTACACCCAATATACTGACATCTGGTGACTCAACTAAGGTGACACTAATATTGTCATCGTGCTTGTGCGTTACAGCGATGATTGAAGCGGTTAACCAGCCAGCGGCACCACCACCTACAACAACAATACGACGAAGGGGGCTATTCGCTTGATGCATATTTTTCCCAAAGCCTACTTTATGAAAATAAAATGTTAATGATTTGGTTTTTCTTAAATGTATATTAAATGGGGCTTAAATGTAAGTGGAAACGTTTACATAATTAGTCGGTAGTCGGGAAATAGCGCAATTAACTACGAGTACAGGCAGCATTGTTTACTGCCAGTAATACACAGGGAAATAATTGGGGCAGATGTTGGTAGTCGGTTGGGAAATTGCGGCAGAGCAATGTTGAAGAGGAGGTAAGTAGAAGCCGACGTTCTTAAGCGGAAAGCTGGTACAGAGCCCCTTTATTTACACAAAGGGGCAGGAAGGGATTATTGGTACCAGTTTAGTTCGTCACGTAAACTAACAACTGAACCGACGATAATAAGTGTAGGAGGCTGTAATTGCGCCTCTTCTTGCTTAGCCACAATATTACTCAGCGTGCCTGTTAGTACCGCCTGCTTTTCGGTAGTCGCCGATTGAACTAAAGCGATAGGCGTATTGGCATCAAGACCGTGTTCAATGAGCTTTTCGCAGATAATCGGCAAGCCTGTCAAACCCATATAAAACACAGCGGTTTGATTTTTCTGTGCAAGGGCTGGCCAGTTAAGATCGATAGTACCGTTTTTAAGGTGACCTGTTGCAAACACCACAGACTGGGCGTGATCGCGGTGAGTTAGGGGAATACCCGCATAGCTAGATGCCCCGCTTGCTGCGGTAATGCCCGGCACAACCTGAAACTCAATACCGTGCTTAATGAGGGTTTGAATTTCTTCTCCACCACGTCCAAATATGAATGGGTCGCCGCCTTTTAAACGCACCACACGATTGCCTTTTTTAGCTTCATCAACCATTAGTTGGTTAATGTCGTCTTGAGGAAGCGTGTGATTGCTTTTGGCCTTACCCACGTAGATTTTCTCAGCATCACGGCGTACAAGCTCAAGAATTTGCGGCGATACTAAG
Organism: Alteromonas sp. W12; assembly: GCF_001924945.1. Taxonomy (NCBI): domain Bacteria; kingdom Pseudomonadati; phylum Pseudomonadota; class Gammaproteobacteria; order Alteromonadales; family Alteromonadaceae; genus Alteromonas; species Alteromonas sp. W12. The sequence continues at coordinate 72,488 of NZ_LQXH01000001.1, forward strand.
CGATCATAGACTACCACGTCGGCCTTTTGCATTAAGCGCAAGGCGCGAAAGGTAAGAAGATCGGGGTCGCCAGGACCTGCTCCTACCAAATACACTTGCCCTTCTACTTTTTTGTCCTGAGCCGCGGCTTGCAGTGCTAATTCGAATGCATCATCGGCTTTGTTGTCTTGGCCCTTTTCAACCATTTCAGCAATGTCACCATCGAGCACGTCTTCCCAAAAGTATCGACGAGCGGTAACGCCATTAAGCGTTTGTTTTACTTTTTCGCGGAATTTTTCAGAAAATGCGCCAAGTCGACTTAAGTTAGCAGGCAGTACAGTCTCTAACTTTTGACGTAAATAACGAAGCAAAACAGGCGCTACACCACCACTACTCATAGCAATAACGATAGGAGAGCGGTCAACAATAGAGGGGGTGATGAATTGGCAAAGCGGCGTTTTGTCCACCACGTTCACCAACACTTTGTTAGCGCGCGCTAAGTCGTGAATATGTTGATTAACATCGCCTTTATCTGTGGCAATGAAGACCATATCTTTATGGGTGAGGTCACTATTTTCAAACTCGCGTTCAATAAGTGTCACTTTCTCATTTTGCTCCAATTGCTTCACCGTATCGCAAACCCAAGGCGCCACCACGGTGATGGTCGCAGGTGTCTTCATAATAAGCTCTAGCTTACGGGCTGCTACTTCACCAGCCCCAACAATTAGAACATTGAGTTTTCTGGCGTCTAGGAATAACGGAAAGTAATCCATAAAGGTTTTCTTAGCTTCAAATACAAAAAAAGAACTGACACTATTTTGCGCCAATTCTTTTTAATTAGAAAACAACGAAAACAGCCTTTATATTGCTATTAGTTATATAAAGGCTGAATGTATTGCTATTTAGTTCTTACGCTTACGGTTTTCGCGATCTCCGCGATTAGGGCGGTCTTCACGATTGCCGCGAGGCGCTCTGTCACCACGGTTACCACGATCGCCACGACCTTTAGCCGGCGGTGTATCTGACCATTCGCGAATGTTTAAACGCTGACCAGCAACACGGGTGCCCTGTAGCGTATCGCGCGTTTCCTTAGGCATGCCTTCAGGAAGGTCTACCGTGCTGAAGTTGTCATAAATTTCGATAGCGCCAATGTGCTTCGAATTTATGTTTGCTTCATTAGCAATAGCGCCAACGATATTTCCAGGCTTCGCACCATGTACGTGACCTACTTCAATGCGGAAGCGCTGCATACCTTCTTCAGGCTTGCGGTTTCCACGAGGTACTCTTGGCTTTCTCTCACGACCATCACGGTCACGAGAGTTTCTCTCGCGGCTGTCGCGCTGAGGCTTGCTGTTAATATCTGGACGATCTGATTCTTTAAGAATTAACGGTTCGTCGCCTTGTGCAATTTTAAGCAGTGCCGCCATCAATACTTCAGGGGACGCTTCGTTTTCTTCTTTAATCATCTCAACAATAGGCATTAGTGATTCAATGCTATCGTCTTGGGTTGCTTCGGCAACTGATTGTTTGAAGCGGCTTAAACGTGTTTCATTAATTTCACTAATTGAAGGAATTGGCATTGCTTCAATAGGCTGCTTGGTGGTTTTCTCAATAGAGAACAACAAGCGCTTTTCGCGATGAGAGATAAATAGGATCGCATCACCTTGACGACCAGCACGACCAGTACGGCCGATACGGTGTACGTAAGATTCGCTGTCGTACGGGATATCGTAGTTGATAACGTGGCTTACACGCTCAACGTCAAGACCACGGGCTACAACGTCGGTAGCGACAAGGATATCAATTTTACCCTGTTTAAGTTTTTCAACAGTGCGCTCACGAGCAGCCTGAGGAATATCACCGTTTAGTGGTTCTACGTCGTAACCACGAGCAGAGAGTTTATCTGCTAGTTCAACCGTAGCGGTTTTCGTACGTACGAATATGATCATACCGTCGAACACTTCCACTTCCATGATACGCGTTAGCGCTTCAAGCTTGTGGTGTGGTGCAATTTGGCAATAACGCTGGCGAATGGTGCTAGCTGTACTTACCTTAGACGCAATTTTAACGTGCTTAGGGTCTTTCAAGTATCGCTGAGTAATCTTCTTAATTGGGCCAGGCATAGTTGCCGAGAACAGTGCGGTTTGGCGCTCTTCTGGTGCGTGGCTAAGAATAAGTTCAACGTCATCGATAAAGCCCATACGAAGCATTTCGTCAGCTTCGTCTAGCACTAAGAACTTAAGTTCGCTTAAGTCTAGCGTTTTGCGCTTAATGTGGTCGATGATACGGCCTGGTGTACCTACAACAACCTGAACGCCGCGCTTAAGTTGGCGAATTTGGTTGTCGTACGACTGACCGCCGTATACTGGAAGTACTTTAATTTTTTGACTAAAGCTCGCATAAACCTGAAACGCCTCTGCAACCTGAATAGCTAGTTCACGGGTTGGGGCCAATACCAGTAATTGCGGCTTACGTTCTTCAGGATCGATATTTGCCAACATGGGCAGGGCAAACGCAGCGGTTTTTCCTGTCCCTGTCTGTGCCTGACCGAGTAAATCGTGCCCTTCAAGTAAAAGAGGAATACTCTCAGCTTGAATAGGAGACGGTTTCTCGTAGCCAACTTTTTCAAGGGCTTGTAAGATAGGTTCTGGTAAATTGAGGTCTTTAAATGTCATGTCGACAGTTGTGGTCATTAAGGATCCTGGTGCATTAAGTAAGGAGGGTGCGGCATACGATTAAACCGTACTTTTTCGGTTTATTATCGCAAGACGCTATACAGCGATGAACTGGCCTTTCGGGCGAGTTTATGAAGCGTATTCGTAGCGTATTTCGCGATATGCTTGCCAGCAGTGTTGCAAAAAACCATATTATATTCGAATAATGGCAAGGTTGCCACGAAATTGCACAGTTTAGATGAAATAATAGACAGTACACCATGCGCTATTTTCAATGTGTAGCGATGTGACAATAAAAAGTTGAGGTAGGGCAAGGAATTACAATGACAAAAATGAAACCCAATACATTACTTAAAAGCACAACGTTAGCGGTGATGCTGACCAGCGCGCTTTTATCTGGATGTAGTGAAAAATCAATGGAAAGCCATTTGGCAGATGCAAGGAACTACGCCTCTTCTCAACAAATCGACGCCGCCATTGTTGAATATAAAAATGCCATTCAAAAAGCGCCCGATGCCGCAGCACCGCGCTTCGAACTTGGCAAGCTGTACTTGCAGGAAAGTAATTTTTCAGCTGCTGAAAAAGAGCTCAACAAGGCAATGGAACTTGGGCATCCTGTTAGCCAAGTCATTCCTCTATTGTCGGTCGCTTACCAACAGTCAGGCGCAGAAAATGCGCTGGCCGAAGTAGATTATCGCGCAGAAGGGATGTCAGCAGTTGAATCAGCCGAGGTGGGTTTTTATAAGCTACAGGCTTTAATGCAGCTAGGTAAAAACGAAGAAGCTCAAACGCTACTGGCTGATTTATCAACCCTAGATACGAGCTCAGTCTACAAAGGCCTTATTGACAGTTATGCCTTTGTTTTAGACAACGACATGGATGGAGCGCTAGCCGCCACCGAGAAGCTGCGAGAACAAGCCCCCACCAATAAAGACGTGCTACAACAGCTAGCAAAAATTTATCTTCAAAAAGGTGAGCCGAGTAAAGCTGCCGAAGTCTACGGCGTGTATGTGAGTCAGTATCCTGACGACGTAACCAGCAAATTTGCCTATGCAGCGCTACTGATTGAAATAAGAGAGCTCGACAAAGCAGAACCTATTGTAGATGACTTGTTGACCTTAAATGAAAACCATCCGCTGCTTAATACCTTTAAAGGCATCATTGAGTCGGCCAACGAAAATTATGCTAAGGCCCTCGAACACTTGGAAATTGCCGTTCAAAATGGAAGAAGTGATCAGGTCGTGCGTTTGGTTGCGGGCTTCAGTGCATATCAAATTCAAGACTTTGAAGCGGCACAGCGTCACCTGACAATGGTGGCTTCTAGTCTTCCTGATAATCACCCTGGTCTTCGTATGCTGGCAGACAGCATGCTGCAGCTCGGTGAAAATGATGAAGCGCTTGAAGTATTAGCGAGGGTAGAAGGCGAGCAAGGTATTGATGCCGCACTATTCTCTAAGGCGAGTTATCAGCTTTTAAAAGACGGTAACGTGGTCGGTGCACAGCAAATGGTGGCAAAGTCTGAAGCGGTGAGTACCACAGCAGAAGATTTATCTCGTTTAGGTGTTTTGCAGTTGTCACTAAATGATATTGATGGCTTAGTTAATCTTGAACAAGCCGTAGAGCAGTCGCCAGAGTCTGTGACGTCACAAGCCACATTACTTCGCGCCTACATTGCTACTAGTCAGCTTGAAAAAGCAAAAAGTGCGGCGAAAGAGTGGCATGAAAAGTCACCTGAAACTGCAGCTCCGCTTATTTACCTAGGGAATATTGCGACGGCAGAGGGAGCCTACCAAGAGGCCGCCCAATATCTAGATAAAGCCAGCGAGCTAGAAGGTGCAAAGAATGAGGTGTTTTACTCTCGCGCTAAATTACTGGTAGCTGAAGGTAAAAAAGATAACGCGATTTCCTTTGTTCGCGCCTTTATTGATAAGAACCCCGCCGATGTACAGGCGCTAGCGCTATGGTTTGCCCTCGCAATGGAAAACGGGAACGCACAGGACGTTATCAAGCATACTCAAACACAGTTCAACACCAATAAAACAAATCTGAACTTAAGACTTCTCCTTGCAAGAATGTACTCGTTGAACAGTCAGCTTGATAAAACGGTTTCGCTTTTGTCAGATGTCGAAGGTAATGAAGCGTCGCCACAAGCGTTTTGGAACTTAAAGGGTCAAGCGCTTATCGCCACCAACAATGTAGAAGACGCGACAGCGTTTTTCGATCGTTGGCTATCGTTTTACCCGCAAGATAAAAATGCGGTATTGGGTAAGTTGCTGATTGTCGACTCTCAAAAGCAATTTGATCAGGGGCTGACGTTAACCAATAAGGTGTTGGCTAAACGTCCAGATGCACAGTTAACCTTATTGAAAGCTTACTTTCACAGCCGACTTGGGCAGGCAAAACCTGCATGGGAAATCATTAATAGCACGGCCGATGATGTTAAGGCTCTGCCTTTCGTTAGAGGCGTAATAGCGCGCTTGCATCTTATCGATAAAGCGCCTGAGCAAGCTGTAGAGCATGCCAAAGCCGCCTATGACGCTACGCCTAACTCAGATAACGCTTTGTTGTTGATAGCGGCGCTTGAGATGTCGGGTAAAAAAGCTCAGGCATTTACGTTTCTAGAAAAACACGTTCAGGCGCACAGTAACGACATTCCAAGTGCCATGCTGTTAGCAGAGCGTCAAATCGGCAAAGACAGAGCTGCAGCTATTAAAACCTATGAGCAGGTGCTAACTAAAACACCGGATAACTTTGTTGTCTTAAACAATTTAGCGTATTTGGCGTTTGAAGATAAAAACCTTACTCGAGCCGAAGAACTCGCTAAAAAAGCCGTATCACTGCAACGTGAGAACGCTGACGCAGTAGATACGCTAGCGCAAATTTATGTGGCTAAAGGTGATAAAGCCGCTGCCCTCAAACTGTACGAAGAAGTTTCTGCACGTCCTATTGCGAACGACGATGTGTATTTAAACCACGTGAGTGTGTTGCTTGAACTCGATAAAAAAGCGCTTGCCTCGCGCAAGCTAGCAAGTCGAGAGTTTAAGTCTGAAGCTGCAAAACAAAGGGCTGAGTCGCTTAAGCAGCAGTACGGGCTTTAGGCTCGTATAGCTTACTTATGCCTTAGCTTAAATCTAAACATTCCATTTGCGAGAAACGAAAAAGGCCACGTCAATGTGGCCTTTTTCAATTATGCTATTGGAGCAAAACGCGCCTAGCTGGTTTTGCTTACCGTGCTATGTTCGTTATTAGCAGTAATCTGCGCCTTTAGCTCTCGTAGTTCTTTCATTACATCTTGAAGGGTTGGCTCTACGTTTCCTTGTGCAATTTGCTCTTCGAGTAAAGCGGCTTCTTTTTCTGCTCGTGCTTTTTCGTTTTCTCTTTCCATCACGTTCACCACGATCCCAATCACCATGTTCAAGAACGCGAACGCAGTAAAGAAAATAAAGGTAAGGTAGAAAATCCAGCTTAGCGAGTAAACCTCCTGAGTCTCGTACATTACATCGGTCCAATCTTCGAATGTCATAATTCTAAAGAGCGTTAGCATCGAGATAGTGATATCGCCCCACAGCACGGGATTGATGGTTTCGAATAAAGTACTGCCTACAGCTGCGTAAATGTAGAAAATGATAAACATCAACAGCATGACATATGCTAATTGGGGCAGTGCTTTAACCAAAGAAACTAATAAGATCCTGAGCTCGGGAATGATCGAAATCATACGCAGTACGCGGAACACACGCACCAAACGGGCGATAAGTGCCAGTTCGGTATCGTCTGCCGGAATGAGACTAATAACCACTATCAGTGTGTCAAACCAGTTCCAAAAGCTCTTGAAAAAGTAGCGTTTACGTTTTTCAGCCAAAAATCGTATGGTGATCTCTGTCAGGAAGAATGCACTGATAAACCAATCTAAGAATAACGTGACGGATGACATGCCTGCTGGCAATTCATAGGTTTTGGCACCTACGAGAAGCGCTGAAATAACGATAACGCTAATTACAAAGGCTTCGAACCATTTATTGGCTCGAATGCGCTCAAATTTATTTTGAAGTTCAGAGGCTTGCATTTCTATTTATCACTCAAAGAAAAACCAAATAACCAAAGGGCTTGTGGTAAGCGCGATTGGCGGTATACTAAATAATCAGTAGTGCTGAATAAAGGCACTTATTGCTTACAAATGTAGGGGCACAAAAGGCGTTTTAAAACCTGTGTCGCCACACGTGACCTAAACGTTTATCTAGCCAAATACATAGGCTTAAAAATAAAGGGCATAATCATGGATGATGAATTACAGTTGTTGCAAGAGAAATTGCATATCGTGGCTGAACGCCTATCTAATTTCGCGCCAACAAAACAAAATGCTGAAGCCTTGCGCGCAGAATATCGCCAACTGCTCAGTGCACTAAAAAGATTTACGCCCGCGGCGTAGCATTCCTTTCTCATCACCGTTTGGATAGAGCCTGCTTTTGCTATTAACTAAGTAAAACTAGTAGGCATAAAAAAGGGCAGCATAGGCTACCCTTTCATTCTTTTGACAGCGCTTGGCGCAATCAACTACTTAATGTTAGCCATTGGTTTTGGTTTCTGCTGGCTTAAGACCACGGTTGATCATAGCCACATCTTCACCTGTCAATGTACCTGCCGCTTGCTTAAGCGTAACCACTGACTGAATAAAGTCATAGCGTGCGCCCGCAAGGTTACGACGAGCGTCAAACAAGTTACGGGTGCTGTCCAATACGTCAACAATAGTACGTGTACCTACATCAAAGCCCGCTTCTGTGGCTTTAAGTGCGCTATCTGCAGACACCACTGACTGCTCAAGAGCACGAATAGTAGAGATAGACGCTTTTACGTTATTAAACGAGCTACGAACTGACTGTACCGTTTGACGATACGTCTGCTCTGCGGCTTGGCTGGCCGCTACGTAGTTGTACTTCGCTTGCGACGATTGCGCGCTTACGCTACCGCCTTGATAGATTGGAACATTCAGCGTAATGCCAATTGACTGGTTATCCAAGTACGGCGTTTCATACCCAAACGGTGTGGTAGAGCCGTCGTCATTTAATACTTCAGCATCAACATCATCTTTCGAGCGACCGTAGCTGCCAGACAGTGATAATGTTGGCAAGTGACCAGAGCGCGCAATAGCAATATCTTCTTTTGCAACGTCCATGGCCAAACGGTCAACTAATAGAGCAAGGTTTTGGTCCTGTGCGGTCTCTAGCCAGCTGTCTACCGTTTCTGGTACTGGCATAGTCGCAGAGAAATTCTCTGTATTTAGACCGAAAAGACGATCGTGGTACTTGCCGGTAATAACACGAAGTGCTTCAAGGGCAAACTCAAGCTGGTTTTTCGCTTGGATTTCCTGAGCTACTGTGCTGTCGTAGTTCGCTTGTGCTTCGTGCACGTCAGTAATAGCCGTTAGACCTACCTCGAAGCGCTGACGTGTTTGCTCAAGCTGACGTTCAATGGCGCGTTTTTCAGCACCTACAAATTCTACGTTGTCACGCGCGCGCAATACGTCGAAGTAAGCTGTAACCGTACGCACGATAACGTCTTGCATGCTAGCGGCAAGTTGTGCATCGCTTTGCTCAGCTACTTTCTCTGCGCGGTCTAGACCCAACCAGTTTGCGTGGTCGTATAAAGACATTGAAAGTGATAAACCGTAGTTAAGCGTGTCTACTTCAGTATCTGTTGTGAATACTTGAAGGCCGTTGTCACCAGCCGCTTGTTGGAAGCGTTCTGATTCAGATTGGGTGTAACCCACAGAGCCAGAGATTTGGGGTAGTAGGCTTGCGCGGCTAAGACTGATTCCTTCGAACGCAGCATCACGTTGCGCTTTCGCTTGGTTTACCAATGGATCGTTCGCCAGTGCTTGTTGATATACCTGCATTAGGTCATCGGCTAGCGCACCAGTTGTCATCGAAACACCGATAACTAGCGACAGAAGTGTTCGTTTCATGCTTACGTCTTCCTGTTGTGTTCAAGTTGCGTCGTCGTTTATTCGTTGAGACGACTTATTAAAACCAAGTGTATGAAAATTCAACCACAAACCGAAAGTCCAAACTCGTAACAGTATTCGATTAACTGTAACAGAATATGTGATCTACCCACGCAATTATTATAGTAATAGACGACTTGTAATATGAGTTTTCTGTTATTCGCTCACACGCCGTATCGCATTTTTCATGCGTATACATGGTTGGTGTGTAAATGTACTATGTATGATAAATCTATTTGAACCATAAGTGTCAGCAAATGAGCAAGGAATTCCTTTCATTTACCTCAAATGACGTCGAAATCACCGACATTAAACCAGTGTATCGTGGTTTCTTTACCATGAATCAGTATCAATTTAAGCACAAGTGTTTTAATGGAGAATGGAGCGACACGGTCACGCGAGAAATATTTGAACGCGGTCATGCGGTGGGGGTCTTACCCTACGATCCTGAACTCCAAGAGTTTGTGCTCATTGAGCAAGTTAGAATTGGGGCATTAGCCACATCTTCAAGCCCTTGGTTAATAGAAATTATCGCGGGCATGATCGACAAAGGAGAAACACCGGAGTCTGTATGCCATAGAGAGTCGATGGAAGAGGCAGGTATTACCCTAGATAAATTAACCAAAGCGCTGAGTTATTTATCGAGCCCGGGCGGCACGACCGAAAGATTACACATTTTTATAGCAAAGACTGATGCTAGCCAAGCGCAAGGCATTCACGGCCTAGAAAGCGAGTCTGAAGACATTAAAGTACATCGAATAAAAGAAAATACCGCCCTTGAATGGTTGGAAAATGGCCATATTGACAACGCCGCAGCGGTAATTGCGCTACAATGGTTCTTTATGCACAAAACACAACTTCTGGAGCAGTGGCAGACATCGTGACACAACGCAATCAACGAAAATACGTACCTCATCTTCCTTCAATGCAGGCGCTTTGCGAACTGAACTACTCCCATGTTCTGAGAATTTTGCCTGATTGCGATACGGAAGATTTGAGCTATGAATTTTCGGTCGGTGTCGGCCTGTCTTATGAAATACGTATTGTAGAGTCTGCTCGCTACACCAGTACGTTAAGCATTAAGCAAACCACTAAAGATATGCCCTCATATTTAACGCCCAGCATGACGGTGCGCTTATATCACGATGCGCGTATGGCAGAGGTTATCAATAGTCAAAATACGGGAGCGCTTGAACCGTCGTACGAGTATCCGAATTTAAAAATGCGCCAGCGTAACGAAAAGCACATGGTGAATATCTTTTTAGCTGAATGGCTAAACTTCTGTTTGCAACATTCCTCAAACGTTACTTCTGAAGCGTGATAACACTCATTCAGCTAAGTGATTGCCACTTACTAAAATACAAAGATAAGACGGGATATGCGGGCATCGCGCCCTATGATTCACTAGCACGCGTGCTTTCTGATATCCAAAATTACATTGTTCAAGAAGTTGCCAGCGAGCCCCCGCAGAGAGCAAAGCACCAAGTAGTCGTGCTGGTTACTGGGGATATTAGCGGCGATAATTCCCCTGAGAGCTATCAGCATTTTATTGCATTGATGGAGCAACATATTGAGCCAGCAAATATAAAATGGTTTGTGCTGGCGGGTAATCACGATAATAATCCGTACTTTGAAAAATATCTTGGCAGTCGGGACTTACAAAGCAATGACTCGTTAAGCTTGTGCAATTGGCAAATACACGGCATGGATACCCGCGCTACAAGTAATATGCATACGTCAGCGGGGGAAGTAAAAGAGTGCGATATACAGGCGTTGGAGCAATCGTTAACTATGTCGCCGCTGGTCAATCATCTTATCGCGCTTCATCATCATCTGTTGCCTTCAAATAGCTGGATGGATAAGCACTTTTTAGCTGATGCTCAGCGGTTAGTATCGCTTACAGGTGAATATCCGCAAATAAAAGCCTTCATACACGGACACGTACATTCGCCGTTGCGCCAGCAGATAGGAAAGCACAATACGCCCTCTTACGGAGCCCCGTCTACCTGTTGGCAGTGGGAAATGCGGCCCGAGTTTGGTGTTAGCAATGAAGCGCCGGGGTATCAGGTGATGAATTTAATGGATGACGGCTCGGTGGATGTTTCCGTTGTTAGGGTGAAGCTCAGTTGAGTTTTGCTATAGAGGGTGTAAAAGGAGCGTGTGGCCTTAAAATCCGTTTCATACTTGTTTCGAGTTTAGCGTAGACAAAGAAACAAGAAAGAAAAAGACACAGAACAGATAACACAAAATAGAGAAAAATATGCAGCACATTTTATATCTCCACGGCTTTTTAAGTTCGCCGAAATCCATTAAGGCGCAAGCCACCAAAGCGTATTTTGAGCAGCATCACTCGAACGTTACCTTGCACATTCCTGAGCTGTCTAATTTTCCTAGCAAAGTGGAAGACCAGCTAATTTCACTTATTGAGAACACACCGGCACTGCTTGAAAACGGGCTGAAACTTATTGGCAGTTCAATGGGGGGGTATCTCTCTACGTTTTTGCTTGAAAAGTTTGGTGGCAAAGCCGTGTTAATCAATCCCGCTGTTCGCCCTTACGAGCTATTGCAAGGGTTTATCGGTGCCCACGAAAACCCTTACAGCAAAAAAAAGTTTGAAATAGTAGAAAGCGATATGGGGGTAATCCAAGCATTAGAAGCTGCCTCAATTAAAACGCCAGGCAATTACAAAGTGCTACTTCAGACCGAGGATGAAACACTGGATTACCGCTTAGCGGCTGAAAAGTACGCACAAAGCCATCTGGTTATTGAAGAAGGCGGCGATCACAGCTTTGTAGGTTACGAAAATCACTTGCCTGCTATTGCCGAGTTTTTGCTGAAATAAGCGCATTGCCAGTCTGTACTCGCCCTGCTAACATCAAACCTATGCTGTGCGGCGCTTTGCTTAAGCGCCGCGTACCTCTTTCTTTGTCGCTGGCTTAAATAACAACCATAACTATGTCAAATCAATACAATTCAGATGCTATCGAGGTTTTAAACGGCCTTGACCCCGTAAAACGCCGCCCTGGTATGTATACCGACACTACCCGCCCAAATCACTTGGGTCAGGAAGTCATCGATAACAGTGTGGATGAAGCGCTTGCTGGGCACGCCTCTAACATCAAAGTAATTTTGCATGAAGACCAATCGTTAGAAGTTATCGACGATGGTCGTGGTATGCCGGTAGATATCCACCCTGAAGAAGGGATATCAGGCGTAGAGCTTATTCTATGTAAGCTTCACGCGGGTGGTAAATTTTCAAATAAAAACTATGCCTTCTCTGGTGGTCTTCACGGGGTGGGGATCTCGGTAGTTAACGCGCTTTCAACTCGCGTAGAAGTAACTATTCGACGAGACAGTAACGTATACCAAATTGCCTTTGAAAACGGCGACAAAGTCGAAGACTTACAAGTTATTGATACCTGCGGTAAGCGCAATACAGGAACCCGTGTTCACTTCTGGCCTGACCCGCAATATTTCGATTCGGCTAAATTCTCAGCCAGTCGACTTGTGCACAACTTGCGCGCTAAAGCGGTATTAAGCCCGGGTCTGCGCATTCGTTTCGACAACAAGATCACCAAAGAAAGCCAAGAGTGGTATTACGAAGACGGTCTTAAAGACTACCTCTACCAAGCGGTAGAAGAGTTTGAAACCTTGCCGTCTGACACGCCATTTGTAGGTACATTTAGTGGCAACACAGAAGCAGCCGATTGGGCTGTAATGTGGTTGCCTGAAGGTGGTGATTTAGTAACGGAAAGCTACGTTAACCTTATTCCTACAGCGCAAGGCGGTACACACGTTAACGGGCTGCGCCAAGGCTTACTAGAGTCCATGCGCGAATTTTGCGAATTTAGAAACTTAATGCCTCGTGGCGTTAAGTTATCGCCAGATGACATTTGGGACCGCTGTGCCTATATCCTGTCGACTAAGATGCAGGACCCGCAGTTTGCCGGACAGACTAAAGAACGCCTGTCTTCACGTCAGGCCAGCGCGTTTGTGTCAGGCGTGGTGAAAGACGCATTCAGCCTTTGGTTAAACCAGCATACGGAAATTGCCGAGGCCCTTGCTGAAATGTGTATCAACAATGCACAGCGCCGTCTGCGTCAAACCAAAAAGGTTGCGCGTAAAAAGGTCACTCAAGGGCCTGCACTTCCAGGCAAACTGACCGACTGCTCATCGCAAGATATTTCTTACTCTGAACTGTTTTTAGTAGAGGGTGACTCGGCGGGGGGCTCGGCCAAGCAAGCGCGAGACCGAGAGTTTCAGGCAATTATGCCGCTGCGCGGTAAAATCTTAAATAGCTGGGAAGTCGACTCTTCTCAGGTATTGGCATCACAGGAAATTCACGATATTTCAGTTGCGCTGGGTATCGACCCAGACTCGACGGACCTGTCTGGTTTGCGCTACGGTAAAATATGTATTCTTGCCGATGCTGACTCCGATGGGCTACACATTGCAACGTTGCTATGCGCGCTCTTTGTACGTCATTTCAGAACCTTGGTTGAACAAGGTCATGTGTATGTCGCTATGCCGCCGCTATTTAGAATAGATGTAGGCAAAGAGGTGTATTACGCGCTAGATGAAGGCGAGAAGCAGGGCATTCTTGACCGAATTGAAGCGGAAAAGAAACGCGGTAAAGTCAACGTACAGCGCTTTAAAGGCTTGGGTGAAATGAACCCGCTACAGCTTCGCGAAACAACCATGGACCCGAACACCCGTCGCCTTGTTCAGCTGACCATTGAAGACGCGGAAGAAATGATGGAGTTGATGGACATGCTTCTTGCTAAGAAGCGTTCTGGCGACCGTAAAACATGGCTTGAAAGCAAAGGTAATATGGCCGAAGTGGCGTTGTAGATTGCAGAAACGCGCCGCTTTTGTGCTTATTTATAGAAGCTTGTATCGATAACGCTGTTCAAACAAGCGACCGCTAGACAAGCAACCTTAACGCTACATGAAGCAAATCGAAAACGCCGAGATACTATCCTGATACGGAAATTTCTCGGCGTTTTAGTTTGTGCATCTGCAATAAAATACTGCCACGCATAATTACGCTGGTGCCGTTTAGGATAAGTAGCGGCCAGCTTTGGCTTAATGGCATTGTTAGGCCAAACAATAAAGTGCTAACGTCTTTTATCAATATATTGCGAAACAGCGCAAATGACAGCGACCCCACTTTTTGTCTGCGCTGCAGTACAAACCACTGGTGCAGTGAACCTTGAAATAAGATAACGGTAACGACCAGCATTAAGGTATTTGCGCCAAGCTGTGCAAGCGTTGGGAAAGGGCGAAAAGCAATGGAAAGTGTGCCACCAATGAGAGCTAGCAGAGCAACAGCGGCAACATAGCCTGAAATTGTAGTGCGCCTGTGTTGCCATATTTTCCAAATGATAATGAGCGTAAGTATGAGCGCGCCAAATCGTGTCCACACCAAGTAATGGTTGAAAGGCTCTACCGAAATGCCAAATAGGAAAATTGAGAAAAAGGCAAAATAGCTAGAGCCAAACTGGTTAAGTGACAGACTGTGGTTAGCATCGTCACTTTCGCTAGAAACGGGCACGCGAAAGCGCGTCATGGCCTTAATTTGTGACCATAATCCTAACCATGTCAGTAAAAACAGCGCGGCACTGGCAAAGCCTAGTATGTGGTAAAGCACCCAATTTGCTCCACGTTGAAAATGTTCTAGCTCGTGAATGCCCCAGTGTATCACAGGACTGGCACTGTTCTGGCATGTTCTGACATATGGCATGCAAACAATCACTATTAACAAAGCACTGCAGCAGGGGCTAAAGGTGTTATCGTTTTTTCGGTATCGATGACACCCAATATGTTTTCAAAACCGGTATTGAACTAGCAAGGAGGTTTATTTTGGCATTGCACTCAGTTTCTTCATCAACCCGCCAGTTAGCGGTAAGCGACAAAACCACAACGCTATTATTTGATCACGACGGTACCCTTATTGACTCAGAATCCGTACATTTTGACCTGTGGAAAGACATTTTGCTGGGGTACGATGTTGAATTAAGCGAGGATTTTTATTGTGAAGTGATGGCGGGTATTCCAGTAAAGCAAAATGCTGTCGATCTCGTCGAACATTTTAATATTGATGTAGCGCCGCAGCAGCTAGCAGAGCAAAAACACAAAAGCATTAGCGACTACTTAGATAAGCAAGCTTTTCCCTTAATGCCGTTTGCTAAAGAAACCATTGAACATTGTGCAAACAAAGGTTACACCATTGGCATTGTGACTGGGGGAAGTAAAAAGTCGGTGGAAAAAACCTTATCTCAGTATGGTTTAAGTGCTTATATTTCTTGCGTGGTTGCCGTGGAAGATGTCGAAAACAGCAAACCAGCACCTGATTGTTACGCGCTTGCAATGGACAAGCTAGGAAAAATACCCGGTGAATGTGTGGCAATTGAAGACACGCAAACCGGCATGACAGCGGCACTTGCTGCAAACCTAGCCTGCGTTGTGATACCCACGGATTTGTCGAAACATCATGACTTGTCTGGTGCCACAGTGCGGTATACAAGCTTGAAAGACTGGGTGGACTGCGAACTCGTTTTTTAGCGAATGCGGTGGTGGTTAATTGCCGACTTGTCGTGCCACTTGTCACTGGTGGCGCGAAAATAGATAACGTAGTATAACCAGCACGTTAGGGCGTAACTTTCTTTGTTTTACAGCAAAGAACGCCAGAGGCGCTAACTTATTTTTTATTCATTGTTATGACAGGTACAGCTGATTTCTCATGATTTTGCGTAGCGTAAAATGGCTTTTGATTACTCTTGCCATCATTGTTGTTCTGCTTGTAGTAAGCG
Source organism: Alteromonas sp. W12 (assembly GCF_001924945.1). Classification (NCBI taxonomy): domain Bacteria; kingdom Pseudomonadati; phylum Pseudomonadota; class Gammaproteobacteria; order Alteromonadales; family Alteromonadaceae; genus Alteromonas; species Alteromonas sp. W12. The sequence goes on from NZ_LQXH01000001.1 coordinate 87,955, forward strand.
TTGCTACGATTACGGTTATGGCTGTGCAAAAAGCGCCATTAGTCGCATCGACAGCGCCCACACAGCTAGATGGTGCTGATAGCGTTAATGAACTCCTCGGTCAGCTGCAACAGGCGTTTTCCCGCCGAGAAGAGGGGCATCAAGTTACGCTCACCGAAACCCAAGTCGAAAGCTTAGTGGGTGTGTTACAGCGTGCATTACCTGACTTTAAGGGCGTAGTGAATATCACGCCGTTGGCGGGAACCATTAACGTCACTTACGCTATCAACAATACGGGCTATTATGTAAATGCGTCAGCACTAGTACTGCCTGGAGATAGCTTGCGTATAGAGCAAGTCCAAGTTGGCGACTTAACCATTCCGGGTCGTTTTTTACTTGGGTTTTTAGAGCGTACGGTGAACTCTTATACGCAATCAGAAATAGCCACCATTGCGTTATCGCGGGTTGAACGTGTGACCATGAGAAGCGGTGAACTTACCCTTGATGTTGGGCGTTTAGATGAGCTGCTAAGCGAGTTAAACGTGGTGGCGTCGAACATGTCGGTAAGCGAACAGACCGAGCTTCAGCAGTTATCAGCGTACTATTTACGTTATTTGTCTGGTAGAGAAATAGCCTTATCAAGTAAACCGGTATCCCTTATTGAATACTTGCGCGAGGGGATGGCACGGGCGAGAGAGCAAAGCCAAACCCCTCAAGATGCAGTACTGCATAATAATGCGGTAATCCTCGCTTTAGCGGTTTACGTTGGGCATCATCGTGTTGGGACTCTAGTGGGCGACATACAGCCAGATTCCGAAAAAGCGTTAAAGCCTCGCAGAGGTGCTGTGCTGCACAAGCGCAACGATTTGGCTCGTCACTTTATTATTTCTGCTGCATTAGAGTTAATGGCAGAACAAGGTATGTCCCTAGCAATTGGTGAGTTTAAAGAGCTAATGGACAGGGGCAACGGTGGTTCGGGCTATAGCTTTGTAGACTTAGCGGCAGACATGTCGGGTACTGAGTTTGCAAAGGTCGCTACCCATCCAAATACAGCGATGGAAGTGCAAAACGCGATTGCGCGCATTCAAAGTGAACTTGAAATCATCCCGCCTATTGAAGGGCTGCCCGAAGGCTTAAGTAAGCAAGTATTTACCGAGCAGTATCAGCGGGTGGACAGTGAAGCCTATTTGAAAGAAGTGCAGGAAATTAAGCGGAGAATTGCCTTGCTACCGCTTTATCAAAAATAAGCGGTAAGGCGCGTGAGAGTTCGCCGTAAGCGAGAAGCTAATGTCAAAAAAAAGCCCGCAAATAAAGCGGGCTTTTCGTTTATAGATATATTTTAGCCCGCGCTAGCTTTTAGATAGGGATTGCTGAAATTGCGCAATGGTCACCAGTGCCAGCTCTATTTTTTTAACTAATGGCGCTAGGGCTTGTTTGGCCGCATCATCATCCAGTTCCTTTAGCGATTGCCAGTCATTTGCAATCTCTTGAACATATGGACCAAAGCGTTTTGCTGATGTGCTAAACCCACTGTCATCTGCGAAAACGGCTGCAAACTTCCCTTTTTGATCGCGCTGTAAACTATCTAGTATTTGGTCGGCATCAACAGCTTTGCGGTGCAGCGTTTGAAGTGTTTCTTGAAGTTGTTGATGGACAGCTTGCATCTCTTGGCTCTGTTGCATGGTCACGCCTTTTCTTTCTAATGTAATCCGGTGCACGCGTTAGCCGCACACTTAATGTTCATATATATTGCGCAGCTATCATTTATACTACGCCGAATGTATCACGGTAAATAATGATTAAAGTTTCGCCTTTCAAGGCCGATAACCTGAAGTCAGTTGTAAATTACGAAGTCTGCGGGTAATTGAGCCGCTTGCTATTTATGTAATGGACAACACGCCGTAAGGGTGGGCAATTCTGCCCATTTTTTTACTTTGCTACAAGCAACAAAGGAAAATGGTATGGATCTACAAGGTACTAGTACCTCTGGAACGTCCGGTGCGTCACTTGAGTTGGCCTCTCTTAAGTTGGCAAAAAGCCAGCAAGAGCAAGAGGGAAAAGCGTCGCTTCAGCTGCTGGAATCAGCCGCTGACGTACCAAAAACGTCATCTTCAAACCCCGCGTTAGGCGCCAACATTGATACCTACGCGTAAGTTACGGATGCAAATGTAAGTCGATAGGCGTTTTGCCGGGTTGACCGCCAATTTCTCTCACCAGTTTTGGCACCAAGAAGCCCGGCAGGCGCTTTATCGCTTCTTCCATAATTGCGCGGCCTTCATCATCACTCACATAAAAATGACTCGCACCCTGCACTTTATCTAACACGTGCAAGTAATAGGGCAGTACACCAGCCTCAAACAGCGTTTCACTTAAGTCACTTATGGCATCGCCGGAATCGTTTACGCCTTTTAGCAATACCGACTGATTGAGTAGGGTCACACCTCTCTCTCGTAGTGTGTTTAATCGGGATTTTAGCGTTTCTGACATCTCATTTGCGTGGTTTGCATGCAGCACTAATACTTTTTGAAGCGGCAATGCGGTAAACCATTCAACAAAGTCATGGCTAATTCGTTCTGGTAGCACTACCGGCAGACGGCTATGAATACGCAGGCGTTTTATATGGGGAATGGCGGCAATTTCGTTGGCTAACCACGACAAATGTTCATCTTTCGCCATCAGTGGGTCGCCACCTGAAAAAATCACCTCATTAATTTTGTTATTACTGCGAAGGTATTCAAGCACATCAAGCCATTGGTGCTTACTTACCGCATTGTCGGCGTAAGGAAAATGGCGGCGAAAACAGTAACGGCAGTTTACTGCACAGCCAGTGCGAACCATTAACAACACGCGAGAATCGTATTTGTGCAGTATGCCTTTGCCTGCGGTGTCGTGCTCGTCTAACGGATCTTCGCTATAACCGGGTGATGTTAGGAATTCATCGCTGAGCGGCATGACTTGCAAAAACAGCGGGTCGTTGGGATTTTCTTTTTCCATCAGATCCACAAAATGTCGTGGAACACGCATAGGAAAAAGACGACGTGCTTTAATGTGTTGTGCGTATTTTTCTTGGTCTAAACCTAAGTGTTGCAATAGCTTTGCAGGATCAGTAAAGCTACTTGCTAATTCTTTTTGCCAGTTATGCTCTACAGAAATCGGTTTTTTAGGTATTATTTGTTCCACGAAACTTTTTGTACCTTATGTTTAGACAGAGGAATTATGGCTAATTACAGCACTAACGAGTTCAAAGGCGGCCTGAAAATCATGCTGGACGGCGAACCTTGCAACATTCTAGAAAACGAATACGTAAAGCCGGGTAAGGGCCAAGCGTTTAACCGCGTAAAAATCCGCAAGCTTATTTCAGGTAAAGTTTTAGAAAAAACTTTCCGCTCAGGTGAATCAGTAGAAGGCGCTGACGTAATGGATACGGAACTTGCCTACTTGTACACCGACGGCGAATTCTACCACTTTATGAACAACGATACATTCGAACAAATCGCTGCAGATGAAAAAGCGGTAGGCGAGAATACCAAGTGGTTGGTAGAAAACGACGTTTGCACCATTACACTGTGGAACGGTTCACCTATCACAGTAACGCCGCCAAACTTCGTTGAGCTTGAAATCACTGAAACTGATCCTGGTCTTAAAGGTGATACAGCAGGTACTGGTGGTAAGCCAGCAACGCTTAGCACTGGTGCAGTTGTTCGCGTTCCTCTATTCGTTCAAACAGGCGAAGTTATCCGTGTAGATACGCGCTCTGGCGAATACGTGTCTCGCGCACAAAAATAATATCTGAGACATTCTGTATACGTGTAAAGCCGGTGCCTTAGTGTACCGGTTTTTTGTTTTAGCTATTCTTCTTAGGTTTGAATACATGCAATCTTGGCAGCCTACTACCACTCATGAAGCCCGTGTTGCGCGAGCAGAATTACTCAGAACAATCCGTGAGTTTTTTTACGCAAGAAACGTGTTAGAGGTCGATACGCCTTTACTTTCAAACGGTACGGTTACCGATGAGCATTTAGACGCGTTTGATACACAATTCAATTTTGCCTCATCCGGTAAGCCAACTACGCTGTATCTTCAAACTTCCCCTGAATATGCCATGAAGCGGTTACTGTGCGCTGACAGCGGTAGTATTTATCAAGTGTGTAAAGCGTTTCGCCATGAAGGTGAAGGGCGCTGGCACAACCCAGAGTTTACCATGCTAGAGTGGTACCGCTTAGGTTTTGATCATTTTGCGCTAATGGACGAGGTTGACGCCTTGCTGCAAGAAACCTTAAACACGGCTTCGGCCGATAAGATGACGTATCAGAAAGCTTTTCAAACCTATTTAAATATTGACCCGTTAAGTGCTGATAACGACGTTTTGTTAAAGGCAATGGAAGAGCAGAACATAGATATTCATGCGCCGCAAAATCTAAGTTATGACAGCAAGTTACAACTGTTATTCAGCTATGTAATCGAACCTAAAATCGGTAACGAAAAACCGTGCTTCATCTACGATTTCCCTGCTTCTCAGGCGGCGCTTGCCAAACTGAGCCCAGTTGATGAACGGGTTGCCGAGCGCTTTGAGGTGTATTACAAAGGCGCTGAACTTGCTAACGGTTTCCATGAGTTAAGTGCGGCAAAAGAGCAGCGTGAGCGCTTTGAAACCGATAACGAGAAACGCAAAGAAACGGGTTTACCTGCAAAGCCCATTGATGAAAACTTTCTAAGCGCGCTTGATGCAGGATTGCCACCGTGTGCGGGTGTGGCGCTGGGCATAGATCGTTTGCTTATGCTTAAAACCAATGCAAAACACATTCAAGAAGTGATCAACTTCACGGTAAGCAGAGCTTAGAGACTTTTAATGGGGCAGAAAAGCGAAGGCTTTGCACCTAAATAGTTACAAAACATTAAATTAGCGTAGATAAGGGGTAACTTACATTGGCCTGCGGTTGACATGAGCACGGCAATGCTGAAAAATGTTATAACATCACTAGATAATGTTATAACATCCTCAGAGGAATACCCATGAAAATGCGTTCGCTGCTAAGTTTGTCCATAGCAGGGCTGTTAAGTGCGCCTGTGTATGCCACCACAGTAACGGGAAAAGTCACCGACACGGCAGGGCAACCTGTTGCAGGGGCTGAAGTAAAGATTGAAGGCAGCCGCCGTGTAGCATACACCGATGCAAATGGTATTTACCGTTTTGACGATGTAAAGCAGCCACATATTCATTTACATGTTTATTCTTCTAACTACATTCATGGTGATAACGACTTAGGCGACGTAAATACGGATCAAAATGTAGACTTCGTTTTAAAGCCTGCATCCGTCGAAAATATCGTGGTTACCGCCAATGCGCTTCAATCATCAGTACTGGAATCTGTTACGCCAGTGACCGTAATTGGTGCTGAAAAATTACGTAAAATAGAAGCACCAACCTTAGGGGAAACCCTAAAAAACGCGCCTGGTGTGCACAGCACTTATTTTGGCCCGGTTTCAAGCAGCCCAGTTATTCGCGGTAACGATGGCCCGCGTGTCAAGATTGTTCAAAACGGTTTGGATGTATCTGATGTATCTCGAGTAGGTCCAGATCACAATGTCGCTACCACACTCTCAAGTGCAACGCAGGTGGAAGTACTTCGCGGTCCTGCGACGCTTCAATACGGCAGTGGCGCTATTGGTGGTGTGGTTAACGTAGTTGACAAACGTATTCCTCAGTATCAGTTAGACGGCGTAGAAGGCGAAGCTGAAACTAGCTACAGCACAGTGAATAACGGCTCGTATACCCGTGCAGATGTAACGGGTGGCAGTGGCAATATTGTATGGCATGTCGACGGGTTTTATCGCGATACAGACAACGCGGATATTCCGGGCTTTGCGTCTATCGAACCCGATGAAGATGAACCAAACGGTGTCCTAGAAAGCAGCGCAATGGAGACGCGTAACGTCGTTGCAGGTTTATCTTACGTGGCCGAAGAAGGCTACTTCGGTTTTGCTGTTGAACAACTCGACAATAAATATGGCGTACCTGGCCATAGTCATGCTCATGGTGAGGAAGAGCACGATGAAGAGCATGAGGGCGAAGACCACGATCTTGAAGAACATGATCATGAAGAACACGCTGAAGAAGGCGTGTTACTTGATGTAGATATGACCCGTTATCAAGCAGCCGGTGAGTGGCACTCTCCAGTACGTGGACTTACAAACCTTAAGTTTGCCGCAGCCTACACCGATTACGAACATGCTGAAATTGAAGACGGTGAACCAGGTACTGTATTTACTAATGAGTCGAGCGATATCCGTCTTTCTGCTTACCACGAAGAAGTGAACGGCTGGCACGGCGTATTCGGGCTACAGTTTAATCATAGCGATTACAATGCCGTAGGCGAAGAAGCCTTTACCCCCGCTAATACCACATCGAGCTACGCACTTTATGTTATAGAACAAAAGAAAGTAGGTGATGTAACCTTTGAGCTTGGTGGCCGACTAGAGCGAACGACTTTGGATGCTGACGCAAGCGAAGTAGAACTTGACGTTTTACATGAAGAACATGATGAGCATGAAGGTGAGGAGCACGAAGGCGAAGAGCACGATGAAGAGCATGAGGGTGAAGAACATGAAGAGCACGTTGTTGCTTTCAACTTCCCTGATTATGACTTCACCAGCCTGTCGCTTTCAGCGGGCGCTAACTGGGAATACCAGGAAGGTCACTCTATTGCAGTGACTTTATCACGCAGCGAACGCGCGCCTAGCCAGCAAGAACTCTTTTCTGCAGGCCAGCACTTAGCAACCCAAAGCTACGAAGTAGGTCTAGTATTTGATATGGACGAGGAAGGCCATATTGAAGAAGACTTAAGAAGTGTTAACGAGGAAGTTAGCACCAACTTGGATATTACTTTCCGTAAGTTTACTGGAAGCTGGGGCTACAGTGCGTCGTTCTTCTACAATCAGGCAGATGACTATATCTTCCAAACAAGCACAGGCTTAATTGCGCTCAGCGAGCACGAAGAACACGATGAGCACGAAGAGGAAGGATTAGAAAGCGAGCACGAAGAACATGGACATGATGAACACGGCGATGAAGAAGGCTTGCCTATCTATTACTTCCAACAAGCTGACGCTGACATTTGGGGCTTCGAAGCAGAAACTTACGTTGATTTATCAGACACGCTACGCTTAACCGTATTTGGTGACTATATCCGCGCAGAAATAGAAGACGACAACCTTCCGCGCACGCCGCCTATGCGCTTTGGTAGTGAATTAAGCTACGTGAACGATGGTTTAAGTGCTGACGTGGGCTTTACGTGGTACGACGACCAAAATGAAGTTGCGTCATTTGAGACTGCAACCGACGGCTACACCTTGGTTAACGCAAGCGTGCAATATGAGTTTGGCACGCAGGGCATTGACTGGGTAGTGTTTGCGCGCGGTGAAAACCTAACTGACGAGGAAGCCCGTGTTCATACATCTTTCTTAAAAGACCAAGCACCGCTTCCAGGTAGAAACTTTACTATGGGTGTGAGAGCGTTGTTTTAATTAAACAACTCCACTGCGGTATACAAGGCGATGTATTGGGGCTCTCAGTACATCGCCTTTTTTTATACTAGGGGAAAGTGGTCAGTACGATTTTTTTCAGTTGAATAAACTGCAAAGATAAACATGCTTAAGATGGTAAACGTCGAGCGGTTGTGAAGTAGAGGTGAAAATGAATGACATAGCGAATTGGTTAAGTACGCAAACCGAAAAACACATGGTGTTAGGTTATGGAAGCTTACTTAGCAAAGACAGCCGAGAGCGCTACTCCAACATTTTTACACCAGGGATCCCTGTGACGGTTTCTGGATTCGAAAGGGCATGGGTGACGCGAAGTCTTCATGAAAAGCAGACTTACGTTGGCGCCGTGGCCAATGCGCATAGCAAATTAAACGCCCAGCTTATCCCAACACAAATTAACCCTGCCTTACAGGAGAGAGAAAAAGACTATCGGTTTGTCGAAGTAAGCGCTAAAGCACTCAACTTTCATCAACACAAGGGTTCTGCGTCTCTAGACGATGTGCTTGCACAATTTACCTTTTGGATTTGCGAAACACTCGACTGTACACAGGCAAATGACGCCTATCCCGTACATCAAACGTACGTAGATACATGCTTGAGTGGATGCTTAGAGCACGGTGGTATAGAGGAAGCCGAGCGATTTATCGTCCATACATCGTTGTGGGAGCACCCAAGAGTAAACGACAGAGCGAACCCGAAGTACCCCCGCGCGGCAGTGGTCAACCCAGACCACTTTGAGCACATAGACAGGCTTCTATCAAAGAGATAGTGTTTGCCTTAGGTCTTACTTCTAGTTATACATTCAAATGTAGAGGTACAAAAGCGAGTACTACATGCGCGTCATAAAAACTTTGCTAAAAGGATTAGTGTGAACACAAACACCGCTATTTTTACAAACGATAAAATAACGCTACGGCCGCTTACTTTTGATGATAAACACTGGGTACTTGCGCTGCAGCAGGACCCGCTATGGCTTAGATACATTGGAAGTAAAAATGTCCATACAGTAGACGATGCGTGTGACTACATTGGCAAAACAAATGCGCAGCGCGAAGAGTGGGGATATGGCCTGCTGGCTGTCGAATTAACCGAAACCAAACAACCGTTAGGGGTTTGTGGTCTCTTCAATCGTTTTGCATTTGAATGTCCAGATTTAGGCTTTGCCATGCTGCCTGAAGCAAGAGGCAAGGGTATATGTTATGAGGCATGTCAGTGTGTTATAGCGTGGTCTGCCTCTAAGGGCTATCGTTTTTTAACAGCCATGACGCACCCAGAAAATATGGCGTCGCAGAAGCTTTTACAGCGCTTAGGATTTAACAAGCAGGGCTTTTACTTCGACAAAACGTTCCCAAAGCAGCATTTGTTCAGGTTGGAATTACAGCCATAAAGCATTGCTCTTTATGGCTGTTTGTATCTGTTAATCGCTACAAGGGCGGTAACACGGTCATCTTTTTAATAATGATCGGCTCAATGGGTACGTTATTCGCGTTAAGGCGAATCGAATATTCAGTTTCTACTTCCGACATGGCATCAACAATATCTTCGCCTTCAACAATTACGCCAAAAACCGCGTAGCCCCAGTCTCTTCCGGGGTTTAAGCTGCTGTTGTCATTCACGTTGAAGAAAAATTGTCGGTTTGCGGTATGCGGGTCACCTTGTCTTGCCATTGCAATGGTGTGCAGGTCGTTAGTCAAACCGTTACCAGACTCATTGAAGATATCTGGAAAGTTCGACTTGCCGTTGAAGTCTGCCGTATAACCACCACCTTGCACAACAAAACCAGGCACGATGCGGTGAAAAATGGTGTCTTCGTAGGCGCGCTTATCAACATAACGAAGAAAGTTATTTACGGTAATTGGCGCACGTCTTCTGTCCAGTTCAACCACAATATCGCCCATGGTGGTTTCTATTTTCACCCGAGGGTAATAGTTATCTGGCTGAACCTGAGACCCATCGTCTTTCTTGGCCATAACGGGTGAACTGCTGCCTATTAGCATGATGGCGGTCAGCAGTGATAAAAGTATTTTCTTCATAAAAATGCCTTTAAATGTTTTCCTTAATTCGCGCATGTTTTTTGATCGCTTATCTTTTTGCAGTGCCTAAGATAACGAACTTTTTGTCACTCGCAAGTACCTTGGCGCCACCAAACAACTTTTTAAGTTTAATGTGATAGTCGAGGTGTCGGTTACCAACCACCACTAAGTGACCGCTTTTAATAAGTACGTCCCGGGAATCAGTGAACATTTGCCATGCAATATGGTCAGTGATTGCGTTTTGTTGATGAAACGGTGGGTTACACAGAATTTTGGTAACAGCAGGTTTATTCTCTCTATTGATTAATGTTTCAAGGCAATTACTTGCAACAAACTCACATTGATCAATTTTATCCGGGAAGTTGTTGAGCACATTGAGTCTGGCACTTTCTAACGCCATATAGGACTCATCCACAAATATTACTTTGGCATCAGGGGCAAGAGAAAGGGCATTAACCCCCAGTACTCCGTTGCCGCAGCCTAAATCTACCACCACATCATTAGCGCTCACCGTCATATGTTCAAGCATAATGCGAGCGCCTATATCTAATGACTGTCGGGAAAACGTATTCGCCAGATTGTCTATAGTTAACGCCGTTCCCATCGTACTTTTACACTGCCAGCGCGTCGGATAGGGCGAGTCAGATAGTTTTATTGACTCACGAGGCGAAGCGAACACAAGCCGCGATTTCTTCTTGGCAAGGGACGTGGTGGTGGGGCCAATATATCGTTCAAATAGGTTGAGTACGGATTTTGTGATGGTCTTCACTTTACCGGTTGCGATAACACGCGTGTCAGGTGTTATATATTTTTGTAAATCAATAAGCTGCTGTTCAAGAAGTGCAAGGGCGCGGGGGACCTTCAGCACAACAAGACTCGGCGCCTTTTCTGGCTTAAACGTTAAGCTTTGCACGCTAGTCAAGGTTTTCAGCGGCGCGGTTAGCAGGCCGTTTTTATTGCTCGTTTCTGCATTACCCAGTAAATGATTGGCTTTTAAATTCACAGAGAGTGATCGCAAAGATATGTAGGAGTCAGATACCCAGTAAGGTGCTAAGTGCGAAAACCAACAACCTAACGCGCCGAAATCGTCGTTAAAAATCATCATTGAGCCATCATTGTCACAACTGCCAATTGAAAGCGACGCTTCACTTAATAAGCTCTCAATGTGCTCAATAACGAGTTCATCAGCGCTATCCCATGCTTGAAGGCTTATGTGCTGGTGCTTTTCAGGGTAGCGAATAAGCGAGAATTGTCGGTCGGCAAAAATAAATTCTGTATTCATTGGAGTCTGTTTTCAGAGAAGGCTCAAAGCACTCACATACTTTTGGGAATGCCTATTTGGTTTATGTACGCGTTGCCTATCTTATCATATCAGCCACGCGGCTCTAACCAATAACGTGTTATTCTTATGCCGTGCAATGTTGATGGTGACAATGTAATGGTGGAAGAATCACTTTTATAGCTCGCAGAAAAATCCACATTAGCAATGCATGCGTAATTAAGGTGTAATTGGGGGAGCTTCAAAGGTGTGTTTAAGCACTTTTGAGATCAAGTGCCCATAGCCAAAATTAAAAATCACCGGAAATATCATAGTTACGCATGCAGTTTTCTCTTTTCGAGACCCCAGAAAACAATAGCTCATCTCATAAGCTCCCGCTGTCAGAGGGCGATGTCACTTATTTTCCTCAGGCGCTATCAAAAAATGATGCAGATACTTTTTTTGAGTTACTGAAGGCCGAGTTACCCTGGCGTCAGGACTCGATCAGATTGTTTGGCAAGCCGGTAAAAATTCCCCGCCTTCAGAGCTGGCACGGCGATGACGATTGCACCTATACCTATTCGAATTTAACCATGTCGCCAAATCCGTGGACGAACAGCCTTTTAAGTATTAAAGATTGTTGTGAAGCGCTATGTGCTCCAACCCAAAACACAAAGTTCAACAGTGTGTTAGCGAATTGGTATCGTGACGGACAAGATAGCATGAGCTTTCATTCAGATGATGAGCCTGAGTTGGGTATAAACCCGGTTATTGCATCCGTCACCTTAGGTGAAGCAAGGCCCTTTGTTTTTAAGCACAAAGAAACCAAGGAAAAGTATACTCAGGTGCTTGAGCACGGCAGTGTATTAATTATGGCAGGAACAACACAAAGTCATTATGTGCACGGTATTGCGAAGACGGCTAAGCCTATCGGTGGTAGAATTAATCTTACATTCCGACATCTTATTCACAGAACAAGGTAAGCCAAATGCAAGTAAAAGCGTTTCTGGAAACTACGATTGAAGCTGCACTTAACCCGAGTTTTCTCGAGGTTGTAGATGAGAGTTTTATGCACAATGTTCCAGAGGGGGCTCAAAGTCATTTCAAAGTAACGGTAGTGAGCGATGCTTTTGAGGGCAAGCGCTTAATAGCGAGACACAGAGAAATTAACGGTCTTGCGGCTGAAGCGCTGCAGGGGCCTGTTCATGCGTTGGCACTTCACACGTATACGCCTACAGAGTGGGAAGCTCGAGGTGGGCAATCTATGGTATCGCCAAACTGCCTAGGTGGTAGCAAGCACGACCAATAACGCTCTTTTTGTACTAAATGGAAGTAGATTTATGACAAGCAGTGAAACGAAAAACAGCGGCGCGCTAGCCTCTTACTTAGACATCATTAAAACACCCTCTATTCAGGTGTTACTACTTGGCACCGGTTTTTTGCTTATGATGTTGTTTGTCTACATGGGCGTGCTGACTACGTTTGACAATGCTTTATTCAATGTAATTAGCGAAGCAGGCAATGTGTCGGGTTGGAAAGAAGACGCGCTTCGCGATATCACCGCGTTAGGCAGTAATACGGCACTTATCTTTGTCACGATTTCAGTTGCCGGAGCCTTGGCGATGGCCGGTGAAAAGAAAAAGGCACTGACTTTTTTGATTGCTGTTGCCGTGGGGATCGCAACGACTTTCTTACTCAAAGCTGGCATCGACAGGCCTCGTCCTCCGCTGCCCATGCAGGATGTAAGTGTGTATACACAAAGCTTCCCTTCTGCACATGCTACCTTATCTACGCTTGTTTATTTCTATATCGCCTATTTGTTAACGTACTTCACGCAAAACGCTTCAGTAAAAGTGTGGATCTACATGGCAGCCACCTTTCTTGTATTTTGTATTGGCTTAAGCCGCATTTTATTGGGCGTGCATTGGCCTAGCGACATTATTGCAGGGTGGTTTGCTGGTGGCAGTATGGCTGCCTTTTGCTTTTATATCATCAAGTGGAAACGCAAACTGCGTATAAAAGACGAAGGTTAAACGTGCAAGATCTCAAACGGCTAGGCGACATTATTAAGCGGGATCCTTTTCGCATGCGTTGCCTTCGCGCTTTGAGAGCGCTCGATTTACCGCAAGGGTACATTGGTGCTGGATTTGTTCGAAATGCCATATGGGATGAGTTACACGCAAGAGCGACACCAACTCCGCTTAACGATATTGATGTAATTTACTTTAGTGGTGAAATTAATCCGCCGCAAAGTGTTGCGAGTGCCGATAATACATTGGAATCAGTACCTCAACCGCAAGCTTACTCATCAAATTCTGCAGCCGTCAAACTAGGACTAAAAGCACAAGAACAAGCCATAGAACGCGAGCTAGCGCGTATGGTTCCTCAAGCTAATTGGCAAGTTAAAAACCAAGCGCGTATGCACGTAGCTCACGAGCACGCTCCCTATCAAAATTGCCACGACGCTATTTCTTATTGGATAGAACGAGAAACCTGTGTTGCGGTTCGTCTTTTAGCCAATGATGATTTAGACATACTCGCGCCATTTGGTTTGGAAGCAAACTTCGCCGGCACCATAAGTATTAACCCAAAATATCCAAGGCCCGAAGTTTTTAAACAGCGACTAGCTTCTAAGAATTGGCTTACTGTTTGGCCTTTGTTGAAAGTTCATAAATAACTGGAAAGCAGTACATATTTGTACGAATTGGCACGCAATGTTTCAGACTATACTTTGATTAATCAAAGCCATAATAAACTTTCTTCTGCACAACAATACATTGTTCATTTCTGCATTCATACTATCAGTAAAGCATTACGAATTAGCCAATTTATCCCGGCATTTCCTCTGCACCTATCGTCGAAAAAATTACGAAAGAACGTAGTTACAGTAAACGCGGCACACGTGTGTTGCATAAAAAACTTGCATTCATGTAACCTTTGGGTATCATTGATACCTAAGGGTTACATATGATCCGTTTAGGTATCATATGTGACATTAGAACGCAGTGAGCTTTAATCGGCATCAATGCGCCGTTAATAATAGGGAATTTAAAAATGGCAACATCAATTTTGGTACCACCAGAGACGGAACAAGAGTATTTAACAATCACGGGTAAAGTCAGTCTCGCCTTAGCTTTATTTGTGCTATTCCAAGTTGCATTAGCTGTAATTGGCAATACAGACTCAGTTATTCACTGGGCATTAGAGGTAGCTTCATTAGCAAGTGCCATTTACTGCGTAGCATTAGGTATTAAATCAACGAAGTTTGCCAAAAATATATCCCGGTTGGGTTTTTGGACACTAACATTTGACGATGAATATGTGGACTACGTCAGCTCATTTAGCTTGCGCATTACCTGTCATATACTGATTTTCGGCACACTGATTCTCGCTTTTTGGGGGGACAGTAGGTGGTTTGTAGAAGTAATTGCTCCCTTTGAGATTACCAATGCTCTTCAAGTCTTACTTGGTGTAGCCGCGGCTGCTCATGGAACGTCCATTTTGTGGAAGTTGCGCGAGGAAGAGCTAGATGAATGAAGATTTAGATAACCACATTCACAAGCTCCGATTGCAACATAAAATCTCTCAGCAAGAGTTAGCTGATGCGATAGGTGTTTCCAGAAAAACCATAAGTACCGTGGAAACCGGACGTTTCACACCATCGGTAGTTATTGCTCTAAAAATTGCCGAATATTTTGCTATTCCAGTTGAGCAAGTATTCGCACTTAAATAAATCGATACATTGGAAATATTCTGTAGTGGAAGCCTATTAAAGGGCGCTGCACAAAAAGTCGGAATTTGTGTTGAGCCGGAATTTACCTTCCTGCTGAGTTTTTCGTTGTAATATTTACGATCTTAGCGGCAATAGCCGCTATGGTCGTATTTTCGCTCATAGCTTGTTTTTGCAGTCGCCGATACGCGTTATTTTCGCTTAATCCGAATTGCTCCATTACTACCAGTTTTGCTCGCCCAATCAGTTTTTGTTCCTGTATTGCGCGCTTGGCCTCTTCGAGCTCCCGCCCCATATCTTCTATGTGTTGGGCCTGTGAACGCAGTAAATCATAAAAAGAGCGGTGAGCAGATAAAGTCTTCGTTTGCTCGTTAAGTGACAGCGTTTTGATTTCGTCTTCTTTAGTGTCTTCCGCGAGTCCAGGCATACTTGGATCGAACAATAAGGTGAGCGGTGAGCCATCAGTAGCGTGTTCATCATTGAAGCGCGTAAGCAACTGCTGATGATTGGCCATCTCATTTTTTGCATCGGCCACTTTACTGTTAGCTTGCTGAGTAAGGGCCTCAGTGAGCGCCACTTCGATAGTCTGCATTGCATCCATTCGACGTGTTGCTACATCAAACCAAACTTCCGATATTTCTCCGGCAATCGGACTGCCGTCACCAAGCTGTGCAATCATATTTCTAAGTTGTGTAATATCGATTGCAGCAGGGCTTTTGTTCAACGCGTCTAATGCATCTTTATGCGGCTTACAGCTAAACTCACAGAATATACTGAAGTGATGTTCTTGGGCATGCTGAAGCGCGGCCAGCTTTTCACAAAGGCGAACATCGAAATGAGTTTCAGCGAAACCAATAGCGCCCCACGCCCGCTCCTGCCCAGCGTATTCTTTTGCCTGCATAAAGTTGAACAGTGCAACCAATAAGCGAGTGATTGTTGGGTCGCTTGCAATATCTGCCGCTTCAAAAATAACCGTAAGTAAACTGGCAACTAGACGACTATATGCTCGTGTGGATTCCAGTGGTGTCAGCAGCTGCTTGCTTACCTGTTCTCTCAGTCTGGGCAGGTAGTCCGTCGCCTGCATAGCAAGTGTAATGCTGCTCAACAACCGCGGGTTACCCGTGGTGATCTCATCTGTCAGGTAGAGCGATTTCAAGTGGCTTTTCAACATTGACTCCGCTTGCTCGCTAGCACTGACGTATTGCATTCGCTCAGCGGCATAACGCTCGCCTTTTGAAGCAAGAAAGATATTGCTGGCTCCACGCTCTTTTTGCAGTTCATGAATGAGTTCTCGAACGGCAATTACAATTCGACAATTACTAGATAATTGCTCAAGCACGGTTATTTCGGCGTGCTTGGCCGCTAGCAAAAAGCGCTTAGTGGCGTCGCTACAAAGCGCAATGGTCTGTTCTGGTTCATGAAGCATGTTAAGGCCTGCTAATCTTCGGTACACACGTTTCGAATTTTCTATTGATGAGTGCATCTATTGGCGAAACGTTTTTTGAAACTCTTTGCTCTTAGTCCCCTGCACTCAGCAGAGCAATACGTGTACCAAGCAACACTTATGCCCTGTTTATTAGAATTAATGAAGATAAGCGTTAGAGTGAACAAAAACGCCCGGAGTGCTGACATTTCGCGGCATGTGGTTCGGCTGGAATTTTAACTTAAGGTGACTTTATAAGGGGAGACGGGAAGGTTAGCGGCGTTGGGAGAGAAGAAGCTGCGCCAAAATGGTGCAGCCTCGCAAAATCTGTGGTTTTGCTTTCCAGATTAGTTTCTGACTACGCGAAGAAACCAACCTACAAACAGTGATATTAAGAAACCGAAGAAGGCAATCATTGTGGTGATGGTTAGCATTTGTCCAGAAAAATCAGCATTCTCGCCAGTGTGCTCGCTTACTAACATCCCTGATGCTTTAAAAATAAATAGTGCAGCTACAGAAAACAATAAGATAACGGCGGTCGACATGATAGTGGCTTTCCAATAAGCCTTCGGCGACATCCAATGAATAGCGCCTGCCACTAGCACGCACAAAATAGTCAGAATATAAGGTACCACTTTAACTCCTCGTTGAATAAGACTTGTGCCTTATTGCGACGTCTTACCGTAGCCCCGTATTAGAAATCGAAGCGCATTGAACGACGCGGTTAATAAAAACCATTATACGATGCCATGTACGATGTAATTTGTCAGCATTCGCTATTAAATTAAGCCCTGAGACCGTACATGAAAAATTGACAAGCTCACAGCATTAGGAAAGGGGCGAAGAGCCCTGTGCTTATCACGTAAGCGCCAAGTAGTTCGGACTGGGGCCTGTTGATCTTTGCTGCACATCAACGTTCAACAGGCCCTAGTAACAATCTATTAAAAGATTTTGAGCTACAATGGTGATAGAATCGCCGAAAAAATCTCCTACCTACTTGGTGTTCTGCTTTTGCGCAGCTTACGCCACGGTGGGTTGTTGTGTTTAACATCTTAGCTTCTGAGAGAACATGTTCGATTTAATTACCAGTAAAGACAGCAACGTTAAAAACGACGTGCTATCAGGTATTACCGTGGCGCTTGCCTTGGTCCCTGAAGCCGTTGCATTCGCATTTGTGGCCGGCGTAGAACCAATGATTGGTCTTTATGCGGCTTTCATGATGGGCTTAATCACTTCCGCTATTGGCGGCCGACCAGGAATGATTTCTGGTGCTACCGGCGCCATGGCCGTTGTAATGGTGGCACTGGTTGCCCAACACGGCGTGCAGTATTTATTTGCCGCGGTTATTTTGGCTGGTTTACTGCAAATAATGTGCGGTATTTTCAAGCTCGGGAAGTTTATTCGACTGGTGCCATATCCGGTAATGCTAGGCTTCGTAAATGGTTTGGCAATTGTTATTTTCCTGGCGCAGTTAGGCCAGTTCAAAGTCACTAACGCAGCCGGTGAATTACAGTGGATGGAAGGTACGCTGTTATATTGGATGCTAGGGCTTGTGGCGCTAACCATGGCCATTATCTATTTATTGCCAAAGCTAACCAAAGCTGTACCGGCGTCGCTGGTTGCGATTGTTACGGTGACCTTGTTAGTACATGGTCTTGACCTTGAAGCGCGTACTGTAATCGACTTTGTTCGTGACTTGCTACCAGCTGACCAGCGCGATACCGCAACGCTAGCCGGTGAGCTTCCTAGCTTTGCTATTCCTATGGTGCCGTTCACCTGGGAAACCTTCATGATCATTCTGCCTACCTCAGTCATTCTTTGCTTGGTTGGTCTTATTGAATCGCTCCTTACCCTTTCATTAATTGATGAAATGACAGATACCCGCGGGCGCGGCAACAAAGAGTGCGTTGGCCAAGGCGTTGCAAATACCGTAAACGGTTTCTTTGGCGGTATGGGCGGTTGCGCTATGATTGGCCAAAGTATGATTAATATTAACTCTGGTGGCCGTGGCCGCTTGTCTGGTATCACCGCGGCGGTTGTATTATTAGGCTTTATTCTATTTGCTGCTCCGCTAATTGAAATGATTCCTCTCGCTGCCCTTGTTGGCGTTATGTTCGTGGTGGTTATCGCTACATTTGAGTGGGCGTCATTCAGAATTATTCGCGGCGTAAATAAAGAAGATGCGTTCGTACTTTTCCTAGTAACAGGCGTTACCGTTATCGCTGACCTGGCTATTGCGGTTGTTGTGGGTGTTATCGTCTCAGCACTGGTGTTTGCATGGAAACACGCTCGTCATATTGAAGCGAGATCCCATATCGATAACGACGGTTGGAAAGTCTATGAGCTAGACGGCCCGCTGTTCTTTGGCTCGGTATCGCATTTCAAAGACCTGTTTGATATCGCCAACGACCCTAATGATGTAGTCATTGACTTTAAAGACTCTCGCATTTGGGATTCATCAGGTATCGATGCGCTAGATACCCTTGCTGACAAATACGAAGAGCAGGGTAAAAAGCTACACATTCGCCATATCAGTGATGAGTGTCGCTCACTGCTTCGCAAGGCCGATAAGTTTGTTGAAATCAATGTGGTTGAAGATCCTCGCTACCGCGTAGCGACGGATAAGCTGGCCTAAGTTATTTGAAAGCCTTAATGCACCAAGTAAACACAGTTTTGCGTTTGTTTGGTGCAGTTGTGAAGTCTGAATAATGCTTATTTTGTAGTAAATCAAATAAAAACAATTGTTTACGGTTTTGGCACTGAACTTGGATAGCTATAAACGTAAAGTGTGTTTTGGTGATTTGTGTCAATCGCTGAAAATTGTGTGATTTATAACACTCCGTAAAATGTGTTAGCCGACCTAAACCGTTGGCAAAATAGGCAACGAAGCCCGCATCAACGAAAGTTGAAGCGGGCTTTTTTTGTCCCGAAAAAAGGGGAATACCATGACTTCATTGGACTCAAAAACGCAAATTGTCGTCGTAGGCAACGGCATGGTGGGGCATCATTTTGTTGAGCAGCTTCACCAAAGCGATGCCAATGTAGAAATAACCGTTTTATGCGGCGAGTCACGCCTTGCGTACGACCGCGTTTATCTGTCGTCTTTTTTTAGCGGCGCGAGTGCTGATGACTTAGCGCTCACTACACCCGCTCAGTACGCCGAGTGGGGCGTAAACGTAGTTACCAATGCCTTGGTTACCGATATAGACCGTGACAATAATAAAGTGACGACTTCTGAAGGGCAGGTGTTTAGCTACGATAAGCTTGTGTTAGCTACGGGCTCATACCCATTTGTGCCACCCATCCCTGGCAACGATCAAGAGCATTGCTTGGTGTACCGTACTATAGACGATCTACTCGCTATTGAAGCTTCAGCAGCAGTGAGCAAAGTAGGGGTTGTTGTTGGTGGTGGGCTGTTGGGTTTAGAAGCCGCTAACGCATTAAAGCAAGCCGGTCTCGACACCCACGTGGTTGAGTTTGCCCCGCAGCTTATGGCGGTTCAGCTAGACCAAGCAGGTGGTAACGTTCTTAAGGACAAAATTGAAGCATTGGGCGTTACGGTTCACACCCAAAAGGCAACGCAAACTATTGAGGCCGGTGATACCTGCCGCTATAAAATGGTGTTTGCTGACGGCACTGCACTAGAAACTGACATGATTTTATTCTCTGCCGGTATTCGACCTTCCGACCAGCTCGGCAGAAAGTCAGCGCTAACACTGGGTGAGCGCGGCGGTATTGTCATTGATAACCACTGCGTGACGTCTGACCCAAACATTTATGCTGTGGGTGAATGTGCGCTGTGGGATAACAAAATATTTGGCCTGGTAGCACCTGGCTATACCATGGCGCGCACGGCTGTAAGTCATATAACCGGCGGTGATGCCGAGTTCGCTGGCGCAGATATGAGTACCAAACTCAAGCTAATGGGTGTGGAAGTGGGCTCAATTGGCGATGCTCATGAACGCACAGTCGGTGCGCTTAGCTACACCTATTTAAATCAGCCAGAAGGCGTGTACAAAAAGCTGGTGGTAGATAGCGAGCAAAAGTACGTGCTTGGTGCTGTACTCGTTGGCGATACCAGCGACTACGACACGCTCCTACAGTATGCACTTAATAATATTGAATTACCTGAACACCCAGAAAGCCTAATTCTGCCCTCATCCGATGCTGCACCGGCGCTAGGTGCCGATGCACTGCCAGACACCGCGTCTATTTGTTCATGCCTAAATGTGACAAAGGGCGATATTGTTTCAGCCATTGAAGGCGGCTGTTGTAGCGTTGGCGATGTAAAAGGCGAAACCAAAGCCAGCACAGGGTGTGGAGGTTGTGCTGCCTTACTTAAAAATGTTGTGGATAGCGAACTTGAAAAGCGCGGTGTGGAAGTATCAAAAGCCATTTGTGAGCACTTCAACCATACCCGACAAGAGCTATTTCACATTGTTAAGGTAAACGGCATTCGCACCTTTGACGAGCTACTAGAGCAGCATGGTGAAGGTCTAGGGTGTGAAATTTGTAAGCCCGCTGTCGGCTCAATTTTAGCCTCGGTGTATAATGACTACATTCTTAAGGCTTCACATCTTCCTCTGCAAGACACCAACGATATCTACCTTGGCAACATGCAAAAAGATGGCACGTATTCCGTTGTACCGCGTGTACCTGGTGGCGAAATAACGCCTGAGAAGTTAATTCTGCTCGGCGAAGTGGCAAAAGAATACAACTTGTACACCAAAATCACGGGTGGTCAGCGCATTGATTTATTTGGAGCGCGCGTAGAGCACTTACCTGATATCTGGGAAAAACTGGTCGCTGGTGGTTTTGAAACCGGCCATGCTTACGCGAAGGCACTGCGTACTGTTAAATCCTGTGTGGGAAGCACATGGTGCCGCTACGGTGTTCAGGATTCTGTTGGCACTGCCATTGACTTAGAGAATCGTTACAAAGGCTTACGTGCGCCGCACAAAATTAAATTTGCCGTTTCGGGGTGTACCCGTGAGTGCGCAGAAGCCCAAAGCAAAGACATTGGCGTTATTGCTACCGAGCAAGGCTGGAACCTGTATGTTTGCGGGAATGGCGGCATGAAGCCTCGACATGCAGACCTGTTTGCCACCGACCTAGATACCGAAACCCTTATTAAGTACATCGACCGCGTGCTGATGTTTTACGTGAAAACGGCTGATCGCCTACAGCGTACATCGGTGTGGATGGACAACTTAGAAGGTGGGTTAGCTTACCTGCAAGACGTTGTGATAAACGATGCTCTTGGCATTAATGGTGAGCTTGAAGCACAGATGGATGCTGTGGTTGATGCTTATCAGTGCGAATGGAAAACCACCATTGAAAACCCTGAGTCGCGCAAGCGTTTCCGTCAATTCGTAAACAGCAATGCTAGCGACACCAATATTCAGTTTGTTTCAGAGCGAGGCCAGGTTCGCCCAGCTACTGAAGCTGAAAAAGTAGCAGGTAAAGATCAGTTCATTCCTGTCTCTATGGTATAGCCACCGGCTTATCAACCCTGTTAGGAGAATCAAATTATGTCAGCAGCGCAAAATGTAATGGCGTCAGAACCACAGCAAGTGCAATGGCACTATGTTTGTGAGACGAACGACTTAGTGACAAACAGTGGGGTTTGCGCCCTTGTCGACTCACAGCAAGTGGCAATTTTCAGTTTGAAGATAAACGGCGAAACCCAGGTTTTCGCCATTAGTAACTACGACCCTATTGGTAAAGCAAACGTACTCTATCGCGGGCTTCTAGGGTCGATAGGCGGTGCGCCTGTTGTCGCTTCGCCTTTATACAAAGAGCATTACTTTCTAGAAACCGGGCTGTGTAAAGAACACGACGATGTTTCCGTCACGGCTTACGCTGTGAAGGTAGAGGGCGAAAAGGTTTTTGTGGGCGTTTAAGCAAACTGCCTTTATTTGAACACCCACATGAAAAAAGCCTTCTAGCCAAATGCATTCAAAAGCTGTGAAATCGAAAAAGGTAATGAAATGAATATGCCTACACGACAACCCGACATGATGTCTGAACAATTAAGACAAACAACATGCCCATACTGCGGCGTAGGGTGTGGTGTAGATATCAGTTGCAACGTAAGTCCGCGTGCCATAACCCTGGACACTGTTAAAGGCACGCCAGAGCATCCCGCCAATTATGGAAGATTGTGTGTTAAAGGAACAAACCTGCTTGAAACAAACGACGTAAACGGACGTTTGCTTCACCCAACCATGGCAGGTCAATCGGTGGATTGGGACACGGTCACCGATGTGATTGCGGATAAGATCACCTCTACCATTGCGCAGTATG
This sequence comes from Alteromonas sp. W12, assembly GCF_001924945.1. Classification (NCBI taxonomy): domain Bacteria; kingdom Pseudomonadati; phylum Pseudomonadota; class Gammaproteobacteria; order Alteromonadales; family Alteromonadaceae; genus Alteromonas; species Alteromonas sp. W12. The sequence continues at coordinate 110,226 of NZ_LQXH01000001.1, forward strand.
GCGCGGATGCCGTTGCTTTTTATGTATCGGGTCAGCTTCTCACCGAAGACTATTACATTGCCAATAAGCTTATGAAAGGTTACATCGGCAGTGCCAATATCGATACGAATTCACGCCTATGTATGTCATCAGCCGTTGCCGCGTACAAGCGTGCGTTCGGTGAAGATGTGGTGCCTTGCGATTACACCGATTTGGAATGTACAGATTTACTGGTGATCACCGGAAGTAATGCGGCGTGGGCGCACCCAGTGCTTTTTCAACGCATTCAGCGAGCAAAGCTGAAAAATCCGAATATGAAGGTCATTGTTGTTGACCCACGCAAAACCGAAACCTGTACCATTGCCGATTTACACCTTCCTATAAAGCCGGGTAGCGACGTAGCGCTATTTAACGGTTTACTCAGCTATGCAAACGCGCAAGGTCGAATAGACAAATCCGCCGTTGAGACCTTTGCAGAGGGGCTTGATGAAACGCTCAATAGTGCAAATGCTTTAACGTTAGATGACGTTGCTGAAGTATGCGACCTGGACGTTAACAGTATTAAGGCCTTTTTTGATGCCTTCTGCAAAGCCTCTAGCGCAATTACTTTTTATTCTATGGGCGTAAACCAGTCTTCTGCTGGTGTGGATAAAGCCCAAGCCATTATCAACTGTCATTTAGCAATGGATTTAATTGCTAAAGACGGTTGTGGCCCGTTTTCAATTACTGGCCAGCCCAATGCCATGGGAGGGCGTGAAGTTGGTGGGTTAGCCAATATGCTAGCTGCTCATATGGACCTTGAAAACCCTGATCATATCAGCGCTGTTAAAGCCTATTGGAATGCACCCGTCATGCCTAAAGGGCAGGGGCTTAAAGCAGTTGATTTGTTTAATGCAATTGAGAGTGGAAAGGTAAAGTTCGTTTGGATAATGGGGACTAACCCTGTTGTCAGTATGCCAAATCGCGGTCAAGTTGAGCGCGCACTTTCAAAGTGTGACATGGTGGTGGTGTCTGATATTGTTGAGTCTAACGATACGCTTAACTACGCGCACATTGCCCTTCCTGCCACGGGGTGGTCGGAAAAAGACGGCACGGTAACAAACTCAGAGCGCCGTATATCACGTCAGCGCGGTATATTGCCTCCACCAGGTAGTGCAAAACACGATTGGCAAATACTGTGCGAAGTGGCGGGTAAAATGGGCTTTGGCGAGGCATTTAGTTTTACCCATCCGTCACAAATATTCTGCGAATACGCTGGGCTAACCGGCTATCAAAATAACGGTAAACGACAATTAGACCTGTCACCTTTACAAGCGTTAAGTGAAGCTCAATACAACGGGCTATCGCCTTTGCAGTGGCCCTTTCACACAGTTAAAAAAGCTGAGAATACGGCCAGTTCTAATTCTCAACCTAGCCTTACCAGTAAACGTCCTTTTGAAGACAAGCAGTTTTCAACACCCAACGCCAAGGCTAGGCTTATTCCCGTAACTTACAAAGCGCCATTGCAGGTGACATCAGACGCTTATCCTTTTGTTGTGAACAGCGGGCGAGCGCGAGATCAGTGGCATACCATGACACGCACGGGTAAAGCGGCAAGGTTACTGGCTCATATGCCAAGTGCTAACGTGTATATCAACCCTAAAGACGCTGCTAAATTGGGCGTTGAAAGCGGAGATCTTGTTTCTCTTTCAAGTGCAGTATGTAAAGACACTCCTGTTATCTACCCGGTAAAAATGGATACGGATATGCGCAAAGGGGAAGTATTCATTCCCATTCACTGGTCGGCGCAATGGGGTTCGCACAGTAAACTAGGCGCACTTTACGCCAGCGCGGTAGACCCTATTTCAGGGCAGCCAGAGTTAAAACACGCGGCGGTAGCTATCGCGCCTGCTCATTTCACTACCTACGGCAAGCTCTTTGTTTCATCAGTAAACCAATCAGCGCATAATTCAAAACTTAATCCCTTTAGTGAAGACGCGCTAAAGCATGCGTGTGATTACTGGAATACGACACCGCTTGAAAGCACAGAGGCGTCTTCACCTTTAAATAACTCGGATGCAGCATTATCAGTATTGAATGTTGCTTCGAACAAAGGTCGTCGAGATTTTACCCAAGGGTTGATACCTCTGCTGCCGCAAAACGCGGTGCTATTGCAGTTTCATCATCATACATACTCAGTATGCCTTGCGCTTGTCGATGACACTCTTTGTTTCGCGGCGTTTTTGGGCGATGAGCCAGAAAAGGGTGGAAGGGCACCAGCAGCCGCACATACAACAGCGCAGTCAGCGCCACATTCAAAAAGCACATGGTCAGTACCTAACGAATGGCTCGCCAGCCTTCTCAACACATCTATTTCTACAGACATACAGCGCAATTTATTACGAGGCCAAGTAGACGACGCATTTTTAAATGGTGATGTAGTTTGTAGCTGCTTTGAAGTGCGCGAAAAAACCATTACACATGCCATCGAAGAAGGCTGTAGTTCGGTGGCAGAGCTTGGTGAAGCATTAAAGTGTGGTACGAATTGTGGCTCGTGCAAGCCCGCCTTGTCTCAGCTGATAGACAAGCATTTAGTCATTGAAATTCAATCTGTTTAGGAGCGTTAAATCATGTCAATTGCATCTAGTTGGTCGTTACCGTTTTTGCGCACCTTATTTAAACCGCAGAAACCTTTGTTAAACCTCTTTTATCGCGATGCTATTTCTACCTCGGTCACGACCGTGACGACGCGCCAGCGCTCCGATAATCCAAAAGCTCCAGCTAAGCATTCATACTTTGGCAAGTGGTTGAAGTTAGCAAACAGGCAAACTGAAGGTCATAAACAAGGGCAGGTGTTCATCGTCGGTGCTGGCCCTGGTGATGCCGAGTTACTTACGTTAAAAGCGTTTCGTCTTCTGCAACAAGCCGATGTCGTGCTGTTCGATGCTTTAGTCAGCGAAGATATTCTCGCGCTAATTCCCTCTAAAGTGGTGAAAGAATATGTAGGGAAACGCTGCAAAAAGCATAGCTTTACCCAAGACGCTATATGCAAGCGAGTGGTTGAATTGGCAAGCAACGGTCACACTGTCGTACGGTTAAAAGGCGGTGACCCAGCGCTATTTGCAAGAACCTGCGAAGAAACCGATGCACTCACAAAAGCCAACATTCCTTTTGCTATTGTTCCTGGTATTACGGCAGCATCGGGTGTGTCAGCCTATACGGGGATCCCTTTAACCGACAGGCGTTGTGCTCAGTCGGTGAGTTTTATGACCGCACATTTTAAGGACGTGGATCAATGGCCAGAGATGGCACCCATGGCGCAAAATGTATTGAAGCAAACCATGGTGGTTTATATGGGGCTAAGCCGACTTGAAGGGCTATGCAAAGGCTTGATTCATCACAACGTGCCAACCACATGGCCAGTAGCGGCAATTGAAAATGCCACTTCGCCTGAACAGCGCGTGATCACTGGCGTGCTTGCCGATATTCATAGCAAGGTAGAAGCAGCAAATTTAACGGGGCCTACGTTACTTATATTTGGAAAGGTGGTAGAGTCTCGTCAACAGGTAAATACTCTTCTATTACATTCATCCAAGCATGCAGCAACCATTTAGTGAATACATAAAAATTATTGGCAAAGGTCAAAAAGGGGGGCGTAGCCTTACCCGTGACGAGGCTTATCATGCCATGAAAATGGTATTGGCCAATGAAGTGACAGGCGATCAACGCGGCGCATTTCTTATGTTGCTGCGTACCCGTGAAGAAACACCAGAAGAAGTTATTGGCTTTGTCGATGCATGCAGAGAGCTGATAGAACCAGAAGTTAAAAACCTCGCCCCCACGTTAGATATTGGCTGCTACGCGGGAAAGCGTCGCCAGTTACCGTGGTACTTATTGGCCGTAGCGGTTCTAGCCAACAATGGTTACTCGGTTATGCTCCACGGTGCGCATGAACCGGGTTCGGGACGCCTTTATGCAAGTATAGCGTTACCCCAATTGGGCCTGTCTGAAGTTAGCAGTATTGAAGATGCCAAACAGCAGTTAACGGATAAAGGGGTGACTTACCTTGATTTGTCTTATTTGCTGCCTGCGCTCGACACAATTATTAAGCTTCGTGAGGTATTTGGCCTGCGTTCATGCGCTAACACCCTCGCAAGGTTGTTGAACCCCACCGCTGCACAATTTTGCGTACAGGGCGTTTACCATATGCATCTTGACCACAAACACTGCCGCGTTAATGAAAATTATCCATCTATAGATGCGCTTTGCTTTCGTGGTGATGGCGGAGATCCTGAAGTTAATGGTGAGCGGGAAACTGAGCTATTTATTACCCGAAATGGTGAGACCGAAGAAGTAATAATGCCGGTGGTTGCTGACAAATGGGCGCTTAAAGATAAAGACATGAACGTTAACGACATGCTTGATGTGTGGGCGGGTAACGCGAATAGCCTTTACGGTGAACAAGCCGTTTTGAGCACACTTGCCAGCTATTTAGTGCTGCTACAAAAGTGTGATGTCGCAGATGCCCTGTCCCAGGCAAGGCAGCTTTGGGCACAGCGGGATAAAAGCGCAACGCCATTTTAAGGACCTGCGTTTTCTGAGCGGGCAATTATCTATATTGCTTGATATAAAGCCCTTCTTTTTAAGGAAAAATAGCCAATCGTCGCATTGACTTAATCGTTGCTATACTTGTTAATAGTATTAACAAGTCTTCCTTAAGTGGTGTTATGCGAATCACGCAATGGCTCGTATTTTTAGCTAGCCTGTCGCTCTTATTTCGAGCAGGTTATGCTGTATCTGAAAATCGAGAACAGGTCACAACCTCTAGCGTAACTTTCGTACTAACCGCAGATATGCCTAATATTAGCGACGCACGCACAGGGCGTTACGCTAATCTTCAAACCCTCGTAAAACAACAGCGGCAAATTAGTGAAACTGTCTTCTTCATTTTCGGCGGCGGCTCGATTGGGCCGAGCGCGCTATCCTCGTTTGACCGTGGCTCCCACATTATTGATATTCTCAATTCCCTTGAGCCAGATGTGATGGGGGTCACGAAGAGAGAATTTAGTTTCTATGAGGATGAATTATCTCTTCGTTCTTATGAAGCAGCCTTTCCATTGGTAGCCAGCAACGTAATAGACAACCGGGTGGGGCGTTCCCCAGATGGCCTGCACACTTCTGTGATTGTAGAAAAAGAAGAATTAACTCTTGGTGTTATATCAGTTTTACATGAGAGAGTGATAGAAGAGTACCAATTATCTGATATTGCTATAACGCCTCCTCAAAAAGCCATCATGGAGGAGTCTAAAAGATTGCGACAGCAAGGCGCAGATATTATTTTGCTGCACTATTCCTAACCGTTCCCTTTTATTAATACCATGCTGAACAAACGTATTATTGATGTCGCTTTCATAACAGACAGTCGCTTGGACGAAAAAAGTTTGCTCGAAACTACGCGTCATCCTAATAGCATGGTACTTACGCAGCAGGGCACCGCTGTCGTTGCTAGTTTCGTGAAAAATGCTGGGTGGCAAGCAACGTCATATACAGAGCAGCCATTAGAAGATATAGAGGCTGATGCTGAGTTAAACGAGCAACTCATTGAGTATGAAGCGCGCCTAAAGCGGTTGTTAAATATACAAATTGGCGAATGGAAGATTGCCGTTTCGACTGCGCGCAAAGAAGTGAGAAGTGAAGAGAATCCTTTTGTAAACTTTGTCGCGGATACCATTAAACGCTATGCCAATACTGAAATTGCCTTGATAAACGGAGGCAGTATCCGAGGCAACAAACAATATACGGCAGGTACACCAATTACTCGGCAAGATATTGTCACCGAAATGCCGTTTCGTGCGCATGTTGTGGCTTTGGATATAACTGGCGCTCAGTTAATTCAAGCTCTGGAAGAGGGGCTTTCGCAATATCAAAATTTAAAAGGTGGTTTTCCTCATGTATCGGGTATGTCTTATAGTTTCGACCCTTCAGCGAAAGTGCTTCAACGAGTAAAAAATGTCACCATTAATGGAAAGCGAATAGATAAGTCGAAAACCTATTCACTGGCTACAAGTAACTTTCTGGCTAATGGGGGAGACGGTTTCTATGCGTTAAAGAATACCGAAAAGCGTCCGGCCTTGAGTACACGACCCCCTCAAATATCAGACCTTGTGATGCAGGCCATCGTCAATCAATACGATATAAAGCCTAAAACTGATAACCGCATAATAAACATGGCAAAAGGCGGTTGATCAGATGCAGCATAAGAAAAAGACCTTGTATCTGTTTATCATTGCACAATGCAGCGTGATGGGATTTTTTCTTTTGATACTGGTTTTGTCGCTGCTGCGTTTAAATGACGTGCGAAAAGTACTTGACGATATCACCTCGTCTTCTATCCCCACTCTTAGCCAAGCTACTGAAATTACGCGTGAAGTTCAGCACTTAATTTCACTTACTGCGCGATTAACATCGTCTGAGAGCCAATCGTCTCGGCGTATCGTCAAAACCCAGTTGGATGAAACGATAGAGCGCCTGGATTCCTCCAATTTGAAGCTTGAGCAAGGAGACAAGTACTTAGCGACGCAGCTGAATGTACTTACACTAGAAATAGAAGAACTAAACGCATTAGTGCGTCAGCGGATTGATGTCGAAAAAGAAGTGCGGGTGGAAAGGGAAGTACTATTTACTTACTTGAACAATATTTTTGAAGACAATAAATCGCAGTATGTGGGTATTCAATCTTCTCAAACGCTGGTTCCTCTGATATTACAAATTGCCCAAATAAATCAGCAGTTCCAACTGCATGAGTTACGCAAGTTAGAGGACAATATTGAAGAAAGCATCGCTTCCTTGCGTGAGGCGACAACGCTCGACAAGCGCAGCAGCGAACTGGTAAGTGCGCTAGAGGAGGGGGTATTAGGTAAATGGGGCATGATTGATAAACAAGCCAATGTCATGCGCATTCGTGGACGTTCAAGAGGGCGAGGCAGTTTTGTTGAGCACTTGGCTGAAGAAGTCGCGTCAAATATTGAGTTTAGAGCATCTTCAATCACAAAAGACACCTCATTTTACGCATTGTCTGCCAACCAGGCTGTGTCCAAACAAATAACCCTGTCATTGGCACTTTCATTAATTGTGATGATTATTTGTTGCGCCATCATCTTCTATATCTACAAACGTATTATTCTGCGTTTAATTGCTTTAACCAACTTGGTTGAAAAAAATAGTGAAGAAGTAGCAAGCTTCGAAGGCAGTGACGAGATATCTCGCCTGGCTAAAACCTTCGCACTGTATTTTGAGAGAGTAAAGAGCCAAGAAACCGAATTGATTCGTTTGTCACTTAGCGATCCGCTGACTAACATCCCAAACCGACGGGCATTTGAAATGGAAATGGAAAAGGTAATAGCGATGTCAAAACGGTATGACTGGCCGTTGACGGTAGTTATCTTGGATGTCGATAGTTTCAAACTTTACAATGACAATTATGGTCACCCTAAAGGGGATGAATGCCTGAAAGCCGTCGCTATTGGGCTTAATGAAGTCATTACCCGTAACACTGATTTTTGTGCTCGATACGGTGGTGAGGAGTTCGTAGCGATTTTGCCCAATACCGATGAGAAAGGCGCGAAGGTGAAAGCTGAAGAGATTCGAGATGCGATAGAATCATTAGGGATAGAGCACAGCAAGAGCACAGTTTCACCCGTAATTACCGCAAGTTTGGGCGTTGCAACGGTCAATTTCGTTAATCACCACAACTGGACGTTAACTTCGATCCTTAATACCGCTGATAAAGCTTTGTACGACGCCAAAACGGGCGGCCGGAATCGCTGCGTGTTTTCATCGCTGCCATGAGTATTTTTGTATAGTAAAAAGAGGCGGGTTTATGTCAATCCCCAAACTGGGCTATCTCTAATCTTTATTGAACAAAAAAACTTCAGTTTTATTTGTGTGAAACATCAATAAACTTCATTTCCTCTGCTATCTTTAATCAAAACCAACAAAAACTAGCTTATCGTTTCAGACAACTAACCGTATTTCAGTGTGATACGCCAGTGCCTATTTTGTCAGGGTGGCTTCGTTATGAGCTAAGTCGGCTGATAAATAATGCGTGAAACGAAGTTCATTAGGAGCGCAGGATGTTTTTCAAAAATAAAGAGTTGATAGCCGAAAACCAACGTTTGGAAAAGGAACTGGCGGCATATCAAACGGTTAAGGAAGAGCTTCGTGAAGAAATGTTGTACATTGAGTTGAATGCAGATGGACGTATACGTGCAATTAATGATCTATGTACTCAAGCAACAGGATTTAAGATTTCAGAGCTAGAAGGGAAGTCCCTTGAAAGCCTAATGGACCCGAAATCGCTTAAGAAATCGGACGTTCAAGATATGCTAGGCGCTGTTAAAAATCATCGTCATTGGCATGGCGCAGTTAGCTTCAATAATGCAAAAGGCCATGAGATTTGGGTAAGAGGAATCATACAGCCCATAGATGACGCCTATGGAAATGTGAAGTGTATTTCTTTCTATATGGCAGAGCAAACGCGCAATATTTCTTACAGTAATGAGCTTAGAGATATGATTGCCGCGCTTCATCGCTCTTCTGCTGTTATTGAGTTCAACCTTGATGGCACCATCATAAAAGCCAACGAAAACTTTTTGAAAGGCACGGGCTACAAGCTGGAGCAAATAGTTGGAAAGCATCATAGGATCTTTTGCACAGAGCAAGAGGCGAACTCGGAAGAATACAAACAGTTTTGGCGTGGGCTAGCGCAAGGACAGTTAGAATCTGGACGCTACAAACGCATTGATAGCCGAGGGAATGAAGTGTGGCTAGAAGCGTCATATAACCCCATCAGAAACGAAGATGGTCAGCTTTATAAAGTAGTGAAATTTGCAACGGTAATTACAGAGCAAATGAAGCGGGAGTTTGCCATTTCTGAAGCCGCCAACGTTGCATTCAATATTTCGCAAGAAACTGGAGAGCAAGCACGTAAGGGAAACCAAGTGCTCGATTCTACGGTTAAGGCGATGAACGAATTAACGAAACAGATGGGTAATGCGAGTGAAGGTATTAAGGACCTTGATGAGCAATCCCAAAAAGTTGCGGACTTGGTTAAAAGTATTAGCGGAATTGCCGACCAAACTAATTTATTGGCGCTTAACGCTGCTATTGAAGCTGCACGTGCAGGCGATCAAGGGCGTGGTTTCGCGGTAGTAGCCGATGAAGTCAGGCAGCTAGCGTCGCGAACCAGTAGCGCAACTGAAGAAATCGTAAACGTTGTCGTAGAAAACAGAAAGTTAACAGAAAATGCAGTTCAGTTAATTGAAGCGGGTCAGGAAAAAGCGCGCGAAGCCTTAGAGTATTCAACGCAGTCAGGCAAAGCAATGAGCGAAATCCAAAGCGGTGCCAATGAAGTGGTAAACGCTATCGGGCAATTTACTAAACGCCTCTAGAAAATTAGCGACACAATCAGACAGCTTTAGTCATTGGCCATATTTGTTCAACCTTGGTATCTGCTTTCGCGCACCAAGGTTGAACACCCCCCCTGTTTTGGTGCACCAAAACGAATTCATTCTCACTTTTCTCTTACCTCAATAGTGTAAATGTTCATAAATTTTAATGGCTTACATTTCTGGCACGATGGGTGCTAATTAATCCGTGCAACAACAACGTTGCTGTACAAAGCAACGGGTGCAAACACAAATGCGATGGCAGAGTGGAGTGCACAACACTTACCATAGGGTAAACAAATAGGATTCAGCGGAGAACGGTAAGGAAGCATCATCATCTCCGGCATTTATGGCAAGTGCATAATAATAAAAAATAAAGATGGTTTTATAAGCTAAAGCTTTTAATAAACCTCCCTTAAAGATGAGGTGTGTGAGCGGGAATTCCTGACTTACCATTAACAACTTGATGCGTTTGTAAGAACTCCGATATTACAAACACGGCAACGAAGCCCACCATGCTCGACGGTTAAACGTCGTACGCTGGTGGGTTTTTTTTTGGCTACGAGGAACACGTATGACTGGGTTAAAGACAACATCACTGCTAAAACGCTTTCGAACGGCGAGTGCTGGAGTATGTGCAGCACTTGCCGTCTCTGTAGCAAGTTTTTCTGCGAGTGTGGCAGCACAAGCGCCAGCGGTAGGCTGGCCTGAGAAGGAAGAACTTAAGTTTGGTTTTATCAAGCTCACTGATATGGCACCGCTTGCTGTGGCGTACGAAAAAGGCTTTTTTGAAGATGAGGGCCTCTACGTTACATTGGAAGCACAAGCTAACTGGAAAGTGCTGCTTGATCGCGTAATCGACGGCCAATTAGATGGCGCTCATATGCTGGCTGGCCAGCCCCTTGGTGCAACCATTGGCTTCGGCACGGAATCGCATGTGGTAACAGCGTTCAGTATGGACCTCAATGGTAATGGAATTACCGTTTCTAATGAAATTTGGGACAAAATGAAGGCCCATATTCCACAGGAAAATGGCAAGCCAGTTCATCCTATTAAAGCTGATTATTTAAAGCCAGTGGTTGATGAATACCGCAACGCTGGAAAGCCGTTCAACATGGGAATGGTATTTCCAGTTTCTACACACAACTACGAGTTACGCTATTGGCTTGCGGCAGGTGGAATTCACCCTGGATATTATGCGCCGCATAAAGGCGATACCGCGGGCCAAATTGACGCTCAGGCACTGTTGTCAGTCACTCCCCCACCGCAAATGCCAGCGACGATGGAAGCCGGCACCATCTATGGCTACTGCGTAGGCGAGCCATGGAATCAACAGGCTGTGTTTAAAGGTATTGGTGTACCTGTGATCACCGACTACGAAATTTGGAAAAATAACCCTGAAAAAGTGTTCGGCGTAAGCCAGGGCTGGGCTGACAAATACCCAAATACGCACATTCGCGTGGTTAAAGCCCTAATTCGAGCGGCAATGTGGCTGGATGAAAACGACAATGCTAACCGTCCTGAAGCGGTAAAGATTCTTGCTAAAAGTAACTACGTAGGTGCAGATGAAGACGTACTGGCTAACAGCATGACAGGCACTTTCGAATACGAGAAAGGTGACAAGCGCGACGTGCCTGATTTTAATGTGTTCTTCCGCTACAACGCCACTTACCCATACTACAGTGATGCTATTTGGTACCTCACACAAATGCGCCGCTGGGGTCAAATTTCAGAGGCTAAGTCTGACGATTGGTATAAAGAGACAGCCAAAAAAGTTTATAAACCAGAGGTTTATGCTCAGGCTGCTAAAGCGTTGATTGCCGAAGGTAAAGCTAAGGCGTCTGACTTTCCAGAGTTTGGGACGGAAACGGGCTACAAGCCGCCTCAGAGCGAATTCATTGATGGCGTGACGTTTGACGGAAGCAAGCCTAACGCTTACTTAGAGCAATTTAAGATTGGTCTGAAGGGTGACACTGTACTGTAAGTGTCTGATTTAATGGCCCTGCCTTCAGTTCTAACTAGGGCGGGGCATAAACAGCGCAAAAGCGCACATCAAGTGTCAGGAGCAAGCAATGAGCAAGATGACAACCATTCTTCGCCTTCCATCGTCACCGTCAAACGCCAACTCTTTGTTGAGCCGTTTATATCAATCCACGCCTGCGTTGCTGCTGCCTGTTATTGGCTTGCTGATGTTTTTGGCCATTTGGAATGGTGTAGCAAAAAGTATCGACACGTCGCTGGGGCAGTTCCCAGGGCCCGCACAAGTTTTTGAGCAGGCCGGTGCGTTAATTGACGAGCATATTGCACAGCGCGAAAAAGCAGACGCTTTCTATCAACGTCAAGAAGCAAGAAATGCAGCGCGTGTAGCGCAGGACCCTACTTATCAGCCAAAAATTAGAGAATTCACCGGTGCGCCAACGTTTTTTGATCAGATATGGACAAGCCTTTACACCGTCATGGTTGGATTCTTAATTGCATCAGTCGTGGCGGTTCCCGTGGGTATACTATGTGGTCTAAGTAAATCTGCTTACACCGCAATAAATCCACTTATCCAGTTATTTAAGCCAGTGTCTCCATTGGCATGGCTGCCGCTGGTGACTATGGTGGTAAGTGCCCTTTATGTCAGCGATGAGCCGGCCTTTTCTAAATCATTCGTGACCTCTGCTTTTACGGTTTCGCTTTGTTGTTTATGGCCAACCCTTATTAACACCGCAGTAGGCGTATCAAATATTGATAAGGACCTAATCAACGTAAGCAAGGTATTGCGCCTTACGCCGTTTGCTCATCTCACCAAAATAGTACTTCCATCTTCTATCCCCATGATTTTTACAGGACTTAGATTGTCGCTTGGTATTGGCTGGATGGTACTGATTGCGGCAGAAATGCTTGCCCAAAACCCGGGCCTAGGAAAGTTTGTGTGGGATGAATTCCAAAACGGAAGTTCGGAGTCGCTAGCGAGAATCATGGTAGCAGTGCTCACCATTGGCGCTATTGGCTTTGTACTAGACCGCCTAATGTTATCGATTCAGCGCGCTGTAAGCTGGGACAAGTCGAGCGTACTACGCTAATTTTGAGGAGAATTTTATGCACACTAAACACTTAGAGTTAGAGCAGGTGGGTATCGACTTCCCCACACCGAAGGGGCCATTTACTGCGCTTCAAGATGTAAATCTTAAAATCAGCAAAGGTGAATTTGTGTCGTTAATTGGCCATTCGGGCTGCGGTAAATCAACGGTGCTGAATATCGTCGCAGGTTTGCACCAAGCTACTACCGGCGGCGTAATTTTAGATGGCGCAGAAGTGAAGCAGCCTGGACCTGAACGCGCAGTAGTCTTTCAAAACCATTCTTTATTACCTTGGCTTACGGTATACAAGAATGTTGAGCTGGCCGTAAAATCGACCATGCGAGGCAAGAGTAAAAACGAGATGCGTGACTGGATCATGCACAACCTAGAGCTTGTGCACATGACCCACGCCCTTGATAAATTACCCAGTGAAATATCAGGTGGTATGAAACAGCGAGTGGGCATTGCACGAGCGTTGGCAATGGAGCCAAAAGTGCTGCTAATGGATGAACCGTTCGGTGCGCTAGACGCCCTAACTCGCGCTCATCTTCAAGACTCGCTAATGGAAATTCATGCTGATTTGGGTAACACGGTTATCATGATTACTCATGATGTGGATGAAGCGGTATTGCTATCAGACCGTATTGTTATGATGAATAACGGCCCGGCAGCCACCATTGGCGAAATTCTAGATATTGAGTTGCCGCGTCCGCGAGATAGATTAGCACTTGCAGATAACAAGCAGTACAACCACTACAGACATGAAGTCTTAACTTTCCTTTACGACAAACAAAAGAAGGTTGAAACCGTTTCGTCACGCGCCAACCAAGCGCCTACAACTAACAAACATTCACAACAGCTAGCAAAACCCAGCGGGGTGTCATCTGAAAAAAAAGACGCTAAGAAGTCAGATGCCGCCTAGCTTTATCGGCACCTGACTAGGGCGGAAGCCTTTTCCGCCAACTAACCAAAACCATCACTTTTAACCAGCATTCTACTGCTGGCTGGGTAAGTGTTGACTAATAAAAATCGATACCGATAGGGAATACACATGAACACGTTAAAAAACTTTGGCATTAAGATGCTAACAGCATCTGTTTTGACAGTATTGGGTGGAAGCGTAATGGCCGCTGACATTCACAGCGCATTAAGCGATTCAAAGGCATGGGCGGATCTGAATTTACGCTACGAAGCTGTTGATCAAGACAATGCGTTAGAAGACGCAAGTGCACTGACTTTGCGTACGCGTCTAGGGTTTAGTTCGGGTAGCGTTAATGGTTTCTCATTTACCGCTGAGGTTGAAGACAGTCGTATTGTACTTGGGCAAGATGAGTTTACTGTGGGGCCTACTGGCTTTAACGTAGGTGAGTATTCGGTCATTGCCGACCCTGAAACTACCGAAGTTGATCAAGCTTTTATTCAGTATAAGGCGGATAACTTTACCGCCAGAGTAGGGCGACAAGTAATTACGTTGGATGACCATCGATTTGTTGGCCACGTTGGCTGGCGACAAGACCGCCAGACCTTTGATGCCGTAAGCGCTAAATATGCGGCAACAGACAATCTAGAACTATTCTATAGCTATCTTTACAAACGCAACCGCATTTTTGCTGAGGCGGCAGATTTAGATTCTAAAGATCATATTCTTCATGCGACTTATACATCTAAAATTGGCAAGTTTGTGGCCTACGCTTACCTTTTAGAAATGGACAACGACACGGATAACGCGTTGGACACGTATGGCGTGAGCTACGATGGAAAGATGAAAGGTGAGAGCGTGAGTTGGGCTTACGGTGGTGAGTTTGCCACGCAATCAAGCGAAGCTGGCGCGGGCGAAACGGCCACCGACTTTGACGCCTCTTATTTAAATGCGTATGTCGCAGCCACGTTTTCTGGCGTGACGGCTAAGGTCGATTACGAAATACTAGGTTCTGACGATGGGTTGTACGGGTTTGCAACGCCGCTAGCTACGCTGCACAAATTCAACGGTTGGACTGATCAGTTCTTGGGCACGCCAGCACAGGGCTTAAAAGATCTTAAGTTATCTCTATCAGGTGGGCTAGCCGGTGGTAAATGGCTTTTGGCTTACCACGATTTCAGCGCTGACGACAGCAGTAACGGTGCTGACGACTTAGGCAGCGAAATTAATGTACAGTATACGAAGAAGTTTGCAGGTAAGTACAATTTTGGCATTAAGTACGGTACTTACGATGCGGGAGATATAAAGGTGGATACCAATCGCTTCTGGATGTGGATTGGTACACGCTTCTAATTGCAATACACTATTACAACGTTATGTTGTAATTAATACTACAGGTCTGGCTGAGTCGTTACTGACTTAGCCAGCCTTTTTCAACGGCCACATCAAGCTGCTGCAAAACGTAGTCCCATAAAGCCGGTGCGCAAGATTTAAGGTGAGCATTACGCTTCTCAATTTTCTCCCTTGCAATACCGTGACGCTTCCAGCTTCCTCCGTTGTCTTTCATATTTTGAAATACGGGAAGAACGCGGTCCATTGATTTTGCAAATTCTGCATCGGCGGTTTCCGCTGCTTCAAACTCAAGCCATAAATCGAGCATTTCACTACTAAGTGGACTCGGCAATAAACCAAAAATGCGCTTAGCGGCAGCTACTTCTTTCTCGGCTTGTGCGTCGTGATCTGTTTGATGATTGAAAGCAAACATGTCGCCAGCATCAATTTCCACAATATCGTGAATAAGGATCATGCGAATAACGCGGGTCACATCTATGGGTTTAGCCGCATATTCGCTTAGCATATTTGCCATTAATGCAACATGCCAGCTGTGCTCTGCGGAGTTTTCCTGTCGATAGTTATCACAGGGGAGGGTGATCTGGCGCTTAACTGCTTTTAGCTGGTCAAGTTCACAGATAAAGTCAGCAAAGTCACTTACTGCATACATTGGGATGCTCCAAGGCGTAAAAATGGGCGCCTGAGCGCCCATTTAATTATTCAAGGTCTAACGAGTGTATTGGTTATTAACCAAATTATTTTTGCTCAGATAGCCACACGATTAGGTCAGCGATGTCGTCGAAGGTCATGTCAGCAGTGAATGTAGGCTGATATTTACCGTTGATAATAAAGCTTGGCACACCAGTTAGGTGCTCACGATACTCGTCAATTTGCTGTTGATTCTTGCGCACCATGCTATTTACGCCGAAGCTTTTAGCCATTTTGTCAAACTCTTCACCGTCTACACCGTTTACAACGAAGATATTGCGAAGGTCTTTCAAGCCAGTGATAGATGCACGTTGCTTGTGGATATAGTTAAAAATAGCGCCGTTCATCGCGTCTTCTTGCTTCATAGCGCGCGCAATTAGCATGGCTTTAGTTGCATCGTCTTGAACTTCAGGTCCAGTAAAACGCATAAAGTTTACGTGCACCTTATTGAATTTCGTGCCGTCGCTTTTCTTTTCTTTAATTTGCGCAACGATAGGTTCGAACTGGAAGCAGTGAGGGCACCAAAATGAGAAGTACTCAGTAATAACAGGCTTATCTGTGGCTTCTTTATCAAGCACAGTATAGTGCGTACCTTCTTTCCATTTAGACGCTGGCTCCTGAGCGCATGCTGTTAGTGGCAAAAGCATTGCCATGACAAACATTACTGCAAACTTTTTCATGGAATATAATCCTATGTTCAAAAAACTATTATCGATACCGAGATTATCACAGGCTTGTTCGCTTAACTAGGACCTGTTCTACTTCAATGCTTTACTACGCGACAAGCTCACTAAAAAACGCGATTCAAGGTTTAGGTAAATGCAGTATTTTATATACGCATGATGAACAGAGTCTGAATCATCAGGCCCTAACAGAAACTCAAAGAAAAAGGGCTATAACCATGTATAGCCCTTTATTGTTTGTTGATTTCACGTTGAGTTTTGCCTTTAAGCAACGCTCAACAGAAGGTTCATTAACGTTTCATCACTTACATGCTGTAGTTAACTGAAAGTAGAGCGCGACGCTCTTGGCCAGCATAACCTACAATGTCTTCATAATCAGTATCAAATACATTGTCGACCTTCAACGAGACCTGCCACTGCTTATCTATTTGATAGCCTAAATTAACGGTTGCAAGCGTATAGGCTGACAGCGCCAGAGTCTGAGACGGTTCAGGGAAAGGAGGGAAGAAGGTGTCGTAATGACTCCCTGTGTAAGCTAGCTTGGTGTAGAAGCTGAACTTCTCCGTTCCAAAGTCAGTGTTGTAGGTTAATGAGCCTTGGTGACGGGCACGACGCAGTTCAGTGGTTGTTATACCATTGTCGGTTTGTTCCGCATCTAGATAACTATACGCTGCGGTAAAATCACCATAGCCACTGTCCCAGTTAAGTTCTAGATCAATACCTTCTCGCGAGCTTTCACCGTCGATATTATCTGCACTATATGCACCCAAATCTGACACAAATACGAAGCCATTGATTTCATCTTCAAGGTCGGTAGTGTATGCGCTGATTTGTGCAGACAGTGATTTCCAGTTTGCCTTAACGCCTATTTCCCATTCTTCACTGGTTTCAGGTTCTAAGTTTGGGTTGCCGATGAAGCTTGCTGGGAAGTAGCCAAAGCGCTCGGTGAAGGTGGGTGTTTTAACAGCTTTACCATAGCTGGTAAAAACAGCGTAGTAATCGTTAAGCTGCCAGGTAAGGCCACCGCGATAACTTACGGCATTGTCGAACTCACTATTGTTGTCGAATCGTGCGCTTAGTGTTGCGGTTAGCGACTCGGTTAGCTGACCATTTGTCTCGGCAAATACGCTATAAGTATTGTCATGCTGCTTCTGGTTCGGATCGCCAAATGCAATTGGGCCGCGCTGGGTAAAAAGGCGCTGTAGGTATTCAATACCGCCAGCAAAATCCCAGTTATCCATGGTATAGAAACCTGTCCAGTTTAACTCTATGCGCTCACCAGTGGTACCGCCAGTGTCTGCACCTGACTCAGTGTTATCGTTATCGTCTTTGCGATAATGCGCACTTAGCGCTGAGCGATAACCTGTATTTTCCGGAGCAAATTCCCATCTTAATTTCGCACTAATTTGTGAACCATCCGTCACGTTATCTGAGTCAGCAGGAAGGCCTGTCGTCACAAAATCAGTGCCGTCGTAATCATTCTCGTACTGAACCGTGCGAAGGTTAGCTATTAACGTATGCTCCGACGTTGCGGCATAATTAATATTAATGCCAGCGGTCATGTTGTCGTAGCCATCATCTTCGTTACCAACACGAGATACGTTGTCACCGTCGGTACGTATGTAGCTGGCGTATGCAGAAATACCTACGTTATCGCTTTGCGAGCGCGCGTTCATGCTGCCCTGCAACGTACCTTGTGTGCCAACGCCAGCAGAGAAGTCTACGTGTGACGCATTATCGGCAAACTGGCCTGATTTCGTAGTAATGCTCAATACACCACCGATAGCGCCGCTGCCCCATCTTGCGCTCTGCGGGCCTCGAAGAAGTTCTATGCGCACCACGTTTGCGCTAGTTAAGTGAGCAAGGTCAACCAGACTTCCTTGGCCTACGTCGTTGGCAACAACGCCATCAATTAAAACAAGTAGATGGTTGGTTTCACCGCCGCGCACGCGCAGCTCTGTTAAGCCACCAGGACTGCCTGACTGAGACAAGCTAACGCCAGGTAGGCCGCGAATTAGATCGGTAAGTTGAAGTGCGCCCGAAGCTTTAATGTCGCTTTCAGTTAGCACCGATACTGAACCAGGAAGTTTGGTTAACGAAATAGGCAAACGCGTGCCTGTTACTGTTAAAGTTTCAATATCTTGGTCAGAAGTTTGAGCAAAGGCAGGTGTGCTTAAGCACGAAATAACTGCAGCGCTAAGGGCTGCTTTAGTAAAATGTGTACGCATGGTTTTTATGTTGTCTTTGATGCGCTCCACCCGAGCACATGATTAGGGAAAGTGCACGCATTGCTTAATTATGGATGTGAGCAAGCAAACGACACCATGAAGTACAGGCCGGTATCCGGGCTTACTCACCATTACTAAAAATGTAATAGCTCTTTTGCCTTCCCATCTAATGGCGTTTAATACGTAACGCATAAAAGACAGTGGCGTATGAAAAGAAAACGACAACGCGTTGAGTTTACCGTTGCGGGGGCAGCATCAGTTTTTCACTGATTTCCCGTTTAACCCTTGTCGCCGTAGTTAATATGGAGCTAGACAAGAGCACCTACACACTGTCGATTATATCTAAGTTAAAAAGTGATAGCGAATACGGTTTCTTATACCTTACGCTTTTTCGTAACCGCCATAAGATTATCGGCAACGGTCATCGAAAAAGCGTTTTTTCAGCAGTAAAGGGGCTGGCTCAATATCCTAATTTCAGTGGAGGCTCTTGAAGGGCCGATAGCTGTTCTTTCAGAGCAAGTATTTGGCCTTCCCAGTATTTGTCTTCAGCAAACCAAGGAAATGCCCGCGGAAAAGCAGGGTCTTCCCAGCGTCGTGAAAGCCATGCCATGTAATGCACCATTCGCATAGCGCGCAGGGGCTCAATAAGTGGCAACTGTGCAGTGTCAAACGGGTGAAACTCCTCGTATGCTTCAACCAAAGTATCGAGCTGCAATAGTTGTTGTTGGCGGTCGCCGCTTAGCATCATCCACAAATCTTGGATAGCAGGGCCCATGCGGCAATCATCTAAATCAACGAAGGTAGGGCCATCGCGCCACAGTATATTGCCGGGGTGGCAGTCACCGTGAAGACGAATGCTTGATGTTGGGCTGTAAGCTTTTTTAGTTGCCTCTATTACAGGCTCGAGTATGGCGAAGAACGCCGTTTTTAGATGCTCAGGCAGCAGCGTACTTTGCAATAGAACCTGCTTGGGCTCATTCAGGTAGCTTTCAATATCAATTGAAGGGCGATGAGTAAACCCTTTCGCTGAGGCAACGCGGTGGATACGACCAATGAAACGCCCCATCCATTCAAGCTGGTCAAGGTTGTCATTCTCGAATTGTCTGCCGCCTACTGAAGGAAATAGCGCAAATCGATAGTCAGTTTCTGCCACCGTGTGATGATGCAATGTGCTGCCGTTTAGAGCCATAGGCGCGGCCAACGGGATTTCACTTTCAATAAGTTCAGCGGCAAACTCGTGCTCTTCAAGAATTTGCGCATCTGTCCATCGGCCGGGACGATAGAATTTCGCAACGTAGCGCTGGCCATCTTCAGCCAAAAATTGGTATACGCGGTTTTCATAGCTGTTAAGCGCTAGTAGGCCGCTTTGAAGAAAAATGCCCTGGCTTTCCAGGGCATCTAATATGGTGTCTGGGCTAAGCCCAGAGAAAGAAAAATCTGTCATCGATAAAGGAATTTAGTTGGTTCATCAACGGTAACCGTTTCCCCATCAATTGTGGTGGTTACACTGATAAAAATATCGGTAACCGTATCTTCCAGATTATAGGCGTCAGTTGCAACTGAAATTGGCGTGCTATACACCGCACCGCCTTCAACTGTTACAGTTTGCTCACCAATGTACTTGTAGTCAGACAAACCTTTTACAGCAATAGAGTAGGTTTGGGTTTGCTGAGTTTTGTTAAGTACTTTTATTGTATAAACGTTCTCAATTAGCCCTTCATTCGTTTCGCGGTATAGCGAGTTTCTGTCGCGGATAATGTCAACTTCGGTGGGGCTGCGCATCCAAATATTGGCAAACAGCAAGCCTATCATCACCACTAAAACTACAAAGTAACCAATTAACTTTGGACGTAAAATATGAGTCTTACCGCCAGCTAGTTCTTCTTCAGAGGTAAAGCTTATCAGGCCTTTAGGATAACCCATTTTATCCATAACACCGTTACACGCATCAACACAGGCGCCGCAGTTGATGCATTCGTATTGTAAGCCATTTCGAATATCGATACCGGTTGGGCATACCTGAACACACAGGTTGCAGTCTATACAGTCGCCTAACCCTTTTTCTTTTACTTGCTCGTGACTAAGTTTGCGTGGTCGCGGGCCGCGTTGCTCTCCACGCTTTGCATCGTACGATACAGTAAACGTGTCTTTGTCGAACATGGCAGACTGAAAACGCGCATACGGGCAAATGTGCGTGCACATGATTTCGCGCATGTAGCCAGCGTTTCCGTACGTACATACGGCAAAGAAAATAACCGATAAACCTGCCCAGAAGCTGGTGTTAAATGTTACAAAATCGATAAACAGTTCATCAATTGGCGTAAAGTAGCCAACGAAGGTTAAAGCCGTTAACAGCGCTACCAATACCCAAGCGGTGTGCTTAGCTGTTTTACGCAAAAATTTATCTGCATCCATTTTGCGTGCATCTAGCGCTATACGCTTGTTGCGCGGGCCTTCGAATTTCTCTTCGAACCACGTATAAATGTATACCCACGTTGTTTGAGGACACATAAATCCACACCACACTCGACCAGCGAAAGTGGTGACGAAGAACAGCGCAAAGGCGGAAACAATAAATATATAGGCCAGTAAAGTGAGATCTTGAGGCCATAAGGTTAGAGAGAATATAGTAAATCGCTGCTCACCAATATCGAGTAGCACGGCTTGATGCCCGTTGTACTGAATCCATGGAATGATGGCAAAGAGGCCCAAAAAGAAAAGGCCAAACATGCGTCTAAACGTCTCCAGAGGGCCTTGTACAGCCCGCACATAAATACGGCTACGAGAGTCGTGGCGTTTACCCTCAGGTCCACCTTTGGGTTTATGTACTTTTACCGGTGTAACGGTCTTTACCGGTATTTGTTCATTCATAGCTTAACCTTATGTGACGTAACGAACTGCCTGTGCAGTATAACTGCGTTCAAAACGTCATATTTAATGTAGATCAATAATGCGGCGTATGGTGTATCTTTTTAAAGTTTCAGTCAATACTGAAACTTCAGAACGTAAGTCGTTTTTTGTTTTGATTTCCTCAGTCTATGTAACTTTGTAAATAGTTAAATACAGCTACGTGAATAATGAGGATTAATATAACGGCCAGATGCCATTTGATGCCCAACATCGACGATTAGGCTTTACCTACTATACATGAGTATAGTTTGCTGTATTTACAGGTAAACCGATATGACCCTATTATCGTCGATAATAATGTGGTCAATTACCGTTTGAATCGTGTACAGTGAGCATTGTGAAAGTGTAAATTGGCAAAGTGTAGTTGAGCACATAGTGAGAAAGGTGCTAAAAAATTGGCGCTATTTGTAGTAAACGTCTGTCAAAGTTAGCTGAGAAGTCATGTTAAGGTTCTTTATCATCGCTGCTGAAATTATTGTTTTGGTAATTGTGCTGCGGTCTCCTTTTGTTCAGTATCTCTTTGAAGATATCCAGAACTCGCTTTCTGAATGGCTAGTTTCAATTGCCACCTTACCGGAGCGAGAAGAACTGCGTAGTTTACAAGATAAAATTAATATCCAGCTGAGTCCCTTAAAGCCTTACCAGCAAACATATGTTCAGCAAATCACCGCTGATAGCGCAAGCGTTAAACGTTTTTATCACACCTATTGTGAAAAGGACGATATAAACCCCAACTTTACGGGAACTAAACGCGTTCAACTATGCCTAATCATTAAACAGTCGTCAGTTATGCAAGTAGCAAAGCGAGACTAGCCAATTTTAACAAGGCTGGTTAAATGTAAAGCTGATATAAAAGCCGACAATTGCTGCATGCTAAGCTTTCTCTAAATGTCTTGCTAACTCATAGTTTAAACGACTGAATTTAGGAGCATAAAAGTGAATAAATTACGTACTTTTTCTTATTTAGGTTGTGCCACTGCGGTTGGACTTCTTGCTGTTTTCGCTCCCACCCAGGCGGCAGAAGTAAAGATTACTTGGGAAGAACCTGAAACATATAGCGATGTTAAGCCAACTAATGAGTCGCGCAAACGGTTTCGCGAACGAACATTAGAAGATTTGGAACAGCACATTGTTGAGTTAGCTAGTGATTTACCTGAATCTCAAGTGCTGTCTATGACCGTGACTAATGTGGACTTAGCGGGGCAAGTATGGCCTAGTCAGTTTGTCGGGTTTGGCACAGGTGGTGGGAGTGACGTTCGCATTATTAAGCGCATCGATATTCCAAGAATGGCGTTTAGTTATTCTTTGACCAATGCCGAAGGACAAGTCATTTTAAGCGGCGAAGATGTAAAACTCAAAGACATGGACTTTATGGAATCGACAATCCGCCGCAATAGAACCGAGTCGTTAACCTACGAAAAAGCCATGTTGAATGATTGGTTTGCAGACACGTTTTCGACACAGGTAGCGGCAAACAACTAGTACCGCGTGATAACTATTAAACTTAAAAAGGTCACTATATGTGACCTTTTTTAGTTTTTAAGCCCATATGTTATGGGCGTAAAGCATGCGCTAATTACAGATAATCAAACTCATTACCTGATATTGCAAGGGTGCTTTCAGGGCCAGCTTTATAAGCGGCTTTGTGCGCATCGCGACGTACTAATATACGTTCCATGTAGAAGTCACGTGTCTTCATCTTAGACGCTGCAAGTACCGCATTACCTGATGCCTGCGCTTTGTCGGCCATGCTGTACCACAGTACACCAATCAATGAATAGGCGCTGTATGCCAAGTAATCACAAGCAGCAGCTGCAGCGGTGGTGGCATCCATACCTAAGCAATCGGCTGAAGATGCACGCCAGTCATCAAGAATTCCTTGAGCCAGACCCTTCGCTTCACTGTCTTGAATGTCGCTAACTAAAGCGTTAAACGCATTATAGGTCGCTTCCATCATTTGACCGCCATCTCGGGTAAGCTTACGACCAATAAGGTCTAGCGCCTGAATACCGTTGGTGCCTTCATATAACATAGCAATGCGCACGTCGCGCATAAGTTGTTCCATACCCCATTCACGAATAAAGCCGTGACCACCAAATACTTGTACACCTAGGCTGGTGGTCTCAAGGCCCATATCCGTCATAAAAGCTTTGCAGATTGGAGTTAAAAACTGAAGTATCTTGTCGGCATCTTCTTTTTCTTGACCTTCACCAAGCTTCTCAACGTCCATAAACTTGGCATAGAAAAGTGAAAGTGCACGGCAGCCTTCAATCAGTGATTTCTGCGTAAGTAACATACGCGCTACGTCAGGTTGAAAGACGATCGGGTCTGCTTTGCCTTCTGGATTTTGAATTCCCTGAGGTGCGCGAGACTGAACGCGTTCGCGGGCATAGGTCAGCGCGCCTTGGTAAGAGGCTTCTGCCGCCCCTAAACCTTGCAGACCTACTTGGAAGCGTGCATCGTTCATCATGGTGAACATACATGCTAGGCCTTGGTTTTCTTCACCAACAAGGTAACCCGTTGCACCGTCAAAATTCATCACGCAAGTCGGGCTCGCTTTGATCCCCATTTTGTGTTCGATGCTTCCCACTGACAAGCTGTTCGCCTCGCCAGGCTGATTGCTGGCATCTGGAAGGAACTTGGGCACTAAGAATAAGCTGATGCCTTTAACGCCTTTGGGAGCATCAGGCAGACGAGCTAGAACAAGGTGAATAACGTTCGAGCTCCAATCATGATCGCCTGCGGTAATAAAAATCTTATTACCGGTGACTTTATAGCTGCCGTCGCCTTGTGGCTCAGCTTTGGTACTAAGCAAGCTCAAATCTGTTCCTGCGTGAGGTTCGGTCAGGTTCATGGTACCTGTCCACTCACCGCTGATTAGCTTAGCAAGGTAGATATCTTTTAATTCTTTACTGGCGTGCTTAGTAACCGCAAGTGTTGCGCTTTCAGTAAGCATGGTGGTTAAACGCCAGCTTAAGTTCGCCGCGTTTAGCATTTCGTGAACAGGCACAGCCATGGTGTACGGCAAGTCTTGCCCGTCGTACTCGGCAGTACCTAGCATTGCATTCCAGCCGTTAGCAACATATTCCTGATAGGCATCAGCGAAGCCTTTAGGCGTGGTAATTTTGCCGTCTTTTAGCGTACAGCCTTCTTCATCGCCTTCACGGTTAAGAGGGGCAACCACATCCAAAGCAAACTTTGCACCCTGTGCAATAATTTCGTTGGCAAGTTCGCTATCAAAGTCGCTGATACCGAGCTTTTCGTAGTGAGCATCAAGTCCAAGCCAGTCTTTTAACAAGAACTGAAAATCAGTCGTAGGGGCGTGGTACAGAGGCATGGATGACTCCTTTTTCAAACAAGTGTTTTAATTTTGTCTATTATAGTCACAAAAAGCGTAGTCCGAATAGTCCGTTAAAGGAAAGTTAATAATAAATTTGGATGATGTATTCACTGTAACTGGCTGGGAAAGGTGAGCTATTAGCTAAAAAGCGTGTGAGTGTGAAGCAAGTTCCTTGCAATTCAAATTCTCACTGGCATGCTTAGCCCTAAATGAGTTAACGCATAAACTAACGCTTTTATAGCGCGGTACCTAACAACATGAATTCAGATAGCTTAAATAATAACGACGGGGTCACAAGTGACAAAGCGCAGCGTCCAGTTTGCATTGTAACGGGCGGAAGCTTGGGCATTGGTTTTGCGGTTTGCAAGCTGTTCAGTCAAAACGGCTACCAAGTGGTTAATCTTGATATCAGAGACTTTGAAGAAACCATTGATAATGCCGTCTGGAAGCCTTGCGATGTGAGTGTGGTAAAAAATATTGAGGCTGCGATTAATGAGGTTGTAGCCTCATATCAAAGAATAGATGCTTTAGTGTGTAATGCCGGTATACATGTTTCAGCAACGATTGAAGACACTGATGAAGCGCTGCTTGATAAGGTACTAAACTTGAACGTAAAAGGGGCGTATGGCGCGATTAAGTCTTGCCTGCCAACCATGAAAGAGCAGGGCAGCGGCGCGATTGTGGTGATGGGCTCAGATCAGTCCTTTATTGGAAAGCGCAATTCGTTCGCCTACGGTGTCAGCAAAGGTGCATTGGCGTCTATGGCGAAAACCACCGCGCTTGACTACGCACCCTATAATATCCGCGTTAACGCGGTCTGCCCGGGTACTATCGAAACCCCTCTATTTCATAACGCCATTGATAATTATGTGGCACGTTCTGGGG
This sequence comes from Alteromonas sp. W12, assembly GCF_001924945.1. Classification (NCBI taxonomy): domain Bacteria; kingdom Pseudomonadati; phylum Pseudomonadota; class Gammaproteobacteria; order Alteromonadales; family Alteromonadaceae; genus Alteromonas; species Alteromonas sp. W12. The sequence goes on from NZ_LQXH01000001.1 coordinate 135,700, forward strand.
CAGATAAAAATGAAGTGGTAGCTGAAGAAGCCGCTGCACAACCTATCGGACGTTTGGGCCAGCCCGAAGACGTAGCTGAATTGACTTATTTCCTATGCAGCAACAAAGCGTCGTTCATCACGGGTAGCTTGTATGCGGTGGATGGGGGCTACACAGCACAATAGAAAGAGCACAATAGATAGGGCTAAATAGAAAAGCAACGCGAAATGCCTTATCAGCAATAGCATAAACCAAGGTTTTATAAACAAAAATGAGCAAGCCTTCAATCACTTGGATAGACCCTCATATTCACTTCTTTGCCTTAAACGAAGGGCACTATAATTGGCTGAAACCAGCCAATGTCCCTTTTTGGCCAGATAAAAAAGCGATTGCAAAACATACTACAGAGCACATGCTCTATCGCGCGTCGTTAGGGCAGTTAGGCGGTTTTGTTCACATTGAAGCGGGTTACGATAACGAAAGACCCTGGCGTGAAATTGCGTTCTTGGAGCGTCATTGTACGATGCCATTCCGTTCAGTTGGGTGTATCGATTTAACGGGAAATAATGTCGGCAGTCATATCGATAAGCTAAAGCGGTACCACTCAATACGTGGGCTTCGTCACATATTAGATGACGATGCTAAAGTACTTTTACGCACCCCTAAAGTTAAATGGGGGCTTCATCATATGGCGTCGCAAGGCTTGTCTTTTGAAGCGCAGTTAAATCTTACAGATAGCAATGCTGTGCATGCGCTGCTAACGGTACTAGAACAAACGCCCTCGCTAAAAGTGGCTATAAACCATGCCGCAATAGCGCCGATTGATGTAAATAGCTTTGCGTTTAAAACATGGCGGCAGAATATTCGCGACTTGAATGAAACGCAGCAAGTTGTGTTTAAGTTCTCAGGATTAGAAATGCAAGATCGCCGTTGGCTGTGGCAGCGTGCGTCTTATATTTTTGAAACCTTGCTGGACACCGTTGGCACAGATCACATGATGTTTGCCAGCAACTTCCCGCTGTGTCAGTGGCGAATGCCGTATGCCGCGCTTTGGCATGGATTCATTGATATGACAACGCCGCTTTCTATAACTCAAAAAGCGGCACTGCTGTACGAAAATGCGAAGCGATGGTACGACATCGCATAAAGCTAGCTTACTTAAGCTGCTGAACTAGCCTAGGGTTTATTGCCTTCAATAAACCCGTTGGATTTTAGCTTTATTTAAGCGCAGTTACCGTCATGTGCGGCGAGCGATAAACCACCTCATCGTTAAGATCGATACCAATTCCCGGTGTGTCAGGCGCTTCAATGAAGCCGTTTACTGGCTGAGGATCTTGAATGCAAAGTTCACGGTTCCAGTCTTTAATAGCGTAGGTATGGTGCTCGTGAATTAAGAAGTTTGGAATGGCCGTTTCTAAATGTAGGCTTGCCGCTGTCGCTACAGGGCCTCCGCAAACGTGAGCCTGAATACGTACATCGTAAATGTCGGCATAGTCACACACCTTTTTCGCTTCGGTGAAACCACCACAAAGACCAACGTCAGGCTGAAGTACATCAATAGATTGGTCTTCAAGGTAAGGGCGTACATCCCAGCGGTGGTACAAGCGCTCACCGCCCGCAATAGGCACATTCACGTTCTTCGCTACTTTGTCGTGAAGCTTCGAGTTAAGGTAATTCACTGGCTCTTCGTAATATAGACAGCCAATTTCTTCAACGATGTCACCCAGCTGGATAGCCGTTGATGCACCTAATAAGCTGTGACATTCAAAGATGATGTCGCCATCTTCGCCCATTGTGTCTCTAATCGCCTGAAGACGGGCTTTGAAAAGTTTAAGCTCGGGCTTAGTGAATAGTTTGGTTCTGTCGAAATGGGTGTTGCCGTCTTTATCGTAAACGATGGGGTCAACTTTAACCGCATCGTAACCATCTTTAAGTGCTTTTTCAGTGGCGCGAGCATAGTCAGCGGGGTCGTTAAGCTTGGTCACTTCTTTGTCCCAATCAAACTGTAGCTGGCTAGCGTAGCTACGGAGCTTGCCATTAGTTTTGCCACCCAGTAATTCGTAAACCGGCAAGCCAAGCGCTTTGCCTTTAATGTCCCAAAGTGCAGTATCAATGGCGCTCATCGCAGCATAAATAACCGGGCCGCCGCCTAATCCCCAAAAGCCCTCGCGCAGCATTCTCGACCACAGCAGTTCAGTGTGAAAAGGATTAAAGCCAATCAGCATGGCTTCGGCAATTTCTTTAATCATGTGTGCAGCGGCGCTGTGACCCCAATCATAAGCCAGTCCGGCTTCGCCCACACCGGTAATACCTTCGTCGGTGTAAACGCGAACGAAAACCGGGTTCCACTGAGGGCGCTTAGGGCATTCGATATCAAAAATTTCTACTTTGGTGACTTTCATAATGTATAAACAATTCCTGTTTGAAATAAGTTGGCGTTTAGCTGGCTAAGCTAAATTATTCGCAGAAGCCCGGGTCTAGTTTGTAAGCTTTGCGAAGCATGGCAGGCCATGCTTTTTGGCCGCCTGTTTCGCCGCTGTGAACCACATTAGCCTGTGCGTATATGCCATCAATAATGCTTTGCGGTATCTCGATAACCTCTTCATTAGACTGCATCAGGGCAAGCTGAATTTCGCACGCACGCTGCAAATCATAAAAGCGCATAAAGGCGTCGCCAACGGTGGGGCCAAGGGTTAGACCGCCGTGATTAGGCAAAAGCATGTGATTAGTGTCGCCAAGATCGTCCTGCAAACGTTTCTTTTCACTATCATCAACGGCTAAACCTTCGTAGCTGTGATAAGAAAGTGAAGGTAGCGAAAACATTGAATACTGGCTCCAGGGCTTAAGCCCGCCTTTGACAGATGCGACTGAGATTGTGGCTAGTGTATGCAGGTGAATAACGCATTGGGCATCGTGGCGCACTTCGTGGATAGCACTGTGAATGGTGAAGCCAGCGGGGTTTATGCCGTAAGGTGTATCGTCAAGGATGTTACCCTCTAAATCGACCTTAACCAGGTTAGAGGCGGTAACCTCGTCAAACGTCAGGCCAAAGGCGTTAACCAAGTAATGATCAGTGCCCGGTACCTTCGCTGAGATATGCGTGTAAATAAGGTCGCCCCATCGCATATCTGCCACTAACCGATAGCATGCTGCTAAATCGACACGAGTTTGCCATTCTTGTTCAGATACTTTGCCTTTAAGGCTTAAGGTTGGCAGTGAAAACAAGCCACTTCTCCTATTCTTTTCATGGTGACAATTTACCAATACCCGCAACAATGAACAATGCTTTGTCAGTGCTGCGTTATATCGAATTGGGTATAGCCATCGCGCAAGGGAATAAGATCGTCAGCGAAACGCATTGCGTCGTGGTTAAGGGTAAAGGGGTCGGCTTTTACGAGTTTTTTTATCTCTAATTTGGCCCAAGGAGGCGCATCGAAGGCGTCTGGAAGGGTCTCAATACCAGCATCTAAATCACAACCAAATATAGCCAATCCATTAGGTGTGGTGGATAAATATTGGGTAACTTCAACATTGAACCCAGTTTCTTCCCACGTTTCTCTGTGTGCAGTACAGGCGACCGACTCATGTTCAAGCAACCCTCCACCAGGAAAATCCAATTTACCTGAAAGACGGTGTTCTACTAACAGTACCTTGTTATTTGTTTTGACTAGGCACGCGGCAGCAATCAAAGGGGCTGGACTGTTTTCTCCAACTTGGTTTTTTTGAGATAAAAGCCTATCGGAAACGCGACAAACCGGCGCGTTGGGTGAAGACTGTGAACATGCGAAAAGCGTTAAAACAGCGAATATAGCTGATAAGCGAAATAAGATGACCATCGATTTGGGTAAAATACTCTAGAAGCTGTTTGTGATTGTTTTAAAAATAATCAATATTAAATGACAGACTCTACGCAAAAATAACACAACTAACAATAATAACGCAGTACACAATCTTAACGTATAGCGGCGCTTGCGAAGAATCGTAAGCGGATTTTGTGTACTTGAGTATCCTAAACGTTTTGAAAAATACGTGATGGGATACTTTTTTACCTATAGGAAAGGTTATGTCTTCACGATTATCTTTATCGCCTTTGTTGCTTGGCGTAGTGCTACTTGCAGGTGTTGTAGTGTATTTGAATATGCCCGAAGAAGAGAGCGCGAGTAATAGTAGCGTGCGGGCGACGCCGGTAAAAACAGCCTTGGTATCATCACAGGCATTCCCAATTACGATTGAGTCATTAGGTACTGCTACCGCCAATGAGTCGGTGAATATTACCGCACAAGTCACCGATACCGTAAAAACGATTAATTTTGAAGACGGCGATAAAGCCACCGAAGGCGAGTTACTGGTTCAGCTAAACAATACGGAAGAACGCGCCAGGGTAGAGGAACTTAAGGCGAATATTGATGAGGCCAAACGCCAGTTCACGCGAATTTCTGACTTGCGTCAGTCAAACGCTACCTCTGAACAACTTCTTGACGAGCAGCAAGCACGGGTTAAAGCCTTACAAGCTCAGCTAGATATTGCGCTAGCTCAGCTAAATGACTTGCAGATACGCGCGCCATTTAGTGGACTATTAGGTAATCGCGAAATCAGTATCGGCTCTTTGGTGCAACCTGGTGACACTATCACTACTTTAGATGACATCAGTCTAATTAAGGTCGATTTCAGTATCGCTGAAAACCATCTTGCAAGCGTGGCTAAAGGGCAGGCATTAAGTGCATCCTCGGTGGCTTACCCCGGAGAAGAGTTTACAGGGAAAATCTCTAACATTGACACACGACTCGACCCGATTAGCCGCTCTATTCGGGTACGTGCGACGATAGATAACCAAGATAATCGTCTGCGCCCCGGTATGCTGCTTACCGTAATTGTTGAAAAGCGCGTGCTGAATACTTTGGTATTGCCGGAAAAGGCGCTGGTTCCCGTTCAAGACAAGCAGTATGTGTATGTCGTTAAAGATAACGTTGCACATCAAACCGAAGTGGTAATTGGTGAGCGTCGTCCCGGGCTGGTGCAAATTGTTAGTGGGTTAAACGAAGGCGATGAGGTCATTACCGAAGGCACGCTTCGGGTACGCGACCAATCTCCGGTTAATGTGTTAAACCGCTAAGGGAGCATATCGTCATGTTATTGTCAGACGTTTCTGTAAAGCGCCCTGTTTTCGCAACGGTTATTAATTTACTGCTGATCATTTTCGGTATTGTCGCTTTTACCATGTTGAGTTTGCGTGAATACCCTGATATCGACCCACCGATTGTCTCGGTGAGTACGACCTACACAGGGGCATCGGCTAATATTGTTGAGACTCGGATCACCCAGCTATTAGAAGATAGAATATCGGGTATTGAGGGGATAAAAAACGTTACCTCGACCTCTCGTAATGGTCGCTCAGACATTACCATTGAATTTAAGCTCTCTCGTGATATTGATGCTGCCGCGAATGACGTGCGCGAGCGAGTAAGTCGCGCACTCAATAACTTGCCTGACCAAGCTGATCCTCCTGAGGTGTCTAAAGCAAATTCCGATGAAAGCGCCGTGGTATGGTACAACCTACGAAGCACAAACCTAAATACCATGGAGTTAACTGACTACGCCGAGCGCGTATTAGTGGATAGGCTTTCAATTGTCGATGGTGTCGCCCGAGTTCAAATTGGGGGAGGCAGGCGCTATGCCATGAAAGTGTTCTTAGACCGCAATGCAATGGCGGCAAGAGGTATTACGGTAAACGATGTAGAGCAAGTCATTCGCGCCGAGAATGTGGAATTGCCGGCGGGGGAAGTGGAAAGTACTGACCGTAACTTTGAAGTACGGGTTGCGCGAACCTTTCTTACGCCTGACGACTTTGCCGCGCTGACAGTTGCGATAGGCGACAACGGCTATCTTGTGCGGCTTGGCGAAATAGCCCATGTTGAATTAACCGCAGAAGATGACGAAACCGAGTTTCGTGGTGATGGCGTCAATATGATTGGACTCGGTATTATTAAGCAGTCCAAAGCCAACACCTTAGACGTTGCCCGTGCAGCGAAAGCGCAAATTGAAAGAATAGAAGCCACCCTTCCTGATAATATTTTTATTGTACCCAGCTATGATTCTTCGGTATTTATTGAGGCGTCGATTGATGAAGTATATGAGACTTTAGGTATAGCGATGCTAATGGTGGTGATCGTTATTTACCTTTTCCTAGGTAATATTCGCGCCACGTTGATTCCGGCAGTTACCGTACCCGTTTCTATTATTGCCGCTTTTATCGTGATGTATGCACTGGGGTTTTCGATCAACCTTCTTACCCTGCTTGCTATGGTGCTAGCCATCGGTTTGGTGGTGGATGACGCCATAGTTGTGCTTGAGAACATCTACCGACGCATAGAAATGGGCGAACCACCTATTTTGGCCGCCTACCGCGGCGCTAAAGAAGTTGGGTTTGCGGTTATTGCAACAACGCTGGTGCTTATCTCTGTGTTTGTACCGTTGGTTTTCCTTGAGGGCAACATTGGAAGGCTATTTACGGAGTTCGCATTGGCCATAGCTGCTGCGGTAGCGTTTTCAAGCTTTACCGCACTTACGTTGTCGCCCATGATGGCGTCGAAAATTCTTAAAAAAAGAACGCGGTCGTCTGGCTTTGGAAGTTGGATGGACAAGCAGTTCTCTAAACTTGAGAACGGCTACTTCAATACGCTAGGTAAAACGTTGCATCAGCCCATTCTGATGCTGCTTATGCTTGCTATTGCTATCGTTGCATTGGTACAGCTTTCTGAAAAAGTGCCTAGCGAGTTCGTTCCCAAAGAAGACAGAGGTAATTTCTTCATTTTGATGAACGCGCAGGAAGGGGCTAGTTTCGAAAGTAACGCAAAGAATCTCGAAAAGATTGAAAGTATCTTAATGCCTTACCGCGAGAGTGGGAAAATTAATCGCCTTTTGGTTAGAACACCTGGTTTCGGCGGTAATGCGGGTATCGCAATTGTGGGGTCTGCAGACTGGGATGAGCGAGATTTCAGTACATTTTTGCTCATGGATGAAATCAGCGCCAAACTTAACAGCGTGCCTGACGTTCGTGCTTTTGCCATCATGCGCAGCGGGATTTCCGGAGGAGGCCTCGGTCGTCCTGTTCAGTTCGTCTTACAAGGCGATACCTACGAAAATCTGGTTGAATGGCGAGACATTGTTCTACAAAAGGCAGCGCAGAACCCAAGGCTCATTCGCCTAGACTCCGATTATAAAGAAACCTCACCACAGCTATTGGTGAATATTAACCGCGACAGGGCAGCTGATCTTGGGGTATCAATTAGTGATATTGGTGGCACACTGGAAGTGATGCTGGGTCAGCGTAGGGTTTCAACATTTCTTGATAGGGGCGAAGAATACGATGTCATCATGGAAGGTATAGAGGAAGATTTTCGAAGCCCTAACAGCATAGAAAATTTGTACGTGCGTTCATCCCGTACTGGCGAGCTCATTCCTATGGACAATTTACTCACGTTTGAAGAGCAAGCCACGTCAGCACAGTTAAATCGCTACAACAGAATGCGTGCTGTCACTATTTCTGCCAACTTGGCGGACGGTTATACGCTAGGGCAGGCACTTGAATATTTAGAAAACATTGTAAGTACAGAACTGCCTGACAATGTATCAATAGATTACAAAGGCGAGTCACAGCTGTATCAGGAAGCGGGTAATTCATTTGTATATGTATTTATGCTGGCACTCGCTGTCACTTATTTAATATTGGCTGCGCAATTTGAAAGCTGGGTGCACCCGTTAGTCATCATGCTGACCGTGCCGTTGGCGCTTGTTGGAGCCTATATCGGGCTATTCTTTAGCGATATGACAATCAATATATACAGTCAAATCGGTTTGGTTATGCTAATTGGACTTGCCGCAAAAAACGGTATTCTTATTGTCGAGTTTGCAAACCAACTACGGGATGCCGGTATGGAGTTTGAATATGCGCTTAAACGCGCAGCCGCGCAGCGCCTACGTCCTATCGTAATGACGGGCTTCACTACGGTATTTAGCTCCTTACCACTTGTACTCGCGTCTGGACCAGGAGCAGAAAGCAGAATGGTTATAGGTATGGTCATTTTCTCTGGTGTTCTCGTTTCTGCCTTCATGACACTTTATGTTGTTCCCACCGCTTATAGTTGGCTGGCAAGAAACACCGGTTCTCCACTTCAACGAACAATGGAGATAGAGAAGCTGGAGCAGACGATCCCTTATAAAAAAGGCGAATCGTAACCATTAGCGGGGTACAAGCCCCGCTTATCCTTTATTTTCTTCAATACATGCTCAACAAGGGCTGATTCAAAAATATACAGGAAGGGGCTGTAAGGATTATCTTTTGCGTATGTTTTTATATACGTAAATATCAGCGCTTATCACTAAACGTTTTGTGGTGAAATCCCTTAACCTACTGAATAAGATGAAATAATTTGCTTTTTATTGTTCTCATCATAAATTCTTATTTGTAGCCATAATGCATAAAGGTATGTATTAGACATTTGTATAGTTGCTTAACTTACAACTTCATCTACACTTCGCGCCAAAATCAAACGCTTGTATAAGTCATTAATTTTTAAACGCTAAAATTTTCACGCTCAAATTGGCGAATATGGCAATTGTGACCAATACTTACCCCGTTGTATGAGTATGAGCACACACGCACATGTTTGTCTCAAGCCGTTTAAAAGCTCCACTTTCCGTGCAAACGGGTTAGCAAGAAAGTTAAAAGCGAAGAGCAAGCATTCAACAGACTCTAGAGGACATATCATGAAGAAATGGATACTTGCAGCAGGATTGTGCTGTAACGTAGCTTTTGCCGATGTAGCAGTTATTGTTCATCCAAGTAACGCTGACACCCTCGATAAAGATAGTATTAGCCGTTTATTTCTAAATAAAGCAAAGGCGTTTCCAAGCGGTACGCAAGCCGAGCCAGTTGCGTTAGCTGATGGCCAATCTGCCACTGATGAATTTAACGGCAAGGTATTAAACAAAACCGCAGCACAATTAACTGCGTTTTGGTCAAAACTAGTATTTACCGGTAAAGGTCAACCACCAAAAGCTCTGGGTAGCGATGCAGAAGTTGTATCTGCAGTAGCAGGAAACCCTGGCGCAATTGGTTACGTCGACGCAGGCGCTGTTAACGACAGCGTACGAGTAGTCGCTACCTTTTAACTGACCGTTTATACAAAGAATTTAAGGAACACGCATGAAAACCAAACTTGCTATCTTATCTATGGCTGGCCTGTTAGCTACTCCGGCACTGGCTGATATTCAAATCAACGGCTTTGCAAACCTTATTGGTGGTATGACACTAGACGATGACGAGTCAGTGTACGATTACGACAGCGACTTTAACTTCGACCCTGCAAGTGTATTTGGCCTTCAGGTTCGTGGTGATGTTAGCGATAAGCTCTCTGCGACCGCCCAGCTGGTTGGCCGTGGTAGTGAAGATTACGACGCCGATTTTGAATGGGCGTACATGACCTATATGTTGAACAACAACTTCAACATCAGTGCAGGCCGTCTTCGTATGCCTTTATTTAAGTACTCTGCGTCATTAGATATCGGTTACTCGTATCACTGGCTAACACCACCAGATGCTGTATACGGCATTGACTTCAACAACATTGACGGTGTTCGTGTTGACTACATGAACTACTCAGGTGACTGGGAATATGGTGCGCAGTTTACCGTTGGTCGTGTTGAGGCTGATACCACCATTTCAGGAACGCCTGCTGCGTTAGAGTTGGAAAACGTGGTCGCTGTTTCATTTGAAGCAACACGTGATTGGTTCAGTGCGCGTACTTTGCTAGCACGTGGTAAAACAAGTGCTGCGAATGCTGACTTTGACACATTTGTTGGTGGTTTAAATCAATATGGTGCCTTTATTCCTGCGGCGTCTTTAGCCGCTGAAGGCCTGAGTGTTAACGAAGATACAGGTACCTTCTTTGAAGTTGCTGTTGATATCGATAAGTACGATTGGTTTGTGGGTGCAGAATTTACCCAAACAGAAGTTGATGGTTCTGTTATTGCCGATAATAAAGCATGGTACGTTACGGCGGGTATGCGCTTTGGCAAGTTTACACCACATATTACTTACGAAGTTGAAGAAGCGGATAATGGTACTCAGCTAGGTTTAATTGCTGCATTGCCTGCTACGATTGCGACAGGTGATGCCGTGGTTGATGCTACGTGGAACGGCGCAAATGGCTCGCCGGGTATTTACCAAACTGCGGCAGGTATTGCTGCTCAACAGGAGCTAGATGTATCTGCAGTTACTGTTGGTCTTCGTTACGACGTTGAGCCAGGTTTTGCACTTAAAACTGACGTAACTTGGTATTCAGATGATCTAAACGATCTAAATGATGCAACACTGCTCAAAGTAGGCGTAAACTATACGTTCTAACTACTCGTTATGGCCTTGCATTTTGGTGCGAGGCCATAATTTCATTAAAGATTTTAGCTATTGGGTAGATAAATTAGTTATGATGTTTTTTCAGGTAAAACTGAAACGTAGTTAAGCAATTATAAAAAACAGTGGGATAGCTGATGAACTTTCTAAAAAAAATGCCAATTGCGACAAAGATTTTCCTCATACCGGGGATCGCAGCGCTAAGTTTTATTATTTACTTGCTTATCACTGTCTATACCGCACTCAATAATGGTGCAACGCTAGAAAAAGTTCAGAAAGTTCAATTTCCTGCCCTTCAACTATCAGCATCGACCTTAGTTGATATGCAAAAGGTTCGCGATACCCTTGCGAGCGCAGTGACCACTGGTGATCAAGACACCCTTACTATGGCGCAAGAGCTCGCCGAAGAAGCAAAAAGCGGCTTAAACCAAATTGCTTCTATTAGCCCTGAGTTTCGTAGTGAAATTTCCCGCATCTCCTCAGGCTTTGATAATTATTTCAATGTTGCCTACGACGTATCACAGTCTATGGTCAACGGCACTGCCGACTTCAGTCGTTTAGGCGAACTCTCAGCCCAAATGAATCAGTCATACGATGGTGCCATCGCTGCGATGTCTCAATTTCGTGATGCTCAACAGGCGGCATTTGAAGAAGCATTTAAAAACACAGACAGTGCCAATACCTCGTTAATTAGCACAGGCGTCATTTTAGCCGTGGTTGTGACTATATTGCTGTTTGGAACAGCGGTACCTATTGTTCGCGGCATTAAGCAAAGTATTGATGACGTGGTTCGTTCCCTTAAAGATATTGCTCAAGAAAATGGTGACCTAACGGTTCGCATAGAAACCAAAAGCGAAGATGAAATTGGCGAGTTGGTGTATTGGTTCAACCAATTCATGGACAAACTTCAAGGCGTAGTGCGTGATGTGGTAGAAGCGAGTTTACCGCTATCAAACCTAGCGCAGAACTTACGCGGTGTAACGGAAGAAACCCAGCGCACCATTGATGTACAGCAAAAGTCTGCAACCAATGCTAAGCGTGCGGTAGATACGATGAGTGGCTCTGTTGACGGTGTTGCACATAGCGCAGCGCAGGCGGCAAGCGACGCTAACGAAGCGACAACAGCGGCCAGTGAAGGACGTCAAATCGTACAGCAAACCGTTACCAGTATTCAGCAGCTTGCTGAGAACGTACGCGAAACCGCTGACGTTATAGCTCGTCTAGAGTCTGACTCTAATAAAGTTGGCTCGGTGCTAGATGTGATTAAAGGCATTGCAGAGCAAACTAACTTATTGGCACTTAACGCCGCTATCGAGGCTGCAAGGGCGGGTGAACAAGGTCGAGGCTTTGCAGTGGTAGCTGATGAAGTAAGAACGCTAGCATCGCGCACACAGCAGTCTACGGAAGAAATTCAAAGTACTATTGAACAGCTTCAAAATGCTGCTCACTCAGCGGTAGAGGTAATGTCTCGTGGTACTGAACAAGCAACTAGCAGTGTAGAGACGGCTAATAAAGCGGGAAGCAGTCTAGAAACCATTACCAGTACTATTGGGCGCATCAATCAAATGAACGAGCAAATTGCGCACAATACCGAAGACCAGCGCACTGTAGCGGTTGACATAGTTCGTCACGTTGATGAAATTCATGAGCGTACCGAGCAAACGGCGAGCCGTTCAGGTGAATTAGGCAGCATGTGTAATGAGCTTGCTGACCTGGCGCAGCACCTTGAGTCAATTGCGAAGCAATTTAGAGTATAACACCTTATCAAATGCTATTTAGGGCCTCCGCAAGGAGGCTTTTTTGTAGGCGCCAATTACATTTCAAAAGTCATTGTTACTAGCGTTAAGCGGAATTAGGATAAAACGAAGGCATAAAAAAATCCCCAGCCAAGGCTGGGGATTTTTAGTCAAAGCAATGCTTTTTCTATTCGTCTAAGAAGCTGCGTAGCTGCTCAGAACGGCTAGGGTGGCGAAGTTTGCGAAGTGCTTTCGCTTCAATTTGACGAATACGCTCACGGGTTACGTCAAACTGCTTGCCTACTTCTTCAAGGGTGTGGTCAGTATTCATGTCGATACCGAAGCGCATACGAAGTACTTTTGCTTCACGGGCGGTCAGGCCTGCTAATACTTCCTGCGTTGCATCTTTCAAGCTACCGCCAGTTGCTGAGTCGAGGGGCTGAATAATCGTGCTGTCCTCGATAAAGTCGCCAAGATGTGAATCTTCATCATCACCGATAGGGGTTTCCATCGAGATTGGCTCTTTAGCAATTTTAAGTACCTTACGAATTTTGTCTTCAGGCATTAACATGCGCTCTGACAACTCTTCAGGAGTAGGCTCACGACCCATTTCCTGAAGCATTTGACGAGAGATACGGTTAAGCTTGTTGATCGTCTCAATCATGTGAACAGGGATACGGATAGTACGCGCCTGGTCAGCAATAGAGCGAGTAATCGCCTGACGAATCCACCACGTTGCATAAGTTGAGAACTTATAACCACGACGGTATTCGAACTTATCCACCGCCTTCATTAGACCAATGTTACCTTCTTGAATAAGGTCTAGGAATTGAAGACCACGGTTGGTGTACTTCTTAGCAATTGAGATAACAAGACGTAAGTTAGCTTCAACCATTTCTTTCTTCGCGCGGCGTGCTTTCGCTTCACCGATTGACATGCGACGGTTGATGTCTTTGATATCTGCGATCACCAAGCCAGTTTCCTGTTCAACTTGGTTCATCTTGCTAATACAGCGCTCAATTTCTTCCTGATTTACAGCAAGATCAGCGGCGTATGGTGCACCTGATTTAACTGCTTCATGTAACCATGCATTAGACGTTTCGTTGCCCGCAAATGCTTTGATGAAGTCTTTCTTCGGCATTTTTGCGTTAACCACGCAGAACTTCATTACTAGACGCTCTTGAATACGCACTTTGTCCATCATCTCACGCATGTTCTTAACCATACGATCGAACTGTTTTGGAACTAGGCGGAATTCTTTGAAAACATCGCTTAATGCATTGATTTGCGTGCGAGAGTCAGCATGAGCACGGCCTTTCTTCTCGATAACTTCACGAGTTTTAAGGTATTGCTCACGAAGCTCAGTGAAACGCTCACGGGCTAACTCTGGGTCAACACCGCTATCGTCTTCGTCGCTATCGTCATCATCTTCATCGTCGTCTTCATCATCTAACTCTTCTTCAGATAATTCAGAACCAACGTGAGTAGCCGTTGGAGCAAGGTCTTGCTCATCGTTAGGATCAACAAAGCCAGAGATGATGTCGCTCAAGCGAATTTCTTCTGCTTCGTAAAGATCCCACTGGTCTAATAGATAAGTGATAGCTTCTGGGTATTCAGCAACTGAACATTGTACCTGGTTGATACCATCTTCAATTCGTTTAGCGATTTCAATTTCGCCTTCACGAGTAAGAAGTTCAACCGTACCCATTTCACGCATGTACATGCGAACTGGGTCAGTCGTACGGCCAATTTCACTTTCTACAGTAGCTAGTGCCTGAGCTGCCGCTTCTGCAGCATCTTCATCAGCATTCGCTTCTTGCATGAGAAGTTCGTCTGCATCAGGAGCTGATTCAGAAACTTGAATTCCCATGTCGTTAATCATGCGGATTATGTCTTCGATTTGATCAGAATCGACAATATCTTGCGGCAGGTGGTCGTTTACTTCTGCAAAGGTTAAGTAACCTTGCTCTTTACCTTTTGCAATCAGGAGTTTAATCTGAGACTGCTTGCTTTGCGCCATATAACCTACACTTCTCACATTCAATTAGTTTGCAATAGAAAAGACAACATACGTCTAGGTATGTTCTCCGTTCTGCTGTAGTACTGCTTTTGTATCAAGGCCGTTAATGCTCGATGCCACGCTGGTCTAAACCATTATGTTGCGATGCACATCTGCTCGGGTTCGGATCTGCCCGTTATGTTCGGCTATATCTTTGCTACTCGTGCTGCTGTATTTTTGTTCACTTTATAGTGAATGAGACACGTTTATCTGTGCCCACAGCGAATTAGCCAGTATAGCAGAATAAACGGTGGTTTTACCAGATTGATGGCCGATTTTTTAGCCAGTGTTTTTAAGCTATAAAACAGCGCATACTTACAGCGCGTATTCTTGCTAGAATAATCTCGTTAACTCAATCTCACTAACATAAGCGTTTAAAAAAAGCCTTATGCAAAAGCCTACAGAAGAACAGGCTAACCTCTAGGTCAGTTTGCCCAAGGTTAACTCTTCTGTCTTTCCCTCATAAGCAGGTTCAATTCCTGTTTTTCCGCCTGTGTCAGCGGCTGAACCCGCGAGCGTGAAATTAAGGTTTCAATGCGGCTATCGAAATGCCCGTCCAGTAAGCGAGCGAAGCTGTCGTTGTAAACCCGTTCAGCATCCTCGTCTTTAACCAAGTGTTCTTGTAACAATAATTTCGCGATAGTAGAAGAATGGGGATGGTCGCGGAAATTTTCAACAAGCTGCGCGGTTTTTGCTTGAGGGTGACTCACGCAATAGCGATGCACATCGCGTAATAAATCCATGCCAGCAGCGTTGCTGCCCGCAAAAATATCAATTTGAACGTCTTCACATAGTGTGGCTAATTCAGGTTTATCAAGCAGCAAGCGTATCAGCATGCGAAGCGGTGATAGTTTAGGCTTGTTTACTTGATTGCGATTCGGAGAATAAGCTTGCTTCGAACCTTGATTGGCTTTGGTGATATCTTGCTGAAGTTTAAACCGATCGAACTCGCCAGTGTGCTTGGCTAGTTCTTCCAGCAGCATTTGCTTTTGATCATCACCTAATGTGCTTTCGATAAGCGGCATTGCCGCTTTCTTAAGGGCAATTTTACCTTCTGGCGTGCCCACATTGTGCGTCTTTAATAAGTTTTCAAAGAAGAAGCGGGATAACGGCATAGCGTCATCTAGCATTTCCATAAACGCATCTTTCCCCACCTGACGCACCATAGTGTCAGGATCCTCGCCGTCGGGTAAGAATAAAAACGAAATACGCACGCCGTCTTTTAACGCGGGCAAGGCGTTTTCTAACGCGCGCCATGCAGCTTCACGCCCTGCGCGGTCACCGTCATAACAGCATACAATGTGAGACGTAGCGCGAACCAGCATTTGAATATGTTCAGGTGTGGTAGCTGTGCCCAACGCAGCGGTAGCAATATTAATGTCGAATTGACTGAGCGCCACTACGTCCATATAGCCTTCTACAATAACGACGGTATCCAGGCTACGATTTTTTTGTCTGGCAGAATAAAAGCCAAAGAGCTCACTGCCTTTGTGGAAAATGCGGGTTTCTGGCGAGTTTAAGTATTTAGGGCCGCCGTCATCTAATACTCGGCCGCCGAAACCCACCACACGACCTCGTTTGTCCCTGATAGGAAACATAATGCGGTCGCGGAAGAAGTCGTAAGTACGCCCTTGGTCGTTTTTATTGACCAGTTTTAAATCGACCAGTTGCTTGATGCGCTGTGGATCTTTGCCAAAGGTATTTAGCAACGCGTCCCAACTGTCTGGCGCGTAGCCAATTTCCCATTGCTTAACGATATCGCCGCTTAACCCTCGGTTTTTCAAATAGTCTATGGCTTTTTTGCTATTACCATTTTGGCGTAACTGATGCTGGAAAAAGCGTGCAACTTGCTCCATTACTGCGTAATCGTCTTGCTGTTGCTGCTTTTTCTCTTCGCTCATGGCAGGGCGGCTGCCCTTTTCACGGGGGACTTCAAGCCCGTGATAGCGCGCTAGCTCTTCTATCGCCTCGACAAATTCTAAGCGGTCGAATTCCATAATAAACGAGATAGCGTTACCGTGAGCGCCACAGCCGAAACAGTGGTAAAACTGTTTGTCTTGACTAACAGTGAAAGATGGCGACTTTTCGTTATGAAAAGGGCAGCACGCTTGGTAGTTTTTACCTGCTTTTTTAAGTTTAACTCGGCTATCTACCACTTCTACCACATCGGTACGTGACAGCAGGTCGTCTATAAAATCGCGAGGTATCTTTCCAGCCATGAGGGTACTTTCAAAAAGGGTTAGTTAAAAAAGATTCAGTTCAAAAAGAATGAGAAAAGCACAAGTCGTAACTGCGCTTCAAGCGACAGGCTACAACATTATGAAAACAGTAATCTACTTTAACAGGGAAGTGTAAAAATGAGAACAATGAAGGTGTGACAATGCACACCTTCTACACGCTTCTCTTTTACGAAAGGGCAGAGTTTAAGCGTTCAAACGCGCCTTAATTTTTGCACTCAAAGCACCCATGTCGGTGCGGCCTTGAACCTTAGGTTTCAAGGCGCCCATGACTTTACCCATATCCTGCATACCCGATGCTCCGGTCGCAGCCATGGTTTCGTCGATAAGTGCATTTAGCTCATCGTCAGTCAAAGGCTGAGGTAAGAAATCTTCAATGTAAGTGATTTCTTCACGCTCTTTGCTAGCTAGGTCGTCGCGATTGGCTGCGTCGTATTGCGCGGCGGCGTCTTGGCGCTGCTTAACCATTTTGGTTAGTACCGCTAAGATTGCACTGTCGTCTAGCGTAATTTGCTCATCGATTTCTTTTTGTTTAATGGCAGCCATTGCCATACGAATAGTACCAAGACGTACTTTTTCTTTTGCACGCATCGCATCTTTTTGCGCAGCTTTTAAATCATCAATTAGTGCCATGATGTTTCCTGATTTTTTATTAGTAGAGTTTATACCAATCCGCATAGATCATTGCCCACTCAGAAGGCGCTGGCAAGTTTCCTAGCGAAGCGTGGGAATGCAGGAATGTGTCCCCTTTCAAATTCCCAGAATGAAGCTAGGAAGCTTGCCAGACCTTCCCGAAGGGCGAGTTTAAAATGTCCGTACTCTTTGTTGTGTCACCTTGATGTAGAACCACTATACCTGCGGTAACACGCCGCGATTACGAACATTTTAAATCTCGCTGAGTGGATAATCATCTATGCGGACTGGTATTATTAAGCCCCAGGTTGAAAATCAAATGCAACCATTTGAAAAGGAAAAAATGGAGTCGATAAGAATAAGGCCAAAAAATAGAGGCCCAGAAACGCGAAAGGTGCTGCAATTGCAACACCTTTCAGACTCGTTACTTAACCCTATATTAGTAGAGTTTTACGCGACGTGCGTTTTCACGAGCTAGCTTCTTAAGATGACGCTTCTTAGCGGCAGCTTTCTTGCGCTTGCGTTCCCAAGTTGGCTTTTCGAAGAATTCACGACGACGAACTTCAGAAAGAACACCTGCTTTTTCACAAGAACGCTTAAAACGACGCAGCGCCACATCAAACGGCTCGTTTTCTCTAACTTTAACGATAGGCATTAAACACTCACCTCAAAACTTTTACTGTGTAAATCCGGGTAAAATTGTGCGCTAAAAAGGCCACCCGGGTTAAAAATGGTGCGAAATTCTAATCATATCTACAGAGAAAGTAAAGGATGAATTGCCAAAAAATAGCCAATATTGTGCATTTACCGTTCATTTACCTGTTCACTGGCATTCCATGAATGCAGGATTAAAGGTAAACTCTGCGCTCGTTAAGCACCGTGTTGTTTAACTCGGCTTGTATAAGCGCCCTTTTCAGAATGTTCTCTTGCTTAATTCCCTTTTGAAAAATGGTGATCAAAAGTGTGGAATCAGATGATCCTGACTAGGGTAGTGTTATGATCGCGGCGGGATCATAAAGATGATCGCATCAGATCGCCAGAATTATTTTCTCAGTTTTTGATATTTGCTTAGTCATTATGGCTCTCAACAATTGTGTGAACACGTGTTGTGATAAAAAGACGACAGCAAATCCAAAAACGAAGCATTGAAGTTAGTAGTAAAAGGGTTACTCCCCATGCGTATTTTAGGAATAGAAACATCTTGTGACGAAACTGGCATCGCCGTTTACGACGATGAAAAAGGGTTGCTGTCGCACGAACTATATAGCCAAGTAAAGCTGCACGCAGACTACGGTGGTGTTGTGCCTGAACTTGCGTCACGGGACCACGTGAGAAAGATCATTCCTTTAATTGAAAAGGCTATGGAAGACGCTAACACCCAACCATCAGAGATCGACGGCGTTGCTTTTACCCAAGGCCCCGGTTTAGTGGGCGCATTGTTAGTGGGTTCGTCTGTCGGGCGTTCATTGGCCTACGCGTGGAATGTGCCAGCAGTGGGCGTTCATCATATGGAAGGGCATTTATTAGCGCCTATGCTTGAAGACGACGCTCCTGAATTTCCTTTCGTTGCTTTATTGGTTTCAGGTGGCCACTCAATGCTAGTTAAAGTCGAAGGCATTGGTCAATATGAAGTACTTGGTGAGTCTATTGATGATGCCGCTGGTGAAGCCTTTGATAAAACCGCCAAGTTACTTGGCCTTGATTACCCAGGCGGCCCTCTTTTAGCAAGATTGGCTGAAAAGGGAGAAGCGGGACACTATAAGTTTCCTCGCCCGATGACCGACAGACCAGGACTAGATTTCAGTTTCAGTGGTTTAAAGACCTTTGCGGCGAACACCATTCGCGATGCTGACCTAACTGGTGGTGATGCTGAGCAAATAAAAGCGAATATTGCCTACGCGTTTCAAGAAGCCGTCGTTGATACGCTTATTATAAAATGTAAGCGAGCATTAAAGCAGACTGGTATGAAGCGTTTGGTTATTGCTGGCGGCGTAAGTGCAAATACAATGTTGCGCAGTGAGATGAAAGCCCTGATGCAAGAGCTAAAAGGTGAGGTGTTTTATCCTAGCTTAGCGTATTGTACAGACAATGGTGCCATGATTGCCTATGCGGGCATGCAGCGTTTGAAAGCTGGGGAAACCTTGGCCTTGTCTTCACAAGCCAAGCCGCGCTGGCCTCTTGATACTTTATCGGCGATTTAGGTATTCATAAAAAACCGGTAATTAGGCGCCACACCTCGTTGTAAACGCTACTATGTCTTCCCTAAGTTCACTGGGGAAATATTGAGCATAGCAAGCAGGTAAAACAAAAAAGCATAAATAAAAGGCAATGGGAGCGCATTCCATTGCCTTTTGTTTTACTGAAATGAACATTGAGTAAGGACGTTAAACACCATGCGCTTAGCAACAGACGGAACAAAACAAAATGCACCGCTATTCTATTTAGCATTGTCGTTATTTATTTCGCTTACCTTTGCAGCGCTCACTGCGTCCAATGCATTTGCATCAAGCAAAGCACCCTTGAATGACTTTGTAAAAGGCCTGAAGCAAGAGCAGCAAGATCAGTATGTCGTGCTCATTTCTCTTGATGGATTTCGCCACGACTATATCGAATTACACAACGCGCAACACCTTGGTGCTATTGCAAAGAAAGGGGTAAGAGCGTCGTCTATGACCCCTGTTTATCCTTCAAATACCTTTCCCAACCATATTTCACTTATCACTGGGTTATTACCGAAACACCACGGCATCGTGAACAATCGATTTTTTGATAAGTCTCGCCCAACGAAAGAAGGCTACGCGCAGTACAAGCTGGGTTACGGCGGCATGGACAGCACGTGGATTACGGCAACGCCGCTATGGAACTTAGTGGAATATCATGGCATGAAGGCAGCTACCTTCTTCTGGCCAGAGTCTGATTCACGCATATCAGGTACCTTGCCTAGCTACTTCTATCACTACTCTAAATACGCCGATTACCAGCAGCGGGTAGATCAAATTATAACTTGGTTGAAACTGCCTGAGGTGTCGCGCCCTCGCTTTATTGCGGGTTATTTCTCGCTTACCGATTCGGTTGGACATGATGAAGGACCTTTTGCCGACAAAACCAATGATGCGGTGCAGGAAGTGGATGCGCTTATTGGTCAACTTTATGAACGCATTAACGCATTAGATTTTCCGGTAAACTTGGTAGTGGTGTCGGATCACGGCATGACACCCATTGATGAAAGTCAGCTTATAGAAGTTGAGTCTTTATCTATACCTGATAGCTTCATTATTGAAAATGAGGGAGCGCAAGTTCATCTTTACGCCAAAGTGGGCGTGAACGATAAACAAATCATCGAAGAAACAGAGCGTCTTACCCATATAGCCGAAAACCGTTACATTGTGCTTAACGATACCCAGCGCGCTGAGCGACATATGGAAGTGGGAAATAGAACCGGCGATATTATTATTGAGATAGCCCCGCCAGCACGCTTTAAAAACGCCAACAGCATGCATATTAGTAAAGGTGGGCATGGCTACATGAACACGCTGCCTGATATGGGGGCGACGTTTGTAGCAGTGGGACCTGCGTTTAAAACGAATACCACCCTACCTGTGTTTAGCAACCTGGAGGTTTATCCTGCGTTGGCCAAAATACTTGGCATTGCGCCGGTTACGCCGATAGATGGTAAGTTAGATGTGCTGGAAAAGGCGCTTACTCTTTAACTTTTCCCTTATCCCATACTTTACTTTCATTGCCCGCTAAAAGACGGGCAATGTTGTCTTTGTGGCGTAGAATGATAAGCAGCGAAAGCATTGCCACGGGCACGGTATATAAAGGCTTAATCAAAAATGTAAATAACGGCGCAAGAGATACTGCGATAAGCGCGCCTAATGAAGAATAGCCCGTAAGAAACACCACTACTACCCAACTCAAAATAAGCAAACCTGCTAAATCGAGGCCTATAGGGAGCATAGCGCCAAACGCAGTGGCGACGGCTTTTCCACCTTTGAAACCAAAATAGAGCGGAAAGATATGCCCCAAGCACGCGAAAATAGCAATGACGCCTAACATGATTGGCTCTATGCCCAGAAAGTAACTGCCGTAAACGGGAATAGTGCCTTTTAGTATGTCCATGACAAGCACGAGGAGTGCTGGAACACGACCGCCCAGTCGATACACATTGGTAGCACCTGGGTTTTTAGAGCCGGCGGTTCGTGGGTCTGGTAAACCAAACAGCTGGCTTATAACCACAGCACTTGAAAGTGAACCGAAAAGATAGGCAACAGCGATCATCAAAAGAGTTAGCGAAATCATTTTGTCATTCTAATTATTAAAAATATTGCCTTTTATTACGTTAAATTTGGTGTGTGCAAGTTCAATGGGCTTTAGTCGCATTAAATTGTGAAACCTTGGTTGCTCCCAGTTGTCATACAGCGGTATAGTTGTGCCACACAAGCGTAAAGCTACTCCATCCAAACGCGATATACCACCGTTTACCAGCAATATGTGGGTGAAAGCGCAGTAGTAAGACCAGTAGTAGGACCAATAAAAACGGCGAAAAACTGGTTTGATAACAGTACAAGATGAAAAATTCCATGGGAAAAATTTATATAACAGGGCTTGAAGTAGACACCCTGATTGGTGTTTATGATTGGGAGCGAGTAAGAACCACCCAGCTACTTCTTGATGTAACACTTGATGTTGATTTAAGCGCTGCGATGCAAAGCGACGATGTTGCAGACACTGTAGACTATGCAAAAGTGGCAGAGTGTATTGTAGAAGTAGGCAAAGAAAGCACATTTGAGCTACTTGAAGCTCTAGGTAATAAAGTGATGGACGCCGTTCTTGATAATTTCACCGTTGCGTCAATAACGCTTAAAATTGTTAAGCCTAATATCCTTCCCAATGCGCAAACGGTTGCTGTTGAAATGCGTAAAGAGCGCAATTAATGTCACAACACACCATCTTAATCAGCATTGGCTCTAATATTGAACGTGAGCATTACACCAAGCAATCTTTAGTTGCCCTGAAACAGCACTTCTCAGATGTCGCAGTGTCTTCGGTCTATGAGAGCGAAGCGGTGGGCTTCAATGGAAGCCCTTTTTATAACGCCGCTGCTCGGGCGACGACGTCAAAAAGTATTGAGGAAGTGTGCGCAATTCTTAAAGCCATTGAAAAAGACAATGGCAGGGTGCATACAGACAAAAAATTCTGTGCAAGAACCCTTGATCTCGACTTGCTTACCTATGATAGTAAGGTGACCACAACCCCTGTGGTTTTACCTCGCGAAGAGATTTGCTACAACGCGTTTGTGCTTTGGCCGTTAGCTGAACTTGTTCCCAACGACATTCACCCTGAAACGCAAGAAACCTATGCCAAAATGTGGCAAAACTTTGATAAACAGAAACAGCAATTATGGCCGATTGACTTTACTTGGAGTTAAGCAAAGGAATGACACTTTTTGAAATTATTATTTTAGCAATTATTCAGGGCGTTACTGAATTTCTTCCTATCAGCAGCTCTGGACACTTGTTGTTGCCCGCTGAACTTTTTGGTTGGGTAAGTCAGGGCTTAGCGTTTGATGTCGCCGTTCATGTGGGAAGCCTGCTTGCGGTTATGATCTATTTTCGTCAAGAAATCGCTCAGATGACCGTAGCTTGGGTAACACAAGGGTTTAGCAAGCAACAATCTACCGACAGTAAGCTTGCTTGGTACGTTATTGTGGCAACTATTCCAGCGGTTATTATTGGCTTTTTAATGAAAGGCTGGATAGAAGAAAACGCACGTACGGCGCTGGTAATAGCAGGTACCACTATTATTTTTGGTTTGCTGCTATGGTACGCCGATGCCACTGCAAAACGCGAACAAGAGCTAGAAGGACTGACACTTAAGCAAGCCATCTATATCGGGTTAGCCCAAGTATTGGCACTCATTCCTGGTACATCTCGCTCAGGTATTACGATGACCGCAGGTTTGATGTTAGGCCTTAAGCGCGAAGCGTGTGCACGCTTTTCCTTTTTGCTGTCTATTCCAGTTATTTTAGGCGCGGGGCTTTTGGCCACTCTCGACCTGCTTAATGCCAACGAAGCGGTAGACTGGTATGCGCTGCTTTATGGCGCGGCGTTTTCATTCGTAAGCGCCTACCTTTGTATCTATTTATTCCTAAGCTGGATATCGCGTATCGGCATGCTGCCTTTTGTTATCTATCGCTTGGCGTTGGGCTTAATACTACTGTGGTTTGTTTTCGCTTAAGTAAAGAAAAAGGGCGCTATTCTTCGTATGAGGGGTCTTCGTATGAGGGGGGTATTCGCATGAGAATGTGCCCCAGCGCCGCACAACAGCACTTAATTTTTAATTATGTTCGCAGGCAAATGTTTTAACACCGCTAACATAATTGGTAATCACCTAATTGGTAAGGGAAGTGAGATATGGCAGAAACAATATTTGACAAAATCATCAGCAAGGAAATTCCAGCGGACATATTGTACGAAGATGAATTGGCGCTGGCGTTTAAAGATATAAACCCTCAGGCACCGACTCACTTTCTGGTTATTCCGAAAAAGCAAATTGCAACGGTAAATGATATAGCCGAAGAAGATCGCGAAGTGGTGGGGCACTTGTCATTTGTTGCAGCAAAAATTGCAAAGGAGCAAGGGTTTGCTGACCAAGGCTTTCGTACGGTAATGAACTGTAATGAATACGGTGGTCAAACGGTATATCACATTCACCTTCACGTGTTGGCAGGCAAACCGCTAGGCTGGCCTCCTTACACTGAAAATATGAAGCAACACGTAGAGTAGCGTGGAAAGATAGGAATACAAAAATGCCGCCCTTGATAGTTATCTCAGGGCGGCATTTTTATTTTATGAGTACAGTACTTACTTAGTTAGCAAGCCCCAGTACTTTCTTACCTTGGTTGAAGTGAATATCAACTGGAATGCTCGCTGCCTCTAGGCGCGCTAAATCTGAAGCAAGATCGGGTTTAATTACACCCATAGTTTCTACTAGCTTCGCTACGCCATCGTAATCGCCATCACCTTGTAATGTAAGGATTAGTTCAGATAGTGCTTCTACTGCGGCGCCCATCTTCTCCATATTTACGCGATACATGCCGTCTTCTGTTTTCTCGAAGGCGCCTTGCTGGGCAAAGAAGTTAAAGCGGATCATGTTCGCTTTTCCGTGTGCAGAGCTTGCGCCGAAGCGCACAGAACGGAAAATGCCAGCCATAAAGGTAACGTAATAATCTTCTAGTGTACCTTCAGTGATTTCACCTTTTTCAAGAAGACTTTGTACCATGTACAAACCTAGAATATCCGCTTTGCCTTCTTCAAGAGCCGACGCATGCTCTTTAAGTGCTCCGCGCACAGTCCCTGATCCATCTAGAGTATTCTTAATCCCTAAACCGTGTGCCACTTCATGAAACATGGTGTTCGCGAAAAAGGCGTCAAACGTAATGTGTTCACGTTGCTCTGGTACAATTAACGTATCCGCAATAGGCACCAAAATAGTATCGAACTTTGCACGCATTGCGTTTTTAAGCTGCAGACGGCGGGTACCTTTTTCTAGCTGTACTCGCTCGTCATTGGGCAAGTTAATTGCAATGGTCTTACTGCCAGCATTAGAGTGGCCCGCATAATAAATAACATCATAAGCGTTAAGGTCTGCATCAGAACCTGGCATTTCCGCTTTATATGCCTCAGCAACCGGAAGGCCTTGCTGTAATTCAGGTAAGAAGGCCGCGTATTTAGCTAGCTTTTCACTCCATGCTAAATCTTTAATGAGTACATAGGCTTCAAACGCTGCGCGATAGCCAAAGAGTTGATCTTCGTAGCTTTCAATAGGACCGATAACCAGCTCAACAGGGTTGGTTTTCATATCCATCCACGCCATGTCAGAAGCCAGGTAGTCGTTTGATAGTAGGGCTTCAGAACGCAGCTGCAAATATTGTTTAAAGCTTTCATCTTCAGCAAGCTCTGACGCTTTTTTAAGTAAGTCAGACGCCTTCATTAATTCACTTTTAAAGGCTTCAGAATAAGGCACCGAATAAAGGTTGCCCGCTTCATCGCGCTTCACCATGGAATAAAGGCCTTGTTTGTCGCCAAAATCTGCCGTGGCAAATTCCTCTTTTTCCATATCATGGGGGTAGAACTCAGCGCCCAGCGCTTTGTCTTCATAGCCACTTAAAAAAGGTGTATCGCCATTTAAGCGATCCCAAGGTCCATAGTTTATCGCTGCAAAGTGGCGAACTTTTTCGTCACTAATTGACGAAAGAAATGCATCTTTATCTTCAAAGAACGCTTGTTTCCAGAACAAGTCGTCCATGATTTTCGATGCATCAATTAACAGTGAAAGCATTTTCTGTTGATTGTCACTAAGGTGTGACAAATCGCTGGTAAGATCTACGCCGTGATAAATAGACAAGCGAGACTCATCAACAAGTAAGGTTTGCTCGGAAGCGGTTTCAGGCTTTGCTGTTTGAGTTGGTGTTGTATCGGCGCTTTTGCTGCACGCGGTCAGCATAAATAAACCCGCTACTGCAGCTGCAATAGGAGAATAAGTTGTAATTGTTTTTCTCATAATGACTCTTACCGTGTGGTTTAACCGCATTGATTTACAGTATGCGGGGCGGTGAATAGATAGCTCACTATAGCTATGCTTTTGATTTAATACAAAAGTATGAAAAATATTTGTTTAATATCAATAGTGGTTTGCTACCAGTTGACTATACTTTAAAAAAAGCTCTGGTGGTTCTGCCGTTGCTAATGATTCGCATCGACACTGTATTTTTTTAGTTGGTCGAAACTAAAGAGCTACTATAGTATGGTGATAGAAATACCATAATAAAACAATAAACGGTTTGTATTTTAGCGTGAAGCATAGAGGCCTATGTAAGTTAACGCACGGAATGCAACGCACAAACATCGAATCTATTTTAGTCATCAGTTTTGCTGGTGGTCGAGATGATTAACTGGTAAAGCAACCTATCGCCTTCACGAGGCTATTTGGAACTTTCTAAGGGTAGAAATATGTCTACACAGAACGCGCTTTCAACCATTTTGGTTGAAAAAATTAACAATGACACACTCGTGCTTCCCACGCTTCCTGCTATTGCATTGAAAGTCCGCAAAGCGGCAGACGATCCCGATATTAACTTAAACGCGATGGGTGATGTGATTGGTCAAGATCCATCACTTAGCGCAAGAATGATCAAAATTGCGAACAGTGCTTATATGGGACGTAGCGTAAAAGTTACTTCTATCAGCCAAGCGGTTACACGAATTGGTTTACGCCAAATTAAAAACATCTCTACTGCACTCGCTATGGAGCAATTATTCGTCTCTAAAAACGATGTAGTTGCACGCTATTTACAACAAGAGTGGGCAAATACAGTTAATATCGTGGCTAACTCTATGGCGGTGCTTCAGCTTTACATAGCGCGTACCAAAAAGCGTGAAATGAGCATGGATACCATGACACTAGCGGCACTGGTTCACAACATTGGTGTTCTGCCTATTTTGACCGAGGCTGAGCGTCACCCTGAAGTCTTTGCGAACCCTTCATTCCTTGAAGTGGCAATCGATAAATTAGCTGGCCGTATTGGTGCAAGCATTATGACAGAGTGGGGCTTCGGAGAAACCTTCGTTAATGTTTCAAAAAATTGGAAAGACCTAAGCTACATGCCAGAAGAGTTAACCTACATTGATTTCGTTCGTGTTGGCGCTGCAGTTTCAGGTGCGGTAGACAGTCAAAAAGATGCGATCTTAAACTTAGCTATTCAGCGCGGTGTGGTTGAAGATATGGGCGAGCTTCACTCTGATGAGTTTGAAGAGCTTGCAAGCGCAGCGAAGCAGATCTTCTTGTAAGTGTTTTAAACTAAAAAATACTGCAAAGGCCGGTACTGAAGCATAACTTCAGTACCGGCCTTTTCGTTATGAAAAGCTGAAAAATGGAAAGCTGACAATGAAACAGCATAAAGCAAACAAATGCTGCTACGCGCTAACAGGCTTCTTTTGAACGTAAAGCAGCATTAAACCTAACCCTAATCCCCACACCGCTGAAGTCATGGAATATAAACTAAATCCTGACGCCGTACACAGCATGGTAAGCAACGCAGGAGCCCTGTGGTGCTCTACTTCCATGGCGCGAACCACCGCTCCTTGCAGCGTAGCTAATAGGGCTAGTCCAGCAAGCAGATGAATAATGATACTGGGCATACTCACAAATAGCGCAACGACCACAGACGCTAATAACCCCATGAACAAATACGCCACCCCCGCTGCTATAGCGGCTTTATAGCGCTGCGACTTTTCATCATCCGCTTGCTCGCCCATGCATAGCGCTGCTGTTATCGCTGCTAAGTTAAAGGTAAAACCACCGAAAGGTGCTAATAAGGCTTGAACAATGGCAATGCCTGACAAAATGGGTTTGTGGTCGGGCGTATAGCCATGGGCGTGATGAATAGCTATGCCTGGCAAGTTTTGAGAAAGCGTGGTGATAAGAAAAAGGGGAAATGCTAATCCAATGGCAGCACTCAGTGAGAAAGTGGGCGTTACCCAAATAGGCTCGGGCAGGGTGAATATTGATGGCTGCCCTGGTGAGTCGCTTGATAGAGCAACCACACCATCTGCACTACTCATAAACAAGCTAATGGTCACCGACATGACCAGCAACAACAGCATAAGATAGCGGGGAAATAGTCGGCTTCCTACTAAATAAGCCGCGATAAATAACGCAACTAAGTACGGTGCGTCATTAACATCACTGAATATCGCAAGGCATATAGGTAAGAGAATGCCGGCCAAAAGCGCCGATGAGATTGCAGGGGGAATCCGACTTATTTGTTTGAGCAGGCTACGGCTTTGCGCAGTTACAAGAGAAAGCAAGGCACATAGTATAAATGCACCAATGGCTTCACTTAAACGGTAGTCACCGATACTGGTTAACAAAAAAGCCGCGCCTGAGGTAGACCAAGCGGTAACAACGGGCAGTTTGGATAGCCACGAAAACAGAATGCAGGTAATGCCCATACCGAGCCCAAGCGCCAACAACCAACTCACTACCATGTCGTCGCTGGCGCCGGCTTTACGCGCTACATCAATGATAATGACAACAGAACTACTGTAACCCACTGTAACCGCGGTTAGCCCTGCGCTGATATGACTTAACTTCCACTTGCTCATGAAAACCCTCGTGATGGAATTTCGATTTGGAATCGACCGAGCGATGAAACACGCTTTTAGTGTCTATCGAATGTGCTACTCTACCTTTTTGTGCGCTATAACGTACAATAGTTAACTTAACATCTGTGCGTTATAGCGCACAACTGGTTTATTAAACTCAGCGTCAAAATAAAAGGCCTTCATTACATGACAAAAGCAAATGCGCAGCCTTCTGCTATTTCAAGAAGTATTGCACACCACCTGCAGTCTGTTCGTAAAGCTCGGGGGCTTTCCCTTGATAAAACCGCGCAGTTGACGGGAGTGTCTAAAGCCATGTTGGGGCAAATAGAACGAGGCGAGTCTAGCCCCACAATCGCTACCTTGTGGAAGATAGCAACCGGTCTTGCGTGTTCTTTTTCTTCATTCTTGTCAGGTGATGAAACCGCACCTACGTCCCAACATGCCGACAACAAGTTCGCTAACGACCCAAACGTAACCATAAAAACGCTATTTCCGTTTAACTCAGCCACCCAGTTTGAAATGTTTGAACTATGCTTAACGGACTTTCATGAGCAGCACTCTTCGGCGCATCAAATAGGCGTCACCGAACATATTCACGTACTACAAGGAAAGTTAGGGGTTTTGCAAGATGGTCAATGGCAAACTTATCAAGAGCAAGAGCAGTGTACATTACGCGCAGACCAGCCCCACGGTTATCGAGATGAAGTAGGAGAAACGCGCTTTATTGTGGTTATTCACTATCCAACTTAAAGCGGTTGGGAAACTTTCTTGCAAAAGCTAGGAGAAAGGCTAGGAAAAAAGCTAAGAAGTATTTGCGCTAAATGACGGTTGCCAGTTCAAACAAGCAAGTTAATTAACAGGACCTAATAAAAAGCCTAACTACCCCAAGGTGATTAGGCTTTTCGATAGCGCTAGGCTATCTTTTTCATCGGCTTAATATTTATTTGCCATAAGTTTATAAACTATCGTCGTTAAGATTAAGCGCACCACGAAGGAAGTTAAGCAGTGTACAAATTTCGGCTGACATAAGCGCGAACTCTGCATCAAGGCGAGCTTCAACCTGATCTTTTGGCACATCGTCAGTTTCTTCTTTAATGCGATCGGTGAACTTAACACGTTTAATGGCGCCATCCTCACACATAATAGCCGTCAACGTCTCTGCATATTCGAATGCAACCTTTTGAACCAGCTTACCGGCATCCAAATGAATACTAATTTCTTCGCTGTCTAGCGGCTGGTTCTTACAATGAATAACGCTGCCAGTGTCATCGGTAGATTTAAGCTCAGCTTCTTCAAGAAGACCTACACCTTCTGGTGTTGACTCAGTAACCCAGTGCGTAAGCTCGCTTTGAAGGCTTCTGCGCGTAAATGGCACTACTGGAAGTGAGCCTATGGCTTTTCTTACCATGGCCAAAAAGGCTTCGGCTTTGCCATCAGATGATGCGTCAACTACGACTAAGTTGTCAGCAAGCGAAATAAAGCCGTGAGTGTAGGTGTTTTTTGTAAATGCCTGGGGCAGCAAACGGGTTTGAATTTCTTGTTTAAGATCTGCTTTGGCTTTTTTACCAACTGGCGAACCGGTTTCCATTTCAATTTTGGCCACCATTTCGTCAAGTTCGGCATTTACCACTGCGCCGGGCAAGATCTTTTCTTGTTTCTTTAGGGTTATCCAAAAACGCTGTTGAACAACATGGAACATGGTGCCTTGCTTACCCGCCTGAGAAAACGGAGAGGCGAACCCCATGGTTGCTAAGTCCTGGCTACCGCACGGGCGAAAAGCGTGTTCGTTAAGGGCACGTTCTAAATCGCCCTCGTCTAGCGATAACGGCTGAGTAATTTGATAGGCTTTTACATTTTTAAACCACATAGTGTAAGCATTCTCTTGATAAAAATAGGGCGCAAGCCTACCAACGTAAGACTCGCGGTGCAATTGAATAAAAGGCCCTAGAAAGCGGGCACCTTAGATTGATAGTGGCAAGAAAGGTTAAGCACTCTTTTTCGGAAAACGAATGGTGTACTGTAAGCCGTTGCCAAGCGTACTGTCGGCCTCTATATGTCCATGCAGTGACTGTGTAACTAGGTTGTACATAATATGTGTGCCTAGACCGCTACCACCTTCTCCGCGTTTGGTAGTAAAGAAGGCATCAAACAACTTACTGAGCTCTTCTTCGCTTAAACCTTTTCCGTCATCTTGGTAGTGGATCACAACATTATCACCATCTTCTTTTACATCTAGTGTTACAGAGCCGGCCGCTTTGCCTTCAAAGCCGTGCGTAATTGAGTTAACCACCATATTGGTAACGATTTGAGCGATGGCGCCAGGTGCACAGGTCACAACTAAATTATCGGGGCAGGATACGTTAATTTGATGTTCAGTATGCTTAAAGCTTGGCTTAAGTGACTGAATAATTTCGTTAATATAGTCGCCCAACACAAATTCGCGCTCGGTTTCACTGGTCTGGTCAACGGCCACCTGTTTAAAGCTGGCGATAAGATCAGATGCGCGTTCTAGGTTACTTAAAAGTAGTAGCGCAGTTTGTTCTGCTTCATCGATGAAGCTTGCCATGTTCTTACTGGTCAGGCTTTTATCTTCGAAGTCGGTCTTTAAATTGTTAAGTCGCTCTTGTAGAAAGCTTGCTGCGGTCACACTCACGCCTAATGGCGTGTTTACGTCATGCGCGATACCGGCCACCAGACCGCCCAGCGACGCCATGCGCTCCGACTCGACTAATTGCTCTTGCGCTTGATGAAGTGTATCCATCGAACTGGCTAGCTCTTGGTTACGTTTGCGCAGTTCGGCTTCTATATACTGACGATTTTCGTTTTCTTGGCGAAGCTCTCGCTGGTGGGCAATAAGCTCGTCTTTTTGCTGCTCTAAGTCGAGCATGATCTGAGACAACGACGCTGTTTTCTTTGCCACTTCTTGTTCTAAAATCAGGTTTTGGTCGTCTAGCTTCTTGTTGGCAAGAGTGAGTTCATTCTGCGCGTCTTTCAGCTTATTGTTTGAAATAATCAGGTCGTCAATAACGTGGTTGTAAGATTCCTTAAGCTGTAATAGCTCGTTGTCATCATCGAGCTTTATGCTGAGTTTGCTCTCTTCTGGGTGTTGAGGATCGAAATTACCCATTTGCTCGGTAATGGTTTGCAGCGGTTCAGAAAGCATGGTGCGAAATGCGGTCATGAACAAGAAGACCAGAAAGGTGGTTTTTACTAACGCATTACCGATAAGAAAAAATACGCCTACTTCAATACGGCTAAAAATAGTATCAAAGCTAGAATACAAGGTAACGTCGCCAACCGTAGATTCGCGACCTGAGAATTTAAATACTAGTGGGAAGCTGTAGCTAAATACGCCGCCGGGATGATCTTCAATTATTTCACGGTCAACCGGAGCAGGAGAGCGCTGAGCACGGATGCCGTACTCGGCAATGTAGTTACCGTTTTCACCACGAACTTGAAGCCCTTCAACAATAGGCAATGACATAAGGCCTTCGGCGATGGCACGCACTTGGTCGTGGTTAAGTTCCCACAAAGCGCGGGTCAGGCTAGAAGAAAAGGTGTTTTTTAGCGTTTGAAGCTCGCCTTCAACGTGATTTTTCGTGCTGAGGTATTCTGTAAAGATCTGTCCTACCGTCACTAGCAGCGTGAGAGAAAAGTACACTGACAACACTCTGGCTAAGAGTTTCCTTGATAACCCTGTCTTGACCGCAGCCATCGATAAACACACCCCTGTTACATCAGACCTTTTAAATCACCGACAACGCTTGGTAGTTGCTCACCTTTGCAACAATAACAGTCGGTTTTATGTAATTTCAAGAATATGCGTAATCGTATGAATAAACAAGATTATGTATTTAAACTTTGGAACAAGCTTGTATTAAACTTGACACATAAATGTAATCGTTTTAATAAAACTGTCACAGACCACATTAATAATAACGGCGTTTAAAAATGAGCAGGAATATTACGATGTCTCGTACAGTGTTGGTGGTTGAGGACGAAGCGCCTATCCGTGAAATGCTTAAGTTTGTGCTTGAGCAATCTGGTTTTAACATTATTGAAGCCGAAGATTTCGACATCGCGCAAGAAAAAATTTGCGAACCTTACCCAGATTTAATCTTATTAGATTGGATGTTGCCGGGAGGAAGCGGTGTACAGCTAGCTAAAAGTTTAAAGCAGCACGAGTTTACTCGTGACATTCCCGTCATCATGCTTACAGCCCGTGGCGAGGAAGAAGACAAAATTCGCGGCCTGGATGCTGGCGCTGATGACTACGTTACTAAACCATTCTCGCCGAAAGAGCTTGTGGCAAGAATAAAAGCAGTGATGCGAAGAGTTACGCCTACATCAAGCGAGGAGCCCATTGAATTTAATGGTCTTAAACTTGAACCGGTATCACATCGCGTAATGGCGAATGAAGAACCGTTAGACATGGGGCCGACTGAATTTAAGTTGTTGCACTTCTTTATGACGCACCCAGAACGTGTCTATAGCCGAGAGCTACTGCTAGATAATGTTTGGGGAACCAATGTTTACGTTGAAGACAGAACGGTAGATGTACATATTCGACGTCTACGCAAAGCTATCTCTCGCCACGGACATGATGCTATGATCCAAACAGTACGCGGCGCGGGTTACCGTTTTTCTACTAAGCTGTAATAGATGTAGTGTTTAGGGAGTAACATAGTGTTATTCCCTTGATGTCGCTGCGCCATCTGGGCATGCGCCCAATTCCACCTTTAACAACGCGAGCTATTTCATGTATTACCCGTTCTCTTGGTTGAGAAGTACATTGCGCTTAGTGCTATTCCTTGTGGTTTTTGCGCTAGTCGGGTGGTATCTAGATGATATGTTATTCGCCGTTGCTATTGGCGCAACCCTGCTTTTGCTGTTTAACTACTGGCATCTTTACAAGCTAAATCGCTGGTTATGGCATAGTCGTAAAATGTCTCCACCTACCGTGCGTGGCGTGTGGGAACATATTTATGAAGGGATTTATTACCTTCAGCGTCGTAACCGCAATAAGCGTAAAGAGCTTGGTGAATTGGTAAAGCGCTTTAGAGAGGGGTCTGAGGCCTTGCCTGATGCGGCGGTAGTGGTTGATGCTAAGGCCTGCATTATTTGGTGTAACCGCCTTGCTCGCTTGGATTTAGGGCTTAAATGGCCGCAAGACTCTGGGCGTCGAATCGACAACTTGTTGCGCCATCCGGAGTTTATTCAGTACTTTCATGCAGGAAATTATAAATACCCCATTGAAGTACCGTCACCTACCAACCCCAACAAAACCTTTGAATACCGGATTATGCCGTATGGCGATGAGCACTTGTTGCTGATTGCCCGTGACATAACGCGGGTGTCCCAGCTTGAAGAAATGCGTAAGGACTTTGTTGCAAATGTGTCTCATGAATTGCGTACGCCGCTAACGGTCATTAACGGATACCTTGAAATTCTTCCTATTGATGAAGACTCCGATCCATTCATGCAAAAAGCGATGAAAGAAATGACATCGCAAACCCACCGTATGCAAAACTTGATAGAAGACTTGCTGGTGTTGTCGCGCATTGAAGCAAGTTCGGAACGCATCTACGAAAATGTTGTGAATATTCCTGTGGTCCTTGCGCAAGTGGAAAGAGAAGCGCAGGCGCTTAATAAAGAGAAAAACCACACAATAAACTTCCACATCGACAAAGAACTCTATGTTTTCGGTGTAGAGACCGAGCTTCGAAGTGCTTGCTCAAACCTAGTGTTTAATGCGGTGCACTACACACCTGCTGGTGGCGAAATTAATGTGTACTGGCGACGTAAACCCAATGGCGCGCAATTTTCTGTGGTAGATAACGGTGATGGTATTGAGCCAAATCATCTAAACCGCCTTACCGAGCGCTTTTATCGCGTGGATAAAGCGCGCTCTCGCAAAACCGGTGGCTCTGGCTTAGGCCTTTCCATTGTAAAACATGTACTAAGTCATCATAATTCTCGTTTAGATATAACCAGTACATTGGGTGAGGGCAGCAATTTCTCGTTTGTACTGGATAACGAGTTGATTGCAGAGCAACTGTAACCCTAAGAGGCGAGAAGTGTTGGTGAGCAAAAAGCATAACAAGATGAAAGGGCAACGCTATCGCCTTTCAACGTTACTTTTAGTAATAGGCTTATTGTTACCATTTGGAACTCTGGCTGATTCTCAAAATACTCAAAGCTCGTCATCTGCTTCTGGTAGCTATCAAGTACCTGCCTATGAACGTAAGCCTGGGGTGGCAGGAAAAATATCCTCTGTTGGCTCGGACACGCTGGCAAACTTAATGACCTTTTGGTCACAGGAATTCAAAATCCTTTATCCTCAGGTCGGCTTTCAAATACAGGCGTCCGGTTCATCTACCGCTCCGCCGGCACTTATTGAAGGTACCGCCACCATAGGCCCTATGAGCCGAGAATTAAAGCCCAGTGAAATACGGGATTTTACGCGAACCCATGGTTACCCGCCTACGGTATTAAAAGTGGCAATGGATGCCATCGCCATTTTTGTGGATAGACGCAATCCGCTGCCGGGTATGACCCTTGAGCAAGTTGACGCGGTGTTTTCTGAAACCCAGTTTTGTGGCAGCAATACAGCCATTACCAATTGGTCTCAGCTCGGCGTTGACGATATAGGCTATCGTTCTCCTATCAGACTGTACGGTCGAAATTCAGTATCGGGTACTTACGGCTTGTTTAAAGTGATGGCGCTGTGCGATGGTGACTTTAAGAATACGGTAAACGAACAACCTGGCTCTGCATCTGTAGTATTGTCCGTGGCCAGCGGTACAGGCGCGATTGGCTATGCCGCTTACGGCTATAAAACCGCAGGAGTTCGCGCTCTGCCTTTAGGTGAGTCGCTAGACAGCTTAATCCCTCTTTCTATTGATACGGTGCGCAACGAAACGTATCCGTTTGCCCGTTTTCTTTATTTAGTGATAAATAAAAAGCCCGGTGAGCCTTTACCTACTCTGGAAAGGGAGTTTTTGCGCTATATCTTGTCACAGGAAGGGCAGCAGCAGGTGTTAAGAGACGGATATTTCCCCATTCGTGAAGACGTACTGGTACGCCAACGTCGATTATTGGAATAGAAAAGCGAAAGTAGAAGCCGCATCACTCGCCGTTAAAAGCAAAGGATAAAACTGTGTCGTATATGCCGCCAGCGTGGAAACAATGGGTTGTCAAATGCCTGCTATCAGGGACAGCTGTGCCAACTATCGTGACAACCCTAGCGGAAAATGGTTTTTCTCCCGACACTATCAAAAAAGTGCTCGGCGCCAATTTGCCCACTAATTATCAGTTTTCACCCTCTTCAAGTTTCTACGAGAAGCTAGCAAAAAGTGCTATCGCCCGCGTGGAACAGGCTAAGCCACTTGCCGAGCCCAGTGACATTCAGCTCTTCTCGTACGATGACTTCTTGAGCAGCCAAGAGTGTGACGACATTGTTGCGCTGACCAAAGATAAACTCGCGCCCTCTAAATTGGCAGGAGCCGCTAGCGCTGATGACATTAGAACCTCTTCAACATGTGAATTAGCCTTTCTCGGTAATAAGCTAGTCAAAGACGTTGATAGTCGCATTGTTTCAACCCTTAGTTTGGGCGTGGGAGAAGGGGAAGTTATTCAGGCCCAGCACTACAATGTTGGGGAATATTACAAACCTCACTACGACTTCTTTCCTCCAGGAAGCCCGCAGTACAAAGCGCATTGTCTATCGCGTGGTCAGCGAACGTGGACATGCATGATTTACTTGAATGATGAATGTGACGGCGGTCACACCCGCTTCACCAAGCTAGATATTGCAGTAAAACCGAAAAAGGGAATGGCACTCTTTTGGAATAATTTGCTGCCCTCTGGCGACCCCAACCTTAACAGTATTCATTTCGCAGAACCTGTCACTCGTGGTCACAAAACTGTCATAACAAAATGGTTTAGAACGAAAAACTAAACACCTCAAGCCAAGCTTTTAGTTTTATTTTTAATCAATCTTGTTTTATCTAATTGAAAAGTAATAGCTTTACGCTGGCTTTAGTTCAAAGCTGAAAAAGTTCAAATAAATTCGATAAGTTTTTTACTTTGTAACAAAAATGTCACCGATCTCCTTTACTCTCTAGCAAACCTTAGAATCCGTATTACAAAAATCTGGAGAATTTAATGGAAATTCGTAACATATTTAAGGTAAGTGCTATCACGACTGCGCTTGTCCTTGCAGGCTGTGGCGGTGACATCAATATTAATGAAGGTGATGAAGTAGTAACAACTCCAACAACACCAACTACACCAACAACACCAACAACACCGACTACCCCTGATGTAGATACGCCGTTCTCTCTAGGCTTTGCCACAGACGTATCAAGCGAATTCTCAGGAACGATTACAGATAAGCCTGTTTATCGTTTAGATACCGATTTAACTATCACTCAAGATATGACCTTAACAAACGATGCTCACTGGATCATCAAAGGTCGTACGGCGGTTGGTAACGACAACGCTGATGCAGCGGTACTAACTATTCAAGAAGGTACTACAGTAATCGGCGAAGACGGCGATGACTTCTTAGTTGTTCGTCGTGGCTCTCAAATTGACGCATCTGGTACGTCTTCAGCGCCTATCGTGATGACATCGGTACAGGACGTTACTGGTGAAGAAACTTCAATCGGTCAGTGGGGCGGTGTAGTTCTACTTGGTAACGCACCAACTAACCTTTGTAATACGGGTGACGATGCAGATACGTCTGAAGAAGAACTTGCAAACTGTGGTGTTTCTGCAGAAGGTGATGCAGGTCTTTACGGTGGTAATAACCCAGAAGATAATTCAGGTACGCTAGAGTACGTTGTAGTTAAGCATGCGGGTAAAGCTCTGGCATCAGGCGACGAGCTAAACGGTATTTCATTCGCTGGTATCGGTTCAGGCACCACAGTTAACTATATTCAGGTTCACCAAAACCTTGATGACGGTATTGAATTCTTCGGTGGTACGGTTAACGTAAGTAACGTTGTACTTACTGACATCGGTGACGATTCACTAGACTGGTCATTTGGCTGGACTGGTAGCGCAACTAACGTTTATATCCAACAGTCAGCTGACGGTGGCGACAACGCAATCGAAGCGGATAACAACGAAGATAATCCGTCTTGGTTGCCGCTAACTAAGCCAACTATTTCAAACGTGACTATTGTTAGTGCAGACAACACCAATGGTGTACGTCTACGTAACGGTACAGCGGGCGTGCTTTCAAACGTTCTAGTAACGGGTTCTGCACTTGCAAACAACTGCCTACGTGTAAACGGTGATGAAGCAATTGCTAACGCTGAGTCGGGCGAGCTTTCTATCACTGATTCAATTGTTGCGTGTGAAACACCTGCGAACAACTTTGGTTCTGACACCATTAACGGTGGCACTACTCAAGCATGGTTTGAAGGCCAAGATGGCAACAGCGTTTTAGCTGCGTCTGCATTAATGCTTGAAGACAACGGTTACTTCCCAACTGCCTCTTCTCCTGTAGCACTTGGCGGCGGTCAATATATTGGTGCATTCAACCCTAACGGCACAGACTGGACTGTAGGTTGGACGGTAGGCGTAAACGGCGGTTTCCCAACTGACGTTCAAAACGCATTTGCACAAGGTCTAGCAACAGACGTATCGGCTGACTTCGACCTAGATAAGCCGGTTTACGAAATTACTGCAGACACCACATTTACATCTGACGTTACACTTACTAACGATGCTTACTGGCTAATTAAAGGCCGTACTGCAGTAGGTAACGATAACGAAGACAGCGCAACACTATACATCGAACAAGGTACGACTGTGTTTGGTGAGCAAGGTGATGACTTCTTGGTAGTACGTCGTGGCTCAATGATTGAAGCTAACGGTACAGCAAGTGCACCTATCACGTTTACCTCTGTACAAGACCTTATCGGTGACGAAACGGGTATCGGCCAATGGGGCGGTATCGTACTTCTAGGTAATGCACCAACTAACCTATGTAATACCGGTGACGATTCAGATACCTCTGACGCTGAACTTGCTTCATGTGGTGTGGCTGCTGAAGGTGACGCGGGTCTTTACGGCGGTAATAACCCTGCAGATAGCACAGGTTCACTTCGCTACGTAGTAGTTAAGCACGCAGGCCGCGCTCTTGCAGCGGGTGACGAGCTAAACGGTATTTCATTTGCAGGTATCGGTTCAGGCACTAAAGTTGAGTACATTCAAGTTCACCAAAACCTTGATGACGGTATTGAGTTCTTTGGCGGTACAGTTAGCGTACGTAACGTTGTACTTACTGATATCGGTGATGACTCGCTAGATTGGTCTTTCGGTTGGACAGGTAACGCGCAAAACGTTTATATCCAACAATCGGCTGCTGGTGGCGACAACGCTATTGAAGCGGATAATAACGAAGACAACCCAGCGTGGCTTCCACTCACTAAGCCTACTATTTCTAACGTGACTATCGTTGGCGCTGACACAACTAACGGCGTTCGTTTACGCAACGGTACTGCGGGTAACATCCGCAATCTAGTTGTTACAGCTGGTGAAGGCTACTCTAACTGCCTACGAGTTAACGGCGACGAGTCGATTGCTAACGCAGTATCTGGCGAGCTTTCTGTAGAACATACAGTGGTTGCTTGTGAAGCAGGTAATAACTTTGGTTCAGACGCTATCGGTGGTGGTACTACTCAAACATGGTTCGAAGGCCAAACAGGTAACAGCGTGCTTACCGCTGATGCACTAATGCTTTCTAACGATGGCTTTACACCTCGCTCTGGCTCACCACTTCTTGGTGCGGGCGTTGATGTATCAGAAGAGAATGACTTCTTCGCAGCAACTGACTATATCGGTGCATTTGACGGTGACAACAACTGGATGGACGGTTGGACTGTTGCGGTAAACGATAGCATTCCTGCTGACGTTACAACGGCACTAGAGCAAGGCTTGGCGACCGACGTGTCTGCTAGCTTCCCAGATATTACTGACAAGCCTGTTTATCAGCTTGCTACTGACACCGTGTTTACTGCTGATGTATCGCTAACTAACGATGCTCACTGGCTAATTAAAGGTCGTACAGCGGTAGGTAACGACAACGCTGACAGCGCTTCACTTTACATTCAGCGCGGTACTACAGTATTCGGTGAAGATGGTGATGATTTCTTAGTTGTTCGTCGTGGCTCTAAGATTGAAGCGTCTGGTACTGCAACACTGCCAATTACCTTCACATCTTCAGAAGATATGACTGGCGGCGAAACAGCCATCGGCCAATGGGGCGGTCTAGTTATCTTAGGTAACGCACCAACAAACCTATGTAACACAGGTGACGACGGTGATACGTCTGAAGCTGAACTGGCTAACTGTGGTGTAGCCGCAGAAGGTGATGCAGGCCTATACGGTGGTGCAGACAGTGAAGATAACTCAGGTACGCTTCGCTACGTTATCGTGAAGCACGCAGGTAAAGCACTTGCGGCAGGTGATGAGCTAAACGGTATTTCATTTGCGGGTGTAGGTAGCGGCACTGAAGTTGACTTCATCCAAGTTCACCAAAACCTAGATGATGGCGTTGAGTTCTTCGGCGGTACAGTAAACGTAAGCCACTTAGTATTAACTGCTATCGGTGATGATTCTCTAGACTGGTCATTCGGTTGGACAGGTAAGGCGCAGTACGTAGTTATCAAGCAAGATGCAGCGGGCGGCGACAATGCGTTCGAAGCTGACAACAACGAAGATAACCCTGCGTGGACACCATTGACGACACCAACAGTATCTAACGTAACAATTTTAGGTGCAGACAATACAAACGGTGTACGTCTTCGCAACGGTACAGCGGGAACAATCAAAAACCTAGTGGTTACCGGTGGCGCAAACTACAGCAACTGCCTACGAGTGAATGGTGATGAATCAATTGCTAACGCAGCAGCAGGTTCACTAACTGTGACACACTCAACAGTAGCATGTTCATCTGCGAGCGCATTTGGTTCAGACACAATTGGTACAGACAGCACGCAAGCGTGGTTTGAAGGTCAAGACGGCAACAGCGTTCTTGCTGAAACTGCAGCACTTGGCTTTGATTCAACAGGTTTCGTACCTGCAAGCAATTCAGTTTTATTAGGTTCAGGCTTCGACGCTTCTACTTTGGACGCTTTCTTTGATAGCACAGACTTCCAAGGTGCATTCGACGGTGAGTCTGACTGGACACTGGGTTGGGTAACTGTTGGTCTTCAAGACTAATAAGTGAATGCGAGACACAGTAAAGCTAAGGCGTTTTTACGCCTTAGCTTTTGTGTAAGCGCAGCTACCTGATTACAGTTTCTTAGGAGTTACACAATGAAAAACAATCAAACGTCAGCATTTAAAGTCGGTGGACTTTCGCTGGCTATCGCGTCCATTCTTGGCGCAAGCGCGTTACCGTTATCAGCAGTAGCACAGCAGTCAGAAGACGAAGTAATTGAAGAAGTCGTTGCTACGGGCACGCGACTTAAAGGAACCGCAACGGCGGTTTTACAAGAGCGTCAAAATCAGGCGTTCGTTGCTGATATTCTTGGCGCAGAACAAATTTCTCGTACCGGTGACGGCGATGCCGCTGCTGCACTTCGACGTGTAACAGGTCTTACGCTAGTTGACGGTAAATTTATTTACGTTCGTGGTTTAGGTGAGCGCTATTCAAGCACACAGCTAAATGGCATGACGGTACCGAGTCCGGATCCTACGCGCTCGGTTGTACCGCTTGATTTATTCCCATCAAGTATCATCGAAAGCCTGAACGTTCAGAAATCTTACTCACCCAATATGCCTGGGCACTTTGGTGGTGGTAACGTAAACATTCGTACTAAATCAATCCCATCTGAGTTTGTATTCAACGTAAGTGCAGGTGGCGGTTGGAATACGCAGAACAGCGATACTGGTGTTTTCTATTCTGGTGGCGGCGATGATTGGACAGGTCGTGATGACGGTACCCGTGCACTGCCTGACATTATCAGCTCGGGTCTTGCTGCAAATGGTTCTGCAGGCTTCGAGGGTGACCGTACAAGAACACTGGCTGAAACGCAGGATATCCTAAGTTCATTTAACTGGGACATCGGCCCAGACGAAAAGTCTGTAGACCCGAACTTCAGCTTGGGTACGACCATTGGTAACAATTACGTTTTCGACAACGACTCTGTACTTGGTTTCCTTGCAACGGTTTCTTACAGCAACGAATGGACAGTTGCCGAAGAGATGTTAGGTAACGATATTGGTGGTGGTCAGGAAAATCCACGTTTCACTAAATATCGCGACATGGTG
The DNA here is from genome assembly GCF_001924945.1 of Alteromonas sp. W12. Lineage (NCBI taxonomy): Bacteria > Pseudomonadati > Pseudomonadota > Gammaproteobacteria > Alteromonadales > Alteromonadaceae > Alteromonas > Alteromonas sp. W12. The sequence goes on from NZ_LQXH01000001.1 coordinate 177,213, forward strand.
TCAACTGAGCAAAACGTGCGTTGGAGCGGTATGTTCAACGTGGGTTACGAGTACAACAGCAACCACAAAGTAGAACTTGTGAACATGATCCTTCACGACATGCGTGACCGTGTTCGCGATGGATACTACTTTGACGAAAGTGAATCTAACCCTGGCGTGGAAGAATTCCGCCGCATGGATATCATTTTCGAAGAGCGTGAAATGGTTTCTTCACAGCTTAAAGGTACGCACAACTTCCTTAACTTGTTAGACGGTGTGTTTTTCGATTGGTACGTTGGAACTAGCCGTGCGTCTCGTGAAGCGCCAGACATCATGGAAGTAACATTCCAGCAGTTCTACGATGAGTCGGGTGCATTAGAGCTTGAGCGTCTTGATGATACGCCAGGAACAAACTTAAACCGTCAATATCAGGTGCTTTATGATGAGTCTGATACCTATGGCTTCAACGTGTCTACCGCGTTCTTTGGCGATGGCTACGACGTTGAACTTAAAGCCGGTATGGATTACTACGACAAAACCCGTGACGGTAACAATATTGACTTAGCGGTGCGTCATTTTGGTATTTCTTCTGACTTTAAAGAAGGTAGCCGTTTGAATGAAATTTTCTCACAAGAAAATATCTATAACGACGACTTCTACACCAGCTCAACGGGTCGTTCTGTGTTTCAGGACAATACAGGTGCAGGTGATAAGTACTCAGCGGCAACTAAACTTACCGCAGGCTATTTCATGGTTGATGCATTCTTCAACCAGAAGTTCCGCGTAAGTGGCGGTGCTCGTTATGAAGACTTCCAGCAAGTATCGATTCCATTTATCGAGCACTCGGATAAGTTTGCTGACGACACAGATGCCATCATTGACAGCATCTACAATGAATCTGATGTACTACCGTCATTGGCTTTCACTTACATCCCAAGTGAAGAAATGCAGTATCGCTTTAACATCAGCCAGACGCTAATTCGTCCTGACCTACGTGATATCAGCTCAACCTTCTTTATTGACCCGCTGACAGAATTCCTTGTACGTGGTTCTCCTTCATTGGTTGAAACTGAATTGACGAATATCGACTTCCGCTGGGAGTGGTATATGTCACAAGGTAACAACTTGTCTGTTGCACTTTTCTATAAAGATATGGAAAACCCTATCGAGATGGTGCAGTTTGACGGCGGTGAAGGTGTGCCTCAGCTATTGACGGCGAACGGTCAGGAAGGTGAGCTGTACGGTATCGAGTTTGAATTCTTGCACGACCTTGGCTTTATTGGTGATAACTTCAGTAACTTCTTTGTATCAGGAAACATGACGCTTTCTGACTCAGAAGTAACCATTGGTAGTGGCGATCAAGAATCACTGTTCTCTCAGCAGGCTCGTGAAGCATACGGCGGTACAATCACAGCGACTATTACTAACGACAAACGTCGTCTAGTGGGTCACTCTGAGTGGGTTGCTAACCTTCAGTTAGGTTGGGATTCTGATAACGGTGAGCATTCAGCGTCATTAGTCTATAACTCATTCGGTGAACGTATCATTGCGCCTGGCGTACGTGGTTTTGAAGATGGTATTGAAAAACCGTTCCATTCATTGGATGCTGTTTATACTTACTATCCAGACTTCAACACTACGATTAAATTACGTGTGCAAAACATTTTCAACGATGAGAAAGAAATTGAGCAAGAAGGTCTTACGCTGCGTAAGCTAAGCGTAGGTACAGGTATAAACGCTTCAATTACTTATAACTTCTAAGAAAATACAGCCAGTGCTGCTTCTTCAAAAAGAGAGCAGCAACAATCATCTAAAGCCCGGTTTTCCTGCCGGGCTTTTCTATTTGTGACAATAGTCATCGATTTATGACAGTTTCGTAATAAAACTGTCACAGAAAACTCCTATCCTACGCGCAGAAATTTATAGTCGGATACAACCGATTTCTTTTAACTTTAAAGGTTTGAATGTATGAAGCTTATCAATGCCTTGCTTGTGGCAGGTGCGCTAGCAGCGACACCCGTGCTTGCACAAGACGATGAAGTCTTAAAACCCGTTGTCGATGAGGCAGCGAAAATAAACGAGTCAGCGGCGAAATCGCAAGAAAAGATTAACGGTATTACCGATCAAATCGACAGCAAACTTCAACAGTTCAAAACATTGATGAAAGAAATCGAAGGCCTTGAGGTTTATAACACTCAGCTTCGTAAGCAAATCAATAACCAAGAACAAGAAATGGCAGACCTAAATGCTGCTATCGATGAAGTGTCTGTTGTTGAGCGTCAAATCACGCCACTAATGATGCGCATGATTGACGGCCTAGAGCAGTTTGTTGCGCTAGACGTACCATTCCTTCCAGAAGAGCGCGCAAATCGCGTTGCTGACCTTCGCGCTATGATGGACCGTGCCGACGTTGCTGCGTCTGAAAAATTCCGCCGCGTAATGGAAGCGTATCAAGTAGAGATGGACTACGGCCGCACTATGGAAGCGTACAGCGGTATTCATTCAATTAACGGTCAAGAGCGTGACGTTGAATTCCTACGCCTTGGTCGCACAGCGCTAATTTATCAAACACGTGATGCAAGCATGCAGGGTGTTTGGAACAAGCAAACTCGTCAGTGGGAAGAGCTTGATAGCAGCTACCGTACACAAATTACAAAAGGTCTGCGCATGGCGAAGAAGCAACTTGCACCAGACTTGCTAATGCTGCCAGTGGCAATTACAGACTAAGAGGTTGATGAGAATGTTTAACACAGTAAAACGTATCGCTGTTGGTCTAGCAGCCCTTAGTATCAGCGTTGGTGCTTTCGCACAAAGCGACCGTGCCATGGACTTAGACGCGCTTCTTAAGCAACTAGAAGAAGGTCAGTTCGCACAGTCTCAGCAAAACAAACAGCGCGAGCGTGATTTCCAAGCGCAACGTGCAGAGCAAGATCGCATTCTTCGCGAAACTCGTGAAAAGCGCGACCAAATGCTTGCACAATCAGAGCAGCTTGAAACTCAGTTCGAAGAAAACGAATTCAAACTGGCTGACTTAAACGGTGCACTAGACACACGTCTTGGTTCACTTAAAGAGCTATTCGGTGTGCTTCAGCAAATCGCTGGCGACACCAAAAACAAATTCTATAACTCAGTGGTTTCTGCACAAATCCCTGGCCGTGCTGACTTCCTTGATAAGATGGCACAAGACATGGGTTCAAGCTCAAAACTTGCATCAATTGAAGAAATTGAGCGCGTTTGGTTTGAAATGCAGCGTGAAATGACTGAAGCCGGCAAAGTCACTACGTTCAAGACAGACGTTGTTGAAGCAGGCGGTGAAAAAGTGAATAAGTCTGTTGTTCGCGTAGGTCCTTTTGCACTTGTTGCTGATGGTAAATACCTAGAGTACAACGGTGTAACAGGCACAGTATCTGAACTTGTACGTCAGCCTGCTGACCGTTACATGGATTCTGCTGCTGAACTACAAGCATCAAGCGGTGAATTAGTGCAGTTCGGTATCGACCCAACGGGTGGTTCAATCCTAGGTCTTCTTGTTCAAGCGCCTAACCTTCAAGAGCGTGTAGAGCAAGGCGGTGTTGTAGGTTACATCATTCTTATCGTTGGTGCATTCGGTCTTCTACTTGCCCTTGAGCGTCTTGTAACGCTGACGCTTATTCGCATGAAAGTGAACAAACAGCTTAAGAGCAAAGAAGTAAACACAAACAACCCGCTTGGCCGTGTACTTAAAGTACGTGACGAGTACCCAGACGCGGACGTTGAAGCACTTGAACTTCACCTTACAGAAGCGATTTTGGGCGAAGTGCCTAAGTTAGGTCGTAACCTAACTATCATTAAGATTATCTCTGTTGTAGCACCGCTTATGGGTCTACTAGGTACGGTAACCGGTATGATCAACACCTTCCAGGCTATCACCTTGTTTGGTACGGGTGACCCGAAACTGATGGCAGGTGGTATTTCAACAGCACTTGTAACAACAGTACTAGGTCTAGTTGTAGCGATTCCAATGACACTGCTTTATGCAATGCTTAACACACGTTCTAAGAACATTGTGTACATCCTACAAGAACAGGCGTCTGGCGTAATTGCAGAGCGCGCTGAGCGAGGCTAATCATGATCGAGTTTCTAGAAGCAATTCGCGATTTCACAGAAACAGGTGGCCAGGTTCTCCTGGTCATCGGTCTGCTGATATTCGTTATGTGGCTTTTGATCCTCGAGCGTGCGATGTATCTGATGGTTTGGCACAAGCAAGCCAAGAAAGAAGCGATAGCAATGTGGACAGCACGTGCCGATCGCTCTTCTTGGTTCGCAGAGCAGGTTCGTCAGAAAACAATTTCACAGTTAACCATGCGCCTAAACGGCAGCATCCCAATTATCCAGTCACTGGTTGCGCTTTGTCCGCTGCTAGGCTTGATGGGAACGGTTACCGGTATGATTGAAGTGTTCGATGTAATGGCGATTGCGGGCTCAGGTAATGCTCGTTCAATGGCGTCAGGTGTATCGAAAGCCACTATCCCCACAATGGCGGGCATGGTTGGCGCACTTTCAGGCGTATTCGCCGCTACCTGGTTAACTCGTATGGTGAAATCAGAACGCACGCATCTTGAGGATGCATTGATTATTCAACGTTAATGCTAGCTAAGCGTTAAGGTAAGGTATTTATTATGAAGCAGCACTTTCAAAACTTAGTCGATGAAGAAGAAGCAGCCATCGACATGACGCCCATGCTGGACGTTGTATTTATCATGTTGATCTTCTTCATTGTGACTGCGTCATTTGTGAAAGAAGCGGGTATCGATGTTAACCGTCCAGAAGCAGCAACTGCTGTGAAAAAGGATCGCGCTAATATCCTTATCGCTATTTCAGATAAAGGCGAAATTTGGATTAACAAGCGCCGTATCGACGTTCGCGCAGTGCAAGCGAACATTGAGCGTCTTCGCGCAGAAAACCCACAGGGTTCTGTTGTAATTCAGGCTGACAAAAAAGCCACAACAGAAACACTGATTAAGGTTATGGACGCGTCGCGAGCCGCTGGCGTTTACGATGTTTCGATTGCAGCCCAAGAGCAATAAATCATGCCACGATATTTAATCGCATTTGTTATTTCCCTTGCGATCACGTTAGGCCTGTTCTTCTTGATGCAATCGCTTATCAAGATGGGTGGCAGCGCACTAACTGAGCCGCCTAAGGGAAGCGTGCTTGACTTCGTAAGGGTTAAGCAGGATGAACAGGTTGAGAAAAAAGATCGTAAGCCGAAGAAGCCACCTAAGCCTGAAGAGCCGCCACCGCAAATGGAGCAGCCTCAAATGGACTCGCCTTCTCCAGATGCAGAAGGTACGTCGATGGACTTTGGTGCTGAAGTCGGAGACGACATCTCGCTAGAAGGCGGGTTGGCCCTTGAATCTGGTGATGGTGAATATTTACCTATCGTTAAAGTTGCACCGGTTTATCCACGACGTGCACTTCAGCGGGGTATTGAAGGTTTCGTTATTGTTGAGTTTACGGTAACTAAACAAGGCGCAGTACGCGACCCAATTGTTGTTGAAGCTAACCCTTCAGGTATTTTTGAACAAGCGGCGATTGATGCGGCAATGAAGTTCAAATATAAGCCTCGCGTGGTTAACGGTGAAGCAACAGAAGTGTCTGGTGTACAAAACCGTATTTCGTTCCTAATTGACGGGTAACAGAATATGATGAGAAAACAAACGAATACCTTGCTTAGTGCACTGGCGTTTGCATTTGCATCGGCCACGGTATCTGTACCTACCATGTTCATTGCTTCTAACGCTACAGCGCAAGAGGCTGAGCAGCAAGATGGACAAGAGATAAAAGCTAGCGATAAGCAAACCCGTCGCGTGCCTACGCTTCGCGGTAAAGTCTACGAGCAGCTAGCCCGTGCACAAACGGCAGCTGATGAAGCGGGCAATGTAGAAGAAGCTATTTCCATTTTGAAAGAAGTGGAAGATAAGTCTCATTCTATGAACGCCTACGAAAAAGCGATGATGTACAACTTTTTCGGCTTCATTTATTACAACAACGAAGACTATGCAAAAGCGTTGGAGTCGTTTGCCAAGGTAGTAGAGCAACAGCCTATTCCTGAAAAGTTCGAAATGACTACACTTTTCAGTTTGGCGCAGCTTAACCTTATGCAGGGTAATTACGACGATACCATCACCTACTTAGAGCGTTGGGAAAGTCTTAATGCGGGCCCTGTGCCGGTGAAAAACAAAGTGATAAAGGCCCAAGCGTACTATCAGAATAAACAGTACGAGCAAGCCGCAACGTGGATTTCTGAAGCCGTTGCCGATCACGAAGCGGAAGGCATGATCCCTGACGAAGGTTGGTTAATACTTCAGCGCGCTATTTTCTATGAACTCAAGCAGCCTGAGAAGGTTAAAGACGTTCTGGTTAAAATGGTGAAGCTGTTTGACGAGCCTAAGTATTGGATCCAGCTAGCGGGCATGTACGGTGAGCTAGGCGAAGAGCGCAAGCAGTTGGCTATTATGGAAACCGCTTATCAGCGAGGGTTTGTTAATACATCCGCTGATGTGTTTAACATGGCGCAGCTTTATTACTATCATCGCGTACCTTACAAAGGTGCTAAGTTGATGGAGCAGGCGATGAACGACGGCGTGCTAGAGAAAAACTTGCGCAACCTTAAGTTCTTAGGCCAAAGCTGGTCACTTGCTAAAGAGCAAGACAAAGCTATTCCCGTTATGATGCAAGCGGCTGAACTGTCTGAAGACGGTGAGTTAGATGCACAGTTAGCGCAAATTCTTCTTAATGAAGAGCGTTTCGACGATGCAATTGCTGCGGCAGACCGAGCCGTTGAAAAGGGCGATTTGAGAAACCCTGGTTTGGTTTACCTGATTAAAGGCATGGCACTTTACAACAAGAAGCAATATGCCCTTGCGCTTAATCAGCTAGCTGAAGCAGAAAAGCATCAGAAAAGTCGTGCCATGGCACAGCAATGGAAGCAGTTTGTGCAGGGCGAAAAGCGTCAGGCAGACGCCATTGCAGCTGAGCTAGGTACAAGTTAAGTATCGTACTTTCGTTAATACATCATTTAAAAGGGTCGAATAATATTCGACCCTTTTTTATGCGCTAGGGAAAAGTACTTGAGGCAATAAGTCAGACACCGAGGCCATCTTTCCTTCTGCCTCTAACTGGTTCCAATAGCGTTTGGTTTCTAAAACCTCTTCCTTTATTGAAAGAAAGCAGTCGACCAATACGGGATCAAAGTGCTGGCCTGAACCTCGTTTAAGATGATCAAAAGCATCATCGTCAGCCCACGCTTTTTTATAAGGCCTTTTCATTGTAAGGGCGTCGAAAACATCGGCAATAGCTACGATACGTGCACTTTCAGGTATCGCCTCTTCCTTTAACCCTCGTGGGTAGCCTGTGCCATCCCACTTTTCGTGATGACATAAAGCAATCTCGGCTGCGAGGTTAAAGAGCGGGGTATCACATTGAGACAGTATTCTGTGCCCTATTTCAGCATGGGAGCGCATAACCTCCATTTCGCTCAAAGATAATCGCCGAGGTGCTTTTAATATTGCGTCTGCAATACCTATCTTGCCTGTGTCATGCATTGGAGCAGCTTGCGCGAGCAGGCACGCTTTTTCGAAAGGCCAACCGTGAGCCAGAGCAAGACATTGGCTGTAAGCTGCCATCCGCCAAATATGATGACCGGTATCGGTATCATTGTAATGACCAGCGGCAGCTAACATGCTGATTGCGCTTTGTTGGCTTTTACTTAGTTCCTTAGTACGCGCCGCTACAAGGTTTTCAGCCGTCCGCATTTGATGGGCTAAACTAATGTGGGTTTTAACGCGAGCGAGGGTGATACTCGGTGATACGGGTTTGGTTATGTAGTCTACTGCACCTAGTTTGAAACCTTTTTCTTCGTCCTCTCCTTGAGTTAAGGCTGTAACAAAAATAACGGGTATATGGCTAAGCGCCTCGTTAGCTTTGAGCTTTTTACATACCTCAAAACCGTCCATACCGGGCATCATTATATCTAACAATATAAGGTCGGGAGTAAACTGCTGGGTAATCTTAAGTGCTATTGTTCCCGAAGGCGCAACCTTTACATCATAGTAAGGGCCTAAAATGCCTAATAGAATATCGATATTTGCGGGCTCATCATCAACCACTAATATGCTAAACCTATGTGCTTCATTACGTTGATTATTCATCGGTAATATCGCCTATCAGTTGCGTAATAACCGCTTGAGCACTTTCGAAATCGTAAATGGTAGCAAGCTGTTTCAATCGGTTAATCTTATGTGCATAGACCGACTCGCTGTAATTGGCTGCCAATACGTTGATGTATTCAACCGCTTTCGCGTCATAAGATTGAAGCGCCTGCTCAACGTTGCGTAGGGTCGATAGCATGGAGGATTTATCGAAGTTCGTACCGCTTTGATGCATGTTGTCGGTGTCGTTTTTATCGATAGTGTGAGCAATTAGGCGTAGCGTTGCATCTAGCTGAAACGATAAGTTTGTTACGTGTCTTGCATTAACAGCTTCATTTCTCTCTTGTGCTTCTATAAGAGGAAGCAGGCTTTGCTCAAGCGTTGTGGCGCCAATAAGCTGAGCATCTTCAAGCAGAGAGGTTAACAATTTCGACGTGTTCGTCTGTGTATGAAAAATATCGAGCAAGTCAGACATAACACCACGCTGGCTGTAGGTTTTATAAAATGTTAGCAGCGACGAGATAAACTGGCTTATTTCGTCCGGAGGGTTTATTTCAATGTAGCCTGAATGTATGTGAATATCGATGGTATGAACGATTTCATCCGCGGTAGCGGGCTTAACCAAGTGCTGACACATACCGGCGGTAAGCGCGCTTTCAGAAGCCTCCTGAGACTCATCGGCACTAAGCGCAATAATTGGCGTATACCAGTCTTTTTTCTGGGTAAGTTGTTCTGCAACTTCATAGCCCGATACGCCGGGTAAGTAGCAATCCAAGAGTATAGCGTCAAATTTGCTCATTTCGCATAACGCAAGTGCCTGCTCACCCGATGAAGCAACAGCAACATTAATACCTAGATCAGAAAGTATTTGCTGGCTAATCTCTACACTAATTGCGTCGTCATCTACCACAAGCACATGTTTGTTTAAAAGGCGCCTGGTTCGCCATTTTCGACTTTCAAGGCCTTCTATTGTCCGCTTACTGAGTGATAGTTGAGCTGGAGATAGTGTTGAAATAAGTTCTGTGTCGGTAAACGGAAGCTCAATGATATTTATATTTTGAACAAGGGCACTTCCCATTCGCTTTTGTACGTCTTGCTTGTTGAGGGGACTGATTAATGTAGTAAGGTTTAGCGACTGATATTCACCAAACTGCATGTGTTTAATGAAGCTATTCCAGCTTTGCTCATCATCTGGTAGAAATGCGATAGTTTGAGAGGCTTTACTCGGCAATAGCCCTTCAACCTGGTCGATTATTTGGCAGTGAATGTTATGTCTGTTCAATGTTGCCGCAAGTATTTCGCATCCTTGGCTCACGCTTTCGTGTGTTTGAATGCACAGTACATTGTCGGGAACCGATACGGGAAGTTGAGGGCCTGTACCAGGGCCTTCATCAGAACAGACAGGCAATGCAAAGGAAAAACAGCTTCCCTTGTCTACCTCGCTTTCCAAGGTTAAGTCACCACCCATCAGTTCAACCAGACGCTTACATATCGCAAGGCCAAGGCCGGTTCCCCCATACTCTCTGGAAATGGATGCATCAGCCTGAACAAAGGCTTTGAAAAGTTTTGATTTTACTTGCTCACTGATACCCATACCGGTATCGGAAACACTGAATGCTAATTGGTTTTCGCGCTTTTCAACCGTCAGTATTACGTGGCCGCTGGCGGTAAATTTTATAGCATTACTTAAAAGGTTGAGCAGTACTTGGTATATCTTTTCGCTGTCGCCACGACATTGCAAATTAGTATGGCACCGAATATCAAAAAGCAACTGAAGCTGCTTTTGTTGCGCCTTTACTTGAAAGACTTGAGCGAGTTTATCGATGGTTTTTGTTAAGGTGAAGGGCTCATCAACTATCTCTATTTTATCTGCTTCCACTTTAGAAAAATCGAGAATGCTATTCATCAGGTCTAACAATGCTGTAGAGCTGCGCTGCACTTTTTCTAAATATTGCTGACGTTGCTCATTGTCGGTGGATTCTAGGGCAAGGTGAGTGAGGCCGATAATGGCGTTCATCGGTGTTCTTATTTCATGGCTCATTGTGGCAAGGAAGTCGCTTTTTGCCTTGTTAGCACTTTGGGCTTCGTCATACGCCTTTTGGAGTTTTTGTTCAATGGCTTTTTGGCCGCTTATGTCGTTGAATACGCCCACGTGTCCATCGGGCTTTCCTTCTTTATCGAGCAGAGGAACCGCAACAATAGATATGGGAAAAAGGCGGCCCCGTTTATCGGTGAAGAAGTCTTCATAAGACGTGTAAGACTGACCGCTTCGGATAGTGAGGTTAACTGGACATTGCTCTCTAGGAAGGAGGGTTCCATCTCCTTTTTGATAATGGACCGTGTCGTGGAAACGTCGGCCTTGTAATTCGTCAAGCGACCACCCTAATAATCGCGAGGCAGCGGGGTTGAGAAACTGTGTTGTACCTTCACCGTTTACGGCATACACACCCTCGCCGATACTATCAGTGATACTTCGATAGAACGCGCGCCCTTCGGAAAGTCTCGTCTCTAATCGCTTTTGTTCTGATATATCGGTGGCAATAGCAATTAGGTGGTCTACCCGCGGCGGTGACTTAATGACGGGAACCAGAGTGGCAAATACGTACCAAGGTTCGCCCAACTTAGTCAGACTATGTACTTCGCCTTGCCAGGTTTGGCCTTGAGATAGCGAAACAAAAATATCTGATTTTTCCTGCTCGGACATATTGGTAATATCGAATGCGGAGATATTTTCCCCAATTATCTCGTCAATTGAAAAACCAGATAGTTGGCTGCACTTGTCATTAGCGCTTAGAATTTTACCGTTTACGTCCATTGTCGCAACAATGCCGTGTTTATCCATGGCCTGCCGCTGTAAAAGCTGCGCGCTCATGTGAACTCTCCTACAACAATGTTGAATTGCAGGACAGAACGACGGCTAGTTTTGACAGACAATGTCATAAATTGCATATGTGCAACAAAAGTGAATGGGGTATAGATAAGTTATAGTCTGTACCGCGCTTATTTCCAATGAAATCAGATTATCCTTTGGTAGCAATAACCTGATTTTTCAATGGAAAACGCGTAAAACTAGGTATTAAGCACCGCGCTGAATGTGCGGCGCAAGTGGGGGAGTCATTAGGCCGAACGAAGCTCTCTACGTAGAATTTTTCCGACGGTAGATTTTGGTAGCTCGTCAAGTATCGTGATCGACTTAGGGATCTTGTAATTTGTGAGGTGCTGTTTACAAAAATCAATGACGTCTTGTGTCGATACATCGCTTGAAACAGTAATAAATGCACACACTCGCTCACCGGTCTTTTCATCGGGTTTACCCACAACTGCGGCTTCCATCACGCTAGGGTGAGTTGTGAGTACATCTTCAATCTCGTTTGGATAGACATTAAAGCCAGAGACAATAATCATATCTTTCAAACGATCTACAATTTTAATTGCCCCAGATTCGGTGCGAATGCCAATGTCCCCGGTTTTAAAGAAGCCATCTTGGGTCATGACTTTGGCAGTTTCGTCGTCTCGGTTCCAATAACCCAGCATAACCTGAGGTCCGCGAACTGCAATTTGCCCCGACTCACCATCAGCCACCGGCTTATCATGGCTATCCAGTAACGCAACTTCAGTGCCTTCTAGTTCGTGCCCCACCGTGCCAATCTCTTCTTTACCTGGAATGTTAAAAGATACAACTGGCGCAGTTTCTGATAGCCCATAGCCCTCGGTGATGGTGTTCCCGGTTACGTCTCGCCAAATAGATACTGCGGCTTGAGTAAGTGCGGTGCCGCCAGACATTGTGAGGTGTAATTTAGAAAAGTCTAACTTTGCAAATTCAGGGTGTCTCCCAAGACCAACAAACAAGGTGTTGATCCCCATGAATGCTGAAATTTTATGGGGCTTGAGTGTTTGAATGAAACCGTCGATATCCCGTGGATTGGGTATAAGAATTATCTGAGTACCTTTGGCAAAGAGCGCCATCATTCCAACCGTAAATGCATAAATATGATAAAGCGGTAATGGGCATACCAATACTTCTTCACCATCTTTGAAGCCCTCACCAATACGGTCGAGCATTTGGATGCAGTTAGCTAAAACGTTTTTATTACTTAAGGCTGCGCCCTTCGATACCCCTGTAGTACCACCGGTGTATTGCAACATGGCGAGTTCATCTAGAGCAATAGAAGGACGTTCAAATGCAGGCAGTGTATTGCCTAGCTCCACTGCTTGTGTGAATGAAATCGTACCATCGAGATTTGGTGCAGTGTTAGGGTCTAAAAGCTCTGTTGCCGATGTGGTGATAACGGTTTCGATACTAGTATCATCTTTTATGCTAGTGAATTTGGGGAGCAAATCACCCAGAATAACCAGAGCTTTCGCGCCACTATCAGTGAACTGGTGCTTCATCTCGCGTTCGGTATAAAGCGGGTTTGTATTTACTACAACAAGGCCTGCGCGTAAGGCAGCATAAACAACAATAGGGTTTTGAATTAAATTAGGAAGTTGTATGGCGACTTTGGTACCAGGAGACAATTTAGCTTCGTGAACAAAGTAGCGGGCTAACGCTGATGACTTACGGTCTATCTCGGCAAATGTAAGTGTTTGTCCAAGCGCCGTATACGCTGGCCTGTCGGCAAATTTTTGCAAAACGCTTTCAATATAATCGGCTAAGCAGGTCACGTTATCAGGATAAGTTATCATGTTGCTTGTTCCTAGTAGGGCAAAGTAAGTAGGATGTTTATGCCTTACAGTAGCAAACTTAACTTTTCATTTACATCAGGGTTGGGTTATTTAGTATTATAATTTTTAGTTATCAATTGTTTGTAGAACTATCACTTAAGTAACTATATAGCCCACCAGCACAGATGCCTGCCATGCATTGTGCGGTAAGTCCTAAGGTAGTGCGAGCGCCTGCAATTAGGGTCACATTCAATATGGGCTGCATGGCAATGAGCATTAATAAGAACGACAGGCCTCCCGCTATTGTGAAAAGAATAAATCGGGTACGGTTGGAAGAGCCACTAGCATTTTGATTAAGACGTTTAACGATGAAACGTGTCGCCAAGAACGCCAACAATAAGGTAACAGCAATAATCACGCCGTAAGTAGGCAAAAGGCCTAGTGCATCTTGCCATATCATGAAAAACCAATCGCTTGGATTCATATCAACATCAATTCGAATGAGTCCGATTAAAACGGCACACGAGTGAAACGTAATTGCTAGTAGAAAGCCGACGGCCCATGATGGTAAAAAATGGAAAATAGTGCGTCGTATTAGGTTGTTCATTTTTGTAGTCCAAGATTTGTCGCACAGTGCATTAAAACAAAACTCAACAGGCCTAAAATGGTTTGAGCGTGGCAATAGGGTATACCATAGTATGTTAAGTAAAAGAGGACAATCACAATGAAGTCATGGCGTACGATGATCAGTTTACTGGCTTTTTCTTTATTGGGAGCTGCTTTGGCTCCTGCTTTTGCCGTAACTACTGCCTCTGAACTCACTCAAAAGCACGCATCTAATACTGAGCAACGTGAAGCAGGTAGCTCAAATCTAACGGCCTATGAAAATTTCGACCAGCATGTCATGACAGAAGATATCGCTACCTCACTGGCGTTTCCCAAGGCCTTAACGACGGTTATCGATAAGGCTCAGGCAAGCACCCATATATTGATAGTAACGCGAGATGGTGAGCTGGTAATTATTGACAATAAGGGGGAAAGTGCGCGGTTTTCTTTAATGCTCGATGACTTGTACACCAAAGGGCAAGGAGGCGTACTCGATCTTCTTATACCCTCGCAATTCCCTGAAGACAGAACCGTGTTGCTGAGTTATTCCAAGGGGAACGATAGTGCAAACCGTCTTGCCATAGTAAAAGGACAGCTTTCCCTTACTTCTGGCATTACTAACATTCAGCCAGTGTTAGCACTGGCACAAGCCAAAGACACGCCTGTGCACTACGGTGGGAAACTGCTTCAACTAGAGGGCAGTGCTTTACACACAAAACAGGGCTTTTTGGTTACGACAGGAGATGGCTTTGATTATCGCGAGCAAGCGCAAGTTATCAGTTCACAACTAGGAAAAGTGCTAGGGTTCACAATAGACGGCAAGCCGTTGGCCAACCCTCCTTTTCCTGATAACCCCTTTATTTTTAGTATTGGACACCGCAATCCCCAAGGACTTGTAGAGGGGAGTGATGGCAACCTGTTTTTGCATGAGCACGGCCCAGATGGCGGTGATGAAGTAAACCTTCTACAGCAAGGCGCAAATTATGGTTGGCCAGTTGTTACACTAGGCAAAGACTATTCCGGAGCTAGAATTTCGCCTTTTTCGACCTATCCGGGTATGACTGGCCCCATTGTAGACTGGACACCTTCTATAGCGCCATCCTCCATGATCTACTATTCCCATGGGCGTTTCCCGATGCTAGCTAATACGTTACTTGTTACCAGCTTGAAAGCCAGAGCTTTGTATGCAGTTAGAGCCGTATCGAACGAATATATCTCTACAAAAATTTTTGAGGGACCTGGGGAACGGCTGCGGGATATTGCGCTTGATCATCAAGGTAACCTGCTTCTTTTGACCGATGGTGAAAATGGAAGAGTGATCGAGGTATCGCCAAGAGGAAATTAGGCACAGAAAACATTAATAAATGAAATTTTGTTTCAAAATTGATGGTAATTTGTACTGGTAGCACCATAAATAAAATGAATGTCTGTCATAAGTGCAACACTATTATTTATCTTTATTGGTCAAACCATTCAAGCTAAATATCGTCATTGATTTCAAATGGCTTGCTTCTAACTACATGAAATTATTGGCTTAATTTTGCTTTTAATTAAAATTCGTTTTTCTAGTAAAAATGTAAGTGCTTTAACACAACGACAGTTTAGGCGGGTGAATACCTAACTGTTTACTTTCAGTCATTACGTAACCGCTAAAAATCGGTTAAAATATCCCTCATTTTTATATGCGTATAGCTAAGACCGACTTAACACTACGCCCAAGTAAAACTAAGACCGAGAGAACTATATGAGTTTGTATTCAGAATATCTGGCAGAGATCGAAACCCGTAAAACGGAACTAGGTCTTAACCCTAAGCCAATCGACAGTGCAGATCTGCTGTCTGAAATTATTGCTCAAATTAAAGATACAACAAACGAGCATCGCGAAGACTCTCTAAAATTCTTTATCTATAACACGCTTCCAGGTACTACACCTGCGGCGGGTGTTAAAGCACAATTCCTAAAAGAAATTGTACTTGGCGAAGAAAAAGTAGAAGAAATTACCCCTGAGTTTGCGCTTGAACTACTTTCACACATGAAAGGTGGTCCGTCTGTAGAAGTACTACTAGACCTAGCACTTTCTGATGACGAAGCGGTTGCTAAGCCTGCGGCAGAAGTATTGAAGACTCAAGTTTATCTATACGAAGCTGACACTGAGCGTCTTGAAAATGCATTCAAAGCTGGCAATGCTATTGCTAAAGACGTACTAGAAAGCTACGCAAAAGCTGAATTCTTTACCAAGCTTCCTGATGTTCCAGAGAAAATTGAAGTTGTGACTTACATCGCCGCTGAAGGTGATATTTCAACTGACCTTCTTTCTCCAGGTAACCAAGCGCACTCACGTGCCGACCGTGAACTTCACGGCCAGTGCATGATCTCTCCTGAAGCGCAGCAAGAAATTGTTGAACTTGGTAAGAAGCACCCGAATGCTAAAGTGATGCTTATCGCTGAAAAAGGCACAATGGGTGTAGGTTCATCTCGTATGTCTGGTGTTAACAACGTTGCACTATGGGCAGGTGAGCCAACAAGCCCTTACATTCCATTTGTAAACAAAGCGCCAATTGTTGCTGGTACTAACGGTATTGCGCCAATCTTCCTTACTACTGTTGACGTAACCGGTGGTATTGGTCTTGACCTTAAGAACTGGGTTAAGAAAACTGATGAAAACGGTGAAATCGTTCGCGATGCAAACGGTGACCCAGTACTTGAAGAAGCTTACTCAGTAGCAACTGGTACTGTACTAACTATCGATACTAAGGCGAAGAAGCTTTACAACGGTTCAGAAGAACTTGCTGACGTATCTGCATCATTTACTCCTCAAAAAATGGAGTTCATGAAAGCCGGTGGTTCTTACGCAGTTGTATTCGGTAAGCAGCTACAGTCTTTCGCAGCACGTACTCTAGGTACAAAAGCGCCAGCCGTATATGCAGCGTCGAAAGAAGTGTCTCACGAAGGCCAAGGCCTAACAGCGGTTGAAAAAATCTTTAACCGTAATGCAGTTGGCGTAAATTCAGATGCTCCGCTTCATGCTGGTTCTGACGTACGCGTTAAAGTAAACATTGTAGGTTCGCAGGATACGACTGGCCCAATGACGTGCCAAGAGCTTGAGTCAATGGCCGCTTCAACGATTTCTCCTGTTGTAGATGGTGCTTACCAGTCTGGTTGTCACACGGCATCAGTATGGGACAAAAAAGCACAAGCTAACATTCCTAAGCTTATGTCGTTCATGAACAACTTTGGTGTAATCACTGCACGTGATCCTAAAGGCGTTTACCATGCAATGACTGACGTTATTCACAAAGTGCTTAACGACATTACAGTAGACGATCGTGCCATTATCATCGGTGGTGACTCGCACACGCGTATGTCTAAAGGTGTAGCATTCGGTGCTGACTCAGGTACGGTAGCACTAGCACTTGCAACGGGTGAAGCGGCAATGCCAATCCCTGAGTCTGTGAAAGTTACTTTTAAAGGTAGCATGAAAGAGCACATGGACTTCCGTGACGTGGTTCACGCGACTCAAGCGCAAATGCTTAAGCAATTCTCTGGCGAGAACGTGTTCCAAGGTCGTGTAATTGAAGTTCAAATCGGTACTCTATTGGCTGACCAAGCATTCACATTCACTGACTGGTCTGCAGAAATGAAGGCGAAAGCATCAATCTGTATCTCAAATGACGAGACAATGATTGCGTCGCTTGAACTTGCTAAGAGCCGTATCCAAATCATGATCGACAAGGGCATGGACAACGAAGCGAACATGCTTCAAGGCCTAATTGACCTAGCTGATAAGCGTATTGCTGAAATCAAGTCTGGTGAAGAGCCAGCGCTTGCGCCAGATGACAACGCTAAGTACTACGCAGAAGTGGTTATCGATCTAGATCAAATCGACGAGCCAATGATTGCTGACCCAGACGTAAACAACGAAGACGTATCTAAGCGTTATACCCACGACGTTATCCGTCCAGTTTCTTACTACGATGGTAAGCCAGTAGACCTAGGTTTCGTTGGTTCTTGTATGGTGCACAAAGGCGACATGCAAATCATCGCACAAATGCTGCGTAACCTAGAAAAGCTTAACGGTTCTGTTGAATTCAAAGCTCCACTAGTTGTAGCTCCACCTACATATAACATCGTTGACGAGCTAAAAGCGGAAGGCGATTGGGACGTTCTAGCGAAATATGCAGGCTTCCAGTTCGATGATGCTAAGCCTAAAGAAGCGGCGCGTACTAAGTACGACAACATTCTTTACCTAGAGCGTCCTGGATGTAACCTATGTATGGGTAACCAAGAAAAGGCTGAGCCAGGCGACACAGTTATCGCGACATCTACACGTCTTTTCCAAGGTCGTGTTGTAGCTGACTCTGCTGAGAAGAAAGGTGAATCACTACTAGGCTCTACGCCGCTAGTAGTACTTTCAACGGTTCTTGGTCGTTTCCCAACGACAGAAGAGTACAAGCAAGCAGTTGCAGGCATTGACCTAACTAAGTTTGCTCCACCTTCTGAAGACTTGGCAGTTAAGCCTAAGTTCGAAGCAGATGTAGCTGTTAAGCGCGTATAAGTACTTAACGCTTTCAAACGCATTTAAAAGCCCCAACCTCGGTTGGGGCTTTTTTGTACCCAAATAATGGGGTCAGAGTACATTAGTACGGTTGTAGAGCCAGCGGTAAACAGCTAGAAATGTACTCTGACCCCATTACTTCATTGAACATCGCCATCAAGGTACTACACTGAGGTAATACAGAAATAGATTTCTTCATTGTGTACTAAGGAATGGCAACCTATGAAAAAGCAACAGGTATTTTTCACTTCGCTTTTATTCGCCCTGATTCTTGGGGGCTGTAGCACCACAAGTATGGTTCATACCGACAAATGTATCGAACAAATCGATAAAGATGAAACCAACAGTGCCGAAGTGGCGAATGCTCGTCTACAGCACTGCCTCGACGAATCTTATCAAGTAAGGCGAGCAGAACGTTCTGCGCCGGGAGCATTGTTTGGCGACCTAATGGTGGCAATATTGGAACGGGCTTTCTCCAACCGAAATTAAACAGTGGGGTCAGAGTACATTAATAGGGTAATGAACCCAGCGGTAGCCAACTTGAATAATGGGGTCAGAGTACATTAGTACGGTTGTAGAGCTAGCGGTAAACAGCTAGAAAAGTACTCTGACCCCATTATTTTTATGCAGAGTTGTTGTTTGGTACTTATACTGAGTTATTAGTCATTTAATAATACTTAGAAACTCTAATGCCAAAGCAGTACTCTACAAAGCCTGAATCATTTGGCGAAGTCACATCGGCCTTGCAAAAAGCTGGTTTCAAAATTCTGCTGGTTTTTTCTTTACTCATCTTAGCGGTAATCGTCATAGCCCAACCCCAAAATGTGTATGTGGCAGTATTTTTCGGCCTGTCTTGGTGTGCAATTTCGGTAGCGGGAATTATCTTTTCTAACTACAAAGAACCTTTGGCGAAATTGTGGGCAATACTCACCATTCCCGTCGCGCCTTACCTTGTAATAAGCAATGGGCTCATGCCCGCAACCTTAGTTCCAATTGCTACTATTTTTCCCATTTTACTGCTTTCTAATGGTTGGCGAATAAGTGCAATGGTAGTACTCGCATGCTGTACTTTTCTTGTGCCGTTTTACGAAGGGGAATATGACAAGGGCCTTTGGCTAAGGCTTTGTGTGACCAACCTTGTTGTGTCCCTTCTTATCTACGCTCTAGCGAGCCAATTAGAGAAAGCCCTTGTAGAGAGTAAAAACAAAACTCTTGAGCTAAACAGGGCGCTTGCAAGCGAAAAGCAAGCGTCGGCTGCACAATCACGATTCCTCGCCACTATGTCACACGAGATTCGCACGCCATTAAACGGTATTTTGGGATTAACCGATGTAGTGCTTTCTCATGATATTTCGGAAAGTGCACGGCCTAACCTCGAGAAGATTCAGCGTTCAGGACTCTCGCTAAACCGCATTTTGAACGACATATTAGATCTCTCCAAATTGAATGCGGGAAAACTTGCGCTGGAGATCATTCCCTTTGACCTAAAAAGTACTGCCAAAGATTGCGTGGCGTTTTATGCACAATTGGCGCAGAACAAAGGTATCTCACTGAGAATAGAAGTAGATAAAACACTAAATACTTGTGTTGTAGGGGACGCAACGCGCCTTTCTCAAGTGTTAAACAACCTAGTGAGCAACGCGATAAAGTTTACGCATCAGGGCAGTGTCACTTTAGGGCTATCGAAAGGTGAAGCGTCAAAGACCCATCAATTTGTCAGATTTTCAGTTAAGGATACGGGGGACGGGATTGATGCTTCTGAACAAGAACGCGTATTCGATGCATTTACCCAAGCCAACAGCAGCATTAATCGAATGCACGGGGGAACGGGACTTGGTTTACAGATAGTAAAAAGCTTGGTTGAAGCTATGGGCGGCACGGTTTATCTGAAAAGCGCGGTAGGTCAGGGGAGTGAATTTTATTTCGAGCTACCGTTTGACATTGCAGATAGTGTAATTGGCGCTAAAGAACAGGAAAGCACACCGTCGTTCTCAAACCTTACTGTTTTGGTTGCAGAAGATAACGACATTAACCAGGTCGTAGCAAAATCATTGTTAGAAGACACAGGATTGAAAGTTACGCTTGCTAATAACGGTAAAGAAGCTGTAGAGATTGCACTAAAGCAGCATTTCGACCTTATATTGATGGACTTACACATGCCTGAAATGAATGGCTCTAAAGCCGCTTTAGCGTTGCGAAAAGCTAACATCACTATTCCTATTATCGCGTTCACTGCTGCGGTGGTTGCCGAAGAAATAGATAAAGCGTTAGCATCCGGGATGAATGGATATCTCACAAAACCAGTCAATAAAACGGAACTACACGCTGTGCTAACTAAATACTTGGGCAGAGAAATGTCTACAGAAAGTTCCTGTATTGCTAAAGGGGAATATACAGAGTAATGTGGCTATGAAATTGTCATTAATCCGAATAAACCCCTGTTATACAATAGATAATAATAAAAGTTCGCTTGGCCCAATCAAGTAAATAGTATTACTGCGAAAAGCAAAGCGTCTTATAAAAGGATTTAAGTTTGAAGTCACAAATACATATTATAATTGCCCTGCTATTTCTTGCTTTCACGAGCCTTCCGGCTAACAGCGAAACAGGCAGCGACAGCCAGCGTTACGAATTGAAAGTAGAGAAACTCCAGTCTAAAGTGCTAAACGAGCAACGAGAAGTGGTTGTTCAGCTTCCAAAAGGCTACGCCGACAACCCCGACAAGAAATACCCCGTTATTTATCGTCTAGATGGTGCGGGAAATCTTACTATGATGAATGCAGTGCTAGAATCGCTGCAATCTCAGAATGCTGCTCCGGAAGTCATCATAGTCGCCATTGAAAATACCGACCGACTTCGCGATTTATATCCCACGGCAAATGAAGATCCAAACGGGCCTGTAGGCTATGGCGGTGGCGGTGCAAACTTTCTTTCCTTTATAACCACTGAGCTTATGCCGATGGTAGAGAAGAAATATCGCGTGCATGACTTTCGAGTGATAGAGGGTGCATCAGCCGGAGGTGTATTCGCGTTGTACGCACTTACCCAGAAGCCTGAGCTTTTTAACGCCGCGCTGACTTACAGTGCTGCGGTGTGGTGGAACTATGGCGCATCTGCAAAAAGTACGGTTGCATTCTTAAAATCTGCCAATCAATTAGACCACTTCATTTACACGTCTATCGGCAATGAAGGCGCGCCCATGCGCCCGTATTATAACGATATGATTTCTGGAATGCGGGCAAATCAACCTGCCGGGTTAAGATGGGAGAACGAAGCCTACGAGGGGGTTACCCACAATTTGGTCTCAGCTGCGTCAACTTTCAGCGCTTACCATCAATTGTTCTTATCAGCTTATTTAAGGCCACAGCAGTTCAGTGGAGATATTAAAAGTATTAAAGACTATTACGCCCGTGTTTCAAAGCAGCGAGGCGAGAAACTCGACGCGCCGGAATGGGTTATTCGCGAGTTAGGTTATCACTATGTGGGTAAACAAAACTACGACAAAGCCATCGCCTTGTTTAAATACGATATTGCTGAGTATCCTCAAACGCCTGACGCATATAATGGCTTAGCTTATGGTTATGAGCAGATGGGCGAGTACAAAAAAGCGCTGGAAAGCGTGAACCAAGCTTTAGCACTTTCCACGTCTGAGCACGATGGCCATCAGGTTTATGTTAATAGACAAAAACGCTTGCAGTCTTTATTGAAGGATTAAGTTATCTTGAACCATAAAAGCACATTTAAACACGTAACTTGGATCGCCACTGCGGTTTTTATGGTTGGAATCACCTTGGGAACGAGCGGGTGCAGTACCGTCACGACGGGACAAACCGATCGCTGTATTGAGCAAGCTAATAACGCAGATGTTCATGGGGTTTACACCGCCGACGAGCAGCTAAATGCTTGCTTGGAAACTTACAAACTGCGACGTGATAAAGAAAGAACGGCAGGTGAAGCGTTTGCTGAAGACGTGCTGATCTCAGTTATTGATATTATTACCGACTAGAGCAGCTTCGATTAAGCGAAAAAACCTTCCTACGTACAGTTATAAAAGCAAAGAAGGCAGAGTAATTTACTCTGCCTTCTTTGTTTTTGCTTCTCTATTAAAAGCATAAAAGCAAGCAAAGGTTAACACGTTATAGGAAGAGCCGATGCGAAATTTTTTGACTGCTGTATATGTACTTTCAATCACCGCCATAGCTAACGTTAATGCTAATCACATGCTCGATACTGTCGAAGTGCTGCAGCTTGCTAAGCAATACGATCAAAGTCGCACTGATATCAACGTAGCTGACTATTGGGTTAGTGAGAAGCTAGACGGTATTCGCGCAAGATGGAACGGTACTGAATTACTTACCCGCAATGGGAACAAGATATTCGCGCCAACATGGTTCACCGCTAACTGGCCAGAAACCACTATTGACGGCGAACTTTGGATAGGAAGAGGGGAGTTTGAACGTACAGCTTCTATTGTGCTTTCAACGCTGACAAACATCGAGCTGCATTCTGTCGCTAACGCTTCATCTAGCACAGTGTCTTCAGCAGATACTATAGCCGCAGCAAATTCTCTATCTGCAAAACGCTGGGCTAAAGTTAGATTTATGGCCTTTGACATACCTATGATGGGTGAGCCCTTTGGTCGGCGACTCAACAGGCTTAACAGCCTAAGTAAATCTACACCTAATCCAACGTTTGCAGTTATCCCTCAATTTAAGCTTACGTCTATTGCTTCACTTGATGAAAAGCTGGAGCAAGTAACCCAGGAAGGCGGAGAAGGGTTAATGCTTCATCATGAACAAGCGCTGTACACATCCGGGCGAAGTGACATGTTGCTCAAAGTAAAACGCTTTGAAGATGCAGAAGGGAAAGTACTGGCATTGCTTCCGGGAAAAGGACGATTTAAGGGAATGATGGGCTCGCTTCTTGTAGAAACGCGAGAAGGCATTCAATTTAAATTAGGAACGGGCTTTTCAGAAAATGAGCGCCAATCTCCGCCCGCTATCGGTAGCTGGGTAACCTTTAAGTACTACGGCTTAACTAAAAATGGAAAGCCAAAGTTTGCAAGTTATCTTCGCACCAGACCTCAGACAGACTTGCCCAATTAACAATTATTTACTGCCAGTATAGTCACAATGAACTGCCTCTCACTTACTGTTGTTATACCAATCCGCATGGATAAGTGCCCACTCAGAAGGCGCTGGCAAGTTTCCTAGCAAAGCGTGGGAATGCAGGAATGGTTGTTTCCTTTCAAATTCCCAGAATGAAGCTAGGAAGCTTGCCAGACCTTCCCGAAGGGCGAGTTTTAAATGTCCGTACTCTTTATTGTGTCACCTTGATGTAGAACCACTATACCTGCGGTAACACGCCGCGATTACGAACATTTTAACTCTCGCTGAGTGGGTAATTATCTATGCGGATTGGTATTAATCGTTTACGGTTTGCTTCAATTGAAGAAGCATTGTGTACAGCTAACCCCTTGTCTTTAAGTCATAAAGCCCTATAACTTTACTACGTGTTAATTGCTAAAATGACTTTTCTTATTTCTTTTTAATCGCTTTTGTCGTTCAAAAGTAATGGTATGAATAGCGATTATAAGTGAATTAAAAGGGCTTAAAATTTAAAAAATGAGTCCGTGAAGTTATACTGTTGATGCTTTATTAAACACACCTTGCGTCAAGTGCGTACAAGACCGTTTACTCCCATTGCGCAAGCTAACTTAGAGGAAGAGACTGTGTTACAAGACTACCGCAATCACGTTGAAGAACGTGCCGCTCAAAATATTCCACCAAAACCACTTAATGCTGAACAGGTAGCAGCCCTTGTAGATTTATTAAAGAATCCGCCAGAGGGTGAAGGTGAATTCCTTTTAGAACTGATTTCAGAACGCGTACCGCCTGGGGTTGATGAAGCGGCCTACGTTAAAGCGGGCTTTTTAAGTGCAATCGCTAAAGGCGAAGACAGTTGTGAGCTTATCTCTAAAGAGAAAGCCGTTGAACTGCTAGGAAATATGCACGGTGGCTACAACATTGCCACTTTAGTGGAGCTACTTGATGATAAAGCGCTTGCGCCGTTGGCAGCGAAAGAACTAAAACACACCCTTTTAATGTTTGATGCTTATCACGATGTGGAAGAAAAGCACAAAGCGGGTAATGAGTACGCCACTGACATCATTAAATCTTGGGCGGAAGGTGAATGGTTTACGTCGCGCAAGTTAATGGACGATAAAATCACCTATACCGTATTTAAGGTGACCGGTGAAACCAATACTGATGATTTGTCGCCAGCCCCAGACGCATGGTCTCGCCCAGATATTCCTCTGCACGCCCTAGCCGCTTATAAAATGCCCCGCGAAGGTCTAGAGCCAGAAGAGCCTGGAGTTAAAGGCCCAATGGCGCAAATAGAAGAAGTCAAAAGTAAGGGGTATCCCGTGGCGTTTGTCGGTGATGTAGTCGGTACAGGCTCGTCGCGTAAGTCGGCAACTAACTCTGTATTGTGGTTCTTTGGTGAAGACTTACCGGGTGTGCCTAATAAACGAGGCGGTGGTGTGTGCATTGGTTCAAAAGTCGCGCCTATTTTCTTCAACACAATGGAAGACGCCGGTGCGTTGGTGTTTGAAGCTGATGTAGACAAAATGAACATGGGTGATGTGATAGACATCTACCCGTTTGAAGGAAAAATCACCAACCACGAAACCGGTGAACTTCTCGCTGAATACAGCTATAAGTCGAAAGTGATTCTAGATGAAGTGCGCGCAGGTGGGCGTATCAACCTGATTATTGGTCGTGGTCTTACCGAGAAGGCGCGTGAGACACTAGGTTTAGGCCCGACGGACTTATTCAGAAAACCTGAACAACCAAAAGACAGTGGCGCGGGTTTCTCGCTTGCCCAAAAAATGGTGGGTAAGGCGTGTGGTGTTGAAGGTATTCGTCCAGGCACCTACTGCGAACCTAAAATGACAACCGTGGGCTCGCAAGATACCACAGGGCCCATGACCCGCGATGAGCTTAAAGACCTAGCCTGTCTTGGCTTTACTGCCGATTTAACCATGCAGTCATTCTGTCACACCGCCGCTTACCCAAAGCCGGTGGATATAGAAACGCAGCACACGCTACCTGATTTTATAATGAACCGCGGTGGTGTATCGCTGCGTCCTGGCGATGGCATTATTCACAGCTGGTTAAACCGCATGCTGCTGCCTGACACAGTAGGCACGGGTGGTGACTCGCATACTCGTTTCCCATTAGGTATTTCATTCCCTGCGGGTTCAGGTCTGGTCGCGTTCGCTGCGGCTACTGGCGTTATGCCGCTAGATATGCCCGAGTCGGTACTAGTGCGATTTAAGGGAGAAATGCAGCCGGGTATTACGCTACGCGACCTAGTACACGCCATTCCGCTATACGCCATCAAACAAGGCCTGTTGACGGTCGAGAAAAAAGGCAAGATCAACGCCTTCTCTGGCCGTATCCTTGAAATCGAAGGGCTAGAGAACCTCACCGTAGAGCAGGCGTTCGAGCTGTCCGACGCGTCGGCGGAGCGTTCAGCAGCAGGTTGTACTATCAATCTATCTGAAGCGTCGATTGCTGAATACCTGCGTTCAAACATTACCATGCTTCGCTGGATGATTAACGAAGGTTATGGCGACCCTCGTACGCTAGAGCGTCGCGCGCAGAAAATGGAAGAATGGTTAGCTAACCCAGAGTTGATGCGCGCCGATGCAGACGCTGAATACGCTGAGGTTATCGAAATCGATCTTAACGAAATTAAAGAGCCAATTGTGTGCTGCCCTAATGATCCTGACGATGCGAAAACCTTATCTGACGTTGCAGGCGATAAGGTAGACGAGGTCTTCATTGGTTCATGTATGACAAACATTGGTCACTTCCGCGCAGCCGGTAAGCTACTTGAGCAATACAACAAAACACTGCCAACCCGTTTATGGATGTCACCACCGACTAAGATGGACAAAGCCCAGTTAATGGAAGAGGGCTATTACAATATTTATGGTCGCGTAGGCGTACGTACAGAAATGCCCGGCTGCTCACTATGTATGGGTAACCAAGCACGGGTGGATGCGGGCACAACGGTGCTTTCCACGTCTACTCGAAACTTCCCTAACCGCTTGGGCGATGGGGCAAATGTTTATTTGACTTCAGCCGAGCTTGCTGCGGTGGGTGCCATTGTTGGGCGCATTCCAACTGCTGAAGAGTACATGGAATACGCTAGCAAAATTAACGCAATGTCGGGTGAAGTATTCCGCTACTTAAACTTCGACAAAATGCCTAGCTTTAAAAAGGCTGAGGAAGAAGCAAAAGCGCGCATTATTCCAACATTGAATGTTGCTTAAAATAGTGTATAAACTACAAAGCCGGTGACCGTTAAGGTGACCGGCTTTTTTTATGGCGAAAAGGAATGTCTAATGGGAAAATCTTTCTTTATTGTTGCTGCACTTGTATTAACCTTAGGGTGTGCAAAAGCGCAGGTTGACCCTGTATCGTCGCTGAATTCAGTGGACTTTGAATCCATTACACTTGAGATTGGCGGCAAGCACTATGAAGTTGAGTATGCCAAAACCTTTGAACAACGCGCACAGGGTCTTATGTTTCGCAAAGCCTTGTGTGAAGACTGCGGTATGTTTTTTAAGTTTTCTAGCCCAAAGTTTGCGGGCATGTGGATGAAAAATACCTTTGTTCCTCTAGACGTAGCATTTATCGACAGAAAAGGCGTAATAACGGATATAAAACCTCTCACTCCGCATAGTTTGGAGTCGGTCGGATCATCGAAAGAGGTACTTTACGCGTTGGAAATGAACCAAGGGTGGTTTGCCGAGAATAATATTAAAGTAGGCGACCAAATAACGATTGATTAACCGCGCAAAAGGCGCGGTTGCTGCTAGCGAAATGCTAGTTTTATTCTGGAGTTAAATATAGTGACAAATGCCTTATCGATAGCTAAGTTCGGTGGAACTAGCGTTGCGAATTACGAAGTAATGCAAAACTGCGCCCGAATTGTTGCCGGTAATGACAAAACGCGCATTGTGGTAGTGAGCGCTGCGGCAGGTGTAACCAACCACCTGGTAAGCTTAGCGCACACACCTATGACGCAACAGCAAATTGAAGAGACCTGTCAGGCCATTATCAATATTGAGCTTGCCATTCTTAACAAGTTGAAAGATAAAGACGCGGTTGAGCCAAAACTCAACGACTTGTTAGATGAAATGCGAAGCTTAGCGTTTCATGAAGAAATCCTTCACCGCGATGATTTAAAAGATCAGCTGCTTTCAATGGGGGAGCGGATGTCATCGCTGATGTTCTCTTCAGTGCTTGCAGAGCAGGGCGTAAAAACCATGAACTTTGACGTACGTAAGGTGTTACGTACGGACAGTGAGTTTGGAGAAGGTGTGCCGCAAATCGGAGAAATCGAAAAGCTGTCTAAACAATTGCTGGCACCTGAAATTAAAGACGCGATAGTGGTTACTCAAGGCTTTGTTGGTGCTGACGAGGAAGGCCGTACTACAACGCTGGGTCGTGGTGGTTCTGATTTTACGGCGGCGCTACTTGCTGAAGCGCTTGATGCCGAATCGTGTGAGATTTGGACTGATGTAACAGGGGTGTACACAACTGACCCGCGCATCACGCCAGCTGCTCATCCGTTACCTGAACTCAGCTTTGAAGAAGCGGCGGAAATGGCCACCTTTGGTGCCAAGGTACTACATCCTGCCACTATGGAGCCTGCGCTTCGCAAGGACATAAAGGTGTTTGTAGGCTCTAGTAAGGAGCCAGAAAAGGGCGGTACTTGGATTGTGCGTGATTGTGAGCACGAACCACCGTATCGCGCTATTACTCGCCGTAAAGAGCAGGTAATGGTGACAGTGAAAACACCGAAGATGATGTATGCGCAAGGCTTCCTACAGCAGGTATTTGCCATCATCGCTAAGCACAAGCTAAGTGTTGATTTGGTTACCACGTCAGAAATCTCGGTATCTTTTACCCTTGATAACCCTGCAAACTCTGTGGCTCAGCGACTAAACAAAGAAACCATTGCTGAACTTGAAACTATCTGTGATGTGAAAGTAGAAAAAGGTTACGACCTTGTCACGGTTGTAGGTAACAACATGCAAACAGCTGTTGGTGTTTCTAGCAAGATTTTAGCTGCGGTTTCAGATTTCAACCTGCGTATGATTTGCTTTGGCGCCAACCCGCACAACCTATCGTTCCTGGTTAACGAGACCGACAGTGACGACGTGGTTCGCAAGCTTCACACGGCGTTATTTGAATAAGCACCTAATGTGCTGAATGACCCCAAAAAACGGTCGCCTTAAAGGCGGCCGTTTTTATTTCACATCAGTTTGTAGATGATTTCAAAATGTCGACCGGTACAATGATTTCGTGACGTTTATTCCACGGTAGGGTGAAAGGCGAGTCGTAGCCCATATAGCTAGGTTCACCATCAAGCTCAATATTATTGTCCCTAAGGGCTTTAAGCAGTTTATTCGTATACTGCTTCTTATCGCTGTCCTTGTTGAAACCTGAATAACGAATAGCGGCTACCGTTCTCGCTGGTACAGTAACCAGCGATACATCTTTGTGCGTAGGCACAGGAGCGCTTTTAATGTCATATTTGCTGGGCAAGAAAAACATCATTGTTTCTGAAGATGAGACTTCGACAGGAGAGGTCATTGCAATTTCTTGAGAGCGCTTTCCAACTTCTACGGGGGACGTCATTGACACATTGCTACTGGATGTATTCTCACCAGAGATATAATTAACGAGTAGTTGAAATGCTCCGTTATCTTCATTCCCACTAGACATTACGCCTAACGCTTCATTGTAATGCCTCACTTCAATATCTTCATCAAGGGTCTCGATAATGGAATAGGGAAGGGTTTCTGTATCTTTGTAATATGATGGCTCAGCCTGGATCATTGTTGACGCCAATAAAGTAGTAATGAAAAGAGGCAAGCGAAAACGGGAAAATATCATTCTTTTTTAGTGGTTTGTTACGAATAGTCCTTATACGAATTAAAGCCGATTAATGCTCAGTTAAACTGTTCTAAAGTAACTATCTATGCATTCCTAAAGTGTGCCAGATTAATTGTCGGACACAAAAAAGGGGCTAAAAGCCCCTTCTTAAAACAGATTTGTAAAAAGCGTTACACTTTAAACTGTCTGATAGACTGTTGTAACTCTTCAGCAAGTCGAGCCACTTCATGGCTAGACTCAGACGTTTGCTGTGCTCCAGCTGTCGTCTCTTCAGCGATACCCACAATAGTTTCAAGCTTTTCGCTGATCTCTTGTGATACCGTATTCTGTTCACGGGCAGACTGCTCAATTTGAGAGCTCACGTCATGGGCTTTGTGAACGGCGTCAGAGATGATATCCAATGCCTGTGTAGCCTTTTCAGTTTGTGCCACACACGCCGCAGTTTGCTCTTTACCTTGATTCATCACCGATACCGCTTTTTCAGCACCCGCTTGAAGCACTTCAATCATTGCGTTGATTTCTTGTGTCGATTCTTGAGTTCGGCTGGCGAGGGTTCTTACTTCATCAGCAACAACCGCAAAGCCTCGACCTTGTTCACCAGCACGCGCTGCCTCAATAGCAGCATTCAAGGCGAGCAGGTTGGTTTGATCTGCAACACCACGGATAACGTCTAAGATGCCACCAATACTTGCGCTGTCTTGATGAAGCTTATTGATAACGTCTGCCGCTTCTTGAACGTCACGAGATAAGATCTCAATGGTGTTCTTATTCTCTAGTGAGATTTGGCGCACGTTCTCAGCCTCAGCATCCGCATGGCGAATTTGACTTAGTGTATCTTCAGCGTTTTGCACAACCAGCTGCGACGTAGAGTGCATTTCTGTGGTTGCTGTTGCTACTTGGCCAATTTGTGATTTCTGATCCTGAATTGAATGCGTCGTTTGCGCCGTCACTGCAGACGTTTGTTCTGAGGCGGCTGCCAGCTGTTCAGCACGAACGTTAATGGCTGTAATGAGCTCCTTCAGGTTTCCAATTAGCGTATTGCAGTTTCGGGCTAAAAGACCAAATTCGTCTTGCGCCGAATCGTCTAGACGGTGAGTAAGGTCACCCGATGAAGCCACCGTCAGAAGTTCATTTACACGATAAAGCGGACGAGTGATTGCGCGAACGGTCACGTAGCCAATGAATGCTGCTACTGCAATCGAGATGATAACGACCACAATAACGAACGTGTTGCCTGTCGCAATCGCGCCATTAACCTGATTTTCTACATGTGTCGCTTTCTTGTCTGCAAGGTTGAGCAGGTTTTCAAGAGCGACAACCGCTTGCGCGATATTTGAGTCTGAAGCGTTAAGCGCTTTTTCAGCATCATTTCTACGCTCTAGACGATCAACATGAAGCTGAACCACGCCATCGTTAGCTTTAATCGCATTGATTGCGTTGTTAACCAAGTCGTTAATGTCATCAAGAGTACCAGAATCATCGCGACCGCCCGCAGTTTGCATCATGTCGCTTAATTGCGTGACCACTTTCTCGACAACCAAATCAACTTCGTTGCCTAGCGTCTGCGAACGAACAAGTGTCTCTGTTTTAATGTACTCGTATGAAACCGTGAGCAAAGAAAGCAGCGAGGTCTCAAGTTGGCCGCCGATTTCTGCCGCACGTCGTAGGTTAGAGTCGCGCTGAACAGCATCTAAGTCTGAGAAATCTAGAAGGTAGGTAGATGCATCGTCTGCGTTGTCTTCGGCGTCACCCAGTCTGTCTTGAATTGTGTTGCGTATATCAAGATACATTTGGTGATTTTTGTACATCGCTTCAACATTGGTGATATATGCTTCATATGACTCACGTACAGTATTCAGCGTGCTCTTAAGTTCAGGCTCGTTATTAACGGCCTGCGCCAGTTTCTTATATTCACTCTCAAAGGTGTCTTTGGCAGAGTTAAAAGACGCTCGTTTGTCTTTTAAGCCATTTAGATTTTCTTCGATGTAGCTCTCGAAGGTAAGTCGGCCCATATTGAGAAAGCTGGCTTTAAGTGCATTGCTGCCTGCTACTGTGGGTAATGCAACGTCATTTACTTCTTCCGTTGCTGAGCCTATTGAGTTGAGGTTATAAAGTGAAACAACACTAATGACGATCAGAAGTGCGCTAATCGCTACAAATCCCCCGATTACGCGTGTGGCTACCGTTATTTTCATCGGAACTCCTGGATGAGTGTTTTTTATTTTTATCCCTAACGATATTACCCGTCTCAGCAAACAAAATATAGCGATTAAAGAAGCTAGTTTGCTCAATTACTGAGTAGATAATGAGACATTATCGTTACTATCGTAAGTAAGTGTATCGGCTACAATAACTTAATGTTTATTTTATTTAGCACTTAAGTGTAGAAAGTTTAACTGGTAATACCAGTTGGTGCGTAAAATTATACACGTAAACATGTGCGAATTGGATAATTGCGGAGCCAGTAAACTCTGGTTTTAGGCAGAAACACTCACAAGCGAAGCGGAGTTCAGGTTTAGCAAAGTCATGCTTTGCCCCCAAACATAGCCTGTATCTAAGCCGATAAATTGATGACTGTTTGTTTGGCCCGACAGAGCTGCCCAATGCCCAAATACCACTCGTTGATCGTCACTGAGCTTTTTATTCTCTACTTCAAACCATGGTTTTAACGTGCTACTGGTGCTGTGGGATACTGCGCTGGGATGAGATTTGTTATCAAAATCGAGTGTGCCATCGGTATGAACAAAACGCATGCGCGTACACGCATTCACAATAAAACGCAGTCGCTCATCACCCTTAAGTTTATCTGACCAGTTGTTGGGTTTATTACCATACATTTCTGAAAGAAAAGCAGCGTAATTGTCGGATTTTAGGATGTTGCTAA
The DNA here is from genome assembly GCF_001924945.1 of Alteromonas sp. W12. Lineage (NCBI taxonomy): Bacteria > Pseudomonadati > Pseudomonadota > Gammaproteobacteria > Alteromonadales > Alteromonadaceae > Alteromonas > Alteromonas sp. W12. Next base: position 209,073 of record NZ_LQXH01000001.1, read on the forward strand.
CTTCGTCACTAAGTGAAACGCACTCATCGATAGACCATTTAGGATAGAGTCCAGCATGCACCATTACTGATTGCTCATCTAACTTCATTGCCAACGGGAACTGACGCAACCAGTCAATAAGTTCGGTCAAGTCTGAAGCATTAAGTAGAGGCTCTAATTTGTCGGATTTTTTTGCTTTGCGGATGCCGTTTACAACGGCAAGTAAGTGAAGGTCGTGGTTTCCTAAAACACTGCTAAACTGGCTGCCGAGAGACTTTAAAAAGCGCAATGTGCTCAAAGAATCTTCTCCTCGAGCAACTAAATCACCTACTGCGAGTAGCGTATCGTTTTCTTCGTCGAATTTTACTTTATCTAACGCGCGACGAAGACCATCGTAACAGCCTTGTATATCACCAATGACGTACGTGTTACCTTGCGACATAGAAACCTTAATGAAGAATACTTGGAATGGCTAATCGGAAAACGTCGATAGGAACGCGAAAACGCTCGCCGCTCTCTAATTCCATTACATAGTAGCCTTCCATATTCCCAACCGGTGTGTCAATGACAGCGCCACTGGTATAGTCAAAATGCTCGCCCGCTTTCATGATAGGTTGCTTGCCTACAACCCCATCACCTTCAACTTCTGATGTTTTGCCATTTGCATCGGTAATTTTCCAGTAGCGACTGAGTAATTGCACCGTATGGTCGCTATTGTTCTCAATCGTAATGTGGTACGCGAAGGCAAATTGCTTTGAATCTGACGGAAGGTGGTCGGGAAGGTGACGGGTTTTCACCCGCACCTTAATATCAAGTACATCCATAGAGAACTTACTGCTCTTGTTGGTGCTCTTTTGCCGACACAGCGTTGGCTATTGTGGCAAAATCGTTAAGTGATAATACTTCTGCGCGAGAGGTAGGATCGATACCTAGCTCACGGATCTCCTCTTCACTTAAACTGTCTTTCAGCGAGTTGCGAATGGTTTTTCGGCGCTGGTTGAACGCTTGTGCACAGACGCGCTCAAGCGTATTTACAGACTCAACGTCTACTGGCGGAGCCTGATGCGGCACTAGCTTCACTACTGCAGAATCAACCTTCGGGGGTGGCTTAAAGGCACCCGGCGGAACATTGAGTACCGGAATGACGTGGCAGTAATACTGCGCCATAACGGAAAGCCTGCCGTAATTCTTAGAACCTGGTCCTGCTGCCAAGCGGTTTACCACTTCTTTTTGAAGCATAAAATGCATATCTTCTATGCAGTGAGCATGATCAAAAAGGTGAAACATTAGTGGTGTCGAAATGTTGTAGGGCAAGTTACCAAATACGCGAAGCTTTTTGTCTTTGACTGGCATTTCTTTAGAAAGGGCGCCAAAGTCCATGGTCATTGCATCTTGTTCAATAACCGTAAGCTTATTGCCGTTAAATGGATGGTGTCTCAATCGCTTAGCAAGATCTCTGTCTAGCTCAATGACTGTGAGTGCATCTACTTCTTCACAAACAGGATCTGTTAATGCGCCTAAACCGGGTCCAATTTCTACCAGGTTTTGTTCATTTTTTGGCGCGATGGCCGCAACAATCTTGCCTATCACGTAATCATCGTGAAGGAAGTTTTGTCCGAATCGCTTTCTGGCCGTATGGCCTAAGTGTGTTTTACTCATTGTTGATGATGTGCAAGCTCGATGGCTTTTTCCAATGCTTTTCTGAAACTACCGGCGTCGGCTTCACCTGTTCCTGCTAAGTCTAATGCAGTACCGTGATCTACCGATGTACGAACGAAAGGTAACCCTAGCGTGATATTCACTGAAGCCCCAAAACCCTTATATTTTAGCACGGGTAAGCCTTGGTCGTGATACATAGCCAGCACTACGTCAGCATTTTCCAGATATTTGGGTTGAAATATGGTGTCTGCAGGTAGAGGGCCTGTGATATTTAAGCCTTCTTCTCTTAGTTCGTTAAGCGCCGGAATGATGGTATGAATTTCTTCAGTGCCAATGTGACCATCTTCACCCGCGTGAGGGTTCAAGCCACACACATAAATATGAGGTTCTTTAACGCCAAACTTCAATTTAAGGTCGGTGTTGATGATATGAATGACCTTATGAAGACGCTCTCGGGTGATAGCTTTCGCTACATACTCAAGGGGAATATGCGTGGTGGCAAGCGCTACATTAAGACCTTCAGTTGCCAGAAGCATAACCACATCAATGGTATTGGACTGATACGCAAAAAACTCAGTATGACCGCTGAATGATACCCCTGCTTTGTTGATAATGCCTTTGTGTACGGGGCCGGTAACGACGGCGTCGAAGTCGCCATTCATATTTGCCTGACACGCTTGACGCAGAGTTTCTACTACGTATAACCCGTTTTCGCTATCAAGCTCGCCTGGCGTAACGTCAACGGATTTATCTATTTGCTTTATAAACAACGAACCCGCATCTTGAATTTGCGGGTTAGTGGCATCGTAATCGATTAGCGTTAATGGCAGCCCCAAGGCGCTTGCTCGTGCTGTGAGCATTTCGCCATCGGCAAACACGACAAGCTGAGCTTGCCATGTTTCCTGGGCCAGTTTTATGATCAAATCTGGCCCGATACCTGCCGGTTCTCCCGGCGTTATTGCTATTTTAATTGGTGTACTCATGAATAACTTATTGTTACGAGTCGACAACTTCTACGTAAGCGGCATCACGCATCTCACGTAACCAGTTCTCGGTTTCCTCTGAAAATTTACGGTTGAAGATAAGCTGGTAAGCTTTATCTTCTTTGCGCTTATCGGTAGCGTCGTCAATACGACGTTCAATAAGCTGAATTAAATGCCAGCCGTGAACAGTACGCACAGGATCACTAAATTCTCCCGGCTGAAGCTGTGCAAGTGCGTCTTTAAACTCAGGCACGTAGTTATTTGGATCCGACCAGCCTAGCTCGCCACCGCGAAGTGCTGAACCAGGATCTTCTGAATGCTCTTTAGCTAGCTCTGCAAAATCAGCTTCACCATTTTTCACCTCTTCTTTGAAGCGGTTTAGCATGGCCTTAGCTTTGTCCTCACTAAGAATGATTGAAGGCTTAACAAGAATGTGGCGAGAGTTTACTTCTTCTACCGTGACTTTCTCAATACCGCGCGTATCTAGTACTTTTAGGATATGAAAGCCTGCACCGCTTCGAATAGGACCAACAAGAGCATCTTTGTCTTTGTTCTGGATAGCTTCAGCAAAAAGCGTCGGCATGGCGTTAATGTTAAGCCAGCCCATGTCACCGCCTTCGAGCGCTTCGTTACCTGATGATGACGCAATGGCGATTTTAGCAAAATCAGAGCCTGACTCTAATAGTGAAATGACTTTGTCAGCACGTTCACGCGCCGATTGAATATCTTCATCTGTAGGCTCTGGCGGGAAACCAATAAGAATGTGACCTAAGCGGTATTCAGCTTGCTCAGCACCTTGTTGCTCCATTAGGTCAATCAAGGTGTCGATTTCTTGAGGTGTAATATAGACACGGCGACGTACGTTAGCGCGGCGAACTTCACCCATGATAACTTCTTCGCGGATGTCTTCGCGGTAATCATCGTATGCAATACCTTCTGCTGCCAACTGAGTACGTAGCTCTTCAATTGTTGCATTTTGATTCGCTGCAATATTACTAATGGTTTGCTCTAGCTGTGGGTCGCTGATACGAATACCCATACGCTCTGCCATTTGTAGTTGAAGACTTTTTGAGATTAAGCGCTCAATAGCCTGTGTACGAAGCGCACGATCTGACGGTAGTTGTTGATTATTCGCTTCTGCGTTGCGTTTAACGTCTTGTATTAGCGCATCGATTTCACTTTCAAGTATTACGCCTTGGTCAACAATTACAGCCACGCGGTCAAGCATGACCTCTTGCGCAACACTGTTAAACGAGAGTAGGGCACCTAACATCAATGCACGGATAATGAACTTCATACACACTCTTTTATTATTGGTTGATTGCATTTAAGCGCTGTAAAGCGCTCAACTGCGGGTTAATTTAAACTATAAGGCTGACGATAGCCAAACATACCGTCTTGAAGCATGCTTCTTTGGGTACCAGATGACCCGATGCCTTTGAAAATAAATTGTAACGATATTCCAGAATCAAAATCGTCTGTTGTCTGCTCGCCGCTAGCATTGTAACGGTTGTTCAGGCTGCGCTGCGCAACTAATCGCACCGCCCAACAGCATGATTCATACTGGATACCTGCATAGGTTTCTACACTTCTATTGCGTTCAAGATCTCGGTAAGTACGGCCAACCCACTGCCAATTTTCAGAAATAGGCCAGCTTGCCGAAATACCAATTTGATCTATGGTTTCACCACTGAGATCGCGAACATAGCGATGACTTAATTGAATAAAGCGCGAATCATCTTTGCGGTATTCAATACCTACACTGCTTAAGTCAACTTTGTCTGTGTCAGTGGTCACTTGCACATCAGAATGGAAGAACCAGTTTTTATTAAAGCGCCAATCCACTTCAGCGGCGAGTGCTGAACGATCTTGATTCTTGGTTGCCGCAATGACTTTGTTATCTTCAAGGTAGAATATCTGACCCACACTAAGAACAAATTGTTCCCGATTGTTTTTATCCAACATGCGTGTGGTCGCGCCAAGGGTGATTTGGTTGTTATCGCTGATTCTATCAAGGCCAGTAAATTCCTGACCTCTAAACAATCCTTCAACGTCGGTTAACAGCGGCGTTGAGTCATAGAATCCAATCGCAGTTTGGTCTTCATACGATGTATAAAGATATTGAATCTTTGGCTCTAAAGTCATCGACATATCGTCGCTGAACCACGATGTATCCCTTTCAAAATATAACGCGCCATAAAGGCGAGCTTGTCCTAATGTGCGTTCGACATCTTCTTTTAAGTCAGTTCCTTCAACATTGTCTTGTTGATAAACCGTTTGAAAAAGCGTGGTTTCTGCGACAAGTTCACCCCATGCTGCGCGAAGCGGCACCGCTAAAGTAGGTGCAACGTGAAAACGAGTAGCCGTTGGAGCGGTATCGAGAGTATTGTCAAAGTGTGCGACTTCTGAGTCTAGGTTGAACTCTAGATATTCACCTAACGCTTTGTTGTAGTTGATTTTGATCTCAGGTACGGCGCGATAGCTATCTGCAGTATTACCCAGTACTTCAAAATCTTTTATCTGCATATTTACGGATAAATTTTGCGAGTAGTAACTTAATCCAACGCTACGATATAGGTGGGTGTCAGCGCGACTGTAATAATCTGAACCAAGGTCAACTAAATAGTTGTCGTCACTTAATCCGTTGAAATCAACGTTTAGTAACCAGTTGTCAGCTATAAGCCCTTGATGCTCCAAGCGATAAAAATATCGGTCAGGGTTCCCACTAATATCTGAGTCGCTCGGCAAGTACTCCACGTACGCTTTGCCTTGGCTACGCTCCGTTAGATAACGGAACTCAGTATTCAGCTGAAGACCGCGAAGGGTCATCAATCGCGGTGAGATGGTCATGTCATAGTTGGGGGCAATATTCCAGTAAAAAGGCTGCGTATAGTCGACGCCCGTTCTGCTTGAACTGGTTAACTCTGGAAACAATAAGCCCGTTTGGCGCTCGTTGCTAACAGGGAACGCAAAATACGGTAAATAAAACACTGGAACATCGGCAATGTAGAAGCGTGTGTGTTTGGCTTGGCCCCATACGGTCCCTTTTTCCAAACTAATTTCACTGGCGCGTATTAGCCAGTCTTCATCGCCTTCAGGACACGTAGTGAAGCTAACTTCTTTGAGCACAATTCCCGTGTCTGTATCTAATACAATATCTTTTGCGGCTCCCTGACCCACAAAACCCGTCAGCTGATAGCGGGTATTTTGCATTTCTAAGCGCTCTTCTTCAGAGCGAAGGGTCACGGCATCACTTTCTACTTTTAACTGCGAGTCTTGATACGTTACGTCGCCTTTCGCAATAAGGTCTCTGCCACTTCCGTTAATTTGTGCTTGAGATGCACTAATTACCGCAGTATCTGACGTGATATCAACATTACCAGAAAACAGCGCTACGGTATCTTGGATAATTTCAGTACGGTTAGCTTCAACTTTAACGTGGCCTTTGGGCATTAATGCCTGGCTACTGAAAGTAACAGGTTCGACTGAGCAGAATGCAAGAGGGGCTGCATCTGACGTTGGTTTAGAATTTGAAGCTGTCGTTTCCTGTGCAAACGCGACTGTAGGCAAAAGAGTCGCGGAAACAAGCATGGCGCAGGTGTTTTTCATGCGTTAATGGGCGGCCTGTTTTGTTGTATGTTGCTTTTAAACCCAAGTAAGACGACGTCCGTCTCGGTTAGTTCGACATAACGTTTAAAAAAACAGTGATAATGCACATTACTTCTTGGCAAAGAGTTAATGTAGCTTTCACTCGCTATTACTATTCATATAAGCGCTCAATTCTAAGCACTTCTGTCGTAATTACCAACCATTCAGACAAAAAAATGCACTTTTATATGCACAACACATCAAAGACGGAGGCAATTAGTGGCAGTAAGCTTGATTTCAAGCTGCACAAGCCCTAGTTAATTAACTTATGTATTTGATATGATGATTGGTATAACGCGCTCTGCACGGCGTGATTTCACTACAGTAACATCAACTTTCTAAACAGTGCACCAACGGAGTATGACGCGATGTCAATTTGGGGAAAAATCCTCGGCGCCTTGTTCGGCTTTATGTTTCTTAAAATACCTGGGGCGATCTTAGGGCTGTTAGTCGGGCACTTTTTTGATAAAGCCTATCGCCAAGATTTCAATCAGCTAGGCGGCTTTGGGCGCTTTTTTACCGATCAGGACAATCTGAAGCAGCAAGCTATTTTCTTTCATAGTTTGTTTAGTGCGTTAGGCCATCTTGCTAAGTCTGACGGCAAAGTAACGGACAGAGAAATTCAAATCGCCACAGCATTAATGGACGAGATGCGTTTAACTGGGGATGCTCGTCGTGAAGCTCAGGATGCATTTAGAGAAGGCAAAGCGCGAGACTTTCCTTTAGTCGATACGTTGAAAGGTTTTTATGACGCCAGCCACGGTAGACGGGATATTCTTCAAGTATTCTTAGAGATTCTTATTCAAGCCGCTTTCGCCGACGGTCAGCTTTCACAGGAAGAATACAACGTACTTGAAAAAGTAGCGAAGCCACTAGGCTTTAGGCGACGTGATTTAGATTATCTAATTTCAATGTATGAAGCTGAAATACGCTTTAGGCAGCGGTCTAACTCTGGCTCAGGACAACGCACTCATTCAGGTCAACGTCAGCACAGCCAATCAGCCTATTCAGAACAGCAAAGTTTAGATGATGCCTATCACATATTAGGTGTGGCGGCATCCGACGATGAAAAGACAATAAAGCGTGCCTACAGGAAGCGCATGTCTGAGCATCACCCCGATAAGCTGGTGTCTAAAGGGCTACCTGAACAGGCAATGGAAATTGCGAAAAAGAAAGCGCAAGATATTCAATCAGCCTACGAGCTGATTAAGCAAAAGCGTGGCTTTTAGATGGCAAAAACTCAACGTGAGTTAACTTATGTGCCGGCAGCGAGTCAGGCGCATATCGATGGTTTTATCGAGATGCTTTGGCTTGAGAAAGGATTGTCAGATCATACTCAGCAGAGCTATCGCACCGACCTTACTAAGCTTGCTATCTTCAGCAACAATCAAGGCGTAAAAGATATCGCTGTGCTGACCACTGAGCAGCTTCAGGACTATTTAGCCTATCGTCACGACAAGGGGCTGTCCACACGCAGCACTCAACGTGCGCTTAGCGCTATCCGGGCGTTTTTCGTATTCCTAATTAGTAAGCAGGTTCGCGTTGATAGCCCAGTTTCCGCGCTGTCTAATCCGAAAACACCCAAAGCTTTGCCTTCTTCACTCAGTGAGCAACAAGTTGAAGATTTGCTAAATGCCCCCCTTACCGACGACCCTATTGAATGTCGGGACAAGAGCATGCTTGAAGTGCTTTACGCGACCGGCCTTCGTGTAAGTGAGCTTATTGGGTTAACAATGGATCAAATAAGCCTTCAGCAAGGCGTAGTTAGGGTTGTGGGTAAAGGGAATAAAGAGCGCTTAGTGCCCCTTGGTGAAGATGCAATAGAATGGCTGCTGACCTATATTAAAACAGCAAGACCGATACTCGCCAGTAAAGCTTCTGATGTGGTATTTCTGAGCAAGCGTGGACAGAAAATGACGCGCCAAACATTTTGGCATCGCATTAAATACTATGCGGTGAAAGCGGGAATTGAGCAGCACCTTTCTCCCCACACGTTGCGTCATGCCTTTGCGACACACCTTTTGAATCACGGTGCTGATTTACGTGTTGTACAAATGCTGTTGGGGCACAGCGATTTGTCAACGACTCAAATATACACCCATGTAGCGACAGAGCGACTTCAAACTTTAATCCACAGTCATCACCCACGTGGCTAAATTGGCTAAATATACAAATAAAGAATGCTATAAATTGGGGGCTGTATACGACGAGGCTCAGTGACGACGTATATAAAATAAAAAGGTCTATGGTAGGATACGAGCCATGCAAAACGTTTAGAACATACATTTTCCGTTAGTACTTTAACGCGGCTGAGTTTAAATGTTGACGTTAAATGTACTGAGGTTAAAAGAAAATTAGCGTTTAACGTGCAATTTTTTGCTAAGTTTTACGGTCTGAACGTTATGAATGTAAAAATTTTTAGCAATTGCTTTAAATGGAAGATACCGATTCAAGCAGTTGCATGTTAAGCCAATAAGTACAAGAAAACTTAAATGGCAAAATGGAGAGTATTTAGTGAAAGCAGTAAAGAAAGTATTGTTAGCCAGTGTAGTTGCGGCAGGTTCTCTATTAGGGCTTAGTGCGCAAGCGGCTGATGAAGCGGCTATCCGTGATAAATTAACCTCAATGCTAGGGTTAGATGTAGAAACTATTGCTGACTCTCCAGTATCAGGGCTGGTTCAGGTATCAACAAACCGCGGTTTATTTTACGTAAGTGAAAACGGGCAGTATCTGCTTCAGGCTCGTGTTTTTAACATTGATGAAGAGATGCGTAACGAAACAGAGCTGGCACTTTCTGGGCTGCGCAAAGAAGGCGTAAAAGAGATGGAATCATCGTCTATTACGTTTAAGGCCAAAAACGAAAAGCATGAAATAAGCGTATTTACTGATATTACGTGTGGCTATTGCCGTAAATTTCACAACGAGATTGATGAACTCAACGATGCGGGCATCACCGTACACTACCTTGCGTTTCCACGTTCTGGGTTAAACAGTGAAAACTACAACGATATGGTGTCGGTGTGGTGTGCGAAAGACCCGCAAAAAGCGTTAACTAAAGCTAAAGCGGGTAACGACGTAGCTAGCGCAAGCTGTAAAAATAAAGTGGCAGAGCAGTACATGTTAGGTCAAAAATTAGGCGTGAATGGCACGCCAAATATCGTACTGCCAGACGGTTCATTGATTCCTGGTTATCAGCCAGCTGCGTTGCTTGCTAAAGCATTGGAGGAAGCTGAATAGCCATTCAGTCCTTAACCTTAAATATGATAAAAACGCACGCTTTGTGCGTTTTTTTGTTTTCTGCGGTATGATTCGTCCTCATATTTTCTAGCGTTTTTTCGTACAGTTTTGCTTTGCAGTTCACACGGGCGTTTACTTGGAACCTGTACTAATTATCAAGTGTCCCGACTCCAGTCTTTTTATTTAAAGCCTATTTGAACTGGCATCGACAACTGCATTTACAGTAATGGTTAGTGGTATTTCATGATTTTGCCTATTGTTCGCCGTGAGGTTACCGGCGCCTCGCTTAGTTCCGACTTACATCCTGTTATCGATAGAATTTATCGCGGTCGTAATATTGCGAATTTAGATGACTTGGAGAATGGTCTAAAAGGACTAACACACTTCAATGTTTTGAAGGGCATGCCGCAGGCCGCGCAAATTCTCGCTGATGCTGTTGTACAAAATAAACGTATTATTATTGTGGGCGATTTTGATGCCGACGGAGCAACCAGTACATCGGTATGTATATTGGCGCTTCGAGCCATGGGCTATCAAAACGTTGATTTTCTTGTACCTAACCGTTTTGACTTTGGTTACGGACTTAGCGTGCCTATCGTGGATGAAGCTGCCAAACAGGGGGCAGAGGTTATTGTTACAGTGGACAATGGCATTTCCTGTATTGACGGTGTAACCCATGCAAAGTCGTTGGGTATGCAGGTTGTTGTTACCGATCACCATTTGCCAGGTGACGTGCTACCTCCCGCTGATGCGATAGTAAATCCTAACCAACCTGGCTGTGAATTCCCTTCTAAAAATTTGGCTGGGGTTGGCGTTGCCTTTTACATCATGCTAGCACTTAAAGCCGAATTACAGCAGCAAGGGCATTTCGAAAAAGCGGGAGTAGCGCCACCAAACCTAGCGTCGCTACTTGATATTGTTGCGGTTGGCACCGTGGCCGATGTAGTAGTGCTTGATAAAAACAACCGAATTTTAGTTCATCAAGGCCTTCAGCGGATTCGGGCGGGTAAGTGTCGACCTGGCATTAAAGCATTGGTCGAAGTAGCGAATCGCGATTGTGCCCACTTAACCTCAACTGACTTAGGCTTTGTGGTTGGGCCAAGGCTTAATGCTGCAGGTAGATTAGACGACATGTCGCAAGGCATCGCGTGCTTGTTAGAAGATGAAACCATTCAAGCGCGTATGATCGCTGCGGAACTCGATGCGCTTAACAAGGAACGCCGTGAAATTGAGACCGGCATGAAAGCGCAAGCGGAAAGCGTGCTAGAGCAAATGGCGCTGGATGAAGGCGATATGCCAAGCGCACTGGTGGTTTATCGCGAAGACTTCCACCAAGGGGTTATTGGTATTGTGGCAGGGCGTTTGAAAGAGAAGTATCTTAAGCCTGTTATCGCTTTTGCCCATCAAGACGACGAGATCATTAAAGGTTCTGCGCGCTCTATTCCTGGCGTGCACATTCGCGATGTACTTGATGAAGTCAATACACGCTACCCTGGCGTTATCGAGAAATTTGGCGGGCATGCCATGGCTGCTGGATTGAGCTTGCCCGTAGCTAAGCTACAAGACTTCGAGCGTGCTTTTGTTGATACTGCACGTGCGCACATGGCAAAGCTTGATGGGAATCATGCTTTACTTTCCGACGGGGACTTGTCGTCGAAAGAGCTGTGTTTACCCTTTGCTCATTTATTGCGTCAAGCAGGTCCGTTTGGACAGGGTTTTGAATCACCACTATTCGATGGTGAATTTGCACTACTTGACCAACGCTTAGTTGGCCAAAAGCACCTGAAAATGGTGTTAAAAAGTGACGGCGCTAATGAGGTCGACGCTATTGCGTTTAACGTTGATTTGCATTCATGGCCGAATGCCATGGTTAAGCGTGTACATATTGCCTATCGACTTGATATCAATGTGTTTCGCGGCCAGGAAACCGTGCAGCTTATTGTGGAGCAAATAGAAGCGCGTTAGCAGAAGTAAGCTCACACGCAGAAAAAAGCCAATAAACCTAACAAACGATAAGCGCAAAGTAGGAAAGAAGAGGCAAAGGTGAAAAGCGAAAGACAAAAGCTGGTGGAAAAGCATAGTCAGCTGAATCAAACCGACAATGCTAAAGTGATTTCCCACGTTCAGCGGGAAGAGAAAGACAGCGATTGGGTACGCCACACCATTATGCTAGAAGGCATTGATGTCCCTTTTATCTACCGACGTAAACAGCAATACCAAAGTTTAAAAGGCGCGCGGGTAAACGTAACCTATTATCGCCACGTTGAAGAGGTGGCTGGCATTGAGTTTGAAACCATGAAAGTGGTGAGAATTAAACGCAGCTAATATTAACGTTACCAGCGGTAACACTTTGGCCACAATCAAAACACAGTGAACAACAATGAATAATGAATGGTTAAATGCCTATGTACTGCATAGACGCCCTTACAGGGAGACCAGCTATATTGTTGACTTTTTTACCCTGGAAGAAGGGCGTGTTAGTGCGGTAGCGAAAGGGGTGAAGAATAGTAAATCTGACAAGAAAAGCCTGCTTCAACCTTTTCAGCATCTTCGTTTACAGTTAAGCGGAAAGTCAGAGTTAAAAAACTTACGTCACGTTGAAAGCGTTTCGCCTTCCATCAACCTTGTGGGCACGGCGTTATTTTGCGCCATGTACGTTAACGAGCTAACTAATCGCGTTATGCCGGCAGGGCTTGCCAGCGATGGCGTTCACAATGCTTATGAAAATGCGCTGCTGTCTCTTCGAGATGAAAGCGACATAGAAGTGACCTTACGTCAGTTCGAGTTTGCACTGCTTGACGAAATGGGGTTGTTGCCCGACTTTACCACCGACGTCGAGTACGAATTGCCCATAGAAGAAGCCGGTAGTTATCATTTTCAGATAGACGCAGGGTTCGTGCGACTGCCTGACGATATGGCTGGTCCCCGCGGTATGCGAGGCTTTCCTGGACAAGCGCTGCTTAGTTTATCACAGGGGGAATTTACGCCGCTTAGTAAAAAAGTGGCTAAGGTGCTTTGCCGGGACTTGCTGAAACCGCTAATTGGTGACAAGCCACTTAAAAGCCGCGAGCTTTTTATGCCCAAGCCGCGGTAATAGCATTAAATTATTTTCTCTTAACTCAAACGCTTAATAAGCACGTTCTACAAAAAAATTTGCTACAATTGCGACTTTCCTTAAAAGGGTATTTTTACCCTTAAAGCAACGTATTAAACAGGAAGAGCTGGCCTCTTCTATCGCTCTTACAGGCTAGGTGGTGAAATGAGCACGATTTTATTAGGCGTTAACATCGACCATATTGCAACACTACGCAATGCGCGCGGTACGCATTACCCAGATCCAGTGCACGCAGCGGATATTGCCGAGCGTGCAGGTGCAGACGGCATTACGGTTCATTTGCGTGAAGACCGCCGTCACATTAAAGACCGCGATGTACGCATTTTAGCGCAAACCATTAATACCCGACTTAATTTGGAAATGGCGGTAACCGATGAAATGCTGGCAATTGCCGAAGAAGTGAAGCCTGTTTTTTGTTGCTTAGTACCTGAAAAGCGCGAAGAGCTGACTACCGAAGGTGGTCTTGATGTGGCAGGGAATTTTGAAAACATCAAAGCGGCGTGCGAGCGACTCGCTAATGCGAACATTTTGGTGTCGTTGTTCATTGATGCAGACAAAGCGCAAATTGACGCGGCAGCAGCATGTAACGCTCCTTACATCGAAATTCATACAGGCCAATATGCAGAAGCCACCAGCGAAGAAGAGCAGCATAAAGAGCTAGCGCGTTTAGTTGAAGGTATCGAGTACGCCGATAGCTTAGGGCTTAAAGTGAATGCCGGTCATGGCTTGCACTATCACAATGTTAAGCCTATTGCGGCTATCCCTCAGTTAATCGAACTTAATATTGGCCACGCTATCATTGCTCGCGCCGCGTTTGATGGCCTTCATACGGCTGTAGCTGATATGCGTAAACTTATGCTAGAAGCACGAGCAGGCATTTAACCTTAGATTCAAAAGGGTGTAGATAACGTGGCGATTGCAGGGCTAGGTACTGACATTGTAGAGATAGCGCGACTTGGTAAAGGCGATGGCGCTAATGAACGCTTAGCCAAGCGAGTACTTACGCCTGCCGAGTGGCAGCAGTTCAGCGAACACGGTACGCCAGTTCGCTTCTTGGCCAAGCGTTTTGCCGCCAAGGAAGCTGCAGTAAAAGCCCTTGGTACTGGAATTGGAAACGGGATCAGCTGGCAGCATGTAGAAGTGCGCAATAATGATTTAGGCGCGCCAGAGCTCCATTTTTCCGGTGAGTTTGCTGCAATATGCAAAAACCGAGGTATCACGCGAAGCGTGATCAGTATTTCAGATGAGCAGCATTATGCTGTCGCCACCGTTATACTAGAGTCTGAATAGAACAACAGGCCCCAAACCTAATTAGGCGGCTTCTATTTAGTAAGCGCGTGCAGAAACCTCTACTAACATCAAACCACGTAAAGCAAGTAATCGGAGTCACACTTGGCAAACCTTTTTAAACAATCTCGCAGCAAGCAAAAAGGCAAAACGTCGCTTACTGAACGTGGCGCTTCAAAAAAAGGGAATGCCAGAGCCAACGCACAGGTCGCTGGACTTCGATTTGGGAAAAGCAAAAAAGCAGCGGATACCAGTGAAACTCAAAAGCCTAACACGGTCACCATTGAAGATTTGGACTGGATGGGCAATGGCGTAGTGCGCGGCAATCCGATGGTATTTGTTGAAGGTGCCCTTGTAGGAGAAACCTGCGACATAGAGGTGGTATCTAGCAAAAAGAAAGTCATTAACGCTAAAGCGACAAACATTCACTCGCCAAGTGATGCAAGACAAGCGCCTTTTTGCCCTGTGTTTGATGTATGTGGTGGGTGTCAGCTACAGCACATAAAGCCTGACTCTGCGCTTGAGCAACGTGACCGTGCTCTTAAAGTGATGATGGAACGTCACCTTGCAATGAAGCCACACGTTTGGCAAGCACCTTTAGCAGGGCCTCGCCCTCAATATCGCAGAAAAGCAAGGCTGGCTATAGATGCCCGCAACCCCAATCAAATTAAGTTGGGCTTTCGTGAAGCAAATAGCAGTAACGTTATCAATGTAGAAACCTGCCCAATACTGGTCGACCCGCTATCTAAACTTATTGGCCCTTTACGAGATGCGCTTACAGGGTTCGAGTCAGCGCGTCATATTGGACATATCAGCCTTATTGCAGGCGACAACACCTCGCATCTTGTTATTAAACACACCAAAGCCCTTGAAGCTGAGCTTATTGATGCAGTGAGCGAATTGGTGAACACGAGTTCATCAGTTGGTGTCTACGGAATTGAATTAAAGCTTGAAAATAAGCAGGGGCAAGTTCGCAGTGTGGGCCGTGGTACTGATATGGTGATGAACACGGTAAATGGCTGCTCAATTTCACCTAGTGCTAACGACTTTATTCAAATTAATAAAGTGGTTAACGAAAAAATAGTTAATCAGGCAATAGGATGGCTAAACCCAAAGCCCAACGAACGTATTGCTGATTGGTTTAGCGGGCTGGGCAATTTTACTTTACCTATTGCTAAGTTAGGTGCAAAGGTTCAGGCGGTAGAAGGTGTGGCAGAGATGGTGCGCCGCGCCAAAGACAATGCACAGCAACAGGGCATTGAAAATGTAGAGTGGCTGCATTTAGATTTGGCCGATAAGACCAACGTCGAGGCTTCATTACAGCAGGGCTTTGATAAGGTATTGCTAGACCCTTCAAGAGAAGGGGCGTTGACCGTTTGTCATGCGCTTGTAAAAGCACTACCAAAAACGATAGTGTATGTTTCTTGCAACCCAAGTACGTTTTCTAGAGACGCAAAGGTGTTGATAGACGGAGGTTATGAAATGGAAAAAGCGGGCGTAGCAGAAATGTTCCCCTTCACCCATCACATGGAAATGATGGCCTTGTTTACGCGAAAGCAGCAGTAACGAGTAAAGGATATGGTATCGACAAGAAAGGTTCACCAAGCCGACCGACCACCCTTTGAAGCGTGGTTAGATAGCCTTGAGTTAAGCGCAGAAACAAAAGAAAAACTAAGTGCAGTGTCATCTATTCCCGAGCGACTGTTGGTTGGTCAGGAAATGGTTGAGATTTTGTGTCAGCTCAATATGGATGACGCAACGCTTCAGGCAGCCTTGGTTTTTCCATATTGCGAACAGCACGCCTTAAGTGAAGACGATATTTATGAAGAATTCGGCGGGGAAATACGCGACCTGATCGTTGGCGTGCGCCGAATGGATGCCATTAAGTCGTTACATGCGCGTAAAGTAAAAGGCTCTGGCTTTGCAGAAAAGTCGGACGAACAGCACATAGACAGTATTCGTCGTATGCTGCTGGCGATGGTAGAAGACGTGCGTGCCGTTGTGATCAAAATGGCAGAACGCATTTGTGCATTGCAACAGGTTAAAAAGGCCGACGAAGAAACCCGCGTTATGGTGGCCCGCGAATGCGCTAGCATCTATGCGCCACTGGCAAACCGTTTGGGCATTGGTCAGTTAAAGTGGGAGCTTGAAGACCTTGCGTTTCGCTATCTACATCCCATCACCTACAAACAAATAGCTCATCAGCTTGACGGCAAGCGCAGAGAGCGCGCCGAGTACATAGAAACCATAGTAGGCGACTTGCAGGGCTTGCTTGATAGCGAAGAAATTCGCGCAGAGGTTTACGGCCGTCCTAAGCACATATTCAGCATTTGGAAAAAAATGCAGAAAAAGCGCCTTACGTTTGAGCAGCTTTTTGATATTCGTGCGGTGCGTATTATTGCCGAGCGACTTCAAGACTGTTACGCCGCGCTTGGTACGGTTCACGCCAGCTACAAGCACCTACCGAACGAGTTCGACGACTACATTGCAACCCCAAAACCTAACGGTTACCAGTCTATTCACACGGTTATCGTGGGGCCTGAAGGGAAGTCGGTAGAGATTCAAATTCGCACGCAGAAAATGCATCAGGATGCAGAATTGGGTGTGGCTGCTCACTGGAAATATAAAGAGGGCAGTACGGGCAAGCAGTCAGGCTATGACGAGCGTATAAACTGGCTTCGTCGCATATTAGCGTGGCAAGAGGAAGTGGCCGAATCTGGCGATTTAGTTGAAGAACTTCGCAGCCAGGTGTTTGACGATAGGGTGTATGTGTTCACACCCAAAGGCGATGTTATTGACCTTCCCCAAGGCGCTACACCGCTTGATTTTGCTTACTACATTCACAGTAACGTGGGACATCGCTGCATTGGCGCAAAAGTGAATGGGCGAATAGTCCCTTTCACTTATTTACTGCAAAGTGGCGATCAGATAGAAGTACTTACCGGAAAAGAGCCAAACCCAAGCCGCGACTGGATGCACCCAGGTCTTGGCTATGTGCATTCATCACGGGCCCGTGCCACTATCCATTCCTTCTTTAAAAAGCAGGACAGAGATAAAAACCTTGCTGCCGGTAAAGAGCTGCTAGAACGCGAACTTCAGCGTGCTCACTTACCTGCCAAAGTACCTAATGAGGCATTTGAGAAGTTTAACTTACAAACCCTCGATGACTTGTATACCGCAGTAGGTGCCGGCGATGTGCGCGTAATGCAGGTGATTAACTTTATTCACCATTTGCAGGAACCGCCAGCCCCAGAACCCGAAATTAGTCCTAAGGTTAAAACGCGCAAAACTGCGGCCGGGACGGGCAAAAAAGATGCGGTGGTGGTGCAGGGCGTGGGCCACTTAATGAGCCAGCTGGCGAACTGCTGTAAGCCGGTTCCCGGCGAAGCGATTTTAGGCTATATCACACAAGGCCGTGGCGTAAGCGTTCATAAAGAAAGCTGCGACCAGCTGCAACACTTGTTGTCACAGCACCCTGAGCGTCAGATAGAAGTGAATTGGTCACAAGAGCTTAAAGTAGGTTTTGAGACGGGTATTGATATATTTTGTCACGATAGAACTGGCCTGTTGCGCGATATTACTACGGTATTGGCGAATGAAAACGTTCCGCTTTTAGGCGTGAACAGCCTAAGTGATAAAAATAGGCAGACGGCGCTTATCACTATTTCGATAGAGGTTCAGGACCTCGATACGGTGTCTAAAGTGTTAACCCGATTGCGACAGCTTAAAGGCGTGACCGATGCAAAACGCAAACAAAGCTAAGCTTAGCGAAATGCAGCGGCTGCTTAAAATTATGGCGCAGCTGCGCGACCCGCAATCTGGGTGCCCGTGGGATGTAAAACAAACCATGGAAAGCCTAACTCGCTACACCATAGAAGAAGCCTACGAAGTGGCCGATGCTATTGCCAATGGTGATATGCACGACATTAAAGATGAATTGGGTGATTTGCTGTTTCAAGTGGTGTTCTACGCACAGATAGCCAGTGAATCGCGTGCATTTTCTTTTGACGATGTGGCGCAAAGCATTAGCGATAAACTCGTGCGTCGTCACCCTCATGTGTTTGCGAATGCGCTTGCATCTGAGGGCGTTGGTGACACAAATGAAAACGTAACGGTCGAACGTACCCTATTGAGTGACAGTACTTTAAACGCGCAGTGGGATGCTATCAAAGCCCAGGAAAAGCAGCTTAAAAAGCAGCGTTTAAAGCAAGACAACGAAGCAATAGAAAACAGTATTCTAGATAATGTGCCTAAAGGTATTCCGGCACTTATGTACGCGCAAAAGCTGCAGAAAGCCTGTGCAAAGGTAGGCTTTGATTGGCCTGATGCCGCACCTGTCATAGATAAAGTGCGTGAGGAAGTGGAAGAGATTCAGCAAGAGCTGGATTTCAAACAGCGAGCACAAGGGGCACTGAAGACTGGTGTTGTACCTTTAAACAGTGGCGTGCCCGACAACCAACAAGCAATTGAAGAAGAAATTGGTGATGCACTTTTTGCCATGGTTAACTTGGCAAGACATTGCAAGGTAGATGCTGATACCGCACTTAGAAACGCCAGTAACAAGTTTGCTAACCGTTTTAAAGGCGTAGAGCGCTTGGCGGCTGAACAGGGCGACAAGCTCGACGCATTGACGCTTGATGAAATGGAAGCGCTGTGGCAGCAGGTCAAGCAGTCGTCTAACACTAAGTAATTGTACGTCGCAGCATACTAAAAGCGCTGCTTAGACTGATAACGTGAATGCCGCGCTGGTGCAGAGGTATGTGATTTTTCAGTTCGAACGAATTACAAATACCGCTGCAGCCAAAAGACAAAATAGACTAGTGCCAGAAGTAAGATGGGCAGCGTTCGCTTTTGTGTTTTGGTTAGAGCAGATGATTTCGTACGCTTCCATGTCATCATCACCCCCGTTGCAGAAAGCGTTGTTAAACCAACACCAAATACAAACCAAATTAACTTAGTCAAAAGCCCACCGAAGTATCCAAAGTGCAGTGGGTCTGCGTATTCATTGAGGTAGTTAGTCCAGGCCATACTTTTGGGCTCTTGTACGCCAAGAATACGCTGATTGGTTATATCAATATCTACTTTATGCGCGCGCTCACGTAGTAAAGGGTTATTGCCTATACCTGTGAATCGCAGTGCTGCTGTTTCTGAGGTAGGAAATAGTACACCGGTGATCTGCCAGTCCTCAATGGCTTGCGAAGCCTTCTGAAACGCACTGGAAAACTGCGTGATTGATACAGGGTTAACTTGCTCATAATTTGAAATGACGGTGGCCTTTGGTGGGCGAGGTTCAAATCGATTGCCTGCAACTGCGGCACCGAATTCAAATAAATACCACCAACTGGTTATGACAATGACAACGAAAAACCAGAGGCTCCACAGCCCAAGCAGTTTATGAAGGTCGCTCAGTAGTATTCTTGGGCCTTGGTTTAGGCGGAGACGGGTGATGGCGGTTTTCCAGTTTCGGGTTGTTTTTAGGCCCGTATACAGCGAGATAGCAAGAATGAATGCGAAAAAGGTAACCGTTGGTAAGCCAAGATAATTAGGCATAAACAGATAGCGGTGAAAGTCTCGGAAGAACCGCTGAATCGTTAAAATAGGAATATCGCCTGTCACTTCATAGGTGTACTGATCCACGTGGATAAAGCGGTCATGACCATCGGGGAATTCTGCTCTGACACGGTAGGTGAAATTATCATGTCCCATGGTCGAGATGGATTTTATCTTTGCTTGTTCTGCATAGTTAAGCGTAGCCTCATAGATACTGTTCCACTTAACAATTTCATCATCGGCGCTGTCTAGGCTGCTAGGAGGCGTATTAAACGTGCGCATTTCCTCAAACACAAGCCAATCAATTTCATTGGATACCGTAGCAATAGTGCCCGTTGCAACAATAATAAAAAGCACAATTGAGAGCTGAAAACCTACCCACGCGTGCAAGTTGTATAACTTCTTTAGGTACTTTCTTTGCGCGGTTTTATCGTTAGTCATGAAATACTTGTGTAAGGTAAAAGACAAGCCCTGCCTGGTGCAGGGAACATAGTAAAAAGCATGGCGTATAATTGAAAGAAAGAAGGGCTAAGCGCAAGAATTTAACTTAAAAGCGCTACTTATAAACAGAACTCTAAGCAGAATTCATGCGCATAGCCAATCCCGAATTTTAAAAAACGCAGTGTTTACCACTTGTAGGTGAATTCTACAAAACCGTTTCTTGGGTTTCCGGGGAAGTGACCTGTGCGCTCAATAAAGCCTGATTCGGCATACTCTTTATCAAATAGATTATCTATTCTAAATAGTACGCTGTAGTTGTCTACTTCCCAAGTTATCGACGCATCTGCAATGAAATATGACTTCACGTTCTGACCAGACAGGCTCAGTTGGTCGTCAACATAGTTTCCACCAAAGGCAAAGGCGAGATCCCACTCAGGTATTTGGTAACGCGTCCAGAAACCAAATTGATTCTGAGGCGCATTAGCGAAGCGGTCGCCGACACTATTGCTAATACCGCCACCGCCATTATCTGCGGTGATTCTTGCGTCGTTGTATCCATAAGCTACGCTCAAGATCCAATTTGGCGTTATGTCAGTGATAACCTCAACTTCGAATCCGTCACTGGTCACCTCACCCACGGGCGCGACATTATCAATGCCATCGCCTTCAGGGTCTTCGCCGGTAGACTGAAGGAGGTTTTGCCTAGTGATTTGATACACGGCCAATCGCAGTAAGGTGGTTTCATCGAACAGCTCTGCATTCACACCACCTTCAATAATATCTCCGGTAGTTGGTTCAAACGGTCCACCCGCCTGAACTTGCTGATTACTTACCGACTGTGGTTCGTATGAATCTGCCCATTGACCATAAAGTGAAATATTAGCGCTAATTTTATAAATACCACCAACCCTGAAGCTTACGTTTGAATCGTCGAAAATGGCACTAGACGTTTCATCTTCAAACTGGTCGTAGCGCAAACCAGCAACAAAGGTAAACTGCTCCCAAGCGAGTTCATTCAGTACATAGGCACCGTTTCGCGTTTGCTCGGTTGTGCTCAATGGTCTGAATTGTACATTGTAGTTTTCAGACTGCGTTATACCGTAGTTAGGGTTAGTAAGCGTTAGTGGAATGATATCTGATTCAAGTGAAGTCCCGCTTAGATAACGAAGAACGAAATCCTGCTGAAAAGCCGCAGCACCTAAAAGCGCGTCCTCTTCTCCTTTATAAAGGTCAATGCCGAACGCCGTTCTATGGTCTGCACCCAACCACTCACCTGAATATACAAAGTTGGCGCCAAAGCTAATTTGCTCTTGTTCGCGTAACTGATCTCTAAATTCACGGCCGACAAGGTCTATGTTCCCATCTCCATCGCTATCAATAAGAGCACGTGGCTCATGGTAGTTCTGCTCTTGTTCATTATCTATGTAGCGCAAACGTGTATTGTAGCTTACTGCATCGTTAAGCTGTCCTTCTAGAGAGAGCTGAACAGAGTCAGAGCGCAAATTTAGGAAGTCACTGGCTTCATTATGATTCCAGTCTGGATTTGTGAGAAAGTTACCGCTGTCGTCGACGGGCACTCCGCGCAGTCGATTAGCGCCCAAATCCTGTGAGTAATGAGTGTACTGAAGCGTTAGTAGGTGGCCTTGAAGGTCGTATGTATAGCCAGAATCGAAGATAAATACTTCACTGTCGCTGTTGTCTCGATAAGTATCTTGCTGCTCATAAAAAACACCTGCACGGGCGTTTTGGTCGTCATTAATTGCCCCATTTATTTCTGCTGAGCCTCCAAAGCGAGCATGCGAACCAGCAATTATTCTAGCGTTGGCGTCGAATTCTGACGTAGGTTTTTTTGTGACGTAGTTGAACAAGCCACCTGGCGCTCCCGGTCCATAGAGCATTCCGGCAGGGCCCTTTAAAAAGTCTACGCGCTCGATATTAAATAGTTGAGGTACGTTAAAACCTACATAAGGGTCTCCGCGTAAGCCATCGAAGAAGATTTCCTCTTGTCTGAAACCCCTGGCGGTTACACCGGCATAGCTAAATTGGCTAACACCAGCAATGTTACGATAAATATCTTTTGCATTGCGCGCACCCTGATCGCGTATCAAGCTTTCGTTGATTGTAGTGATTTGTTGGGTCGAATTAAGTGGGTCAACACTTAACTTACCTGTAGATGAGTTACCATTGCGATATAGATTGATCGCTCTACTAGTCACTACCACACGCTCTACTTGGTCGGATTTCGCGGGTGATATTTCACGTGTATCCGAAGAGGTTTCA
The DNA here is from genome assembly GCF_001924945.1 of Alteromonas sp. W12. Lineage (NCBI taxonomy): Bacteria > Pseudomonadati > Pseudomonadota > Gammaproteobacteria > Alteromonadales > Alteromonadaceae > Alteromonas > Alteromonas sp. W12. The sequence goes on from NZ_LQXH01000001.1 coordinate 231,252, forward strand.
ATGTCTTGTGATAAAGCAGGGGAGGTCAACGAAGCAGCTATTAACGCGGCTAAATATTTCATTGCAAAAAAATCCAAGTGTTGTGTGATAAAAAGAGCGTGATGAAAAGCCAATACTTTAGTATAAATGATAACAGTTTTTATTATCGTTTATCTATAGTTGTATGCCATTTGTCGTGTTGTAATCAATATCAGTAAGCGAGAGTTATGGTGTGCAGCAACGTAGATGGATAGGTGTCAATTCGCATCAAAGTAAATTAGACCAATGTAGATGGAAACTTCATTATTTTGGCGTATGGTTATAGAGTAGGTTTGATTTACGACAAAGCAATGTAGATCCACTTTATCTAATATCTGAGTATAAATTTGGCATATTGGAAGGGTGTGTCGCTGGTGTTGAGTCATGACACTTACCAAGGAGTTGGACTGGATTGGGCGTTACTATTTCATGAAAAAAGTACTGTATTTATCACTCGGGTTGTTTTTTACCCTTCTAGGTATTATTGGCGCATTCTTGCCGGTAATGCCAACAACTGTTTTTTTGATAGGTGCGCTTTTTTGTTTTACTCAATCTTCACCGCGCCTTGAAAACTGGTTACTTCAACACCCTAAATATGGCCCCAGTCTTGTTGCGTGGCGAAAACATGGTGCAATTTCGAAAAAAGTGAAATGCATAGCGTGCTGCAGTATGTTGGTGAGCTTTATTCTGGTTTGCCTGTTCGCATCAATGCCTATTCCAGCGTACATAGGCATAGGTCTATTCATGGGAATAGGCGCGTACTTTGTTGTTACGCGCCCCAACGTTCCTGCTGTTTAGCGCCTTTAACGGTTCCTACCTAGTCGCTCGTGACTGCTTACCCATTCATCCGCTACAACAGCAGAACCCAGAGACAGATCGCCACATAGCACCGTCGCGGCAACAATTTCCGCAAACTTGTTAACACTACCTCTTTCTGTGCAGCCAAGTACGCTTAAACATTCATTTTGTGTAGCCAGGCCCGTTCCACCTCCATAGGTAGCAACGATGAGCGATGGAATAGTAACAGAGAAGTAATAGTCACCATTTGGCATAATTTCAGCGTAGGTAAACCCCGCCGACGACTCAGCCACATTAGCGACATCTTGCCCGCAAGCGATGAACATGGCGGTAATGCCGTTAGCGAAGTGGGCGCCGTTATTAACACTACCTGCCATTAGTGCGCCCATATTTGAATACTGGCGCTGTTTAAATAATGCTTCTGGCGGGCAATGCATAATGTCCGTCATAAGTTGTTTTGGCAGGGTTATTTCTGCTACAACGCGCTTTCCGCGAGTATGCAGAGAGTTTAAGTGAGAGTGCTTTTTATCGGTATCAAGATTAGCGGCTAGTACAAAGTGCTCGATAGGACGTGGGTAGTTCGCTTGTATCCACTCACAACCCGCTTTAGTGGCTTTGCTTACCATGTTCTGACCAGCTGCATCACCGCAGGTGAAGTTGAACCTAAGCCAACGAAGCTTAGAGGCAGCATACTGCTCAATATCCCTGAGCTTGCCCACGCTAGTGGTACTATCACAGGCTTGTTTAATGGCTTCAAAGTTTTGCTCGACCCACCTGCCAAATGCGAGTGCTTCACGTGCATCGGAAAACGCGAACATAGGCGCTCGCTGCATAGCATCGTCAATAACGGTGGTCGTTATACCGCCTGCTTCTCTTGTTAGACGCATGCCTCTGCTGTAGCTGGCTGTTAGTGTACCCTCTGTTGTGGCCATTGGAACGTAGAACTCGCCTTTGGCGTGCTCTCCGTTCACTAGCATCGGGCCTGCAAAGCCGATAGGAACCTGTGCAACGCCTGCGAAGTTTTCTATGTTTCCCGACAAGGTTTCGGGCGGAATAGAATAGTGTCCTAAGTGGTTTAGCTGAGTGCCGGTCTCGCGCGCAATAAATTCGCGGCGTGTTCGGCTCATGTCATCGGTATAGTCGTTGTCTGAGGAACGTGGAATTTTAGGCATTGGGCCACTCCTTTTTTTCTTTCATCATAGGAGTGCTGATACCGAATGAGAACTGTTTACAATTTATACATGGGGATAAACGTAGCCTATAAGAAGGACTTCTGAATTAAAAAGGGTATACGCCAGTAAGAGAATGCCAGTGAATATAAAGGAGTATGCTTTGAATGCATGATTTCACAAGGCAAAATTGTGTGAGCTTAATGGCAGACTATGATGTAATGCGCGTCCTACATACAATGGATTTTATGGACGGTCATGCCAGCGACATTTTTCAGACCCTCGCTTTACCTCTTAGCGTTAACTGCATTTTATTCACCCTCTTCTGTGTTACACGCCCATGAAGACAAACACAGCGAACATGACGCTCACGAGGAAGAAAACGTCGAAAAGATAGTAGTTCAGGCTACCCGTTCAGGCCGCATAGCAGACGACCAACCTGTTCGCGTTGAATTGATTAATAGAGAAGAAATTCAAGAGAAAGCCGCGATGCGACCGGGTAACATTTCAATGCTTGTTGCCGAGACTGGCGGTGTCAGAATGCAAACTACATCACCTGCCCTTGGCAGTGCAAATATTCGTTTGCAAGGTCTATATGGCCGTTATACTCAGCTCCTTTCTGATGGGTTACCTCTTTACGGTAACCAATCTGCATCAATAGGCTTACTTCAAATTCCCCCTACAGACTTAGGGCGCGTTGAAATAATCAAAGGTTCCGCATCGTCATTGTATGGTGGCTCAGCACTTGGTGGTGTTATCAACCTTGTCTCTCGTCGCCCAAAAGGTGAGTTTGAAGGAGAAGCGTTGGTAAATTTCACCACCCGTGACGGCCAGGATTTTACAACCTACATGGCTACACCTTTTAGTGACAGCCTAAGCGGCTCTGTGACAGCTGGCGCGCACCATCAAAGTGAAGAAGATATTGATAATGACGGTTGGGCCGATTTAGCGGGTTATGAGCGTTATACGGTAAGACCTCGCGTCTTTTGGGAAGGCGATGATGGCGAGCGTCTATACTTCACAACCGGATATATGACGGAAAACCGACAAGGCGGAACTGTAGGAGATGCGACTGTAGGCATTGGAGAAACGGCAGCTCCTTTTATCCGCGGACTTGAGTCTGAGCGCATCGATAGTGGCCTTGTATTTGAAAAACCGCTTGGCGATACGCTTACCCTTAATTCACGCTTTTCAGCGATGTCACAGGAGCATGAGCATCGATTTGGCAATGAGTTGTCAGGTGTAGAAAATGATCAGCATGAAAGCTACCTCGCTGAAACCAGCTTAGCGGGCTACACCGAAAAGAGTGATTGGCTGGTGGGCGTAGCCTACCAATCTAATATTTATGACTCTGAGACGTTTGCGTCTTTTGACTACAGCTATGAAGTCCCAGGGGTTTTTACTCAAGTGGACTATCAAATAAGTGATGAATTTACAGCGTCAGGGAGTGCACGGTTAGATGACCACAGTGAATACGGTACTCAATTTAGCCCTAGAGTTTCATTCTTATATCGCCCAGGTGATGTCACCATAAGAGGATCGTACGGCGAAGGCTATTTCGCCCCTACGCCGTTTGTTGAGGAAATCGAGGCTGCTGGGTTATCACGCTTACTTCCTGTAGAAGGGCTTAAAGAAGAGCAGGCGCAAACCGCATCATTAGACGTAACCTATCGATTTGATGATATAGAGACAAGCTTTACCCTATTTGGCTCAAATGTAGATAACGTAACGCAATTAGAAGCTGTGGATAGTAGCGATGGCACGCCGTCTACGAATGTACGTTTGGTGAACGCGCAAGGTGAATCAAAAATTCGAGGTTCGGAAGTTTTACTTCGTTATTATTGGGAAGACCTGAAGCTAACAGCGAGCTATCTTTACTTAGACGCCACAGAAGAAGTTCCCGATGCTTCAGGGAGACGAAAGCTTGCGCTAACGCCGCAGCATTCTGCTGGTTTTGTCGCAATGTGGGAGCAGCACGGCAAGTTTATGGTAGGGTTTGAGGCTTATTACACTGGCGTTCAGCGAGTAGACGATAATCCATACATCACGCATACCAAGCCTTATTGGCATTTAGGTTTACTTGGGCAAATAACGACAGGGCGTTACAGCTGGTTCTTAAACTTAGAAAACTTACTTGATGTTCAGCAAACCGATGAGCATCCTTTATTATTGCAGTCACAGACACCAAGTGGACGTTGGACAACCGATATCTGGTCACGCAATGATGGCTTTATTGCCAATGCGGGTGTACGCATTAAATTTGGCGGCTAGGTAAAGCTGATAAGAAAGTGAAAAAGCACTTCCCCGAAACGCACTGACAAGCAAAGGCAACGAGGCAAAAGTGATAAGCTATCGTTGGTAAGGGGAGTGTGTAAAGTAAAGATGGAACGTTAAAGATAACTGAACCACCTTTACTAATCAGGCCGGCTAAGCTTTAGTATTTAGCTTTTCTTGAAGCGCAGCGATCTCTTCTCTGCGTTTTTTGTCTGCTAGTGGGCGATTGGCTTTTTCAGGCGCGTTTTGAGCGCGGGTTAAAAAAGCTTGGGCTTCTTTGTATTCACCTTCGTCGAAAAGGTACTCTGCATAAAAGAAGTTCTGGTCCATGCCATGTGGATTAACTTCAAGGGCACGCTTAAACAATTTTTCAGCTTTCTTGTCACTTCCGAAGCTGACAGGCCAACCTGGTACTTTGTGATAAAGGGCCGCTAAAACGGTTAACGCCGTGCCGTCTAGCACCGTTTCTTCTTTATCAATGGCGCGTTCCAAATTTTCCTTCGCACTTTCAGCAAAGTCTAAGGCGCCTAAACCCCCTTTGGCACTGGCTGTGCTGGATTGAGAAATAGCCAGCCAAGTAAGCGATTCCGCACTATTTCCCGATTGTTCTACGAGCGCTTTAGCTTGCTCAATAAGTTCTGAAAATGCGCTAAGTTGCGCGTCGCCATCTAGTTGATAATTCACTGTTGCCCACTGTTGTTGAAGCTCAAGTAATTCACTGGAAGAGGCTGATACAGGAGATAAAAGCGACGCTGATGTTATGCCTGCAATGAAAAGAGAAGAAAGTCGTTTTTTTAATGTCATGAAAATTCCAAACAAATGAGTTTGATTAAATAAAAAACGCAGCAACACTTTAGTAGGTGTCGCTACGAATAGAAAAGCCTGTGACTAATACTGGATTTGCTTCAGCATATTGATAGCAAGATCGGTGTGTTTATCCCATCGTGCATAGGGTAGGGTGTAATCTATTGATGGATTCGTCAGCATGTGAACTTTGCGCATTTTGCCGTCAGCAATGCGTTGTGCTTTGCGGTGTGCATCAAACCGGTTGAAAATAGTCTCAAGTTCACCAGATTCGAGTACCCTAATCAGGCCAACGCGAAGTCTATTAGCCAAAGCAATGTTGTCGGGCTTTACGAAGAAGTATTCATAATTGGGGTAAAAGAGAAGGTGATGCTTCTCTAAAGTGATAGCTTTCTCAGAATGTCGGGTAAGATCACGGTGTACTTCAATGATATTTCTCGGGAAAGCGTCAACTAGTCCCTTATCTACCATAGAGTACATAGAATGGAACCAAAGGCTCCAATCTTCACCGCTTACGTTATAGCCATTTGCTTTAAGTACATTTAAATCTGGCCAATCTGCGCCTTGAACCATGGTTGATTGCTTTAATGCTTCGCCGGTTTGTTGGGCAAAACTGGCCTGCTCAGAAGGGTTAATCACCAATACGCGATAACCTGAATAACCTTTCAGCAGTGGTAACTTAATGGGCAGAAGACGCTGCTCTCGGTTACTGTTGGTGACACTCCACATTACATCCGCATCGCCCTTTAGCAAAGTAACAAGCTGACGACTCTGACTCATAGGATGGGGGTGAGGGATTAAAGCAACATCACCGTATTCAGGTGTTGCTGCGAAAACTGCATTGAGTACAGCTACGTGATAACTTCCATAATCATCATCGGCAAACGCACGTGTATATACTAACTCCTCAGCATTTACACTGGCCATAAGTAGCGTGTGTAGCATCATCATTGAAGCTACGAAGCGAGACATTTTCATTTTGTTTTTATAACGGTTCCAAATACAACGTTTTGACGTTACCTCAAATCGGTTTCTATGTCATCGGCAGATGATGGAATTTTATCCATATTTTTTGTTCTTAGGGGTTCGCATTTCCTTCAATTCCTGTATAATTCGCGCCCTGCCCAGTTACGCCCACCTTTGGGAAGGTGGAAGAATCAGCCGGCTCGAAGGGGTCATTGTGTTGATTTTAAGGTGATTTCTGGTGTTCAGAAATCAGTAACGACGATATTATTCGGGTGAATTTGAAAATGAAAACTTTTGTTGCTAAGCCAGAAACGGTACAACGTGACTGGTATGTGGTAGACGCCACAGACAAAACTCTAGGCCGTTTGGCTTCTGAAATCGCACTACGCCTTCGTGGTAAGCACAAGCCAGAGTACACACCTCACGTGGACACTGGTGATTACATCGTAGTAATCAATGCTGAGAAAGTTGCGGTAACAGGCCGTAAAGCGCAAGACAAAATGTACTATGCGCACTCTGGTTACCCAGGTGGTCTTAAAGAGACAAACTTTGAAAAACTAATTGCTCACAAGCCAGAAATGGTTATTGAAAAAGCAGTTAAAGGCATGTTGCCAAAAGGCCCTCTAGGTCGCGCAATGTTCCGTAAAATGAAAGTTTACGCAGGTGCAGAGCACAAGCACACCGCACAGCAACCACAAGTTTTGGACATTTAAGGAGCTATTAACATGGCAGATACTCAATACTACGGCACAGGCCGCCGCAAAAGTTCTACTGCTCGTGTGTTCCTACGTCCAGGCACAGGTAGCATTAAAGTAAACCAACGCGCTCTTGACGAGTACTTTGGTCGTGAAACAGAGTGCATGGTTGTTCGTCAGCCACTTGAACTTGTTGAAATGACTGAAAAGTTTGACGTATACATCACTGTTAAAGGTGGTGGTTCTAACGGTCAAGCGGGTGCAATCCGTCACGGTCTTACTCGTGCTCTTATGGAGTATGATGAAGCACTACGTCCAGCACTTCGTAAAGCTGGCTTCGTTACTCGTGACGCACGTCGCGTTGAACGTAAGAAAGTTGGTCTACACAAAGCGCGTAAGCGTCCACAATTCTCAAAGCGTTAATTTTTACGTTTTTTGTATTTGCAAAAACCCGGCTTATGCCGGGTTTTTTATTTTCTAAAGGCAGAAAAGATGGAGGGTTTTGGTTTAAGCTGCGTATAAGTACTTATTGAAATTCAACTATGTCGAAAATGTGAAAGTAGTTTACCTCAAAGCCCAGCCGCCAGTAACGGTCTCAGAACAAGACGACAATTCCTCACTGTATGCGTTAGTGCGAGAGCATGAGTCTGCGCTTCGTCGATTTATTCGCGTTCGTGCTCGGGCTAGCACGCATGAAATCGAAGACATTTTACAAGAAATGTACGCAAAGCTATTCTCAATGGAAGGACTGGCGGCTAAGTCAGAAGAGCGACAAGATACTTTTCGAAGCTTTCTTTTCACCGTTGTTGCCAACTTGATTATTGACCGAGAACGAAGAGCAAAAGTTCGAGCACGTGATGCGCATGAAAGTTTTTCAGAAGCTGACCATGGGAAAAAAGACCACGGGCCAGAAAAACAGGCTGGAATATTCGAAAAACTCTCGGAAATTGAGCACGTTTTAAATGGTATCAACCCTTACCATAAATCAGCCTTTATACTATGTCGTGTAGAGGGGAAATCCTATCGTGAAATTAGTGATACGTTAGGTGTATCCGTTAGCACAGTAGAAAAATACATAGCAGCGGCGCTGACTGCAATCAGAAATAAGGTTTTAGACTAATGAGTTCTGAGCTAAATAGGCAAAATTTAATCAGTCAGCAGGCAAGTGAATATGTAACCCGCTTGTATAGCGGAGAACTAACAGCCAAAGAAGAGACAGAAATTACTACTTGGTGTGAAGCGAGTAATGATAATCAGGCTGCGTTCGAACAAGCATTAGCAATATGGGAAGCTGCTCCTGAATTACCTCAAAAAAGTAGTTGGCGAGATAAGCTTGAAAGACGCTTTTATCACTTTAGATATATTGCAGCCAGTTTATTTTTGGTCACTGCATGTTTATTTTTATTTTTGAAAAGTGAAGATACAGTACTTGAACATTCATTGAATCTTGTTCAGCACTACGCAACCGCAATTGGCGAGGTTAGCAATATAGGTCTTTCCGACGGTTCTCAAATTACCTTAAACACGGCGACTGAAGTTAAAGTCAATTTCACGCCTAATAGAAGAGAGTTATGGCTAGAAAAAGGGGAAGCTTTTTTTGATATTGCTAAAGATAAATCTAGACCCTTTCTTATTTATACTAACTCTAAGATTGTTAGAGTTGTAGGGACTAAATTCAATATAAAGCTATCTGAGAGCGGATTCGACATTTCTGTAGCTGAAGGTATTGTTGCTGTCGAAAGTGAAAATCCGCTCATAAGCCTACCCGATCAAGCGCCTCTTTATCTTGAGGCAGGAGCCGTCGCTTCTTTTAAAGCGTCTAGTTCACTTATTACAAAGCAAAATGAAGAAAAAGTTGAAAAAGCGCATAGCTGGCGTTCTGGATATTTACGTTTCGACGACGAACAATTAGAGAATGTAATTGATAACTTTAATCGTTATAGAAGCAAAAAAATTACAATTGATGCGAGTGCGGCAAACCTCAAAATTAGCGGTGTGTTTAAACTAACAGATGGCGATGCGATTTTGACAGCGTTGGAAGCAACGTTGCCGATAAAAATAGAAGAAACTGAAAAAAATATAAAAATAGTGAAAAAATAGCGGAGGCTTTTAATTCTGGCTGCGTATTAATCAAAGGACGCATAATAAATATACAAGGAGCAGCCATGATGTTGCCAAAAACAACAAGTACACTCGCACTTTGCATTGCGCTAGCAATATCGAACGGCGCGAACGCAAAAACAATAGAAGGCCTGTCCATAGAAGCCACCACACTCGATAATGCATTGTTGCTATTGGCAGAAAAGAGTGAAATTCAAATACTGTTTTCAGACGAAAAAATTAAGAGAACGTCTGTCTCTGGTATATCGGGTGACATGAGTGTTGAGGATGCGCTTTCGCAACTGCTTAAAGATAGTGATTACATCTATAAAAAGACGTCCGATAGTACGTTTATTGTTGTACCTCAAAACATTTCGCCTAACACCCCAGCGAAGAAACAAAGTAGCGATGGGTCACCAAACGAGCCCCTCAACCAAGAAGCCAGTATTGAGAGAGTCCAAGTAACGGGATCTAATATTCGTGGAATGCAAGACACTGGAGCGCTTCCAGTTACTACGATGTCTTCTGAAGACATTGATGGTCTCGGCTTAACCAGTGGCGCTGAAATTCTTGCCGAACTACCCCAACAAGGCGCTGTAAATTTTAATAGCGAGCGAGTTGTTGGTGGCGTCAATGACGCCCGTGGCGATGTATCATCTGTGAACCTTAGAGGAGTAGGGACGGGCTACACTCTTACTTTATTAAACGGTCGCCGTCTTGTATTACATCCAGGCACCCAAGCTGAAAATTTAGTTCCTGTAACAACCGTTAATTCTAACACGCTTCCAGTTAAAGGTTTGAAGCGAGTAGAGGTCTTAAGAGACGGTGCCGCAGCCATTTACGGTACAGATGCAATTTCTGGCGTTGTTAACTACGTTCTCGATGAAAAGTATGTCGGTGCGGAAGTTCAGGCGCAATACGGGAGTAGCCAAGGTACTGGTAGAGACCAGGTAAATCTTTCTGGTGCAGCTGGGTGGTTATTCAATGACAACAGTACCCATGTAACTTTTAGTGGGGGGTATTACCATAGAGATATGGTAATGGCTAATGAGCGAGATTACTCCGCGACATCAGATTTGCGTGATTACTCAGAAGTTCCTGAAGATTTTGTCGGAGATACACAATTAGATAACCGCACGACGGTAACTCCTTGGGGAGAGTTTTCATCAGACTCACTGGGAACCTTTCATATTCAGCCTTCCTCTTTCGGTGAATGTGCTGCAGTGGTGAATAACAATATATGCGCCGCCTCAGGGTCCACTCCTAGAGATCTTCGTTTTGACTCAAATAGTCAACGTAGCTTAAGTTCAGAAGTTGATAGGTTAAATTTATACACCCTTGTCAATCATTACTTGAACGATGATGTAGAAATCTATGCAGAAGCGCTTTATTACTCAGCAACTGCAAAGCGTATTCGGGAACAATCGGGAAATTTAACAGCTCAACGGTTTACAGTGTCTGCTGATGCATTTTACAACCCATTTGGAGAAGAGGTTACTGTTCGTCGATACCGTCCAATAGATACTGGACCAAGAAATGTAAAAGTGGATGATTATAGCTATCGCCTCTTAGCAGGTACACGAGGCTATTTAGGAAGCTGGGATTTTGATTCAGCAGTATTGTACTCAAAAGCGAACACACTTGATTCTGCAAATCGGATTAACACGAGCCTTTTTCAAGAAGCAGTAAATAGCACTGATGAATCAACAGCGTACAACATTTTTAGTGGCGCAAGTTTAAGCGACCCTAACTCCGTAGATGATACTGATGTCCCTCAGAGTGTAATTGAAAGTTTTATGATAAATGTTGAGCGCGAATCTGAAACTGAGCTTGCTTCGATCGATGCCAAAGTTTCCAGACCAGATTTATTTTCTATGCCAGCTGGCGAAGTTGGATTTGCCGCAGGAGTGGAATATCGCTATGAAAGCTTTTTTGATAAACGTAGTGACGACTTGAATGGCACGTTGTTTTTTACTGATCTGGTAGGCCTAACATCCACAGAGATTGCAAGTCAGGTGCTGGGCAGTAGTCCTACGCCGGATGCAAGCGGGAGCCGCAACGTTGTATCCGCTTTTGCAGAATTTGCGATTCCACTAATCGCTGATTTACCTCTAATTGAGAGCTTAGATTTGCAGGTTGCAGGGCGCTATGAAGATTTTTCTGATGTAGGGAGCGTTTTTAAACCTAAGTTTGCTCTAGCATGGAGAGTCAACGAGAACGCGCTATTTCGAGGTGCGTATTCTGGCGGCTTCAAAGCGCCAGGGTTACCGCAAGTTACCGCAGTTGATGTTGCAAGATCAAATACGCGAGTAGATCCAGTCACTCAAAGTAATAGAGGTACTTTAGAGCTAAGAAATGGAAGTGACACGCTGAGTCCCGAAGAAAGTGAAAATTATTCGTTTGGCGTAGTCATTACACCAACTGAGAACTTGACGTTCACTCTCGATTGGTGGGAAATAAAGCAGGAGAACACAGTAGGGATTTTAAATAGCCAAACTCAAATTCTCTACGATGCATTGCTTCGGTCTCAAGGAAGCCAAAACGATAACGTAGTGCGTGACGAGAACGGTGAGATATTGTTTGTTCGTAATGACTATACAAACCTCCTCCCCCGAGAAATATCTGGTATCGACTACAGTATTGATTACAGATTGGAAACAGATATCGGAAAATTCTCAATCAACTTAAATGCAGCAAATTTGAAGAAGTTTGATCAGGGCTCTGACTCTGTTACAGATATTGTTGTTGCAGCTCAAAACGAAGGGAATGAAGCACTTTTGTATGAGGGTGAACTAGTTTCTATTTTCGGGAGTGATGGCTCTCTAATAAGGCAAAATGAACGCCCAAAATGGCGAGCTAACCTTGCTTTAACTTATTCACTAGGTGCAGTAAGAGCGGGATTGAAGTATCGGTTCGTAAGTGATGTCGAAGATACAAGCCTGAATTACACCAATGGTGAAGGTGAGTTAGTTACTTATGTGTTAGATGATTGGTCGACGATTGATGCTTTTTTGAGTTTTACATTAAGTGAGGATTCACTTCTTACTGGTACCACTAAGATAACCTTAGGTATGCGAAATTTAACTAACGAAGAACCGCCTTTTTCAGACGAGACATTCGGTTTCAATAGTGCGTTGCATTCATCAATGGGAAGATACACTTATGTAACTCTAAATCATAAGTTCTAACCTGCGTTCATTCTAAACATACTTACTAGTTAAAAAGGGCGTTCTCACTGAGCGCCCTTTTCTTTGGAGAAATTTATGATTCGAGCTTTATTATTCGCTTTTTCGTGCTTGTCCTTACCTGTGGCAGCTTGTAATTTCAGTGACGTTGAATTTGCAGCGGATTTTGAAGGGGGACGTTTAGATAGTTGTGAACTCACCGATAATGGAGAGTATGTTTTAACATTTTTACCTGAAGACAAACCCATCAACCCTAGCCCTTGGTACTATTTTAGTGTCACATCAAAAAATGAATTAGAGCTAAAGATAGTGCTTAGTTTTGATGGTTATTCGCCAAGATATCTTCCAAAAATGAGCAGAGACAAAAAGCACTGGACGCCCATACCTTTTGATACGGACAAAAGAGGGATGATTATAGCTTTAGAAAGCTCGAAACAGCCCCTCTTTGTTTCAGCTCAGCCACCTATTTTAAACGAGAAATATAAAAAATGGTTGAAGGAGAAACAAAGCGAGTTTGATATTGACCTATTTACTATTGGCAAGTCTACCGAGAACAGAGTAATAGATGCTTTTACACTTTCACGCCCCAGTAATAGCGAATGGGTTGTTTTCGTAGGACGCCAACACCCACCGGAAGTTACCGGGGCTGTAGCAATGTTCTCTTTTCTAGAAGAGTTCTTAAAACAAACAGCTAGCGAAACGCAATTTTTGTCACGATTTAATGTACTCGTGGTCCCAAACATTAACCCCGATGGTGTTGCTAATGGTCATTGGCGCCATAGTCTTGGCCATAAGGATCTTAATCGAGATTGGAACGACTTCTCTCAGCCTGAAACCGCTTCAGTAAAGACATTTTTGGATACGATTTCAGATAAAGGTGGAAAAATTGTGTTTGGGATGGACTTTCACTCTACCCACGGAAATGTTTTTTACACCATTCCTTCCTCTGAGCCGCTAGCGCCTAGTGAATTAGTGGTAGATTGGTTAGAAGAGCTACAAGAAAAAACAAAAGGTATATTCAAAGTTCTTGATAAGCCCGGCACGTCACCAGGTAAGGGAGTGTTTAAGCAATTTATCGCTGACACATACAATGTCCATGGTGTAACTTACGAAGTAGGGGATAACGAGCCAAATGAAAAAACGCGATATGTAGCAAGAAAAGCCGCAAATGCTCTCATTCCCGCTTTACTTTCTGTCCCGCCAGAAGGTTTTGACATCAAACACACAGCAACGGAAGGTTCGAAAAATAATGAGTAAACTATTTCTTGTTGGCGCATTAATGCTTCTGTCTAACGTTGCATTATGCGCACAATTCGAAGCAAAAAAGCATAATGTAGGGACTGTTTCTTTTTCTCACGAGAGCGAGATGAAAACGTTGGCCCAAGCTTTGTGGAGTGAACCTGAACTTGGTTTTTTAGAAGACAAAAGTACTAGCTTGATGCAAGAACTACTATCTAAACGCGGCTTCTCTGTCACACAAAGCGTTGCTGGCATGCCTACAGCGTTTATAGCGGAGTATGGGTATGGGAAGCCGATAATTGCTCTGCTAGCTGAAATGGATGCGCTGCCAGGGGTGGGAGTAGCTGCGAAGACGCACAAAGAGCCTGTAATGAAACGCGGTCTGGTACAGCCTGGCCATGCTTGTGGTCATAATTTGTTTGCAGGCGGTGCAGTAGGCGCAGCTTTGAATATTGCAGACTTCTTAGATAACTCCTCAGCAACGGGTACAGTGAGAGTTTATGGAACACCTGCAGAAGAGGGGGGCTCTGGAAAAGTATACCTCGCAAGAGCAGGTAAGTTTAAAGATGTGGATGTTGCGTTGCATTGGCACCCTTCCGATTCATCGTCTGCTTCTCCTTCATCATCACTTGCGAACAAGAGTGGTAAGTTTCGGTTCTTCGGAGAAGCTGCACACGCTGCAGCGGCACCTGAAAAAGGGCGCTCTGCCTTAGATGGCGTTGAGGCGATGAACATGATGGTAAACTTAATGCGAGAGCATGTTCCAGACGGGACTAGAATTCATTACGTGATTACACATGGTGGCACCGCCCCTAATATCGTGCCCGATTATGCGGAAGTGTACTACTACGTCAGGTCAGCGAAACCAGATGTTGTTCTATCGCTTTGGGAGCGACTTGAGCTAGCTGCCGAAGGTGCAGCATTAGGAACACAAACTAGAGTAGAGTCTGAAGTTACAGGAGGTGTTTGGAATGTGCTTCCAAACGTTTATCTTTCTTCACTAATGCATGATTTACTCACCGAAACACCTCAAATACCACTCACCAAAGACGAAATTGAGTTTGGTAAAAAAATTAGCAGTACCCGTAATATGGAGTTTGATAGCTCAAAGCATGGCGTTCCACAGAAGTTTAGTTCAGAAGTAGCAGTATGGTCTGCGTCTACAGATGTTGGGGATGTCAGTTGGCAGATTCCTACTGTTGGCCTGTCTGCTGCGACATGGGTTAAGGGCACGCCTCCTCATACTTGGCAAGCGTCATCAATGAGTGGGATGGAAATAGGCCATAAAGGAATGTATCAAGCAGCAGAGGTTTTAACAAAAACGGCAATTTCTATACTTAAAGAGCCAGTTCACCTTAAGAATGCTAAAAATGAATTTAAAACTCGCTCATCAACCGCAAATTACATACCTATGATTGGACAGAGAGCACCTGCATTGGACTACAGGAAATAATTAAATAACCCTGATTAAAACACTTTTATAGCTAACAATGTTTTAATATTGAATCAAGAAATTGCTTAGATATGTGGCAATTTCTTGATTTTACTCATATCACTCGCTAAATCTTTATCTAAGCTCTAGATTAATTTATCGCTTAAATATCAGTAAAACCTTGTGTTTATAAGGGCTTTTCTTTTATCATTTGCGGTCGAAAATTTTGAAAACTTTCGTGACCTCGTAAACCAGTAAATTTTTACTGTTACGTCGCTGTCATGACAAGCCATATGATGCATGACGCAAGCGTGATAAAACCAGTATAAGCTTGGGTTACACATCATAATTATCCAAACCTGGAGAAATGTGGATGAGCAATGTATCTGTAGATGCAACAGAGTCTGCACACAATGAAAACCAGCCAGAAAACAACACTCGTCGTCGGTTCTTGACCGTTGCCACGTCGGTAGTTGGTGGTGTAGGTGTCGTTGGTGCTGCTGTGCCTTTTATTGCGTCCTGGAATCCAAGCGCCAAAGCGAAAGCCGCCGGTGCTGACGTTGAAGTAGATATCAGCGGGATTGAGCCTGGACAGTTAGTACGTGTGATGTGGCGAAGCAAGCCTGTGTGGATTGTACGTCGTACGCCAGAAATTCTTGAAGAATTAGGCACGCACGAAGATAAGCTGAAAGATCCTAACTCTGAAGCTGAGCAGCAGCCTGCCTTTGCTCAAAACCGTTTCCGTTCAATGAAGGAAGAGTACCTTATCCTTGTTGGTATCTGTACTCACTTGGGTTGCTCTCCACAGCATCTTAAAGACGGTGCATTTGAAGAAGTGGTTGAAGGCGTTCCAGATGGATTCTTCTGCCCGTGCCACGGTTCGAAATTCGACATGGCTGGACGTGTATTCCAAAACGTTCCTGCACCGTTGAACCTGGTTGTACCGCCATATCAATTCGTTGATGACAATAACATCATCATCGGTTCAGAAGCGGAGGCCGTGTAATATGAATGCTTTCCTAGGTTGGATTGAAGAACGCATCCCAATGATGCGCGTTGCGAATATGCACGCTCTTCAATATCCTGCTCCAAAGAACATGAACTTCTGGTATGTGTTCGGTTTTCTAGCAACTATTGTTTTGGTAAACCAGATTGTTACTGGTATTTGGTTGACCATGAACTTCGTTCCATCTTCAGAAGGCGCATTTGCTTCTGTTGAATACATCATGCGTGAGATCGACTACGGTTGGATTATCCGTTACATGCACAGTACTGGCGCATCGGCGTTCTTTATTGTGGTATATCTACACATGTTCCGTGGCATGATTTACGGCTCTTATCAGAAGCCTCGTGAGCTTCTATGGGTGTTTGGTATGTTTATTTACCTAGCGCTTATGGCAGAAGCTTTCATGGGTTACGTTCTACCTTGGGGACAAATGTCTTACTGGGGTGCGCAGGTAATCGTATCACTATTTGGTGCTATTCCTGTTGTTGGTCCTGACCTTGTTATCTGGCTACAAGGTGACTACGTTATTTCTGGCGCAACACTAAACCGCTTCTTCGCATTACACGTTATTGCGTTGCCGTTGGTTATCGTTATTCTTGTGTTCCTTCACATTATTGCACTTCACGAAGTGGGTTCTAACAACCCTGATGGTATTGCTATCAAGCATAAGAAAGGTTCACTACCTGAGTCTGAAAAGACGAAGTATGAAATTCATGAATACTACACAAGCAAGTACGACATTGCTGATGACGTATTGCCGTTCTTCCCACACATCGTACTTAAAGACCTTGTGGCGTTCTGTGTATTCTTAGCATTGTTCACTTACGTGCTGTTCTTTGCCCCTGAAATGGGCGGTAAATTCCTAGAGCACCCTAACTTTGAAATTGCTAACCCACTTAAAACACCTGAGCATATCTTCCCTGTTTGGTACTTCACACCGTTCTACGCTGTACTAAAAGCGGTTCCTGATAAGCTATTCGGTGTATTAGCGATGTTCGGTGCAATTGCTGCGCTATTTGCTCTGCCATGGTTAGACCGTGGTCGCGTTAAGTCATGGCGCTATCGTTGTGGCCTACACAAAGTAAACCTTATCGTGTTTGCAATTGTGTTTATCTTCCTAGGTTACCTAGGTGGTACACCGCAAGAAAACTGGAAAATCATTGCGTCGCAAGTTGCAACGGTAATGTACTTCGGTTTCTTCGTAGCACTGTTCTTGTACAGCAAAAACGAAAACACTAAACCTGTGCCAGAGAGGATTTCTAAATGAAAAAAATGATGTGCTTTTTAGCCTTCTTCCTACCTGGCGTAGCGCTTGCGGCAGGCGGGAACGTACACCTAGATAAAGCCCCTATCGATTTAACCGATAAGGCGTCTTTACAACGCGGTGCACAATTGTTCATGAACTACTGCTTAGGCTGTCACTCAATGAAGTATCAGCGCTATCAGCGTTCATTCCAAGACTTGGGTATTCCTGACGAACTAGGTCAAGAATACCTGCAGTTCACAGGTGAAAAAGTGTCTGACTACATCACTCGTGCAATGCCAGAAGAAGCCGCTGCTGGCTGGTTCGGTGCTGCTCCACCAGACCTAACGCTAGTGGCTCGTGTTCGTGGCGAAGACTGGATTTACACTTACCTGCGCTCTTTCTATGTTGACGAAAGCCGCCCATTTGGAGTGAACAACACAGTATTCCCAGAAGTAGGTATGCCACACGTACTTCAACCACTTCAAGGTACGCCAACACGTACTTATGAAGAGCAAATGGTTGATGGAGAGATGGTTAAGCGTTATGTAGGCATTAAGTCAGATGGTACTGGCGCAATGTCTCCTGACGAGTACGACCAAGCTGTTGCCGATATCGTGAACTTCCTAGAGTACACAGGTGAGCCTTCTAAACTTGAATCTCACAAAATCGGTAAGTGGGTACTTATCTTTATCGCAGTATTGTTTGTATTTGTTTACTTACTGAAGAAAGAATACTGGCGAGAAGTGCACTAATCGCACAGATTTATGTATAATATGAAAAGGGGGCTTCTCGCCCCCTTTTTTTGGTATTTACTCGTGCTACCTGAAAATCCTTAAAATAGGGTCTTCAGGTGGCACGAGTTAACGTAATAAGCTTACCGTTTGTAAGCGTAAACTTGTTTCTCGACGGAGGAAATTGAATGGCCGTAGCCGCGAATAAACGTTCTATTATGACGTTGTTCTCTGACACAATTGATATTTATAGCCACCAGGTGCGCATTGTGTTGGCAGAAAAAGGTGTGGGTGTTGAAATCAGCTACACAGATCCTAGCAACTTGTCTGAAGATCTGTTGGAGCTTAACCCTTACGGTACTGTTCCAACTCTAGTTGATCGCGAGCTTGTACTTTACAAGTCGCACATCATCATGGAATACCTTGATGAGCGTTTCCCTCATCCACCACTTATGCCGGTTTACCCAGTATCACGTGGTCAGAGCCGCCTTATGATGCACCGCATCGAGCAAGACTGGTACTCGCTTGCTGCCCGTATTTTCCGTGGCGAAGGTGATGTAGAAGCAGCACGTAATGAGCTGCGTGAAGCTTTGCTATCTCTTGCGCCTGTATTTGGTGAGATGCCTTACTTTATGAGCGAAGAGTTCAGCTTAGTTGATTGCTACCTTGCTCCGCTATTATGGCGTTTACCTGCACTAGGTATTGAACTAAACGGTGCTGGCAGCAAAGAAATTAACGCTTACATGAACCGTATTTTCTCTCGTAGTTCATTTAAAGCGTCTTTGACTGACCAAGAGCGTGAGATCCACAACCCGCTATGACATCTATGACGTCAAACCAGCCCTATTTGCTTAGGGCTTTTTATGAGTGGATTGTTGATAACGACTTAACGCCGTACATTGTGGTAGATGCAACCAACGAGTTGGTTGAAGTGCCGCAGGAATTCGTTAAAGACGGTCAGATCGTTTTAAACGTATCACCTAGTGCGTGTGTTAACTTTTCTCTTGATTTAGATGGCTTGTCGTTTCAAGCGCGCTTCTCTGGGCAACCTAGAAGATTAAGTATGCCTTGTGAAGCGGTAATGGCTATTTACGCAAGAGAAAATGGTGCAGGTACGGTATTCGCCACTGAAGAAGATGTGGCTCGTGCGCAGCAAGAGCGCCCAGAAACATCTGAAGATGTTTCTCAACCTAGCGGCCCGACTTCGCTGGAAGATGCTGATGCAAGCGACGTGAAAGACGCACCTGTTCCACCTAAGAAGGGTAAACCTACCCTTAAAGTTATTAAGTAGCTTATTAAGTAACTTATTAAATAGCTTATCAAATAACGTATTAGCCTGGTTTTGTGAAGTTAATCTACTCAGCAAAGCCAGCGCTTATCTTTCTTATTCCCGTTAAATTTTATCTCCGGTTCCCCCTTCGCACAAAAGTAAAAACACCCCATTACCTGCGTAATAGGGCGCTTTCACGTGTACTGCGTTCGACCATTTAACGGGTTCGGGTTATCACCACGCGGCTCGTTGGGAAATCAAAGCGATGGGCCTCGGTTAGTACCGATGTGGATAAACCCTCACGGCTTGGATCGTCAGCGTTTGCACTAGTGACTACACCTTGGTGAAGTCTTACTGCATCGGCAAGATCATCCCTTACCACATCATAGCCCGCAGCTTCTCCGCCGCCACCCGCTGCACTAGCGGCAGGACCTGGCATAGTAGCAGCTGTTTCTGTGTTTGCTTCTGTACCCGCATCCCAAGTCACTGTCATGAACGTTTTTATATCACCAACCGCCATGTTGCTTACATTCGCAGCGTTTAAGCCGGTGAATGCGTCGTTGGTGTTGACCAGCATGGTCGTTACCGTAAGGCGAAGGTCGTCAGCATCGAGTTCTGGAACCACAAGAGTTAGTTCTGCGCCCATTGAGCGAGGACCCAATATGCCCCCAGAGTTTTGCGCATCCAAAAAGTCCGTGGAGTCCATGGCTTCAGTAATGACCATAGACGGGTCACCGCCTTCAGCCATTATTTCAATGCCCATGCTGGCTGGCTCGCCTTCATTAAATGAATGGAAGCCTGACTCATGCAATATGACGGCGGCAGGTGCAAAGGGCTGAGAGTAGGTTAAGTTGGTAATTTGTACGGTATAAACCGCTGAATTACCATTAATACCGTCTTGTCCGTCCGTACCATCTTGTCCGTCAGTACCTGCTTCCCCCTGCGGACCCGCTGGTCCTTGAGGGCCTGTATCACCATCGTCGCCGCAGGCAGCAAGAAGCGCTGAAAGCATCAATAATGTACTGAGTTTAATTATTGGATTATTCATCGTATTGGCTCCTTAAGATGCAGGAACAGTAATAACTACACGTGCTACTGGGTTCAACCAACGGTGTACGGTAGAGTCCAGATCACTGGCACCAGCGGCGCTATCAGTATCACCAAGCGCATTGCGGTGGATGTGTACTGGGCCATCTTCACCATCTTCAATTTCGCCATTAACGATTTGTGCACCCACACCCGTGCCACCTGTACCCAAATCAACAATACGAGTTGGAGCGCCGCCACCGGCAACACCCGGTACGCCATATCCACCCAGCGCATTTCCGGTCCCAGCTTCAACAACATCTGTACGGGCACTATTTAGTTCATCGTTAAGCTCAGTACCGGCGTCGTATGCATTAAGGTAATAAGTGTAGGTACCCGGCTCGGTTGGAATTTCAATACTGTCCATACCAACAAAAGCGTCGTTAGTAGGTATTAGCATGGAAAGTAGCGAAAGATATGGCTTGTCCATAGTATCGAAGGGATAGCTTAACGTAGCTTTCGGCGCGAGAAGTCCGCCAAAACGGTGCCACGTATTTGAACCATTGTCGGTATCAACAGGGCCGAGTAACGATTCAAAGTTTGCGCCGCTTGAATCAGCATTTTGTTCGTCGTCAATAACACCAGCTTCAGCTAACCAGGCCAAAGCTGACGAGGCAGGTTGCCCAACTTCAAAGGCATCGACGGTCTCATCGTGAGCTATGACTAAGCGCGGCGTAAAACTCTGCGCCTGAGTCAGGTTGGTAATTTCAATATCTAAAGTGACAGCTTGGCTTACTGATACTGCTGCTAGCGACAAAAGCGTTGCGCTAGCAAGTTTAGTGAATTTCATTTTATTGTCCTTATTTATGGCTTAAATCGCATAAAAATTTAGGGCAGTAAAATTTCCAATTCATCACAGAACTTTCACAAAACGCACACAGATTCGTCTCAATAAATAACAGTGCTGTTATAAATTCTGAATTTATATTTTTAATAAAAAAATTGTAATCACTGTGAAAGAAAACCACGAACGCACTGGTCTTGTTTTTTATTGGCGAATTAGGAGCGAGATATGATCCTTATCATCTACAGTGGAAATATGTTTCAACAGAACATATCGCAATGCTTAAGTAGGCATAGCTTTCTTTACGACGCAGTTTCTAATTTTCAATCCGCAGAGTCTTTGCTTAAGGCGCAGCATTATTCGCTTATTATTGTTGAGTCGCATAGAAATATTATCTGTCTTAGTCGTATAAAAGGTCTTGTTGATACGAACCCAGAAAGTTGGGTGATGGCAGTGGAAAGTGACGCGATGACAGACGATGTGGCCGACGAAGAGGTAGATGAAGCGAACTACTATGAAGTAGGCGTAGATGATTATCTATCAGGGCCATTTGATGCACGCATGTTTACTGCCCGTATGCGCTCCCATATGCGCAGAAGTATGCCTAGCCAAGAACATTTAAGACCATCTCAAGGTAGTGAAGAGCGCATCGAAATAGGGCCCCTTAAAATCGACCAGCGTTTTCATAGCGTAACCCTAAATGGCCAAGTGCTGACGTTAACGGCAAGGGAGTTTGCGTTACTGGATTATTTTTGTCGCCATCCAAACCAAGTGTTTTCTCGCAATCAATTGCTCAGCGAGGTATGGGGCTATAACCACGAAGGCTACGAGCATACGGTGAATACCCACATAAATCGATTACGCACTAAGCTTGATAAAATCAACAGCATTGAAAATGGTGGACAGCTAGTAGAAACGGTCTGGGGTGTGGGTTACAAGCTGAACGTCAATGGATATATAGCGAAAGCGCTTATTGCATGAGTGTTGTTTAGCTCACCCATGCCCTATCAGGCATGAGTGTTCAAAATTAACTTAAATTAGAAACAGCGTCGCAGTACCTAAGAAAGCAAAAATACCCACTACATCGGTTATCGTAGTTAAGATAACACTGCCAGCTAGGGCAGGGTCTATCTTAAGACGCTTCATGATCATAGGTAAGGTTGCACCCGCTAAAGCAGCCGCAATCATGTTTACCATCATGGCAAAGGCAATAATTACGCCCAGCATGTAATCTTGTTTCCATAACGCAATGACAGAGGCAATAAGCACCGCCCAAATAGCACCGTTTAAAAAGCCGATGGATATTTCTTTACTGATAAGCCACCGTGAGTTACTCGCGTTAACATGGCCTAGAGCCATACCGCGAATAACCAGGGTCAGCGTTTGGTTACCAGCCACGCCTCCCATACTCGGCACGATGGTATTTAAAATAGCTAACACAGCTAGTTGGCTGAGCGTCGCTTCAAATAGATCACTCACCATCGCAGCCATTAGCGCCGTCACTAAGTTTACCGCCAGCCACACCGAGCGTCGTTTGGTACTTTGCATAACCGGTGCAAAGGTATCTTCGTCGTCATCAAGACCCGCCATACTCATCATCGAGTGCTCGGCGTCTTCACGAATAATGTCAACCACGTCGTCAATGGTAATTCGGCCCACTAAGCGATGATTCTCATCAACTACGGGCGCTGAAAGCCAGTTATAACGCTCAAATAGGCTTGCCACTTCATCGTCTGGCATATTCACAGGAATCGCTTCAGATTCCTCGTCCATAACGTCAGACACTCTATCGTCGGTATCTGCGGTGAGTAAACGGGTAACCGGCACAATACCAACAAGGTTGTCAGTTCGATTTACTACGTAAAACGTATCCGTATTCTCTGGCAGTTCGCCTTTTAAACGGATATATCGCAAAACCACGTCAATGGTCACATCAGGACGTAATGTGATGGTGTCGGTGTTCATGATGAAACCAGCGGTTTCCTCACCGTAAGACAGCGCTTGCTCCGCGCGCACGCGATCTTGTGCATCCATCGAATCTAGAATGTCGGCCAATACTGGCTCGGGAAGGCTGCTTAGCGTCTCTGCTAAGTCATCGGTATCCATCTCTTCAAGTGCGTCAACCACATTAGCGGGAAGCATCTTTGTAATGATACCGTTTCGAACATCGTCAGACAGTTCTTCTAAAATGTCGCCGTGAAAATCACCATCAATGAGCTCCCATAATTCGTCACGGGTTCTGCTAGGGCTAGATTCAAGAATGTGGGCGACGTCTGAAGGCGGTAATTCAAGCAGAAGCTTACGTACAGATACGAATTGACCGTTGGTCAACGCAGCGTTGAGTGCGCGTAACTGAGTTTGTACGTATTTAGAAACAAGCGCTTCTGCCATAAGGCGTTATTCCTACAAGCTAAAAGATGAACAATGCAGGCCATAGAGCCTAAGTGGGCGTAGAATATCGCAATTATGATGAGTCTGTCATGATAATTGCGTAGGTTTTGCGCAGGATTTTAAGATAACTGCGCTAAGTGTCGATTAATTGGTCAATGGATTGGGCAAGTAATACTATTCGTCTTCGTTAAATCTGCCCTCAATAAGCTCTTCAATAGCTGCAAGTGCATCAACAGCATCACTGCCGTCCACAATCACGTCTACCTGTTCACCTTGATGGCTTTCAAGCATCATTAATCCCAATACACTGCTTGCGTCTGCTTCTTTATCGCCTTTTTTTAAGATGATTTTAGCGTCGAATTGATTAGCCAGTTTAACCAGTTGGGTCGCCGCTCTCGCATGCAACCCTAACTTATTGACGATAGTTAGCGTTTTTTGAATAGTCATTACTGATTCAGCTCTCTATGGCGAATTTGTACATCAGGGTGTATTTCACTGAAGGTTTTCGACAGGGTCTGTGCGATATAAACCGAACGGTGTTGCCCGCCAGTACAGCCAATGGCTACGGTTACGTAACTTCTGTTATTGCGCTCTAAATGAGGCAGCCATGTCGTTATTAAATTCTGAATTTGCCAAATGAACTTGGTCACTACAGGCTGCGACCCCAAAAATACTTCTACTGGTGCGTCTAATCCGGTCAGATGTTTAAGGTCGGGCTCCCAGTGGGGGTTAGGTAAAAAGCGGGCATCAAAAACGTAATCCGCATCTTTAGGAATACCGTGCTTAAAGCCAAACGACTCAAATACAAGCACAAGGCGTGAGCTTTTCTTACCCAGGATACGCTCTCGAATTAACTCTGCCAGTTGGTGAATGGTAAGCTTATCTGTGTCTAAATATAAATCTGCGCGTTCAGCAATAGGAGCAAGTAGGGCAGACTCGGCTTTAATGGCTTCTGAAAGCGACTTATTGAGCTTGGCAAGAGGGTGAAGGCGACGTGTTTCGCTAAAACGCTTAACCAGTACATCATCGCTCGCGTCAATGTAAACAATGGTCATCGACCACGAAGAAGGCAGGTAGTCTAAAATTTCTACCAAATCGTCAGGATTTTTAGGTAAGTTTCTCACATCGATACTTACCGCAACCTGATCGTACTCGTCAACAACTGTATGGGTTAAGGTGGGAAGTAAGTTTACCGGGATATTATCAACACAGTAATAACCTAAATCTTCCAATGCGCGAAGTGCGACAGACTTACCAGACCCCGAACGACCACTGATTATTATCAGCTTCACCTACTTTCTCCCTAATACTCTGGTTTTATCACATACGCGTTGTTGAATTAGGCGCCTACTAAACGGTTAATAGGCGCTTAATGTTTAACTTAATGCAGATAGAATATCGTCGCTTGTCGTTGCGCGACGTATTGCTTTAATCGTTTCTTTGTCGCTTAGTTTACCAGCCACGGTGGCCAGCGTTTGAAGGTGTCCTTCGGTCTGTTCCTCAGGAACGAGTAGCGCAAAAAAGATGTCTACGGGTTTCTCGTCAAGGGCGTCGAAGTCAATTGCTGGCGTGCTGGTTACAACAATGGCAATCACTTTCTCGAGGCCCGGCAGGCGTCCATGGGGCAGGGCGATACCATTGCCAATGCCTGTACTACCCATACGCTCTCGAGCCATCAAACTGTTGAGTACCGTTGCCTGATCAATGTTCTCGTTTTGCTTGGCAGCGATATCAGCGATGATCTCAAGAATTCGCTTTTTACTATTACACTGAACCGCACACTCGGTGCGGTCCAGACTTACGATGGCTTGTATATCCATGCTTAATTAACTACTAATGTTTTTTCAGTTTTTCCTTATGCTTGATTACCTGCCGGTCGAGTTTATCAACCATGCTGTCAATCGCCGCATACATGTCGGTATTTTCTGAGGATGCGAATACTTCAGCGCCACTTAAATGAACGGTCGCTTCGGCTTTTTGATTTAATTTTTCAACGTTCAGGATGACATGCACATTAGAAATGTGATCAAAGTGACGTTCAAGTTTGCTGAACTTCGTATCGACATAATTACGCAAAGAGTCGGTGATTTCGACATGATGACCAGTAAGGTTGATTTGCATATTTCGTCTTCCTTATATTATTAAGCCCGATTAAATAAGGCTTTTGCGTTGGTTCGACGGCGGGATCGACAACGATTCCCGGTACTTTGCTATTGTTCGCCGGGCAACTTTAATGCCTTGTTCGGCCAACAATGAAGCAATCTTGCTATCACTTAGCGGCTTGCTAGGCTTTTCAGCGGCCACTAATTTCTTGATCAATGCACGAATCGCTGTAGATGAACATTCACCACCAGACTCTGTTGCAACGTGGCTTGAGAAGAAATACTTCAATTCGAAGATTCCACGTGGCGTATGCATGTACTTTTGCGTTGTCACTCGCGAAATAGTGGATTCGTGCATATCTACCATTTCTGCGACATCATTTAGCACCATTGGTTTCATCATTTCCGGGCCGTGCTCAAAAAAGCCCATTTGCTGCTGCACAATGCAGTTTGCAACCTTCATTAAGGTTTCGTTACGAGATTCAAGGCTCTTTATGAACCACTTAGCCTCTTGCATGTGTGAGCGGATGAATTGTGAATCGCTACTATTCTTGGCACGGCGACTCATTGCAGCGTATTGTTGATTTACGCTTAATTTAGGCAGACTGTCGGGGTTCAGCTCAACCACCCAACGGCCATTTTTCTTGGTTACTGAGACATCAGGAATAACGTACTCAGGCTCTTTAGTAACTAAAGCACTACCTGGGCGAGGATTCAAGGTTTGCAGTAAACGCATTGCCTCGCGTAGCTGATCTTCTTTCAATCGGCTTTTACGCATAAGCGTACGATAATCTTTGCTGCTCAGTAAGTCAGAGTACTCTTCAATCAGTTGCTTTGCTTCAGCAAGCCACGGTGTGTCTTCTGAAAATTGGCGCAATTGCACCATCAAACATTCTTGTGGAGAGCGTGAGCCAGAACCAATAGGGTCGAACATCTGAATGCGCTTTAGCACACATTCTATTTCGTCCATTTCAATCGGCTCTTCCATATCATCATCGTTAACCGCTTCTAAAATATCATCAAGAGTAACGGTTAAATAACCTGACTCGTCAATAGAGTCGATGATTGCTGTAGCGATTGCGCGATCGGTATCCGAGAAATGGGTAAGGCGCATTTGCCAAAGAAGGTGCTCTTGAATATCTTCAGTAGTCTCACCTTGGAAGATTTGCTCGTCGTCATTGGATGGACCCGGAGCTGGCGAAGATGAAGCAGAGTAGTATTCGTCCCATGTGCTGTCGATTGGCAGCTCATCGGGAAGATCGTTTTTCTCAAGTGCATCGCCGGCTTCTAACGTGTCACTAGATGCAGAAGCAGTGGCCTCAGAGCCGCTGTCATCGTTGTCGATATTGTTCTTTTCTAGTTGCGGCTCGTCGTTACCTTCTTCAACTTCTAATAGCGGATTAGAATCGAGCGCTTCTTGGATCTCTTGTTGAAGATCAAGTGTAGAAAGCTGCAGCAGTTTAATGGCCTGCTGAAGCTGTGGTGTCATGGTAAGTTGTTGGCTAAATTTTAGCTGTAAAGATGGTTTCATCTACGTCTTATTTAAATGCTCTAAATTGAATATACCAGAGCGAAACTGAAAAATGACAATTCGGTTACATTAACTATAGCCTGAATTGTTCGCCTAGGTATACATCCCTTACTTTTTGATTACTTAAAACCTGTTCCGCCGTTCCTTGCGCAATAAGCTCGCCATGACTCACAATGTACGCCTTTTCACAAACATCCAATGTCTCTCGTACGTTATGGTCCGTGATAAGGATTCCAATACCCCTATCGCGAAGATGTTGTATTATCTTCTTTATATCATTAACTGATATTGGATCAACACCAGCAAATGGTTCGTCTAACAAAATAAATTGCGGTTTTGCTGCCAGAGCGCGGGCAATCTCAACGCGACGGCGTTCGCCCCCTGACAAACTCATCCCCGTACTATTACGTATATGGTTAATATTAAATTCATCAAGTAGCGCATCAGCTTCTTCTTCTTGCTGTTGTGAATTTAAATCTTTACGGGTTTGCAAAATGGCCATGATATTTTCATGCACTGTGAGCTTTCTGAAAATAGATGCTTCCTGCGGTAGGTAGCCAATTCCGCGGCGTGCGCGCTCGTGCATGGGCTGATGAGTTAGCTCATTGTCGTCGATTTCAATCTTGCCTTTATCCAGATTCACTAAACCAACAATCATGTAAAATGTGGTGGTCTTACCAGCGCCATTTGGGCCAAGAAGACCAACAATTTGACCCGTTGAGACAGACAGGCTTACATCTCGTACAACCTGTCTTGACTTGTAAGCCTTAGCAAGATTTTTAGCGCTCAAAGTTGCCATTGCTATTCATTGCCCTCGTTGTCTTTTTTGTCTTTCTTAGACGAAGTTTTGCGAATGGTCTCAGGTGTGAATACTGTGGTCACTCGACCCTCACCATCCTTACCTGCGCCGCCAGTCGCTAGCAATTGCTCGGTAATCATATCGAACGTGATGTTGTCACCCTGTACTTTACTGGTGTCTTGTTTCAACTCTGCGTTTCCGGCAAGAGAAATCGTTCGGTTCACCACTTCATAGCGTATTTCATTAGCTTTTGCCGAAACTGGCGTGCCGTCTTCCAATTGCTGGGAATAGCTTGCAGGCTTTCCTCTAGCAATAAATATTTCACGACCACCACCGTCAGTGGCAATTACTTCCACTTCGTCAGCTTCAATAACCAAAGAGCCTTGAGTTATGAGTACGTCGTCTTTGTACAACGCGGTTTTATTTTTACCGTCGATAAACTGGGTGTTCGAGCCTATTTTTATGGGCTGCGAAAAATCATCTTCACTGGCGTGTACCGCACCGCTAGCGATGGCAAGCAATAAACTAGTTGCTAGGGGAATAAGTGGTTTGTACATGATCTAAAAGCTCGTATTCTTGTGTGCGTAAATTCGCGTTAAACCCATTACTTAAAATGACATATTGGGTGCCCAGTATTTCAACGGGTTGGTCAGATGTCATTTGCTTGGTTTCTAAATTAATTTGAATGTACTCGGTCGATATACTTCTGACAAAGTCATCGCCAGTTTGGTTCTCAATATTAACTTGGTTTTCCAGCTGGATTAGCTCGTTATTGTATAGTGTACCTTCATCAGCGGTTACCACCCATGGTGATGACGCGTTTTCTGTATAAAGGGTGTATTTAGGTTGCTGAAACAATACAAAGCCAAGCTGGTCGTAATGCTCCATCGACTCTGCAAATACTTTGTGATTTAACTCACCGTCTTGATTGTACAGCGTAGTGGTTAGATTTTTTGCTTTATAGGCGGGCTTTAGCGCATCGTTTTCACGATTTCCCTGCGTTTCAGGCTGCTCTTCCATCCACGTAGGGATGTACATCAGCATCGCCAAAATAAATAGCGCCGATATACTTAATCCTAAGCGATTAAAGCCAAACAGGCTCATACACTAGCTCCAAAAATCTCATTTGCTACCCCTTTAGCCTGCAAAATGGTATCCGATATTTCTCGGACCGCGCCAAACCCACCGGGAAGGGTCGTAATCCAGTTTGCTTGTTTTGCTACGTAAGGATGGGCATCGGCAACCGCAATTTTAACCGAAACGTGCTTGTACATACCCGTATCTGGCATGTCATCACCTACCGCAGCCACTTCGTCAGTGTTTAACTCAAGGCGTTTCATCAGGTCGCTAAGCGCGTCAGCTTTATTCTCTTCGCCTTGAATTATATGTGCAACATTCAGTGCCTTCATTCTATTTTCAACAATGGCAGAGCGACGTCCAGTAATAACCGCGACATTCACTCCATTGCTCACTAGCGCTTTTACACCATATCCATCACGGGTATGGAATGCTTTAAGTTCTTCACCGTCGTTACCTAAGTAAATTCGGCCATCTGAGAACACACCATCAACGTCGCATACCAGCAACTTTATCTTGGCTAGTTTTGCGAAAAGCGAGTCATTTATTTCCGTGTACAAGGTGGTTGTCATTTAAAGCACTCCTGCTTTTAGTAGCATATGCATGTTAAAAGCCCCAACAGGTTTGCGCTTATCGTCAGTAACCATTAACGCACTAATTTTATGGGTTTCCATCAAATTCAGGGCTTCTACAGCCAGCTGACCTGCGGTGGTAGTCTTGCCGCCTTTAGTCATTACTTCTTCTACTGTCGCACTGTGTACGTCTACGCGGGCATCGAGAATTCGTCGTAGGTCGCCATCCGTAAAGACGCCTGTCAGCGTACCGTCTGCCGCTATCACGCCTGTCATACCCAATCCCTTTTTAGATATTTCCAGCAGTGCGTCAGCGACAGAAGCACTGGCATGGACAAGGGGGATATCACTGCCGCTTAGCATGATATCGCTAACTTTAAGCAGAAGTTTTCTGCCTAAACTACCGCCTGGGTGCGAAAGCGCAAAGTCATCTGAGGTGAAACCTTTTTGGTCGAGCAGTGCTACCGCAAGCGCATCACCCATAACCAGTGTGGCGGTTGTGCTTGACGTAGGAGCAAGACCTAGCGAACACGCTTCTTTTTCAACGCTGATATCAAGTACGACATCTGCGTGTTGCCCCAATGAACTGGAAGCACTGTTGGTCATGGCGACCACCTGTATGCCTAAGCGCTTAACTACGGGCAATAAGTTAACTAGCTCGTTAGTCTCGCCAGAATTAGAGATGGCGAGTAAGACATCGCCTTTGCTTAGCATGCCCAAGTCGCCATGGTTGGCTTCACCAGGGTGCATGAAAAATGCAGGAGTACCTGTACTGGCAAGCGTAGCGGCAATTTTATTTCCGATATGCCCAGACTTTCCCATACCACTCACGACAACTTTACCCTTGCAGGCAAAGAGAATATTACAGGCAGCGATAAATTCATTGTTTAAGCGTTCTGCCAGATTAGCAATAGCCTGCGTTTCAATTTCAATAACGCGCTTCGCTGAGTCGATATAGTTCATCTGAGTTTGTGTATTCATGATTATCCGAATAGCCAGAATTGATAGCCGATAAAGCAAGCCAGAAGTATGAATCCATTTGTTCTTGATATTGTACGTTTGCCGATTAAATCGAAGCTGAACAAGAACAATAATAATGTTAAACCAAGCATTACGTACATATCTCGGTTGTAAACGTCAGGGTCCAGGATACCAGGCGCGATTAAGCCGGGCATGCCAAGTACTGCAAGCAGGTTGAAGATATTTGAGCCGATGATATTACCCAGTGCTAAATCGTCTTCACCTTTCAGTACACCCGCAACACTTGCTGCTAGCTCAGGTAGACTTGTACCAAACGCAATAATCGTTAGTCCGATAACCAAATCCGAAATGCCCATGTATCTGGCAATTTCTACTGCTGAGTTCACCAAAAAGTGAGCACTTAATGGAAGTATTACAAGGCCTACACCAATCCAAATGAGGGCTGACGTATTTGAAACGCCTTTGGGGATTTCATCTGCGGTTTCCGCAACCAGAGGGTCTTCTTTATCTACCTGTAGCGACAACCACGCCATCATTGCCAGTACGAAAATGAACAGGCCTAGTAGGATAATGCCTTCATAAGACTTAAGTTCACCGTCAAACATAAAGCCAATAGCAATCAATGAGATGATAAGGAGTGCTGGAAGCTCGCGCTTTAATGTTGTTGATGAAACAAGCAATGGTTTCACTAGCGCGGTTATACCTAAAACTAGCGCGATGTTCGTGATGTTAGAACCTAGCGCGTTACCCACGGCGGTGTTCATATTGCCATTTGCGGAGGCTATGGCGGAAACCACAATTTCAGGTGCCGAAGATCCCATAGCGACAATCGTTAGTCCGATCATCATTGGAGAAATGCCGATGTTTTTTGCTAATGCTGAGGCGCCATATACAAACCGGTCAGCGCTCCAACTCAGTACAATCAGCCCAACAAGAAAAATGACAATGTTTAAAAGCACAACAACCTGTAATAGAAAGTATTTCGCTAGATTGTCGCAAAAAGAGTGCCATTTGCCTATGCTCGCAGCGTTTTATTTTCGCCAAATACTGTCAATTGACGTAAATTTCCGCTGAATACGCAAATTAGGTCGCACTTACACACACAAGACTTCATATTCAGTTTCAGTTAAGAAACAACAAAATAGGATGGTATTAGGATTGATTTTGGAGGCTTGTAGGATACTAGATGGGCACTTGGGCGTGAGATACCGAATACCAGTCCGCATAGATAATTGCCCACTCAGAAGGCGCTGGCAAGTTTCCTAGCGAAGCGTGGGAATGCAGGAATGGCTGTTCCCTTTCAAATTCCCAGAATGAAGCTAGGAAGCTTGCCAGACCTTCCCGAAGGGCGAGTTTAAAATGTCCGTACTCTTTGTTGTGTCACCTTGATGTAGAACCACTATACCTGCGGTAACACGCCGCGATTACGAACATTTTAACTCTCGCTGCGTGGGTAATAATCTATACGGACTGGTATATATTCGTCTTAATCGAACATAACTTGTAACTTTTTGACTTTGGCGAGGGGCTTGAAAAAGCGTACAATGCCCTTAAATTACACCGCCCAGACAAGGTGTTCTATACCGTGTCTGGCGATAGAAATTCAAAAAAGTACACTGGAGAGTAAACTTTTTTGATTTTATGCGCTCATAAAGTAAACTGTGCAGTAAACCTTAAGAGTGGATCAAGTGAAGGCACAGAAATTGAATACTCACTTACTCTTATAATTTTAAAATTTTCTAAGTGGATTGAACGCGTTATTTTATAAGCTCTCAATCCAACGTCAGGGGTCGACATTTAAGTAACTATGGATCATTTAGTTGAAGTAGATAACCTTACCTTTAAGCGCGCTGATCGCATCATTTATGATGGGATATCGCTAAAGGTACCCAAAGGCAAAATTACTGCGGTAATGGGGCCAAGTGGTATAGGTAAAACCACGCTGCTGCGCCTTATTGGCGGGCAGTTAACGCCAGATGAAGGTGACGTTAGATTCGACGGCGATTCGATTGTTTCTATGTCGAGAAAAACGCTATATGAGACACGTCGTAGAATGAGCATGCTTTTTCAAAGTGGTGCGCTTTTTACCGATATGAGTGTGTTCGATAACGTGGCGTTTCCACTTCGCGAACATACAAAACTTTCTGAAGACGTTATTGCGACAATTGCCGCTTTAAAGCTACAGGCAGTAGGATTGCGCGGTGCAGCTCAATTAATGCCTAGTGAATTGTCTGGTGGTATGGCGCGCAGGGCTGCTTTGGCTAGGGCAATTGCACTAGATCCAGATTTAATCATGTACGACGAACCCTTTGCCGGACAAGATCCTATATCAATGGGTGTGCTGGTTAAGCTTATTCGTGAATTAAACGACGCACTTAATCTAACCAGTATTGTGGTGACTCACGATGTCACTGAAGTACTGACCATTGCCGATTATATTTATATCTTAGCTGACAAGCGGGTTATCGGTGAAGGAACGGCGCAGCAAATCAAAGAAAGTGACTCTGAATTAGTCCAGCAGTTCTTGAAAGGAAAAGCAGATGGTCCGGTACCATTTCATTATCCTGCACCTGATTTGAAAGCAAGCTTCTTGGGGGCAGATAAATGAAGTTCTTCCAATCAATAGGCGCTAAAACGATAGGGAAGGTCACTGCGGTTGGTCGAGCAGCTCTTATGTTGTTTGGTGCATTAATCGCTGTTCCTAGGCTTAAAAATGTACCGTTGGTGATTAAGCAATTGTATGTAGTGGGCGTTCAGTCGCTGCTAATTATTATGGTGTCGGGGTTATTCATCGGCATGGTAATGGCGCTACAAGGCTACACCATTTTGGTTGATTATGGCGCAGAAGGTAGCTTAGGCCCCATGGTCGCACTTTCATTGTTAAGAGAGCTTGGCCCGGTTGTGACCGCATTGCTTTTTGCTGGGCGAGCTGGCTCAGCCTTAACAGCTGAAATAGGCTTAATGAAAGCCACGGAGCAGCTGAGTAGTTTAGAGATGATGGCGGTAGACCCGCTACGACGTATTGTCGCACCGCGTTTTTGGGCGGGAATGTTAGCGATGCCTATGCTTGCCATTATTTTCAGTGCCATTGGTATTTTAGGCGGCCACTTAGTGGGTGTTGATTGGCTAGGCGTTGATGCAGGCAGCTACTGGTCAATTATGCAATCGACAGTAGATTGGAACCAGGATGTCATAAACGGCGTAATAAAAAGCCTCGTGTTTGCCTTGGTTGTGACGTGGATTGCCATATTTAAAGGTTACGATTCTATTCCAACATCGGAAGGGATCAGCAAAGCGACTACCGAAACGGTGGTCTATTCATCATTAGCAGTATTAGGGCTGGACTTCGTGCTAACCGCCCTTATGTTTGGTATCGAGTAGGGGATTGGAATGAGTAAGTATAAAACGGAAGTAATGGTTGGTGTGTTTGTCATGCTTACAATCGGTGCGTTGTTGTTATTGGCATTGAAAGTAGCAAACCAAACGGTAGCCACCGAAGGCGATACCTACACGTTATACGCAAAATTCGACAATATTGGCGGCTTAAAGCCGAGATCGGCAGTAAAGGTTGGTGGGGTAACGGTTGGCCGTGTGTCATCGATTACGCTAGACCAAGAAGATTTTACGCCAGTGGTTGAGCTGTCAATTTTAAATGAATACAACGGCTTTCCAGAAACCAGCTCTGTGTCTATTTTGACCTCGGGTTTGCTAGGCGAACAGTATGTTGGCTTCCAACCTGGCTTCTCTTTCGACGGTGTCGCTAATTTACAGAATGGCGATTACCTTCAGGATACTAAGTCAGCTTTGGTTCTTGAAGATCTCATTGGTCAGTTCTTATTTAATCGCGGAAGCGACGAAGACTAATCGCAGTATTACGGCCAGACGTATATTACCAGGTCGTTAAATTATTCCAGCGGCGTGATGAAACTTATTAGATTGCCATCAGGTCTGCTAAATAGAGTTTTAAGTTAGGAGAGTAATTTTGAAAAAGTTTATGGTAGCACTTGGCATCTTCATGATGTCTGTAGCGGGCATAGCGAATGCACAAGAAGTTAATGAACAAAACCCGTATGAATTGGTTCAAGACGTAGCAAACCGCACGTTTGAGCGCATCAAAGCGAACCAAGCAGCGATTAAAGCTGATCCTGAAATGCTACGCACTATTATGGAAGAAGAATTAGTACCTCATATCGACTACAAATTCGCTGCTTTTATGGTACTAGGTAAACACTTTAAGTCAGTACCTCAAGAGAAGATGGGCGAGTACATCAGCGTATTTCGTCAATATTTGGTAACAACCTACGCTGTGGCAATGGGCTACTACGACAACCAAGAAGTCATCTTTGAGCCTGAATCATCTTTTGATGATAAAAAATCAGTAACAGTGCGTGCAGTGGTTCAAGATCCAAACCGCCCTGAAATCAAAATTGCTTTTAAAGTTCGTAAAGATAGTAAAACGAACGAGTGGAAAGCCTACGATATGGTTGCTGAAGGCATCAGCATGCTAAACAGCAAGCGTAGCGAATTTGAATCAATCCTTCGTCAAGACGGTATCGATGCAGTTATCGCACTAATGCGCGACAAAATTGGTAAGCCAGTTGAGCTTAAGCAAGGCGAGCCAATCGAAATCGAAGGAGAGGCTGAGTGAGCCTATTCGAGGTAAACGACAAAGGCAATGTAGTGGTTCACGGTCATCTTGACCGTGAAACGCTGTCGAAGAATTTCTGGGATAGTTTGAACGGAAATGAGCGTAGTACCTTGATTAACAATAAAAGATGTCTTGTTGATTTAAGTGACGTTGAGCGCGCAGACAGTGCAGGTTTGGCTTGGCTTATTAATGCCGTTAGGGATGCAAAGCAAAATGGTGTTAGCATGAGCCTATATAAAATGCCAGAGAAGCTACGTAAGCTTGCTAAAATAAGCGACGCAGATAGCTTTTTACCCGTAGAATAAACACCCGTTAGCGAATTAAGAAGTAAGTTATGGAATTGTCTGAAATTGAAAAAATCTTGAAAGATGCGTTAGACCTTCACGAAGTCCATGTAAAGGGCGAAGGTTCGCATTTTAATATTATTGCGGTAAGCGATGCTTTTAACGAAATGAGCCGTGTGAAGCGCCAGCAAGCGGTATATGCGCCTTTGGCTGATAAAATTGCAGACGGCAGCATGCATGCAATTACCATCAAGACGTTTTCAGTAAAAGACTGGGAGCGTGAGCGCCAGTTTAATATTCCTCAATAATAGGCGTAGCACGTGGATAAACTCGTAATTAAAAAGGGCCCTGCGCTCAACGGTACCGTGCGCATCTCTGGCGCTAAAAACGCGGCCTTGCCATTGTTGATGACAAGCTTGCTGACCGACTCTCCTTGTCGTTACACCAACGTTCCTCGTCTTCGTGACATCAATACTACGACGGCACTTTTGCGTGAATTAGGTGTTGAAGTCGCACTACCCGCACCTAACGATATCGTTATCGATGCGAGTACGCTACAAAGCGTTACAGCGTCCTATGAGTTAGTACGTACTATGCGTGCGTCTATCTTGGTACTTGGCCCACTGTTAGCTAAGCAAGGTAAAGCGAATGTCTCTTTGCCCGGTGGCTGTGCTATAGGTGCGCGCCCGGTAAATCTTCATTTAACTGGCCTTGAAAAGATGGGCGCGAAGATTGAAGTAGACGAAGGCTATATTCGAGCCGAAGTCGATGGGCGTCTG
The DNA here is from genome assembly GCF_001924945.1 of Alteromonas sp. W12. NCBI lineage: Bacteria > Pseudomonadati > Pseudomonadota > Gammaproteobacteria > Alteromonadales > Alteromonadaceae > Alteromonas > Alteromonas sp. W12. Next base: position 267,219 of record NZ_LQXH01000001.1, read on the forward strand.
AAAGGTGCGCGTATTTTCATGGATATGGTAAGCGTGGGTGCCACTGAAAACCTACTGATGGCAGCGGCGCTGGCTGACGGAACAACCATTCTTGAAAACGCGGCACGCGAGCCCGAAATTGTTGATTTAGCAAACTGTCTTATTCAGATGGGCGCGAAAATTAGCGGTGCAGGAAGCGATAAAATAACCATTGAGGGCGTGGAAACCTTAAACGGTTGTGATTATGCAGTGCTGCCTGACCGTATAGAAACCGGTACTTTCTTGGTAGCGGCCGCTGTGACAGGTGGGAAAATACGCTGTACTCATGCGGCGCCAGATACATTAGATGCGGTGCTAGATAAGCTAGAGCAGGCCGGAGCTAAAATCACCACTGGTGATGACTGGATAGAGCTAGATATGGAAGGGCGCAAACCGCAGGCTGTGCGAGTTAAAACCGCACCACACCCAGCATTCCCTACAGATATGCAGGCGCAGTTTGTTACCTTGAACTGCGTTGCCGAAGGCACGGGCGTAATTACAGAAACCATTTTTGAAAACCGCTTCATGCACGTGCCAGAGTTACAACGTATGGGCGCAGAAATAGCGTTAGAAGCGAACTCAGCAGTGTCTAAAGGCAGCTCAAGCCTTAAAGGAGCTCCGGTAATGGCCACTGATCTGCGCGCGTCGGCAAGCTTGGTGATAGCTGGGCTCATCGCAGAAGGTGAGACTCACGTGAATCGCATTTATCACTTAGACCGTGGTTATGAAGCCATTGAAGAGAAGCTGGGTGGCTTGGGTGCCATCATTGAAAGAGTGAAAGAATAACTCAAGGTTTTGCACTTCTACGAAAAAGCGCCAGATAGCATATCTATCTGGCGCTTTTTTTGTGTCTATTATCTATGCGGGCTGGTATTAAATCTTCACGTTTAAAACTCGGGAAGCCGAACTAATCTGCCAGCTCCAACAATACTTATTGACCAGCGCGAAGTTCTGCGACCGTTGCCGTAAGAGTAATCGAACGCCCGTCGCGGCTGAGCTCAATTTCAAGTTCAGTACCGGGCTCGGTTTCGGCAATCATATCCAACGTTTTTGATGCGCTTTCTAAACGTACGCCGTCTATGGCTACAATGATGTCGCCAGGGCGGATACCCGCGATGTCGGCAGGGCTGCCTTTAGCTACTGCTGAAACGTCTATGCCTGGTCGGTTGCGGTTTTCACCGCCAACAAAACCAAGCTGCCCGCGAACAACACGTCCATTGCTGATAATTTCATCCATGACTCGCTTAGCTAATTCGTAAGGCACGGCAAAGTTAATGCCGTCTACATTGCGAGCGCGATTATTTGAATCTAGCACCTGGAAGTTGGCGTTAGTGATACCCAGCAAAATACCATTGCTATCTACCAGCGCACCACCAGAATTACCTTGGTTCAAAACTGCGTCGGTTTGAATGAAATCAACATAATTAGATAGACCATTTCGTCCGGCTCTGCTTACTATGCCTTGAGTAATGGTTTGTCCCAAATCGAAAGGATTACCAATCGCCATCACCACATCACCCACATGGGTGTCAGGTTCTGACACCTGAGGAATAATGTGCAGGTTATCAGCGGTGACTTTTAACACGGCAAGGTCGGTCAGTGGGTCGGTGCCCACAATTTGCGCTTCCAAAATACGTCCATCTTGAACCGCTACGTAAATGCTATCTGCATCTGCAACTACGTGGTGACAGGTAAGCAAATAGCCATTTTCTGTCATGATAACGCCAGAACCCAAATTGGTGCGCCCACGAGATTGATTTCTGAATAGGCCTGAACCGTTCTCAATACTGACGCTGTAGATATTGACTACTGCAGGCGCAGAGCGACTTAGAGCAGTAAAATAGCTTTCGCGACTAGCGCTTACTGAGGGGGAGTTAAAGAATCCTTGAGCAAGGCCTTTGCCTTGACGTAGATCGGGTAGGAAAACTAACAGTAATGCAGCAACAGCTACGCCAAGAAATACAGATTTTAGTAAGAAGTTAAAAATTGAGCGGCCAGTCACAAATCACACTTTTTGTTATCTGTCGCACTTAATTAATACGTGCCGTTAACTCAGCACTACTTCACAATCTTAAAGCGCAACATTCTTAAATTATCATCTTACGGCAAAGGATATCACTTTATTTAATAAACTACCGTAATGAAACGCAAATTTTGTGCAACTCAATTTGCACTAGCATGTACTTCAAAACCTTTCATGCTGTTCATACAGCCTTATTTACGTGGACATAGGTGTAGCTCGAGAATGCGGCTTATCAGAGGAGTCCGAAAAGAAGCCCCGTTAGGAAGCTAGGAGCACACTGTTTTCAACGGTTATCATTTGAAAACAAAAACGGCGCTTATAAAGCGCCGTTTTTATGCCAACCCTCAGCTTGGACACCAACGCGTCTGAGCTGAGGATGTAATTGAAGAGCTACATTGCTACTGTCTGATTACCAAGTAAAGCGTAGAGTTTCCACGTTTTACATTGAGTGCGATAACGCCTTTAGCCTCGTCTAGTGCATTTCTGAACTCTGCAACCGTGGACGTACGTACGCGGTTAACGCCAATTATCACATCATCAGATTGAAGGCCAATTCTCGCCGCAGGCGCACCACGCTCGATATCAGAAACCACTACACCAGCATTACCAGCATCGTCAGTGCCGTTAGACAGGGTTGCTCCTTCTAGGGCTGGGTGAATTTGAGCAGCCGTCACTGTCGTATCTGTAGCGTCATCTAATACAACGTCTACATTCATTTTCTTACCTTTGCGCATAACAGTGAGTTCAACTTCAGCGCCCGCGCCCATACTCGCAATTTTTGCGCGCAGTTCTTGGAAGCTATGAAGTTTACGACCATTAATGGCAGTAATAATATCACCGGCTTGCAGACCACCTTTTTCAGCGGCAGAGTCTGGCTGCACTTCGCTCACGAACGCACCAATGTTCACTTCCGCATTCATGGCTTCGGCAAGGCCCGCGTCAATATCGCTACCTAAAATGCCTAGAAGGCCACGGCGAACTTCACCAAATTCTGCAATTTGATCAATTAGGCTTTTCATCATATTGGCAGGAATAGCAAAACCAATACCGACGTTGCCGCCGTTAGGACCAAAAATAGCGGTGTTGATACCAACCAGTTCACCGTGAAGGTTAACTAACGCACCGCCTGAGTTACCGCGGTTAATTGCTGCGTCGGTCTGAATAAAGTCTTCATAACCGCCAATGTTCAGGCCAGAGCGACCCAGAGCGCTTACAATACCAGAGGTAACCGTTTGAGAAAGACCAAACGGATTACCAATAGCTACTACAAAGTCGCCTACGCGCAGCGCGTCAGAATCGGCAAGCGGTAACGCTTTTAAATCATCAGGTTCAATTTTAAGTAGCGCGATATCGCTTTGCTCATCTGAACCTAGCTTTTTCGCCTTAAACTCGCGACCGTCAGTTAACTTAACAGTGATTTCATCTGCATTATCAACAACGTGGTTGTTGGTAACGACATAACCTTTATCGGCATCTATGATGACACCAGAACCAAGACCTCGGAAAGGGCGCTCTTGAACCTGTTCTTGCGGGGCGCCGAAGAAGTAGCGAAACATCTCGGGTACACGCTGCGTAGAGGTTTGTGTTCCTTCTACCGCAATGCTCACTACCGCTGGGGTAGCTTCTTCTAGCATAGGGGCTAAAGAGGGAACTTCATCTTTCTTATCAGAAAAGAACGGTAACGCCGCCTGTGTGCTAGCAGTAAAGCCCAATGAACTTACAACAACGGCAGACGCCAATAAATAATGGCGGAAAGACATTTTCATGTTCGCTTACACTCCTTCATGTTATATGCGACATAGCATGGTTTCACTAAAAGAGTCCGAGGTCGTGATAAAGTTCCCGATGTTACTGTTTTTCTGCGGTATTCTTATCAGAACCGCCGACGAACAGCCCAGAACCCGAGTTAGCGAAGTCTCTTGGCTGTGTGTCAGATACACGCTGAACTCTCGATTTGTCAGACCCTTTTAGGTTGTTACGTAAATACGTAGTTGCTTGTTCCCCATAAAAAGGAACTTTGCTGTCATCATCGCTGCCTTGCTCAAGCAGCAATTCATACTCTTCAATTTGTTGCTTTAAGGTTTCGCACTGGCTTTCAATGCTCTCTAAGCTTTGGCGAGTTTGATGAATGTGGTGTTGTGCCTGCTGTGCGAGGATCTCTTTAACTTGCTTCTCAGTCTGTGCAGTATTGCCTGCGCCCTGCTTTTGTTGAAAAAAGCGACCTGCGAAAAAGCCAATAATTAACCCAACTACTAACAAAGCAAGAGATACTAACAATTCCATTATATTCTCCGAATCAATCTACATCTTGCAGCCGACCTTTACTTCTACGATCTAAAAGCTGCTTTCGACCATACGCTGAATATAGCAAGGTCGAACCCGAAAAGCGCATACATCGTGACATTTATTCGGTGTATGTCGAATTTCAATGTGAGATTCTACCGTGATTTCCATTAAAATTAAGGTCATAATTGAGAAATTCAAGCAGGTCGGTGCAGCAAGCGCCGCTATTGACTTTTGTACGGAGTGGTTTCGGCGATGACGCCATGGGAAAAATATCAGCTAGATCTTCAGTCGTCTGACTTTCATTACGACGCGGCGCAAGAAAATGCAGTAAAAGAACTTCAACGTTTGTTTGATGAACTTACCCAACCTGAAAAGAAAACGACGTGGCGGGTAAAGTTAAAAGCAGCGTTTGGGAAAGGCCATGCGAAGCCTGGTATCCAGGGCATTTACTTTTACGGTGGTGTAGGGCGAGGCAAAACCTATTTAGTAGATACATTCTACGACTGTTTGCCTTTCGAAAAGAAAATGCGCGTGCATTTTCACCGCTTTATGTACCGTGTGCACGATGAACTAAAGCAGCTTAAAAACGCACAAGACCCGCTAAAGCTGGTAGCGGCTAAGTTAGCAAAAGAAGCGCGGGTAATATGCTTTGACGAGTTTTTCGTGTCTGATATAACCGATGCCATGATCTTAGGCACGTTAATGGAAGAGCTGTTTGGTCACGGTATTGTGCTGGTGGCGACGTCAAACATAGTCCCTGACGATTTGTATAAAAACGGATTGCAGCGTGCGCGGTTCTTACCTGCTATCGATCTACTCAATCAGAATACCCGCGTGGTAAACGTTGATAGCGGTATTGATTATCGTCTTAGAACGTTAGAGCAAGCCGAAATTTATCACTACCCACTTGATGGCGAAGCCACCGAAAACTTGCATAGCTACTTTTCTCAATTAGCTCCGGAAGAAGGCTCTAAAGGCGAAGATATTGAGGTGAACAACCGAAAAATACCGACGCTTAGAAACGCTGACGGGGTATTGATGATTGATTTTAAAGCCTTGTGTGGCGGGCCCCGTAGCCAGAGCGACTACATTGAGTTAAGCCGTTGTTATCACTCAGTGCTTTTAGCCAATGTTAGGGAAATGGGCCAGCATAATGACGATGTGGCGCGTCGTTTTATTGCGATGGTGGACGAATTTTACGAGCGAAATGTAAAGCTGATCATATCTGCAGAAGTCGCGCTGGAAAGCTTGTACACTGAGGGGGTACTTAATTTTGAGTTCAGGCGCTGTCTTAGCCGCTTAAAGGAAATGCAGTCACACGACTACCTAGCAACCGAGCACTTACCGTAAACATAAATATGGGGTCAGAGTACATTTTGACCTCATTAAAAATGTGAAAGCTACCAACCTACACCCTTTCTAGGGGCGTTCACATTGGTATTACACGAAAATTAAGGTAGAATTTCGCCCAAATTTTTTGTGTCGCTTAGCCTACCGTTATTTTGGGCAGTGTTTCGCTTGGCAATTTTTAGCACCGTCGCGTTCGACCATTTATTGAAACGTCGAGTTCGGCAATGCTACCAAGTAAGGCAGAGCGATGCGCCTGATGAACGGTCAGGCAACAGGTAGCCCGATAAAACCCAACGCAGCATTTCAAATTGCGAGAAAGAGAATTTTAAGATGGGAAGAGCATTCGAAGTTCGTAAAAACGCCATGGCAAAAACTGCCGGCCAAAAAACTAAAGTTTATTCTAAATACGGTAAAGAAATTTACGTATGTGCGAAAAATGGTGGTGCCGATCCAGACACCAACCTTTCACTTCGCCGCCTAATGGAAAAGGCGAAGAAAGACCAAGTACCAAGCCACGTTATTGAAAAAGCGATTGATAAAGCCGCTGGTGGCGCTGGCGAAGACTTCCAGCCTATGCGTTATGAAGGTTTTGGCCCAGGTAACTGCATGGTCATTGTTGACTGCTTGTCTGACAATGCAAACCGCACCATCACTGAAGTACGTAACTGCTTTACTAAAACCAACGCGAAACTTGGTGCACAGGGTGCGGTATCGCATATGTTCGATCACCAAGCGGTATTCCAATTTGAAGGTGACGACGAAGACGCTATCCTAGAAGTGCTAATGGAAGCAGACGTAGACGTAACTGATGTTGAAGTTGAAGACGGTAAAGTTACAGTTTACGCGCCACACACTGAATTCTATCAAGTAAAAACAGCGCTAACTGAAGCCTACCCAGACATTAGCTTTATTGCAGAAGAAATGAGCTGGATGCCTCAGACCGAAACTGAGATAAGCGAAGAAGACATGCCGATGTTTGAAAAGTTCATGGACATGCTTAACGACTGTGATGACGTGCAAGACGTTTACCACAACGCGATTACGCCTAACTAAGCTTCAGCTAATTTAGATTGATATAAAAACCCTCGCTAAGACGAGGGTTTTTTATTGTTGTATCTATAGAAAGAACTATAACGTTAACGTACCTGCTTTATTCAGCGTGTACAGGACAGATAAATACACGCTTCCCTACAGGTATACCGTTTCGTATTTGATTGGCGCTAGCAGCTTGAGAATACGGTTTTCTTGCTGATAGGTTAGCCCCACATCGCGCATCGCGCCTTGGACATACTCCACCAATATGTAAAATTCACGCTCCTTAATATTGAGACCCGTGTGAGACTCCAACATTGTTTTTCCATCATATTCGCAAGGCCCGCCAATAAGCTCGCATGTTTGCAATACAAGTTGATCTCTTAAATGTTTTTTGGGAACACCTTTGAAGTAATGACCAATTACGGGGTCAGTGTAAATTCGTGTAATCGCTACACCGTATATGGTATTGAGCGTTTTATGGCCGCCAATTTCTTCATAAAGGCTTTGTTCAGGAGCGCTGGCGCATGCGGTTATCAATACGCTTAACGCAGCAATTACCATTAACCGGAAGCAGTGTCTGATCATTTCGTTCCCCTATCAAAAAGTGCTGTTTACCGTTAGATAAAATCCTGAAGAACTTTCTTGCAAAGGTAAATTGCCCAAATCCACATAGGCAGCGGTAATCGAAATAGATTTATTTGGGAAGTAGGCAATAAAGGCATCAACAACGGTGTCTTCTTCAGCTAAGCCTCCTAATCGATTGGTTTGCGTTCTAAACTCTGTGCCAATTGCTGTGGTAGGGCTAATTAATACCGCTAAAGAGCCCTCCCATTCGAGCTTAGCGCTATCGTTGTTTTCAGAACCAAATCCAAGTAAGCCAAACACATTCGCCTTTGTATATCGCGCGGTAAGATTGGTGAGTAAATTATAACCTGATGGAGTGCCTAACCACAGTTTCGTGGCTGAAAGGTAAACGTCGGTACCACTGTCGTCTTTCGCACCTAGCAGCATTGGTACGCCTACGCCGGGCAAGGGAGTCGTACCGTCGGGTAGCGAAAGAGAGCTGTCGTAGTCTCTGTTTTTCTTGTATTGTGCGCCGATGGATACTTGGGGTATCCATGAGTTTTGAGTAAAGACGCCATCGCCAAGAACCTTAACTTTTGCACCGATTATATCTTGCTCAATGGTGGTGCTGTTGGCGTTTGTAATAGCACCTTCTGTGAGTAACGCGAAAACGTTGCTTGTTAACCCTGAAGCAATATCGAGGCGCTGTCGCTGCACGCTAAGCTCTATACGGTCAAACAAACTAACACTTGCCCCTGCTGTTGTAAGGGAATAATCGCTTAGGCTTAAGTACTGAATATTTGCCGAATAACTGACCTCTTCTTTACTCGCGTATCCGCCAATAAATGCCCAAGGCGTAATGCCGCCACCCGCAGTGCCCTCGAAACCTGTAATACCACCAGATGCAATTAAGCGAGATCCACTGTCTGCGAGTACGGGAGACGATGCGAGAAAAAGAGGGAGAAGCAAATGCCTAATCATAAGGTAAACCTAATGTTTTTAAATGGTTTTTTGTAATTCTATTTATCAGCATAGCGCTTAACCCATGAATTGTGAAATGCACGCTGCTGACGATACTAGCTATTATCGAATTTTTATTATCAAAAAATATTTGAAACTGATTCGTTTTTTATAGGGCTTATCATTGAAAAGCCGAATCTATACCATACACGCCATATTCATTGAGTACTTTAATTTTCTGTTCGCAGCATTCATGCGTGAACAACAAATAGCAGACGTATTGAGGAGTTAGTTGTGTCTCATCCAATTATTGAAGATTTAAATAAGCGTTACACGGTTAAACAGTACGATGCGAGTAAACGCATTTCGGCTGATGATCTGGCGACAATTCTTGAGGCGTTGAGACTATCTGCGTCTTCAATCAACTCTCAGCCATGGAAATTTGTGGTTGTTGAAAGTGATGAAGCCAAGCAGCGTTTACACGATAGCTTTGCCAATAAGCATCAGTTCAATCAGCATCACGCTAAAGAAGCATCGCATACCATTCTGTTTGCCTATGATCCTAAATTTACGAAAGAGAAATTTGTAAAGCGTGTCGATGCAGAAGTAGCGTCTGGTCATTTGCCCGAAGATATGCGTGAAAACTTCATGGGCGCTTACGCATTTGCGGAAGCGAACACCGATGAGAACGGTAACAACGCGGCTTGGACCAAAGCGCAAGTTTATCTAGCGTTAGGCAATGTTCTTCACACGCTGGCGCGTTTAGGCATAGCGTCTACGCCGATGGAAGGTGTTGACGCCGAATTGCTTGGCGAACAGTTTAAAGATGAGCTAGACGGCCACGTTTGCGAAGTGGCACTTGCCATGGGCTACCCAGATACAGAGCAAGATTGGAACCATGGTTTACCGAAAGCACGCCTTGCAAAAGAAGATGTGATCGCGGTTGTGTAATACCTGACAACACAAGCTTGCAATGAATATAACAAAGCCCGCTTAGTGCGGGCTTTGTTTTGCTTTCTTACTTTTGTGTTCTGGCTTCCATTTCCAGCGTTTACTTATAACTTCTTTTACTTTGCGCACCGACAGACGCGGAAAAACGCGCACTAATGTAAGAAGTATTGCTCCGCGAGCTGTTGATGAATGTCGGCAAAATCAATTTGAAGCTCGTCGATATAGTTGTGCAGCGCTCGTCCTCGAAGTGTCGCAACAGGCTGCTTTTCTAAATCACTAATACTGTGGTCAATTCGCTCTATCATCGCTTCATTGTCGGGCAAGTTGAGGAACAAACTCCTTAGTTTGTTCAAGCAGAACAACACACTTCGCGGAAACTCCTTGCTATGTAGCATAAATAACAACACATCGCCCGGACGTATGCGAACGCCCATTTTCTGGCGATACATTTGGTAGCCGCTCAGGCTTCTAAGTACACTCATCCATAAGATGTTTTCGAATGGCAGGTCACTCATGTCTTCGGTAAGGGTCGATGAGCGAACGTCAATTATCCTTGATGTCATATCAGCCCGCTCCAATGCCGCACCAAAGCGCCAGAAGAAATAGCCTTCATCGTGGCTCATGCTGGCATCCATGGTTCCAAACATTAGTAAACACTGATTGATTACCTGTTTTAAACTTGCAAAGCGCCCGCGTTTACTTAGAAAGCTTGTACTGTTCTCTTTTACCGATAAGTGAAGTGCGTTCAGTGTTTCCCACACTTCTCTTGGAATAACGTCTCTGATTGTGCGCGCATTATCTCTTGCGTATTGAAGCGAATTCAATATGGAAGACGGATTGCGTGTGTCTACCGTCAGGAACTTAACGACATTCTTCTCGCTGTATTCATTATAAATGGCCTCAAATGGTTCGCGATTTCCTGTTATGTCTAGCAATGGCTCCCAGCCTGGCGAAAACCCTTTGGGTAAGTCCATCAGCAGGAGGTTGTTAACATTAATCAGGCGGGCGAGATTTTCAGCCCTTTCAACGTAGCGCGCCGTCCAATAAAGCGTTTCAGCAACTCGTGATAACATGTCAGTCCCTCCTAATCCACAATCCAAGTATCTTTACTACCACCGCCTTGTGATGAATTGACCACGAGGGAACCTTTAACAAGGGCAACCCTAGTGAGGCCTCCCGTTGTGACATAGGTGTGAGTACCTGATGAAAGGATGAAAGGGCGAAGATCCACATGTCGCCCTTCAATTGTAGAGCCGTCAATAGTTGGGACGGTAGACAAATTCAAGGTAGGCTGTGCTATCCAGTTTCTGGGGTCAGCCTTTATTTGAGCAAGGGTTTCTTGCTGCTGCTTTTTGGTTGATTTTGGGCCAATTAGCAAGCCGTAGCCTCCCGATTCATTGGCAGGCTTTATTACAAGCTTGTCGATATTGGCTTCAACATATTTGAAGTCTTCGGGCTCGTAACAACGGTAGGTCTCTACGTTAGGCAGCTTAATCTCTTCATCCAAATAATAGCGAATCATGTCAGGCACATAGGTGTACACCACTTTATCGTCTGCCACGCCAGCCCCCGGCGCGTTGATCAGCGTTACCTTGCCTTTACTCCACGCTCGCATTAGCCCGGGAACGCCCAGCATCGAATCAGGGTTAAACGCTTCTGGGTCTAAAAACATATCGTCAATACGGCGGTAGATAACGTCCACTCTGCGTAGGCCTTTAATCGTCTTCATATATACGCAGTCGTCTTTTTCTACGGTTAGATCTCGACCTTCTACTAGCTCACACCCCATTTCCTGAGCAAGATAGCAGTGTTCAAAGTAGGCAGAGTTGTAGATACCGGGTGTAAGTACCACAACTTCAGGCTTATCCTGAGGACGCGGTGATAGACTCGACAACATGTCGAACAGCTGTGAGGGATAGTCGTTTACGGGAAGAATATCCATTTTCTCGAACATGTCTGGAAAGACACGCTTCAGCACCGAGCGGTTTTCTAACATGTAAGACACGCCAGAAGGTACGCGCAGGTTGTCTTCCAGTACGTAAATCGTGCCGTCGCTATCTCGCACTAAATCAGAGCCGCAGATATGTGCCCAGATACCGTTTGGGGGAGAAACACCTACGCACTGCTTTCTAAAGTTCACGGACTTATCGAGAAGCGCTTTAGGAAAAACGCCATCTTTAATAATCTTCTGATCGTGATACAGATCGTCGATGAACATATTAAGGGCTTTTACGCGCTGTTTAAGTCCTTCTTCTACGCGTTGCCATTCTTTATTTGGGATAATACGAGGAATGATATCGATGGGCCACGCTCGGTCAATTGAACTTCCTTCACCATAAACCGTGAAGGTAATACCCATTTCTTTTACCACCAACTCGGCGGCGTCTTGCGCGTTTTTGAGTTCTTCTTCACTTAATTGCGACAAATAATCCATTAACGGCGCACCGTGAGGACGGGGTTTTCCATTTTTATCTATCAGTTCATCGTAAAACTCGGAAAAATTGCAGTGTTCCAGACTCACAGCTTTCGATAACGTCTGACTTTGTTTTTGACTACTCAAACTACGCTCCTTATTGTCCGCGATTCATATCCACTGAAACGTCTAAAACCTGATTTCCACCACCAAACATAATGCCTTTAAGCGGTGTGATATCTGCAAAATCTCGTCCGACAGCTAACGTAACGTGCTGGTCGTAGGGTTTCAAATTGTTGGTCGGGTCGTAATCAATCCAACCAGAGCCCGGTACAAAAAGCGCAACCCAAGCGTGGGTGGCGTCTGCACCAGTAAGCTTTTCCTGACCCGGTGGTGGAATCGTTTCGATATATCCACTTACATAGCGCGCCGCCAAACCAATACTGCGTAAGCAAGTAAGTGTTAGGTGCGCATAGTCCTGACATACACCCCGCTTGTGCTCAAACACGTGGCTTACTGGGGTGTTAATCGTCGAGAAGGACGGGTCAAAGGTAAAATCGTTAAAAATGCGGTTCATTAAGTCGTCGCACGACTCCACGATAGAGCGGCCAGGCGTAAACGACATCAAGGTATAGTCTAAAATCGCTTTATTGGCCTGTGTTAAGCGAGTAGGAATACTGAAAAACTGCGCTGCCAACATGCTCTGATCTACTGGATAGCGGATTTGATCTCTCACGCTTTCCCATTGCGTATTGTGCGCAAACAGACCTTGTAATGGTGCTCCTTGAATTTCAACTTCACTGGTTGCGATGACCTGCATTTCTTCATGCAAAGTGGGTATTTCAAACACCGTTACCGTGTTGTCGAAGTAGTCTTTAAACTCTGCCTGATAGTCAGGTTCAGGCACAATGGTGACACTGGCGCTAATCCTCTTTTGATTAAAGGTGTTTAGCGGTATTAGGCGGGCATGGTTTTGTGTCAGGCTCACCTTGTCGGAATACTTGTAGGTAGTGACGTGACGAATGGTGTACTTCATTTTTTCACCTCACTTTCATTCGGACTACTGGCATCAGGTGCACTGACTAATGGAACTGTCGCTTCCTCATCTATTGGTTTTTCGACGATCTGTACAGACGCGGTGCCTATGCCAGACCAGTGCAGTTGTGACGCAGGCTTAGTGTGGCTGAAGTATTGAGTTTGCATCATTTCGCTAAATTTCTGCAGTTGTGATGTCACGCTTTTTAGTAAAGACACCAAGCCCGAAGGTGCTTGATTAGTGTTGATATTTAAGGTCTGTCTGTCAGCCAGCGCGAAGCTTGCTTTTAACTGCAACAGAATTTTCTCTGTGGTACTTAAAAAGCCGGGCTTGGCGCTTACCGGCAAGCTTTCGCAAAGCTCGGTAATTTTTTGGATTTGATGGGCTAATGAGCGTGGGTACTCGGCATCTAAAAGCAATAGCTCTAATCCCGTTTCAATACTTTGAAACGCTCGGTATCGGCGTCTGTGGGTAATAGCGCTAACTTGCGCCACCAACACGATTTCCAGCACGTTTTGTTGCTCAGCCTCGGGCAGAGGGAATTGCAGCAGATTTTGCACCATAGACACGAGCTGTTTACTGCGCTCTAACCGTCGTCCAATTTCTATCATAAAGGCGCCGTTACTTTTAGATAAGCTGTCTTGAATAGAGCCGTTAAACGCCATGGTAAGCCCAATCAATTTATCGAGTGTACTTTGTAATCTGTGCGTCGGCGTCTGCTCGGTAATGGTACTAAATTCGTGATGTTCCTCTTCTAGGCTTTCGATAATGCGCAAGCTGTCATAAGAAAGTAGCTCTCTCACTTGCAGCGCGCTTTGCACCACCATATTAATGCTACTGTAAAGGCCGCCAGCGAAGGAATTATCGTTAATTAGCGATATCACTAATTCTTTGAATCCTCCTTCGTTCACGGTTATTTTCGCTGCGTCTGGCGTAAGGTAAGGGTAAATTAATGCCTGCTGTTCTAACCCAGATTTAAATCGTAGCAGGGCATTTCTGTGCGCCTCATCGGGGTAAATGGCAAGCTCAGTGAATTTGTCTATAAATACCCTGACCAAGCGAATCACGTTTTCACTTCGCTCTACCGCACAGCCCAACCAAAATAGGTTTTCCGCCGTTCTGCTAGGCAGTAGCCCCTCGACTAGCGCTAAGTCTGCATCTGATTGCAGTGATTTGGGAATAGAAGGCGCACGCTCTTGTGGCGGACCTATGGTTTCAACCCACGTGTCCTTTATTTCTGTTTTGCCATCGGTGCGCGCTGCCTTGGGCGTAAAACACATGGCTGAGGGGAGAATAAAAACCTGCCCTTGTGAGTACAACGCATAGCAACGCATAATGACTGGCTTACTTACCAGCCCTTTATCGTGCCAAAATGGCGTATGCGAAAGATTCACCTTTTTTCGCCAGAATAGGTCGGTTAACGCTACCGTTTGTAGTGTATTTGCAATAGCGTCAGCGTCTTTTTCACCGTCGTATTTTAATTCAGGGTCAACATAGCTTAATAACTCATATCCCGACCAATCGCTTTGCGTAAGGTTTTCTGCGGGAAAGGTTTCTTGTTGGCGAAGCAGTAAAGATTCACCATTAAAAAACTCAGCGGCCCTATGCAAATTGTTTTTGATGGCAGGAATTTGAATAGCGCCATTGCCCAAGGGGTTGAGCAATACCACGTTCTGAGTTCGGACTGCATGAATAAGCCCGGGAATCCCGAACGCTGAGTAGTCAACTTGCTCCAGTGAATCTAAGAATCTGTCCTCAATCCAGCGCAAAATGACATCAACTTTTCGTAATCCGTCTAAAGCTTTAAGCCAGACTTGTCCTTTCCTCACCGTTAAATCAGCGCTTCTTACTAGGGTGTACCCCATGTAAGTGGCAAGATAGGCTTGCTCAGAATAATACTGATCGTCTGGACCTCTGCACAAAATAACAATGCGCGGGTCATTAATCGCAGCGGTTTCCTGGTCAATAGCATGTTGAAGTTGCTCAAAAAAGCCTGCTATTCGCTGCACACCACATTCAGCAAACTCCTCACTCATTACCCTTCTTGCCACAATCCTGTTTTCCAGCAGCAGTCCAAGACCGCGAGGGAACTGGCAGTGATCGTTCAGCATGAAATACTCGCCGTTTACATCTTGGGCTATGTCAAACGCGCTTAGAAATACACCGTTGTTTAACGAGGAAAGCGTGTGGCTCTCCGCAAGATAGTAAGGATGACGCATCAAGTGGTCTGTAGAGAAAACGCCGTTGGTTAGCGTTTGCCTGTCTGAGTTAAGGTCTAATAGCACTTTATTGAGCAGTAAGACTCGCTGTTCAATGCCGCGGCTGAGCATTTCCCAGTCTTGGCTTGAAATGAGCATAGGCAAGGGATCTAGCTGCCAATTCTGGCGTTCATCGATATCCGCAAAACCACTGTTTCGCATTAGTCGGCGAATTTCATTTGCTCTAAAGGACAGCTCGTCACTGTTAAGGCCTGACAAACGAGAAAATAACGTATTGAGCAGACGTTTGCTCTCATCCGCAGCAGTGCTCGAATTGATATAGCTGCTAAGCCATTCTGGCATGGTGAAATCTTCACTCATAAAATCGATTGTCACTTAAACTATAGTGTAGGAGGCCGGCGCAAATCCAGCGTATTTGGATATTCTTCATTCTCGGCTTCTTCCAAAGGTAAATCAAAATCACCGCGACCTTCATGGTCAACCACATACTGTGTAGCAAAGTGAGGCGACCACTCAGGCATGGAAGGCGATGCCACCGACGGGGTATGACCGTGATCCCAGAATCTGGCAATACGCCTTCCTTCAGCCTCAAAAGCGTTCACAGGCATAGTAGAGAAATTGCGCCCGCCCGGGTGACTAACATGATAGGTAAATCCGCCTAAAGAGCGACCCGCCCAGCTGTCGTAAACATCAAAGACCAACGGCGCATGTACGCCAATGGTCGGGTGAAGCGCTGATGCAGGGTGCCACGCTCTAAAGCGAATTCCGGCTACATGTTCTCCGCGAATATTGGTGGGTTTTAACGGTAATCTGCGGCCGTTACACGACACTATGTAACGGTCTGTATGCATGTTTGAAACAGTGAGCTGGACGCGTTCCAGTGAGCTGTCAACGTAACGCGCAGTTCCACTTCCTGTCGCTTCTTCACCCAGTACATGCCAAGGCTCAATAGCGCTAAAGAGGTCTAGCTTAATTTGACCGACTTCACGGCTACCGCAGCGAGGGAATCGAAACTCAAAAAACGGATCGAACCATTCAAGCTTAATGGGAAAGCCCGCTGCGTTTAGGTCGCTACATACCTCAGCGATGTCTTGCCGAACGTAATGGGGCAGCATAAAGCGGTCGTGAAGCTCAGTGCCCCATCGCACCAGCTTCTTCTTGTATGGTTGTTTCCAAAACCACGCTAGCAGTGTGCGCAGAAGAAGCATTTGCATCAAACTCATTCTGGCGTGAGGAGGCATTTCAAAACCGCGAAACTCTACAATGCCCAATCGCCCCGTGGGCGAGTCGGGGTTGAATAGTTTATCGATACAAAACTCTGCACGATGGGTATTCCCTGTCAGGTCAGTCAGTAAGTGCCGAAGGAGGCGGTCAACCAACCAAGGTGAGGGAACTTCGCCATCGGGAATTTGAGAGAACGCAATTTCTAATTCGTATAGCCTTTCATCCCGAGCTTCATCGACACGAGGCGCTTGGCTAGTCGGGCCAATGAACAGGCTCGAAAACAAATAGGAAAGCCCAGGGTGATGCTGCCAATAGGTAATAAAGCTTCGCAGAATGTCTGGACGCTTTAAAAACGGGCTCTCTAACGGTGTCGGCCCACCCATTGTCACGTGATTTCCACCTCCTGTGCCCGCGTGCCGTCCATCCAGCATGAATTTTTCTGTACCGAGTCGACATGACTTTGCCATGGCATAAAGGGCATGGGTGTTTTTTACCAGAGTATGCCAATCGGATGCAGGGTGAACGTTAACCTCGATAACACCTGGGTCGGGGGTAACCGCAAACTTTTCAACGCGACTGTCGTAGGGCGGAGTATAGCCTTCTAATATCACGGGAATACCAAGTTTATCAGCGATGGACTCAATAGCGTTCAGCAGCAGCGCATAATGTTCAAAGTGGCTTACAGGCGGCATAAATACGCATAACTTTCCGTCGCGCACTTCTAAACAAAGGGCGGTTAATACTGACTTTTCACCAATATACCCTTTGCGAGACGCTGGGGATGAGAGCGTGCCGGTCATGTCTGCCGGATCCCGTTCTGCTAGCGCATCTGGATTACCCAAGCTACTCAACGGTAGCCGATAACCTAATGGAGAGTCGCCCGGTAACAAGAAGCAGTGTCCTCGTTTAAATGACCATACGCTACTTTGCCATCCGTCAAAAACCGTGTCGTAGGCGAGGGGAATAATAAAGCCCACGGGTTTATCTAAACCCTGCTCCAGTTTGGCTAAAAAGCCTTTGCGGGTCATTGCGTGAAGCAGTTCTGGGGCGTCGGGGGACGGGTCTTGCGGCAGGTTACCCTCTTGCCATAAATGATACAGCACGTCTTCATAAGCGGTGACGACAACCTTTTCACTTAAACCCAACGCCGTAGCTAGTTGAGTAGCAAATGTTTGCGCCTCGTTTTGCGTGAAAGAATAGCTGGCGTTGTTGTCAGCAAGTAGCGCTTGATTATGCCAGATAGGCGTTCCGTCTTTACGCCAGTAACAGGCATATTGCCAGCGAGGTAATGGCTCGCCGGGATACCACTTACCCTGTCCATAATGGCGAAAGCCATTATTACTAAAACTTTCCACCATTTTCATGAAAAGCGTGTGCGCTAAAACGCGTTTCTCTTTCCCATCAGCGGCGGTGTTCCACTGTTCGCTTTCCATATCATCAATGGAAATAAACGTGGGTTCGCCGCCCATGGTGAGGGTTATCCCTGCATTAACTAAGTCCTTGTCTATTTGACCTCCAAGCCTATCAATAGCGGCCCACTGAGCATCGCTGTAAGGCTTGGTTACACGGGGCGGTTCGTGCAAACGTTGTACGTTGTTGTAGAAGCTAAATGTCGATTCACACTGATCGATGGCACCGGTGACCGGCGCGGCCGACAGTGGTTCAGGGGTACACGCCAATGGAATGTGCCCTTCACCCGCGAAAAGTCCAGACGTAGGGTCGAGGCCAATCCATCCCGCACCGGGAACGTATACCTCGCACCATGCGTGCAGGTCGGTAAAGTCTTTTTCCGGACCGCTTGGCCCATCAAGAGACTTTTCATCACTTGCCAATTGAACCAGATAGCCGGAAACAAAGCGCGATGCCAGTCCTAAATGCCGAAATAGCTGAACCAATAGCCAAGCCGAGTCACGGCAAGAGCCGCCTTTTTTCTGCAGAGTCTCGTCGATGCTCTGGACTCCGGGCTCCATGCGCACACCGTATTCAATTAGGTCGTATACCGCGCGGTTTACACCCACTAAGAAATCTACGGTAGCAACAGGCTCTTTAGGCTGCTGATTGTCAATTAACTGCTGAAACAAAGACGATGCATCTTCTGTCTCAAGGTAGGGTGTTAAGTCTCTCGCCAGCCGTTTTTCGTACGAAAACGGAAAGGTTTCAGCGTAAGACTCTAAAAAGAAGTCAAAGGGGTTAATAACCGTCAATTCGGCAACAAGGTCTACGGTGAACCAGAACTTTTTAGTCTTCTCAGGAAATACTACGCGTGCAAGGTAGTTACCAAACGGGTCTTGCTGCCAATTGATAAAATGATTCTCAGGATAGACTTTTAAAGAGTAACTTTTTATTGGTGTTCGACTATGCGGAGCAGGGCGAAGGCGGAAAGTGTGCGGTGACATACTGATACTTCTATCGTAGTGGTATTCAGTATGATGTGTGATCCCTACAGTGATTGTCATGCTATGGCTCCATTGCCAATTGATATACAAACAGCACAAAAAATCACCTTATATCCAAGTGAGTAAACTTACAAGAAGAAGCGATGGGCAGAAATGTAAAACCCAAAAATTATGTGCTTCAACGGTAATCTCGTTACTCACGATATTGAATAATGTATACTCACCCCAATATATGCGCTATAAAACAGCGCGTGTTTTAAGCACGACTTATCCTTCACATATAGACAATTCACTACTTTGAGAGCACTAAACTTTCGCCACGGGTTTTCGTCCTACATGCCGCTTTTCATGGCATGGGTACTCTCGTGTCTCATCCTTAGTGCAAGCTTCCAAAGTGGTCAAATTAATAATGAAGTTGAAGTAAGTCAGCAGTCACCACTTGCCCAATTTAACTACGCGGGCAAAAGCTATTCGTTACGGTTTACCGGCACTAAGCTAGAAAACAGTGACGATCAAGGCGATGGACCTGAAGCAATTGTTGAATTGACCTTGGGGTTTATTGCTCTAGCTATTGTGCTGTGTTTGGGTATGGCAAATGTTGTACCCCGTGCTCGCAAACACTACCGCCAACCTTCTCGCGGCCCACCTTTATCCCTGAGCTAATTCTCTTTTTGCCTTAATGCACTAGCACGTTCGCTTCGCTGCATATTAAGGCGCTTTAAAAATTTAATTATTCAGGATTCTAAAATGGCACGATTTTCATTTCGTGGCTTTGTGTATGTGCTCATCGTTATGCTCGGTTTACTGAGCGCTGCGCCCAACATATTGCCACAATCAATTAAACAGCAGTTACCTACGTGGTACACCACTTCCACACTATCTTTAGGCTTAGATTTGCAAGGTGGTTCGCATCTGCTATTAGCCGCAGACACCAACGCCTTGTTTGAAAAGCAACTCAACAGCTTTTCGAGCGACTTACTTAGCGAATTGCGCAGTCAAAACGTGCGCTATACAAAAACGTCTCATTCACTCACTCATAAAGATAGTCGTTCTGGAAGTGTCGTCTTTACATTGCGTAGTGCAGATGATGCGAGAAAGGTAAAAGACACCGCATATCAAATTTCCGCTCAGCCAAATGGTTCAAGCGCACTTGATGTAGAGATAAAGCAAAGCACCGTTACCCTTAGGCTTAACGAGCTATACACCGAACAACTGGTTAAAGACACGTTAAGCCGAAGTGTTGAAGTAGTTCGAAAGCGTTTGAACGAAACGGGGCTTACTGAGCCTAGCGTTACGCTACAAGGTAAAGACGCCATTTTAGTTCAGATGCCGGGTATGTCTGACCCCACTCAAGTTAAAAAATTATTGGGCACTACCGCACAAATGACTTTTCACTGGGCCGCGAATAGCCAGTCTGAGCAGGTTATGAATAAGCAAGATGCGGCGGGTAATACCTATCGCTTAGAGCAAAAAGTGGCGCTAGAAGGTGAACATATTACTGATGCGGCAGGTGTCTTAAGTAGTGAAAATGGCCAGCCAGTAGTGACGTTCCGATTAGACAGCGCAGGTGCCAAGCAGTTTGCCACTATGACACGTGACAACATCGGCCGTGTGCTTGCTATCGTCCTTGACGACAAAGTGGTTACAGCCCCCGTCATAAATAGCGTGATCCCAGGTGGTCGTGGTGAAATAACCGGTAACTTTACATTGCCGGAGGCGGGCAACACCGCATTAATGCTTCGCACAGGTGCGCTACCTGTGCCACTTACCATTATAGAAGAACGCACGGTAGGGCCAGATTTAGGCAGCGATGCAATTCAAACCGGAGTGGAAAGCGGCGTGGCAGGTGCGTTACTGGTATTGGCATTTATGGTAGCGATTTACGGCAGGTGGGGCGCTATCGCAAGTTTTGCTCTTTGTATCAATATGGCATTGGTGTTTGGCGCATTAACCCTGTTTGGCGCAACCCTGACATTACCGGGCATAGCAGGTTTGATCCTAACCATGGGCATGGCGGTCGATGCGAACATTTTGATTAATGAACGTATTCGTGAAGAAAGTAAAAAAGGTCGTCCGGCAGCCAGTGCAATAGAAGTGGGTTTTGATAAAGCGTTCGCGACTATTGTGGATTCAAACTTCACCACATTAATAGCGGTAAGTTTGTTGTTTATGTTTGGAAGCGGCCCTATTAAAGGGTTTGCAATTACAATTGCCCTTGGTCTGGTGTCTTCGGTATTTACTGCTGTAGCCCTAACTAAAATGTTAATGCTAAGAGTGGTTAAGTCGAAGCACAAGAATACGCAAGATCGCGCGCAGCAGCGCGTTCCTTTGCGTTTTTCATCACCGCTTTTGCGGTTAAGCGATAAGCTAAGCGGTATTAATTTTCTGGCAAAGCGTAAAATTGCACTCGCTGTTTCTGTCGTGCTTACGGTGCTTTCAATCGGGCTATTTGCTAAGCCAGGCTTACATTATGGCGTCGACTTTACCGGTGGCACCATGATTGAGTTGACCGCACCAACCCTTACTACCGATGAGCTAAGGAATGTGATTGAAAGCAATGGCTTTGATCAAATAGCAATTCAAGAATATGGCAGTGAACATCACTATTTATTGCGAGCACCTGTTCTAGATAGCAGTGGCGAGCTTGAAAATAGCAACGCCAAGCAGACTGACGCATTAAAGCGTGCGATTTCGCAAGCCGACAGTGAGGTAAGTTTTGATAAAATTGATATGGTTGGACCCAAAGTCAGCGGAGGCTTTGCCGAGCTATCCATTCTAGCATTGCTTATCGCAGGTGGCGGCATGTTGGTGTATCTGTGGGCACGCTTTGAAGCGCATTTTGCGAGCGCAGCGCTGCTAACCGTGATACTCGATTTAACCAAAACCATAGGCTTTTTCGCGCTTACGGGCATCGAATTTAACTTAACGGCTGTCGCAGCACTGTTGGCGCTCATTGGTTACTCTATAAACGATAAGGTGGTGGTGCTTGATCGCATCCGTGAATTATTGCGTTTAGACCCAAACAAGCCATTGGCAGATACTATTAATGAGGCCGTGAACAGCACGTTAAGCCGCACGGTATTCACTTCCGTTACCACGCTGTTGGCATTGTTACCGATGGCTATTTTTGGCGGTGATGCCGTAGAAAGTTTTGCAGTCCCTATGGTTTTTGCTGTCGTGATTGGCACGTCATCGACCTTGTTTATCACCTCTACGCTGTTGTATTTGTTGGGCAGCAGAAGAGAGAAACAAGGCAAAGCGCAGTTAAAGCCTACTGCAGAAGAGATTAAGGCTTCGTTGTCGCACATCCCTTAGGCGGCACAAGTTCCTTAACCCCAATACCTCAGCGGGCTTTTGTACCTCAATACATTGGTGCAAAAACGCGGTAAGGTAGCAGTATTAACAGGAACCCTTGATGCTCTCATGCATACCTGAATAATTTGCGTGAGAGCATCAAGGGCAATAAGGAACGTATAATGTTTGCAGTTGATCACATTATTTTACTCAGTGCAGTGCTTGCCATTTTGGGCGTACTGGCCAGTAAATTGTCCCCGCGCTTTGGCGTACCTGTTTTAGTTTTATTCCTTGGTGTAGGTATGTTGGCTGGAGAAGATGGTATCGGCCGAATCTTCTTTGATAATGCTGATGCTGCGCATGCCATTGGTACATTTGCTCTTATTCTCATCCTATTTGATGGCGGTCTACAAACGTCAAAAAAGTCCATAGCGCAGGCGTGGAAACCCGCCGCGTTACTCGCCACTTTTGGCGTAATTGGTACGGCAGTGGTCACCGGTATCGCTGCTATGGTTATTCTCGATTTACCGCTTTATAAGGGCTTATTGCTTGGTGCTATTGTCGGGTCGACAGATGCCGCAGCAGTGTTTTCTGTTTTGCGCAACGCTGGTATACGCATTCCTTCAAAAATAAAATCCACACTAGAACTAGAAAGTGCGTCGAATGATCCAATGGCCATATTTCTCACAATTGGCCTTATAACGCTTATTCAAGACAGTACCACTAAGCCAGTTGACTTACTTTCGCTGTTTGCCAGTCAAATGGGAGTGGGAGCGATAGTGGGCCTTGCTATCGGCGGTATTGCAGTATGGCTTTTCAGACGCGTCACCTTAATGGCCATCGGTTTGTACCCGGTATTTGTGATGTTGTTTGGTGTATTGTCTTTTGGCCTTGCTGCGAACTTAAATGGCAGCGGCTTTCTCGCTACCTTTATTACGGGTGTTATCGTGGGTAACAGCCGCTTTGCTTATCAGCGTAATACGTTCGTGTTTCTGGATGGGCTGGCGTGGCTTGGGCAAATTGCCATGTTCGTTATCTTAGGTTTGTTGGTAACGCCCACCGAGCTGTTTGTTAATTGGAAAGAAGGCCTTTTAATTGCGTTTGTGCTTATTTTTATTGCACGTCCGCTGGTGGTTATGCCTATTTTGTTGCTTTCGAAATTTTCGTTCAAAGCATCAATGCTAATCTCATGGGTAGGCTTACGTGGTTCAGTGCCAATTATACTCGCTATATTTCCGCTAATATTCGGCATGCCATACGCCGAGCTCATTTTTAATGTGGTGTTCTTTATCGTGCTTATTTCTGCCTTGTTGCAAGGTTCCACCTTACCTTATGCGGCGCGTAAGTTAGGTTTAGTGTTGGACGATGAAGTAAAGGAATCGAGCACGCTGGAGATTGTAAAAGTCGCTAAGAGCAAGCGCGAGCTTATAGAAATAGAGGTATCTAAGTTATCGCCGGCACTACATAAAACCATTAGTGAATTAGCCCTTCCCGATAATACGGTAGTGGCGATGATTGCCCGCGGAGAAGAAACCCTTATACCCAAAGGAAGTACCAAAATAGAAATGGGCGATCAAATTTTCATTATCACCAAACTGCTTGATAAAAGCGCCGTTGAGCACTGCTTTTACAGCGAGCAGGAATAGGGTGCTATTGTAGGGTACTTCATGTAGAATGCGCCGCGGAGTTGGCCAGGCAATCGCCGCTTTCGTAAGAAAGGGGAGGAAAGTCCGGGCTCCAAAGGGCAGGGTGCCAGATAACGT
This sequence comes from Alteromonas sp. W12, assembly GCF_001924945.1. Classification (NCBI taxonomy): domain Bacteria; kingdom Pseudomonadati; phylum Pseudomonadota; class Gammaproteobacteria; order Alteromonadales; family Alteromonadaceae; genus Alteromonas; species Alteromonas sp. W12. The sequence continues at coordinate 290,751 of NZ_LQXH01000001.1, forward strand.
CTGGGCGGCGTGAGCCGACGACAAGTGCAGCAGAGAGAAGACCGCCTAAGCATGTTTACATGCCGGTAAGGGTGAAAGGGTGCGGTAAGAGCGCACCGCGCCTCTGGTAACAGAGTGTGGCAAGGTAAACTCCACCCGGAGCAAGACCAAATAGGATCCCTCAACGTGTGGCCCGCATGGGGATCGGGTAGGTTGCTTGAATCAGTGAGCGATTGCTGATCTAGAGGAATGGTTGCCCACGACAGAACCCGGCTTACGGCCAACTCCACTCTTTTCCCAAAAGAAAGTGAAGCCTCTACCTGAAGGGATATTTCCTCAGGCAGAGACATTTATCACTCTTTACTGAAAGAAATAGCGGAACGTCGCACCAATGGTGCGTGGCTGGTTCACCGTAAATCCAAGTCGAGCTCGTCCACCACGTTCTCTATCAAAGGATAGCTGGGCGTTTTCGTCGAACAGGTTGTTTGCATACAGTAATATTTCATAGTCATCGTAGGTAAGACCGAAGCTCATATTAAGCGTGCCGTAGTCGTCTAACAACAAGTCTAATTCCGTTGTTTCTGCGCCAGTGGCACCGCCAAAGGCAAGGCCTGAAGTGAATATACCTGCGCCTGCAACTTGGTCACTAGGCTGGGTTATACGGTCTCCCACGTACTGGTAAGAGCCTTGGAAATAGGTGCTGTTTGAAGAGAATAAAGGCTGCGCTAAATCGTAGGTAAATGCGATGGCAAAGCTCTCTTCAGGTACTGAAGCTAGGCGGTTACCGTCTTCTACGCCACCTAGTACCGCACCATCACCATCAACAACGGTTGAATCGAACTCGGCTTCAATGATGCTACCCGTTAATGAGAAAAAGAGCTGGTCAGTAAACTGACGCGTAAGCTCAAATTCAATACCTTGGGTATGGGCGTCAGGCACGTTAAATGATACACGTGACGAGCAAGAACCAGCATCCAATGTAACCTGAAGATCTTCAATATCGTTATAGAAAGCCGAGATGTTAGCTGACCATCCACGACCTGATGATTTCATACCGATCTCATAGTTGGTGAGCTTTTCATCGTCATAGTCTTGGAACGAACCAAAGATGGCTTCATCTTGGTCGGTACACAGGCTTCTATTTAGCGGGTCATTTACACCGCCAAGTCTAAATCCTTGAGACACCTGAGCATTTAAGTTCACGTTTTCGTTTACGCTATACTGGCCGATAACGCGAGAAGTAAAGCCATCTGATTCTGTAGAATCGGTCTGGTTGTCGCCGTTGGCAAATAAGCCCCCAGAGATAAACTGACGCTCTTCTTCATAATCGTAAAAACGAGAGCCCACGGTCATTTTAAAGTCATCGTTCACTTGATAGTTCACTTCACCAAATACTGCAAGCTGCTTCAAGTCGTACGGTAAATAGGCGTTGTAGGGAGAATCAGCTTCAAAACCATTGGCAACCGCTGCTGACGTGCCTTCACCTAAGGTGGCGTCGGTAAATGCGTCGTACCCAGGGGTAGGGAGTGATTGGTCGTAAACACGCTCTGTAGAAGAGTAGAAAGCGCCAACTAGCCAGTCTAGCGCGCCATCGCCATTGGATGCGGCGCGAAGCTCAAAGGTATCTTGCTCTACTTCCGTTCTGTCTAATAAGTTCGACGGTAATAGTACGGCTTCATCAGGAAAACCTAAGTCGATACTTACTGAGCCTGAAAGCGCGCTGGCATCACGACTTACAAGAATATCGCGGTCGGTATAGCTATAAACAAAGGTAAAGTCAGCAACGTCAGCTTGATATTCAGCAGTTACGTCAGCAATCAAGGTATCGTCAGAGAAGCCTTCTTCAAGCAGCAGGTACTGTTCTCGTTCACCCAATTGAATAGCTGGGCGGGTCGTTGTGTAAGGGTTAGCAAACACGTTATACACTTCCTGCCTGTTAAACCCGTTCATTTCCAATTCTTGGAAGATAAGTCGTGGTGTAATGGTGAGCTTATCGTTTGGGGCGATGATGAACGCTACGCGTCCGCCAGTTCTATCGCCGTCGTTAACGTCTTCGCTAAACGCGCCGTTTTCACCTAACGCATCTATAAAGCCTGCGTAATCAGTGCGGTATACCACCGCGCGCATGGCAATGGTGTCGGAAATAGGTACGTTTACCATGCCCTTAACGTGACCGCCCACGCCACCGTCTGTCACACTATTAAGATTAGCTTCAAACTTACCTTCAAAGGTATCTAACTCGGGCTGATTGGTGATGTAGCGAAGGGTTCCGCCGATAGAGCCAGATCCAAAAAGCGTACCTTGCGGACCGCGCAGGGTTTCAATGCGGTTAAGGTCGAAAAGGTCGAGATCTGGAGTAAATAAAGACAGCGAGATCACGCTTTCATCGAGGTATACGCCGACCTGCTCCTTAACGCCTGGTTGGTCTCGTACAATTTGACCCGCTGAAACGCCACGCATAGATACTTGGCTTTGGCCTGGTCCTAAGTTCTGAATTGATACGCTCGCCACGTTTCTAGCGACGTCTTCTAAGTTTCCTGCACCGCTGCGTTCAAAGTCTCGCTGCGTTTGTGCGTTGATTGAAAAAGGAATGTCTTCAATGGATTCTGCACGCTTTGTTGCAGTTACTATGATCTGCTCAAAGTCATCGTCATCCTTTTGTTGTGTGTCCTGCGCCATTGCACCGGAGCTAAGCAGCCCCATTACCGCAACGCTAAGTGTGCTTCGTCTAAACGACGATTTTTCTATTTTAAACATAAGTCCATCCAGGTTGGTTGTTTCTATTTTGTTATCAGGCAAGGGCGTAATGTGGCAAAAAAGTTGGGTTATTTCCATAACTTGCGAAACAAATATTTCATTTTTTGTTGTATCTAATGCGGTACGTTTTTCTTGTTAATTTAGTGTTAATTGTAAATGTGTGGGGAATGTGCGTCTAAAAGGTCAAAAGAAGCGTCTATCTGGCTAATTACAAAAGCAATAATCTAAGTATCATCTTTATGAGAGAGGTGTTGACCCTAAGAGCAAAAATGACTGGGCGATAAAAGCAAGCGGCAGCAAGCGGTTTATATCAGCGTCACAATAAAAGCTGATGGGTTAATTAGAAAGTACAACATGAAAGCATTGTTCAACAGTTAACGCTAAGAAGGTGAGTAATAGAGTGGAGAAAGCAGTGAATACAAGCGATGTAGTAAAAGGGATATTAGCAATTGTTATCGCAAGCTTTCTGTGGGGGACAACAGGCACTGCCGCTCAGTTCGCTCCAGAAATCAGTCCTCTGGCAATCGGTGCCTTTGCAATGGGTATAGGTGGTGTATTGCTTTGTGTTAGTGCCCGAAAATCACTGGTAAAGGATGCACCTATTCTTTTTTCTACACCACTGACCTTTCTGTTTGGCAGTGCATGTGTTGCAATTTATCCGCTGGCCTTTTACAGCTCAATGCGTTTGTCAGGCGTTGCTATAGGCACCGTGGTTTCTATCGCCAGTGCACCACTATTCGCTGCGCTTTTAGAGTATTTTTTAAGTAAAAAGCCCGTGTCTTTAAAATGGTTTATTAGCTTTGTGTTTGGTGCGTTTGGGATTGGCATGTTAGCCATGGGTAAGGCACACGACGCAATGGCGTTGTCAGCATCTAAAGATGATCAGGTGTTCGGCGTTATTTTGGGTTTAATTGCCGGTTTAACTTACGCTGGATACTCATGGGCTGCGAAGCAACACATTGACGCTGGCGCAAATTCAAAATCTGCCATGGCCGGACTTTTCGGTTGCGCTGCCGTTGCTCTGTTGCCTTCCCTCTGGTTTACCGGTCAAAACTTGTTTGCTAACACTATCCACATTAGCGTTTCACTCTATATGGCTGTGGTGCCAATGTTTCTTGGTTATTTGCTATTTGGCTATGGTCTTCGCACCACCGAAGCGAGTAAAGCTACGCTTATTACGTTAATTGAGCCACTGGTTGCGACACTTTTCGCTATTTTTCTGATTGGTGAAGTATTCAAGCCGGTGGGGTGGGTTGGCATGACGCTGGTGTGTCTTTGCCTTTTAATCCAATCGATAAAATTTCCATTTGCTTTAAAGCGCTATGGCAAAAAAGCAACGGCGTAATGTTGAAACCGCGTGTGGCTTATAATGAAAAGTCAGAATACTTGTTAAGTATTCTATCAATTTGACCCGTTTGTTTTAATTCAGCAATGGCGCGGTTAATGGCGGGGAGCTTATCTTTATGTCGATTGTGAACACGCAACGCCATTTGGCCTGCCGTATGGATGGGGCCCAGCGCTATTTTTACGTTGTGCATTGAAGACCAGTAACGCGCCGCTGCTTCCTCCATTATGATGACATCTATCCGTTTCATGCCAAGGGCTAAGATAAGGTTACTCTCGGCTTGAAAGTCCATTCTGACGAACTTATCAGAATCAAAATACACATAGCCGGAGATCATCCCTACGGTTTCACCGTAGATAGAGGCGACGGTTTGGTATCGGCTATGGTTTTCAGGCAGAGTAATAAAGTATTCTGTGATGTCTATAATGGGATCTGAGAAAGTGAAGTCGCCCGCGGGCTCATCTTTAGACAGCCAGCTTGGACTGAAAAAGTCGAAATCAAGAGCGCCTGTTTTAAATGCAAGCATGGCACGTTTGGTAGAGAGCATGACTTTTTCTGTCTTAATATCTGCTCTATTCATAATAAGGGGAAGGATTTCAACTAGAATACCGGCCCTATCTTCGTCGACAGCATTTTCGTACGGGATAGAGCTGCCTGACGTTCCAAGATTATATCGCAGTACTTCATCGGCAGTCGCGCCACCGCCTAAAAGCGAAACGTTAATCAATAAGATAAACGAAATAACTTTTTTGATGTGAGGGGCTAATCTCGCTAAGGCGTTCACTCAAGATGTTCCACTACAATAGGTTAATGAACGGCGCTTTCTTCACTATTTCTTTCAATGCTTGCCCAATGCTCAACTTTGTCGATGAGGTCAATAGCATCAAAAGGTTTACTTAGGTAATCGTCCATTCCGGCGTTAACGCAGCGCTCTTTGTCACCTTTCATGGCATTGGCGGTTAGTGCGATGATCGGCACATTCAAATAGCGTTCTCCGGCCTCACCATTTCTTATGCGTTTAGTTGCTTCAAAGCCGTCCATTTCTGGCATTTGACAGTCCATCAAGACAACATCAAAGGTCACTTTCATTTTGTTCAACGCTTCAAGTGCCTCTAGGCCTGATTTGGCACTCAATGTAGTGTGGTTATTTAGGTGCTGTTTAACTATAACCTGATTAATGTCGTTGTCTTCGACAATTAATACTTTGCGTTTTTTCCCTTTTTCCCGTTTCACTCCTGAGGAGTGGTGAACTGGCTTAAGCAGGGCTTCGTCGGCTTGTTCAAGCATAATAGTGAAAGAGAACGTGCTTCCGTGACCTTTAACGCTCTCAAGTTTTATATCGCCGCCCATGAGTTCGCATAATTGTTTGCTAATAGAAAGACCAAGGCCTGTTCCGCCGAATTTGCGAGTTGTAGAAAGGTCTTCTTGGGTAAAGACATCAAAGATTGTACTTTGCTTGTCTTGTGCGATGCCAATGCCGGTGTCTTTTACGCTACATAAAAGCTTAAGGCTGTTATCTGCATTTTGCTGAATGCTGGTGGTGACTTCAATACATCCACTGTCGGTGAACTTCACGGCATTACCTAACAAGTTCGAGAGTATTTGTCTAAAGCGAACATCATCGCCTTGTACAACGTGAAAGCCTTGTAAATCAAAGTGAAAATGTAGCGCTAACCCTTTTTCTTGGCACATAATCGCGTACTGACTTTGAAGGTTTTCAAGCGACTCTAAAATGTCGAATGGGTTTTCTTCAATTTGCAGTTGGCCTGCCTCAATTTTAGAGAAGTCCAAAATATCATTTACGATATGTAAAAGGCCTTGGATACTAAACTTAGCAAGAGACAGGTAGTGCTTTTGCTCCTCAGTGAGTTCAGAGCTAGCCATTAACTGCAAAACACCAGAAATACCGTGTATTGGCGTGCGTATTTCATGGCTCATACTAGCGAGGAAACTCGATTTAAGACGGGCAGACTCTTCCGCTTTTTCTCGCGCATCCTGAAGATACTGTTCGGTTTGTCGTTGTTGAGTAACGTCCTGTTGAAACCCGATATAGTGAGTGACTTCACCATTTATTTTTACCGGCGTTAAATTCAAACGGTTGTAAAAGGCGCTGCCGTCTTTTTTATAGTTGAGCAGCGTTGTTTCAATAGGCTCGCGCACTGCAATAGCCTTGCGGATTTGGTCAACTGTCTGCTTGCTGGTTTCATCGCCCTGCATCGACCTGCAGTTATGACCGATTATTTCTTCACGACTGTAGCCTGTAAGCTCTTCAAAGGCACTGTTTACGTATATTATTGGTTGGCCGACGCGCTTAATGTCCGAAATGATGATCGACACGGTTGCTTCATCCATAGCGTGAGTGAGCACTTTAACGTGACTTTCAAGAGAGCGTTGTTCAGTTTCGTCGCTACCAACATAGATATCACCACGAATATTACCATTAGCATCGGCCAGTGATGTTTTAGTCCAATGAACAAACCGCTCTTGGCCGGTTGATACCGAAAAGTGTGTAAGTTCATTGCTCTGTGAAGAAGCGAGCTTTTGCATAATGAACTTCAAAATACCGTTCTTTTCACCGTACTGGTCATGACAAAAGTCGTCGAAGCGCTTGTTAGAAAGCAAAATTTGCTTGTCTTGATCAACCACAACAAGCATATCGCCCATTGACTCCAACACGTTGGAAAACTGTTCGTTAGACAGCGAAACCTCTGTCAGATCCCAAATCAGTTTGTCAAACGCTTCGCGAATATCCGCAAGTTCTTGGGCCTCAACTTCACTATCAAGGCGTAGTGAGGTCTTATCATCACTGTTTAGTCGATTCTTAATGTCATTGTACAAAGTCGAAAGTGTTCGCTCGGCAAGCGTTCCCGTCATACTCACCATATGCAAAATGATAAATACGAAGCCTACAATCATTGCCAGCAATACAATCCCAGTCCATGCGGCTTCTCTGTATGCGGTGATGGTGGGTTTCACGCTGTATAAGGTTAAATTTTGCCAATCAGCCTTTTTTATAGCGTAGCCGCTGTCATCAAAATCGGAAAAGCTTGAGTTGGGAGCAATGAGTGATGGCTCACTGCTAAACAGGACATGCCCACTAGAGTCGGTAACAAGCTGGTTAGTCAGTCTGGGATAGGGCGCGAGCAAAGACTGCAAGCTATCCACATACATGACAAGTGCGCCTTCCGCTACGCCTCTAAGTAAAACTGGAACGCTTATTAATACGCCGTACTTTGATACCGAGGAGTATGCATTCGATGAACCAAGGGTTTGCTGGCGCCATGCACTACTGAGCGACTCGGGGATAACAGCATTCCAGTTTTTATCAATCACCCGGTTCCCGGCAAAATCAAATAGCGCAAACTCGACACTTTTCGCCTGAGTTAAATTTAACGAGCGGAAAAACATGGGAAGGTAATTATCCCTTTGCTCGAAATCAACCAAAGAATTGATGATGATATCGTTAGCTGCCAAGTCTGCTAGCTGTCTAGTGGTGTCGCTAACAATGTAATTGATATCTTGTTCTAAACCATCAACAGATTGTTGTTGAAGCTGGTCGGTTTGTTTAACAATGAAGTGGAAAGAGAGAGCAAACAGAATGATAGACAAAACCGCGACGAGTAAAACCAGTCGCGGTAACATGCTTGAAAGCAGAAGAGAGCGTAACCTTGGGGGCTGCTGCATCATTGCACGCCCGTTGTTACCAAGTGACCTTTTTCGTTAAACGTAGTCATAAAATAATCCTTTGCCCAGAGTGCATCGTGTCTGTCCTCTGAAAATGGAGCTGTGTAGTGCTTCACTGCACCTTGCACATTTTGAAGAGACTCTAGCGCACCGCGTAATGCGTCTACTTCTATACTACCAGCTTTCGCGGCAGCTGCCGCGATTAAATGAGTTAAATCATAAGCATGAGCCAAACCTGTCACACCACCAATCGCAGTCGCATCCACCAAGCCATACTTACTATAATAGGCTTCTAACAAGCTTTTTGCCTTGGTATTTTTCTGGTGGTTGAAGTGGAAGGTTTGAAGTACTGACACATTGTAGTTAGCGATGGGCTTTGCAAGTAAAGAGGCGAACTGACCCGACGCGACTCCCCAATGCGACACAACAGGGAGAGAGGCGATGCCTTGTTTTGCCATCTCATCGAGTACCACAACACCTTCAGGAACGTTAGTGACAAGAATAATCGCTTCCGCTTTCGCGCTTTTTATTGCCGCGATATCCTCAGAAAAGTCTTTCTGCTGCCAATTTATCCAATGGGTTGCTGTTATATCAATATCATTATTACTTGCAGCTTGTGTTAATGATTCAAGGTTTGAGCGTCCCCATCCTGTTCTTTCCAGTACCAACGCGATATTTGATAGCCCCATATATTTGACGTGATTAATTAGGACTGACGCTGCTTCAGCGTCGCGTACCGACACGCGAAATATGTTATTCGGTGAGTGCCCGTTGTCGATAATAGGCGTCCCCGCTGCCCAAGGAACCAACATCAAAATGTTTTTTTCGTGTATTGGGTCGACTTCAGCGAGAACTACAGGTGTATGAACGCCGCCTACTACCGCAAGTAAATTGGGAGTTTGGGAAAATTGCTCAATGTTATATACACCTCGAGCTGGGTTGCCGCGATGGTCTTTCGCAATAACTTTTATTTGACGACCTAGAATCCCACCAGCGGCATTTATTTCGTCGACGGCAAGCTCGACCCCTCTTGTAATAGCGAAGCCACCTTCAACAGCTACCGCTGAAAGATCGGCGTCAATACCAATCACCAGAGGCTCCGTTGAACTTAATGCTTTACTTGCAGTAAAAATTGAAAAGACGCAAGCCAGCGAGAGAAAGATAGAAAGTGCACGCATGAATAGGCTACCTAAATGTTAACCTTAAAAGTGTATAGCAATGTGCTCAGTCTTTTAGCGTAAACGTCTTATCCTTTAGTATAAGTTTGATGCTTTTTTGAGAGCTTTTACGAGATTTTTGAGCGCTGGCGACGGGGTGGTGTACTAAACGAGTGCGCATTAATTGTGGCACGATTCTACTATTAGCTTATATTTCGAGAAGAGTGGTTGTACATTTGCTAAACAGTGCTCGACGTTGTTTAGTTGTTCCTCTGGTGACGAGGTAGCAGTAAAACCGCCTGATAAAAATGGTTTGCGTATGTTGCAAGCAAGGATAAACAGCGGTTTGGAGCGTGAGTGCGAAAGAATACCCTGCCAACAATAATAGACATTGAAGCAAGTGGATTTGGCGCAGCGAGTTACCCTATTGAAATAGGTATCGTGCGCTATGATGGTGCAAAGTGGTGTAAGCTACTTCGGCCCTTTGACTCGTGGGTTCACTGGGATCGAAAAGCGGAGTCACTGCACGGCATAACGCAGCAGATGCTGCAAACTCGAGGAGAAGAGCCTCGAAAAGTCTGTGTTGAGTTAAATAACTTCCTTGGCAATACGGTTGTTTACAGTGACGGTTGGGTCGTTGATAACCCGTGGCTAATTAAGCTCTACGCCGCAGCGCAGGTAGAAATGTCTTTCACGTGTAGAGCATTGGAATATATTTTGTCTGAAGCACAAATGAATCAATGGCATGAGGTGAAAAGCCGCCTTGCGAGCCAACTTGATGTTAAGCGTCATAGAGCGAGTTCCGACGCGATGGTAATTCAACAGACTTACGCAAAAACCTTATCATTGGCATAACGGCAACTACGTTTCGTCTTTATGATGGGGTGTAATACTAAAAGCGCACTGTGAGTGCAATGTAGCGGTGACCTAAAACAAGTAATTGACGCCCAATGAGAGAGCCATATTCTCTTCTTCCCCAACTTGCCTATGTTCAAGCTCTACCGCCATGTTTAAACCCTCGCTTTTACCAAGCAGCCAGCCCAACCGAGTAAAAGTACCTACATCATGTGGTAAATAAAGCCACTCTGCGTAATGCTGAAAGGCGGTATTGTTGGTTTTGTACGTTGCATAGACCTTTTGCGGAACCCAAGTGTTAAACCGCCTGCTGGCGCTAAACATACCTTGTGACCCCGCTGGGTAGGTATAACTGTTGTCGTATAGATAAGTTTCGGTTGTAGATTGAATGCGGTACATACTATTTAGCTGCCACCGCGCTATTTTTTTGCTTTTGAATTGGATAGGACTGTAGTGGGGAGCATTTATTTCCGCGAGCACGGGGGAAGCCGCCATAGACGCAGCCAAAGTAAGTGCCAGAAGAATTCCAGTAACCACATTCATGGAAGAGCCCAAGTTGTTGTTATCATGGCTTGTAAACAACCAGAAACTACAAGCGATAGTGTGTTCGTTATTTAAGCATAGCTGCAAAAAATAGATGATGAAAATATTCTTTGCTGTTTTTTATTTGTTTCGTTGATTTTGCTAGCCAAATAAAAAACGCCGCTAGTTTATACAAACACTTTTTTGCAAAGCGTTATATAAACTGAGCGGCGCATTTAAAAGCGTTATTTGGTTATCGAATTAAATCGATGCTTTTAACGCTTCTGCTTTATCTGTTGCTTCCCATGGGAATTCATCACGACCAAAGTGACCGTACGCAGCCGTTGGGCGATAAATAGGGCGCTCGAGGTCTAGCATTTGAATAAGTCCATAAGGGCGTAGGTCGAAATGTTCACGGACCAGTGCCACTAATGTTTTCTCATCTACCACACCTGTACCGAAGGTATCGATGCTGATAGACGTTGGCTCTGCCACACCGATTGCATAAGACACTTGGATTTCACAGCGCTTAGCAAGTCCTGCTGCAACAATGTTCTTAGCAACGTAACGACCCGCGTATGCTGCACTGCGGTCTACTTTTGATGGATCTTTACCAGAGAACGCGCCACCACCGTGACGGGCCATACCACCGTAAGTATCAACAATGATTTTACGACCTGTTAAGCCACAGTCGCCCATTGGACCACCGATAACGAATCGTCCCGTTGGGTTAATGTGAAAGCGTGTATTTGCATCAATCCATTCACTAGGCAGTACTGGCTTAATAATTTCTTCCATTACCGCTTCGCGAACTGTTTCAGTGCTTACTGAATCACAGTGCTGGGTTGAAAGCACAACCGCGTCGATGCCAACAGGCTTGTCGTTTTCATATTTGAAAGTAATTTGGCTTTTAGCATCTGGGCGTAACCAGTCTAGCTTACCAGATTTACGCACTTCAGCTTGTTTTTGAACAAGGCGGTGAGAGTACGTGATTGGCGCAGGCATTAGTACGTCAGTTTCGTCGCTAGCGTAGCCAAACATTAGACCTTGGTCACCAGCACCTTGTTCTTCAAGGCTTGCGCGATCAACACCTTGATTGATGTCAGGTGACTGTTTGCCAATAGCATTTAATACCGCACATGAATCAGCGTCGAAGCCCATATCTGAGTGCGTGTAGCCAATTTCTTTAACTGTTTTTCGGGTAAGCTCTTCAATATCTACCCATGCAGAGGTAGTTACTTCACCACCCACTAAAACCATACCGGTTTTTACATACGTTTCGCAGGCCACCCGAGCGCGAGGATCTTGTTCTAAAATAGCGTCAAGAACCGCATCTGAGATCTGATCAGCAATTTTGTCCGGATGTCCTTCAGACACTGACTCGGATGTGAATAAATGCGTGGCCATAAATGCTCCGTAAGCGTTAAATTATCAAAATAGTCGTATATTGTACTAAAACAAGTTATAAATACCAGTCTTTACTTCTAGACGTCTAAAAGTCTCTTCGTTACGAATAGTTGACACAACCCGATCACTTATAGGGTTATTCAGGTCGTAATTGTCGAAGTTAATGATGTATTTGTAAAACTAGGCGTCAGATATAACTGTTTTTGCTGTAATGGGAATACGTGATGGTCAGGGTATAGACCATTTTTTACTATGACTTTCACTATTGGCAATCAAAACCCATTGAACTGTAAGGTGGCATAGGTAAGAATAACGCCACATTCATTCGTATAAAGAAGTAGAGCGAACGCCTTACCTCTACGCTCGTCTAGCTTGCCTAGCCCGCTAAGATACGAAACAAAAGATACAAAATAAATCAGGAGACAACATGCCCTCTCGTCGTGAACTCGCCAATGCAATCCGTGCATTAAGCATGGATGCCGTTCAACAAGCTAAATCTGGTCACCCAGGTGCCCCAATGGGGATGGCTGATATCGCACAGGTACTATGGGGTGATTTCTTATCACACAACCCTGCAAACCCATCTTGGGCTAACCGCGATCGCTTTGTGCTTTCAAATGGTCACGGCTCGATGCTGTTGTACTCTCTTCTTCACCTTTCAGGCTACGAACTGCCAATTGAAGAGTTAAAGAACTTCCGCCAATTGCATTCAAAGACGCCAGGTCACCCAGAGTACGGTTATGCGCCAGGTGTTGAAACGACTACTGGCCCATTAGGTCAAGGTATCAGTAATGCTGTGGGTATGGCGCTTGCCGAGAAAGTGCTAGCGGCACAATTCAACAAAGATGGTCACACTATTGTTGATCACCACACCTACGCGTTCTTGGGTGACGGCTGCTTGATGGAAGGTATCTCACACGAGACATGCTCACTAGCCGGCACGCTAGGCCTTGGTAAGCTTATCGCGTTTTGGGATGACAACGGCATTTCAATTGATGGCGAAGTGGAAGGTTGGTTCACCGACGATACACCAGCACGCTTTAAGAGCTACGGTTGGGAAGTGATCGATGGCGTTGACGGTCACGATGCAGAGCAAGTGAAAGCCGCCATTGAAAAGGCACAGGCGAATACTGCGCAGCCTACGCTTATTTGTTGTAAAACCACCATTGGTTTCGGTTCGCCTAATAAAGAAGGTACCGAGTCTTGTCACGGTGCACCACTAGGTGAGGACGAAATTGTCGCTACTCGCGAGAAGCTTGGCTGGAGCCATGGCGCGTTCGAAATTCCAGACGATATTTACGCTGGTTGGGATGCTAAAGAGAAAGGTTCAAACGCGGAAAGCGCGTGGAATGACGCTTTCGCAGCATACGAAGCCGCCTACCCAGAGCTTGCAGCAGAATTCAAACGCCGTGTAAATGGCGAGTTGCCAGCAGATTTCAGCGACAAAGCAGACGCTATCATCGCTGAACTTCAAGCTAACCCACAAAATATCGCGTCACGTAAAGCGTCACAAAATGCACTGAATGCGTTTGGTCCGCTACTTCCTGAACTATTAGGCGGCTCTGCTGACCTTGCAGGTTCTAACCTTACCATCTGGGAAGGTAGCAAAGGCGTTGAAGCAAACGATGCATCAGGTAACTACATTTATTACGGTGTACGTGAGTTTGGTATGTCGGCCATGATGAATGGTATTGCCCTTCACGGTGGCTTTAAGGCATACGGTGCAACCTTCCTAATGTTTATGGAATATGCACGCAACGCGGTACGTATGGCAGCGCTAATGAAGCAGCCTGCAATTTTCGTTTACACCCACGATTCAATTGGTCTAGGTGAAGACGGCCCAACTCACCAGCCGGTGGAGCAGGTGGTTGCGCTACGTGCAACGCCTAACCTTGATAACTGGCGCCCTTGTGATCAGGTTGAGTCTGCTGTGTCGTGGAAGTCTGCTATTGAGCGCACTGACGGCCCAACAACACTAATCTTCACACGCCAAGGCTTAGCGCAACAAGAAAGAACGGCTCAACAAGTTGCTGATATCGCGAAAGGCGGTTACGTACTTAAAGACTGTGAAGGTACGCCAGAGCTTATTCTTATTGGTACCGGTTCTGAGGTTCAGCTAGCCGTTGAAGCCGCAGCGAAACTAACCGAGCAAGGCAAAGCCGTTCGCGTAGTGTCTATGCCATCAACTGACGTATTTGACCGTCAGTCTGCTGACTACCGTGAAAGTGTACTACCTTCTAGCGTAGTTAAACGCGTAGCGGTTGAAGCCTTGTCTAAAGATAGCTGGTACAAGTACGTTGGCTTTAATGGCGCTATCGTAGGCATGGACACCTTTGGTGAATCTGCACCTGCGGGCGACCTGTTCAAGCACTTCAACATTACCACTGACGCTGTAGTAGAGGCTGCACTGTCTCTGTAAGAGGTAATAGATAAGCCTATGGTAAATATTGCCATAAATGGGTTTGGTCGTATTGGTCGTAACGTGTTGCGCGCGCTGTATGAAAGTGGGCGCAACAACGAATTTAACGTGGTGGCCATTAACGACATTGCTAAACCCGAAGGCATAGCACATTTACTTAAATACGATACCGCCCACGGGCGGTTCCGTTTTGATGTGGCCTTAGAAAATAACACGCTAAATGTCGCAGGCGACGATATTACACTGCTCGCGATAAGCGATATTAAAGACCTACCCTGGAAAGACTTGGGCGTTGATATTGTGCTTGAGTGTACGGGCAAGTTTGATGACAGAGCATCGGGGCAAGCACATTTAGATGCCGGCGCTGGCAAAGTGCTTTTCTCGTCACCCGGGTCACCAGATTTAGACAATACGGTCATTTTCGGAACCAATGAAGACACGTTGACCAGTGAACAAAAATTAGTCTCCAACGGCTCTTGCACCACAAACTGCATTGTTCCTGTTATCCAAGCGCTAGACGCTGCGTTCGGTGTTGAAAGTGGTACGATCACAACCATTCACGCGTCTATGCACGACCAGCAAGTTATCGACGCCTATCACGAAGATTTGCGCAGAACCCGTGCTGCAAGTCAGTCGATTATTCCCGTTGATACCCGACTTGCTGCCGGTATAGAGCGCATTCTGCCTAAGTTTGCGGGAAAATTCGAAGCCATTGCGGTTCGAGTGCCAACTATCAATGTTACTGCCATGGATTTGAGTGTAACGCTTCAATCTAAGGTAACGATTGAGCAAGTGAACCAAGCCCTTCGCAATGCAAAAGCGGGGCGTTTACAGGGTATTTTGGACTACACCGAAGAGCCTTTGGTGTCGGTAGATTTCAATCACGACCCTCACTCGTGTATTGTAGATGGCACACAAACAAGAGTCAGTCACAAACAACTGGTTAAAACACTAGTATGGTGTGACAACGAATGGGGTTTTGCAAACCGTATGCTCGATACCGCAAAAGTGATGTTCGACGCAAAATAAAGCATTGATGCTGCCAAGGGTTGGTAGCACCAGCCCGCGCAGCTTTCACAGTTAATTTGAGCGTGTCTTACCTTCAAAACACGCTCTACTGAATTTAAATTAACATAGGAAAGACGATGGCAATTCCAAGCATGAGCGATATGGCCCTAAAAGGTCAGCGCGTATTAATTAGACAAGATTTAAACGTGCCGGTAAAAGACGGCAAAGTAACTTCTGATGCGCGTATCAAAGCATCAATCCCTACGATTAAAGCAGCCCTAGACGCAGGTGCGGCAGTTATGGTGATGTCTCACCTTGGTCGTCCTACTGAAGGCGAGCCTGCAGACGAATTCTCTCTTCAACCTGTTGTTGATTATCTTAATGACGCCCTAGACGTACCGGTTAAGCTTGTTAAAGATTACCTAGATGGCGTGGAGCTTGTCGACGGCGAATTAGTTATCCTTGAAAACGTACGTTTTAATAACGGCGAAAAGAAGGACGACGAAACGTTAGCAAAACAGTACGCAGCACTTTGCGATATCTTTGTTATGGACGCGTTCGGTACTGCTCACCGCGCACAAGCGTCTACTCATGGCGTTGCTAAATTTGCACCAAAAGCCTGTGCTGGCCCATTACTTGCTGCAGAATTAGACGCACTTGGCAAAGCGCTAGACAACCCTAAGCGTCCAATGGTTGCTATTGTGGGTGGCTCTAAAGTATCTACCAAGTTGACCGTGTTAAAAACATTGGCTGAAAAAGTTGATCAGCTGATTGTTGGCGGTGGTATCGCTAATACGTTTATCGCGGCTCAAGGCCATAATGTGGGTAAGTCACTAGTAGAGATGGACCTTACCGAGCAAGCCACGCAGCTTATGAATGAAGCGCAGGCGAATGGCGGTAATATTCCAGTGCCTACAGATGTTGTCGTGGGCAAAGCGTTTGATGAGAATACCGAAGCGACGCTAAAAGTAGTCAGTGACGTTGCCGACGACGATATGATTTTTGATATTGGTCCAGACTCTTCAAAGGCGTTAGAGGACATTATCAAGAATGCAGGAACCATTGTATGGAATGGCCCTGTAGGCGTATTTGAATTTGAACAGTTCAGTGCTGGAACAAAAGCGCTGTCTGAAGCGATAGCGGCAAGCGACGCATTCTCAATCGCAGGTGGTGGTGATACACTAGCAGCAGTTGATAAATACGGGATTGCCGATAAGGTCTCTTATATTTCAACAGGTGGTGGCGCGTTCCTAGAATTCTTGGAAGGCAAAACACTACCAGCGGTAGCAGTACTAGAAGAAAAAAATAAATAAGCCTGGGCGTTGCATGAAAACGCAGCGTTTTAAAGCTCTAGATAGCTAAGGCCTAGTACAAACGTTACCCCATAAGTGTCACGCTCAGTAACAGCATTTTTGAGCGTGACCTTTTAATCGGAAACGATTACACCTGCGAAACAGTGAAGTACGCAGGCATAAATACCAACTTTATTACAGATGTGTTTACTTAAGGTGCTGGCATGCTGCGTCTGAGACAAACAGATCTTTAATAGAATTGGTATAACAATAAACCCTACACCTGTCTATTAAGGCAGTAATATACAAAAGGAGTGTTGCAATGGCATCACAAGCTCAGCAGGCAATGCTGGATAAACTGAAGACGCAAACCGGTTTTATTGCAGCGTTAGATCAAAGCGGCGGTAGTACCCCTAAAGCGTTGCGCTTATACGGCATCGAAGAGTCAGAGTATAGCTCAGACGAAGAGATGTTTAATCTTGTTCACGAAATGCGTACACGCATTATCACCAGCACCCCTTTTAGCGGCGAGCGCGTTCTTGGCGCAATCTTGTTTGAAAACACCCTTGATAGAGAAATTGAAGGCATGTCTTCTGCACATTTCTTATGGCAGAAGAAGCGCGTAATTCCGTTCCTAAAGGTAGATAAAGGATTAGCTGAAGAAAGCAACGGCGTGCAGGTAATGAAGCCAATGCCAGGTCTTGATGCACTGCTAGCTAAAGCGGTGGCGCAAGATGTATTTGGCACTAAAATGCGCAGTGTTGTTAAGCTTGCGAATCACCAAGGTATTAAAGACGTTGTTGCTCAGCAATTTGAAGTGGGTAAGCAAATTTTAGCCGCGGGCCTTGTTCCAATCATTGAGCCAGAAGTGGATATTCACAGTCCACAAAAAGCGGAAGCAGAAGCATTACTTAAGCTAGAGATTTTGACCCAGCTTAATCTGCTAAACGAAGGTCAGGAAGTCATGCTTAAGCTTACGCTTCCGACAGAGGCAAACTTCTATAAAGAGCTTGTTGATCACCCTCGTGTACTTAAAGTAGTGGCGCTATCTGGTGGCTATAGCCGCGAGGAAGCAAACGCGAAGCTGGCAGAAAACCAAGGTATGATCGCGAGTTTCTCTCGCGCACTGACAGAAGGCGTATCTGCACAGCAAACTCAAGAAGAGTTTGAAGCAACGCTTGATACTGCAATTGAAGGTATCTACCAAGCGTCTAAAGCTTAATTCTCTCCTTTTAAATTGATTGTAAAGAGCGCCTAATGGCGCTCTTTTTCGTTGTGCGGTTTTGTCACTTCTTATTCCATTCCGCTTTTGTCGATTCTGAAAACGTGCAATCGCTTATTGCCTGCGTTTACTAGCAAGAATGTTTCTTGTAAAAGCGTAATCGCCTGTGTAGCATAACGCCGCAATTTTCCTTATATAATTGAATTTCTGGAATAATCATCGGTGAATAATCATCAGTACATGAAGCAGTACACCATATACGCATTAATTGCGTTGTTGTTTACTTGCTTATCTGGACTTAAACAGGATTACAAGCCGATCACGTTCAAGCATCATTTTGATGCTTCTATCTCAGAATATTCATTTGAATTTGATACTGAGGAAAGTGCGCCGGAAGAGCCCGTCCCGCCACAAAATGTTGTGCTGGATTACATTACGGACTCCTTCACGGATACCGCAAAACCACGTCCGCGTGGGCTTTTCAAAACATCCCTTAACTACGCAACGCCGTTAACCCGAGCGCCGCCTATTGCTTAGTTTTTTAGGTTTAGCGGTTATTGGCTACCTAAAAAACACGTTAATTCGATATTCCTAACAACGCGCCAGCGCTTTGCTGGATGTTTTTGCGTGCTTAATTATCAGCGGTGAACCTATTTGCTGAAAGCGCGCTAGTGGCATGCTGTCTTTTTATAAGGCATGTAACGATTAGCCTTTTTATTACGAATTTACATTATGAGCAAAAAAGCACTTCTTGCAGTAAGCATTGTTTCCGCACTTTTAGGTGGCTGTGGACATGAAGAACATGCTGCGCATCACGAAAAACTTCAATTCAACGTTACTCATCCTATCGTACAAGACACAACGCTGGTAAAAGAGTACGTCAGTCAGATACGTGCCATTCAACATATTGAAGTTAGAGCTATGGAAAAAGGCTATCTTCAATCGACCTTTGTTGATGAGGGGCAAACGGTAGAACGTGGTCAGCCCATGTTCAAAATAATGCCGAACGTATATGAAGCTGAACTACACCGCGCTGAAGCCGAGGCTAAAGCGGTAGAGATGGAGTACAAAAATACAAAGTCGCTTGTTGAACAAAACATTGTTTCTCCTAACGAACTTGCCGTCATAGAAGCACAGCTTCAAAAAGCTCAGGCTGAAGTTGAACTGGCAAAGACTCACTTAGCATTCACAGATATCAAAGCGCCGTTCACAGGCAAAATGGACCGACTGGAAGCTCGAACGGGAAGTTTGCTTGATGAGGGCGAACTGCTCACCACATTGTCTGATATCAGCACAATGTGGGTGTATTTCAATGTGCCTGAATCAGAGTATTTAAAGTACGCGCAGAACAGCGCATCAAATGATCAAACGTCAGTGCGATTAAAGCTTGCCGATGGCAGTATTTACGCGCATCAAGGCGTGATAGATGCCATTGAAGCTGATTTTGATAATCATACCGGAACCATTGAAATGCGTGCGTCTTTCCCTAACCCAGACCAACTGCTAAGACATGGGCAAACCGGTAATGTCATGGTGGATATTGCCTATCCGGATGCTTTAGTTATTCCTCAGAAAGCCACATTCGAAATTCTCGATCAAAGCTTTGTGTATGTGCTGGATAGCGAGAACAAGTTAGCAACCCGCCACATTAACATCGCTGCAGAACTCCCTAACATCTATCTGGTTTCAGACGGACTAGCGCCGGACGACACTATTTTGATTGAAGGACTGCGAAGAGTTTCGAACGGCGATGAGATAGAGCCTGAACTTATTTCAGCCAGCGACACATTAGCTCAACTGTCACTGCACGCAGAATAAGGGGGCGCTATGTTTGGAGTTTTTATTAAACGTCCAGTGATGGCCATCATGCTATCGCTGATGATTATATTTTTGGGCGTGTTGTCGGTGTTTAGCCTACCCACGTCACAGTTTCCAGATATTGCTCCGCCGCGAGTGCTTATTTCTCTGGCATATCCCGGTTCGAGCGCTGATGTATTGGTGAAGTCATCGCTGGTTACCATTGAGCGTTCAATCAACGGTGTGCCGGGCATGAAGTACATCGTGTCTGATGCGACCAGCGCGGGTGAAGCCACCATTCAAGTTATCTTCGATTTAGATGTAGATCCGAATCAGGCGCTCATTAATGTGAAAACGCGGCTTGACCAGATCATGAACCGGCTGCCCCAGCTCGTGCAGTTAGAAGGGGTGGTACTAGAGCGGGTTCAGCCTAGCATGTTGATGTACATAAACGTTTATAGCACGGACGAAACGGCTGATGAAAAGTTTCTGTACAACTATTCCAATATCAACCTTATCCCCGAGATACAGCGGGTAAACGGTATTGCCAGTGCAAAAATATTGGGAAGTCGCCAGTACGCAATGCGAATTTGGTTAAAGCCTGATCGCATGCGTGCTTACAATGTTTCTGTAGATGAGATCATGGAATCGATAGACGAGCAAAGCTTGATTGGACGCCCTGGGCGACTTGGCAGAAGCTCAGGCATTACTGCTCAGTCCAAAGAATACGTGCTTATTTACGAAGGACGTTACGACGAGCCTGAAGAATATAAAAATATCATTATTCGCGCCGATTCCGACGGTCGCTTGCTCAAATTAGGTGATATTGCCGATGTTGAGTTAAGTAGTGAATTTTTCGATATTTATTCAAACAAAGACGGATATCCTTCCGCTGCCATAGTACTTAAGCAGAACTACGGAAGTAGTGCCAACGAGGTTATTTCTCAGGTGAAAGCCACTATGGCTGAACTAGAAAAAACGTTTCCAGAAGGCATGAAGTACGAAATCAACTACGATGTTTCCAAGTTTCTAGATGCCTCTATTGAACAAGTGCTGCATACCTTGTTTGAAGCCTTTATTTTGGTTTCCTTGGTGGTGTTCATCTTTCTGGGTGACTGGCGCTCCACACTTATCCCGCTTCTTGCTGTGCCGGTTTCACTGGTAGGGACGTTTTTCTGCATGCAGGCCACAGGGGTGAACATAAACCTTATTACTCTGTTCGCATTGGTACTAGCTATAGGGATTGTGGTGGATAACGCTATTGTTATCGTGGAGGCCGTTCACGCGAAAATGGAAGAGAGCAGCAGCCTAACCCCTTATATGGCTACCCAACAAGTACTGGGTGAAATGGGGGGAGCTATTATCGCGATTACACTGGTGATGACGGCGGTTTTTGTGCCCCTTATTTTTATGACGGGCCCGGTAGGTGTCTTCTATCGCCAGTTCTCTATTACCATGTCATCGTCAATTATCATCTCGTGTATTGTGGCGCTTTCATTAACGCCAGTGCTGTGTGCAATGTTGCTTAAAAACCCTCATTCACACACAAGAAAAGCAACGCCATTAAGCAAGTTTATTGATGGGTTTAACCATTATTTCAATAAGTTAACCGGTCGTTATACAGGCATTATCAAAGCTATCGTTACACGCCGCAGTGTTACTGTAGTGCTGCTTGCGGGCTTTGTGGTAAGTACCTTTGGCGTTAATCAGGCATTACCTACAGGCTTTATTCCCGGTGAAGACCAAGGGCAAATCTATGCCATTATTCAAACACCGCCAGGTAGTACCCTTGAAGCGACGAATACAGTAGCGCGAGAGCTGCAAAGCTTGGCGCTGGACGTTGAAGGCGTCTCCTCGGTGTCCTCGCTTGCTGGCTATGAAATCCTTACAGAAGGTCGAGGTTCAAACGCGGGTACCTGCTTGATTAACCTTGAAGATTGGGCTAATCGCGAACAGTCGGTACGTGACATTATTGAAGAACTAGAAGCCAAAACACACCACTTAGGTGCAGTGATTGAGTATTTCGAACCGCCTGTTGTGCCGGGTTATGGCGCGTCGTCGGGGTTATCATTTCGTTTACTCGATAAAACCAACACGACCGACTATCAAGAGTTCGACCAAATCAACAAAGCCTTCATGGAAGAACTCGGTAAACGTGATGAGCTAAAAGGTTTATTCACGTTTTACGCGGCCGATTATCCTCAATACAAAATTGAGATAGATAACCAAGCTGCAATGCAGAAAGGGGTATCTATTGGCGCGGCCATGGAGAATTTGAATATTCTTATTGGTAGTACTTATGAGCAAGGCTTCACGCGCTTTAATAACTTCTTCAAAGTGTACACACAAAGTGCACCGGAATATCGTCGTTATCCCAGTGACTTATTGGATTACTACGTGAAAAACGAAGAAGGTGAAATGGTGCCTTACTCGGCCTTTATGAAGCTGATTAAAACCCAAGGCCCTAATGAAATTACACGCTACAACCTTTATACCTCGGCAGCAATTCGTGCAGAGCCTGCAGCAGGGTATACCTCGGCGCAAGCGATAAAAGCAGTTGAGGAAGTAGCGGCTGCAACCCTGCCAAAAGGATATGACATAGGTTGGGAAGGCCTGTCATTTGACGAGGCTAAACGAGGCAATGAAGCCATCGTTATCTTTGCCGTAGTATTGTTGTTTGTATATATCGTGCTGGCATCACAATACGAAAGTCTGCTTCTACCTTTTGCAGTCATTCTTTCACTACCTACCGGTATTCTCGGCTCATTCCTGTTTCTAAAAGGAATGGGGCTGGCCAACGACGTTTATGCGCAGCTTGGCTTAGTTATGCTGGTTGGGTTACTCGGCAAAAATGCCGTGCTTATTGTGGAATACGCAGTGCAAAAAAATCAGCAGGGCTTATCGATTGCTGACGCGGCAGTTGAAGCGGCCAAACAGCGCTTTCGTCCAATCCTAATGACATCGTTCTCGTTTGTAGCAGGGCTAATTCCGCTTGTTATTGCAACGGGGGCAGGCGCAGTGGGTAATAGAACCATTGGTGCTTCTGCCTTAGGCGGTACTTTGTTCGGCACTATTTTTGGTGTGCTGGTTATTCCTGGGCTTTACTACTTGTTCGCCAAACTTGAAGAAGGTAAGTCATTAATCAAAAACGAAGATCATGTCCCTCTTACTGAAACTTACCACTATAACGATGAGGTGCTAAGCGATGACAAATAAAAAGCGATTTACTTATAAGCCGCTGTGGTTAGCGCTTAGTAGTGCGTTGTTAGTACAGGCATGTGCCATCCCTACCATTGAAACGCGAAACCCTAATCTAGATTTGCCAGAGCAGTTTAACGCGAAAGTTTCGCAAGTGGATACTCAGGCTGGTCAAGGGATTAACCAGAGTACACAAGCAAATATTCAATGGAGTGAGTGGTTTAACGACCCTACACTTTCTGCGCTGGTGGAAACGGCGGTTAAGAACAACCAAGAGGTGTCTATATTAATTCAACGCATTAATATGGCGTCGAATGAAGTGTACGCACGGGAAGGGGAATATTTGCCTCGACTCTCTGCGGGGGGAGCCGCTGAAACCGAAAAGGTAGGCGAATATACCCGGGAAGGCGCAGTAGAAGAACAGTTAAATATCAAGGAGGATAAAGAATTTCCCGACCCGCTGGCAAACTTAAAGCTAGGCCTTAATGCGTCGTGGGAAATTGACGTTTGGCATAAGCTGAGAGATGCGTCTAAAGTGGCCTCGCTTGAATACTTGGCGTCGGTTGAAAGTAAGAACTTTTTCGTTACCCAGTTAGTATCTGAAGTTGCGCGTACTTACTATGAACTGCTGGCGCTAGATAACAAGCTAGAGAATCTTGACTCAACCATTTCGCTACAGCGCAATGTTATTCACACTATTAATGCGTTGAAAGAATACGGGCGGGCGTCATCGCTACCCGTTGCGCGATTTAACGCGGAAGTGAAGAAAAACGAGAGCGAGCGTTACTTGATTGAGCAGGAAATCCTAGAGAAAGAGAACACGCTCAATCTGTTATTAGGACGCACTCCACAGCCCATTCAAAGGGACAGTAACGTGTTGCTCAGCGCCGAGCTAAAAAGCCCGCAGGTGGGTGTACCCTCTGCGCTATTAGACAATCGCCCTGATATAAAACAAGCTGCACTCACGCTCCAAGCAGCAGAGTTAAATATCGATGTGGCTAAAGCCAACTTCTACCCTTCTTTTGAGCTAAAAGCAGGGGTAGGTTTATCGGCGTTTGATAGTCGTTACTTGTTTAATGTGCCTGAGTCATTGGCATATTCCTTATCTGGTGATGTTTTTGCGCCATTAATAAACCGCAGGGCGATTGAGGCGGTTTATCAAAATGCCAGCGCCGAACAAATAGAAGCGGCTTACGAATATGAACTGACCGTTTTAACGGCGGTAGCTGAAGTAACAAACAGTTTATCGAAGCTTGATAATTTGGAGAAAAGTGCTGAAGCACGGCGTCATCAAATTGCTTCACTCGAACAGTCGATTGATATTGCCAATAGGCTTTTTTCGTCAGCTCATGGTGAATATTTAGAGGTGCTGCTTGCGCAACGAGAAGCACTGGAAGCGCGTAGCGAGTTTATAGAAACTCGTCAGCAGCAAATGGCCGCACTGGTCGATTTGTATCAGGCACTCGGAGGCGGATGGCAGTCTTAAAATAAAAAGGAGAGCGCTCGCTCTCCTTTTTTTTGCCTTTATCAAAAGCTGGCGGTGAATTTCAGACTCAACGTGTGACAAAAGCAGAACGCATGCGGTATTAAATGTTAACGCGTAAAGTTAAAGCGGGCAAAAAAGCGCTCAGCTTCGTCACTATCAAAATCATAGCCATTATTCGTCATCGCTTCCAAAGCATCTTCTACCGTTTCGTAAAAGCCATAAGGAACTTCGGCAGCGTCGTAGCACTGAGAAATCTGATGCTTAGTTGTCAGCATAATGTCGGTATCTAATATCACCACGGCAAGAAACGACAGGCCGCGGGTTTTTCTTACCCGAGTTTGTTTTACAAAAATATCAAAGGTGGAAGGGGGCATTAGGCTTTCACCGTAAAGACAGCTTACTTGTGCCCATTTAGCGCCCTTTTCGAATTTTGAAATGTCAGAAGACATCTTAACTACGCCATTTCTCATGGTTTCGTCATTCCACGGTCCGCGCGCTGAGAAGAGCAGCAACTGACCGCTTACGCTACATTCAAACTCGCCGTGTGGATTATTCATGGGCATTACCTTTAAGCCTTATATAGAAGTTAGCACTTTACCGCTATCACGCAACTAACCATTCGGCTAAAGCCAACGCCCCTGTGTACTGCGCTTAATCGCCTAGCGATGTCGCTCAACGTTTAATCTTTATTGGCTGAATATATTCAGTAATATGGAGACAATAAATGCATCACTACAACGTGATCACCCCATAAAAAAGAACGGATAAGAACAAATAGATTAAGGTGAGATATGTCTTTTACGAGAAATCACAGGTACCCGTCAGTCAAAAAACGGTTTGCTATATGGGCTGCACTATTTAGCGTAGGCACGCTAGCTATGCCATCCACAGCGCTTGCAAGCAAAGAGAGAGAATCTCTTACTACCGACTCTGAACGCTATTTTAAATCGGAAGATATTTTTAATTTGGAATACGTGAGCGAAGTTCAGGTGTCGCCAAACGGTAAATATGTTGCGTATGTGCGCCGTTCAAACGACATTATGTCGGACAGCAGTCGAGCGAACGTCTGGCTAGCGTCGGTTGATGGAAAGTCACACCGCCCCTTACTGTCGTCGAAAAAGAGTTACTATTCTATTCGCTGGTCACCAGACGGTAGCCGATTGGCTTACCTTTCTAATGAAGAAGGTAAACCGCAATTGTATGTGCGTTGGATGGATACAGGGCAAACGGCACTCGTAACAAATGTCACCTCAAACCCAAGTAACATCACTTGGTCGCCAGATGGTAAGCACATTGCTTTCACTATGAGCGTTGATGCCAAGGAAAAGCCGCTAGACGTTAAAATGCCTAAAAAGCCTGACGGTGCAAAGTGGTCTCCTAGCTTTCAATATATTACCAAAGCGCGCTATCAAGCCGATGGCCGAGGCATTCTTGAACCTGCTTACACCCATATTTTTATTGTTCCTGCTGACGGAGGCACAGCACGACAGCTTACTTCAGGGAACTATCACCACAATGGGCGCTTAAGTTTCTCTCCTGATAGCGACAAAATCTATTTCTCTGCCAACCGCAGTGACAATTGGGAGTATGAGCCTGTTGAGGGGGACATCTTTTCTGTGGATATGATGGGTAATATCGCACAGCTTACCAGCGACAAAGGCCTTGAATCATCGCCTGTCGTATCGCCTGACGGAAAGCACATTGCTTACGCACGCCGCGATGACGAAAAAGTGATGTACAAAAATAGCTATTTATATGTGATGAAGAGCGATGGTACAGATGCTCAAAATTTAACAAAAGACATTGATAATTCAGTGTCTAACTTTCACTGGAAAGATAATAAGCACGTTTATTTTCAGCAGTCGGTTCGCGGTTTAGCGCAGGTGGATGTGGTATCGCTATCGGGCAGCGTAAAAGCCGTAGCTAAGGGGCTGGGCGGTACTACAATAGGACGACCTTATGTGTTTGGCACTTATCACGCTGTTGATGATGTAGTGGCGTATACCAAAGGACGCACCGATCGCCCCGCTGATTTATATGTCACTACGCGAAACGAGCGACAGCTCACTGCACTAAACGAAGACGTCCTAGGTCATAAGCAACTTGGCGAAGTAAAAGAAATTGTCTATCCGTCTTCTATTGATGGCGAAGAAATCCAGGGGTGGTACATTCTGCCGCCAAACTATGACAGTTCGAAAACGTATCCGCTTATCTTAGAAATTCATGGCGGACCTAATCTCGCTTATGGCCCTGTCTTCACGGCCGAGCTGCAGCGCATGGCTGCAGAGGGCTACGTGGTGTTTTATGATAATCACAGAGGTAGTACAGGTTATGGAGAACGCTTTGCATTGCTACTTCAAGGGAAATACAGTTCGGAATATGACTTCTCAGACCATATGTCGGGCGTAGATGCGCTTATTGAAAAAGGCATCGCTGATCCAGAGCGACTGTTTATTACTGGTGGTTCAGCAGGCGGCATTGCATCAGCCTATGCCATTGGCCTTACTAACCGATTTAAAGCAGCCGTAGTCGCTAAACCCGTTATCAACTGGTTATCGAAAGTGCTGACTGCCGATTCAGGTCTATATCAAATCCCTTTCCAATTTCCGGGTATGCCTTGGGATAATGTAGAGCACTACTGGAAGCGCTCACCGCTATCGCTAGTAGGCAATGTAACGACCCCCACCATGCTGATCACGGGAGTGGAGGACAAGCGCACGCCAATGTCTGAGACCGAGCAGTTCTATCAAGCGTTAAAGATTCAAAAGGTTGATAGCGTGCTGGTAAAAGTACCTGGATCGCCCCACGGGATTGCTTCTAAGCCATCTAGAATGATTGGTAAAGTTGAAAATATCTTGGCGTGGTTTAAAAAATACGACAGCGTGCAGTCACAAAGTACGCAAGTTGAAGCTCAATAATTAGTGTGCTGAGACTAAGTGGGGCTAATGCGCCGACTCAATCGGTTCAAGGCCCCATTTTTTTAGTATTCGAGCATATTCGCCATTCGCTTTTAAAATCGAAAGCGCATGTTTAAGTGAGCTTACTTTGTCTTGCTCAGTCTTAAGGCCAGTGGCAACAAAAAGATCAGCACCCAATGCTTCGATAACATATTCGCTCGTTGCGTCGTTAGGGTTAAAGCCTGCGTCGCTGATTTCATACTTTCCTGTCTCAAAATTGGCTAATGCAAAGTCGATGCGCCCCATATACAAAAGCTTCCACAGTAGTGCTGGCTCAGCAACTAAAGCGAGGTTTTTATTTTCTTCAAAACCTTCTTGCTGCAAAAACGATGCTGAGCCATAGCCACGTATTGAGCCTACTCGGAACTGCTTCGCGTCGTCTAAGGAATTGACGTGTGCTGTCTCTTTCTGCTTTAAGCGGATCAGCGAGGCTTGCATGTGATTTACTGATGAAATCCACTCAAATTCATCTTCCCTGTTCGGTGTTTTCAATAAAGATAGAAGTACCAGATTGGGATTGTCGAGGGTTTCTTGTACTGCACGGGCCCACGGCATGCGCTCTAACGAACTGCTAAATGGCAGCAGAGGTTCTAGTGCGTTTGCGAGGTCTACGTTGACGCCTTGTGCTTTTCCATCCTTATTAATCCAGTAATAGGGTGGGGTGACCTCGGTTAGAAAGTAGACATGGTTGGACGATGCGAAGGCAAATGAACTTACAATCAGCAACAAAAAAATCCAGATACTACGAAACATAACTACTGTTAAGAACCTATAAAAAATAACATCAATTGGAGGTTTTAGATAAGGTAATGCTAATGCGTAGTATACCGGTTTTATAGGCAAATAATACTGATATTTGCCTATAAAATGTTCAATTTGAGGTGCTGATAGTCGGTACTTGCTTATTCTACCGCGGGATGTAATTGCTCGATATCAGGAACAACTGTGAGTTTTAAATCAAGCGCTTTCCAGTAGTGGCTTTCTCGTAGCAGGTCAGCTGAGATAATAGGTTTTTCATCTAACCAGCCATCGGGGAAGGTAATGGTCAGTTCGTTCTTTTCTACATTAACAACGAGGTCAGGTACAAAACCCTCTTGGCGTTTAATATTAAGCAGTACACCCAAACGCAGTAACGCGATTAAATGCTTAACCGACTGCTCATCGAAAAGATTAAATGCGGGCAATTCATTGGTTCGAATTTTCTTTCTATGGAATCGCACGAGCGTAGCTAGCAGTAATTGTTGTTCCTGCGTAAACCCAGGCATGTCCACATTACCAAGAATATAGGCGCTGTGTTTTTGTATGCCTCGAGAGTTAATTTGCATGCCGACTTCGTGAAGTAAAGCTGCCCAGCCGAGCATGCTTTTAAAGTCACGCCCTTTAAGTTTCCATGCTTTTTCAACATCGTTGAAAAGTGAAAGGGTTGTATTAAGCACCATAGTGGCTTGGGACGTATCTACATCGTAGCGGGTTGCCAAACTACTCGCGGTTCTGCCGCGAATATCAGCGTGATGAAGCTCATCTTCCATCTGATAAAGCACGCCTTCGCGCAAGGCGGCAGGCGAGTACACCAAGCCTTCAATCTCTAGCGCTTTGAAAACGGCGATAAGAATAGCGAGGCCGCCAGTAATAACCACACGACGATCTTCACTTAAATCTGGGTAGCTTAATTTGTCTATATGTCCTGCGCTTATGAATTGCTTCATTAAATTGCGCAAACTTTTAAGTGTCACCGGAATATCGTGGCCATTAGGTCTGTCTTGCTGACAAAGGGTGAACAGCGAACGAATGGTACCCGACGTACCGATACACTGGACCCAGCCCAGTCTGCGATATTTATTGTCTATTAACTCAAGCTCTTGCTGTGCAGCCGTGATAGCGCGATCAAAGGCTTTTGGCTTTAGCTCACCGTCAGGGAAAAACCGTTTGGTATAGCTTACGCAGCCCATTTGAAGGCTGCGGCAAAGTAAAGGCGTAAAACCTTCGCCAATAACGAACTCAGTAGAGCCTCCGCCTATATCAATAACCAGCTGTTGGCCGTCGGAGTGGTTAGTATGTGCAACGCCTGAATAAATAAGTCGCGCTTCTTCTACACCAGAAATGACTTCGATAGGGTAGGGAAGGATATCTTTTGCTGCGCTGATAAAATCGCGGGCGTTACGCGCCCTGCGCAACGTGTGGGTGGCGACAATTCTCACGGAGTCGGGCTCAAAACCTTTCAGGCTCTCTGCTACTACTTTTAGCATAGCAAGCCCACGCTCCATCGCTTCATCAGACAAGATATCGTCGTCGTTGAGACCTTCGGCCAAGCGTACTTTTTGTTTAACTCTATGCAGAATCTGCACAGACCCAGCAACAATGCGTGCTACTACTAAGTGAAAACTATTTGAGCCAATGTCTAGTGCTGCGACTTTATTGACTTCGCGGGTTTCCACGTCATTAAAAACTGATTCGTGCTGGGTCATGTACTAATTTTCTATCCTACAAAGTGTCTTCTAGCTTCTTCAAATAGTCATAAATTTCTATCTGAGAACGAAGTTTTTTACGATTTCCCCTGCGAACGTACTTGTTGCTCTGATCCTTGTCAATCACTCGAGCCTTCAGGGTATCTTTAAATTGTAGCTCCATTATATCAACAATGCGCTGCTGAAGACCTTTATCATACACTGGACAACCTACTTCAATGCGGTTGTCCATGTTACGGGTCATCCAGTCAGCAGAAGATATATACACTTTTCTATCGCCGCCACCTTCAAAAATCATCACGCGAGGGTGTTCGAGAAATCTATCAACAATAGAGATAATTTCGATGTTTTCGCTTATTCCTTTTATCCCTGGATTAAGTGAGCACATACCGCGCACTATACCGCGGATCTTAACCCCCGCCTGGCTAGCCCGGTACAAATCATCAATGAGTTCTTTATCAACAAGGTTGTTAATTTTGAAAGTGATTTGTGCCTTTTGGCCTTGGTTCAAATGCTGAATTTCTTGACGAATTAACGACTGAATTTTGGTTCTGGCGTTTAATGGCGATATTTGAAGATGCTGGAACTTGTAGCGTCGGTAAGGGTATTGAATAAGATCGAATACCGCCACGCCTTCATCGGCGAGTTCTTGATTACGGGTGAATAAGCTGTAGTCGGTATAGATCTTTGCTGTTTTCTCGTTGAAGTTACCCGTACCGAAATGCGCATAGTTCACCAAACTGCCCCGTTCTTCACGGGTCACAATACAAAGTTTAGAGTGAATTTTAAGGGTAGGCACACCAAGCACAACGCGTATACCTGCATCAGTCATGCGCTTAGACCATTCGATATTTGCCTCTTCGTCAAAACGGGCGCGAAGTTCTACCACAACGGTTACTTTTTTGCCGTTGTCTACTGCGTCAATCAACGAGTTTACAATGCGTGAATTACTGGCAACACGATAAATATTAATACGTATGGTCTTAACATTCGGGTCGAAAGCCGCCTGACGCAAAAACTCGGTGAAGTGTAGGAAGCGATGGTACGGGTAGTATAGTAGTATGTCTCGTGCAGTAATGGCATCGAAAACGGTGTTGTACTTAGAGAATGCCTTGCTGTCGATAGCAGGCAGCGGCGTATGCTCTAAATATTCTCGACCCACATTAGGGAAGCCAATAAAGTCTTTAAAGTTACGATAGTGCCCAGCAGCGTGCATGGTATCTAGCTTGGTTATCTTAAGTCGCTTGCGCAAGTCAGATTTCATGTCCTCTGGCATATTCGTGTCGTAGATAACACGCACAGGCTCAGCGATAAGGCGCTGCTTCATACTTTCAGACATCTTTTCAACGAAGCTTTCGTCAATTTCTTCGTTGATAGAATATTCCGCATCACGCGTCATTTTAAACGAGAATGCTTCAATTTCGTCGAACTTCACGAAACCGCGGAAAATGTCTTCGATACACAGCTGAATCATGTCATCGAGCATAATAATGCTCTTCTTCTTGCGGCTTTTTTGCGGTGGGATCAGCATAAAGCGCGACATTTCAGAGGTAGGAACCTGAATAACCGCAAATTTAGGATTGCGGTCCTTTCTTCTAAGCGCCACATATAAATACACCGACGTACCGTTCAAACGGCTAAGTAGGTCGGTCTTCTTATCTATTAAAATAGGTGCGATGTGACGCAGTGCTTTGTTAACGAAGAAGTTGCGTACCCACTGCTTTTGATAATCGTCTAAATCGTCTTTTCGAAGAATATGTATGTTGTAGCGAGCTAGGGACTTAACCACATCCTTATGAATTTGGTCGAACTTTTCAGAAAGCTGGACTACCTTTTTCTGAATAAGTGCCATAAGAGCGGTTTGGCGTTCAGCTTCCTCTTCATTGCCGTCATTTTGCGCAATGGTAATTTGTCGTTTCACGTCAGCGGCGCGCACGCGATAAAACTCATCTAGGTTATTTGAGTAAATACCAAGAAAACGAATTCGCTCCACGGCGGGATTGTTTTTATCTGCGGCTTCTTGCAATACGCGTTCGTTAAACGCAAGCCAGCTTAATTCTTTGGGATAATATAAAACGTCGTTATCCATAATGTCTCAATTCACGTTCATAAAAATGGTCAAAGACTGCCATCAGTCAGTGACACTACTGTGACAACACGTATTCTGGTGCAAGTGCGCACGCATTGCGTTGTGGTTATTCCATTAACTTTCAATATGATAAGTTCGTAATTGTGATGCGCGGATAGTGTATGGCACCACAAATACGCCCTTGTTTTTATCGCTTCGCGGTAATATCCACCACCAAATCGTTAGCCAACGACTCCAGTGAGTCTTGCAATGCGCCGTCGTCAAAATCTTCTGGCACCGCAATTTCTGCTTTTGCTTTGAAAATCAGGCTGCCCCAGTTAGGCGCGCTTTCACAGTGTGAAGCAAAGGTGAGAATATTCAAATTGAACTGGTTTAAAACAGAGGTGAGCTCTTGGACAATACCGGTTTTGTCATTGCCCATTACATCAACCGTCAATTTGGTGGTGTTGTTATTTTCACTGCTAGCTACCGCTACAGATTGCACCGACAAATCTTTAATGGCGTCTAGCGCATCTATTAAGCCCTGTTTGTTCTCATCGGCAACATGTACTTCTACAAAACCGGTGAACATTCCCGCCATATGCGCAAAGCTCGACCCTTGCCAGTTGCCCTCATGTTTGTATACACACTTAGCCAGTGCGTCTACTAAACCCGGCTTGTCTTTACCCATAATGCTTATAACCAATGATTGCATACGATGCTCCTTATTGGGCGTGTAGAGAAAAACTTTGATCGTCTTCCTGTTGGGTAATACCATAGGCGCAGAGTAGGTTGCGCGAAGGTAATGCTTTAAACTTTCACTTGCTATTAGCATAACAAAACTTACACTGCTCACCAGTGCAATTTAGGGTTATTCTTCTTAAAAATGAAGAATTTCGAAAATAAGAATTACTAAACAGCCGCATGACTTTCGACAGCAACAGCACAAACAAAAAACGCCAGCGAAGCGACAGGTGGTCACGCTATGTAGTGACCGGCTTCGGCGGCCTTGTTTTGTTGACGTTAGTTATTCTTATTACCCATCTAATCAGCCAAGCTCTGCCGTTGGCATATACCCCTAGCTTAAATCATCTGTTGAGCTTGAAAACGTCAGATAATGAAAAAATTATCAGCGCAGGCGACATCATTAACAGTCAGCCAATGCTGGTTAGGAAGTCTGACTGTCGATTGGGATTAAAGTTGCTTAAAGGCGATGCTCTGGTAAGTAATCACGATTACATCCGTCCTTGTGAGCATAGACTGTCTTCCCACAGTGTGATGGGAGAGAACTATATCGTAGACGTTTCTCCCAACGCCCAAGTGAGAGTTTTACCGGTTAGATCGTTCAATATGACCGACGGTAGCGCAGAGGATATTGCCACAAGTACGCCGCAAGCGGCGTTGTCGAACAGCATTACGTTCGCGCTTCCCAAAGATGAGTGGGAGAGACGCAGTGACTGGAGCATTGCACTGTCCTCAAAATGGGCAGTGGTTTCTATCGTTCAAGACAATAAAGTGTTTATCCGTTGGGTAAATCGGCTTCGTCCTACACAGGTGGTGGATAAACGGTTTCATAATATAGACAGACTCGTACTGTTACCCGGCAGTCAGAGCGTGTTACTCCAAGTGGATGATGCCCTTTTCCTAAATAGGCTCACGGATGAAGGGGCGTCACTACTGCCAATAGCAGGAAACATCACAGCGTCAATAGATGAGAAGATTGTATTCCCACTTGCTAAAGACCGCACCTTTTTCCTAATGAACAGCAATACACAGGCACTTACTCGCTGGGTGCTGAGCAAAAGCGATAAAGGCCTTACCTTTGAACAAACCTACCAAGTAGCGCTACCAGGAGAGAACGTTAAGGATGTGGCAGAACATGCCAGTATGAACTTAGTGGCAGTGCTGACCGACAAAGCAAGAGTGTTGTTGGTAAACCGTGTATCAGGCGATGTAGTAGCATCACAACAGATAGAGCGTTCTGCTGAGAATATCATTTGGTACGGCAATAAGCTTTATGGCTATTCAGATAGCACCTTATCAGTATGGGAAGGCAGGCACTTAAGCGGCGTTACTACATGGGCCTCTCTGTTTGAACCGCAGCACTACGAAGGGTATGAAACGGAAGAAACCGTATGGCAAACCACCAGTGCCTCTGATTTTCAAGAGGCAAAGTTTAGCTTAACACCGCTATTAATAGGCAGTATTAAAGCCTCTCTTTTAGCGCTGCTTATTGCTATTCCGGTTGCTATCGGTGCCGCAATTTACACCGCGTTTTTTGCTAAAAGCCGCCTTCGCAACGTTATTAAGCCGGCTATCGAATTGCTCGAAGCGATTCCCAGTGTACTCATCGGCTTCATCGCGGCTATTTGGTTGTCGCCAAAAGCTGAGCAGTTTTTATTTTCCTTTGCCTTTTTCCTAATCGTTATCCCTTTTGTGCTTATTGTCGTTGCCCTGGTACAGCGCCCTGTTGCGGAATACTTACCAAAGAAGCTAAGACACGGAGCAGAGCTACTATTTGCTATAAGCGGAGTGTTCCTTTTAGGTTATATTAGCGTGGAGTATGCGCCTTCACTTATTTTCTCGGTAATGGGAGTAGACGGGTTTACAATGCTTGCGGCCGAGTCCGATAGTCCCATCGGGAAAACGACTATAGTGGTAGCGTTAGCGTTAGGTGTGGCCATATCACCTAGTATCTATTCCCTTGCTGAAGATGCCATAAACGGCGTTCCAAATGATTTAAAACACGCCTCTTTTGCTTTAGGCGCCACACGACTACAGACCTTACTTCATGTTGTGCTTCACGTTGCACTACCGGGTATTGTTGCCGCGATTATGCTAGGTTTCGGCCGCGCGTTTGGTGAAACCATGATAGTCCTTATGGTGACGGGGAATACGCCAATCTCCAGCTGGGGCTTGATAGAAGGTTTGCGAGCACTTACTGCTAACTTGGCAATCGAACTTCCAGAAGCAGATGTATCATCGGCGCACTATCAAATTCTATTTTTCACCGCGTGTATTTTGTTTCTGTTTACCTTCTTGGTAAACACCATGGCAGAGCTATTGCGACAGCGTATAAGAAGTAGGGCGTACTATGGTTAATCGAACAACGTTTGGGTTAAGTGCGGTACAGCGTCAATCGTTAGTCATTAGCTTAACGGCTTTTTTCACCAGCCTGCTGCTTATTGCGCTAGTTAGCGTTCTTATACTTATTAGTTTTCGAGGTACGGCATATTTTTGGCCAGAACCCATCTATACGGTTACCGGTACGCATCAAGACGGCACAAGGTTTTCGGTGCTTGCGAACCTATTTGATGAATCAACAAATGAGGATGTGACACTTAAATTCTCAGATGCTCAGCATCCTTATGGCTTTCAAATCCAGTTATCTCGAGAGGAAATAGAGACTTCTCTACTTGCAAACCAAAGCGCAGAAATAAAATTGTTAGACGGCAGGCGTGTGTTGGCAATTCCTGAATACATCGTCGTGCCATCTAAACCGCCTCAACCTCTTGGAAACATTGATATTGTGCTAGAGGAAGTGGCTCAAATAAGCGCTCAAATTGAAGATTTAAATACGCAACACCTTGCACCTATTCACGAAGCGCTATCTCAATTTGATAAACGTAATGTTGTTGCCGACGCGCCAGCAAGAGAGCGTTTAGTGGCATCGTTTGACGAATACCAAAAGCGTGTGGAAGCGTTAGAAGCAACACGAGCCGAGTATACCTTATTGGTAAGTTTTGCTGACGAAACGCCTTTTGTTATTCCCATATCTAGTATTCAAGATGTGGATTTTGTCAGTCGTCTAAGTACATGGGAAAAGTGGCAGGTGGCGTTTTCGGAAATCGGTGTTTTTCTCACCGATTCCCCTAAACAAGCGAATACCTCAGGTGGCGTCTTCCCTGCGTTGTTTGGCACTGTACTCATGGTATTTTTAATGACCATCATCGTAACGCCCTTTGGTGTATTAGCCGCTATTTACTTGAGCGAGTATGCACCTAACACGGCGCTTACCACCATTATTCGTGTCAGTGTAAGCAACATGGCAGGTGTACCTTCTATCGTTTACGGCGTATTCGGCCTTGGTTTCTTTGTTTATACCTTGGGCGGCAGTATTGATGAGCTATTGTTTAGTGACACACTGCCAGCACCCACAATGGGAAGCCCTGGCGTTTTCTGGGCTGCCTTAACCATGGCAATTTTGACCTTACCTGTAGTGATTGTGGCGACTGAAGAAGGCTTGCGCAGGGTGCCGGAAGGATTGAAAGCGGGCAGTTACGCATTAGGAGCTACCAAAATTGAGACTATAGTGCGTACCGTATTGCCTATTGCGTCTCCGGGTATTATGACTGGCGTAATTTTGGCGATTGCGAGGGCGGCAGGTGAAGTAGCGCCACTTATGTTAGTGGGGGCGGTCAAGTTTGCGCCAACCTTGCCTATAGATGGAGAGTTTCCTTATCTCCACCTTGATAGGCAGTTTATGCATTTGGGCGTGCTTATTTATGACGGAGCGTTTCACAGCCAAACTGATGGAAAGAGCGCAAGCATGATGTTTGCCGCTTGCTTGCTTTTACTCGTGGTGGTGTTTGTATTAAATATTCTGGCAGTTGTACTTAGAGCGCGCCTGCGCAAACGCTATCTCAAAGGATAATACAGGTTTTGTAACATGTTGAAGTTGTTTGAACACAATACGCTGAACGTTAACGACATTGGTGAAGAACAAACTGCGGTAGAGGTTAAAAACCTCAACCTGTGGTTTGGCAACAAGCATGTGTTAAACGACATCAGCATGCGGATCCCAAAAAACAAAATCACAGCGTTAATTGGTCAAAGTGGTTGTGGTAAATCTACACTCATTAGCTGTTTCAATCGCCTTAACGATTTGTATGACGGTTGCAAATACGATGGTGAAATTATTATTGATGGGCAAAACATCAATAGCCGCAAAGTAAATGTGTCACGCCTAAGAACGAACGTGGGCATGGTTTTTCAGCGACCCAACCCCTTTCCTATGAGCATTTATGAGAACGTGTGCTACGGGCTTAAGCTTCAAGGCGTTAAAATTCGTCGACACTTAGACGACGCGGTGGAAAGCGCACTGAAACAGGCGGCGCTGTGGGACGAGGTTAAAGATCGTTTATTTGAGTCCGCTCATGTTTTATCTGGCGGTCAGCAGCAGCGTTTGGTGATTGCAAGAGCACTGGCTTTGAAGCCCGACATTCTACTTCTTGATGAACCAACCTCGGCCCTTGACCCTCTAACCACACTTTTTATCGAAGAACTGATGGATGCATTAAAGAAACAATGCACCATTATTATCGTGACGCACAACATGCAGCAAGCGGCTAGGGTAAGTGACTACACCGCCTTTTTCCATCAGGGCAGACTGATAGAATATGCAGACAGCGATACGCTGTTTACTATGCCAGATAAGAAGCAAACCGAAGACTACATAACGGGGCGATATGGATAAGGTAGCAGTAGGTGTGTGTTCTCACATGGGTTTGTACCGCAATGCTGAAGTTTGGCAAGACGTAGCGGTTTGTCACGATAGTTCTGCCACAGGTAGCGGCACGATTGATTGTCGTTATTCGTTATGCTTACGCCGCGAGGAGAAAACACCATGCGACAGGTAGCCTTAAACACGCATATTTCGGGTACATTTAATATCGAGTTGGAAAACTTGCGTAACTCGGTATTAACCATGGGGGGCGAAGTTGAACAGCAGCTGGTGGATACGTTAAAAGCGGTAAAGCACAATCATGCCGCTCTGGCTGAAAAAGTGGTGTTGAACGACTTAAAAATTAACTCCATGGAAATTCAAATTGACGAAGAGTGCTTGCGCATTATTGCAAAACGTCATCCTACCGCCAGCGATCTACGTTTAATTATGACCATTTCCAAAGCCATTACCGATATAGAGCGAATGGGCGATGAAATCGAGCGTATAGCCAAACTAGTAACGCGCAATAAGTTGCCGAGCTCAGATACCATTAAGAGCAGCATGTTACTCATTGGCGAGCGCGTGGCCGCCATGATGCGCGGCACATTCGACGCTTTTGCTCGTCAGGATGAGGCTGCGGCATTAGAAGTGTACGACCAAGACAACCGAATTGATAGTGAATACAAGCGTCTGCTGTCGTATACCACCTCCGAAATGCAGAAAAGCACCGATGACATGCAGGATTGGTTGGATGTTTTGTGGGCAATGCGCTCGTTAGAGCGCATTGGCGATAGATGTAAGAATGTGTGTGAGTATGTGGTTTATCTTACTCGGGGTACCGATGTTAGGCATACACCGTTGGAAAATATGCAACAAAAATTGGAAGATTTGACGTAATCCTGTCCAAATGGTCAGTACGATTTTGCGTATTGATATTCAAATATGGATACATGCGAAATTTATTTGTCATAAAACTGAAATATTTGGTGGATTTATCATCGCATTCAAATAATTCCGCATACTTTTATCGTTTTTCAGTGATTTTCGCTATGGCTTCTAACATGATTACGTTATCATGCGCCGCAGCCAAGAACAGATCGTGCAAAATTTAATCGAACCTTATGATAAAACACAATTTGTCTTTAACTTCATTCTCTAGCCTTTATGGTGAAGAGATCATGCTACTTACTCAAGTAGCGTCCAGCCTAAATCGCGTTTAGATCGGGAGCGATTATCCGTGGAATTTTTTGAAAGTTATGGCCTAATTCTTATAATCCTTGCCGCCGGCGTTGGTTTCGTCATGGCATGGGGTATTGGAGCGAATGACGTTGCCAACGCAATGGGTACGTCAGTAGGTTCTAAAGCTTTAACCATAAAACAAGCCATTATCATTGCAATGATTTTTGAGTTTGCTGGCGCCTACCTAGCAGGTGGCGAAGTAACGTCTACCATTCGAAAAGGGATTATCGACTCAACCTATTTTATAGACATACCTGAATACCTTGTATTAGGCATGATCTCATCACTACTTGCAGCTGGAATCTGGCTTGCGGTAGCGTCATGGTTGGGGTGGCCTGTATCTACCACTCACTCAATTATCGGTGCAATCATCGGTTTTACTGCCACTGGCGTCAGCATGGACGCAGTAGCATGGGACAAAGTGGGTGGTATTGTTGGTAGTTGGGTAGTAACCCCAGCTATTTCAGGCATCATTGCTTATCTTATTTTCATGAGCGCGCACAAGCTCATCTTCCAAACTGCCTCTCCGTTTGCAAATGCTAAGCGTTATGTGCCGTTCTATATGGCATTAGCGGGCTTTGTGATGTCGCTTGTTACTATCAAGAAAGGCCTTAAGCACGTTGGTTTAGAGCTAAGCGCTGTTAACGGATATGTGCTGGCGATTGCTATTGCCGTAGCGTTGGGCTTCTTGGGTAAATGGTTTATCGGCCGTATGAAGTTCAGCGGTTCTGAAGATGCAGACCTACAGGCGGCTAACGTTGAGAAAGTATTCGCACTTCTAATGGTAGTAACAGCCTGTTGTATGGCGTTTGCCCACGGTTCAAATGATGTAGCTAACGCTATTGGACCATTGGCTGCGGTAGTTAGCGTAGTAAGTAGTGGCGGCGAAATTAACTCTAGCACTACGCTTGCACCTTGGATCCTTCCTCTTGGTGGTTTAGGTATTGTTGCGGGTCTTGCGCTATTTGGACATCGCGTTATCAAGACCATTGGTCAAGGTATTACACACTTAACACCAAGCCGCGGTTTTGCAGCAGAACTCGCTGCAGCGTGTACGGTAGTTATCGCATCAGGTACGGGTTTACCTATTTCGACTACCCAAACGCTTGTAGGAGCGGTACTAGGTGTAGGTCTGGCGCGTGGTGTATCAGCGCTTAACCTAGGCATTGTGAGAAATATCGTCGTATCGTGGATTGTTACGTTGCCTGCAGGCGCAATCCTCTCGATTATTTTCTTCTACATTCTTAAAGCGTCGTTTGGCGTAGCGTAAAACACAGCGCTTACAAACGTTCGTATTAAGCGAAAAGAATTAAAAAAGGCCGTGCTTGAAGTGAAGCACGGCCTTTTTGTTTGTGGAATGTTTTCTTTAATCAATAGAGATAGGCGTTTCAAAGCCACGGGGTTTAACGCCCACAACGGCACATTTAAGCTGATGGATAGTTTCTTCTGCGGTGTCGCCCATGATGTAGCCAGGCACACCTAAACGTGCCACTGTGCCCATAACAATAATGTCGGTATCAAGGGATGTGGTTGTGGCTGCAATTTCTCTTCGAGGGTAACCGTGAACAATGTGCTTCTGAGGTTTCAAATACTCTAATACATTGTCATCCAATTCATTGCCTAGTTCTTCAAGCAATTTGTCTAGTTCCGATTCACGCTCGGCATGGATTTTTGCAAGATCGGTTTCCATTCTATCGTTATCAACCGATATGAAACCGTCTCTTGCTATGTTCTCAGGAACCGCATCAAAAACGTGAACAATGTGTAGCTGTGCAAACTCTAACAAGGCTATTTGGCTTGCGTGACGCAAAATGTCGCGATTAAGATCGCGCCTAATAGACACTTCATGCTGTGGATAGTGATAGTTCAAATCCAGTGCTGCAACTACGTTTTTGTACTGACTGCGAGGCTTGTGGTTAATGATCCAAACCGGGCAAGGGCATTTGCGGAATAAACGCATATCTAAGCTTCCGAATAGCTTATCTAGAAAGCTCTCTTCTGCCCGTTTAATTACTAGATCGATATTGTTCTTTTTTACATAACGCACAACGTCAATAAGCGGCTGACCTACCGTTACCGCAGTAGACACAGGATAGTGTTTTCCCCAGCTTTCCGCTTGTTCTTTTAACCAATGCTGGGCTTGGGTTTCCATGGTTTGCTGAGAATCAACATAAGAGAAAGACTCCATGACCATACTGGCGTTGGGCGGCAAAGATTCTAACGAAAGCATAATGGTAAGCGAGGCTTGATGCGCTTTGGCGATATGCAGTGCTTGGGCTACCGTATCATCTTGACGATGAGAGTCGCTCAATACACATAAAATGTTCTTATAATGTCCTTTCATACTGCCCTCAATAGTTAATCGCTCTATTGACTGAATGATACAAGAGCGGGTCTTACTTCGCTGTAAAAATATGTTGCGTATAACGCTTTAATTTAATCCTAACGCTACTTATGGGGGCTTTCCAGCGGGAAATGTCAAATTCTCAAAAGCTTCTTATAGATTGCACAATAAACAGAATTATCTACCTCTTTTTTAGGGTGTTGTATACGTACAGCTGCAAATAATAGAAGATCGCTCTCGTTAACCATGGGCATCAACCCTAGGCGCTATTTAATCTTTATGTTAGATTAATCCAATATTTTTTAATCCCTTTTTAAATAATTGTGAGATGCCCATGAAATGGCCTAATCTTAAGCACCTGCACTATTTGGTGACGCTACATCAAGAGCAACATTTTCACCGTGCTGCACAGCGCTGTAACGTAAGTCAGTCAACATTGAGTACGGCCATTCAGAACCTTGAGGAGCACTTCGGAAGCCAACTTCTTGAGCGTGAACATAAAACCTTTGTGTTTACATCGTTGGGACTAGATATTGTTGAACGCAGTAAAGTGCTACTTCAGGAAGCGGGAGAGCTGGTTGAGTATGCGCAAAACGCGGGTAATTGGCAGCGAGGCACTTTAAAACTAGGTGTTATTCCAACCATTGCGCCGTTTCTTTTTGAAGGCATGATGGGGGCGTTTTCTGCATTTTTACCCGAGATCAACTTAGAAATGCAGGAAGACACAACGGAGAAGTTGCTACAGCAATTGACCGACGGCAGGTTAGACTTACTTATTCTAGCGTTGCCAATGGAAACACCAGGGTGTAAACAGATGGTCTTAGGGCATGACCCGTTCCATCTTATTGCGCACAAAGATATGGCTGAGCAACTACCTAATCCTGTCGACATTTCAACCTTGCCCAAAAAGAGTATTTTCTTACTGCAGCAAGAGCACTGTATGACCGGGCATGCGGTAAGTGCGTGCAATCTTCAGCACAGCGACCAAATTAGCAGCGTAGCGGCTAGCAGCTTGTATACCTTGGTGCAATTAGCGAATAGCAAAATGGGCTACACCTTCTTACCTGAACTTGCGATAAACCAGTCTATTCTTGAGCACACAGGTCTTAAGAGCTTCCCCGCTGAAGAGCAGGGGTTTCGTGAGATTGGCTTAGTATGGCGTTCAGGCACGACACGTATGCAGCTGTTTCGTCGTATTGGTGAAATTATCTCGCCACTGCTGCCTATTCCCACGTTAAAATAAGCTTGGCGCTGAGCGCGCTACCTTTCATATTTAACTAAAGCGGTTGAGCCTATAGGTTCAGCCGCTTTTTTATTGCTGACATCAAGTATTGTCTTGTGCACCAACCCCAAAGAAGTTCTTCATCTATCGCTTAAAGCACAGTTTCATTGGCGTTATTCCCTAAATGACAATTTATTTATCAATTAAACAAACTTTTTTGCAAAGCTTATCGACTTAATGGTTAAGTAAAAAAACAGAGCGTAAAAACGGGGAACGGCGTGTTTAATAAACGAGATGAAAAACTCGTGGAACAGGCATTAAAGGGTAATAAAAAAGCGTGGTTTACGCTTATATCTCGCTACGAAACCGCTATGTATCAATACGGTATTCGAATGACAGGGAATAGCCATGATGCAGCAGATTTAATGCAGGAGATTTTTATCTCTGTGTTTCGCAGTCTTGCTTGTTTTAAAGGTGAGGGCAGTTTTAAAAGTTGGCTCTATCGCATTGCCCACTGTCGCTGCGTTGAACTGTATCGCAAGCGAAAGCCGCATTCTGACATTGACGATATACAGGCGCCACTTTGCGGTGCGCCATGCCCTGAAATGCAGCTTTATAGCGACAGAGAGAGTAGAGCATTAACGCAGGCTATGCAGACCCTTCCTTTGGGCCAAAAGGCGGTGGTGGAGTTGAAGTTCTTCGGCCACTTCACGTTCGAAGAAATTGCACAGCAAATGGATATCTCAGTAAATACCGCTAAGTCGCGACTTTACGCAGCCTTAGCAAAGTTGAAGTTGGAGTTGGAATAATGACCTTATATGACAAAGAAGCCTTATTCTCAGCTTATCTGGACAACTCGCTTGATAGCGAGCAAGAAAAGCAGTTTAACGCGTTGTGTGATTCAGATGCTGAGTTCGCGCAGGCGGTAAAAAATAGCGCCCGTTTGAACAGCGCAAGTGCAAGCTTCGTTGCTCCGGCACTTCCCCAGTGGGACAAAGAACAGACCTTTTTTAAGAAAGATGAACCACGTTCGCTGTCGTCTTGGTTTAGCTTGCCAGCGTGTGCCATGGCCATGTCTGCGTGTGCGCTGTTAGCCGTACTCACCGGCGCAAAGCTGTCGTATAGCGATAACGGTATAGCGCTTACGTTTTCAAACAAAAGCGCCAACACAGTAGATGAAATGGTTGAGCAGCGCGTTACGCAGGAAGTTGCTAAAGCTTTAGGTGAGCAACGTGATTTCTATCAACAAGCAAACCAAACACTATTCAAAGAATACGCTCAGGCGCTATCTACACAGCAGCAACAAAGCAGTGCAGAGCTTACTAAGTACTTGTTAGCGTCGAGTAGGGAAGAACGCAAACACGACTTTGCCGAGCTTATTAAATTTATCAACGAGCAGCGTATTGATGATCAAAGATTCTATGCACGCCAATTTACGCGTCTACAGGATGAAATTGATGACATTGAAATAGGGTACAGCGCGGTAAATTTACCTAACAGCCGTTCTGAAGTGCCATTAACCATGCCGTATGAAACAAACAATCCACAGTCGTCGCTAGATGATTAATGTAATTAGGTGAAATTATGAAACGTTTATTAACTGCTTTACTACTTTGCTCTGCTGCTGGTGGTCTTGCGAACGCACAAAGTGCGCAAAAATATGACACGCTATCGAATGAATTAGAAATAATGTCTGGGGTACTCAAAACGTCCTTACGACAAAATGCCGCGACTGATTCTTGGAGAGTGAGTCAAATTGAAACCAGCTATCTTGCTGGGCAGGGGGCGGTATTTACTTTTTCAGTAAGAGGCCAAAGCGGTAACTGGGTAAGAGAGATAGA
Organism: Alteromonas sp. W12; assembly: GCF_001924945.1. Lineage (NCBI taxonomy): Bacteria > Pseudomonadati > Pseudomonadota > Gammaproteobacteria > Alteromonadales > Alteromonadaceae > Alteromonas > Alteromonas sp. W12. The sequence continues at coordinate 334,461 of NZ_LQXH01000001.1, forward strand.
AACGCTGGTAGAAGGATTAGTTGCCACCGTACCACCTGCACCGCCTGCACCATCAGTTCCGTCTGCAAATTCGTTTAGTGATGTAGATGACATTGTGTTTGAAGCAGCCAGAGAGTGGGAAGCTTACGCAGAAGAAACCAGCCATCGTTTTTCTCAGGCGTTTGCTGACAACAATAGTCGCTTACGCGACTTGCGCAACATGCAGCGTGAACTTGCCTGGGAAGCAAGAGAAGTAGAGCGTGAACTGCGAGATATTACCTTTGAATTGCGTCACGCTGACGAGGCGCGAAAAAAAGAATTACTCGCGCAAAAAGAGCAGTCTGGAGAGCAGCTTAAGCAATTAGAAGCGAAAGAAAAAAGCATGAAGGATGAGCTTAAAGCAATTGAAAAAGAGCAGACTAAACAAATGGAGGCGCGTAAAGCGCAGCAGCAGCAAGCTTACAAAACGTTTCTGGCCGGTTTTGAGTCGGGAATGAGCGAGACCTTATGCAGATTTGGGTCAGGCTTACGCGGTCTGCCGGAAAATGAACATATCAGCATGGTGCTGAAAGATTTTGAGATGGACGAGAGTCGCGAGCGCAAAGACCGAATTTATGTATTTACTCGTGCTGATATAGTGCGCTGTGTTCAAGAAAAAATAGACGCGAATAAACTTCTCACCAACGCTAATATTTATCAGTTTTAAATAAATAAGCTCGGCGCACTTATGAACGCTTTGCTTTGTTAAAACAGCACGCGCGCCTTCGTTAATGAACGTTGATAACGAAGGCGCGCTTTTTATTGGCCTACATTTTAGGTGCAATATGCCCTAATTCTGCTGCCCATGTGAGTTCAGATCTCTTAAGGTTATTTGCCGCACTAGCGCCAAAGCTGTGCAGCGCATTGTAAGCGCTATTAGATGGAACACGGCAATAGTGGCAAAGTGCATAGAATAAAAGGCTACAGCGATGCTGTGAGCCATCGCAGTGTAAGTATATCTTCGCTCCTTCGGTCAACATTTGAGATAGTTCATGAAGGTATTGATGAAGATGCGTATCCTCAGTAGGCGATTCTGACGATGGATGTACAAAGGGAACCCATAGCCACTCTAGCCCAGCTGCAACAGAATTTTCGCGTATAACTGGCGCATGTTCTTCACTGGTCTGAACCGTTGCAATATGGGTAACACCCAGTGACTTAAGGCGTTCAAAGTCACTTTCAACGGGCTTTTTACCCAAGCATATTTGTCCTGCGTGTAGTGAAAACCACGCAATACCTGGTGTCAACGTAGTGCTGTTTTCCTTTTTCTCGGCGTCTTGCTTGTTTGTTAGCATAAGTTTTTACATGGTTTTGGCATAGCAGCTTAATTTGGGCCTTTTATTAAACGACAAAATAATAAATTGAAAAGTAGTGGCAGCTACATCCGCCAATCACGAACATGTGCCAAATTGCATGGGTGTACTTTACCTTTTTTGCCACGTAAAAGCACACGCCTACACTGAAACACAGCCCGCCTGCTACCAATAACCATAGGCCAGCACCGGGAAGGGCGACATAAAGAGGGTAGATAAGACCCAGTGCAATCCATCCCATCAGCAAATAAGTCATCACGGATACCTTTGGGAAACGGTGCTGCGCGACGAGCTTAAACGCCACGCCGCCAATTGCCAAGCTCCAGATAATCGCGGTCATAGTAATACCCAACACGCCACCAATCGAAACCAGTAGCAATGGTGTGTAAGTACCTGCTATCAATAAGTATATTGCACTGTGGTCAAATAGCTTAAGCCATCCCTTTGCCTTTTGATGGGAAATGGCGTGATAAAGGGTTGAGCTTAAAAACACTAGAATGAGTGTAGAGCCATAAATAGCTGCAGTAGTTAACGCGAGCGTATCTTCCGCTCGATACAACATAAATACTAAACCCACGATAGCAGCAATAAAGCCAACCCCATGACTAATACTGTTCAGCCACTCTTCCAGTACAGAGTAGGCTTTTGCAGGAATGCTTTTTGATTGCGGCACAGCCTGTGTCTGAATCTGTTCTTGGATCATCACAGCTCCTGTTTTTTTATTATCTAAGGATAATGGGTAGTAAATGCCCTTAAAGCCTCTTGTCGCACTTTCTCGATAAGACATGCGAGCATTTCAGCGACTAGCGCTTTCAATTGAAGCGCGCAGTTCAGCAATTTCCCTACTACGTCCATTAGGACAATTATAGCGCACACATGTTCGCTCAATGCGAAAATAATAACAGAAAACGTCAAAAATCTGATGACAATCAGATTACAAAAAGAGGTTAAAATACCAATACGCATAGATAATTGCCCACTCACAAGGCGCTGGCAAGTTTCCTAGCAAAGCGTGGGAATGTAGGGCTGAGTGGTGATTATCTATCCGGACTGGTTTAAATCTGCATTCTCGAAACAGCCGCCTAATTTGTCCAGTAGGACTTTTAACGTACGGCTTTCATCTGCAGTCATGCCATTAAGCTTACAGAGCATTTGCGCAGGCACGTCTTCTGCTATGGCTTTCTTCTTCTTGCCCGTTTCAGTGAGTTGAACGCGCTTAACGCGTTTGTCGGCTTTATCTTTAGTGACAACTAAAAAGCCTTTGTCTTGTAGCTTTTTGAGAATCAGCGACATAGCACCACCGTCTATGGCCGTTCTGTCTAAAAGCTCGGCAATAGTAATGTCGTCATCTTCCCAAAGCGCCATTAACGTCACATATTGAGGATAGGTGATATCCAGCGCTTTAAGAAGGGGGCGGTAAGCACGAGTGAATGCATTCGACAGCGTATAAAAACGGTGGCAAAGCTGATTTTCCAACTTCAATAATTCTGACATGACGCTTAACCCTTATCGATACGGCTTTTTCTTAATAATAATATTTTGCATACAAATCACTTGATCTACAAGTTGGTTTGGTGATAATTTACTTTGCATGCAAAGTAGTTGTTTAAATAAACCTATGAGGAGAGTAACTATGCATAAACTTCAACAAGTCGTTTATACCGGAAGTGCAACAGCAACGGGTGGTCGTGAAGGAACAGCGAAATCAAGTGATGGTAAGCTAGACCTTAAACTCTCTACACCTAAAGAATTGGGCGGTGCAGGTGGAGAAGGGACGAACCCTGAACAAATGTTCGCAGCGGGCTATTCGGCGTGCTTTATCGGTGCACTTAAGCATGTGGCTGCATCGCAAAAAATTAAGCTGGCCGATGACATTAGTGTAACTGGCAACGTTGCAATTGGACCTATTGAACAAGGCTTTGCTATTGCAGTAAAACTGACGGTAGATTTGGGCGATATGGACAAAGCACAAGCGCAAGGCTTGGTAGAAACTGCGCATCAAGTATGCCCATACTCAAATGCGACCCGCGGTAACATTGAAGTAGATATTAGCCTTGCTTAATTAAACGGCAAACGAGTCAGCGGTTTACGCAGATAGTTAATGCCCTCGTCAGATAGCTACGCCTTCGTCAGATGGCGTAGCTATCCTGCACTTATTCACGTTAACCCTTACTGCTTTTCGAAATATAGCGCAGTTACAACGCAGCTCTTCGAATTAGAGTCGCCAGTCATATAACAGATTGATACACTGAGGTCGTATCAATCATCCTTTAGGAAGTTATATGAAAAAATACGGATTACTGGCTACATTCGTATGCGCGCCTGTTTTGTTCGCATGCAGCGACAACAGCAATGTAGACGCAGCCAAGACAGACAAAGATCAAGCCGTCAGCGTAGGCTCGACTTCAGACACTGAAGCACAAAATGTTGCAGTAGCAAGCCAAGCTGACGCGGCTATTGCCTCTGGGGTAGATTATCATTCCTTCGCGAACCCTAATGAGATTCGGGTTACCCATCTCAGCCTAAACCTAACTGCAAACTTTGAGACCAAGCAGCTTGTTGGCGACGTAACGCTTGATGTAAAGCGTGAAAAGCCCGACAACAACACATTGGTGTTAGATACGCGAGCATTAGACATTCAGAGTGTTACCGTAGACGGTGAAAGTGTTCCTTTTGAAATGGGAGAGGTTGACCCTGATTTAGGTACACCTCTTACGATTACGTTACCTAGTTCCGCAAACGCAGTAACGGTTGCGTATTCAACTTCACCTGATGCGTCTGGCGTACAATGGTTAACGCCAGCGCAAACTGCAGGTAAAAAGCACCCGTTTCTGTTTACCCAAGCGCAAGCGGTTCACGCGCGAAGCTTCATTCCGCTTCAAGACTCACCGCAAGTACGCGTAACGTATGACGCGACCATTAAGACACCTGAAGCGCTGTTGGCGGTGATGAGTGCGTCAAACGATCCTACCACCGAGCGCGATGGTGAATATGAGTTCACCATGCCACAGCCTATCCCTTCGTATCTTATCGCGTTGGCTATAGGTGATTTAGAATTTAAAGCCATGGGTGAGCGTACCGGTGTGTATGCTGAGCCTGCGCTACTTGAAAGTGCAGCGAAAGAATTTGAAGACACTGAGGCGATGTTAGAAGTAACTGAAGAAACCTATGGACCTTACCAGTGGGACCGTTACGATCTATTAATTCTACCGCCGTCATTCCCGTTTGGCGGTATGGAAAACCCTCGTTTGTCGTTTATCACCCCAACGGTCATTGCTGGTGATAAAAGCTTGGTTTCATTAATTGCTCATGAACTGGCGCACAGCTGGTCTGGTAACACGGTAACAAACGCTACATGGCGTGATCTGTGGTTAAACGAGGGCTTCACAACCTACTTAACTTACCGAATTATGGAAATGATCTACGGTCACGATCGTTTTAAAAAAGAAGCGGTGCTCGGTTATCAAGACCTGGAGAATGATGTTGCTGCATTAGAGGAAAATGATGAGATCCTGGCTATTGACCTTCGTGGTCGCAATCCGGACGATGTTTTCTCAAATATTCCCTATGAAAAAGGCGCACTGTTCTTACGTGAAATTGAACAAAAGATCGGCCGAGAAAACTTTGATGCTTTCTTAATGCAGTACTTTAAAGACTTTGCTTTTAAGAGCATTACTACCGACACCTTTATTGCTTATTTAGATGATACCTTGTTAAAGCAGTATCCAGATAAGCTAGACGCGGAGCGCATTCAAACGTGGATTTTTGAACCAGGCATTCCCGAGGGGGCGCCACAGCCAGAATCTGATGCGTTCACTAAAATCGATGACACACGAAGCGCTTGGCTTTCTGGCGACGTGAAAGCGGCGGATATTGAAACCGCGCAGTGGACTGTACACGAGTGGCTATATTTTCTAAACAACATGCCTGAATCGCTAAGCAACGCACAGCTGGCTGAGCTAGATTCAGCGTTTTCACTCACCTCGACTAAAAACAACGAAATTGCTCATAGCTGGTTGATGATCGCAGTAGAGAATAACTATCAGCCTGCCTATGATCGTTTGTATAGCTACTTGGTGTCGATAGGGCGCAATAAGCTTGTTAAGCCCCTTTATCGTGAGCTATCAAAAACACCTGAAGGCAAGGCGTTTGCTAAACGCGCATTTGAAGAAGCGAAACCGGGCTATCACCCACTTACTGTGAAAGCTAATGAAGGCTATGTGAACTAAGACTTTATTAGACTCATGCGAACCGGTCTTGATAAGAAGACCTTCGTTTTTGTGATAACGACAGTAAAGGTCTACGTTTGTAGATTACCGTTACTTGGCTAAAAAATAAAAGCAGCTCAATTGAGCTGCTTTTTTTGTGTCTGTCACTGGTATAGAAAACGCGAGAGGAAAAATAATAAAAATTTGAACAATTGTTCAAATAAACGATCTGAAAGTTGGGTACAACGTATAGAATTTTACTTTGATGTGTATCTGTACAAAGCAGCTTATCGCGATCTCGCTTGTACTTTGAAGGATTAAACCGACTTTAAGGAGTTTTTATGTATACGCAAAAAATGCATCCAGCAACGACATTTCCCGATGTCTCAGCAACCCTATCGACAGGGGAAACGGTGTCGCTTACCAATAAAGAAGAGGGATGTGATTGGAAAATGGTGGTTGTTTATCGCGGTAAACACTGCCCAATATGTACTAAATTCCTGAACAAATTAGAAGATTATAAAGGTCGTCTACGCGAGCTCAATATTGATTTGGTGGCTGTAAGTGGTGACAGCAAAGCACAGCTCGATGAGCATCTAGACGACCTGTCGATTACGTTCCCTATCGCTTACGGTCTCTCGCAAGAAGATATGGAAAAACTTGGGCTATACATCTCCAAGCCGCGCTCAGATAAAGAAACCGACCACAATTTTGCTGAACCTGCGCTATTTGTAGTGAATGAAAAAAACGACATTCATATTGCTGAAATAGCAAACGCGCCGTTTGTGCGCCCTGACTTAGAGCAACTCGTATCAGGCTTGGAGTTTATACGTAACCCAGATAACAACTACCCCATTCGAGGCACCTTTAAAGGATAAGGTCAACAGGCCCTAGTTATGTGAGATTAAAAGGTAAGGCTCTGGTGGTTTTCAGAGCCTTTTTTATTTACATATAGAAACCATCAAAAGCTAGCCCTAATTTTATCACTTGCTTATTGTTTTCTAGGACTTACTCGTTTTCAAATGACACTGAAAAAGCAATGGGGGCCATCTGTTTTCTAAAGTCTTCCAGTGCATCTAAAGGTAGCTCAACATTTATTACCACGCTGCTTCCATAGTTACAGTTCGCAATTTTACCTTGAGCTTGCTCTACCAAGTGACGTACAAACTGCTCATGTTTGAAATCGATGTCTACGCTAAGCGGTTCCAGCTTTATCTCTTGTCTTACCTCAAGAGCATCTATGGCTTGCTGTGCTGCAGCCGAGTAAGCCCTTACCAATCCACCCGCACCTAATTTAATTCCGCCAAAATACCGCGTGACAATAATCATAATGTCGCCGATATCTTTGTGCTGGAGTACATTTAATATGGGTTTACCGGCAGTGCCGCTAGGCTCGCCGTCATCAGCCATCGCCGCGCTACTTGGCGAGTTAGGGTTGCCAAAAACATAAGCCCAACAATGGTGTCTGGCGTCGGGATACCGTTGTTTCACACTATCTAAAAGCGCCATTGCACTTTCACGAGAATTTGCAAAGCCGGCACAAGCAATGAATTTGCTTTTCTTAATTTCGTACAGGGTTTCAACCTGTTTAGCTGGAACGGGATAAGTCATCAGCGCATTGTAAGCTAAGACAATTTTTTATTTAAGCCAAATAAGGTAAGCAGTGTGTTTTATCGCTTAATAAAACGAAATTTTAGACGACGATAGGCTCAGATAGAACGCAGTGGTCAAAAATACTACTATTTGGCGAATTATCTTGAAAGGTCGTATTCCGTTTACCGTTCTAGCGGGGGCTTATTTCTTAATTTGAAGTTAAGTTTATGAATTTAAATAGTTTTATAAAGTTGGCGCAGTGATTGTAATAGTGAATATGAGTGTGGCCAAGGCGTAACGCCACAACAACGTAACTTCGTCCCAATAAGGAAATCATGCTATGAAATCACGTATTACTGCTATCGCTATTGTTGCTCTTACTACTGTGTTCACCGGAAGTGCTTTAGCTTCTGTAGAATTTAAGCCTACCGACGATTCGGTCACCTCTAACCTTTGCGTTGCTGCCGCTACCGGGAACAAGTGGAAGCTACATGAACAAATTAAAGAATCTGCGCTAGATAAAAAGTACGTAGCACAGGACATGACGTGTAACGGACTATCGGTCGCTGCGTTTGTTGATCAATATGGCAAGAACGGGGAAAGCATCAAGAAGTACCTGAATATTCAACAGCAGCAGATTGCTAGCGTGGTGCACGCAAAATAACCCCCCCACAATTAAACGGTGCTAGGCTTGTACGTATGCGTACGCGAAAAATCGGCTGTGTGAAAAAGCGGGTTTAAAAAAAAGGGCTGTTGATGATACAACAGCCCTTTTTACTAATTTAACATGACTGCTAGCGTAGAATACCTGATACAGTTTCAGATACATTCAATGCGCCTTTTTGAATTTCATCAATAATGCTTTGCACTTGCGCAATCTGTTGACTATTTTGGTCAACACTGTCTTTAACGCCTGCCATTTTCTTCGTGGATTTGTCAGCAAGCTTTCTGTTCTCTGCCACTACACTTTCAATTTCCACAGTCGAATCGCTGGTACGTTGCGCTAGCTGCCTCACTTCATCTGCTACTACAGCAAATCCTCTACCTTGATCGCCTGCACGTGCAGCTTCAATAGCGGCATTTAGTGCTAAAAGGTTGGTTTGCTCAGCAATGCCACTAATCGTTGTCACAATGGTTTCAATTTTTAGCGATTGCTCACTCAGTTCGTGCATAAGTTGATTGGTTTGCTCAACTTCTAACATGGCTGTATTGAAAATCTCAACGCTTCGTTGAAGTGACGAGGCTCCTTCATGGGCAATTTGAGACGTCTCTTCTGCCGTTGATACTGCGAGTTCCGCCGCCTGTGCGATTGCATTCTTTTCGTTAATTGCATCGGTAATGTTAGATGCAAATTTAATAACTTTTACTACTCGGCCCGAAGCGTCAAACACGGGGTTGTACGTTGCTTCCAACCACAATGCGTTACCGTGCGCATCTACGCGCTCAAACTGGCCTGAAGAGAAATTACCGCGGGCAAGGTTATCCCAAAAATTAGGATTTTCTTGATAAAACTTATCGCGACAGAACATGCGATGGTGTTTACCTTGAATGTCGGCCAAACTGTATTTCACTGTTGCAGTAAAATTCTCATTTGCCGTGATAATTGTTCCATCAGGATGAAACTCAATCACCGCCATCGACTTGTTTAGTGCGTCAGTCACTGCTTTACCAGCAAAATAGGCGTTTTCATGTTCAGTGATATCGTGGTAAATGGCATGAATTTCTGTCACGCCATGCTTATTCACCGCTACGTAGCTTGCCTTAAGCCACTTCGTTTCACCTAACGCCGATTTTCTTGCAACCGTGTCGCTAAAGCTGCCGCCATTGACCAAGTGCTGCCAAAACGGTTTGTACTGTGACTCAGGTTCAACCCCTTCAACGCGCATTGCCGCATGGGAAAATGACGTTGCGGTTGAATTTGGGTAATCCAAAATGGAAAGTAATACGGGAGAGGCAAATGTGCACTGTCCATCAGTACTATAGATGGCATAGGCCATTGTGTTTTTGAACGCATCCAGCGTACCAAGCAAGCCTTGGCTCTCGTCCCTAAGAGCCGAAATGTCATTATTGTATCGAGAACTTGATACGAACATAACGTCTCCGAAAATTACAAGTATAATTAAGAATTAGTGTAGTCTATGTTAACTATATTTAACATTTATGTCGTTTAGACATTAGGCGAAGCCTATGTCTAAGGCATTATCAATTAGGCTTAATTTATTTATAAGTGGTTGTTTTCATTGTTACAGTACGGTAACTATTTTTATCTAACAAGAAACATTCGAACTAATAAGACCACTCGATGCCATTAGAACGCTTTATCCCATTTCGCAAACATGATGTTAGTAGATTGTGTGAAAACGTAATTGTGCAAGAGAGGACTCTTTTTCGTACGTTCTCAACGTTGCTCGTTAATCGCATACACTATCAATATCATGAGCAACTTGAAGGTCTGAAAGATAGCTATAACAATTTTGACCCAAACAAAGACACCCGCGATCTTACACCTTTAAGTGAAGCTACGAGAAAGCAAAGCCAAAAGGCGTTTTCGAGTGCGTTTGCCAATCTATTAAACGCAGCCAATTTTGAAAAAGTCACAAACGAAGATTTAGAAGCAGCATTAAACGAAGAGTCGCTGTTTAAAGTGCGCCTTGCGGTTAGCTTCGAAGACTTTGAAGATGTGGTGTTTTATCGACGGGGCGAGTCGGTAAAAACTGAAACTCTGCGTACTTTTTTCGGGTTGCGAAAAAAGCAGGTGTCATTTACCAACTACTACAAAGTGGCTGTTTATATCACTTTTAAAGATGAAGCCTACTTCAAAGAGAAAGGGCAAACGCCAGTTACCTTTAAACCTGGTTCCACCATAGTAAAGCTTTTCCAAAACGTACCTAAAGCAGACTTGGAGATGCTGTTTCCCAATAGCGAAGTCAAAATGCGTCCGCTAGATAAGTTGATCATTAGTGCATCGGCGGCAATAGGTGGCACCGTGGTGCTAGTGACCAAGTTAGGCGCATCGCTACTTCTCATGGCATCTTTTCTGGCCTTTTGGCTTGGCTTTAAAGACGATGAAGTGGAATTGACTAAGCAAAGCCTAATAACTTTTTGCATTGGCATGGGTGTATTCGGCAGCTTTATCTTTAAGGAATGGACAAAGTTTAAAAACAGAAAAATCAGGTTTATGAAAGCCTTGTCTGACAATCTCTATTTTAAAAATTTAGACAATAATGCAGGCGTGTTTCATACGTTAATTGATGCAGCAGAGGAAGAGGACTGCAAAGAAGCTTTGTTGGCTTATACATTTTTGCTGAAATGTAGTGAAGTGTCTGTAGAAGGTGGTGCTGCATTCTGCGCGGTGCGTGCAGAGCGCGAGATTGCCGCTGGTGGAATGACATTAGCAACGCTCGATAGTGTAATAGAAAGTTACTTTTCAGAAGAGCTTGATTGTGCGCTCGATTTCGACGTTACTGACGCTATTAATAAGCTGGTGGACATGGAACTAGTCGAACAATACGGCGATATTTTTGTGGCGCGGGCGCTTAACGATGCTGTGAAGATACTTGATGACTACTGGGATAATATTTATCAGCCTGTTTGATTGACCCTTTAACTTCGATAATAGTACGCCAAGGAATGAAAAGCCTAAGCGAAGCTTTCAAGTCTTATTGCTACTAACTACGCACGTGAATTGCGGCAGGTAAGCGCTGACAGTTTGAGTACTTATCCACTAAAATAACCTTCGTGTTGTGCTTGTTTAACTGTGTCTAAAAAGGCTTTTATTCTTAGCGATTGATGGGGGCGCTGTGGGTGCACAACAAACAGCTGACTGGTGCTTTTTATTGGAGGCTCACTCGGTGTCGACCCCTGCTTAATTTCTTCAAAAAGTGCGACCAGTTCACCCGCCTTACTATGCTTTTTCGCCACATAGCTTGGCAGTCTTGCAATGCCGCGGCCTTCCAGCACATGCTGAATGAGCGCCAGATTATCATTAAGTTTTAACCAGCCTTTAACCGCTGTGCGCTTACCGTTTATGAGCCAGTTATCTTGGTCGGGGCCGCAAAAGCACTGGTGCGCATCTAAATCGCTCAACACTTTGGGTGTGCCGGCTTGCTTAAGGTATTGCGGTGCTGCAACTATGGTGTGGCTATAAGTAAATAATGGCTTGGCCACCATATCTTGCGGCGGGTTGTTAGTAGAGCGAAACGCCAAGTCGAAATGACCTCGGTTTAAGTCGTGCCTTTGATAGCTGGTATCTAAATGGAACGAAACATCAGGATGCTGCTGCGAGAAGGAAAAACACAGTTCGCTTAACAAGTAGTGCGCAAACATATTCGGCGCCGTAATGGCGATTATTCCTTCCAGCTGCGTTTGCTCACGTACTAAATTTTGCTCTAGCTCTACCACGCTGCGATTAATCTTCTGTGTATCGGCGTACACTTGTTTACCTTCGTTGGTAAGACTTACTTGGCGTGTTGAGCGCTGCAGCAACTTTACGCCTAACGCAAGTTCAAGCTCCCTTATTTGCTCCGACAGGTAGCCCCTCGATATCTGCATTTTCTCTGCCGCAGCACCAAAGCTTAAGGTTTCTGCTACCGCACTAAACAGCATCAATCGCTCGACTTTTTTATGTGGTTTCATTGGCTTGTTACTTTTTACACGAGATTAAATCGGAGATAAATATTCACAACATGCTCGAAAAACTGCGTCTTGAGCAACGTCACATCGAAAATGTAGAGTTAGTGATTATATATGGAATACAGCTATTCGCTATAAAGAATAATGATTTCGCTATTGTGCGCTGAAAGGTGGTAACTGCAAGCGTAAACTTGAGCTATCCGAAAGGCCTTTATTAATTCTTTTTTGCGAGCGATGTATATGAAAAACCTTCCTCTAAATCAGTACATTTCACACGCCAGTCAGCTGGTTTATGGCTGTATGGCTATTGGTGGAGAGTGGGACTTTAACCCATTAACCAAAGATCAAACCCAGCATGCGTTTGCGGCGGTCGATGCTGCGCTAGAAGCCGGTATTACCGTGTTCGATCATGCTGATATATACCGAATGGGTAAAGCAGAACAAGCATTTGGTGAAGTGTTAAAAGCACGCCCTAACTTACGGGAAGAGATAGTGCTTCAGTCTAAATGTGGGATTCGTTTTGAAGATGAACACGGGCCCAAACGTTACGATTTTTCGAAAGACTGGATTGTCAGTTCTGTTGAAAACACGCTTTCGCGATTAAATACGGAATATCTCGACCTGCTTTTGCTGCACCGCCCAGACCCATTGATGGAAGAAGAGGAGGTTGCCGCTGCATTTGATGCCTTGTTTGATAGCGGTAAGGTTAAGCACTTTGGCGTGTCGAATATGAGCGGCGTACAAATGCAGCATCTTAATCACTATATTAATCAGCCGCTTATTGCGAATCAGGTTGAGATGAGTCTTACTAACTTAGGCTTTGTGGATGAAGGTATTTATGTCGGTAACCCAGATGGGCAGCATGTGAACTTTACAGCGGGCACACTTCAATACGCAAAGCAAAACAACATTCAAATGCAGTCGTGGGGGCCAGCAAGCCAGGGTAAATATACCGGAGCACCCGCTGCGCTAACTGCGCAAGAAGAAGCGACTAAAAAACTCGTTGCGACCTTAGCGCAAAAATATGGTGTAGCGACCGACGCAATCGTGTTGGCTTGGTTAATGCGCCACCCCAGCAACATTCAGCCAATTGTTGGTTCAGCAAACCCCAAGCGTATTAAAGCAAGTGCAGAAGCCGTTACCGTGACGCTTACTCGGGAAGACTGGTACGCATTGTACGTAAGTGCAAAAGGGGTGGAGTTACCATGATGGGTTCTATTTCTTTAACGCAAGCTCAATCAATGATTACAGATAGCATTCATTGGGCGCAAGAAAACAATCAACACATTGCCGTTGCTGTTGTAGACAGCGTGGGTGAACTTATCGCGTTCTCTCGTATGGATGAAACTAGCCCGCAAACCTGTCTACTAGCGCAGAACAAGGCTTATACGGCAGCCAGAGACAGGCAAAAAACCAGTCAGCTTGCTGCGTGGGCAAAAGAAACGAGCAAAACCATTAACTTTTGGACCGACCCTCGCATCACAGGTATGGCGGGTGGTGTACCTGTAAAAGATAAGGCAGGCAAAGTAGTGGGGGCAATAGGAATTAGCGGTATGGCCGAGTTTGATGACGAAGCGCTAGCTCAAAATATCATTGCTCAGTTTTAACCTACTAAGGAACAGGTTAATGATTCAAAAAACATCTAAAATGACAATGGCCTTTATCGCAATATTGCTTGCGTTAACTGCTTGCAGCCCATCTCTTAACAATAGAGACCCTAACAGCGGTGTGACGAACAGTGGCGAGAGCAACAATGCGGCACAGCCACAAAGTAGTTACCTAAAGCGCGACGTGCGCGAAGACGTCTTCTATTTCGTTATGCCAGACAGATTTAACAATGGCGATGTAAGTAACGACAGCGGGGCACCAAAAGGATCGATCTCTCACGGAGGTCTCGACACAACGTCTAAATGGGCGTTTCATGGTGGAGACATGGTGGGCATCGAACAAAAACTGGATTACCTGAAATCTATGGGGATCACCGCTATCTGGATGACACCTATTTTGCGTAATAAAGCGGTGCAGAAAGGCGGATTTGCCCACCATGGATATTGGATAGTCGACTTCACCGAAATTGACCCTCACTTTGGCAGTAACGCCGATTTAAAGCGCTTGATTGACACTGCGCATAAAAAAGATATTAAAGTATTTTTCGATATCATTACTAACCATACGGCAGACGTGATTAAGTATGAAGAGTGCCACAACGCCGACGGTTCGTTTAAAAGTGGACTAGACCAGTGCACGTATCGCAGCTTGCAGGAAGTGAAAGAGCAAGGGACTTACCGTGCTTTTGTTCCAGAAGAAGAGCAGGGTGAGAAATTTCCAGAATGGCTAAACGACCCGCGCTTTTACCACAATCAAGGTGATACAACTTTTGAAGGTGAAAATAGTTTATATGGCGATTTTAATGGGTTAGATGATATCAATACTGAAGACCCTGAAGTGGTTAAAGGGATGATTGATATTTACACCAAGCTTATCAGTGAATTTAAACCTGACGGCTTTAGAATTGATACGGTAAGGCACGTCCAGTTGCCATTTTGGCAAGCATTCTCACCGGCAATTATGGCGCACGCTAAAGCTGAGGGAATTGAGAACTTTCATGTATTTGGTGAAGTGTATGACCCAAACCCTGAAGCGCTAAGTTCATTCACTACCGAGGGTAAACTTCCTGCCGTGCTTGATTTTGGATTTCAAAGTGCGGTGGGAGGCGTGTTCTTTGAAGACAAGCCAGTGTCGACCATTGAAACGCTGATAGCACAAGATCACCTTTACAATGACGAAGACAGCAACGTTAATCAACTGCTTACTTTTTTAGGCAATCACGATATGGGTCGCCCGGGCTTCTTCTTAAATAAGCATTTACCCAATGCGTCTAACGAAGAAAAGCTGCAGCGCAGTATGCTGGCACATGCCATGATGTTTTTCTCTCGCGGCGTACCCGTCGTTTACTATGGCGATGAGCAAGGCTTTACCGGCGATGGTAACGATGTGGATGCCAGAGAAGATATGATGCCATCTAAGGTAGCTAGCTATAACGACAATACGTTGTTAGGTACTGAGCAAACCACCAAAAATGACAACTTCAACCCTGAGCACCCGCTGTACAAATCTATTGCAGAGTACGCTGCCATTCGCAAGCAGCAGCCGTTACTTCAATATGGAGTGCAAGAAAATAAGTTCTTTGATGATAAAAAGCAGGTGTTTGCCTTCGCCCGCGTAGCGAATGACACAATGCCAAACGGGGGCGTGGCGCAACAAAATGACGAAGCACTTTTAGTTGTGTTTAACGTGTCAGCTGAGCAGCAAACGGTAACGGTTTCTCAGCAGTATGAAAGCTACTTAGTTGTTTCAGGAGCCGCTAAAATTTCCGCTTCTGACAACGGTGAAACACAGATTACTCTGCCAGCTTTTAGCTTTGGGTTGTTTTCATCAAAATAATATCCTGAGCACCAGACGTTTATTAAAGCGTGTGGTGCCTCTTTTTTTACCTGCTCCCTGTGAACATGCATCACAGACAAACCATTGTCATAAAACCACAAAATCTCTATAGTTGCTGTACGGTGCGTTGATCAACATCGACACTCCATAGCAGCAGCGCCATTGCGCCGAATGCGTTTCTCTATCTCCAATGCAACAAGCCTGGTTCACTTCTACATGAAAATATTGCATACATCTGACTGGCACTTAGGTCAGAGTTTTTTTACGAAAAGTCGCAAAAACGAACACGCCGCTTTCCTTAAATGGCTTCTTCAACAAGTAGAAGTGCATCAAATAGATGCGATTATTGTCGCGGGTGATGTGTTTGATACGGGCACGCCGCCTAGCTACGCCAGAGAGCTCTACCATGCGTTTATCGGTGAACTTCAGGGGATGCAGTGTACATTGGTGGTGCTGGGGGGAAATCACGATTCAGTATCGGTATTGAACGAAAGTAAGGCGCTACTGAAATACTTAAATAGCCACGTAATTGCCAGTACATACGGCGAATTGAGTGAACAAGTCATTACGCTTAACGATCGCAAGGGGCAGCCCAGTGCAGTACTGTGTGCCGTACCCTTTATTCGCCCACGTGATGTGCTTGTCAGTGAGGCAGGGCAAAGCGGCACTGACAAGCGTCAAGCGCTTGGCGATGCGATAAAGCAGCATTATGGGGCGCTTTATAATGAAGCCTTGTCACTGCGCGCTTCAATTGAAGAAAAACAAGGAGAGGAGGGCAGTAAAAATAGCGCTGCCATTCCTATTATTGCTACAGGGCACTTAACCGCTTTAGGCGTGAGTCAGTCAGAAAGTGTACGCGATATCTACATCGGCACCCTTGAAGGCTTTGACGCCAAAGGGTTTCCGCCCGCCGATTACATTGCACTTGGGCATATTCACAGGCCACAAAAAGTGGCTAAGACAGAACACATTCGCTACTCAGGCTCGCCCATACCGCTAAGTTTTGATGAACTAAACACACAAAAGCAAGTGGTGTTGGTTACGTTTGAAATAGAAAGCACAACGCCAACTATCTCAACGCTTCCGGTACCGCGCTTTCAGGCCATGGAAGTAATAAAAGGCGACTTAAAAGCGATTGAGGCGGCCATTAATAAGAGCGATGCCATCACGTTAGCTTCTCAAACAGATGATGCCGTTAGCGAAGTGGATAAAGCCCTTAGCGAGGTTAATAAACCCCTTAGCGAGGTTAATAAAGCCCTTAGCGAAATGAATAAAACCGTTAGCGCAACGGATAACGCCATTAGCTCTAAAGACCCAGTGTGGTTATGCATTGAAGTTGAAACAGAAGACTATCTGACTGATCTACAGCAGCGTATTCAGGGCTTGTTAGAAGGGAAAAACGCTGAGATTTTACAGTTGAAACGCAAGCGTAAGCGCATGGTAAATAGCCTAACAGAAAAGCAAAACGTTCAGCTTAGTGAACTATCGGTAAACGATGTATTTGAAGCGCGTTTGGCATTGGAGAGCATAGAAGATAATACAACAAGTGAGTCGGCACCAACTGAGTCGGCACAAGCAACCCTGCTAGATGACGACCAAAGCACCCGAGCAATGGAACAAGCCGGTTCAGAGAAAAGCGCTTCACGCTTAAACCGGATAAGGCAGCTGTTCAATGAAGCAGTAGAGCAAGTGCACACCAATGATGAAGATGCTGAAGTACCAGTAGAGACCTCATTGGCAAACACAACAGAAAATAAAGGCGAGTAATACAATGAGAATACTGACCTTACGCCTTAAAAATCTAAACGCCTTAAAAGGGGAGTGGAAGATAGATTTCACCCAGTCGCCGTTTATCGACAATGGCCTATTTGCCATAACTGGCCCAACAGGGGCAGGTAAAACCACCCTACTTGATGCCATTTGTTTAGCGCTTTATCACCAAACCCCTCGCTTGGGGCCAATTTCAACGTCTAACAACGACATCATGACCCGCGGCACGGCGGAGTGTTTGGCGGAGGTTGAGTTTGATATTAAAGGCAAAGCATATCGTGCGTTTTGGAGTATGCGTCGGGCCAGAGGGAAAGTTGACGGTAATCTGCAAAGTGCCGAAGTTGAGCTAGCCGAAGTTGAAAGCGGTAAGGTATTGGCTACCCAAGTGCGGCCTAAAAGTGAAGAGATTGAAAAGCTGACTGGCCTTAATTTTGCCCGCTTCACCAAGTCTATGATGTTGTCGCAAGGGGATTTTGCTGCGTTTTTAAATGCTAACGAGGCCGACCGAGCCGAACTGCTTGAAGAGTTAACTGGCACCGAAATTTACGGGCAGATATCACAGGCAGTACATCAGCAATTTAGTGACGCTAAACAAAAGAAAAAAGAGTTTGCGATAAAGCTAGATGGCGTAACCTTACTTAGCTACGAACAAATCACCCAGCTTGAAGAAGAGCAAGCACAAACCAAGAGCCAAGTTGCAACGTCTAACCAAACACTTGTTCAGTTACAAAAGCAACAGCAGTGGCAACAAGCGTTTAACGCCAATGAGCTAACCATAAAAGAAGCCAGTGAAGCGCAGCAGACCGCGAATAACGCCATCAATGAGGCGAGACAAGAACTTGATCTTTTAACCCAAAGTGAGCCAGCTGAAAAGCTTCGCCTGCCATTTTTGCAAAAAAACGGGCTTCAGCAAGACGTAACCCGTTATAAAGAAAGGCTTGACGGGAAAGCAGCCCAGTTGCCCGACTTAAAAACGCAAAAGGCACAGCTCAGTTTGGAAGTGATGAACGCTGAACAAGCGTTAGTTCTTACAAAGCAACAAAGCAGTGAGCTTGAAAAGCGCATAAATGAGCAGGTAGTTCCGCTAGATAACCAAATAGCGCAGCTCACTACCGAACAGCAAAAAGCAAACGAAAACGCGGCACGTTTAAGGCAGTCAATAAACGCGTTAACGCTAAAGCGCACAGAAATCGAAAACGCTTCGGCAGATAACAAGACCAAGCTTGGTGAACTGGAAACCTACTTACGTGAACATCAATCACTTAGCGGCATAGCGGAATTTATAAGTGGCTGGAGTGAAACGGCGCGCCATATTGAACATGATAAAAAGCAGTTAGAAACACTGACACAAAGCGTAAATAATCATCGTCAGGCGCTTTCATCCCTAGATGACGCTATCGCAAAAACAAATGAGTCGTTAAGCGCGTTAACGCAGACCTTCGATGACAAAAACGCGCAAGTAGCCAAGTGCGAAAAGGCACTTCAGGCCGCGCTATCTGACAAACCAAGTGATACTAATAGTGCTAATGCAACCAGTAAAGCAAGTCTTCAGCAAGAGCGTGATACCAAGCTTCATCATTGGGATAACGTATTACAGATAGGGCATATTCAACAGCAATATTTGGCACTAGAACAAGAGAAAGTATCGCTGGGTGCGCAAAAGGAAGACTTAGCGAAGAAACTAGCTCAGCAGCAATCTGACCGCCAAGCCTTGGTTGATGCTTACAAGCAAACTCGTAGTAATTTAAAAGACATAGAGGCGCTTATCGCCTTGGATGCTGAAGTGGCGCACCTGCGCGCACGGTTAAAAAGTGGCGAGCCATGCCCTGTTTGTGGGGCTAACGAACACACCACGTCTAGCGTGGTTATTGATGTACCTGAAACTATTCAAAAGCGAGATAGCTTAAAGCAGCAGTTAGATGATATTGAGCTGCAAGGGGCGCGGGCAAAAGAAAGTGTTACACAAACTGAATTCACTCTTGCTCAGGTTAATAAGCAGCTAGAACAGGCAAGCGGGCAACGAGATACGCTGCTAGAAAAGTGGCAGCAGATTTCAAGCGTACTTAGCGCTGATATACCGAGCTTTGAAAAGGTCGACATTAATACATCGCAAAGCGTCTCTCAATTTACCCAGCAGTTTAAAACTCGCCTTGATGATATTAGTGCTCAATTAAAGCGTTTAGAAGAGTGCGAGCAAGCTCTAAATGCTGCACTGCAGGCTAAAAATGAAGCGCAACAGGCATTACAAGGCAAGCAGTCAGAACTTGCAGTTTCTCTGCAGCAGCGCGAAACCTTTGAAAAGCAATTTAACGAACGCAATGTAGAGCTAGAGAACAAAACACAAGGGATTAATAATAGTATTTTAGCGCTTAGCGAAACTATGACAGCGCACGGTGCTGATATTCACAACTTGGCTATTGATGGAATTGCCACGTGGTTAAATGAAAAAGCCGAAGCGCTTAAAACCTATAAACACAATCATCAGCTACACGCCAAACTTAAAGATGAGTTGCAAGGGGTAAGTAGCGCCTTGCTTGTGGTTAATCGTGATATCGAGAGCGCTGAGGATCAGCTTAAGGGCGTATGCGAAGAGCTTGTGCAGCTAGATAATAGTTTAAAGGCGCTGCGAGACTCGCGCACAACCGTATTCCCTGAAGGCAATATTGCTGAAACAAGGAATAAGGCAAGCGCTGCCCAAGAAATGGCTGAGCGAAACGTGAGTGAATGCAAATCTCGCCTGCAACAAACGGACACTATTTTGTCTCGTTTAGAAGCAGAAATTGCCCAGCTTAATGAGCAAATGCGCGAAAAAGAGCAAGTACTTGCAGAGGCAACAGAGCACTTTAACCGTCAGTTGGCGAGCAGCCCATTTGCCGATGAGCAAGCGTTTAGCAATGCCCTTTTAGACGAAGATACCCGCAACACCTTGCTTGAACTGCAAAAGCGATTAACTCAGCAAAAACAACAAGCGGACTTAAAGCTAGAAAACGCGATAGCTACCCAACAATCGCTAAAAGCCCATGCTAACGCAGCACAGTGGCAGAGCGAGTTAGAAGAGCACGGTGCACAGTGGCTCGATACGAAAATTACCCAGCAAGCTCAGCATCGTGACACGCTGTTATCTTCTTTAGGGCAAATTGAACAGCAGCTAAGCGCTAACAATCAAGCCCGTGAAAAGCAGCAGCAGCTTGTGGATGAGATGGCCGCGTTTGAGGCCTACTACGATGATATTACTTACCTGCACTCGTTAATTGGTTCGGCCAGCGGCGACAAATTCAGACGCTTTGCCCAAGGGCTTACCCTGGACAACTTAGTGCAGCTTGCTAATCAGCAGCTTGATAAATTACACGGTCGCTATCAGCTAATGCGAAAAGAAAACGAAGGATTAGGTTTAAGTGTACTAGACACCTGGCAAGGTGACGTAGTGCGAGACACCAAAACCCTGTCTGGCGGAGAAAGTTTCTTAGTGAGCCTTGCACTGGCATTAGCTTTATCTGACTTGGTCAGTCACAAGACCAGTATTGATTCGCTGTTTTTGGATGAAGGCTTTGGCACCCTTGATGCTGAAACTTTGGATGTGGCCCTTGATGCACTAGACAACTTAAATGCCAGCGGAAAAATGATTGGTGTAATAAGCCATATTGAAGCCATGAAAGAGCGTATTCCTACTCAGCTTAAAGTGATTAAACGCAACGGTGTGGGATTGAGTGCACTAGAAAAACCTTATACGGTGGGGTGAACTCACCGCTTAGGAATTAGTAGCTAAAACGTTTGCTTACAAGTATGTGCTTGGTAAATGCTCGCAAGATCATGGTTTTATGATACTTTATCGTTATTAAAAGTAGATATGGACATCATATTTAGTGAAACGATTTGCGATATTCCCTCTTTTTGCCTCTTTCTGTTCGTTTGGTAGTACCTTTCAGTGTGAAAGTGAGTTTGCATGGCTAAAAAGCACGTTTGAAAACAACGATGCCGGTTTTCAATATACCGTAGAGAATAAAGGGCTGGACCTTTATTCCGCCCACAATAGTGCGATTTTGGCGCGAGTACAAAGCGCGAAAAGCGAAGCGCAATGTCACACAGTGCTTAGCGACTGGCTTACATTTTTTCGCAAGGGGCACATTGGTCTTGCGCTAAACACGAATGGCTCAGAGGAAGCGGTACGCGAATCGGTAGTGCATGATTTCGACTTATCGGCATTTAAACAACATTTGAAAAGCCAACGTGACGAAACTCTTGAGGGGATTTGGCAATTCTCAAGCTATACGGTTGCCTTAAAAAAAGAGGGCAATGTCCATAAAGCTTATATCGTTGAAAGTACCAACCCTTCATGGAAGGCGGGACAAGTAAAGTTCATCCTTAACGACCCTGCAGACAGCAATACTGCAAAAGTGACGTTTTTTATGGGCGATCACTCCGCCCGACAAATCGATACCATTACGTACTTGGGTAACAATGAAGTGGTGTTAGGCAATAGCTTTATTGTTATGTCGCGTGAGGAACCGCGACAAGAATCATCCCCTGAAATAACACGCTATGTTCGCCTACTTAGTACAAAAGCTCCGCTATTCGAGAAAGTTTCAGAGAACACTGTGTTAGTTCGCATACCGGCTTTCGATCATGCCTTCAAAAAAGACATCGACGCGGTTATCGCTAAGCACCTGGATACGATTTTAAACACTGAAAACCTCATTATCGACATCCGAGGAAACGGTGGTGGTAGTGACGTAAGCTATGCGTCTTTACTCCCTATTTTATATACCAACCCTATTCGCACTGTAGGCATGGAATATTTATCTACTGAGCTTAACAACTCTAGAATGCTTGGCTTTTTGCAAAACCCTCATTTTAGTGAAGAAGAAAAGCAATGGGCAAAAGACGGGTATGACATTCTTAATCAACATATCGGCAGCTACATCAATATTGATGAAGACGTAACGGTGGAGACATTCGATAAAATTGAACCCTTGCCGAAGAGTATTGGCGTACTTGTTGATTCAAGTAATGGCAGCACCGCTGAGCAGTTCTTACTGGCGGCTAAACAAAGCAAAAAAGTAAAGTTGTTTGGGCAAACTACCGCAGGTGTACTCGATATTTCTAACATGTACCAAACTGATTCGCCGAGCGGTACTTTTACTTTGTATTACAGCCTGACTAAAAGTTTACGCATTCCGCATATGGCCATTGATGGGGTAGGCATTCAGCCAGACTATTATATTGATGGAGAACTTCCTCTTTACCAGTGGACGTCTTATACGCAAAAGATACTTGAAGGCATGTAAACCCTTATAAACGGCAAGCATACGGTTATTTGCGAGTAACTAAGACCAAACAGGTTCATTTGTGTAACGTTATCCTTTATGGTGCGTCGTCAAAATAATAATGGACCAACATTTATGGATTCAACGTCACGCCCCAGCCTGTTTCAGCGCTACATGAATGGCAGTTTGGTACTGCAAATTATCATTGGTATCGTATGCGGTATTGCGATAGCGAGTTTTTCACCTTCAGCTGCTCAATCAGCAGGGCTATTGGGTAACTTATTTGTAAAAGCCTTAAAAGCAATAGCTCCTTTATTGGTTTTTGTTTTGGTCATGGCATCCATTGCCAACCATAAGCAAAACGAGCAAACCTTTATCAAACCCGTGCTTGTGCTTTATTTGATGGGCACACTACTGGCCGCGCTCACCGCCGTGTTGGCAAGCTTTGCTTTTCCTACAAGCTTAAGCTTAGTGACTTCAGAAGTTAGCCAAGCTGCGCCGAAAGGTGTGTTGGAAGTCCTTACTACTTTGCTTTATAACATGGTAGATAATCCGGTAAATGCATTAGTAAATGGAAATTACATTGGTATTCTCACGTGGGCTGTAGGCCTAGGTTTAGGTCTACGTCATGCTAGCGAGGCAACGAAAGCGCTACTTCAAAATATGGCAGATAGCGTAACAACCGTGGTGGGTTTTGTTATTAAACTTGCGCCCTTCGGTATTTTCGGCTTGGTAGCTAATACCATTGCTACAACGGGCTTTGAAGCATTGCTTGGCTACTCTCATTTACTAACGGTACTGATTGGCGCGATGCTATTTATCGCACTTGTGACCAATCCCTTGTTAGTATTTCTGGCAACCAAAAAGAACCCTTATCCTTTGGTGTTCAAATGCCTGAAAGAAAGCGGTATTACGGCGTTTTTCACCCGTAGTTCGGCGGCGAATATTCCGGTAAACATGGCGCTGTGTAAACGCTTAAAGCTTGATGAAGACACCTATTCGGTATCTATTCCGTTAGGCGCCACGATTAATATGGCTGGGGCTGCAATCACAATAACCGTGTTGACGCTAGCTGCGGTTAATACCTTGGGAATTGCTGTAGATTTCCCTACTGCTGTATTGTTAAGCGTTATCGCTGCGGTATCAGCATGTGGAAGTTCAGGTGTTGCAGGTGGTTCGCTACTGCTTATTCCGCTTGCCTGTAGCCTGTTTAATATACCCAATGAAGTGGCTATGCAGGTGGTTGCGGTGGGCTTTATTGTTGGCGTACTGCAAGACTCTGCTGAAACAGCATTAAATAGCTCTACCGATGTCTTGTTTACCGCCGCTGCGTGTGAAAGGGCAGGCGGCCAGTAAACATAAAAGCGTCAAACGTTAAAGCGTTAACTCGTTAAATGTGCGAGCTTATTGCATCTACTGCTTCAAAAATTAGCCGTGCAGCCAGCTTTGCTGTGCGGCTATCAATATCATAATTGGGGTTCATTTCCGCAATGTCACACAGTCTCCATTGATACCCATAAGTATTTTGGTGCTGTGCTAAAAAGTGCAGTGTGTTAATAACAAGTGTGGGGGAAATCCCCAACGCACTGGGCGCGCTAACGCCAGGTGCTTGTGCTGCTGGAAATGCATCTAAACATACAGTGACGTAAAGCTCATCGATGTCTTTTAGCATCGGAGATAGTAGCTCATCTATTCGCTGCATACACAGTGATTCATCATTTAACGCCACATCGGTTAAATAGCGCGTGTTGGACGTATTGGCAAAGTTAAACAGCGCTGGTGTATTGGCCGCTTTCGATACGCCCAAACAAGCATAATGAAACGGTGAATCGTGTAACTGGCAGTGATCATACACTTGCCTGAACGGCGTACCTGAACTGGTGTTTGGTGAAGGCTTTCTTAAATCAAAATGGGCGTCGAAATTAATAATTCCAATGCGGGCGCTTTCGGGCTTAGCATTGAAAACCCCTTGATAGCTACCCCATGCAATTTCATGTCCCCCTCCCAGACCGATGACCAAACCATCATTTTGCTTGAGCGCATAGCAAATGGCGTCAGCATATTGGGTTTGTGCCTGGGCTAAGTTCTCTTTAGCGGTAACATTCCCTAAATCAGCCAATGCTGCGCTTGGCCAGTGCCAGGGTAAGTTTGCCAGTGCCTGGCGAATAGCGTTTGGACCAGCCGCTGCACCTACGCGGCCTTTGTTAAATGCCACACCTAAATCACTTTCAAAACCAACAAGGGTAACGGCGTTGGCTAATGAATTATCTTCGCCGACTTCAAGTTCGTTAACTTTTTGATGCCAACGTAGGCCCTCAATGCCGTCTTCACTGTCTATTCTGCCTTGCCACTTAAACATGTTTACCTTCCTTAAACACCGCAATGGGGCGGTGGCCATTAATACAATAGGCAAGCTCTGCCGGCGTTTCGATATCCCAAAGTGTTAAGTCAGCAAGCTTACCTGCTTCAATAACACCTCGGTCGTGCAGCCCAAGTGCGCTAGCCGCGTGTGCAGTGGCGCCGCGTAGCGCTTCTTCTGGCGTAAGTTGAAACAGCACACACCCCATATTTATCGCGGTAAGGATTGAGGCTAACGGCGAACTACCTGGATTAAAGTCAGTGGCTAATGCCATGGGCACATTGTGCGCCCTTAGGGCGTCTACCGGCGGCTTTTGAACTTCACTCAAGTAATAAAAAGCGCCTGGTAAAAGCACGGCAACGGTGCCACTTTGGGCAAGTAAGGGAATATCGCTGTCAGCTAAATATTCGATGTGGTCTACCGATAGTGCGCCGTACTTAGCTGCTAGCACTGCGCCTTTGCTGTCGCTAAGCTGTTCTACATGAGCTTTAATGGGTAAAGCGTGCTGCTGTGCACAGCTAAACACTCTTTCTGTTTGTGAAGTTGAAAAACCGATAGTTTCACAAAATACATCAACGGCGTCAGCCAAGTTTTGCGAAGCAATGTGAGGAAGTGCCTCGTTGCAAATGAAATCGATATATCCTTCTGAGTCGTCAGCAAATTCATTGGGCAGGGCGTGAGCGCCTAAATAGGTAGTTTTAATACTCACAGGAAGATGCTGCTCAAGGGATTTAGCCACGCGTAACATGCGCACTTCAGTGTCTAAATCCAGCCCGTAACCTGATTTGACTTCAATGGTGGTAACACCTTCTTCGCACAGTCGCTTTGCGCGTTTTATCGCAGTGTGAAGCAGGGTGTTTTCGTCAGAGCGTCGAGTTTTTTCAACCGTCCCTTTAATACCACCGCCGCGCTGCGCAATCTCTACATAACTTGCGCCTTGCAATCGCATTTCGAATTCTTCGGCGCGATTGCCGCCATACACTAGATGCGTATGACAATCGATGAAGCCAGGCAATAGCCACGGGTGTTTGGGCGTTGAACCTTCATTTTGGGGAATTAGGGTAGTGGCATCTATTACGCTTTTGGCCTGCTCAAACACGTCGTCTAATGAGTCATCGCAAGGAAGAAACGCAGCAATTTTGCCGTCTTTTATGGCAATGGCGTGTGGCGGTAATTCGCCATAGGGCAACTTGTTGTCTTGCATAGACGCAATGCGAACATTGTAAATAAGTGTGTCGTACTGATAACCCATAACGTGCTCCACTCTAAGCCACCTCTTGTCTGGTTTTTTCGTCTAACTAGTCGTCTAGTTCTTTGTCTGGTTTTGTCCAGAATCTTTACTGAAACGCAGTGTAAATTTTGAGTTCAGTGTACTTGTGCATACTTGTATATACAAGTATGCTGTTAGCATATTATTAACAATTTAGTTGTGAATGGCCACGATATGCAACCTCGGTACAGAGTAATTAAGACAGCAATTTTGGATGCCATCGAAAGTGGTGAGATGAAGCCGGGTAGCCAAGTGCCTTCAGAAAACCAACTTGCCCAGCAGCACGGTGTAAGCCGAATGACTGCTAGAAGAGCGTTAAGTGAAATGGTGGACGAGGGCATTTTAATGCGCAGCCAGGGAATCGGCACCTTTGTGTCAGATAGTCGCCCTATGAGCTCAATGCTTGAGATCAAAAGTATTCGCGATGAAATAGAGCAGCGGGGGCATAGATACACTAACGAGATATTAGTGTTGGAAACCTCGCCAGCCAGTGATGCTATTGCTCAACGACTGGGTATCGATGTGGGAGAGCCAGTATTTCATAGCATTATCGTTCACTGCGAGAACAATCTACCCGTGCAGTATGAAGATAGGTGGGTTAACCCAGCGTGGATTAACGACTATTTAGATAAAGATTTTAAAGCTCAAACTGCAAACTTTTATTTGAATCAGGTCGCGCCCCTTTCACAAGCCGATCACAGCGTAGAAGCTGTGGTTGTTGAAAAAGATATTGCACAAACACTACTGATTAAGCCTAAAGAGCCGTGCCTGAAAATTACGCGACGAACCTTCTCTCGAGTGCCCAGCGCAATAACCAGCGATGAGAGCAATATTGGCGAGTCGTCAACGGCGAATGCTCAGATAAAGAACGGTTTAAAGGCGACGTCAGATTCATCCTTAGATAATAGTCCAAAAGCGAGTTCAAGCGCAGTGGTTAGCCACGCGGTGCTGTATCACCCAGGTAGTCGATACCGCTTGGGAGGACACTTGGAGTTCTAAGTGTCATTGCGCCAAAGGCGCTAGCAACTCATTGCTTTCTAAAAAGATGACACTTCCTAATAAAAAACAAATCGGCAAACGTAAGAATATGCCTAGGAGAAGTTTATGAAACGCCTCGACCCTACAAGAGAAATACGTGCCCCAAGAGGCAGTACGCTAAATGCGAAGAGCTGGCAAACGGAAGCGCCGCTTCGCATGTTAATGAATAACCTGGATCCAGACGTTGCGGAGCATCCGCAGAATCTGGTGGTTTACGGCGGTATTGGGCGTGCGGCCCGTGACTGGGCGTCTTACGACAAAATCGTAGAAGTACTCAAGCGCTTAAATACTGATGAGACGTTGCTGGTTCAATCAGGCAAACCTGTTGGGGTATTTCCCACTCACGAAAATGCACCTCGTGTGTTAATTGCTAACTCTAACCTTGTACCGCATTGGGCAAACTGGGAGCACTTTAACGCTCTGGATAAAGAAGGTTTGATGATGTACGGGCAAATGACCGCAGGGTCATGGATATACATAGGCTCGCAAGGCATTGTCCAGGGGACTTATGAAACATTTGTGAGCGTGGCCAAAACGCATTTTGAAGGAAGCGCTGAAGGACGCTGGATTTTGACTGGTGGCTTGGGCGGTATGGGCGGAGCACAGCCTTTAGCTGCAACGATGGCTGGCTTTTCAATGGTAGCTGTGGAGGTAGATGAAACTCGCATAGATTTCAGAATTCGCACGGGTTATTTGGACAAAAAAGCGCATTCGTTAGAAGAAGCCATGCAACTACTTGAGGAAGCCAAAGAAGCTGGGAAGCCTGTATCAATAGGATTGCTCGGCAATGCTGCTGAAGTATTTCCCGATATGCTAGCGAAAGGGATTATCCCTGACGTTGTAACCGATCAAACCAGTGCGCACGATCCGTTGAATGGCTATCTACCAGTGGGGTGGACGCTAGATCAAGCTGAGGCGCAGCGTAAAAAAGACGAAGCGGGTGTTGTGAAAAGTGCTAAACAGTCGATGGCGCTGCAAGTTAAAGCAATGCTTGGTTTCCAACAAGCTGGCGCTGCTACTCTTGATTATGGCAACAACATTAGACAAATGGCGCTAGAAGAGGGTATTGAGCATGCGTTCGATTTCCCAGGTTTCGTTCCTGCTTATATTCGACCGCTTTTTTGTCAGGGCATAGGGCCTTTCAGATGGGCTGCGCTGTCAGGCGATCCGGAAGATATCTATAAAACGGACGCGAAAGTTAAAGAGCTTATACCCGACAACCCCCATCTACATAACTGGCTAGATATGGCCAAAGAACGTATTCAGTTCCAAGGCCTGCCCGCGCGTATTTGCTGGGTGGGGCTGGGTGAAAGACAAAAGCTGGGGCTTGCCTTTAATGAAATGGTTCGCAGTGGCGAGTTAAGCGCGCCAGTTGTGATTGGACGGGATCATCTCGACTCTGGTTCGGTAGCTTCACCCAATAGAGAAACAGAGGCCATGCTCGATGGTTCAGATGCCGTTTCGGACTGGCCGCTGCTGAATGCCCTATTAAATACAGCGGGTGGTGCAACCTGGGTAAGCCTTCATCATGGTGGCGGTGTAGGAATGGGTTTTAGCCAACACTCGGGTGTAGTGATTGTTTGTGACGGTACGGACGAAGCGGCTGAGCGTATTGCTCGGGTTCTTCATAACGACCCTGCCACGGGCGTAATGCGTCATGCAGATGCAGGCTACGACATTGCAAAAGACTGTGCTGCCAAGCATAACCTCGACCTTCCCATGATAAATAGCGGGGCTAATAATCAAAGCACCCATGGAGCAAACACACAGTCAAGCTCGAACAAGGGCTTAGGCGGGGAGAAATAGTCATGTTGCAATCATCTTTCACTGAAATCAGTGGTGTTAAGCAACTTAACCTTGTGCCAGGCACGTTAACGTTAGATCAATTGCGTGAAGTGCATAGAAGCCACGTTCATTTATCGTTAGATGAAAGTGCTATACCCGCTATAAATGCCGCTGAGCGTGTGGTGCTTAACGTTATTAAAGAGAACCGCACGGTCTATGGTATCAATACCGGCTTTGGTTTGTTGGCTAATACCCGTATTAACGTTGATGAGTTAGAGTTATTGCAGCGCAGTATTGTATTATCGCACGCGGCCGGTACGGGCGACTTTATGCAGGAAGATACTGTGCGCCTGCTCATGTTGTTAAAAATTAACTCCTTGGCCCGTGGTTATTCTGGCATCCGTCTAAGCGTAATAGAAGCGCTCATTACCTTGTTTAATGCACAAGTTTACCCCGCCATTCCTGAAAAAGGTTCGGTAGGCGCCAGCGGCGACTTAGCGCCTTTAGCACACATGAGCGTGGTGCTGTTAGGGGAAGGGGAAGCGTTTTATAAAGGAGAGAGAATTAGTGCGGCACAAGCCCTTGAAATAGCCGGTATGCAGCCAATTGCGCTGGCACCCAAAGAAGGCTTAGCACTGTTAAACGGCACGCAAGCCTCGACAGCGTTTGCACTTCAGGGGTTGTTTTATACTGAAAACGCGCTTCATAGTGCTATTGGTATTGGTGCGCTTACTGTTGAGGCCGCGTTAGGTTCCCGCGTGCCGTTCGACGCGCGGATCCACGAAGTGCGTGGCCACAAAAGCCAGAGCGATGTGGCGACTGCGTTTAGAACATTGCTAGACACCTCAGAGATTGGTCATTCACATCAACGATGTGAAAAAGTACAAGACCCGTACTCTCTGCGTTGCCAGCCACAGGTGATGGGAGCGTGTTTACAGCAAATGCGCTATGCCCAAGAGATTTTGGTGGTGGAAGCTAATGGGGTAAGCGACAACCCGTTGGTTTTTGTTGAAAATAATGATGACGCTGATACGCCAACTGGCGATATTCTATCTGGCGGAAACTTTCATGCGGAAACCGTGGCAATGGCGGCAGATATGCTGGCTATTGCACTATCTGAAATTGGCGCACTGTCGGAGCGCAGAATGTCGTTAATGATTGATACGCATTTAAGTGGTTTGCCACCGTTCCTGGTTGAAAATGGTGGGGTAAACTCGGGCTTCATGATTGCGCAGGTTACCTGTGCGGCGCTTGCTAGTGAAAACAAAACCCTGGCGCACCCCGCATCTATCGATTCGTTGCCTACGTCTGCGAACCAAGAAGACCACGTGTCTATGGCTACCTTCGCCGCGAGGCGCTTACGAGATATTTTCGATAACGTGGCAGGTATATTGGCCATTGAGTGGTTAGCGGCCTGCCAAGGGTTAGATTTCAGGAAGCCGTTTAAAACCAGCGAAAAGCTCCAAGTGTTGATGCAGCTACTAAGAGACCAAGTGCCGTTTTACGACAAAGACCGTTATTTTGCGCCAGACATTGAAAAGGCAAAGCAACTTATTAAGCAGCACGACCTTATGGATAAGACACAGTTAAACCTGTTAGGCTAAAATGATCACAGGCTCGGTATTTCGAGTAAACAAATAAAGATCATAAATAGAGTAGAGGTGGGAATGATATGAAAACAAATGGACGTTGGTTAAGTTCATACGAGGCTCGTACTTCTATGAAAGGCACTTTTAAGAGCGGCTCTTTTGTGAAAAGCACTGTGTTGGGTTTGCTCGCCGCGTCGGTGTTTACGTTGGCAGGCTGTAGCGACAGCGAAGTGGGCGATGTGTCTCTTGGTCTTTTCACCACAAAAGACATTAAAATTGATGCACTTCAAGACCCCATAGTGACAGGTGTAACCTGCCATATTTCAAGTATTGAAGCGAACCTTGATTTGTCGGACCCATCAGACAGTTCAATCGCGTGCAGACAAACCGGCCCTATTACGGCTGAGATGTTAAACGCCATTGATAAGTCAGATTCAGGTGAAGTAATTTTTAAAAAATCTAAGAGCGTGTTTTTCAAAAACATGAAGCTTCGAAGAATTTACGATGCCGACTCAAAAACGCTGATTTATTTGTCTTACAGTACTAAGGAGACGTCTGGCAGCTATAAACATAGTTTGTCTACGGTACCACTGTGGGAAACGCTAGCGTTTAAAAAGCCCGCTTAGCGAAACGCATTAATTCAATATTAAAAAGCCCTCTTACATGAGGGCTTTTTTGATATTAGCACCTTGTCTTTAAGCCATCTACGCGGTTGTAGAGTAGGCTATTAGCAATAGTCTAGAAAAAGCGTGTATAAACCAGCATGGCGTTAAGCGCGGTATCATCGTCTGTCAGCGGGCTATCGCTGATGCTATCGTCAAAGAAGGTGGCGCCAACTTCTAAACGGGTCATGCCGCCCAGAAACTGTCGGGTCGAGATGGCAACGCGTACTTCCGTATTGAGCGCGCTATCGCCGTTATATGCACTTCGAAATGCTGTGGCTTCTTCAGGGCGTACGCCGTAGTAATAGTCGACGTAATTGCTGTCTTGGTAGTTTACGCCTATAGACGGCTCGATCATGAAGTTATTTATTCTAAACCTTTTCCCGATACGGGCGGACGCTTGGTAGCCATCAAACTTACCAAGAATATCGGCATTGGTTGACAATGAATAAACCCAGCTACCCGTGTTGTAGTTAAGCCCAACTCCGGCCGCGTAGCTAAAATCTCTGTCGTCCATACCTGTAAATACGGCACTGTCATCTTCTTCATAACCTGCAAATATCGGGACAAGCTGAGCGTCAAGAGTAAAGCCACTTTCGCGAAAAAGTTCATAGCCAATAAATGGTCCGTAAACGCGTAACTTTTCACCGGTGTAGCCGATAATAGGAATAGGAACAACGCGATTATCAAAGTCGGTATATACATCTTGCGATGCTGCGACGCCAAAACCCCACATCCAACCCTGAGGCTGTTGAGCGCCAGCTTGTTGTGCAAAAGCAGGAGTAGAACTAACACCTACACAAGCTAGAGCTATTGCGCCAATAACGGTTTTTAAATTCATAGGTAAATTTCCTTTTTAATCAAGATACTGCTCTGCTGTGTTCTTCGATCATATTCGCTTGTGTATATTGAGCTAAGCTGTACGTTTTTGCAGCGGCTTCTGAGTGGGCAATTATCTATGCGGATTGGTATAAGGGCCTTCAGGTAACGTGAAAGGCTGCGTTACTGGCAAGAAAGCAAGTTATTCTGTGAAATCGGTGTGGTAAAGTGCATACAACAAGTTGTATTGAATAGTTTAGAGAAGCAGGTAACCCGTGAGTTACAAATATGTAGTGGGTATTGACGGTGGTGGCACCCGGTGCCGTGCATTGTTGCAAGATATTGATGGCAATACATTAGGTGAAGGGGCGGCAGGCCCTGCAAATATAATGACCAACCCCGAACAAGCAATGGGGTCGGTAATAGATGCAACGTTAGACGCAATAGAAAGTGCTGCGTTGCCGATTACATGTGAAGAAGTGTTGCTAGCTGCCGGATTGGCAGGGGCGAATATTCCTCAAGCAAAGCAGTCTTTTTTGGCGTTAGACAACCCATTTGCCGATACCGTGGTAATAAGTGATTTACACGCCGCTTGTTTGGGCGCGCACGATAATCAGTCTGGAGCCCTTATTATTTGCGGTACAGGTTCAGCGGCAACCCGTTACGACAAGGGTGTATTTACTGACAAAGGTGGTTACGGCCTGCAAGTTGGCGATGATGCAAGTGGTGCGTGGTTGGGCTTATCAGCTATAAAGCATGTACTGCTTGCTTATGACGGCGTAGAGCCCGTTAGTGAACTAAAGAACCGAATTTGTGAGCACCTTAATTTAGCGTCACCTCAGCAATTAGTGACCTTGGTGGCAAATTACAACGCTGCAGATTTTGGTGATATTGCCCCAGTGGTTATACAGGCTTATCGAGACCAGTGTGCCGCCGCGACCTCTCTTATTCGAAAGGGAGCAAATTACCTCAATCAGTTGGGTGAAGCATTGATTAATCAGGCTTCTACATTGCCGCTATGTTTAGTTGGCGGTCTCGCTGATGTTTACACGCCTTTACTTTCGCCTTCTATCTCTTCTAATTTAACAGCGCCGCTAAAAAGTGCTGAATATGGCGCTATCAGCTTTGCCAAAAGAGTAAAAAGCGAATGATAGAATCAATTACTGTCGAGCAGGTTTTAACGCCAAAAGGTTGGCTTGAAAACCAAACCATTACTGCTGATAGCGGCAAGATAGTCAGTATTAGCGATGCGACCTCAGCAGAGCTCAGTAGTATTTACAACGGAAAGCTCATTCCCGGTTATTTCGACACGCAAGTGAACGGCGGTGGTGGTGTGCTTTTTAACCATAGCCCTTCTGCAGCTATTGTAGAAACCATGGCGCTGGCTCATCTTCGTTTCGGCACAACGTCCATGTTGCCAACTATTATTACCGACAACGCATCTACAATGGCCCAGGCGGCCGATGCCATTGCGGAAGTAATGGCGGGCGGCCCAGAGTGCATTAAAGCGTTAATAAAAGGGATTCACTTTGAGGGGCCCTTTTTGAGCAAAGCAAAAAAGGGCGTGCACGAAGCACAATTTATAAGAATGCCTTCTGACGCAGAGCTTGCAACCTTATGTCGTAAAGATATTGGTAAAGTCTTACTTACTGTCGCACCAGAAACGGTGAGTACTAGCTTCATAAAAGAAATGGTTGCTGAAGGAGTTGTGGTTGCAATTGGGCACACCAATGCCAGCTATGAGCAAGTTCAGGCGGCTATCGACGCGGGAGCTACAGGCTTTACGCATTTGTACAACGCTATGTCTGCATTAACCTCCCGGGAGCCTGGTGCCGTTGGTGCCGCGTTGCTTAATGACAGAGTATATTGTGGTTTTATTATCGATCATCACCACTTACACCGCAAAAGTGCTGAGTTGGCATTAAACGTGAAAACTGCCAACCGCGCCATGTTGGTTACCGATGCCATGGCGCATGTGGGCAGTGATATTGAGCGTCTTCACTTTTTTAATACCGAGATCGTTAGGCATGGCGATAAACTGACTACGCCAGATGGCAAAACACTGGCTGGCTCGTGCTTAGATATGCATAGTGCAGTTTTGAATGCGCACAATGATTGCGGTGTAACGTTAGAAGATGCGAGCAAAATGGCGAGTGCCACGCCGGCTCAATTTATGGGGCTAGAGAGTGACATAGGCAGCATTAGCGAAGGTCAGCGCGCAGACTTTTTACTGCTTAATTCCGCCAATGCACTGACCCACGTTTTCAGTAATATGAGAATGGTCTTTTAGGTAGAAATTTAGTATTAACTTAAATGGCTTTGAAATAAGGAAGTGTTATGAAGTTTGTGACAAAGTTTACTGTTCTGTTAGCCGTATTAATGTTGGCTGCAGGGTGTGTTACGCAACGAGGTATGGATTCTGGCGAAAACGTTCCTTCTCAACCTAATAGCGAGGAAGCCACGCCAACTGAAAGCACAGAGCAAGAAGGTGTGGTGCAAGATGGCGACAGCGTAAATGATGGAACCACGAAAGGCGAATCGACTAAAGAGCCAGTTAGCAAGCCAGTTGCTCCACCAAAACCAAAAGTTGGGGTATGGGTTAGCGCTAAAAAGTTTCCCACTCACACGCATATCGGTACCACTAAATTTAACAATTTTACGAAAGAATATAGCTACGACTGGCAATTGAACAACACGCTGTATAGCACATTCAAAAAAGCCATTGAGCAAAACAGTCGTTTCACTGCGGTGGATATCTCTTCTATGGTTGACGACGCAGGCGCCCTAGATTTTGTGATGGGTGAAGGAAATAACGGGGCGTTCAATGACAAACAAAACACGTTAAGAAAATCGTTGTTAGACAAAGGCATTGCCACTGTGATTATCGTTGAAGAAGCGCCGACGGTGGCTATTACCGAGTGCGGTACGTATGGATGTTCAGAGCATCAAAGCAAAGGGTTCGGACTGTTTACGCGTAGTTTTTTGGGTACCGATCACTATATTGCTTCGGCAAGCTTTAACGTTAGTATTGAGCGTTTAGACAAGCCAGTTGATATCTTAACGCTGCCAGTGTTTACCGAATTTCAAGATGATGCGCTAAAAAATGAGCGTGTTGAAGATTTCACACCGCCAGATAACTTTGATGAAATAACAGAACAAGAGTTAGCGCCAATTAAAAATACGATTGTTAACTACTTTGACCGCTTAGCGACAGCGGTTGGCAAGTATTTATCTGGTCAGTAAGCTTTTAATATACTGAAACAAAAAACGGGCACTTAAATAAGTGCCCGTTTTGTTATGTGGCTCACTTCATCTATTGATGAAGGCATCGATATATAATTACGCGTTTTCTTTGTGCGCCAAAAACTCTTCGTAGTTTCCATCGAAGTGATTCAGTTTCTTGTCTTTAATTTCGATGATTTGCGTCGCCAGTGACGAAACGAATTCACGGTCGTGACTAACAAAAATAACAGTGCCATCAAACTTGTATAGCGCATTGTTCAAGGATTCAATCGACTCCATGTCCATGTGGTTAGTGGGTTCATCCATTACCAATACGTTGATGTCTTGAAGCATTAGCTTTCCGAACAGCAAACGGTTTTTCTCACCACCAGAACATACCTGCACGCGTTTGTTGAAGTCGTCAGACGTAAATAGCAAACGTCCTAACATACCTTTTATTTGCAGGTCATCGTGTTTGGGGCTACGCCATTGGCTCATCCACTCAAACATAGTGATATCTTCGGCAAAGTATTTAGCGTTATCCTGCGGAATGTAACCAATCGCAGCGTTTTCAGCCCACTTATAGCTACCTGCGGTAGGTTCAATGTCATTAACCAAACACTTCAAAAGCGTGGTTTTGCCGGCCCCGTTCTCACCAATAATCGCCAAGCGCTGACCTGCTTCTAATAGCAAGTTAGCATTGTCGAATAGCGGAAGATCTGGGTAGCTATGGCCTAGCTCTTCAAGAGTAATAGCAAGTCGGTGAAGTTTCTTATGTTGGTTAAACACAATATAAGGCTTACGACGGCTAGACGCTTTTACCTCAGCTAATTCAATTTTCTCAAGACGGCGGGCACGCGAGGTGGCTTGTTTCGCTTTCGATGCGTTGGCAGAGAATCGCGCTACGAAGCTCTGTAGCTCTTCAATTTCCGCTGACTTCTTAGCATTCTCTGCATGAAGCTGTTCTTGAACGAGCATGGCAGCTTGAATGTAGTCGTCGTAGTTACCCGGATAAACGCGCAGTTCACCGTAGTCGATATCGGCCATGTGCGTGCATACAGAGTTTAGGAAGTGTCTGTCGTGCGAAATAATAAGCATGGTAGATTTACGTTTGTTCAGCTCTTCAGCTAGCCAACTGATGGTGTAGATATCCAAGTTGTTGGTTGGTTCGTCTAGAAGCAGAATGTCTGGCTCGGCAAATAACGCCTGCGCCAAAAGCACACGTACTTTTTTACCGGGCGCGACTTCTTTCATAAGACCAAAATGATAGCTTTCGTCGATGCCTGCAGAGTTTAAGATATCGCCAGCGCGTGCTTCGGCGGTGTAACCATCCATCTCGGCGAATTGGGTTTCCAAGTCCGCCACGCGCATGCCATCTTCTTCGCTCATTTCAGCCTTGCTGTAAATGGCGTCGCGCTCTTGTTTAACTTCCCATAATTCACGGTCACCCATGATAACGGTATCGACTACGCTAAACTCTTCAAACGCGAATTGGTCCTGACTCAAGATACCTAGCTTTGTACCTGGCGCCATAGAAACGTTGCCCGACGATGGAGTAAGTTTACCGCTTAGAATTTTCATAAAGGTAGACTTGCCACAACCGTTTGCGCCAATTAGGCCGTATCGGTTGCCGTTGCCGAATTTTGCGGAAATATTTTCAAATAATGGCTTAGAGCCAAACTGCATTGTGATATTTGCGGTGGTAATCAAAACAGGTATCCAGGGGTAAAACGATGAGAAGAGATAGTAGTGAAAGCGGTTGTCACTTCACTAATATATAAAAGCGCGCGCACTATAAGGAATTGAGGGCTACATGTCGAGGGAATTTTGAACAGTTTTTGCGCTGATGTGCTTTTGGCGAAGCTTATCAAGTATAAACTCGATTGCCTGACTGCTTTTGAATGAGTTATGTGACGAGTTAACAATTGTTGTGTCTTTTGCCTCAGGTAAATATGCGCTGCTATAACTGACCACAGAGTCAGTTATAGCAGCGCATTCTGTTTCTGACTGGCAATACAAGGTACTGGTTGAGCCAATAATAGAATAGCTCTCGCCTTCTACAGGAATGTCGGCTAACGCTGTCATCAGCGGGTGATTGGGGCGCAACACTTGGACGCTATCTGGCCCGTAGTTTTGCAAGAAAGGAAGCATAGCAGCGGTTAATCTGCTCACGCCTACTTTTTCGATAAAGTTTTTAAATAGCGCTTTAAAACCAAAAGGGAGTGTGATGAGTGAAGAGCCTAACGATCCTATAAGGCTATTAGCTATTTCTGAGCCTCGGTGTGGCGTGTCGAGAAAAAACACCGTATTCTCTTTATACACAGGATTAAATATAAATATATCTCGCAACATTTCATCGCCTTCAGCCAGTAGCGCTTCTGGAGGCTCTGTGAAAGTAGTATCCCATAACGTGTTATCTGAATGCGTTGAAATCAGCTTTGCGATTACGCCGCCCATACTATGCCCTATCAATACCGCAGATGAAGAAGCGCCTTCCGATGACGCTATCCGCTGGTTTAGCTTGTACAGTAAATTGCGAACTCGCATGGCGTTATAGAAAGGAGGAGGTCCTGATGGGTAGTACACGTGCAATATCTGATAGTGTTGAGATAATTCTTCGTCATTGAAAATAGCCATTGTGAGATACCGCCAAATTAGCGGGTCTGAATTGAGGCCATGAATCATAATAATCGGGGTTTTGACTGAAGAAAGCTCTCCAATACTAAAGACTCCCATTCTCTTTTCAGCGTCTTGTGCATTAATAAATCCTAGCCAGCTGAAATTATGGATGTCGGCATTTTGTAATAGGGAAAGGTAAGCGGCAGCAGGTGAGTACCGTTGCGTGTATGTGTTGTTTCCAACCAGTATTTCGGTAGGCACATCGACGTGTTGGGCTTGCAAGGATATGTGAATTCTAAGCCCTTTCAATGCAACCGACTCAACTTGAAGGGAGTAAGGCGAGTAGATACCTTCTAGTGGATAGTTTAGGTCAAGGCTACGGCCATTCTGTGCTTGGTTGCTAATTCGAGCCACTGCAGCACCGCCAAGTTCACCAAATACCTTAGGAGAGAGGCGAGCGTCTAAGGCTTCTATTTCTGAAACTAAAACGAGCTCGCTTGGGCCCGAGTAGTTAACCTGAATTAAGTTGTCAGTTGTATGTCTAAGACGGAATAACTTGTTTACTGCGAGGTTATACCCGTCGATCCCTATAGCACGATGCGCATCGGAAAGACTGTCTCTTTTTAACAAGGTAATATAGCAATCGAGCGCAAGCGCAATATCTAGTGTAGTACTTTGCTCGTACGAGGTGCACCGAGCAGCCAGTTGTATGTTGTCGAAGTGGCTTAAGTCGGGCAAATAGCCATATCCATAAGCACCGGCCAAAGACAAAGGGGATACTTTTTTACGCATAAACTTATCTGAACTGCATGCACTAATACAGCAGACAGTCGCTACCAATACCCAATAAATGAGATTCTGCTTGATGCGCATTTCACCCAACGCTAAAAAAAGTATTAACCTTTTATAGCGTGTTTTTGTCAAAAATTGCACCTCAAACTTAACTCCGTTCGGTATGAGGCGTGAAATAGGCGTTTCGAAACACCCGCTCATTCCACAGAGTGCCCCTTATGGTTTGTTGCTTCTTTTATATTAGTGGCAAGCAAATAATTCCAGCATAAAGAAAATATTACATAAAAGTCAGCGCGCGGTGATGCATCAATGCAGAATTAACGAACAAAGCTTTGATCTGCATTCTTCGTATAAAGCTCACTTAAATCGTTATTTTAAAGAGAAAAAATGGAATCTTGTCTATTATGAAAAAAAGGCATTTTTAGTTGGTCTTAATCTTGCTGTGCTTATCTACTGAAAATAAACCGCAGAGCGCAAATGCGTCTGCTGAATCAGTGCGAAGTTTTATTTCACTCTAGTTTATCGTGAGTTAGGTAACGCAAAAGAAGAATAAAACTGGGCATTTTAAAGAGGGAAACATCATGAAATTTTTGAAAAAAATTGCGATTGGTTGCTTTTCGGCAACGGTTTTAATGTCAGGCAGCGTGCATGCAGAAGCAATTAGCTCAGATTCCGTAATGCAAACTCAAGCCGCTCACTACAATAAGCAGCAGCTAATTGACATGGTTAATCGTGCAGACGTGCAGAGTAAATTGGTTAGCTTAGGTGTAGATAGCAACCAAGCTATCGCCAGAATCAACGGCATGACCGACAGCGAAATTGCCCAATTAAATGATGAAATTAATCAAGCGCCAGCGGGTGGCGTTGTGGGCGCAGTGCTTACCGTACTTGCTATTATCGCAATTTTGGACCTAATTGGTGTAACTGACGTTTACCCATTTATTCGTCCAGTGAACAGCTAATTGAATGATCAATTCAGTTAAAAAGGCCTGCGCGTTAGCAGGCCTTTCGCTTCTATTTTTGCTTTCAGGCTGTCAGTCCACACCTCAAGCTGACAAGCTGCGGCAAGAGGGACTAGCCTCTTTACCTGAATCTCACACTATTCAATCTGTTCCGTTTTTCCCCCAAGAACAGTTTTATTGCGGGCCTACCACACTATCTGAAGTGTTTGGTTATTATGGTGAAAGCACCTCTCCAAATGATATTGCGCCTAAGTTGTTCATTCCCAGTAAAGAAGGGAGTTTACAACTAGAAATGGTGAGCGCTACCCGACAATTTGGTTTTTTGCCATATTCTGACCGAGGGACTTTATCGTCAATTATGTCGTTAGTTAAAGACGATATCCCAGTGATTGTTTTTCAAAATTTGTCCATCCAGTTATTACCCCAATGGCACTACGCTGTTGTTATTGGGTTCGATAGTGATAAGGGGACGGTTACTTTACACACCGGCCTTACGCCTAATCACGAAATGTCGCTTGAGCTTTTTGAAAGAACGTGGGGAAGAGGAAATTACTGGTATTTGGCACCAGTTCCTCCTAATGTAACCTCGCCTGAGATGACACCGTTCACTTATGTAAGTGCGGCTTACGACATGCTTAAAGTGGGAGATAAAGCGCGTTCATTGGCGTTTTTGGAAACCGCGTCGCATACATGGCCAACGTACTGGTTAAGTTATTTCCTGATTGCCAATTATTACTTAGAGCAAAACGACAACCAAGCAGTGGCTTGGTTTGAGAAAGGCTATGAAGTGGGGCAGCACCAACATGTTTATGTTCACAACTACGTATTAGCTTTGCGCGAAAACAACATGCCCGAGAAGGCAAATACAATTCTAAAACAGGGGCTTGAACGCTTTCCCAATAACGAACCGCTGTTAACATTGGCTGAGAAATAAACCTAAACTTTAAGAGTATTCGCATTTACGAAAACTTATCGTCTACTATTAACCTAGGAAGTAATTGTGAAAGTAGGCTATGCCAAAAATACTGAGCTCATCAACAATTTCGTACGAGAACGGAGTAGTCACCACTCGACTCTATGGCGTGTTTAATGAAAAAAGTGCGGAAGACTACAGCGATCGCCTTTTTAAACTAGTCATAGGACTGAATCAACGACCCTTTTCCCTTCTGGCAGATATTAGCCAAGTTGAAGGTGCAACTCCTGAGGCCTTCGACATACTCAAGCGTATTATAAAACGGCTCCCTGATATGGGATTAATCGCGAAAGCTTATGTTTATAAAGGACCTGTTATACGCGGAATAATGTTTCAGAGGATCCCCGAGCTCAAAAGTATGGATTATCTTTTTTTCACAGATATTGACGAAGCTTCTTCGTGGTTGTCTCGCGAATATGAACGCAAACTATCTCTGCTCTCTGATTCCTAATTAGCCTGTAATAAGTTAATAGCGCAATTAACTATCTCATTTTCCCACATCTGGTTGGTGCAGTTAACTCTAGTGGTTAACCCCTATGGTGGATGGGCGTTTTTTGCTCGATCCTAATTTGGTTAACGCTATCTAGTCGTTGCTCAGTATTAACGCTGAACGCATTGATAGCTCCAAATTTTAAGGATTGAATAATGAAAAAAAGAACCCTTATATATGCTGCGGTAGCAGCGGCTCTACCTTTCGTAGCAAGCGCCTCCAAAGTACACGCACCCTTAGATACTTCATCGCACCGCATTGCTGAAATAAATCTGACTGACAATGTTGTTAACCCGCCAGCAAACAGCTTGTTTCAAATGGCGTTAGACCAACTGCAAACCACATTCCCATCATCTACATTACGAACAAATAATGGCCATTTAGATAGTGTTTTTGGTATTACCATTGATGTTTCAGGCACGTCGCCTGAACAGATGGGGTATGACTTTATTAGTCGACATTCTGCCCTTTTAGGTGGACTAAGTGACGGGGATTTTCTTTTTAATCCTCACCGTAGTAAATCAGCACTGGGTGGTCATTTAGTGAGGTTTGACCAAGTCATTGATGGTGTAAAAATCAAAGATAGAGGTGTCGGCCTCTTAATAGATGAGTCTCAGGTGGTGAGAGCGCTGTTTGCCGATACAGCTATAAATACGCCTATTGCTAACTCTCAGGTTCTTTCTGCTAATAGCGCGATCAGCGTGGCAACCGCCGATTTAGCGTCTTACAAGCGAGCATTGCCAATAGAAGCTCTTGATGTACTGAACCCAGCTTTTTCTCAAATAGAAAAAAGCCTTGGCATTTTCGCCAAGCCAGTACCACAGAAAGTGGTGGTACAAGATAACAATAAACTGAAACTCGCATGGAAGTTCTTCTATTACTCTTCAAATCCCTTTGGTGTGTTTGAGTATGTCATCGATGCCCAGTCGGGAGACATTCTGGCGCGTAATGATCGGGTCAAAACCATTCTTCCTTCAGGTGAAAATGAAGTTACGCAAACGGGGCAGGTTGGCTTAGTTCAGCAGACTGCGGATTATTTCCCAACATTTCCACCCATTACGCCATCGATGCAAAGCGAATGTTTGATAGAGGACGATGCAGGTGGCTACACCGGCAAACCGAAAGGGATGGAACGCATTAATCTACGTAAGTTTGACGATTCTAACTTAGTGACGGGTGTTGAAGGTTTGCTTACAGGTAAGCACGCGCTTATTGAAAGCGCGATGCTGACAAAAGGGCCTTTTCCACAAGCGGCAACGGGTACGTATCACTTCAGCGAGGATGCTGCCATAGAGGCAAGACCTGTCGAAGATGATCATGTAACGCCTTCTACGGCACATCACATTGACGGCATCAGCCAGTTTATTTACATCACCACATTGCTCGAATATTTAGATTACCTTCATAAAGACGGCGATGCTGTGCATAGTCGTGGCGTGGGCGATGGCTCGTTTCCAAATAGCTACCCTAACGAAGCGGTACCGTTAACTGGTGTGGTACATATTCCGAATGTGCTCGACCCACCAGATAATCCAGCAGATCCTGAGTTTATGGCTAAGCTATTGGGCTTGGACAACGCATTCGCAGTGCCGTTATCACAGGAAATTGCAGGTGAAGAGGTCGTGGTTAACCCGACAGCTTACGGCCATGGTTACTTATTCAACAACCTAGCAATGGATTTCTCGGTTCCCATTCATGAAGGCACCCATGCGACAATTACCCCTATCGCAGGTTTTGAAGGCGAGCCAGAAGGTGGCGCGCTTAACGAAGGACAAGCCGACCTATGGGCATACACGGTAGGCGAAACACCAGATTTAGGTACTTACCCCGTTAATTCGTGCGATTTACGAAAATTCTTAAGAGAGCAGGGGGTTAATCCCGACTCATTTGAGTTTATTCGTTCTGCACAGAGCCAAATTCGTTATTCGCAGTTAGGCACAAGAGACAACGCATTTGAAGTGCATCGTGATGGAGAAATTTACGCGGGTGCAATGTGGGACTTAAGAGAGCTTATGGTGGCGCTGCAGCCTAGACAAGACTTTGTTCGCCCCGACCCAGTTACCGGCGATCCTACCCAAGAAACTAGCTTGGGCAAAGAAACGTGGGAACGTATCTTCCTAGGCTCAATGTACGTGCTAGGAATATCTGCGCCAGATACCTTCGTGCGCGCACGGGATGCAGTGTTAATTGCCGATGCCGCCTTATATCCTACCGATCCTTTAGATTTAACTTCAC
Organism: Alteromonas sp. W12; assembly: GCF_001924945.1. Classification (NCBI taxonomy): domain Bacteria; kingdom Pseudomonadati; phylum Pseudomonadota; class Gammaproteobacteria; order Alteromonadales; family Alteromonadaceae; genus Alteromonas; species Alteromonas sp. W12. Next base: position 377,518 of record NZ_LQXH01000001.1, read on the forward strand.
CGGGTCGTCATCATGCATTAATTGAGCGTGTTTTTGCTGCCAGAGAGCTAGGTGCAAACGCGAAAGCACCGTTAGGCGGTCGACAGACTATATCAACGGCAGTGAGCGAGTTTACGGCTACCCAGGCTAAGCCATCGACACCAGACGCTATAGACGCGCATATCATTTCTGATGACGCGATTGAAATTACGTGGGAAACCGTACCTGACGCTTTTGCTTATCAATTGCTAAAACGCAAAAAAGGGTCGAGTGCGCGTTTGTTTACGGGTGTACCAACCCGAGAATACTTTGACGGCGACCTCACATTCTCTGGCTTCACCCATGTTGAATTTATTGTGGGCGATAATCGCTACATAGACAAAGGGCAAGGTTTAGGGCGTGGTGCAGGTCAAGGCATAGACTCGTTTGACTATGAATACGTAGTGCGTGCAATCAGCCTTAACCCTAATCAGCAAGTTGGTTTTTCTAATATGTCAGGGATTGCTTCAACCGGCTTAAACACGGTGGATGTGAGTGAGCAAGTTGACTACAAGGTGGGTAATGTAAACTACAATAACGGTATCTTTGCCTATGATATTGCGTTGATAAATACTGGCGACGAGAGAATTTACGGTCCAGTTGATTTCAATATTACTCATATTAGCAATGGCAGTATTACCGTATTGAATGCAGATAATGGTGGCACTGGTCAAAACGGCGACATAGCAAGGTTCCGTTTCGATCAATCGCTAGATGTAGACAGAACATCTGCACTGCGTTATCTAAAGTTTGATAACCCAAATGGAAAACTCTTTACGTTCCAAGCGCGGATCAGCGGCTACGAAGCTGGCGCTTCGTCAACCGGTAGAGGAGAAACGCCTACCTTTGATACGTCTGAGCCAAAAGAACAGTCTGTGGTTTACCATAATATTGAGGAGCACACGGGTGTAGTCTTAATTGGCGCAGCGGATGAAGCATTGGTTGATGGCGTTGACTATGTTGATATCCCGTTTACAGCGCTGCCAAGTGCGTCAAGTGTAGTTGCAACGCTGAGCGCTGATGTTGAGGTAGTAGCGGTGCCAGATCTTGACTTTGAACTGCTCGATGCCGAAGGCAATATTATGGCGAGCTCCGGCAACTTGGGCTCTAATGAGCAAGTTGGCGGTGGCATTGTCCCCGGAGAAACCTATCGGGTTCGCGTGAATGGTTGGGCTAACGGCCCGACGTCATACCGGGTTGTTATTGATCAGTTTGTAAGTGATATTAACGACGCAAACGTTGATCAAAATGGTAATGCGACAACGGGAACAGTAACGTTTGAGTTTAATCCCGTAACAGGGAAAGTAATACCTTTGAACTTACTTAATTAGTCGCCCGTGAAAACACGAAGAATCTAGGCTAACTAGAAGAAAGGTCACCTACCAACAACTGCCTTTCTAAAGGCCTATAAAACAAACCAAAGCCCCATATTGTGAAAACTGCATGGGGTTTTTTTATTAAACTCGCCCTCCGGGAAGGTCTGGCAAGTATCCTAGCTTCGTTCATTCCCACGCTTCGCTAGGAAACTTGCCTGCGTCTTCTGAGTGGGCAATTATCTATGCGGATTGGTATAACTGGTGCACCTTTTGCCTCTTCTTTCACGTACTAAGGTGTAGCTAAAAATAAAAAGTGCCTACTCATATATGCAGGAGCCCCGTCAGCCGTGGACAGCACTCAACTTCTTGAAAACCAGCAGGCAATAGCAATAGCCGGATTAGTAGGCGTTGTTATTGTGCTCTTCATTGTTAAACGACTTATTTTGGTGCGTTTGAAAGCTAAAGCGCGTTCAGAAAACAGCAGTATGTCTGATATCTATCGCGTGCTTGTGTTGTCGTTAAATGCCCCACTTAATTTGCTTATCTGGGTTATTTTCCTGCTGTTGGTTAAAAGTATTGTTTCAGTATTTCAGATAGAAGATGAAGGGGCGATTAAAGCGCTAACCATTGTTATCGAAGCTGGCCTCATCATTACTTTATTTCTCTTCTTCGAGCGTTTTGTCACTTACTCGTTGAGTCGTTATCGCGACCAGTCAACCATAGTTAAAAATACCAGCGCAATTGCCGGTGGAGCAGTTAGAGCGCTTTTCGCTGTATTAGCAATTTTGATTATATTAAGCACCATGGGGGTGTCGGTAACACCCATTGTTGCATCGTTAGGCATTACTTCGCTCGCAGTAGCACTAGCGCTACAGCCAACGCTTGAAAACTTCTTCTCGGGTATTCAGTTGGTAATGGATAAGCCCATTCGTATAGGCGACTTCATAGAGCTGGATTCCGGAGAACAAGGTTTTGTAGAGAAAATAGGATGGCGCTCCACGTGGGTTAGAATGCTACCTAACAACATCGTGATCATGCCTAACAGTAAGCTGTCTAATTCAAAGTTGATTAACTACTACTACCCTGAACGCGAACTGTCGGTGCCTGTTGAAGTTGGCGTGCATTATAGCTCTGATTTAGAGCATGTTGAAAACGTATGTTTAGAGGTTGCCAATACAATTCTAGAGCAGCACGAGTTTGGTGTTGAAACTTATCAACCTTTTGTTCTGTTTCACACTTTCGACAATTCTAGTATCAACTTAACAGTGATGCTGAGAACCCGTGAATACTTTAACCGCTTCTTCATAAAGAGCGCCTTTATAAAAATGCTTAAAAAGCGTTTTGATGAAGAAGGGATTGTCATTCCATTTCCAATTACTGCGCTTAACCTAGAGCAGGAAGGTGCAGCTCAATCCACAGAGAATTTAACGCCCAAAGCTTAAAAATCTCGCCAAATATGACTTGAGCAAATGATGTCTCAGACTTCTGACGGGGAGTTTTCGCCAAAAATAGTCAACATGCGTTTATCCTTATCGCTCTTTTTTCTATACACCGTTGATTTTCACCGAGTGATTTTTGAGTTCTTAAAAGATACCGGTGGCAATTTGGGTTGTATTTCTCTTTTCTATAAAGGAAATTAACTTTAAGTTTTTCAAGGTTATACCGTCTTATGTATATTTTTTGTTATATTTATTAATAATTTGTTATTAATGCGATTGTTAATTATTTTCTTTTGCCTGCTACTATCTTTTTGCTACCGGTGGCAAATGGGCGGTAATTAAGTTCCGTTAGTTCGCGTGAAAAGGAGAACTAATTGATGTTGTCTTGTTGAGTAATTGAAGCAGTACGCCCTTCTAATTATTAATCTAAGGACAAAAAATGAAAAAGAACTTACCGATATTTCAATCGACGATAATTGCATCATCAATTGCCTTTGCCGTCTCTACGTCTGCAGTTGCTTCAGGTTTTCACACACAGAACGGAGGCACGACAGGCGGTCAAGGTGGACAAGTAGTACAAGCTTCTACGGGTAAACAAATTCACGAAGCATTGTGTAATAGAAACACTTCAGAAACGCCAATCATTATTCAAGTCTCGGGTACAATCAATCATGGTAATACTGAAAAAGTGTCTGGAGACAGCTGTAATACCGCAGAAGACAAAATTGAGTTAAAAGACATTGCGAATGTGACACTTATTGGTGTAGGCGGTGGCGCTACATTTGACCAGCTGGGTATACACATAAGGAATTCCCAAAACATCATTATAAGAAACGTTCATGTTAAAAATGTCAAAAAATCGGGCTCACCCACGTCAAATGGCGGAGACGCGATAGGGATAGAAAAAGACGTTCGCAACGTATGGGTTGACCACGTAACCTTAGAAGCTAGTGGTGGTGAAAGTGATGGTTATGACGGCTTGTTCGATGTAAAGGATAACTCGAAATACATCACCTTATCTTACAGCATTTTACGTAACTCAGATCGAGGTGGTCTGGTAGGTTCAAGCGAATCACAAGTTAATAACGGTCCGATCACCTATCACCACAATATCTTTGACAATTTGAACTCGCGCGTTCCCCTTGTAAGGGGGGCAACAGCTCACATTTACAATAACTACTATGACGGCGTTCGCTCTTCAGGGATTAATTCCCGCGCAGGAGCCGAAGTCAAAGTAGAAAACAACTATTTCGAAAATAGTAAAGATCCATTGGGTACGTTTTATACAACAACTGACGGTTATTGGCAGGTTGCGGGAAACACTTTCGGAAGTGGCGTAACGTGGAGCGACTCAGACAGTGACTATGAGCCTGCAGGGCCAAACGTTCAATCTACAGCATCAATATCTATTCCCTATAGTTACTCGCTAGATGGGGCATCTTGTATACGAGATATTCTTGAGAACACCGCTGGTGCCAACAAAAATCTTGCAGTATCAGACGGTAGCTGCGGTTCAACTGGTGGCGGTGGCGATACCGGAGGTGGTGATACAGGAGGTGGTGATACAGGAGGTGGCGACACAGGGGGAGGTGATAATGGTGGCGGCGATGATAATTCAGGAGGTAATCCGCCAAGCGGCACCAACTTAGCGTTAAATGCACAATCTGACGGTAGCTCTAAGTACAGTGGAACAAGTTACGGGAACGTAAGGGATGGGGATGTATCTACTTACTGGTCTCCGAGCGGAACGACGGGAAGAATTAGCATCAAACGCTTGAATACGACAGTAAATACTGTACGGGTAATTGAGACCTCTACTACTCAAGGTGCGGTAACTTCATGGCAACTTGTGAACAATGACACAGGCAGCGTATTGGCATCAGGAAACTCAATTCCAAGTACGATTTCGTTTTCAAATACCAATTTGGATAAAATCAACTTTGTCATCGATTCTGCAACACAACGACCACAAATTGCAGAGTTTGAGGTGTATTTAGATTAAGTCGGTTGCGCTTGTTCTAAACCTTTTTAGGTGACTCTCTGTGAGAGTTTATTTAACTCAATAAAAAAGCCACGTTGTGTAACGTGGCTTTGTTGCGAGTACGTTAACCCATCAAAGGTGTTAGAAGGTGTAACGTGCAGATACGCCTAGTAGGTCAACATCATCAGCAATAACGTAAGTTGCGCCGAAAGAGAATTGTGGTGTAAAGAAATAGTCTGCGCCAATTTCAAAAGCTGTTTCGTCGTCTTCAATGTCGATATAGCGGATAGCACCGCGAAGCTCAAATTGCTCTGACAGCATCGAACGAATACCGGCAGTAATGCCATAGCCATTGTCGTCAGCTTCAGCAGAAGCGAAGCTTGAGTCTAGGTCAACATCCACATACTCATACGTCAACTCACCAAAAAAGTCGGTTGTTGTAGTTAAACCATAGCGGTAACCAACCCCTGCAGAGATATAGTCAAGTTCACCGTCAACACCATATTCGTCTTCACTTAACTGACCATAACGACCTGTCAGGTATACATTTTCGTTAAGTGATTTGAAGCCTTGAATTTGAAAACCGGTTGGCTCGAAGTCGCCTGCGTCTTCAATATCTGCTTGTACGTATCCAGCTTTAACGAAGTCATATGAAGGCGAAGCTGCGAAAGCATTTAAAGAAAGCGCGCCAAAGATACTGGCGAGAATAGTACGTTTCATTGTTTCTAATATCCTTTTAACAATAATTACCCCCAACCACCTCGGGAGCCTCATCATTATGGGGATGGATTTTAGAAATCAAATGCATTGTCGTGATTTTCGACTAGGTGAATTTTTCATTATCCGGGTCATGCCATTTCAGCATATAAAATTGTTGTTAGTTCAGTTATATTGCTTTGCATTAAACAATTGTCAGCTTTTTGTTATTGAGTTGTTGAAGTGCCGAAGTTGGCCTGGTTTGGGGGTCGTGTGTACCGTATCGTTACAGCATTACTTTGCTTTATCTATCTATTCGCGGTGGGGGGATTGTCTTACAACCACGTTGTAGAAAAGCTAAAAGTTGAAGCTGAAAATAATATTCAAGATGTAGCTAGCCGTTTAGAAATTCAGCTCGATAAATATCGTACATTACCTCGCGTACTCGTCATTCATCCTGCAATTGAGGAAATACTTCAAGCCCCGACAAACGAAAATGTCCTCAAAGTTAACCGCTTGTTGAGTACCTACAACGAATCGATTTCAAGCGATGCTGTATACCTGATGTCTCGCGACGGAGTGACCCTTGCTTCAAGCAATTGGCAGCAAGAAGACAGTTTCGTAAATAGTAACTACGGGTTTAGGCCTTACTTTCAGCAGGCAATGAATGGAAGTGAAGGTAGTTACTTTGCGCTGGGTACTGTTTCTCGCAAACGAGGATACTACTTTTCCTTTCCGGTCAGGGATGGCGAAAAAATTATAGGGGTATTGGTTGTAAAAGTTGCGCTATCTGTTATTGAAGAGTATAGCGCCGATAACGACTCCCCCTTCATGGTAACCGATGATCATGGTGCGGTTTTCTATAGTTCACACTCCGACTGGAATTATACTTCGCTTGTTGAATTGCCTAGCGAAGTCAAAGCTGAAATAAAACGCCAGAGACAATACGGCACTGGATCATTAGCACAACTAACTGACTTTTCGAGCTTACATCAGGTTTTAAGTTCAGAGACATTAGTGCTTAGTTATAAAGAAAAACCTCGCACTTATTTATTGGCAGCAAAAACATTACCGCAAGTAGGTTGGCACCTGATTGTTCTTACTCCAATTACAAAAGCCTATAAGCTTGTTGGGGCGATATGTTTTGGTGCTCTAGTTCTTTTCGTCTTAATTGCATTGCTCAGCATGATTTGGCGAAGAAACAACATTGCTCAACGACAGCTCGCTTCAGCGAATGAGCAATTAGAACACCGTGTAGAGCAAAGGACTGCCCAGCTTCAAGATATTAATAGCACACTGCTTGAAACCATAGATATCCAAAAACAGACAGAGTCTAGGTTAAAGCAAACACAAAATGAGCTTATTCAAGCCGGAAAGCTGGCTTTGCTGGGCGAAATGTCGGCAAGCATTAATCATGAGCTTAATCAACCACTTACAGCTTTGCTTACGTACAGTGAAACATTAAAGCTAATGATTGTTAGAAATAAGACGGAAGGTATCGCGCAGACTACTGACGAAATAATTAAGCTGGTGCAGAAAATGGCAACAATGGTTGCTCAGTATAAGCTTTTTGCGCGAAAGTCAGCGGGCAAAATTGGGCCTGTAATTGTCGCCGATACCATTTCTGCGTCCTTATCCATTTTAGAAAGTAAAATCAGCAAAATGGGAGCGGAAATATTGGTGCAATTCCAAGACCAGGATGTTTCTGTCTTAGCGGAAGCTGTTCCGTTAGAACAAGTGCTGGTTAATTTGTTGAACAACGCTCTTCAAAGCCAAGAACACGCAGAAACGGCAAAAGTAGATATTGCTGTAAACAACGACCTTGAATACGCTTTTATCACAGTGAGGGATTACGGAAGCGGATTATCTGAAGCGCAGCTTCAAACCGTATTTGAGCCCTTTTATACCACTAAAAGCAAAGGGTTAGGATTAGGTCTAACTATTTCTCAGCGTATAATGTCAACTTTTAGCGGTACTATATCAGCCGACAACCACCCAGACGGTGGCGCAATATTCACACTCACAATTCCAATAGCCAAGAGTTTGTAGCATGAGCATTCCAATTTATATTATTGATGATGAACCCACTATATTGAATGCCTTAAAGCAGCTTCTTGTAATAGAGGGGTACGAAGTAGAGGTATTTGATAACGCTGCCGATGCACTAATCAAACTTGATAGGGATTGGCCCGGTGTTATTTTGTCAGATATCAATATGCCCAACATGGATGGAGTCACTTTTCTAAAGAATGCGCTGTCGATTGACGCTGAATTTACGGTGGTGATGCTAACGGGGCATGGTGATATTTCCACGGCGGTGGAATCTATGCGATTGGGCGCTTATGATTTTATCGAAAAGCCCTTTTCCAACGAATATATTTTAGATGTGCTAAAGCGAGCGGGAGAAAAGCGAGCTTTGGTATTAGAAAACCGTGCACTGAAAGATGAACTTGATGCACAAACCGGTGCCGGGCCTCGCCTGCTAGGGAATACTCATAAAATTAAAGCGTTACGACGGTTGTTGATGCAAATAAAAGATATACCCGCCGACGTACTTATTCGAGGAGAAACGGGCTCTGGTAAAGACTTGGTTGCAAGATTTCTTCACTACAACAGCCATCGAAGAAATGAGAATTTTGTTGCGATAAACTGCGGCGCTATTCCAGAGACCATGATTGAAAGTGAACTGTTTGGTTTTGAAGCTGGCGCATTCACAAGTGCACAAAAGAAACGTATTGGAAAAATAGAACACGCAAACGGCGGAACATTCTTTCTGGACGAAATTGAAAGTATGCCAATGGCTTTACAGATTAAGTTACTGCGTGTTCTGGAGGATCGCGTTATAGAGCCACTCGGCAGCAACCGTCGCGTAGACTTAGATATTCGGGTAATCGCCGCTGCGAAAATTGACTTGCTTGAATTGGTCGATAAAGGAGAGTTCAGAGAGGATCTATTCTACCGACTAAACGTGATTAATGTTGAAATTCCACCCTTGCGTGAACGCAAAGAGGATATTTCTCTTTTATTCCAACACTATGCAGCACTGGCGAGTTCTCGTTTCAACACTGATGCGCCTCGCCTCACAAATGATCAGCTTTCAAGGCTTCAGCAACATAACTGGCCCGGTAACATTCGAGAGTTGCGCAATGCGGCTGAACGTTTTGTTCTTATGGGGGGGCAAACAATTTTTGACGATCCTAATAGTGAGAATAGTAGTGACACATTAACCTTAGCTGACAAGGTCGCACAGTATGAGAAAGGTGTATTAGAGGCGACACTGCGTGAGCACGACGGAAGGTTGGTTGAAGTTCAGCAGGAGTTAGGCTTACCTCGTAAGACACTGTACGACAAAATGAGAAAGTACGGTCTTGTTAAAGACGACTTCAAACTTTCTTAGTCCTAACCACGATTGTAAATGGATGGATTTCCACCCGTTTACAATTTTTTCACGTGTGGTATTCCACCCATCTAAGCCCGAAACTGAGTGGTTCTCTGCGGTGAGGTTTTTTATCTATTTGAAATTCAAGTGATTTTATTTTGATTGTAAGTGTGGCAAGGTCCTTGCCTTATGTTGAATCGATGTAACAAATGTTGCGCAATTGTGTCTTTTAACAATTGTGTATCATTTGTGCTGAGGACACATTCAACACTTTTAAGGTAAAACAATGATTAATAAAATTACCCAAGTGATCCGTACGCGGCGACGCCTACTTTCGCCTGTATGTATGGTGGCATTAGCCACATCTCTTTCACCCTACGCCCATGCTCAAACCGAGACCAAAGACGAAAGTCAAATCGAAAAAATAGCCGTTGTCGGCTCACAAATTAAGGGTGCTGAAATTAGCGAAGCCCTAGCAGTTTCGCAACTTGACGCCGAAGACATAGAATTAATGGGCGTCGACTCTGGTGATGACCTGTTACAGCTTATTCCAGAAAATGGACAAAATTTCTTCAATGAAGCAGGCAACATTAGTGGTGGTGTAAATGCTGCCCGTGGTGACGTTGGCGCGTTCAATTTAAGAAATATTGGTACAGGAAACACCTTAGTACTAATAAATGGCCGTCGAATGGTGAATTCAGCGTCATATCAGACTGAAGAAGTGGGGGGAAGTTTCGTTCCAGTAAGTTCGGTCAACTCACAGTTAATCCCTGTTTATGGCGCAAAGCGCGTAGAAGTTTTGCGTGATGGAGCATCTGCAATCTACGGTGCAGACGCCGTTGCAGGTGTGGTAAATACGGTAACGCCGACAAACTTTGAAGGCTTTGATGTGCGAGTTAAGTGGCAAGAATATGAGCACTTACCTCGAAACGATCAGACGCTATCCATGCACTGGGGGAAAACCTTCAATGGTGGTAAAACCAATATTGGCGTTATCGCAAACTATTACCAACGCGACAGAGTAAACTCTCAAGATGATCCTCGATGGACGAATGCCGATCTGACCGATCGATTGCCCGAGGGTTCCCCTTGGTATGGACATCCTGAATTTGATTCAACAAGTGCCAACTCTTTGTACGGTCAGTTCGATTTTGTCGATAGAGTTACGTCAAGTAATCCATTGCGAACGGAAGGTTATGTTGATGGGAGTGGTGAGTTTGAAACCTACCCTAGCGGAGATGAGAGATGTGCGTGGGAATTAGGTAACGGCTTATGTGCTGCGCCAGATGGACAAGGTACTGTGCGCTTTAATATGAATCAAGACCGCGACCTAACATCCAAGCTCGACCGCACAAATATTTTCATCAATTTAAACCACACATTTGAAAATGGGTGGGAGGCCTTTTCAGAGTTTTTGGGCTATCGCTCAAATACAAATTTGCGAAGACATCCTACCGCATCATTTTCGTCATCAAAACTTATTGTTGCCGCCGACAATTACTATAATCCGTTTGGTCCATGTGGATCGCCCAATCGCTTAGACGATGCGGCAGTTGCCGCTGGCGTTTCTTGTGATGGCGCGGCATTGACGATAGATAACTATCGCTTCGCTGAGTACCCAAGAATTGTAGAGAATACAGGCGAAACTTTCCGACTCCTGCAAGGGTTAAGAGGATATTGGGGTGAATGGGACTGGGAAACTGCGGTGTCTTGGTCAAAAGACACTAAAGATGACGTAACTCATAACCGTGTATCTAATACCTTAATGCAGGAAGCGCTAAACGACACCACAGAAGCAGCTTATAACCCGTTTTCTGCAGGTGTAGACTCTAATATTGAACGCGCTCTCATCGATGTTTATCGAAAGAGTGAGTCTGAGCTTAAAACCTTTGATATTAAGTTTTCTAACCCAGGAATTTATGAGTTACCAGCAGGGTACGTAGGGTTCGTTGCGGGGCTTGAATACCGTCACGAATCATTCAAAGATGACCGTGACCCTCGCCTTGATGGCACTATTCAGTTTATCGACGCAGACGGTGACACCTACCCCTTTGTATCTGATGTGGTGAACTCTAGTCCAACACCGGACAATTCAGGGCACCGAGCGGTAGCTTCTGCTTTTGCCGAACTGCAGATCCCCGTGTTTGATAACTTTGATATTCAGTTAGCTGCCCGTTACGAAGACTTTTCTGACGTAGGTGACACAACGGTGGGTAAAGTGGCCTTCGGTTACCGTCCATTTGAACCTGTGCTTTTAAGAGGCTCGTGGTCTCAGGCGTTCAGAGCGCCGAATCTAGTTACTATCAATGAAGAAATTGTTGCGCGTACTCAAACGCGTACTGACTACGCTTGTTTATACGCCGCAGAAAATGGAGGCGATCCTAATCAGGACACATTGGATTGCTCTTATTCTCTGCAACGTATTGCGCAAGGTAGCCAGGAACTAGAGCCAGAAGAGTCTGACAATATATCGGTTGGAATTGTAGTTGAGCCCCTAGACGGCTTAGCAATTACCTTTGATTACTGGTCTATTGAGAAAGAAAACACGATTGGTTTGTTTGGTGAAGAAAACCACTCCTTGCTTGATTTGCTATATCGCCTAGAGCAGGGCAACGGTAATTGTGATGCCGCAACCTTTAACGCCAGCGTAAATCGCGGAGAAATAGACCCTGATGAAGCCGCGTATTATACGGCTGCTGGCATTTGCCCAGCGGGTCAGATTAACTACATAGACGACCGTTATGCAAACTTAGATAAGCGTACGGTTAGTGGTTACGACGTAGGAATTTACTACAACATTAAAACTGACTATGGCCGATTTAAAATCGATTATAACGGATCGTTCCTTGAGAAGTTTGAGCAGGAAGCTGGCGGCCTAGCTACCCAGTTAGTTGAAGCTAGTGAGAGTGGTTTGCTTCCAGCAAGTTTCCCTGTCGATGGCTTTGCTGATTTAGTTGGTCGTAATGGCAATCAGGAAGATAAACACAGCTTACGCTTAATGTGGCGAGGTGAAGTATTCGGCGCTTCGCTATCTGGCTATCGTATCGGCAGTTTCTATCAAAGTGAGTTGACCTTAGATGACGGAACGCGATTTGTGATCCCAGCAATGACTACGTTTGACGCAACGTTCGACTATAAAACCCAAATACAAGAAGTTGATACACGCTTCCGTCTTGGGGTGAAGAACCTTACAGATAAACGCGCGCCATTAGCTGCGGAAAGCTTCGGATTCTTCAATGACGCACATCGTGACTACGGTCGTTATTTTTACATGGACGTAAGCGCAAGCTTCTGATCCTGCTAACTTGGCGGCACACCGCCGCCATTTCTTAAGACGGTTATTATGTTTAGAAAAATAGTTTTTACTTTTTGGCTTTGCTCGGTTGCGCTACTGCAGGCAGCGTGTGCTAGCACACAACCTTGGCAAGAAAAAGATGTTGGTCATTACAGCTTTAACAAGTGGGCAGGGGGCAAAATAGATGTACACTATATTGTTCCCCAAAACGCAGACGCACAAACAAAGATACTGCTGGTTGTACCCGGAGCTCGTCGCAATGCCGATGATTATCGAGACCAGTGGCTAGGTTTGGCGAAAAAGCACAACTTCATTGTGCTTGCGATTGGGTGCAGCCTAGCAGTGTGTGAAGATGAATATCAATACAATTTAGGTGGCATTACCACGCCATTAGGGGCCAAGCGTCCGGAATCGGTTCAGTTCTATAATGTGCCTGAAAAAGTCTTTAATGATTTTGTTGCGCGCTTTGGGTCTGAGCAGCGTGAGTTCGCTTTGTATGGTCACTCTGCTGGAGGCGGATTTGTTCACACTTACATGTTAGCTAAGCCTGACGCACCAGTATCTCAAGCGGTTGCTGCCAATGCCGCATTTTTCACCTTCCCAGATACTCAGCAAGACTACCCATTTGGTTTGTTAAATAGCCCATACAATGAGTCGCGAATTGATGATTGGTTAACACGACCGCTAGTGTTTATGTTAGGTGACCAAGACATGGGACCTCGAACCAAAGCCATTAGCAATAGCAACAAAGCAAATCAGCAAGGACGAAACGTGTTCTCAAGAGGACTGTCATTCTACGCACATGCAATGAATGTTGCAGTGGAAAGAGACGTCTCTCCACATTGGCAACTCGAGGTTGTGCGAGGTGTTGGTCACAGTAGTACGAAGATTGTGCCTTACGCATTCAAATACCTGTTTCCTGAATTCAATAAAGGAAATGAGGAGAAGTAGGTGGAAACTAATTCGTTATCAATGTCTTCTTCGACAACGAGTGATGAACCTAAAGGAAACCTTTATAGAAGGGTAGGTACAATTCTAGGGCCATTAGCTTTTCTCGTGATGAACCTATTGCCTGCTCCCGAAGGGTTAAGCCCAATAGCATGGTCGACAGCTGCTGTAGGTGTTTGGATGGCGCTTTGGTGGTCGTGCGAAGCGGTACATGTTTCGGTCACAGCGTTATTGCCTTTAGTGTTATTTCCTCAGCTAGGTATTTTAGATATAAAAGCGGCCTCGGCACCTTATGCCAACCCCACTATCTACCTTTTTCTAGGTGGGTTTATGCTTGCTTTGGCACTTCAGAAGGCGAATCTTCATAAACGCATTGCGTATTTCATATTGAGTTACGTAAGCAGTTCAGCTCGCTCTATTGTTTTAGGGTTTATGCTGGTAAGTGCCATATTGAGTATGTGGATGACGAACACGTCTACTACCATGATGTTACTTCCTATTGCGTTATCGATTTTATCGACAATGGAAAGCGAGGATTTAAACTTCACAGAAAGCGAGAGAAAGAACTTTCAGCTATCTTTGCTGCTTGGCATCGCTTATGCCGCAACCATTGGTGGTATGTCGACCTTAGTAGGTACACCGCCAAATGCGTTCTTAGTCGGCTTTATGAACGACACGTATAACGTACAGTTAGATTTCGCAAAATGGATGCTTATTGGGATCCCACTTAGCGTGGTTTTACTTCCCTTAGCGTGGATCTCGCTGACAAGGTGGGTATACCCGGTTAACTTTAAGACGCCAGATAGTGCACAGTCTAAGCTAGCGGCTCAACGAAAAGCACTTGGCCCTATTCGCAAAGAAGAGTGGAGAGTCGGTGTTCTCTTTTTATGTGTTGCCTTTGCGTGGATGACGCGGCCATTCCTTGCGAAGTGGTTTTCCCTTGATGGCCTTTCTGATGCTGGTATTGCAATGACTGCTGCGGTACTACTTTTTGTTATACCTAATGGCAGAGAAAAAAGTGAAAATCGGCCTGCATTACTTGCTTGGGATGACATGAAAGATATTCCTTGGGGAATTCTGGTGTTATTCGGTGGCGGATTGAGTTTAGCCGCAGCAGTGTCGAATACCGGGTTGGCACAGTGGCTTGGCGAGGGGCTTGTAAACATAAATGTCTTTGGTCTGCTCCTGTTAGTGCTAGCCGCAACAACACTGGTGATTTTCCTTACAGAGCTAACAAGTAATTTGGCAACGGCAGCCACTTTCTTGCCGGTAGTTGCAGTAATTGCTATCGAAATGGGCTTCGAGCCAATGTCATTAATATTGCCTGTAACCCTTGCAGCAAGCTGCGCATTTATGTTGCCTGTGGCAACACCACCAAATGCCATTGTGTTCTCGTCGGGTTATATCAGCATATCCCAGATGGCACGGGCAGGTTTCGTGCTGAACATTGTCAGCATCCTTTTAGTCAGTGCTATTGCTGTTTGGCTAGCGCCTCTTATCTTTTAATTTTCTTAAGATGCCCAGTCATTCTCTGGGCATCGGCAAGTACCACTATGACTTATCAAAACAATAAACCCCTATATTTATCTCACGCTGGCCCTAAGCTTCTAGATATGCCCTTGCTAAATAAAAGCAGTGCGTTTAGTGAAAGAGAGAGAATTGAATTTAATTTAGACGGCTTACTACCTCCTCGTTACGAAACGATAGAACAGCAAAGGGAACGCGCTTATTTGCAGTATCAGGATTGCCCCACCGCAATGAGTAAGCACATTTTCTTACGTGACATTCAAGATAAAAATGAAACCTTGTTTTACCGTTTAATCAGCGAGCATCTTGAGGAGATGATGCCTATTATCTACACGCCAACGGTAGGAGAGGCGTGTGAGAAATTCTCTGATATTTATCGCAGCGCCCGCGGCCTATTTATCGCTCATCATCAACAAGACCGAATTGACGCCATTTTGCACAACGCCACCAAACGCAACATTAAGGTAATAGTGGTGACTGACGGAGAGCGGATCCTTGGCTTAGGCGATCAAGGTGTTGGTGGTATGGGCATTCCAATTGGAAAACTGTCGCTGTATACCGTTTGTGGTGGTATTAGCCCTGCCAATACACTACCTATCACATTGGATGTGGGTACAAACAACGCTGCATTGCTGGAAGACCCTATGTATATGGGGTGCCGTCACCCTAGAATTTCGCAAAGTGAATACGACAAATTTTTGGATAAATTCATGCAAGCAGTCAGCCGCCGATGGCCCAATGCACTTATCCAATTCGAAGATTTTGCGCAACACAACGCCACACCATTGCTATCGCGTTACCGCGATAAGTACTGTTGTTTCAACGATGATATTCAGGGCACTGCAGCTGTTGCGGTAGCAACTATGTTGGCTGCGTGTAAAGCCAAACAGGTTTCGCCGTCTTCACAAAGATTGGTAATAGCCGGTGGCGGTTCTGCTGGGTGCGGCATAGCAGAGCATTGGGTGCGCTGTGCTGTGGCCGAAGGGGTGAGTGAGAAAGAAGCCCGTCAGAACGTATTTGTGGTGGATAGGGATGGCCTATTTACCACGAAGTCAAAAGCACTGTTACCTTTTCAGCAGCGTTTCGCTCATGATACAAGCTTGTTTCCCGAATGGGACAAGCTCACGCAATCTAGCTTGTTAGACGTAATACACAACGTTAAGCCTACCATGCTACTTGGTGTGTCGGGATGTAATGGTTTATTTAGTGAAGCGGTGATAGGCGCGATGGCCGCGAATGTTTATAAGCCAATTATAATGCCATTAAGTAATCCTTCGCGCTGTGTTGAAGCCTTACCCGAAGATATTTTGCGATATACCAATGGCGAAGCAATAGTAGCAACGGGAAGTCCGTTTGAAGATGTAGAAATTAATGGTAATTCGTTTCCAATAAGCCAATGCAATAACAGCTATATCTTCCCCGGTATTGGACTTGCCGTAGTAAGTTGCGGTGCTAAAAAGGTTACAGACAATATGTTGATGGCAGCGAGCAAAGCACTAGCAGCTGAATCTCCTCTTGCTGTGAATGGTGTAGGCGCTCTATTACCGCCTTTAAGTAGTATCAAGCAACTGTCATTGAAAATTGCTTTCGAAGTAGCAAAGCAGGCTGTGATAGATGGCGTTGCACTACCAAGATCGGACGAAGAAATTAATTTGAGTATTCAAAAGACGCAATGGCTCCCAGATTATCGAGATTATCAGCGGGTAGCAAACTAAACTGAGTTTGGCCTTAATTCTTTGTGGTGGGTGCAGCGAGGTAAAAAATGGTGGCCCCACCCTGACTTGAACAGGGGACCTGCCGATTATGAGTCGGATGCTCTAACCAACTGAGCTATGGGGCCATTTTGAGATGTGCTGTGCAGTTTTCAATGCAATTTGCTATGCATAACAACCACAAGCGAGCGCAAGTATAAGCAGTTTTATTTGCCTTGTCACGCCTCGCTGGTGGCTTTGTGATTTGTTTGCTTTATTTTTGTTCACTAAGCTGTAGTTTATGTGCCTTGATTGGCATTTTAACACGGCGCCATCCAAACGCTAACAACAAGCCTAACATGCTAAACAGAGTCGTAGAGCCGCCTCCACCAGAGCTATTTGAATTAGTATCCGTTGGCAAGCTCACTACACTTTCGTTTACGGTAACAGTAACGGTGTCGCTGGTGCTAACTCCAAACTCATCCGTTGCAGTTAACGAAAAGGTTAAATTGCTTTGAGATGATGGGGCGGTAAAAGACATGGTTAATGTATCTGCATTTCTGATGGTAACCGTGTCGCCGGCGGTTTGCGTCCATTCTACGCTTGTTAACGCGCCTTCGGGGTCTTGGGCGCTTCCCGTTAATTCAACGCTGGCTCTTACATCGGTTTCAACATCTGTTCCTGCGTTTACCACAGGAGCTTGATTGCTCTCATCGTCTTTTATCGTAATCAGCGTTTCTACCACACCACCTAGAAGATTTGTGTCTTGTGCAGCAAGTACTAAACGAAATTGTTCGTTGTCTTCTTCGATACTATCGTTAATAAGCGTAATATTTACGGTCTTCGAACTGGTATCGCCGTCGCTCCAAGTTAGCGTGCCGCTTTGGTTGACAAAGTCTTCATCGCTCACTGCTGTGCCGCTTTCCAGTGAATAGTTCACACTTACTTCGCCTTCACTTCCGCCTTGGCGAACAATGTTTAACGCAAGTTCAGAGTCGGTCTCTAAAACAGCGCGTTCGCCAGCGCTTAATTCAATTTTTCCTTGCTGGGCAGTACCGCTAATGGTGACTCGAGCATAGCCGCTACCAGAGGCGATACCTCCTCCTTGCGGGTTAAATAATCTGACGAAAAATACCTCATTGCTTTCGGTATTTTCGTTAGCACTGATGCTTAACGTGATGTTTTTAGCCTGTGATTCATCCGCACCCCAACTGAGTTCTCCAGACGCTAACATTACATCGCTGCTGGTGGCTGAACCCGCTATTACTTCATACGCAACTGTCATAGCCCCGGTACCTGTCTTATTAACAGGAAGGCTTAAGGTTGTATCAGCATCCGTTTCATAATTAGCCTGAGAGAAGCCCGCGACTGTTGTCGCGCTTAACGTATTGTCTTTTAATACAAACAAACCGCGCTGAATATCACTAACCAAAATATTACCGCTAGGTAGAAACGGGTATACGCCCCACGCCCCATTAAAGTTGGTGCTGTTAAAAGCAGGGTAGGTGTCGAAAAAGCCTGCTTCTACAGGCGCGGTAGGATCTGAAATGTCTAGTACCGTTAAGCCACGCTCATAGTTAGACATATAGTAGCGGTTACCTCTTACGTAGCCATTGTGATCGATAGTGCCGTTGTCACTGGTCCAAATGCTGGCAAGCACAGGTGTTGTGAGTGATGAAATATCAAAAATCATAACCCGGGTATTTAAGCTGAAGTTTCGCTCGTCCAACTCATCGTGAACAAAGGCATATTGCTTGTCTTCACTAAACCAACCGCTATGGGTGTAGGCAACCTCGTTATAACTAATACTACTTAGTTCAGAGGTACTATTTGTGTTCGTGTGATCCCAAAGGCGCATTGCATCTTCATTGAAGTCAAGCATAACCGTACATCCATCAGCCGTAGCATTCACACAGTCAGTTTGCGCTCTTGCGTCGGTAACGCGCATAGATGACGCATCATGCGTATAGTCGGCACGTGTGAGACCGCTAGGTATGTAAGACGCGGTTGGTGTTTGAGGTGAGGCTAGCGTATATGAACGAAAGGCTCCGCCGTTACTATCCTGGCCAACCAAATGCAGCTGAGGCGCAGCGTCATTTAACGGTGTGTTTAGCGTGTAATCTACGTTAGAGATGTAGATATTGTGTGCACGGTTATCGTCGTTAATCCGCTTCGTTAAGCTAATACCATTAGGGAGGTCGTTAAGGTCAATGATGGTAAAACCTTCTGTTACGCTATCGGCACTGGCATAGGCATACGCTTTAAAACGCCCCGCAGCGCTATCGAAATACTGATAGACTTTAATGTCGCGCCATGTCGTACTTTGACCGGTAATTTCACCTACTACTACCGGTGCTGTTGGCTCGGTTACATCTACAACGGCAATGCTGGCCTGCATGCCAACAATGGCATATTCTCTACGGTTGTTTAAATCGACGTGCCCCCAAATATCGTTGGTACTATTTGATACCGACGACAATACGTTAACAGGTACGTTAGAGAGTAGTTCGATATTGCTGCATGGGAAGTCGGCAGCCGTGCCATCTGTGCAAGCTTCATTTGCACTGACTTCGGTACTAAGGACCATGTGCGATGATGCCTGTGCTTGAAGGGAAGACGCGGCTTTTCCGTCAGTTATACTGTCGAACCCTTTTTCATAAAGGGCTTCTGATAAATACGCAGGTACATTAACTAGTGTAGTTTTGTGCAAGGCAGGCTTCTGTGCCTGGTAATGATCTTCACGAGAAAAGCCTCCTAATACGGGTAAAAGACTGTCGTTTAGAACTTGTGCATGCTGAGCGTTGTCGAAATAATATTGGCCTTCAGCAACGAGAATTTTGTCGCCTTTATTGGCCTGTCGCGCGGCATAGCTCAATGTTTTACAGGGCCTGAAACGGTTGTCACACTTGCCCGCGTCCACGCCGTCTTCGGCAACAAAACGCGCTTTGTCATGGTCTGTGTGTGCTTGTGCACCTTGACTCACAAATGCTAATAGCAGCACTATTAGCGTTAATGGGAATGCATTCATCTTGTCGTCCGCGCAAGTGTGTAATTAGAAAAAGGTAGTTTGTATAAAAAACTACCAGATATCCAAAGGAAGTACATACGTAAATGAAAATGCCTTTTCGCATGAGTGTCATGCCTTCGTTACTCTTTGCGGCGCTAGTGTCGTTAACCGGCTGTGATGTCATTAACCTCAAAGGAAGAGAGCCTGGTGAAATCCCGTTTAAGTTGGTGGGAGTCGATACGGGGGCATGTCCAATGATCATGAGTATTGGACAACAGCGATGGAATATAGACTACTTCGGTTTTTACCTTAGCAAGCCAGAAGTGCGCATTGATGGGAAGTGGCAGCGGGTTAAGTTTAAACAAACCCAATGGCAGACGCCGAATATAGCATTGCTAAAGTTTCACAATAAGTGCAACAATCCTGATGATGCCAATAGCAAAATTGTATTAGATGTATCGGAAGAGCTTTTAAAGCTGTCCACAAACTTGCGCTTCACTATGGGCCTTCCCTTCGACGATAATCACGCTAACCCGCTTACACAGCCTTCGCCATTGAATGACAGTACAATGTTTTGGAGCTGGCAAAACGGTCATAAGTTTTTGCGACTGGATGTGTCTAAAGGCTCAGAGGAAACACGCAAATGGTCTTATCATTTAGGTAGCGTGGGTTGCGATTCTGAATCAGCAGTCAGGCCACCTGAAAAATCGTGTGCTTTCACAAACCGGGTGGAGTTTATTCTGCCGATGACCCAGCTTGATACTGATTTAGATTTGGAAGTATCGGTGTCTAACATTGTCGCGCAAGTTGATATAAACGAAGCGCCAAGTTGTATGTTCGAGTCTCCTGAAACTGAGCCCTGTAAAAAGCTTATTCAGAATTTAGTGCACAGGCCTTGGATTAAGTGGCAGTAGCGGCACTTTTAATTTGCACTAGAAGGCGAGCTCAGCTCGCTTTCAAGGCGGCAATTATCGCGCTTGTTGCAATGATTTTAGGAGCGTGCAGTAAATCGCCCACGCCTTACATTTGGAATTTGCCTCACAATATTCCACCGCCTCCCGTTCCCGCAGACAATCCTGTGACCGAAGAAAGCGTAATTTTGGGAGAGAAGCTTTTCTTTGATAAGGGCTTAAGTGCTAACAATACGGTTTCATGCAGCAGCTGCCATGAACCAGAGCATGCTTTCTCTGAACCTAAGACGGTTTCAGTAGGCGCGAATGGAGACGCGCTAAACCGTAACGCATTAGCGCTAGTAAACGTGGCTTATAATGCATCCTTCACTTGGGCGCATAACAATTTAGAAAGTATAGAAAAGCAGCTGATGATCCCGCTTTTTAATGAACATCCTGTGGAAATGGGCGTTACGGGAAATGAAAAGCGTATATTAAAGCGCTTTGAGGGCAGCGAATATCGAGCGCTGTTTGAAGCGGCTTATGGTGATGATACACCCAATTTAAACAATATTGTAAAGGCGCTTGCTAGCTACGTAAGAAGTTTAGTGTCGTTTAATAGTGCTTTTGATAACTACGCTTACGCTCAAGATGACAATGCACTAACCGCCCAGCAGCTTGAAGGTTTGAATCTGTTTTTTTCAGAGCGCACTGAGTGCTTTCACTGCCACGGAGGTCTGAACTTTACTCAATCGTCTAAGCATAGTTTTCAACCTTTTGCGGCTCAGCCTTTCCACAACACTGGCCTGTATAATGAAGATGGGAAGGGCAGTTATCCGGAATCGGACATGGGACTTTACAGCGTTACCCACAATAAACAAGACATGGGGAAGTTTAGAGCACCTACTTTGCGCAATATAGCCCTTACTGCGCCCTACATGCATGATGGCAGTATTGCCACCCTTGATGAAGTCATTGAGTTTTATGCTCGTGGGGGAAATCTGGCTGAAAGCCCTAACCCTTACCGCAGTCCGTTCATAAAAGGCTTTACGATTTCTGAAGATGAAAAGGCGGCGTTGGTTGCATTTTTGCGCAGTTTAACCGACGAGCAATTTGTAAAAACACACACTACACGCAAAAATTAGCGATTTATTGCTCATTTTGTGTAATTTATGTTTATACTTTGCACACATATATCAACCAAATGCTTATGTGCTGATTGTTAACATCGTGATAAACTCAATCACTTACATTCTTTGTTAATAACTATAAAGCAGGTGAGCGGTCGCGGAGATGAGAATGACTGAAAAACCCTTCATTACAAGTGGTCGAAATACCATCATTCATAAAATAAGAAAATTAGATCTATTGGTGATCAATGGTGATGAACATCCGCCAATTCTTGTTACTTATAAAGGTATTAAGCAGTACGAAGGCAAAGTGCCTGAAAACAAGCGCGATGCTAAGATGATGGACATGGAACTAGTAGATGTAACTACTAGCGATGTGTTTGGCGACGAAAAAACATTATTGTTCGTACAAACCCTAAATGGGAAAGAGTATAAAATCGATTACTCTAAAATTGGGACGAGCATGTTTATTAAGATTCACCAAGACAGTATTTTCTAAAACTCACCTTACCCCATATTGGGGTAGATGTGTTTTTAATTAATGGGGTTAGGCAATCTGGCCCCAGTTATCTGCCTTGAGTGAATTGAACCCTCCAATTACCCTTCCTTTTCCTTTAAGCTGTACGTAACGCTTTTTGAAAATGTTAAACCGGCAGATGTCCACCGGCGTGACTTCCGATGCATTTACGCCACTTACAACACCTGCAGTTTCCAACCCCTCAGCAATTAACTCTGAACAGAACCAGCTATTAAAGTCTTCTTGATTGTAGCTTATGCTGCCGAACAGGGGATGTTCATCAATCGCGTCCACTGCTGAGCCGAATAGCTGTAGCACGTCGTAAGGTTTCCCGTCTTGTTCAAACATGAAGTTAAAGAAGTCTCGCTTATTTTGCTCAAAGATACTTCTTGAGGCGCTAGACAAGGGCAGCCACCAAATATCACCGTCATAAGATGCTACACGCTCGCTTAGTCTATTGGTCATTACCCCTCGCTTTCCTTTATAAGATGTAGCTTCCATGACTTGATTAAAATATCGATTAGAATCTTCATCGCGCATCTTCGTTTGCATAACTATTGCCACATGCGTTACCGCAGAGCGTGTAGTGAGTTTGGTCCAACGAGAAAATAAGCTATTGCCGCCAAACGCGATGATGTCACCAGGCTGCATATGCTCTCTAATAAGGTGGTATTGTTGCTGCTCTAACATGGCTCTTCCTTGAATACGTGTTAAGAAATTAGATTATTGTCTGCACCGCTAGGCGGGCAAGAGTATTTGCTTATGATTTTCCACTTCGCAACGTATGCATTTATAAGAATGTTGCAAAGTGTGTGTTAAGTACGACTAATAACAGTTTAGACCGATTATTAAACCTTAGCTTTTGTGTACTTGTCGCAACGTCTCAAATAGCGGTGCTTTAACGTTTTTATAGCGTGAATTTTACAAAGTTTCACTAATTTAATGGTGCGGGGACAAAAGAGGTAGTCACCGCGTTGCCGAATATTATCAGAGGAACTTGTTATGTTTATGTCACGCCGTGTTACCCAACTTGCTTTACTAGGAATAACCTTGTCGCTTACTGCAACAGTAGCGAATGCCGCCCCGTATCCCAAGCATGTAGAAAAAAACTTAATTGCAGTGTGTGAAGCGGT
Source organism: Alteromonas sp. W12 (assembly GCF_001924945.1). NCBI lineage: Bacteria > Pseudomonadati > Pseudomonadota > Gammaproteobacteria > Alteromonadales > Alteromonadaceae > Alteromonas > Alteromonas sp. W12. The sequence continues at coordinate 400,485 of NZ_LQXH01000001.1, forward strand.
AAAAAGCGATAGCCGTTTGCGATTGCATCGCGCCGTGAAAGCGACGGGTTTTAAAATGCGATATATCCATGAAGGATTAGTGTGCAACGGGCAAGACATGCTTACTTTTGCACTTACTCATAATGCATCTAAAAACGCACAGCTGATTGCTCGTCGCATTAATGCTAGCCCTAGTGTACTAACAGCAAAACGCTAATGAAGAGTTTTCTACCCTGGCGATTGGGCTATGCAGCTTATAGCCCCTTTTTCGCTTATTTTTACTTTTCGCTGTCTACATCCCATCACTTATTAAGACGGGGATAGATAACACTGACAGCTATTACTGCTTGCACTTGCAAGGGATCGCAGATGATCGCACTGGTTTTTTTACACTCTGTTTCTATGCAAAACTCACTTTGCAAAATGCTAGAAAAGCTAGACGTATTCAGTCACGTTTATGGCGCGCAATCTGTAGGCCATTGTCTTGCGTTAGCAGAGAAATATCCTCAGTCCATCGGTTTCTATTCAGTCTCACAGTCAAGTCGAAACCTTGCATCAAGGTATTGGCTTGCAGTAGGAAATAAAGACGAAGAAGCGCTGTTAGCCTTTTCTCACAACGCGTCAGGATTTGTTAAATCACCACTTGAAGAACCCCAAGTATTAAACGCTATTGAGCATGTCAAAACCAAGTACCATTTTTATGAACGGGACTTTCAATTCAATATGCTGGTAAAGGGACTTTGTGAACAATATGGGGTGTCTGAACCTGCGCTTTTAGCTACATTGCGCCAGCAATTGAACAAAACTGTTCAGCCAAATGTTGTAGGGATACGCGCTGAAAACGGGTGGTGTTGTTTAAATCCAGCAGAGATTAAATGGATTGAAGCTGCAGGTGACTACATGTGTGTTCAAACGCTATCAGAAAGCTACGTTGTCCGCACAACCTTGTGTGAATTACTTAAGCGTTTGGGAGAGCAGAATTTTAAACGCTGTAACCGCTCTGTGGCGGTCAACGCAAAACATATCGCGCACCTGGAGCAAAAACTCAATCAGCAGCGAGTTGTCATGCAAGGTGGCGAAGCGTTCAAGATTACTCACAAGTATTACTATCAGTTTTGGCTGACAGACTGAACGTCAAAGCGCATTTCAGTGCAACATTCTACTATACGACCATGGTACTGCTGGTGGTCTAACTCGCTTATCGTTACACTTACTCACTGAATTTTGGGAATAAGTACTAGGACCTGCAAGGCCTAATAAGGAGCGATAGTGCGAGATGTAAGAAACATGATAGTGGGCGCAGTTTTAGTGTTTGCTGCTTATTATCTTGGGCTAGTTGTCGTTAATGTGAGTGCCCTTCCTATACCAGGGCCATTAATGGGCTTATTCTTTTTACTCGCGATGCTTTTTCTTTTTCCTCAGGTTGAGGTTCACACGGCGCGCTTTGTTACTTTTCCTTTGAAGCATATGTCCTTACTGTTTATTCCAGCCGTACTTGGCGTATCAATTTATTGGGCTGACATTCAGTCCAATGCACTTGCCATTGCTATCGCGATTATTGTAACGACCTCGATAAGTTTAGGAATAACCGCTTGGTTTTCGCAGCAATTGTTTAATAGCAAAAGCGGCAGCGGCTCAGATGTGGCAAGCAAGGGTGGAAAGCAAGAATGAAGGAGGCTCTACATCAAGCGTTTAGCTTAACGGGGTTATTGTGGCTTAGCGTTTCAATAATTGGCTACATTATTGCCCTTTGGGTGAACAAAAAATGCAAAGGTCACCCGCTAGCGCATCCCATTGTCGTTACCGCGCTGATTGTGTCAGCTGGCCTTTATTTAACTGAAACAGGGGTTACTGAGTATCAACAGGCGGCTTCTTTGTTGCATTGGTTGCTAGGGCCTATCACTGTGGCATTAGCACTACCCATTTACAGACAATGGCAAAAGCTAAAGCACTACGGCTGGCGGTTAATGGCGAGTATTGCTTTTGGTGGCATACTCGCGCCTTTCACAGCGTGGCTTACTTTGTTTGCACTAGATGCACCGCGTGCAATACAAATTACCATGTTAGCTAAATCAATCACCACGCCTCTTGCTATGGAGTCGAGTGCGCAGGTTGGCGGCATTCCCGCATTGGCTGCCGTTTTTGTCATTGTGACGGGTGTAGTTGGAGCCATTGTGGCTACTGGTGTGTTTGCGGTCCTCAATGTACAAAATCGACAGGCGCAAGGTATTGCTATGGGCACGGTGGCCCACGCAATTGGTACAGCCAAAGCTATTCAAATGGGGGAAGACGTGGCGGCGATGGCGACTCTGGGCCTTTGTGTAAATGGTATATTTACTGCGTTGGCACTACCTGTCATTTTTGGTTTCTTTGTTTGAGAGCTTTTCTCGTAACTTGGCGTTTTATCTATTCGTTGTGATTTAGCCTGACCAGACCTGCAATCACCCGCCTTGACTAAAAGGTGCACAAGCTGCTGGAAAAACGCGTAGCAAAGAATCAACGCGCTGTGATGTTTGTGAGTAAAAACGTGCTGGCAATATTCCCCAAAAGTGCTATTTCTTAGTGAGGTGTTTCGTATCACTATATATATGGTATCTATTCAAACAAAAAGTAACCGGGTTACTGCGAAGTGTAAGTTAACTCAAATCGTTACTTCAGTTCACAGTAGTTGTGCCGATACAATTGAAATTGCTAGAAAATACCGGCGGTAGCTGGTTTCAAAAGCTAGGTGGTAAAAGAACTTAATGTTTTCTGTACTCGTATGTGACGACTCGTTAGTTGCGCGCAAGCAAGTGGCTAAATGCCTTCCTCAAGACTGGGAAGTGGCCGTACATTTTGCGAAGAATGGTCAAGATGCTCTATCGGCTCTCGCTGAAGGAAAGGGCGATCTTCTATTGCTCGACCTCAATATGCCCGTTTTAGATGGGTATGGCACATTAGAAGCAATTCAGAAACAAGGTCTTAAAACCAAAGTTATTGTTGTGTCTGGTGATATTCAGCCTGAAGCTCATGAAAGAGTGACATCGCTTGGCGCTTTGGACTTTATTCGAAAGCCGGTGGATCCTAAGAAGCTGGCCGAGGTACTAGATAAATTCAACATTCTTCATGTTGAAGAGGAAGAGCCGGAAGAAGTTTCACCGCTAGACCCTGAAATCCGCGATTGTTACCAAGAAATCACTAACATAGCCATGGGGCAAGCGGGGGATCATTTAGCCCGCACCATGAACGTGTTTGTTGAACTGCCTATTCCCAACGTTAATTTAATTGAAGTGTCTGAACTTCACATGATGCTTTCTGATATTGAGAGCCATGAGCAAGTTACTGCGGTATGCCAAGGCTTCTTAGGGCCAGGTGTTAGTGGTGAGGCATTGTGTATTTTGAGCGACTCAAGCTTTGACGACGTGGCTAAAATACTCAATGTAGAAGGCGAAGTTGACGATCAACTTCAGTTAGAGCTGCTTATGGATGCTGCGAGTATTTTGATTGGAACCTGTTTAACAGGACTGGCCCATCAAATGGACATTAACTTCAGCCAAGGCCATCCTATCGTACTTGGTCAACATCGTGCTATCACTGAAATTATTACATGAATCAAATAAAGTGGAAGCGAACCTTGGCGATAGAGCTTAGCTATGGCTTGGAAGGCTACAATGTTCAGTGTGATTTGATTTTGTTGTTCACGGAAGAGTCTATGAAAATGATGAATTCTAAACTCGCCCACTTGTTGGAGGATTTTTAATGAGCCAGCATTTAGATGAGTTACAAGAATTTCACTGGATGATGGACATGCTACAAACGGTAGACGTTGGCATTGTCGTACTAGACCGCAACTTCACAGTGCAAGTGTGGAACGGTTTTATGGAAAGTCACAGTGGGCTTTTGCCGAGTGAAGTAAGAGACAAAACGTTATTTTCGTTATTTCCCGCAATCAAACAAGACTGGTTTATTAAGAAAGCTAAGCCCGTTTTCGACCTAAAAACCCGTGCCTTTATGACATGGGAACAACGCCCTTATTTGTTCAAGTTTCCAAACTACCGGCCGATTACAGGTAGTGAGTCATTCATGTACCAAAACATCACACTTTCTCCTCTTACTTCTGCGACGGGTAAGGTGGATTTTATCAGTATGATGATTTACGACATGACTGATGTAGCGGTAGGTAAAAAGCAGCTAGAAGCGCTACAAGTAACAGTGTCTGAAGCGCAAGAAGCAAGCTCACAATCAGATAGAGCAAAGAAAACCTTCTTATAACCGCTACGTGTAACCCGTGAGAGTATATTGTTTATCTTGCGGTTCTATCTACATCAAGTTTTTACTCGCACTGAGCATAGAACAGCAGCACAGAGTGCGATGGGAGTACGTATGCAATCAAGTTCGTCTTCATTTTCAAGCTACCTTCCTCGCACCGTAATACGCGGGCTTGCAGTTATTGGTGGTGCTTTCATTCTAGCAGCCTGCGGTGGTGGCGGAGGCGGAGATGGTGACTCTAGTGGTGGGGGATCTGGCAATGGCAACTTAGTTGTTAATGCAGGCGCTAACGCTACCGTAACGGAAGGCGTGACCTATTCACTAAGTGCACAAGTGAGTGGTGGTGATGGCACGTATACGTACAACTGGAGCGCTTCTCCATCGCTGACCATTACACATGAAGACACCAGCGCTTCTGCAGCGAGCTTCGTTGCGCCGTTAGTTAATAGCGCCACTGAATACACGCTTACCGTCTCGGTAAACGATCAAAGCGGTAATACGGCTAGTGACTTTACGGTAATTACTGTTGCGCCGGTAAACATAGCGCCGGAAGCAAGTATTGATGTGCCTGCGTGGGAAGGCCTTCCAGCAAATACTTTCCCAGGTGGTGTTGAAATTATTTTTGATGGCACGGGAAGCAGCGATACTGACTCATCTACGTCCGATGGCGAAATTGCCGATTATGTTTGGTCTCAAACCAGCGGCACTAACGTTATTACGGGGGTGGAAACGAACCTTTCTACCTTAACAATTACTACGCCTATCGCTAACGAGTCTCAGGAACTCACTTTTCAACTTGAAGTAACTGATAGCGAAGGTGCAACCGACGTAGACACAGTGACAATCTCAGTGCAGTCTGAAACCGAGACACTGCCTGTGGTTGATGCAGGCTTCTCGCAAGGCGTTTTCAGTGGTGAGGTGGTTATTTTGGATGGTGAAGCAAGCACCAGTATTCCCAGTGCTCTACCGCTTACTTATTCTTGGGAGCGCAGTAACAACGTTACATCTAACAATGGGGCAAACACGGGAGTGGCAGCTCGCCCGGTAGATGACAACGATGCACTATCTACGTTTGCTATTGCCCCTTCCGTATCTACCGCGACTGTGGTGGCCTATACACTTACTGTAACAGACGCTAACAACAACAGTGTTGAAGACACCATTAACGTTAGAATACGCCCCATGCCGACGCCGCTATTGAACGACACGGGATTTTTGCAGCAAGCCACCAATAATGCGTTAACAGAGGCGCAGCAAAATGATTTTCCTGGCCAAGACGGACAACGCGGAGCTGATATTATTGAACAGAATGGCTTAATTGAAAAAGCTGGGCGTGGTAAAGCCGGCTTCGACTTTACCCGTTTAAATGCCAATGGCGACGAACAAGACGCCAGCGCAGATACGTGGTCGTGCGTTCGTGACAATGTCACCGGATTGGTGTGGGAAGTTAAAACTGACGATGGGGCATTTCAAGATAAAGACTACACCTATTCTTGGTACAGCGAAGAGGTAAATGGCGGTTTTGAGGGCGACCAGACAGGCGCGAATGCAACGTGCTTATTAACCAGCTGTAATACCTCTGCATATGTACAGGCGGTTAACGCACAAGGGCTGTGTGGTTTTTACGACTGGCGGCTACCTACTCACCATGAACTCTTTTCGTTAATGCATTTAGGCATTGCCGACGACGTGGCCATTGATGAAGATTACTTCCCTAACACCGGTGCAGTCTCTACCGAGCCCCTATGGTATTGGACCTCAGTGCCAAGTGCTGATGGGGTAAACAGTGATGATGCACAAAATGCATGGGCATTGGATTTCGATTCAGGTGTCGATAACTTTCTTAATAAGTCATCAGCGGCGCGTGTTCGTCTTGTAAGAGCAGGGAGATAGTCATGAGCAATAAAGTTAATAAATCCGCTCAACGCGTACTGAAAAGCGCAGTGCTAACTACACTCAAAATGGTTGCGGCCTCGACGTTGCTTGCTAGTGCATCGCTTTCAGCTTTCGCTCAAGAGTGCTTGTCTGATGGACTAGAAACCACGCCCAACGATAACTTTGAAGCAGTGACTACCAGTACTTTGTTGGATACCACCACAGATTTAGTATGGAGACGATGTTCCGAAGGGCAAACTTGGGACGGCTCAACTTGCAGTGGTGAAGCGGTGAAGTATACGTGGCAGCAGGCGCTACAACTTGCGCAGCAGGCGAGTAACGAAGACCTGCTAGGATGGCGCTTGCCCAACGTTAAAGAGTTGGCCACCTTAACGGAACGCGACTGCGTACGCCCGGCGATTAATAGCTCGCTTTTTCCTGCAACGCCGCCAGATGATTTTTGGACTTCTACCCCTTCGGCAGATGATCCAGACAGAGCCTGGGTTGTTGCATTCTTTAATGCGAGCCATTCGATTAAAGAGAAAGACCGTTTCATTTACGTACGACTGGTGCGCACCTACACCAACGAATAGGTGTAGATAAAGATCTACACCGCTTCGTATTAGTCTTTCGTCTAGTATCTGACCCTTAGACTTTTTATCAACAAAGCACGCTCTATAATGCGTGCTTTGTTTTTTGGTTTGAACGTCAATTTTAAAGAAAATCGACACTCTTGCTTAGAGCCTGTTGACCTTTGGTGAATAACAAAAGTCTACAGGCCCTAGTATCAAGCTGCGTTTTGAGTAGATTGATAATATCGACATGTTCAACCTGATTTTTAGCACGTTAGACTCATGATGGCTTTTTATTTCCCAGTAAGCTAGCCACAATGTTGGTATGAAAATGATATCGAGCCTTAAGGCTGCCCTTTTTACAATTTGTTTATTCGCTGGACTTAGCACATCGGCGCAGGCTGAATATACCTGTAATATCGATTTTGCTTACGGTATTGCCGTTAATAACGAACAGCTTCGCGTAATGGATAAAACCCGCACCGTAGTTCAGATTAATGACCAAAACCAGCTATTTGTAGGTGGACGTTGGCAAACCTTGAATGAGCAAGAACGGCAGTGGCTAGAAGAGTATTCTTCAGGGTTACACTATGTAGTACCAAAAATGATTATTTTGGCCACTGAAGGTGTAGATTTAGCTATTGATACCATTGAGCATGTTTACTTAGGCTTAGTAGGCAGTGATCACGACAGCTACGAGCGTTTGAATGCTGCTATGAAGCGAGTTCAAAACCGCGTGAAAGATAAATTCAGGCATGCCAGTAATCATTATTTTATTGGCCCAGGATCACTGGAAAGCGTTGATGAATTCGTGGATAGTGAAATTGAAGCGCAGCTTGAGGAAGCAATTTCTACCTCTGTTGGCGGTATATTATCGGCAATCAGCGGCATTAACACCGGAAGTGGCGAAGTAAATCAAGAGAAAGTAGCGGAAATTACTCGTCAGCTTAATAACGTGGGCGAGCATCTTGATGTGGGTGATAAAGCCACCACATTGCGTAAAAAGGCAGAGTGGTTTTGTGAAAAGCTCAAACGCTTAGACGTAGCGGAAGAGAACCTTCGAGCAAGTGTGCCTGCATTCAAGCCTTACAATATCATTACGCGACATGATAAGAGTGAAAACTAGTTGAAATAAGTATTACGTGTACTAATTCTGGTTAAAGACTGAAAAGCCTGCGTGAGCAGGCTTTTTTGATCTAGCTTTTTGGTTGGCTCAAATGGGCAAGATTATACGAAGCACGACAGCAGAGAGTTGAGATATCTACGTCCTTTAGCAGTTACCTGCCAGTGACTATCTGAAATAGAAAGCAGCCCTTGGTGATGAGCATCAGACAGTGCGCGTTTAACGTCATCCGTTAACTCAGTACCTGTGAAGTCACTAAAATCACTCATCGGGCAAGGCTCAACTAAACGAAACCTATTCATAAAAAACTCAAACGGCAGGTCGTCTGCACTAACCAGCGTTTGCGTATCTAAATACGGTCGGCTCATTTCCATGTAGCCTCTTGGATGCTTCACTTTTACGGTACGGTGAATAGTGCCATTAGCGGCATCGGTAATCTTTCCGTGGGCACCACACCCAATACCTAAGTAATCGCCAAAACGCCAGTAATTAAGATTATGGCGGCATTGATGCCCTGCTTTGGCGTAGCCTGAAATCTCGTACTGGTGATAGCCTGCACGCTCTAGGAGGCTGTGGCCTTTTTCCTGTATTTCCCACAGAATGTCGTCGTCAGGTAGCTCTGGTGGTTTTGAATAGAAAGGCGTGTTTGGCTCGATGGTAAGCTGGTACCACGACAAGTGGTAAGGATCGAGCTCAATGCCTTGCTTCAAATCTGCCATAGCATTCTCTACGCTTTGTTCAGGTAGACCATGCATGAGATCTAAATTAAACGTAGGTAGCCCCGCGCTGTGTGCTTGTTTTACCGCATTTTCAGCTTGGCTTTCATTGTGAATACGGCCTAGCACTTTTAAATGCTTCGGCTGAAAGCTTTGAATGCCCACCGATATTCGGTTTACGCCTGCCTGATAAAAGCCCGCAAACTTACCTGCCTCGACGGTGCCTGGGTTGGCTTCCATGGTTATTTCAGCAGTGTCGCTTAAGTTAACCCGCTGTTTGACGCCGTTTAAGATGTCAGCCATGGCCTCGCTTGAAAACAAACTGGGCGTGCCACCGCCTATAAAGATTGTCTCGACAGGGCGGTCGCCAATGCGTTTGGCATCAATGGCTAAATCGTCCAGCAGGTGCGCCACATATTCTTTCTCGGGTAAATCAGATTTAAGCCCGTGAGAGTTAAAGTCACAGTACGGACACTTTTGAACACACCAAGGAATGTGGATATAAAGGCTAAGCGGTGGATTACGCAAAAGTCGCTCTCATATTATCAAGCAAAATCGCTAAGGCGTTGCCGCGATGGCTAATACGGTTCTTTTCGGCTTTCTCCAATTCTGCTGCAGTGCAGCCATGAGTTGGCACGTGAAATACCGGGTCGTAACCAAAACCGTCGTTACCAGAGCGAGCGGTTAAAATTTCACCTTGCCACTTACCTTGACTAACCAATGGTACTGGGTCGTCAGCATGGCGCATAAACACTAATGTACAGAAGAAATGCGCTTTACGCTGGGTTTCGCCATCTAGGGCAGCTAATAGCTTGTCAATATTGGTGTCATCAGTTGCATCAGCGCCAGCATAGCGGGCTGAATAGATACCGGGTGCACCGCCAAGGGCGTCGACTACTAAACCTGAGTCGTCAGCAATAGCAGGGAGGCCTGTTACTTGTGCCGCATGACGCGCTTTAATAATGGCATTTTCAACGAATGTTGTACCTGTTTCAGGCACATCAGATACACCTAATTCTTTTTGCGCCACAACGTCTACGCCATAATCTGCAAATAAGGATGCAAACTCTCGCACCTTGCCTTGATTACCTGTGGCTAAAACAATTTTTTCTGGGAATTTCATTGTGCCAGACTCCTCGTTTTTTCTTTGCTCCTGAAATAAGCTCGAGCACATTCATCGGGTTACTTTAGGTTATTCAGGACGAAGGTTGGGAGTGGTTTGAGCAAACCCTCTGCCGCAGGGATGCGGCAGCGGAGCGCACATGGATGTGTTTACCGCGTGTTTGCGAAAGCCACTCCCAACCTTCGGCCATCGCATCGCTCACCCTCTACGTGCTCAAGTTTTACTTTTTCTTTTTAGGCTTAGCTTTTGCCTTGGCTTTGTCTTTGGCCTTCACTTTCTTCTTTTTGGGGCCAATCTTAGGCGTTTTGTTTTTAGGGCGTAGCTCGTCAATAACGCGAGCTTTAAGTGGTTCGCCCATGTAACGTGCGGTTTTGGCTACCATGTCAAAATCGTGGGCCTCAACCAAAGATATTGCAGTACCTTTGGCGCCAGCGCGGCCGGTTCTGCCAATGCGGTGAACATAAACGTCGGCTTTGCGCGGCATGTCGAAGTTAATAACATGGCTCACGTTAGGCACATCAATACCGCGGGCAGCAACATCCGTTGCCAGCAAGATAGGTACTTCACCACTTTTGAAACGGGCTAGCGCTGCAATACGTTTGTCTTGTGGCATTTCACCCTGTAGCCAGCACACTGGAATATCTTTCGAGGCTAAGAAGTCCTTAAGCATTTGCAGGCGTTCGCGGGTTTTCACAAACACAACCGCTGACGTCGTTGTTTCTTGCTTCAAAATATTCACCAGCAATGCTTGCTTGTGATTCATGTCGTCAGCAAGGTGATACCACTGATGAATTTTGTTTTTCTCTTTGCGCGATGGGTTCGCTTCAATCACTTCAGGATTGTTAAGAATGTCATGAGCGAAAGTCTTAACGCCTTTGCCTTCAAGCGTGGCTGAGAACAATAGGTTTTGCTTGCGCCAGCGCGCTTCGGCAGCAATTTGGTTAACTACCGTTGAGAACCCCATATCCAACATGCGGTCAGCTTCATCCAGGATCAAACACTCGATATCACGGCAATCTGCGGCTTCTTTTTCGATATGCTCAAGCAAACGACCTGGCGTGGCCACAAGAATATCGAGATTCTTGCTTAAGGTTTCTTTATCGGTACCGTAGTTAATACCACCGGTTATTACCCCGCACACAATTTGTGTATGCTTTGTTATGGCCAGGGCTTGTTCGTAAACCTGTAGCGCTAACTCGCGGGTAGGCGTTAGGATCAAAATACGTGTAGCACCAGGCTGTCTGCGCGGATAATCAAGTAAAAACTGGCATGCAGGCAATAAGAAAGCGGCTGTTTTACCAGTACCTGTAGGAGCAGAGGCCAAGATATCTCGTCCATCCAACGCATGCGGGATAACCAGTTCTTGAATGCTAGTTGGAGTTTCAAACCCCATATCGGCAGCTGCGTGACACAGTGCTTCGTCTAATTCGAGTTCTTCGAAAGTCATAGTATAAAAAACGCTCTAAATGAATGGGGCGTATTGTAGCATTGCTATACCAAAACATTGAGAAAAACTGGCGTTAAATTCGCACACCGTAGGTAAATACACATTCTGATGCTAACGGGTTGGTACTGTTGGCGTTAAGTAAGTGCAAGTGCGTCAAATCGAGCTTACTCACTTTATCCTCACTTTCAACCCGTGAAATTTCGAAGTAGTAGTTGGCGTACGGTGAATTTGGTTCTTGAAGCTCTAGGTAAGGAAACTGGCGATACTTCCATTTACCCTTTACGTCTTCTGAAGATGTGGGCGTTTGAAGTGTGAGGGTATACGTACCGTCTTTATACAGCGTGAGGCGCTCGCCGTTACCACATCCATTGGCGATATAGCTATGGATAAGATCTTGGGCAAGGAGGGTTCCGTGGGGGCGATTGCCGTCAGGAAACACGAACAGCGCCAAAGAGTTTTTAGTATACCAATGATTGCCTTGAGTGAGCGATTGGACACGGTTTATAGAGTAACCCGCATGCTCTGCGATGCTAGTGGTATTGTCGATTGCTTCTGGTGATTGTAGCAGCAATGAATAGAGCAACGTATTTGTAGACACGGATGTAGGAAAATCAAAGTCGTTTACTTCAACATTCAAGCCATGGTCCGTTAACTGTTCAGATAAGGCTTGAACTTTGGACGGCTCAAGATATTTGCCATAAAGGTAGACGGTTGGAGGGCTTGCACATCCACTAACTATAAGGGGAAAAGCTAAAGTTATAAGGTACGTTATTATTGTTTTTTTCACTTAAGAATCTCCAAGCCGATGCCAGATTTTTTCATTTAAAAGGGCGAATCGTTTGTTTAAAGCGAAGCGCGCTTTGACGTTGTTATTTAACGAGCTGCGAACAAGCAACGAATAACTAGCGAGCAACTGTTGCACAAGAACGCACAAATATAGTTAAGGATTACATTTGTAATCTAAATTAAATAATAGCGACATGCTTAAGTTGTGTAAACGAAAACTTGTTAGCAAAAAGGTGGGGCAAAGGCTGTGAGGGACGGTATAAGCATTAGGTATATCACAGTGATGTAATCAGTGCGCGGTAATCCCAGCTTTGAAGCACGCCATCAGAGGAGAGGGTAACAACATCACCATCCTCGTTCAGTGTTATAGCGTGAGTGGTGGCTTCGCTTGAGTAGCGTTTAATTTCCCATGAGGCTATCTCTTCGCCAGAGTTAGCATGCCATAGCGTCACCACTGATTTGGGTGATGTTGTCATAAGGTAGTCACCGTTTTCTAAAAATAACCCTTTTCGGAAAAAGCGGAAACGTTCCATAAATTGTAGTTCAGAGATCACTTCATGGGTGGCGAGATCAATAATTTCGTGGCTGTTCAGCGCATCGGATATAAAAGCTCGCTGAGCTCTATTGTCTAGCACTGAAGCGGTAACTCGACTGCGATATTGCCTTTCTAGCAACACATCGTTTTTGTCTAAATCCCATAGAAACCAGCGCTTATCTATCCCTCCAGAAAACGCATAGTCATCAGAAAAATAGCCTACATGAAGCACTTTCATTGTATTGTGCTGGTATTGCAATGCAGTGCTGTTATCAAAATTTAGTAGCAATACGGTACCGTCGGTCATACCAACTAGTGCGCTGTCACCATGGTGGGATAGGGAAGTTGATGACGCTGTGGCGCCGGGATCTATACCACTAAAATGCCAACTACCTACCACATCACCTGAGCGCAAGTTAATCAGTGTAGTGCTCCAATAGCCTGTGAGCGCTAACCATGCCTTGTCTTTGGAAAACGTAATTAGGTGCAGTGACTCTTCATCAAGCACGTCACTGTGCCATTTGTAGCGCTCTCGTTTTTCATCTACATCCCAAACAGACACCGAGGAGTCGTCAAAAATGAATGCCGCAAGACGGGCATCTTCTGAAAGCGCAGCTTTCCTCACTGGCTCTTGGGTAAAGCGAAACTCGTGAACAGGTAATACGCGCGTCTCTTCAGTGCAACCAAAAAGCGCAAGGAGAACGGTGAAAAGTAAATAAAAAAGTGGTGACGCTAAAGGTGAGAGAAAGCGTCCGTTCGTTTTTCTTTCGATCATTGCTTTAGCACAATTATGTATTAATAGAGGCAATAGCGGATAGCTTTGCTTGGTTAAGCGCGTCTTTTATTTCAGGGCCTTTAACGCCCGTGGCAATGATATCTTGCACGTTCACTTGGTTGGCGGCTGATAATGCATTTTCAATTCGCTTTCGTTGGCGTTGCCAATCTATGCCCTTGTTATGAGCATAAGGTGCAAAAGCGCTAAGTAACAATGTGAAACGCTCCACTCTACGCCACGCATCACAGCCATTGAATAAGGCGAGGAGGTCGGCGGGCGAGTTCTGAGCGTTTAAAAGAAAGCCTTTGAATTTGCAGGCAAGGCTGACGATTTCACTAACTTGGTTTTGCACTTTAAGCCGACTGCATAACTGTTTCGCTTCTTCCTCACTGAGGTGAGTGAGCAGGGCAGTAAACCTTGTTATCAGCCTAGCGGTTTCTGAATCGCTACTTTCAGGTAATGGGGTTTCTGAACCCGTGTCTTCAACAACGCTTTCGTTTTCAGCCTTTTCTAGTGCTACCGCCGTTTTTAACGTTTCCAGAGCAGTATCTACGTTTCTTTCAAGCTCAGTAAACCAGTCATTGAGGCCATGGGCTTGGTTTAATACAGTGAAAAAAACATGCGGTGTTTTCTCTAAAAGACTGCGCTTTGTTTCTTGCCATACCCGCTCTGCACTTAGCGTGCTTAGCTCGCCGCTTTGCGCCATAGACTGCATAAGAGCCATGGTTTCAGTGGCGATAGTAAACCCCAAATAAGCATAGCGGGTGGCAAACCGAGCAACGCGAAATACGCGTAAAGGGTCTTCACTAAAGGCTTCAGATACGTGGCGAAGTAGGCGGTTTTCTAAATCTTTTTTACCACCATAGGGGTCGATAAGGTTTCCAAGGTTGTCTTGCGCTATCGCGTTAACGGTAAGGTCCCTGCGTAACAAATCTTCTTCTAACGTGACCGAGCTCGACGCATCGCATACAAAACCGGTGTAACCTTTTCCTGACTTACGTTCTGTACGTGCAAGTGCGTATTCTTCCTGTGTTTTAGGGTGCAAAAAAACAGGGAAGTCTTTGCCTACTTGGGTAAAACCTTGGCTGAGCATTTCTTCCGGCGTGGCGCCCACCACGACATAGTCGCGTTCAACAACTTTTCTGTTTAACAGTGCGTCACGTACTGCGCCACCAACGAGATATACTTGCATGCTCTTCCAACGATTTTTAGTCAGTAATACTTTTTAGATTAGGGATGTGCCGACTTTTGGCGTGTCGCAAAACTCAACACTCCCCACGTCATAGTGGCGCAGTATAGCAATGTTACAATTAAAATTCGTAGCCACATCGTTATGCGCTTTCACTTCAAGGTTGCGTCTGGTAGTTTATTCGTCGTTAAAAATTAAAACAGATAGGCGCTTCAGCAACCATGTATTTGAACTACTTCGGGTTAAATGACAATCCTTTTTCGATTGCGCCTAACCCCGATTATTTGTATATGAGCCCTAGGCACAAAGAGGCTTTGGCCCATTTGACCTTTGGCCTCAGAGAAAGCGGTGGTTTTGTAATGCTCACCGGAGAAGTGGGCACGGGAAAAACAACGGTATCGAGAAAACTGTTGCAGCAGCTACCCGATAATACGCAGGTAGCCATGATTTTGAATCCAACCTTATCCGCCCTTGAGCTATTAGCAACGGTTTGTGATGAGCTAGGCTTGGCTTATACACCTGAAAAAGCAAGCCTTAAGTATTTCACCGATTTGATTTTGTCTAAGTTAGCAGAGAATCATCAGTCAGGCATGAATACGGTACTAATGGTTGATGAAGCGCAGCATCTGTTGCCCGAAGTACTAGAACAACTTCGTTTATTGACCAACCTAGAAACGAATCGTGAAAAACTGTTAAAGGTGGTATTGATAGGTCAGCCTGAATTACAGCAGTTGTTAAAGCGTAATGAATTACGTCAGCTGGCTCAACGCATTACCGCTCGTTATCATCTGCTGCCCTTAACTGCGCCAGAAGTCAGTGCTTACATAGCACACCGCTTAAGCGTGGCTGAAGGTGATATCAGTATTTTCAGTAAGTCTACATTGCGCGCGGTGCATCAAATTACTGGTGGGATTCCAAGGGTAATTAATTTGCTGTGCGATCGGGCGTTAACCTTATCTTTTACTAAGCAGCATGCGGTTGTGCAAAAGCCTATATTCTTGGCCGCGGCAGAGCAAATTCTAGGAGAAGATGTTGTTAGTCAGCGCGTGCAAAGCCAGCGTAAATGGTATCTCGCATCGGCGTTTGTTTTGGCCATCATATTCGGCTACGGGTTAGGGAGTTTGTATGTCTAATATCGTCGCCATTGAAAATTTAGTGCCCGGTATGGTGATTGTTCAAATTACCAAGCAAAATGGGCCAGTTAAAATTAGAAAGTCGGGTTTAGTGACAAGCGATGCTATGGTGCAGGGCTTGTCTGAAATGGGCGTGCAAGAGGTAGAAATAGATCCTGAGCAAACCGTGGAAATAGCGCCGACAGTTCATCATAGAACTCAGACCCAAGCTTTGCTTCGGGGCGAGCACGACACTACCGCCAAATTTGATAAATCCCTTAACGAGCAGTTTAATCGAAGCTTGTTCTTACCCACATTGGAAGGGCTTCCGTCAGCATGGAAGCTTTATACCAAGCAAGTTGCGCTTTTTGCCGTCGTTATTCTTGGCGGTTTATGCATTGGCTTTTCCGCCGCTACGGCAAAACGCTGGTGGCCAATGCTAACTGCACCCGCTTCTGTACCGGTGGCAGACTCTGAAAGCTCAGTTTCACAGGTTGAAGCAAGCGGAGGCGCTTCAGCGCTTACGACCACGCAAAGTAGTAATGAAGCACCAGGCACTTCAAGCCACAAAAGTGAACAGGTATCTTCTAACATTCAGGGACGTGGGCAAAGCGCAGGTTTAAATGAAACTGCTAACACAGCGGTAAATGCCAACGTTAGTAACGGCGTTGCAGCTCAGCAAGGCACGCAAGCGAACGCTATGGTAAATAACCAGTCTGTTGGCAACTTAGCTGCAACGCAAAATACTGATTTAGGTGCAGTTCCAAATACAAACCCAATCACAAATACAAACCCAAACACAACAGGTACTCAGAATCGCTACAATAACGACGTCTCCCAACGTTCTAGCGCCGAGCCAAGTAGTGGATATGAGCGTAGCTCTTCAATGGATACAAGACAAACTGAGACTTCAGGGAATTATGAAGGGAGAGTATTAAATGAAGCTACGTCTCAATCTGACGTATCCGTGTCACCAGAGCTTATGGCCCGTTTTAATGCTGCCGTTGAAGCGCTAGACTCAAAGGCACAAGATAATACACCCGCTGAAGAGCAAACAAGGGTGACGGTTAAAGACGAACTACCCCGTGTAGATCAGTTACCCGTTCGCTTGTTAACACGACTGCCAACCATGAACTTTAGCGCGCATATGTATGCGTCTCGTCCTGCCGATAGATGGGTGAGAGTCAATGGCCGTCAAATAGGTGAGGGCGACTGGATTGCTGATAGAGTGCAAATCGTCAATATTGAAGCGCAACGTGTGGTGCTTGCTTTCGAAGATGAGATTTTTACTATGGCAGCATTAACCGATTGGTAATTACTATCTGTTAGTTCCAAAAAACACTAACAATAAATACAAAAAAGGCCCTTTAAAAAAAGGGCCTCTCGCTGGTTAAACTGTGTTTTCTACAGCGGCATCTGATTGATGAAAACGTCTTTAAAGAATTTTGGTAAGTTCAAACTAAACTCTTCGGGGCGAACGCCTGACACAATCTCATCGTCGTACTGACTTAAATCAACGCGTTTCACTTCATTGAAATGCTGCGACGTCACGCTGTAAAAGGTCATAACGTGAGGGCTTACGGGGTCTTTAGGGTTGATCTTGCTAACAATACCTAATTTACCGCTCTTTAACCTCACTAAGGAGCCAACAGGGTGCACGCCAATACACTGGATAAATTGTTTTACCAATTCTTGGTCCAAGTTCTCTGTCGCAGTTAGTCGCTTTAGCGCCTGAGTAGGCGTGATACTGTTTTTGTGCGTACGATTAGATGTCATGGCATCGTATGCATCCACAATGGCAGCAATACGCGCGAACTCTGAGATTTCGTCACCAACCAATCCTCTCGGGTAGCCGCTTCCATCGACGCGCTCGTGGTGCTCTTCAATGATGCGTAGCGATAGGTCAGAAATATCGCCACACTGTTCAACTAGGTCAGCACCAATTTCAACGTGAGTTTTCATCACTTCCCAATCATCACTGGAAAATTCGCCTGTATTATTGCGAATTTCATCTGGCAGGGAAGACATGCCGATATCCATCAATAGGGCACCTAAACTCACTTGTTCTGTGGTATCTCTGTCATAGCCAAGAAACTCACAGAAAATGCCGCTTAGTACACTGCAATTAATACTGTGCTCAAGAAGGTACTGGTCGGTATCCTTGATCATAGTCAGGCAGCTCAGCGCATCTTTATTATCAAATACACTTTCGATCAGGCTTTGCGACAGCGACTCCATGGGAGACAAATCTTTTACCGCCCCATTTTTAAGCGACTTTAAAAAGCTGCTTTGAATGGCAATTGCGCTGCTGTAAAGCTCGTTGGCTTCGTTAATTGAATCACGACCCACTGGCTTAACAAACGGTTTAGTCACTTCAGGCTCTTTTTCTTTAGCTGGCTCGGGTGGCACAGCTGGCTCGGGCAGCTTAGATTTCGCAAGATCTACTTCGACGCTTAAAATACCTTTCGATTTTAGACTATCAATAATGGCTTGGGTTTTCACAATGCCTTTAGAGCGCATTTTAAGTGAACCTGTTTGTTCAAGTACTTGATTGACGTACATTCCTGGCTGCAAATCATCAATGGGTACCTGTTCTAGCATTATCTCTCCTGTGAGGCACAACGTTGCCATAGCCTTCAATTACAATAGAAACGAATAGTACGATATTCCAGTGAAAAAAGTGAGGAGTTTATTAGTCTTTAGTATAGCTAGAGTCGGCGAATGTAGGATTACCGAATTCGTGAGAAAACGCGTGACGTGTAAATGTGCCGAGAAGTTGCTTATGGCTCAAATCAGGTGAACTGATATTTTTATTGCGGATTGGTATTAGGCGTCTTGATGCGAAGTTAAGGTAGAGGCATAGATGAGAGAAATAAACAGGGTGCCATCTCGCGACAGCACCCATGTGTCATGCTAGGGCGTTGTTAAGCGCTAAAGCCCCACGCTTTTACAACCACGCGGGCTGTTTATCTTCGAAGGCTTCTATAGCACTTGTGAGTTCAAGGGTTTGACCGATAGCATCTAAGCCTTTAATAAGGTTGTTTTTGTGATGCTCAGCAATATCGAAGCTGAAGCTTGTATCGTTAAAACTTACTGTTTGCGCTGGAAGATCAACGGTGATCTTAGTTGCTGGGTCTGCCTTCACTGCAGCAAACAAAGCGTCCATTTGCTCGCTTGATAATGCCACAGGCACTAGCTGATTATTAATGCAGTTGCCGTAAAAAATATCAGCAAAGCTGGTGGCAATAACCGTTTTAAATCCAAAGTCGGCAAGTGCCCACGGCGCGTGTTCTCGGCTTGAACCACAACCAAAGTTTTCGCGAGCTAGCAACAGACTCGCACCTTTGTGCTCAGGCTTATTCAGCGCGAACGCTGGGTTTGGCTCTTTCTCTTCTAAATCCAAATAACGCCAGTCGTGAAACAAATGTTTGCCGTAGCCAGCACGCGTTACGCCAGTTAGAAACTGCTTTGGAATAATTTGGTCGGTATCGACATTGGCCTGATCAAGCGGCGCAGCAATGCCTGTGTGTTGTGTAAAACCTTGTTCAGACATAAGTTACTCCTGATAATCTCTAACGTCAGCAAAGCGACCGGTAATTGCAGCAGCGGCAGCCATTGCTGGGCTTACCAAGTGAGTGCGCGCACCACGGCCTTGACGGCCTTCAAAGTTACGGTTACTGGTAGAGGCACATCTATCGCCTGCCACTAGCTTGTCGTCATTCATACCAAGGCACATAGAGCAACCTGGCAACCGCCACTCAAAGCCCGCATCGATAAAGATTTTATCTAAGCCTTCAGCTTCTGCTTGGCGCTTAACATTACCAGACCCCGGAACAACAATAGCTGTTACTGAATCGGCGACTTTACCGCGCTTGGCGATTTGTGCTGCTGCACGCATATCTTCAATTCGACCGTTGGTACACGAGCCGATAAATACGTGGTTCACTGCAATATCGGCAAGCTTTTCACCAGGTTTCAAGCCCATATACTCAAGCGCCTTTACTGCGCTCTCTTTTTCAATCGGGTCGCTAAAATCTTCAGGGGCAGGTACAGGCGTGTTTACGCCAATAACCTGACCTGGGTTGGTACCCCAAGTAACCTGAGGAGCGATATCCGCCGCCTCAAGTTCAACCACAGTGTCAAAGGTAGCGCCTTCTTCGGTGTAAAGGGTTTTCCAATAAGCGACAGCGTCTTCCCAGTCTTGACCCTTAGGTGCGTATTCGCGGCCTTCAAGGTAGGCGAAGGTTTTCTCGTCTGGTGCAACAAGGCCAGCTTTCGC
Source organism: Alteromonas sp. W12 (assembly GCF_001924945.1). Classification (NCBI taxonomy): domain Bacteria; kingdom Pseudomonadati; phylum Pseudomonadota; class Gammaproteobacteria; order Alteromonadales; family Alteromonadaceae; genus Alteromonas; species Alteromonas sp. W12. The sequence goes on from NZ_LQXH01000001.1 coordinate 420,244, forward strand.
GCCAGCTTCAATACTCATGTTACACACCGTCATGCGCTCTTCCATGCTCAAACCGCGAATAGCTTCACCTGCGTATTCGATAACATGGCCAGTAGCGCCAGCGTGGCCAATTTTGCCGATAATGGCAAGAATAATGTCTTTTGCGGTAATACCGACAGGAAGCTTGCCATTTACGTTGATAAGCATGCTTTTCGCGCGGCTTTGTTTCAACGTTTGCGTGGCCAATACATGCTCTACCTGAGAGGTACCAATACCAAATGCCAGCGCACCAAATGCACCGTGGGTTGCAGTGTGTGAGTCACCACACACCACCGTCATACCAGGCTGAATTAGACCTAATTCAGGGCCCATAACGTGCACAATACCTTGCTTTTGGTGGCCCACTGGAAATAGCTGAATGCCGTGTTCTTCACAGTTTTTTGCCAAGGTTTGTAGCTGAAGCGCATTGGCTGGTCCACAGGCATCAATTGCCAATGAACGGGTTGAAATGCTGTGATCCATAGTACCAACCGTGCGATCAGGGCGTCGTACTTTACGGCCTTTTTCATTAAGGCCAGCGAATGCCTGAGGTGACGTTACTTCATGAATTAAGTGACGGTCGATATAAATTAAGCTGTCTTCACCGATTTGGTCAATAATGTGGGCTTGCCACACTTTGTCATATAAGGTCTTGGCCATGAGGTTGTTTTACTCCTGCGCCATTAATTGTTTAACGATTTCATCGCCCACTTGTGACGTGCTTGCCGCTTGGCTGCGTTTGTCAGAAGGAAGTAACTCGCCTGTAAGTACACCTGCTTCTAGCGTTGCCACTACTGCCTTTTCAATTGCGTCGGCAGCATCATTCAAGTTCATGCTGAAACGCAGCATCATGGCGGCCGATAAAATTTGTGCGATAGGGTTAGCAATGCCTTGGCCTGCAATATCTGGGGCCGAACCGCCTGCTGGCTCATAAAGGCCAAAGCCTTCCTCGTTCATGCTTGCCGATGGCAACAAGCCCATAGAGCCCGTCATCATAGCGCATTCATCAGAAACGATATCGCCAAAAAGGTTTGAACACAGCATCACATCGAACTGCGCTGGGTTCTTCATTATTTGCATAGTGGCATTGTCGATGTAGATATGGTCAAGTTCTACATTTGGATAGTCTTTTGCGACTTCTTCAGCAATTTCACGCCATAAACGACTGGTTACCAGTACGTTAGCTTTGTCTACTGAAGTCACTTTGCCGCGACGCTTCTGTGCTGCTTCAAACGCTGCAATAGCAATACGGCGAATTTCACGTTTACTGTAGCGCATAGTGTCATACGCGAATTCTTCTTCGCCTTCACCTTCTCGGCCCTTCGGCTGACCAAAGTAGATACCGCTGGTTAACTCGCGCACTACCAAAACATCTACGCCTGATTTAGCAATGTCTTCACGAAGGGGAGACAGGCTTTCAAGGCCCGGATAAATGCGAGCTGGGCGCAAGTTGCTGAACAGGTCAAAATGACTGCGAAGGGTAAGTAGTGCGGCACGCTCAGGACGTTGCTCTAACGGCAAGGTGTCCCACTTAGGGCCACCGATACTGCCAAACAAGATTGCATCGGCTTGCTCACAGCCCAAAAGCGTTCTTGAGGGTAGCGCTTCGCCTTCAGTATCAATGGCGTAGCCACCTACAGGATATGCAGTACGGTTGAGGGTGACGTTAAACTTCTTTTCAACAGCATCTAAAACCTTATTGGCTTCCTGCATAACTTCTGGGCCGATACCGTCTCCGGCTAATACGGCAATTGAATACTGGCTCATTTATACTCCTGCAACGCGTTCTTGTTGATTTTTTTGCTGATCAATTTGATCGGCTAAATAAGTGTTGTTTAATACAAAGATAAGGGCTTTAACGCCGGCTTCCACAATATCTGTAGCCAAGCCGATTCCATGGAAACGACGGCCTTTATATGTAGCGATAACGCTCACTTGCGCCAAAGCGTCGGCACCTTCACCTTTTGAATCTAATTTAAAGTCGACAACTTCTAAATCTTCGTGACCTAGTATAGACATGATGGCCTTATAAGCCGCATCTACCGGGCCGTTTCCAATACTAGACTGGGTAATCTCTTCAGTGCCCACTTTCATTTTAACGGTAGCGCTTGGAATGATTTCACGGCCTGAATTAGCTTGAAGATAAAGCAACTGGAAGTGTGCTTGGTCGTGTTTTTGCTTATCGAAGAACAATAAGGCTTCAAGGTCGTAATCGTATACTTGGCCTTTTTTATCCGCTAACTTTAAGAATGCGTCATACACCGCTTCTAAGTCATAGTCTTCGGTTTTATAGCCAAGTTCGGTTAAGCGATGCTTAATCACATGACGGCCAGAACGTGACGTTAAGTTTAGGTTGTTCTTATTAATGCCCACACTTTCTGGGGTCATAATTTCATAGGTATTTTGCGCTTTTAAGACACCGTCTTGGTGAATACCGGATGAATGGCTAAACGCATTCGCGCCAACAATGGCCTTGTTTGATTGAACTGGCATATTACAAAGCTGGCTGACTAGCTTAGATGTGCGCGATATTTCGGTAGAATTAATGTTAGTTTCAAAGCCCAACATGTTCTTACGGGTTTGCAAGATCATAGCAATTTCTTCAAGTGAAGCATTACCAGCACGCTCGCCAATACCGTTTATCGTACATTCAACCTGTCTGGCACCTTGCTCAACAGCTGCTAATGAATTTGCTACCGCTAAGCCCAAGTCGTTGTGACAATGTACAGAAATGGTTGCTTTATCGATATTTGGAACGCGATTAAACAATTGCTGAATAATACCGCCAAACTCTGTAGGTGTTGTGTAGCCTACAGTGTCCGGAATATTCACCGTCGTCGCGCCAGCGCTAATCGCTGATTCAACCATTCGGCATAGGTAATCAATATGGGTACGCCCCGCATCTTCACAGGAAAACTCTACATCGTCAGTATACTTACGTGCATGTTTCACCGCGGCTACGGCCATATCTACAATTTCATCTTGTGACTTGCGAAGCTTTGCACCTACGTGAATCTCTGACGTTGCGATGAAAGTGTGAATTCTGAATTGCTCAGCAACGCTTAATGCTTGTCCGCATGCATCAATATCACCCGGCAATGCGCGAGATAGGCCACAAACGATAGAGTTCTTAACTTCTTTGGCAATCATTTGTACAGAGCGAAAATCGCCGGGTGAAGAGACAGGAAAGCCAGCCTCAATGATGTCAACGCCTAACCGTTCGAGCGCCAGCGCGATCTGCAATTTCTCTTTGGCACTTAGGCTTGCAGGTAAGGCCTGCTCGCCGTCTCGCAATGTGGTATCAAAGATCTTCACTTGATTTGTCATGACGCTCTCTCAGTTGAATAGTTAAAAAAAAACCCGTGCTTGGCACGGGTTTTTGTGAAATTAAATCGCTGGTCGCAATCTACCCGTGCAGTCTGGCTGCCATAAGGAGTAGAGATAGAAGAAGGAAACGAATACGCATTTGTTGTTGTTTCTTTGCTGACCAAGTTGATAGCGACAATGTACCCATGTGGCATGAAGAGGTCAACCATTGTTTACAATAATGAGTATATTTTTCGTGTATAAATACTTTCTTTTAATTATTTAGGATATGTGTCCTAACGCTCTTGGTGTGAGAGCAACGTGACCAGTAACTACAGTTATTTATGAGGGGGTAATTTGACTATAGATGGCGTTGGTTAGGATGTTTGTACTAAATCTGGCTGTGGAGGTGTGAAGGAGGTTGTGGTTTTTTATGCGAATATGCTGGGTTTTTATTCTGGCTGAGGCTTTGTTACCTATTAAGCAGCGTAAAGTTCTTCCAGTTGATTTGAGTAGATAAGCGCATTTCGCGAAGGGATAAGGCACGTGGTGAACGCTTGGATTTAAAGCTCCATGCATGGCCACAGCATGCAGCGGTCATTATCGCCTTTGAAGGCCGCAGCAGTATTTTGTTTTGAACTGAAAGTGCCGTGGCCGCTTCCATTTCATCGCGTAGTGGAGTTGAAGAAATGCACTCCCCTGAATTGGCAAACCATCCATTTTTGTTCAGATGGAGCTGGGTATTGTCTTGGTTTACCATATCAATGGAATCAAGCTCAATGTGAGAGCCTTCCATATTTAAAATTAAAACAGGTACAACAAGACCATACCTAGCGTTTTTTCTATACCACGCTTCTCGCTTTTCTACATCGTCTAAATGATTAATGCCGGGGCACTTTGCAGATTGCTTGGCATACCAACTTCCATTATGGGTATCTGTTTTTAGCGGGGATGGATTGTTTGCGATGCCATTACTAATCATATATCGAGCAATAGCTTTCACGTGATAAGGAAGCCCGCCCATTCGACGCTTTAGCAGCGATAGGTTTTTTATCTCGCTATGAGCTAGAGAGACGATTTCTCTTTCATACAGAGCAGTACATATTTCATTGAATTGAGGGTGGCTTCCGCCTAACTCTCCCGATTCGCTAAAAAAGCCTGCTTGAGATCGAGAAGAAGGTTTCTCTGCTGTCATCACTTATCTGCACAAATTTTTGATTATTGAATAACCGTATCAAGAAACGGTAATAAGTGCCATATAGGCGCTTTAAAAGCTGGTATTGCTTTTTGTTTAGCAAGTGTGAGGTTTTAGCGATTACTCATTTTATGATGATTTATATTACCAATTTTTTTATGCGTAAAGGTGAGGGTGAAAAATTTTAATTACCAATTTCCATATAAGCGCTAAAACCCCAAGTCTTTGTTAAATAATGATTTACTTAATTTTTCAACCTTTTAAATATCAAATTATTAAAAATTAATTTTATATTGGTAAGGTGGTGCTGTGGTAATGTTAAGACCAATTGTTGTTTTTGTTGTTGACCAATATGTGAAATTGATCTACTGTTTGTAACATCCTTGTAAAGTAGGTGTGAGGTAAATTTACAAGGCAGGTAAGTTGCAGATCAATTAAGCGGTAAGGAATGAGTGATTAGACATTCCTCAATCCTTAAGAGGAAAACACACATGGCACACAAATTATCTAAAATAACGCTTGCGGTACTTTCGGCTACGACACTAAGCCTTACCGCAACTACAAACGCGCAGGAATCTCAGCAAGAGTTAAATGAAGATGTAGAGGTAATTGAGGTATCTGGTATTCGAGCGTCACTCGCTAGCGCGATGAATGAAAAACGCTTCAAGAATAATCTTGTTGAAGTTATCGAAGCTGAAGATATTGGTAAGCTACCTGACCAAAACTTAGCGGAAGTATTGGAAAATATTACTGGTATCCAGATTACCCGTGAAGCTGGCGTGGGGACAGGCGTGCAGATTCGTGGTACTGATGCCAACCGCACCGAAATAAACGGGGTTTCAACTGTCGGTTCAGGCGCAGGTCGAAGCGGTATCGATTTTGAAGATGTTTCAGCGGCTATTATTGCTGGCTTAGAAGTGACTAAATCGCCAGACGCGAAAACGATTGAAGGCTCTGTAGGCGGTACGATTAACCTTAAAACTATTCGTCCTTTACAGCTTAATGAGCAGTTAGCAGCGTTTCGTGTGCAAGGCGAGAACAGTAGTTTAACTACTGATAGCAACTTTCAACCTCGTATCTCGGGTACGTTTGGTGATAACTGGGATACCGATCACGGCACCATTGGTATTGTTATAAGCGGAAGCTATGCTGAACAAGACGTAACCGCGTTTCGACCTCGTGCTGATAGAGATAATATCATTACGTCGGATAGTGGCGTAGCGAGCGCACAGTCTTTTGACTTTTTGCCAATTCAGTTTTTTGTTCAAGACTACGACAACTTCGAGTACGAAACTAAAAATCTAGTGGGCACTATAGAGTGGGCCCCGAACGATAATACTAAGTTCTTTTTTGACGCAATCATTAACAACCAAGAGCGTTTACAAGAAAGTTCGCGGGTGCAAGCGTCTGGGGTGAGTGCGCTTAACGATGTGTCAGTGCCTGATGAATTTGAAACCATTAACTTTGGTTCATTGGGTGGTACAAACTTGGGCTCAATTCAAGCGGCGCTTCGTGGAGTTATTCCAGTTGATCTGGAAAATGACGATGACGATCCTAACTTACGCTTTTCTAGCGATACTAACTCTCGTGTAACGAAAAGCGAGATTTTCCGTTTAGGGGGAGAGTGGCAAGGCGAAAAATGGAGCGTGTTTGCGGAGGTTGCCTCAACATCATCAGATACTACCACACCGAGTTTTAATACAACGCTTAACTTTATCAACCCAAATGCGCCTTTAGATGCTGGTGGAGCAAACGATAATGCAGTGCCTTTCGCATATGACTTATCTGGTGGTGCATTAACGTTCGGTATTGCTGATGGGGCAGAATACGCGCCAACGGCAGAGCAATTACTTGACCCAAACAACGTTGTGTTGCGTGATGTAAACATTGGTCGTGACACTACTGAAAACTTCGAAGATGCTTTCCGCGTCGATTTCACGTATTACGTCGACACTATGATTACGTCCGTTGATTTTGGTTATCGCTACAACAAATCAGGTAGTAAGCGTGAAGAGATAGGAAATAATGTAAATCTTCGGTCTATGGAAGATAGCCCGAGAGGTAGTTTGTTTAGCGAGCTTTTAGTCGCTGGTCCTGACAACTTTAACGATGCTGATGGGCGTGAGCTCTATGTAGCTGATTTTCTTCTGATAGACCCCGAACAAGTATCGTCTAATCCCGATGCTGTTTTAGCTGCACTTCAACAAGCGCTAGAAACTCATGGTTCTGGCGAAACATTAGATGAACCAACATCAAGTTCAACGGGCTTCTTTGATATTGAAGAGGAAACTCACGCTTTATACGCACAAGCAAATTTTGAATACGAAATGTTCCGCGGTAACTTCGGTGTTCGCTACTTACAAACAGACGTAACCTCTGTAGGCAACTCAGTAACGGTTGATGAAAATGGTGATGAGCTTGTTTCACGCGTTACTAACAACGGCGATTACGACTTTATCCTTCCTCGTTTCAATTTAGTTGCAGATGTTACGGATGACATTGTACTAAGGTTTGGTGCTGGCAAAGACATTCGTCGCCCTAATTTTAACGACCTTTCGACGTCGGTAACCTTCAGCACAAGTCCTAACCCAAATGTGGCTATTGGAAACCCTAACCTAACACCTGAAGAAGTAATTTCTTATGACCTGGCAGCTGAGTGGTACTTTGCTGAAGCGAGCGTTATTAGTGTAGGGATTTTCCACAAAACTCGAAAAGATCTATTCGTAGATCAAATTGTGAGTGCAGCAGAAGATCCAGTAACAGGGTATCGAGACCTAACAGACCCTTGTGAAGGTGGTGGTATCTTCAATCCAATAGCAGATATCAACGTGTTTGGTCCAAATCTTGGCACAGGCGTTTGTGTGGGCACAGAAACTAAAATTAACGATACAGGTGAAACAACCCAGAAAGGTATTGAATTTGCTGTTCAATATGACCTATCTGGTTTTGAAAGCGAGCTAGGTTGGGCTTCAGGTTTTGGCGTGCTTGCTAACTACACTATTCAGGAGTTCGACGGTGGTGAAGCTGAAAACATCGCGACAAGCCGAGCTGGCCAAGTTTTCGCAGCAACCACAGGAAGCGATCAAGAGGTTAGTGCGGTTCAGGGTCTGTTAAATCTTTCTGAAAATGCCTACAACATTACGCTTTATTACGAGAAGTTTGGTCTATCTGCTCGCATGCGCTACACGTGGCGTGAAGCCTACCGTACAGATGACTTCGGAAGTACTTCTAGCTTCCCGTGGGGCTTCCCAGCGGTTCAAGCTGATCGTGGTCAGTTGAATGCAAGTGTGACTTACGATGTTAACGAAAACCTTAATATTGGTGTAGAGGCCGTAAACATCACTGAGTCTGAGGTAGAGCAGTACTGTGTTAACGAAGGTGCGCTTCTGTGCTTCCAAGGTCTGACTGACCGAAGAATCACTCTTGGTGCGAACTATCGCTTCTAACATCGCAATATGGTGGTGAGGTGTCTGGACGTTAATTTTTCAGATGCTCTCACGGCCAATCAATTTGGTTTTGCCAATCAAGATATTAAGTCAAATCTGATAGCTATTTGGGTAAACCACAGTCGTCACATGTACCACATTCAGACCGCTCAAATTAGTGGGCGAAGTTTCCTGAATCTATACGGTTTAACTTTTATTGTTATTGGTATTACAGGTTTTCGTTATTTCTATCAATTGGTTGACAAATTGGTAAGTTAATAATAACGTAAGGGTAGGCTTGAATTGGCAAGAACTGAAAGCGAAATGCCATTACAAAGCACTATTCATTTTATTTTTAGTTCGAAAAGCAACTTCGGACAATGCAACGAATATCGTCATTAGGAGACAGTCATGTCCAAACCAACCATTGGTTTTATCGGTTTAGGCCTTATGGGCGGCAATATGGTAGAAAACCTTCAGAACAAAGGCTACGCCGTTACCGTAATGGACTTAAATAAAGCTGCTGTGGATCAATGTGTAGAACGCGGCGCAAAAACAGCGAAAACTGGTAAGGCACTTGCTGAAGCTTCAGACATCGTGATGTTGTGTCTAACCACCTCAGAAATAGTAGAAAAAGTTATCTATGCTGAAAATGGCGTGTTAGAAGGTTTGCAGGAGGGGTCTGTATTAGTAGATTTTGGTACATCAATCCCAGCATCTACTAAGAAAATTGGCGCAGACTTGGCGAAGAAGGGCGTAGGTATGATTGACGCGCCTCTTGGAAGAACACCTGCACACGCAAAAGATGGCCTGTTAAACATTATGGCAGCAGGTGATATCGATACCTTTAACAAGGTAAAAGGTGTGCTGGAAGACCAAGGTGAAAATGTCTTTTATTTAGGCGCTTTAGGTTCCGGCCACACAACTAAGCTAATTAACAACTTCATGGGAATGACCACAGTCTGTGCCATGTCACAAGCCTTCGCTGTAGCAGAGAAGGCAGGCGTAGATAAGCAGCAGCTGTTCGACATTATGTCTACAGGGCCTTCAAGTTCCCCCTTCATGCAATTCTGTAAAAATTATGCGGTTGATAACGTTAGTGATTTAGGCTTTTCAATTGCTAACGCTAACAAAGACCTGGGCTACTTTTTGAAGATGGTTGAAGACCTAGGTACCGAATCAAAAATAGCGGAAGGCTCGTCTGCTAATTTGAACGCTGCGGTTGATGCGGGTTTAAGCCAAGGTAATGTACCTGAGATTTTCGAGTACTTTAAAACGCTGACTAAGTAACGTATCGACTACGTCGTCATCGCCCTTAAAGCGATCAAAAGGCAGGTATTTTATGCAAGTGCAATTTATTAAGTGGTTAGTTGTGTTTATTGTTATTAGCGCTATGTCGTCAAACGCGGGCGCTAAACAATATACCGTTAGCTCACCAGATGAATACAACGCAATAGCATCGTCTCTTAAGGCGGGTGACGACGTAATTTTACAAAACGGTGTTTATCAAGACTTTGAAATTTTACTAGTAGGGCAGGGTAGCGTTGAAAAGCCCATCACGCTGACTGCGCAAACTAAAGGTAAGGTTATTCTGTCTGGTCGTTCTAACTTAAAGTTAGCTGGGCAATATTTAGAAGTATCGGGTTTGGTATTCAAAGACGGATATACCCCTAGCAGCGCTGTTATCTCGTTTAGGAAAGATGCACAAACGCCAGCTAATTATTCACGAGTAAGTGAAGTAGTCATTGATGAGTACAGTAATCCGGACCGCCAAGAATCAGATTATTGGGTTGCACTTTATGGTAAGCACAACCGGTTTGACCATAACCACCTGACGGGTAAGCGTAACAAGGGGGTTACTGTCGCTGTTCGGCTTAACGGCGAGGCACATCAAGAGAACCATCACAGTATCGATCATAACTACTTCGGTTATCGCCCTGTATTCGGTTCAAACGGTGGAGAGACGTTAAGGATAGGTACAAGTCATTACTCTCTGAGTAATTCGAATACCCAGGTTATTAATAACATATTCGAACAAACTAATGGCGAAGTTGAAATTATTTCTGTTAAGTCTGGTGAGAACCTTCTGAAAGGAAACGTTTTTCTATCCGCCAAAGGCACCCTAACTCTTAGACACGGTAATAATAATCGCGTTGAAGATAATGTGTTTTTAGGCAATGGCGTGGACCATACCGGCGGAATTCGCGTTATCAATGAAGGCCAAGTGATAACCAATAACTACTTGGAGGGGCTAACGGGCTATCGCTTTGGTAGTGGTTTTACGGTTATGAATGGTGTGCCTGACTCGCCTATCAATCGTTATCATCAGGTTAATAACGCGCAAATCACAAATAACTCATTCATTAACGTGTCACATATCCAACTTGGTGCTGGAAGCGATGAAGAGAGAAGCGCGGCACCTATAAACTCATTGTTTGCCAATAACCTTATTTACAATGCTTCGCTAAACCAACCTTTTACATTATTTGATGATGTGAGCGGCATTACATTCGCTAACAATGTCGCTAATACCAAAATGATAAAAGAACTTAGCGAAGGCTTTACTACTGCATCGCTACCCCTTGTTAAGGGGGAGAATGGGCTTAACGTCGCTAAGCTAAACGAGCCTGAGGTAAAAGGCGCAGAAACAAAAGATGTTGGTGTTGCTTCTAACATGAACGTCGTATCAAAAAGTGACGTCGGCGTAAGCTGGTACCCCAAAATAGTACCTGAAGTGAACTTCGCTGCAGGTAAAACAATTAGCGTAAGTGCCGATGCTGCTGAACTTATGACAGCACTTGAAAATGCCAGTGACGGAGATGTTATTACAATCGCACCTGGCACTATCGTTGTGCCCAGTGTTCTTATTATCGATAAGACAGTAACGGTAACTGCACAGACTTCCAAAGCTACAACACTGTCGTTCGAACGCTCCGCCTTGTTCGAAATACATGACAATGGAAATTTGAAGCTTGAAGGTTTGGTGCTTTCAGGGAAAGACAGCCCAGACGCTTTTGGCAATAGCGTTGTAAGAACGAAAAAGTGGGGCATGCTTCACAACTATGTTTTGAACGTAGAAAACTGTGATATCGAGCGTCTCGATATCAACCATTCGTTTAATTTCTTTACGTCTGGCAAAGGCGCGTTTGCCGATTACATATCACTCTCGAAAAATAGCTTTAACGGTATTACTGGTCATGTTTTAAGTCTTGATAAAGAGATAGAGGACTACGGTATTTATAACGCTGAGTATGTCAGCATAACCAACAACACGTTTAGCAACATAAGCGGTAGCGTTGTAAATCTCTACCGAGGCGGTACCGATGAAAGTACCTTTGGACCGCACTTAGACATGCAGGGCAACGTGTTAACTAACGTAGGCAGTGGTAAACGCAACAAACAAAGTGCCAGCGTTTATCTTCATGGCGTGCAAGTTTCAACGCTAAAAAATAACAACTTTAATGAGTCTGAGCCTGTTGTGGTTAATCACACCGTTGGTGAGCCAATTACCGCAATAACAAATAATACGTTCCTAAATACACCTATGCCAATGATTAAAGAGCTGTTTGCACCTGGTCCGCACACTGCGGTATTGAATGACAATGTTTCCACGAAAGCGAACAAGAGGTAATGGGCAATGATTAAAAACCTCTGTTCCCTACAACAAAAATCTGCGCTTTTACTTTTCATTTTTTGTTCGCTTTCTTTTTCTTCTCTTGCCGCTCACCCTAACTTGGTGATCACGCAAGACGACGTTGTAAAAATGCGCAACGCCATAATGCAAGAAGGGCGTTTCCAAGATGCTTATTTGCAAGTTAAGCAAGAGGTAGATTTGCATTTAGCAATGCCAAACGTTGTTCCTGTGCCAAAAGACGGCGGCGGTGGTTACACTCACGAACGTCATAAAAAGAACTATCAGCTTATGTATAACGCTGGCGTGGTGTACCAAATTAGTGATAACGAAAAGTATGCGAATTATGTAAAAAGTCTCTTGTTAGATTATGCCGCACTTTATCCTACATTAGGGTTACACCCACAGCGTAAAGTGAACGCCCAAAACCCTGGTGTTTTCTTCTGGCAAAGCCTAAACGAAGCCGTATGGCTTGTGAATACTATTCAAGCTTACGACTTGATATACAACACGCTTGATGAAGAAGAGCGAAGCGTAATTGAGAACCAACTGTTGCGTCCTGTCGCGTTGTTCTTATCAGAGGGTCAACCGTCTACGTTTAATAAAGTACACAACCACGGAACGTGGGCTACCGCTGGCGTAGGTATGGCAGGGTATGTGTTAAACGAACCAGAATGGGTTGAAAAAGCACTTTACGACCTTGAAAAGTCAGGCAAAGGTGGTTTTTTAAAACAGCTTGATACGCTATTTTCCCCTCAAGGCTACTATAACGAAGGGCCGTACTACCAACGCTACGCGCTAATGCCGTTCGTTACGTTCGCTAAAGCAATTGAAAATAATGAGCCTCAACGCAATATTTTCGACTACCGCGATAAGGTTTTGCTTAAAGCAATAAATACCACCATTCAGCTTAGCTACAATGGATTGTTCTTCCCAATCAATGACGCAATTAAAAGCAAAGGCATAGATACTATTGAGTTAGTGTATGGTGTTGCTGTGGCGTATCAGCAAACAAAAGATAAAGGCTTACTGGATATTGCCAAGCAGCAAGGGCGAATTGTACTCACAGGCGATGGTGTTGACGTAGCGAAGGCGCTGGATCAGAACAAAGCAACGCCTTATGTTTTCGAATCGATGGCCTTGGGTGACGGTAAAGATGGCGATGAAGGTGCATTAGTAATTATGCGCACTGAAGAACCTCAGGGTGAAACAGTGTTATTTAAACCTGCAGCCCAAGGTTTAGGACATGGGCATTTCGATAAACTAACATGGCAGCTTTACGATAAAGGCAGTGAGATTGTAACCGACTATGGTGCGGCACGATTCTTAAATGTAGAAGCCAAATTTGGTGGTCGCTACCTTCCAGAAAACAATAGCTATGCCAAACAAACCGTTGCGCACAATACGGTAGTGGTTGATGAGCAAAGTCATTTCTCTTTTAACTTGGAAAAGGCGAATGCGAATGGGCCTACGCTACATTTCTTTGAAAATAACGAGCACGGTACAGTTGCTCGCGCCAGCATCGAAACTGCCTATGACGATGTTGTACTTGATAGAACGATAGCGCTGCTTTCTTTACCTACCTTAAATAAGCGCATTGTTGTTGATGTGTTTGATGTATCTAGTGACAAGCCGCACACCTACGATTTACCACTGCATTATAGCGGCCATTTAATTGATACTAACTTTGAATATCAGGGTTATACCAATACGTTATCTGCACTAGGAAGCGTAAGTGGATATCAGCACTTGTGGCTAAGGGCGAAGGGTATTCCGAAAGCTGATATGGCTAGAGTTACTTGGCTAAATAGTAATGGCCGTTTCTATTCACAACACAGCGTTGCAAAAGGCAACGAAACCTTTCTATTTACCCAGCTAGGTGCCGGTGACCCAAATTTCAATCTTCGCAACGAGAGCAGCGTGATACGCAGGGTAGAAGGTAAGGCGCATCACCAATTCGTTTCCGTTCTGGAGCCTCACGGTGAATACAACCCTAGTAAGGAATATACCTTGGGTGCAGAAAGCATTATTACATCAGTTCAGACAGTAAAAAACGACACATTGCTTTTACTTGTAATAAAAGCAGCTGAACAGCAGTTTCTAATAGCCATAAATACCACAGACGGTAGCGAGTCGACCGAGTCTGTTTCTTTTGATTTTGATAAAAACCGTTACACGCTTTCAAGCCGTTTCGCTGTGTATGCGCTGTAATTTTTTAGGATTTACGTTATGAATAAGCAAAGCGAACATTTTTTATTTGGCAACGAGACAGAGATTGAAGACTTAGGCAATGGCTTAAAGCGTCAAATGCTGGGGTTTAATCATGAACTTATGGCAGTAAAGGTATTTTTTGATAAAGGTGCAGAAGGGTATACCCATGCACATCGCCATTCTCAGGTGACGTATGTTGAGGAAGGTGAGTTTCATTTCAGCATAGGTGGTGAAATGAAGATTTTGAGGAAAGGGGATAGCTGTCTTATCCCACCTCACGTAGAGCATGGTGCAGTTTGCCCTACAGGCGGCATTCTAATAGATACTTTTAGCCCAGCTCGCGAAGATTTTGTGGGAGAATAATAATGAAAATTAATGGCTTGCGATGGTGGGTAATTGCCCTTATCGCGCTAGCAACCATAATTAACTACATCGATAGACAGGCACTCAGTGTGCTTTGGCCAGACATTGTTGAAGATCTATTTCCCGACGAATCTGCATTAGAGCGCAAACAAATTTATGCGAATATTTCTATTGTCTTCGTTTTCGCTTACGCCTTTGGGCAAGCTATTTTCGGAAAAATCTTCGATTGGATAGGTACCCGTATTGGGTTTGTATTATCAATAGGCGTGTGGTCTCTTGCTACCGTGCTTCACGCATTTGCACAAGGCTTTCTAAGTTTTGCTATTTTTCGCGCCATTCTTGGTGTAGCAGAAGCGGGTAACTGGCCAGGCGCAGCGAAAGGCAATGCCGAGTGGTTTCCAACTAAAGAGCGTGCGTTGGCACAGGGTATTTTTAATTCTGGCGCTGCGATAGGTGGAATAATTGCTATCCCAGCTATCGCTATGATGACCATTTACTTTAGTTGGCAGCTTATTTTTATTGTTGTGGGGTCTTTGGGCTTTTTGTGGCTGGTGCCGTGGCTTGTTCTTGTTAAAGCTCCGCCTGGCTCACACCCGTGGATAACTGATGAAGAAAAGCAGTACATACTCACTGGCCAGCGCATGGTTTCGAGTGATGACGCCGCTGATTGTGAGAGCGAATACAATCCCTCTACAAAGGAGCTACTGTCGAAAAAGCAAAGTTGGGGCGTAATTATCGCTTCCGCTGCTATCGACCCTATTTGGTGGCTATTTGTATTCTGGATCCCAATTTACCTTAACGAAGTGTATGGCATGGATGTTAAGTCTATTGGCTTGTATGGATGGGTTCCGTATGTTGGCGCCATGCTGGGCGCTTGGTTCGGTGGCTTACTTGCGCAGAACCGCATAAAGGCAGGCTGGAATACCGATAAAACCCGAAAACTCGTTATCACGCTGGGCTGTGTGATTATGCTTCCTGCGCTACTGGCAATGGCAAATCCGGGGTCTGCAATTACAGCGGTGTTGATTATGGCTGTCATTTTATTTGGTTTTCAAACGGCTATCGGAAATGTTCAAACACTACCCAGCGACTTATTAGGTAAAAAGTCGGTGGGAACCTTGTCTGGGTTTTCCGGAATGGCCGCGAAATTAGGCGCTGTGGGGTTAACGTCATTGGTACCTATGTTAACCGCCGATGGCAACTATACTCCTGCTTTTATTATTGGCGCATCGCTTGCCATTATTGCCGCTGCTGCGGTGTGGCTTCTTATTCCTAAAATCGAACCAATAAAGCAATAGTGTTTTTACTGTGGGCTCGATTTTATCAGCCCACAGTCTCTATGAATTACCAAACAAGGCGTACCAAATGAAAAAGCTAAGCTTTATGGGCGAATGCATGGTTGAACTGCGCTCAAATGAAGGCTCTGATACATCGCTACATCAATCGTTCGCAGGCGATGTGTACAATTCTGCCGTTTACTTAAAGCGATGTTTTTCTGATATACAGGTGGGGTTTGTTACTGTCGTCGGAAACGACACCTTTAGCTCTCGCATGAAGGGCAACTTTGAAGTGGAAGGGCTAGACACCTCATTCGTGTTTTCAAATGAAAATCGCTCTGCAGGTCTTTATTTAATTGATACTGATGCTTCGGGAGAGCGCAGCTTTACCTATTGGCGATCACAATCTGCCGCTAAAACCATCATGTCATTCCTTAAACCAGAAGCGTTAAGCACATTGTCTGAAAACGATATGTTTATGTTCTCTGGTATTTCCATTGCCATTATCCCACGCGACGAACGGCCGTCGTTCTTCCGTTTTATTGAGGCGTTAAAAGAGAGTGGCGTAAAAATTGTGTTCGACCCTAACTATCGTGCACGACTTTGGGAAACACCTGATGAAGCAAGTAAGAACTTTAAGCAGGCACTTTCGCTTTGTGATGTAGCACTCGTTGGTGTGGAAGACATTATTGAGCTTTTTGATATTGAAAGTGCAAACGATGCCTTAGCCCTTTGCGAATCATTTGGCGTCAGTGAAATCGTTATCAAGAATGGACCTTTATCAGTGCTCACCGTGTTAGACGGTGAACGTTTGGAGCACGCTATTGTGCCAGTTGCCAACGTAGTCGATACCACATCGGCCGGCGATGCATTTAACGGTGTGTATTTAGGCAGCAGGCTTAATGATGTGCCTATTTCTCGTTCGGTTGAATTTGCAGCAAAAGCAGCAGGCACTGTGATTCAGCATCGCGGAGCCATCATCCCACGAGGAATCGTTGAAACGGCATTAGCTGAACAACGCTAAATAATTACTGAACAATTGACACTTATTTTTTGTTAGATGTAAGCGGTGGCACATCCATCACACTGTTTGCAGAACACCTTTCAGGTTAAGGCCTATTAACATTCAACAAATAGAGAGACCATTTTATGACACGCTTTTCTGAACTTATGTCAGGCCAAACCCTGTTGCCAATTATTCAGGCAGATTCCCCTGAGCAAGGTGTGAAGATTGCGAAAGCAATGTCGAAGGCAGGCTTAAACCTTGTGGAGGTTGTGCTTAGAACAGAGGCCTCACTTGAAGCACTTAGCGCCATTAAGTCAGAAGTACCTTCTCTGATAGTGGGGGCAGGTACAGTGATTAACGAAGAGGTATTATCTGCCGCTATTGAAGTGGGCAGTGACTTTATCGTGACGCCCGCGGTATCTAGTTCATTGTTAAATGCGCTAGAGGCATGTCAGATACCGGTATTGCCTGGAGTGTCGAATACCGCAGATATTCTTATGACCCTTGAAGCTGGTTTTACAGAGCAAAAGCTTTTTCCAGCATCGCTATCAGGTGGTGCCCCTTTTTTAAAAGCAGTGTCATCGGTATTTCGCGATGTTAAGTTTTGCCCTACAGGGGGAGTGAATCAATTGAACAAAACTGATTACCTTTCGCTACCTAACGTATTTGCAGTTGGTGGAACGTGGGTCGCGAAAAAAGAGTGGGTAAGCGAAGAAAACTGGGAAGCAATAACGCAATCTTGCCAAGAGGCAAACGCATAATTTGTTGCTTATAAGGGGCGTATATCAGCCCCTTCTTCTCATTAACTAACCTACTTGTATGACCAAATTGTAGTTTGATGCACTTTTTTTTCGATTTTTTGTTTTAATTTTGTGCAATCGCCAAAAGGCGATTATAATTAAGTTGTTGATAATAAATGCTAATGTTTTTGTTTTTCTTGCTTTAGAGCTTCAATTGAAATATTACCAATTGCGTGTATATTGACGCTATATAAAGTTAAGAATAGCAATTTAGTTCGACGGGTAGTCTGCAACGGCAGAAAAATAAATATACCGCCAGAGCTAGAGAAAGTTGCACAGTGGGCGCGTAATGCGCACTACGTTTAATTGAAAAGGTTTCGAACATGAAAAGTCGTCGAATGTTCTGGCAAATTGCAGAAAAAATAAAGGCGTTAATTGCATCAGGTCTTTACCCACCAGGAACGCGTTTACCCGCCGAGCGAGAGTTAGCTGAGACATTTGATGTAAGCCGTCCGACGATCCGAGAGGCTATTATTGCCCTTGAAGTACTTCAGCATGTTGAAGTGAAGACGGGGTCTGGCGTTTACGTACTCGATAAGCCAAAAGACAAAGAAGACGCTACCACAGAACAAATAAGTGCATTCGAGCTGACTCAAGCAAGAGCACTTGTAGAAGGTGAAGCGGCTGCTTTAGCTGCATTGTCGATTACTGATGAAGAGCTTTCTGCCCTTGAGAAGACATTAGAAGCAATGAAAACCGGGGTAAATGCGGAAGAAGCTGACCGTGATTTTCATATCATTATCTCACGTGCCACGCGCAATAAAGCCATACTGTTGGCAGTAAATAAGTTCTGGTCGTTACGAGACTCACAGCCTCAAATCATTCAAGCTTACAGCACGGTTTGTAGTCAGTCTGACCAAGATAGACTGGAAGAGCACTATGAAATCTTCGAAAGCTTAAAGGCTAGAAATTCACAGGCCGCGAGAGCTGCTATGCATGCTCACTTCAATCGCTTAATCGACGCGCTGTTTGCGGCGAGCGAGGCGCAGGCGCTAGAAGAAGTGAGAAAGAAAAGCAGTCAAACTCGCGATCTTTATTCATTAAGCCATTTGCGTACTAACTAAGCCATTAGCGCGCAAAATGAGCCATTAGCGCGCAAAATGAGCCATTAGCGCGCAAAATGAGCCATCAGCGCACAAAATAAGCCATTAGCGTACGAACAAAGCCATTACCGTACAAAATATGCCATTTGGGAACGGACTTCTCCGTTCCACCTCATATCAGTGGTTGCTAGCTACCATGTTCATTCTCAATTGAATAAAAGCTGGCAACTGCACTCTCTGCTTCATTTGCAGAATTGTTTACGTGATATACACCTACCTTGAAATACAGATATTGATCATCTTCATCGTAACCACTATTTCCAATATTTAAAGAACGGGTGACGTCAGACTTTCCTTCTCTTGAAATCGTTGCGGTGAGCGTGTCACCTTCAACGTCAATAACGTAGGTAAAACGCTCATTAAGTGCTATGCCATCAGTGGGGTTGGTTGCATCACTGTCTCGTGAGCCGATCATTTCTACCCATATTTCTTCTTTGTCACCGTTCTCTGTTGCCACTGCTCTGCGTTCGTGGGCAAAGTAGATAGCGCCTAAGTTATTATTAGGCAACTTGCGGTAGTACAGGCGTATTGGCTCGTCATCGTTAGCATGTATTTGACCTATGATCACGCGGCCTACCTGGAAATTCTCGCCTGTAGTGGTAACTTCGTTTACCGCCATCTCCACCCGTAAACGACCATTCACGCCGCCTGCAGCATCTTGATTTGCCTGAGAGGCGGAGGAGAGTACCCAGTTGTTTTTATTAACGCCTTGGGTCTTAATACTGGTATCGCCGCGTCGCAACATTTCACGTAACTCAACGCGAACATAATTGGTGTTTAAAGAGGTTTTAAAACCGACTGTAGGAGAGCGCATTACTAACGCGCCATCGTTACCTACATAGAAATATTCGGAGTTGGTATACCCCTGCTGAAGCCTAGTTTCGCCTATGTTATCTGCTGTACCAGAATCATCACTGTCTGTTGGAATGCTTAAATACCAGTCTTGTAAATCGATACCCGTAGTGGAAGTAAGTGCAGATGAAATTTCACCGTCGCCTTCAGTGCAATTGAATACCTGAAGCTCAACTATTGCGTTATCGTCATTAACAGAGTTTCCAAAAGTGGTAATGCGAATATGGCGAGTCGTTACAAGCGCTGGTAATGAATAAAGCTCGAAACCCGCAAGCTGTGTATTTGAGTTGATATTTGATCGCTGTGTATTCCAGCTTTCACCATCTAGTGAGGTTTCAATAGAAAAGCGATAAGCGCGAGCTTCGCTGTCATACCACTTAATTTGAAGCGCACCGAGTTGTTGTTCGCTATCAAATGAAAGCACGAGCGCAGAATTTGTGCCTGTTGATTGCCAGCGAGAGGCGTTAGAGGTATCGCCGTCGATAGCTTTAGATGCATTAAAAGGTGCTTTTTCTTCTGTCGCCGATGCGCTTAACCCTGTTAATGGTAACGCGCTACATGCTTCCGTCTCATTTGTTGGAGGAGTGGGAGACGGTGTTGGCGCAGAGCTATCGTCTGGTAAAGGCGTTTGCGAGGTTGTGGACGATGAAGAAGAGCCACAGCCATTTAGCGAAGTAAGCGTTAGTAAAACAAGCAATAAGCGAAACATATGCATTCCTTACTGGCGTTGAAGAAAAAAAGGGCCCATATTTGGGCCCCAATTACTCACAGTGAAACCCTGATTAATAGCGGAATTGCACGCCAGCGAAGACTCTTTGACCGTATACATTAATTTCTGCAAAGTTGTCTTGGGTTGGGCGATACTGGCGTCTGGGCTCATCAAAGATATTGATAGCCTCTAGACTAAACTTCCAATTCTTATTCAGGCGATAAGACACACGCGCCTCAAATACTTCCGTATCGTCTATGAATCGAATAGCGCCAGGCGTATTAACAAACTGCTGGAAGTAGTTGCTTCTGTACTTGTAGTTAATAGATGCGCTTAAGTCTTCCCATTGATAATAGAGCTGCGTAGAAATAACGTGCTCTGAAAAACCGAACAGGTTAGCTGGTGCAACAATGCCCGTACGCGAAATTAAATCACCCGAGCTAGGGTCGATAACTGTTGATTCGCCGAAGCTCTCATCTTGAAATTCAAAATTCGAGTCTGCGTAGTTGTAGCTAAGCTTTATACCAAAACCACTTAACCAGCTATCTAGGTATGAAAATGAGTGTGTAGCGGTAATTTCAGCACCATAGATGGTGCTGGTATCGTCGCTAGTTTGAGGCGCAGTAACGATGGTTTCTAACTCTTCACCATCAACTTCGAAAATTTCGGTTTGAGACGTGTTTGAGAATCCACCTTCAAAGCTTTTGTAATACAAACCAAGCGCAAGGATAGTATCTTCGTTTGGATACCACTCAATAGCGGTGTCTACATTCCAAGATAGGAAAGGTTCAAGTACCGGGTTACCTACTGCCACTGCGCGCGCAAGTGCATCAGATATCTCGCCAGTGTCGCTGTCTTCGTCTAGGCCTAAGAAGTTTCGGCCAAAGCCTAAGTCTGATGGATCTGGGCGTGACAGGCCGCGATAAATAGCGCCGCGAAACATAACCTCATCCGAGAGGTCTACGATTAAATTGAAGCTTGGAAGTAACTCGGTGTAATCACCGCCCCCTTCTACTTGAATGAGTTCGTCAGTAATAGGGGCAATACCTGTAATTAGGCCGTTTTCATCGCGTGTAGCCTGTAAGGGTCCCCGATATGACAGAGACGATACTTCTGTTCTTACAATGCGAAGACCAAAGTTGCCGCGTACACCATAATCATTTATGAAAGTGTCGTAGTCTGCCTGCAGATAGGCCGCGATGGTTTTCTCTTCAACGTCAACAGCTGCAATATCTTGTCTATCTGAATCATCAACCGTTGGGAAGGCGTTAGCGATTGTTAGCACCTCTCCCGCATCATTGGTCACTGTGCCAAGCAATGTCTCTGCTAAACAGATTGGATCGAACGTAGCGAAAGAGTTACCTGTTCCTGCGCTTATTACGTTACCTTCACTATCAACGTTGGTGAAAAGTGGTGCGCCTCCAGTCTCATCGTCAAAGAAGCCTGATTCAGGAAATGCGTTGTTTCGGCAAGCATCATTAGCCATAGCTGCCGCTTCATCACTAAATGTTACCTCTGTTCGGTTGTTAGTACCACTGCCACCAGGTACGCTGTCGTATTCTAACTTAGATAGCCTAACACCACCTTTTACACCAATGATAAATTCAGAGTCTGGTATGTAGTCGAAGTCAGCGCGTACCGCTGAAATCTTGTTATTTCTAAATTGGTTTAGATCTAGGCGTGTTCTTGCTTCATCAGCAAAAGCACCGTGGTAGTTAACGTCGAAGTCTTGAAGTGTCCATGTAGGTACAAGAGAACCGTTGGCAAATATCTGTGCTGCAGTTCTTACTTCACCGTTACCATCGGCTCCCAGTACATCATTACCGTAGATGTCTACATCTTCCGACTGCAGTCTGGTTTGAATAATATTTTCGCGTCGTTCAGTTTCAGAGGTAGATAGGTCAAGAGATATGCTTAGTCTATCGTTTACCGTATAGTCGAAACGTAAGCCTCCTCCAGTGTACTCTTCAAGGCGTTCTGCAAATTGGCTGTTTGTTTCAATGTTTTGCGTAGCTGTAAATTGTCTTAGTGCACCGTTAGAGGTAGCCACAAGGTCAAAGGGAAGTCTTTCTGACGCTGGTGTGGTATAGCCATCAATGTGGTTTACTTCGGCAAAGACGAGGTCGTTTCTTACTTCACTAAAGGTTCTATCTGAAAGCTGTACGTCGGCATTTACCTCTAGCTTGTTATTAGGGCGCCACTGGATAGCACCGAAGAATGATTCTCTATCGTCGTCGGTAACGTTTTGTCTAAACGAGTTTTGTGAGCGAGAAAAGATAAACGGCTCCGAAGCATCAGGCGCTGCGCCGGTACCATCAGTAATTAAATTTAGCGCGCCGCCGTTATCTTCACAGTCTGTGCGGCTGCTGTTAATTCCGTCACCAAATGCTGGTGAAACTCTGCATGCATCCCAACTCGTTCCTGTTCGAGCTTCCTGTTCGGGGTTGGTCGTTACGTTCTTTTGATAGCCTACAGATATACCTATGTCGCCGAATCGTTCAGTTTCAAATTGGTCCACAAAGCTACTGGTAATACGCTGGCCAAAGTCGCGAATAGGGTCTTCTAAATCTGTATTGTCTGGATTCCAGTTACCTTTATATTCAAACTGAAAGCGGCGTTTACCGAAATCTAATGGTTTGATGGTATCTAAATGTATTTGACCTGAAACACCGCCTTCAATCAGCTCAGCAGACTGTGTTTTATAAATCGCAACTTTATTAAAAAGCTCTGATGGAAATTGAGAGAAGTTTACAGAGCGGTCACCACTGCCGTTCGCTGCTTCACGACCGTTCATTACCGTACTGCCTAGATAAGGGCCAAGGCCTCGAATTGAAATTTCCGTTGCACCGCCTTGCTCTCTGTGAGAAGACGCGCCAGTAAGGGTTTCTAATGCCTCACCAATAGACAAAGCAGGCAGGTCGCCAATGTCGTCAGCAGAGATACCATCAACAATTTCAGTTGATTCACGCTTTATCGAGATAGAGCTTTGAATAGTACCTCGAATACCTTTAACTTCGATAATTTCGGTTGTTTCTTCATCGGCAGCATCTGCTTCTTGCGCTGAAACTGGGGCGCTCATAAGCAGACCTGCAGAGCACGCAGCATAAACCAGAGCTGGGCTGAAGTATTTGGCGCGAATGGCGTGTACGAACGGATTTGGTTTTCTCTGATTTATCATCGTGGCTTCCATAATGCTGTGTCTTTTGTTTTGTAGGGCTTTCAGCAATTTATTTGGTTATTAAATCTAACCAAAACGCATATCTGTTATTACCAATTTGTCTCATGGTGTAAAGCCAATGCTAAGGGTTTGTTTACGTATTGGCAACAAATTTACAAGAAAATAATTAAAATTGTCATTATTTCGCTTATCTATGAGACGGATAGCCAAAAGATGTAGATCGTGCTTTTATCTGCTAAAAGGCTATTAAATATATATAAATCAATCCATTAATGTTTTGGTGTTCAGTGGTTACTGGTTCTCGATGTCAAAAAAATGTTATCAGTTTGTTTTTCTGGTGGTAATAATAAATTCTTTGTGGTTACATACCAATAACTATTTTGGTTGTATATATTGGTAAGGTTGGTTTTCTCTATTGGTAAGTTTTTGGCAGTGGGGTTTATCAGCATCAAAGAAAATAAGCAGCGAGAGTAATAATGAAAAAAATAAGTATTTTAACGCTTAGCGCCTTAAGCCTAGGGCTTGCGGGTTGCGGTGGTGATGATGGTGCTACAAACCAGCCTGGTGCCTTATCTCTTTCTGGAACGGCTAAGGAAGGAGAGACGTTAACTGCATCAGTCAGTGACCCTGACGGTATTGATCAAAACACAGTGGTGTTTACGTGGTTTGCAGATGGTACACCAATAGCAGATGCAACCGATGCTTCTTACACGCTTACGGTAAATGAAGCTGGTACACGTATTCGTGTAGCGGTTACGTACGTCGACCTGGGCAACACGCGTGAAGGTTTTACTACAGAAGAAACCGAGGTGGTAGAAGCGCTGCCTGTTAACTTTGAGGGTGTTATTACCGTTTCAGGCTCTACAACGGTAGGGCAAACGTTAACGGCAGACATAACAGACGATAATGGTTTGTCTGGCACCGTAACTTACAGCTGGGCCTCAGACGGCGCTGTTATCGAAGGAGCAGTATCTAATTCGCTTGAGCTTGTTGAGTCTTACGAAGGAACTGCCATTACGGCTATGGCTTCATATGTTGACGATAGTGGATTTGACGAATCAATTACCTCTGAGCCTACTGAAGCTATTGCACCAGTACCGGCTGATAATGAAACTGGCTCGCTTGATGACCCAATTACTGGTGAGCTAACAGTAGGTGCCACGCTTACTGCACCTACCCCTGTTGATGCCAATGGCGTTTCAGGTGAAATTAGTTACCAGTGGCAATCGCGTAACGTTGGCGAAGATTTGTCTGCAGCGGTCAATATCGATGGTGCAACAGAAGCAACATTAGTCGTAACAGACGCTGACTTAGGCAAAGTGCTTTCAGTTAACGTATCTTATATCGATGATGCAAACTATGAAGAAAACCTGTCGAAAAGTGCAGATGACCAGATATTTACGTTTTATGTGCAAGGTGAAGTGTCGCTCACTGCAGCGCTAGCTAACGCGCAAGAAGGCGATTCAATTGGTATCGCGGATGTATTAAATACCAGTGATACTGCAGATGATTATGAAGATATGGCGGAGCTTTCTATCGCACAAAATAATCTTCTTATTAAACGGGTAGCTGAGACTAACGCGGTCATTTCAGGCACTACGTGTATTGCATTCAGTTCGTCAGTCAGCGGTGTAGTATTAGACGGTCTTGTGTTCGAAGAGCTAGTGATACCCGTTGCGGGGAGCTGCGGCGAAGGCCGAGGCTCAATTGACCTAAACGGCTCTGGCAATACCATTAAAAACTCTAGTTTCTTGAGCGACTCAGGTGCTACGCGACCTAATTTAGGTTCAAGTGACGAGTCTCACTACATCACGGTTAGTGGTACCGACAATATTATTGAACGTAACTTATTTACTGGTAAAAGCGTTAACGAAGCTGAAGAAGGCTCTGCTATTAGCATGTTCCTAGGTGTCGGTGACACGCCTAACTCATTGGGCGATCATCAGCGTAACATTGTTCAATACAATCTGTTCAAAGACTTCCTACCTACCACTATTGACGGTGATGGAGAATTTGATACGGACTCAGGTAGCCACGCTGTTCAGGTTGGTCGCTCTGGTAGTGGCGATGGCGCGGGTCGCGGCGAACATGTGGTTCAATATAACCGTTTCGATCGCGTACTTGTGGATCGTGGTCTTATTATTGTTCAAGGTGGCGGTAATAGTATTCATGCCAACACGATTGTAAACTCTTGGGGGAATGTCGAGTTGCGAAATGGCTATGGTAATACCGTGTCGCAAAATATCATTATCTCAAGCGGAGAACCTTATACGGCAACCGTTGGCGGAGTAGAAGGTACTAATAATAAAGACGGTGGTATTGCTTTCACGCCTTTAGGCCATGCAATTACCGACAACTTTGTTGCTAACATCATTACTAATTCTTCAGACCGCGCAGCACTGCATATCGATTCTGATTATATCGACAGCGGTAACTCATCTACGCAAACACTGATTGATGCAGGCCTTGATTTAAATACGGTTATTGCTCGTAACACGATATTAAATACAACTAACGCCATTCAGTTTGAAGATGATTCTTCTCGCGACGGCGCAGAAAACTGTACTAATCTTGATTACACCTTGGACTTCGACAGTAACCTTATTGCTAATCAAAGCGCAGACAACAACATCTTCGGCACGGCTTCTGGTGCTGGTGCTACAGCGATTAAGCAAGATGAATATCCTGCTCATGGTTGTGCATTAGATAACGATTCTGACTATGATAATAACCATATTTATGCTCAAACCGTTGCTGATTTAACACCGATAATGCCAAAGCGCGATAACACATCTTTGGTTGATGGTGTTGATGGCAACATATTGGCTGACACTTCAGAAGACGGTGCAAGCTTGAGTGAACCCACTGCGAATAAGTTAGTGGAAGGTACGGGTAGCGATGCCGGTATTGGTGCAGCGCTGGACGACCTTATCTTTATTGAAGAAAATATGGTTGGGCCTTATTCAACGTGGGAAGCACCGGCTCAGAGTAACTAAAAAAATCAACTAAACAAATTAACTAGGCAAGGCAGTTTGGTATATCAGTTAAGCGAGTAT
Organism: Alteromonas sp. W12; assembly: GCF_001924945.1. Classification (NCBI taxonomy): domain Bacteria; kingdom Pseudomonadati; phylum Pseudomonadota; class Gammaproteobacteria; order Alteromonadales; family Alteromonadaceae; genus Alteromonas; species Alteromonas sp. W12. Next base: position 446,374 of record NZ_LQXH01000001.1, read on the forward strand.
TGAAGCTGTAGCCTTTTCGCCAACAAGTATTTTTGTCGGTAAGATAAACAAAGATGCCCCAATAAATGGGGCATTTTTTATATATTCACAATCGCAGTCAATAACAAAGGCTCTTCTAGTTCTCTTCTGGTGTACTTTCTGTCACCGTAAGTTCAGTAAAGGTTACTCGCGTGTAGTCACCATTTTTTTCATCTTCTTCCCAATTACCCGTGCCTAAACAGGCCGGATACCAGAATGCGGGGTCGTCTTTTGTGCTGCACTGGTTATAGGCGCCAGCTTTGAAGTAGTTCCAATCAAGGGTATAACCGTAGGGATGATCGTATTTATCTACCTGTCCATACGCATCAACGGCATTGGCAAGGTTAATGGAATACTCAATGGTTTCATGATTTTTTGACTCGAACCTAAGGTGCATGATATCGCCATGAACGTTCACGGTGTAGCTGAACGTCTCATCAAGCTTAATGCCTTGAGCGCCAGGGTCGGTACTGTCAGTCCACAGGTTACCCCAAACAGGATAGGCAATGTCTTTGCGTTTTGGGTCGCTTTTAGGAAGGTTTCGCTCATAGGTCCAAAATACCGAGCCGGTTTCGTGTTCAGGCCATTTTTTAAAATATATTTTTAGCGGTTCATTGCCCCAGCCAAAGCCTTTTACTTTCTTTTTCCATTTAGTTGCGTGAATTTGGCCTACAACCACAGAATATGCTGGTGGTTTCTCGGGATACTTAGCTCTTAGCGCTACGTGATTCACTTTCAATGTGGCCTGCATTTTTCCACCCACACGGGCAAAGCGTCGCGCTATGGGGTTACTGGCAACGGTAAAGCTATTTTCTGCTGACTGTGTTTTAACTGACTTATTGTTGCCACGCAGCATGTGGCGCAGTTCGCTTCGCGTATTTGTAGAGTTCTTTGTAGTTAATGCTTTGTTAGGGCTGGTGAACACTAATCCACCTTCGTTATTCAAATAGAAAAACGAAGGATGCGTAAAAGATTGAAGGTCTTCAACAGAAATGTTGTCAGCTTTTCCATCGTTGTTACCGTCTGCAGGTAACGTTAAATACCACTCACTTAAATCGTACTTTTGTGCAGGCAGCGCGAGGTCTTCTGCCCATACTGGACTTGTGGTTGCTAATGCAGTGGCGAGTACAGTAGAGAATGTACTAGAGATAACAAGCCAGCGCTTTTGGGTTGGCAAAATTGCTTTCATAAACAGGCCTTATTATGTAATTAATGCTGTAAACGTAGGGCTGCGGTCGCATAGCATAGGTTAATGTTTCCGCAACCTCATAGTAACAATATTGCCATTGGTTTACCAATGTGTTCAATTTGGTTTTACATTTTATGGTTATTGGTAAGTTTTGCGGTGGGTTTGCTAGTAGATTTAGATTAAGGGGTAATAAAAAAGCCAGATAGCAATGCTAACTGGCTTTTAAAAAAACGATGGTTAACAACAATGTTCTGTTAACAGTCCACAATAAAGGCTTTTCAATGAGCCTTTTTTATTGACCTTTGATTTCGCTACGGCCTTTGTAAGTAGCAGCGTCACCTAGTGCTTCTTCAATACGAAGTAACTGGTTGTACTTAGCAACACGGTCAGAACGGCATAGTGAACCCGTTTTGATTTGGCCCGCTGCTGTACCTACTGCTAGGTCGGCAATAGTGGCGTCTTCAGTTTCACCTGAACGATGAGAAATAACCGCTGTGAAGCCCGCATCTTTCGCCATCTTAATAGCGTTAAGGGTTTCAGTTAGTGAACCGATTTGGTTGAACTTGATAAGGATTGAGTTACCAATACCGTTATCAATACCGCGCTTAAGAATTTTAGTGTTAGTTACAAACAAGTCGTCACCAACTAGCTGTACTTTGTCGCCAATCTTCTTAGTTAGGCTTGCCCAGCCGTCCCAGTCGCTTTCGTCCAGGCCGTCTTCAATAGATACAATTGGGTATTGTGAAGAAAGGTCAGCAAGGTAATCGCCAAACGCTTCTGAATCGAAGCTCTTGTCTTCACCAGATAGTACGTATTTGCCTTCTTTATAGAATTCAGACGCCGCGCAGTCTAGTGCAAGGGTGATGTCTTCATTCATTTTATAGCCAGCGTTTTCAACGGCTTCTACGATTACTGCAAGCGCTTCAGCGTTTGAACTTAGGTTAGGGGCAAAACCACCTTCGTCACCAACTGCTGTATTAAGACCTTTAGCAGACAGTACTTTCTTAAGAGCGTGGAAGATTTCTGCACCCATACGTAGTGCTTCTTTGAAGCTCTTCGCGCCAACTGGCTGTACCATGAACTCTTGAATGTCTACGTTGTTGTCAGCGTGCTCACCACCGTTGATGATGTTCATCATAGGTACTGGCATAGAGTATTGGCCAGATGTACCGTTTAGGTCTGCAATGTGCTCGTAAAGCGCTACGCCTTTTTCCGCCGCAGCCGCTTTAGCTACAGCAAGAGAAACTGCAAGAATTGCGTTCGCACCAAGGGTTTCTTTGTTTTCTGTGCCATCAAGGTCAATCATGATGCCGTCGATATCAGCTTGCGCTAGTGCGTCTTTACCGATAAGCGCTGGCGCGATGGTATCGTTAACTGCTGCAACTGCCTTTGTTACACCTTTACCTAGGTAACGAGACTTGTCGCCGTCGCGTAGCTCTAGTGCTTCGCGGCTACCAGTAGATGCACCAGATGGTGCTGCAGCACGGCCCATTACGCCTGATTCTAAGTATACATCTGCTTCTACGGTAGGGTTTCCGCGTGAATCTAAGATTTCGCGTCCGATAATGCGACTAATTTTCGCCATGTTTTTTCCTCAACAATTGAATGGGGTGCAACGGGAGAGAGCACCCCTTTTATTAGAAATTAGTGATTTTCTTTCTGGTATTTTCCTGCCGCAGCAACGAAACCAGTGAATAATGGGTGTCCATCCCGAGGAGTTGATGTGAACTCAGGGTGGAATTGGCCCGCAATGAACCAAGGATGATCAGGGATTTCCACCACTTCTACAAGTCGCTTGTCAGTGGACAAACCACTTACCTTTAATCCAGCGGCTTCGATTTGGTCACGCAGGTTGTTGTTCACTTCGTAACGGTGACGGTGACGCTCATAAATTTCGGCATTACCATACATCTCATGAACTTTTGTACCTTCAATAAGGTGACATAGCTGACTACCTAGACGCATGGTACCGCCAAGATCTGAGTTTTCTGTGCGAGTTTCAGTTGTTCCTGCAGCATCTAACCACTCAGTGATAAGGCCGACTACAGGGTAAGGGGTTTCAGAGTCGAACTCTGTGCTGTTCGCGTTTTCCATACCCGCAACATTACGAGCGAATTCGATAAGTGCTACCTGCATACCTAAGCAAATGCCAAGATAAGGGACTTTGTTTTCACGAGCATAACGCGCAGCAGCAATTTTGCCTTCTATACCGCGCTCACCAAAGCCACCAGGTACTAAGATAGCATCAAGTTGTTCTAGAATTTGGGTACCTTTGCTTTCCACGTCTTGTGAGTCAATGTGGTGGATGTTCACAGTTAGACGGTTTTTAAGGCCAGCATGCTTAAGCGCTTCGTTTACAGACTTATAAGCGTCAGGTAGCTCAACATATTTGCCTACCATGCCAATGTTAACTTCTGCAGTAGGGTTAGACTCAGCGTAAAGTACTTGTTCCCACTCAGATAAGTCGGCTTCTTCACACTCAAGACCGAAGCGGTCTACAACTAGCTGATCCATGCCTTGTGCTTTAAGTGCAGCAGGGATGCGGTAAATGCTGTCTACGTCTTTCAAAGAAATAACGGCTTTGTCAGCAACGTTTGTGAATAGAGCGATTTTCGAGCGCTCACTAGCCGGCAATGCACCTACTGAACGACAAACGAGAATGTCTGGTTGAATACCAATTGAGCGAAGCTCTTTTACCGAGTGCTGCGTAGGCTTAGTTTTTACTTCACCTGATGCTGGCATATAAGGTACAAGCGTTAGGTGCATGAACATAGCGCGTTCACGGCCTACTTCGGTACCTAGCTGACGAATTGCTTCCAAGAAAGGTTGTGACTCAATGTCACCTACGGTTCCGCCCACTTCAACAATAGCTACGTCGTGACCTTCAGCTCCTTCAATTACGCGGCGCTTAATTTCATTGGTGATATGAGGGATAACCTGAATAGTTGCACCAAGGTAATCACCGCGACGCTCGCGCTTTAACACTTCTTCATATACACGGCCGGTAGTGAAGTTGTTGCGCTTGGTCATGCGGGTGCGAATAAAACGCTCATAGTGACCAAGATCAAGGTCGGTCTCAGCGCCGTCATCGGTAACAAATACTTCACCATGCTGGATAGGGCTCATAGTGCCTGGGTCGACATTGATGTAAGGGTCGAGTTTTAACATGGTTACGGTGAGACCGCGAGCTTCCAGAATTGCGGCCAACGATGCTGCAGCAATACCTTTACCTAGCGATGAAACTACACCACCGGTGACGAAAATATAATTTGTCATGCGAAACCTAGAACGTTTGGGTTGTATGGTAAATATAGGCTGAGTTTAGAACAAAACCAGCTACACTTTGGACGGGGCGATAGTATACGCAAATTCATGTGGGCAGACAATCAATTTGCCCACATGATGCGCAATTTATACGCGCTTAAGCTTGCTTTAAGATTGGCTCAGGCGCTTAAGTGTGTAGATAAGGTCTAGCGCTTGGCGCGGTGATAGCTCATCGGGTGACAAGTTTTCAAGGGCTTCTACTACCGGGTGTGGCTTATCAGGGAACAGCATTTCAGCTTGGCCTTTGGTATTTGATGTAACTTTACCTGATGCGCTTGTTTTATTTCCACCTTTTACCGAGCTCTTCGCTACAAAAGCTTCATCGTTGGCGTTCTCTGATCCATTTTCCGTGCTGGTCATAAGGTGTGATGATTCCAACACCGCAAGCTTCTGTTGCGCCGCTTTTATTACCACCTTAGGTACGCCTGCAAGTTGGGCAACTTGTAAACCAAAGCTTTTGCTCGCCGCGCCTTCTGATACGGTGTGCATGAAGCGTATGGTATCTTCAAACTCCATCGCGTCTAAGTGCACATTCACTACGCCACTTTGGGTTTCTGGAAGTTCAGTTAGTTCAAAGTAATGCGTGGCAAAAAGCGTATAAGCATTCAGCTGCTTTGCTAAATAACTTGCGCATGCCCACGCCAGTGACAATCCGTCATAGGTACTGGTACCACGGCCTATTTCATCCATCAATACCAGTGAGTTTTCTGTGGCATTGTTTAGAATGTTCGCCGTTTCTGTCATCTCAACCATAAAGGTAGAGCGACCAGAGGCTAAATCGTCTGATGCACCGATACGGGTAAAGATACGGTCAAGTTTTCCTATGTGGGCGTTTTCAGCAGGTACAAAGCTACCAATACAGGCTAGTAACGCAATCAACGCTGTTTGGCGCATGTAAGTTGATTTACCGCCCATGTTCGGGCCAGTAATAATTAGCATGCGGCGCTCGGTATCTAGCTGTAGCGGGTTGGCAATGAAGGGGTCTTTCATTACATTCTCAACCACAGGGTGGCGGCCGGCATCATAAGTAAGCGCACATTCTTGACTCAAGTGAGGTCGATACCAATCAAGGGAGACTGCGCGTTCGGCAAAACAGCACAGCACGTCGAGCTTGGCTAGAGCCGCGGCAGTTTCAATTAAGTTGTTTAAGTGTGGCGCAAAGTTGTCGAATAAGGCTTCGTAAAGCTGCTTTTCAAGAGCAAGTGCAGCACCCTGACTGCTTAGCACTTTATCTTCGTGCTCTTTAAGTTCTGGCGTTATATAACGTTCAGTGTTTTTAAGGGTTTGTCTTCGAATGTATTCAGCGGGCGCCAATGCACTGTTGGCCCGGCTAATTTCAATAAAGAACCCGTGAACTTTGTTATAGCCCACTTTTAGCGTAGAAATGCCGGTGCGCTCGCGCTCACGTTGTTCCATAGCGTCTAAGTAGTCGGTAGCTCCTTGTGATAGCTTGCGCAATTCATCAAGTTCGGCGTTGTAGCCCTCGGCAATTACGCCGCCATCGCGTATTACCACTGGTGGGTTATCGATAATGGCATCATTTAACAGGGCTTGAAGTTCAGGGTAAGTGCCAATGGTTTCGCTAATACTTCGGATTTGCCCTGTGTCGAACCGAGCTAGAGCATCTTGTAAATCAGGCAGTGCATTAAAGGCATTTTTTAGGCGAGCAAAGTCACGTGGTCGCGCTGAACGAAGGGCTAAGCGCGCCATAATACGTTCTATATCACCAATGTGTTTGAGCGCGGTGCGAATATCTTCAGGGTCGTCATTAATAAACGTTTCAACAGCATCTAAGCGGCTGTGCAGTTCATGCTGGTCGGTTAAAGGCGAGTGAATAACCCGCTGTAGCATACGACTACCCATGGCCGTAGTGGTGGTATCCATCACGCTGAACAGCGTATTTTCCTGTCCGCCCGACAAATTATGGGTAAGTTCTAGGTTTCTGCGGGTGGCAGCATCAAGCTGCACGCGGCTGTCTTGCTGTTCGGTCTGAATGCGGCGAATGTGAGGCAGAGCAGTACGCTGGGTATCCTTTACATATTGTAAAACGCAGCCCGCTGCGCCTAAGCCTTTAGTGACGCCTTTTATTCCAAAGCCATCTAATGTTTTGGTTTCAAACTGTGCGTTTAATTGCTCTGTGGCGGTATCAATGTCGAATTCCCATTCAGGACGGCGTCTAAGTCCTTTGCGGTTTTCAACCAATGCTAAGCTTTCAAATCCTTCAGGATAGAGCAGTTCAGCTGGGTTAATGCGCTGAATTTCAGCAAGTAGGCTTTCATCGCTGTCACATTCAAACACAACAAAACGACCGCTTGTAACATCTAGGGTTGCCAGCCCATAGTGCATACTGTGACCACAAACGGCGGCCAGAATATTGTCGCGACGTTCTTCTAACAGCGCTTCGTCGGTGACTGTACCGGGCGTAACAATACGCTGTACCGCACGTTCAACAGGGCCTTTACTGGTGGCTGGGTCGCCTACCTGTTCACAAATGGCTACTGACTCGCCCATTTTCACTAAGCGTGACAGATAGCTTTCTACCGCATGATAAGGCACACCAGCCATAGGAATAGGTTCACCACCAGATTTTCCTCTGGCTGTTAATGAGATATCCAGTAATTCAGCAGCTTTTTTGGCATCGTCGTAAAACAACTCATAAAAGTCGCCCATGCGATAAAACAGTAAAATATTCGGATGCTGCGCCTTAATAGTCAGGTATTGGCGCATCATAGGAGTATGTGATTCCAAAAAATGCCTCTGCGAATTTGTTGCTGGGTTTAATGCCTGTTGAGGGGAATAAATGATAAACTCACGCCCACTAAGATCAAGCGAAGATCTGATAAAGCACAACAGGTGTAATTAGGGATATCCAAATGAGCACAACATTTTCAACTGATTCGACAGCAAACGCCACCCCTTTAACGCTTGATAGCGCATTATCTGCGCAAGTTCAGGTGTTAGGTGACGCACTAAGGGAAAAAGGTTGGACTGTATCAAGCGCTGAGTCGTGTACAGGCGGAGGAGTCGCTTTTGCTTTTACCAGTGTGGCTGGCAGTTCTGATTGGTTTAACCAATCCTGGGTGACGTACTCAAACGACGCAAAGCAAAGCATACTGGGCGTAACAGAGCAGACGCTAAAAGAGTACGGCGCGGTGTCGAAGCAAACGGTAATTGAAATGGCAGACGGCGTGCGCCGTAATAGCGGAGCGCAACTTGTTGTAACGGTTAGTGGCATTGCCGGTCCTGGCGGTGGTAGCAAAGAAAAACCAGTGGGCACGGTATGGTTCGGCTTTTTATGTGGAGAACACGAAGCGCAAATTAAACAGGTGTTTAGCGGCAATCGCGACGAAGTACGTCAACACGCTATTAGCTTTGCGATTACTCACTTAGTTAAAATGTTGAGTGAAAATTAAAAACACCGGTTGAAACTGTATGCTTGTACAGTATAGAATATGATCATTATTTGGTAATTTCATACAAGATATGGAAAACACCAATACAAAATTTAACCGCAAATCCTAGAGGATACATACGTGGACGATAACAAATCAAAAGCTTTAACCGCCGCAGTTGGCCAAATTGAAAAGCAATTTGGTAAAGGCGCAATCATGCGCTTAGGCGATAACCAAGCCATGGATATTGAAGCGATTTCTACTGGCTCTCTTACCATTGATATCGCTCTAGGTATAGGCGGTTTGCCATGTGGACGTGTTGTCGAAATCTACGGCCCTGAATCGTCAGGTAAAACCACGCTAACACTTCAAGTTATTGCTGAAGCGCAGCGCAAGGGTAAAACCTGTGCCTTCGTTGATGCGGAACACGCCCTTGACCCGGTATATGCTGAAAAACTAGGCGTAAACATCGACGAACTATTGGTATCTCAGCCTGATACTGGTGAGCAAGCGCTAGAAATTTGCGACATGCTTGTACGTTCAGGTGCGGTAGATGTTGTTATTGTTGACTCGGTAGCGGCGCTTACACCTAAAGCTGAAATTGAAGGTGACATGGGTGATTCTCACGTTGGTCTTCAGGCGCGCCTAATGTCGCAAGCGTTGCGTAAGCTTACTGCAAACATCAAGCGTTCAAATACACTGTGTATCTTCATTAACCAAATTCGTATGAAGATTGGTGTTATGTTTGGTAACCCAGAAACTACAACCGGTGGTAACGCGCTTAAGTTCTACTCTTCTGTTCGTCTAGATATTCGCCGTATTGGCGCAGTGAAAGAAGGCGACGAGGTAGTCGGTAACGAAACTCGCGTTAAGGTAGTGAAGAACAAAGTTGCACCTCCGTTTAAGCAAGCTGAATTTATGATCCGCTACGGCGAAGGTATCAGCAAAGAAGCTGAGCTTATCGACCTTGGTGTTAAGCAAAAGCTAGTTGATAAAGCGGGTGCTTGGTATAGCTACAAGGGCGACCGCATTGGTCAAGGTAAAGCGAACGTAATGAAGTTCTTGAAAGAGAACCCTGAGATCGCAAACGAGATTGAAACCAAGATCCGCCAAGAACTTTTGCTTTCTAAAACAATGAAAGCAGAGGAAGCGGTACCTCAGCAAGAAGACGATGTGCTTCCTGAGTAAAATTAGCGCTTAACCGCATATTAAGAACCCACCGCTTGGTGGGTTTTTTTATGGCTTCATCAAAGGGTATATTAAGAAATATTTACTAACACTTAATGCAAGGCTGAAACTTGTACAACAAATAAAAACAAGGAATGCTGTAATAAATATTTGTAAGTACAGACTACTAGGATGCAATGGCCATTACTGCCAAAGCTGGTTAGTACGCTAAAACAATTTTAAACAAATAGAACGGCATAATTTGCGGCTACAGCAAAGCAAGCCTACAACAATAATGAACGGTGCTACTGTTCACATGTGAGAAGAGGGAAGGGAAATGATTGAAATATCAGGCCTTGCTAAGCGTTTTGAGGTGGAGAACCCAAAAAAGCTTAGCGAACAGGAAAAAAAGGACCCGCGATTAAAAGGGCGCTATTTCCAGTCGGTAAGGGATGTGTCGTTTACTTGCGAAAAAGGACAGGTGCTTGGGCTGTTAGGGCCAAATGGAGCTGGCAAAACAACCACACTTCGCATGCTTTCAACAGCACTAAAGCCTGATAGCGGAAAAGTTATCATTGGTGGTGAGGATGTGCTTTCTAACCCTAATATTGCCCGTAAAAAAATTGGCTTTTTATCTAGCTCAACGGGCCTTTATGGTCGTTTGAGTGGCCGAGAGAATATTAGCTACTTCGGTGAGTTGCACGGTATTCCAAAAAATGTGATTAACGCGCGTATTGAAGAGTTAGCTGATTTACTCGATATGCAAACCTTCCTTGATAGACGTGCCGAGAATTTCTCATCAGGGATGAAGCAAAAAGTTTCTATTGCTCGCGCTGTTATACACGAGCCTGAACTAGTGGTGCTTGATGAACCTACTACCGGCCTTGATATTATGGCAACCAGTACCGTGATGGAATTCATTCAACGCCTTAAAGATAAAGGTACCCCGGTTATTTTCTCTACTCACCACCTTGATGAGGTGCAAACCCTTTGCGACAAGGTGACCGTGATTAACCAAGGTGAAACGGTATTTAACGATTCGCTAGCTGCCTTTAGCGCTTTGTCTGGTAATGACCGGGCTGGCGGGCAAATGCATAAGAGCTTCCTAAAAACACTATCAATGGATTCTGAGGAGATGGGTAATGTGGTTAATCTTTAAAAAGGAATTCAAAGAACTATTACGGGATAAGAAAACCATCATATTCATGATTGGTTTACCGCTTTTATTATTCCCAGCTATTTTCGGTGTCGCGTTCTTTTTCATGAGTTCAGCGGCGGACAAAGCGGAAAATAAAGTACTGAAATACGCGATAGTGGGTGAAGCGTATGCGCCAGCAATTGTTCAGTCTTTTAACGACGCATCAGATAAATTCGAATCGGTTGCGATTGGCGATGAGACTGACTACGCTAAACTCATCAAAAACGAAACATTAGATTTTGTTTTGGTTATTCCCGAAACCTTTGATAGCGATGTTTTGCGTTCAGGTCAGCATAAAATTGAGCTTTATCTCAACGATGCTGGTCTAAATAAGGTGATGGGGCGCGTATCCGACATCATTGATGAATATACCGATGCATTCCAACAAACCGCTTTTGCGCAGCTTAATCTAGATGAAACTCAGCAAGAGGCCTTGCTAAAGCCAATCAAGATAGAAAAGCAAAATGTCGCCGACGATCGCGAAGTGTGGGGTGAACGCTTAGGCGGTATGCTGCCGTATTTCATTTTTATCTTGTGCCTTCAAGGCGCTATGGCCCCAGCGGCTGACTTAGGTGCAGGTGAGAAAGAGCGTGGTACATTAGAAACACTACTTATATCGCCGATGGACCGTCATAAGCTGGTACTGGGTAAATTCTTTACTATCGCTACTGCGGGCATAATTACTGCGCTTATTACCGTGTCTTCCATGGCAATATGGGGACTGGTGTTATCGCAAGGCATGGCCGTTGAGTTTGTGGTTAAGATCATGTCGATGATTGGTCTTGTGGACTTCCTGCTGATCTTCCTGATGTTAGTGCCGGTAGTAGCAGTGTTCGCCGCTATCCTACTATCACTTTCAATTTATGCTCGCTCGTTTAAAGAGGCGCAAAGCTACATGGGGTCGTTAATTATGGTGGTTATTTTCCCTGTAATTATAGCTATGATGCCGGGTGTAGAGCTTAAAGGCGGCTGGGTTTGGGTACCGCTGACAAACGTTGCCCTAGCGATGAAAGAGCTGTTCAAAGGTACCATGGACTACTTTGCGCTCTTTGGCATATTTACGTCTACCGCAGTGATTGCAACCGGATTAATTTTCTTCTGTATCCATTGGTTTAACAAAGAAAAAGTGTTGTTCAGATAACAGCTGTGATTTGAGTATTTTCTCAAACATATCAATGCTATGACGAAAGCCGTTTGGTGTTTGTTAAGGCTCCCCGAACAGTCGGATTACCCACCTGTTCGGGGAAGTTCAAACAACCCAAACGGCTTTTTTAACGTCTATTTTGGATAAGTCAAAATAAAGCTCGCTCCACCTAAAGCACTTGGCTTTACGCTTGCGGTGCCTTTATGCCAGTATTGAATTCGCTGTACAATGGCAAGCCCCAAACCTGCACCACCAGAGTAGCGGACACGGCTATTGTCGGGTCGGTAAAAAGGTTCGAATATACGCTCTGCTAAACTCGGAGCTACACCGTCGCCGTCATCACTCACTGAAATAGTAATGGTATCTGGAGTTGACTGAATTTCGATTGCTACTTTACTGTGCGCATGTCGAATGGCATTGGTAAGGAGGTTAGACACAGCTCGCTCCACAAAATGGCCATCCCCTCGTAGTACTACGTTTTCTCCTATGACCGCTAACGCCTTGTCAGTTGTCAAAGATAGACGCTCGATTAGGTTTTCGCAGAGTTCCTTGGCAGGAATATCTGAGATGCTAAGCTCAGGTGTAATGGCATCGTACTGAGTGTAGTCCAGCATTTCTTGTACTAAGCCTTCTAGCTCATCGATATCAGCAAGGATCCCATTCCAGGCTTCACTATTTGGATCGGGGTTCATTTCCAGTGCAAACTTTAATCTAGCGATAGGGGTTCTAAATTCATGTGCCACAGCGCCGGTCAATTCTCTTTGATCTCGAAGCAAACCGTGCACGCGCTCACTCAGTAAGTTAAGCCTGTTGGCGATAGGCTGCATAATCGAACGTTTTTTGAGTGAAATAGAAAGTTGCTCTGTCTCATGTCCTAGATGACTGACTTCGCGGGTAATATGTGAGAGATCACGCCATAATGGCCATAACCAGACCGCCATTGCTAAACCAAGTAAAACTAGAAAGACAAAAAGGTAAACAATCAGGTAAGGCGTTGATACTTTTTCGTAGGGCAACGTAAGTGCTATAAACTCCTTATTGCCGATGGGCGCGTAAATATATTTGGCTTGTTCGTCGAACAGCGTTATCGATCGGTTATTGGATATTGCGGCTCGCTCGGCGTCTGACCAGCCAACCGAGCCAATGGGCTTGATTTCATAGTTTACGCCTGTCGAGTGTAACCTTTCTTTTAGTGATGATCTATCTGAGACAACGAGAGGCAACATTGCCTCTAAAATTTGTGCTTCTTTGGTTTGTTCGTAATTTTCGTTAGGTAATACTAGCTCTAATGTGCTGCTAATCAGTACCAGCGCGATAGCTACAAAAAGGTAAAAACTGACAAACAAGCGCGTCATTTCTCTCCCCAAGCATCGCTTACAAAAAAGAAGCCTTTGCCCCATATTGTCTTGATGCGATAAGGGTTTTGAGGATCATCGGAGAGCTTTTTTCTAAGGCGAGATACACGTACGTCAGCTGACCTATCAAGACCATCGTACTCACGACCAATCAGTTTTCTATAAAGGGTAGTTCGGTCGACTAGCTGTGAAGCATTGTCAGCAAGTAAGCAGAGTAAATCGAATTCATGACTTGTCAGCGTAATAACGTTATCTGCAAGCGTCACTCGACGTGAGGCTTTATCAATAGAAAGCGAACCAAAACGCAACACATCGCTATTACTTTCTTGTGGTAACGCCGATATTGTTCGTCTTAATAATGCATTGATTCGCGCCAACAGCACGCGTGGCTCTACGGGTTTTACAACGTAGTCATCTGCACCAATTTCAAGCCCTATCACTTGGTCAAAGTCTTCATTTTTTGCAGTCATAAAAAGAAGCGGACCCGTATAGAATTGTCTTAACTGGCTACACAGAGCAAAGCCGTCTTCACCTGGCAGCATGACATCAAGTATGACTATATCTGGTATAACAGTTTTTACTAACTCAACAAGACCTTCACCGCATGCTAGTCTAGAAACGTTAAAGCCGTTGCGTTCGAGGTACTCAACGACCAATGCCGCTAAACGTTCGTCATCTTCTACTAATACTAAGTTTTTCATTAGAACAAACTCCACGGGTTTCTTACACGCCGCCGGTGTGTAGAGGCTTTTCGATATTTCACCTTAAGCATAACTGAGGGGGCTTTTCCGTCATCTCCACTTTTAAGAGTGAGTGTAGAGTCTGCCTCCAATTCTAACCTATACTTAGTGGGAAGCTGATCGGGTAACCAACAACCTAATAGGCGATTGTTTATGTGCAAACATTGCTCACTCGAACTCATTTCCGGGTAGGTCAGAGTGATAGGTAATATGCAAACTTCACCTTTTTGAGAGGCAATACACTCGCTTGGAAATACAGAAAAAAACGCGGGGCTTTTTTCTACTGAGAACGTAGGTAGGCATGGCAGTAAAAGGGCGGTTAGCAGCAGAATACGCATCACGTCACCCTAAAACCGGTAGCCAACGCCAAAGAACATATTGGTAACATGGCGCCTTGATACCAATGGGCTATCAGTCATCCCACTGCCCAATGTCGTAAATTGAATTGTGCTACTTGCGCCATACCACAGTGTTTCATCATTAGTATCCCGCTGGCTTATACCGTAGTAGTAGTCAATTAAGTCACTACTTTTATAGGTAACAGAAAAGTGAGTAGTTAGAGCCCAATCTTGCCAATTAAAATTGTGCTGATATCGCCCTGTTGCACTAAAGCCATTATGAACACCAAGAGCATCATGAATGAAAGTAAACGACCACCTATCATTATCGTTAAACCAATTCGTGCGCAATCCTGCATCCAGTGACCAATCGCGTTGTGCGATATCGTTTATTGAAATATAACGAGGAGGATCTTCCTCACCATTCCCTGGGCTTGGCGTACCTGCACCATCGGTTGCACTATTTGTGGGTAAAAAGATATTACTGGGTTGCCAAAATGCGAAATAGGCGCGTTCGGTGTTGGCACGTAGGAAAACTTCGGTTGTTAAATCTTGTTTGGGCTGCCATTGATAACCAAACTCGCCGTTGTCGAAGTATGCATGTTCACCATACCAAGCAACGTCTGGCAATATTATTAGGGGAATAGCGTCGCCATCTACTAATGGGTTAGTGCGAGCCCCAGCACCGAAGGCCACGCCAATTGACCAGTTGTCTTCTTCAATACAAACGAGCTTGTTTTCACAGGCCGCTACTGAGGCATGATAAGCGCTCGCGAAAAACAAAATAAGTAAAAAGCGCGACAACACACAAAGTCCCTTTATCGAAATCGAGGTATCAAGATTACCAAACTGCTCAGTATGAAGCAGTACCCGATTACAAATTGTCACATTTATATTCAGTTTGGATCTGAATGATATGTAATGCGAATCTATTATGGATTTCAACGTTTCAACTAAAAAGGACATGAAACATGAAATCTAAAAGCGGGATAGACGGTATTTCAAAATGCATGGCAGTACTGATTTTCTCTACGTGCGTGATTACTGCATGTAGTAGCGGTGATGGTGGGGATGACGAAAATGTAATGCAGCTTTCCCTTACTTCCACCTCTGACGTTCCGTTGGGGCAGAGTCCAAATATATCAGCCAGTCAGTATGTTAAAAACGGACTTTATATAATAAACGTTCAACAAAGGAGCTCCACGAGTGGAGACGGCGCTGATTCACCGGCTGCAGCACCTGAATTTTCGACAACAACAACACAAATTGAAGGTGTGGACGAAGCTGATCGTATTGAGTATGACGGTGAGTATTTATATGTTGCAAACTTACCAACGTGGGATTCACAACCGGGAACGGAAAATCGAGTACGGATACTAAAGCGTCAGGACGACTTTTCCCTTGATGTCGTCGCAAACATTCCCCTAGAGTCTGAGCATGAAATGACGGGTATGTACCTTCACGATGAACGTCTAGGCGTTATTACCCGTAAATTTGGTTACTATCCACTGGTAGACGCCGTTGCTATTACAAGCCCATGGAACAGCCCTGACAACGATACGAAGATTCAGTTTATTGACGTTGCCACACCAGAGACCCCCGCCATCCCTTATAAACTCAAAATTGATGGGCGACTGATTAGCTCAAGGCGTGTAGGAAACGACTTATATTTAGCTATGCAATATGTGCCAACGGCTGACAATTTGCCAGCCGTTGGTGATAGCAACAGCAGTCGCGAGGCGTACTATCGACGCCTTCTAGAGTTGGACAACAGCTTATTAGTTCCAAATATCACCATTAATGAACAATCGTCACCGCTTTATCATTTAGATGACTGCCTAGTACCTGAAAATGCGAGTAGCAAGAATGGGCACGTGCAGATGCTTAGCGTGGTAAAGATTAATATGTCATCTCCGTCTACCTATTCGGCGTTATGCACTATTGTTGAAGCCGAGGGCTTGTTCATGACCCACAATAATATGTATTTACACGCAACACAGGGAAATGACACTGTCATTCACAAAGTATCTTTAGAGAATGGTATTGAATATCAAGCGACGGGAAAGGTACGAGGTTCATTCGGTTGGAATAGCTCTCCACAGCTGAAGATGTCTGAACGCGATGGCTATTTTATGGCGGTAACAACGGAAGGCCTTCTTGCTGATAACCCTGAACACTTTCTACATGTTCTAACGCAGCAAGGGCGAAAGCTTGAGGAAGTGGCTTCGCTACCAAACGACAACGAGCCGTCACCAATAGGAAAGCCGGGAGAAGATGTTTATGCGGTGCGTTTTTTTGAAGACAAAGCGTATGTTGTTACCTTTGAGCAAGTCGACCCACTTTACGTCATCGACCTTTCCGATGCAGAAGCACCTTTTATTAGCGGGGAGCTTACTATACCTGGTTTTTCGAGTTACCTGCATCCCATGGAGAATGGGCTGCTTTTAGGGATAGGTCAGCAAGTGATTGGGGCTAATATTCCAGAGGCTGGTGAGCAGCCAATGACCACACCTGTGGAGGATGGAATGAAGGTTAGTTTATTTGACGTATTAGACCCTGAGACCCCCATTTTACTGAATGAATATGTATGGTCTGATACCTATACAGGAGCTGAGTATGATTATAGGGCGTTATCTGTGTTAAAGACGCAGACGGGGTACCGGTTCGCACTGCCTTCTGAATCATGGATAAGTGACGAAGGCACTTTCTCTTTGCACTATGCTTTACAAATGCTTGAAGTAGATAGTGAAGACAGAACACTGTCGCTGGTAGGAAGCATTGATCATCAGCAAGGCAATGAAAACTACTACGGCAGTTACGATGACCGAAGTGTTTTACATAACGACCATGTTTACTACCTTAGAGGAAATAAGGTCTATCATGCTCTATGGCAGCAAGAGCCCCCAATCGACGGGCCGTACTGAAATAGCGCAAGTGGTTTAACTAAAGCGTTTGCTACACTTCAAAGTCGATACGCTTGATAATTCCCTCCCAACCGGGAGGGATTTTTCCTTGAAGTACATAAGAATAGGCGAGTAACTCGGCAATCACATAATACAGCGACTCAGGGATATCTTGCCCCACATCAAGGGTAGCAAGGACTTCGCTTAAGTAAGGGTCTTCGTGAATTAATATCCCGGTTTCTTCAGCCATGGCTATAATGGCTTCCGCCAAATCTCCGTAGCCTTTTGCTACCACTTTAGGTGCGTTTTTCTTATCGCCACCGTCATATTTTAGTCCGATGGCGCGTTTTGTCTTTTGCGAATCAGTCATAAACGCTTTACCTAAACCCTAGTTTCAAAGATTTGATGAGGACGCGAATTTAATGTGTTCGGAATGTGGCCTCGCTGGTAGCTGGTGTTTTCAACAACCAGGCCGAGCGAAGTAAGACGTTTTTGCAAATAGGGTAGGGTATCGCCAATGCGCCTAAGTACTTCATCGTTGGATGCATATAAGTCTAACGTAATGGTGCTTTTATCAATTTTTGATTTTGCCAACACTTGTCCGCTGTCACCAATATCCAGTTTCATCGTGATATTCCAAAGAGAACGCTGCCCTGCTTGTGCGTGCTTATTGTTTTGGCCACTCTGCTCTCGTTTTATCAAGAGTTCTGGTGGACTTTGATGTTGTGAAAGTGATGGCAATACATAATAGAAACTATCTTGCCCTTGAATACGGCTATCTACATTAGCAATTTTGTTTTGCTGGTGGCTACTTAGCAGAGTTTTAAGTTGAGAAAGCAGCTGTTGTCGGCCGTCTAGCTGGTTCATGTCTTGGCTAACGCGACTTGGTTGAGTCGTTACCCCCATATTCGCTAACGTTTTTGAAACGATAGAGTCAGGCGCATCTATTTGCGTTTTTAAGCCAGGCTGACGCTGCATGGCACGCCCCGCTAGTGCTAATTGAACTAAGGCGACCAGCCCTTGAACGAAGCTGGAAGCGTTTACGGGTGAGGATAAGTTTATTGGTGTGGTAACCAGCGCCTGTGAGGATATAAGCTGCTGCAAGCGTTGCGACAATCCTTGCTCGTTCATATCGGGCGTTAGTTTTTTCGCGCCGTTTTTTAAATCGCCGACAGCGCCTACGTTCTCGCCAGCTACACTTTCGTTTGATTTTGAACCCGCTATAGTGACGTGACTATCTGAAACCACTGGTGGTATCTCTGCGCCTTTACTTTGTGTAGCCGCAAGTTGAGCAGCGATGTTGCTCAGTAAGCTATTTGATAAGCCTTTTGCCTGTGAGCTTAACGCTTGTGCGATAGAGGCAAGTGATACAAGAGAAGATTTACTCCCACCGTCTTTTCCTTGCATGCCATAATTCTCTGCTGAAGCGGTTTCTTTCCCTTCCGTCAATATAGCTTTTGCTGTTGCTAGCAGTTGTTCGCTGGAAGGCTTAGGCGGTCCGATAAACTCTCCATTAGATATTTTGACTTGCGAAGGTTTCGCGTTGAGTGCATCAAGACCTTTTAGGTGCTGCAAAATTTTATCGAAATGCTGGGCTCCATGTACTTGAGGAGCGCCGCTGCCGGGCGGTAACTTTCCATTCTCAACAATAGCTACAAGCTGGCTTAATGCTTGGCTGGTACTGCCTGTTTGGCTCAGTAATACCCGAGAAAGTGTACTAATCGCGTTGTGTACGTCCGTTCCTTTAAGCGATGTGGGAGCCGCTGCTTTTAGGTTTGTAATGGATGAAGAGGCTTCGAGCGAGCTATTTCCCGTGACGGCATTGAGCCCTTTCGCCGTTACTTTTGATAATTGTGTAAGGTTAAGTTTATTTACCTGCTCCAGATTCAAAGTTGGAGCCGAAAGGGAAGGGGCCTTGCTCTGCGGTAAACTTATTTGTAATAACGCGCTTTGTTGAGCAGTGCGAATTGAGAGTTTGCTACCCGTTAAGGTTAACGCAGAAAGCACTTTTAACGCGCTGGTGTCTGCACCTGAACTTTGTAACAGCGCGCTTAGGCGAGGCGGGTTGCTCAAGTTATGCTCAACAGCAACGCCGCCTTGCTTAAGAGCGCTGGAAATTAGCTGTTGCTGTAAGTTGGTACTTACATTTTTATGGGTTATAGCGGCGAAATTATTGTGGTTGGCTCTTGGGGCAGCGCTTCCATTGGAAAAACCTTGAGAGATTTGCAGAGCGATTCCACCGTTGCGAGCTCGGCTTAGTCCTATAACGACCTGCTGGCCGACCAGCTTTTGAAGCGCTGCTTTCGCCGTGCTATCCAGCTTTTCAGTGTTTATGTCTGTAAGGGGAACATCCTCGTTTTTAGCCGTGGTGAGAATGAGTTGCCCAAAGTTTTCGCTCTTTGTAGAAATAGCAAGCTGACCCTTAAGCGTAACGGCGGCGTTATTTGCAGCAAGCGCTTGTGCCACAGCTTTCAGTAATACAGCTTTATCGGGCGCTGACAATGACGCGCCTTGTTGAGACAAACTTGTAGAAAGGAGTATTGCAGACTGAGCGCTTAACTGACTTTGAGAAGCATTTTGAACACTTTTCGTTTCTGGGTTTGAGACCTGGTCTGAAGTTTGGGGCAGAAGAGCAATTTGCGCATTATGAATAGCGTGTTTGGAGAGTTTAGCGCTAACTTCTGCGGGTAAGACAACGTGCAATACTTGGGCGACCGACGGCGCTAAATTTGACGATGCATTACTCGATGTCATCGTTATCGATAGCACTCGTTCAGGCAAGCGTTCAACTATCACTTTCGCCGCATTGTCTAAAACGGTAGCTTGCGAAAGCGCAGCGTTGGCAATCACAGGCGTTGCTCCTCGACTCGATCCTTGAGTAGCGGCATCTGTAGACGATAAAGCGGCCGAGACAGGCGACGTCGGGCCAGTTGTTTGATTTAGAGCGGCTGCCAATAGAGATGATAGTGGTGTTGTCATAGTTGAGATATCGGCAATGTCGCGCTTTTCCTTACTTATTTAAGTATAGCAAAGCTCTGTTTGGCAGTTTCGTTATTGACCAGTTGATAAGATCAAGCAAAAGAATTCATCCTTAAGGCGGAGGGATAACACTTACTCACGACGGATGGCTCTTAGGAAAAATACCTTTGTCATTGAAGTAAATCATATTTAATTGGAATTCGCGACTGCGAAAAAGCGTTCATGTGGTAGACTAGCGCCATTTTTTAGAACCTCTTTTTAAGGTTGGAGTAGCCAGGTAGTGTTAGAGGCGCGCGAATTAACCTGCAGCAAACGAGACAGAACCCTTTTTGAAGGGCTTTCACTGGTTGTCGAACCCGGTGAGTTGCTGTATTTACGCGGTCCTAACGGTGCAGGGAAAACCAGCTTGTTGCGCATTTTAACAGGGCTGAGTTCACCTGATTCAGGTGCAGTATTGTACAACGGCATGGACATTTCAGAGGACAAGACAGGTTACTACCAAGACCTTTTTTATCTTGGCCATAAAAGCGGAACTAACGGCAGTCTCTCTGCCCTAGATAATCTATCGTTCTGGCTAGCTCAACATAATGTATCGGTGCCTGTTAACACGCTTTTTGATGTATTAGAGAAAGTGGGATTAGTTGGACTTGAAGATGTGCCTGTTAGGTATTTATCGGCCGGTCAACAGCGTCGTGTGGCGCTATCAAGATTATGGCTTAAGCCAGCAAAGGTATGGATATTAGATGAACCGTTTACTGCGCTTGATGTAAAAGGGGTTCACTTACTTGAAACAAGTATGAAAGAGCACGTAAGTCGCGGCGGTCTCATCATTACTACTTCGCATCAACCACTGTCAGAAACTGCTGGGGAACACCGTGTATTCGATTTGGAGTACCGCTTTTAATGTCACTTTATCAAGGTATTTTTAAACGCGATATGCACATTGCGTTCAAGCAAAAAGCGGAATTGGTGCAGCCACTGATGTTTTTACTAATGGTGGTGACCTTATTTCCTTTAGGTGTAAGCCCGTCTCCCGACACCCTTCAGCGCATTGGACCAGGGGTAATATGGATTGCGGCAATTTTGTCATCGCTCATGGCGATGGAAAGGCTTTTTCGCGATGACTTTCAAGACGGGGCGCTAGAGCAGTACATGTTATCTGGTATGCCATTACCAGCGGTGAGTGCGGTAAAAGTGGCTGCCCATTGGCTGGTTAGCTTTGTACCATTATTGCTGTTGTCTCCGCTACTAGCCATGTTTTTGAATTTAACGGTCGATATGTATATCGCCCTTGTCTTAACCTTGTTATTGGGCACGCCATTACTTTCCTTAATTGGTGCCATCGCAGTAGGGCTTACCGTTGGATTGCAAAAAGGCGGAGTGCTTTTGGCACTGCTACTTATCCCTGTCTTTATTCCGTTACTGATATTTGCCACGTCGGCTGTGGATTCTGCCGCACTGCAATTACCTTATCATGCGCAACTTGCTATTATTGCCGCCATGCTTTTATTGGCTGCGGCATTGGCACCGTTTGCCATCGCATATTCTTTAAAAGTGAGTCAAAACTAATGTGGAAGTGGTTACATCCCTACGCAAAAACAGAGCGAGCCTATCAGCTTTGTTTAACTTTACAGCCTTGGTTTTGGGTTGGCGCTCTAGCGTGTTTAAGCGTAGGCACCGTGTGGGGGCTGGCCTTTGCGCCTCAAGATTATCAGCAGGGCGATTCATTTAGAATCATCTATATCCATGTACCTAGCGCCATTTTGTCTATGGGCACCTATGTTGCCATGGCGATTGCGGCCTTGGTGGGTATGGTTTGGCAGTGGCGCACCGCTTATATGAGCATGATTGCTATGGCGCCTATCGGCGCAGTAATGACGTTTATTGCTCTGTTCACCGGCGCCGCTTGGGGCAAGCCAATGTGGGGCGCTTGGTGGGTGTGGGATGCACGCCTAACTTCAGAGCTTATTCTGCTTTTCTTGTACATGGGCGTGATTGCGCTTTACGGTGCTTTTGAAGATAAACAGCAGGCGGGTAAAGCCGCAGGCGTAATGGCGCTTGTAGGCGTAGTAAATATCCCCATTATTCACTACTCGGTAGAGTGGTGGAATACGTTGCATCAAGGGGCGACTATCAGTAAATTCGACAACCCTTCAATTGCCCCTGAAATGCTGTGGCCGTTGTTAATTAACCTGCTGGGCTTCGCTTTTTTTATTGGAGCTGTTACCACTGTACGATTACGTAATGAGATTGTGCTTAGAGAAATGCACCGACCTTGGGTACAAGCGCTAGCAATGAATAAAGCATTAAATCAACAACCTGGTGATGCGGCTACTGCTAGTTTAAAAGAGGGCAGTTAAGATGCAGTTTGAATCCTTTGCCGATTTTTTAAATATGGGAGGCTATGCATTTTATGTATGGCTTTCGTTTGGTGTTACGTTCTTAGCAATGGGCATTATCGCTATTCAGAGTTTTAGTAAACATCGCGACCTGTTAAAGCAGGTAGTGGTGGAAAAAGAACGCAAAGCGCGTATTAAAAAAGCACGACAGCAACAGCAAGTAAACACCTAGTGTTAATGTGAAAAGTGAACTTAGCATTCATTTGCGTTTTTATTGTTTATTAGTTTTTTCGAAGTGAGAGTTGCATGAACCCGAGACGAAAGCAGCGACTAGCCGTAGTGGGAATTATCGGTTTTTTAATAGTAAGTGCAATTGGATTGATGCTTTACGCCCTAAACGACAGTATTGACCTTTTCTATACGCCAAGCGAAATCATTGAAGGTAAAAACGGCCAGAAACCGCAGGTTGGCCAGCGTCTTCGTATAGGCGGTATGGTGGTACCTGGCAGTGTGAAAAGGGATCAAGAAAGCTTAGCGGTGAGCTTTGACCTTATCGATACTGGCCCAACGGTTACCGTGACTTATACCGGTATCCTGCCTGATTTGTTCCGCGAAGGTCAGGGCATTGTGGCAACAGGAGTACTCACTGGTGCAAGCAGCATTAAAGCGCAGGAAGTGCTGGCTAAGCACGATGAAGAATACATGCCGCCTGAGCTAGCTGAAAAAATGAAGGGCATTAAGCACGTTAAACCTGAAAACATGCCATCCTACGAGTCGACTACCGGCAGCGGAGGCAATTAAATAATGGTACCAGAGATTGGAAATATTGCGCTCACTCTTGCGCTAGTGCTCTCTATATTATTGGCCGTTTATCCGCTATGGGGCGCTCACCGTCAGCACGAAGCGCTAATGGCAACGGCCAAACCGCTGGCGATAGGCTTATTTACCTTCACGCTTATTGCCTATGTATGCTTAACCTATGCCTTTGTAACCGACGACTTTAGTGTGGCCTATGTTGCCCAGCACTCAAATAGTCGACTTCCTATCTATTATAAAATTACCGCAGTGTGGGGCGGCCACGAAGGCTCATTTCTGCTGTGGGTGCTGATGCTTTCCATATGGACAGTAGCAGTGGCGATATTCAGCAAGGGTATTCCTCTTGCTATGGTTGCAAGGGTGCTGTCGGTATTGGGAATGGTGGGCATCGGTTTTTACTTATTCATGCTGCTTACCTCAAACCCGTTTAACAGCATGCTGCCATTTTTCCCGGTCGATGGGCGAGATCTTAATCCGCTGCTGCAAGATTTTGGCATGATCATTCACCCGCCTATGCTTTACATGGGTTATGTTGGCTTTTCTGTCGCGTTTGCTTTTGCAATTTCAGCACTAATTTCAGGGCAGCTAGACTCAACCTGGGCACGCTGGTCAAGGCCTTGGGTCATTTCTGCCTGGGCTTTTCTTACCGTGGGTATTGCGCTAGGTAGCTGGTGGGCGTATTACGAACTTGGCTGGGGTGGTTGGTGGTTCTGGGATCCAGTCGAGAACGCCTCTTTCATGCCTTGGTTGGTCGGTACTGCGCTAATGCACTCGCTAGCCGTAACCGAAAAGCGAAAGGCGTTTAAGTCGTGGACCGTACTGCTGGCTATTGCCGCATTTAGTTTGAGTTTACTTGGCACCTTCTTAGTACGTTCTGGAGTGATTGTTTCGGTACACTCGTTTGCAAGCGATCCTACCCGAGGCTTATTTATACTGGGAATATTGATTGTTCTTAGTGGCTTTGGCTTGCTGCTTTACGCTATGCGTGCTGCTTCACTTAAAAGCCCTGGCCGCTATCAAGCGTTTTCCCGTGAAGTGTTGTTAATGGGTAACAATGTATTTTTGTGCGCAGCAACACTGGTTGTATTGTTGGGTACACTACTGCCTCTTGTACATAAAGAGTTAGGTCTAGGCAGTATTTCGGTAGGCGCTCCGTTCTTCAATCAAATGTTCACGTTATTGATTGTGCCATTCGTACTAATGCTAGGTCTTGGCCCGCTTACGCGCTGGAAACAGCAAAAAGCCAGTGAATTACAAAAACAGCTATTAATCGCTGGCGGTATTGCGCTAAGTGCAGGTGTGTTAGTGAACTTTGCCTATGATGAACCAACCTATATGGGCGTTTTAGGCATGGTGTTAGTGTTTTGGATCTTAGTCACTACAGTGCAAGAGGTGATGCAGCGTCTATCGGCAATGCCATCAAGTAACAGTGACAATGCATCGGTGCTAGCTAAACTTCGCAAGCTTACTCCAAGCCACTGGGGAATGGTGCTGGGCCATGTGGGTTTTGCTATCTGCATTATCGGTATTACCCTTGTTTCAAACTACGAAATGGAGCGGGATGTTCGCATGGACATCGGCGATACCGTTTCTCTTGGCGGTTATGACTTTAGCTTTAGAGATGTCGTCAAAGTTCAAGGTCCGAACTTTGAGGCGGACAAAGGCGTATTCGACGTTTATCAAGACGGTGAATTGATCGCGCATCTAGAGCCAGAAAAGCGTTTGTATATCGTACAGCGTATGCCGATGACTGAAGCCGCTATTCACTCAAATCCTATAAGAGATTTATTTATCGCTATGGGCGAGCCTTTAGACAATGGCGCATGGGCCATCCGTATTTATATTAAGCCATTTGTAATCTGGCTATGGGCGGGCGCAGTGGTTATGGCTATAGGCGGTATCTTCTCTATTAGCGACAAACGTTACCGTATGGCTAAAGTAAAAAAGATAAAACGTGTATTTGGTGGGAAAGGTGAAAGCGACGCTGAGCAATCTCATGGTCAAGTATCCACTCCATCAAATACGTCAGTGAAAGGAGGCGCATAATGAAAAAAGCACCACTCGTTGCTATTCCGTTAGTGTTATTTTCTTTGCTGGTCATTTTTCTGTTTAAAGGGCTTTTTTCTGACCCCAGAGAGTTAGATTCTCAGGTTCAGGATAAGACGTTACCTGCATTCTCACTGCCAGACCTGATGAAACCAGAGGTGACCTAT
This sequence comes from Alteromonas sp. W12, assembly GCF_001924945.1. NCBI lineage: Bacteria > Pseudomonadati > Pseudomonadota > Gammaproteobacteria > Alteromonadales > Alteromonadaceae > Alteromonas > Alteromonas sp. W12. The sequence continues at coordinate 471,489 of NZ_LQXH01000001.1, forward strand.
ACACCTGAAGATTTAAAAGGCAAGGTAACCATATTAAATGTATGGGGTGTATGGTGCGTGACCTGCGCTGTTGAGATGCCGTACCTTACTCAGCTAAAGAACGAACAAAACGTCCACATTGTAGGATTGTATTTTGATCAGGACTTAGACCCAGACTTTGGCACAAAAACACTGAGCCGCGTTCAGCAAGAAGTTACCGACATGCTCAGCCGTTACGGTAACCCTTACGCGTATAATATTTTTGATGTCTATCGCGATACGTCGCTCGACCTTGGCGTAACAGGAGCGCCAGAACACTTTGTTATCGACGCTGAAGGCATTATCCGTATGCACCACATAGGCGATATTAACGAGCGTGTTTGGAACTCCAAAGTTGGCCCGCTATATAACAAGTTGGTGGCAGAAGCATCTGGCAAAACAGGCAATGGCAAAAAGGTAGATGTAGATGCAGTTATGGCCTCAGAGCCTACATTGTCGAACACGCTTAACGAAAAGAATAATCAGAGCTCCGCAAGTGCACAGGGAGGGAAATGATTATGTTGTTGACGACCTCTATCCACAGATTCGCAAACGCTAGAGCCATTGCGCTTAACGTTTTCGCACTGCTGTTTGTGTTTAGCGCTTTTTCAGTAAGTGCGGCTGAAGATAAGTTTTCTTTCGACACGCCAGCTCAGCGTGAAAGCTTTTTAAAGCTTACCGCAGAATTACGTTGCCCTATGTGTCAAAACCAGAATATTGCTGATAGCGATGCCATGATTGCTCACGACATGCGCCGAAAAGTGTACGCGTTACTAAAGCAAGGCAAAACAGAGCAAGAAGTGATTGATTTTATGAAGTCACGCTATGGCGATTTTGTACATTATCAACCGCCGGTTACGGCTGCGACCTTGTGGCTTTGGGCTGGCCCTGTTTTGTTTATTTTTATTGCCCTAATTGTGGTGATTCGCCGCAAATCGGTAGCACCACCAGAAGATATGGCAGCTAAGTTAGCTAAAGCAGATGAATTGTTGGAGCGAGAGAAAGAATGAGTTGGTCTGAGTTTTATATCATTGTTTCAGGCTTAATTACGCTTGTTCTACTAATTGTCGCTTTCCCATGGCTGCGTAATAAAAATCACGCAAAACAAGACAGTTTAAGCAATACGCAAATTGTTAAGCAGCGCCTTGCCGAACTTGATCGTGAAGTGCAAGAAGGGCTCATTAGTGAGCATGACAAACGACAAGCAGTTGACGAACTAAAACTAGCGCTGGTAGATGAAAGCGCATTTCAATCTCATAAAACGGGTAATGCAAAACTTCCGCTCGCGATTGGCGCCGTGCTTTCGATAGCCTGCGGAGTGATTGTATATGCGCAGGTAAACCAAATGGGTCGTGTTACCCAGGCAAGCCAAGCCATTGAAGCGTTGCCCGAATTGAGTCAACAGCTTGCCAGCGGTAATGCGAACAACCTGACCCAACAAGACATTGCTAGCCTTGCTCTTGCTATACGCCAGCGTTTGAGAGAAGAGCCCGGAGACGACACAGGATGGATGTATTTTGGCAGATTGATGCTGAGTATTGGCCAAGAAGTACAGGCCATTGAAGCTATTGATAAAGCGGTGAGTTTGGCGCCATCTAACTCTGCTAATCGCATTACGCTTGCTCAAGCTTTGATGACCACAGGGGATGTAAACAACCTGGAACGAGCGCAATCTATCTTAATAGGCTTGCTTAACGACAATCCAGCGAATGATAACCTTGCGCTGATGATGGCGGTGGTCTCTGCTCAACTTGGCGACCTTGAAAATACCCAGCGTTTTTATAAGCAAGTTGAAGGTAAGTTACCAGCAGATAGCGACATGGCGCAACGTTTAGTGGCGCGTATAAAAGAGCTACAAGGGGATACCAGTGAAATGGCAGCGCTACAAAATACAGCTGCTGAAATTACTGATACATCAATAGCGCAAAATGCCAGTAGCGAAGCTCAAAGTGATAGCAGCGAAGCACAAACCGGCTTTAGTATTACGGTGAATTTATCTGACGATGCTTACATGAAAGCGCCTAAAGATGGTTTCTTGATAGTGTTCGCTCAAGATGCGAACTCTGACAACAAAATGCCTGCTGCTGTGGTTAAACTGCCCATAGATGACTTCCCCGTATCCGTTACTCTAACCACAGAGAACGCAATGATGCCACAATTCACGCTGGCAACACTTTCTGATGTGGTGGTTACCGCAAGACTATCTAAAGATGGTAATGTGGCAGTTTCAAAAGGCGAATGGCAAGGCAGTGTGAGCGCAAGCGTTACTGCCAACGAAACATCTTCACTAAGCGTTATTATTGATAAGGAATTATAAGTATGGAACTGTCTAAATCACTCGCAACCGGGTTGATTATTGCTGCAAGTCTTTTAGGTGGCTGTGCGAGTAACCATACGCAAGATCAGGCTCAAGCGTATTCTCAAGACACTGGGTCGAACCAGGCTGTAGTGGATACTTCAGACCCCCGTGACCCGTTCGAGCCAGTTAACCGTGAAATCTGGGATTTTAACTGGGATGTGTTGGATGCCTACATCTTACGCCCAATAACCGTTACCTACGTGACTGTGATGCCTCAGCCTGCGCGAACTGGTTTGGTGAACATCACGGACAACCTACAAGAGCCTGCGAACTTTTTGAATAATATGTTTCAAGGCAAGGTTGATGATGGCTTAGATAGCTTGGCTCGTTTTTTGATTAACACCACAGTAGGGTTAGTTGGCACGTTTGATGTCGCGTCAAAAATTGGCATTGAGCGTAAACGCGAGCAGTTTGGTGAAACTCTAGCTGTATGGGGATTAGATACTGGGCCTTTCTTAATGCTGCCGTTTTTAGGCCCAAGCGATCCGCGAAGCTTCACCGGTGATTATGTTGACGGTTTTGCGTTTCCAATGTCGTTACTCGAAGGGTCTGTAAACTTAGCGCGTATTGGCATTTCGGTACTTGAAACACGAGCTCAATTACTTGATCAAGAGGCGCAGCTTGAGCAGTCTGTTGATGACTATGCTTTTGTGAAAAATGCTTACTTTGAAAACTTGGAGTTTCGCGTTACCGACGGCAAAAGCGGCGATAAAGCCATTGATGATGAGCAGCTAGATGACTTTGCTGATTTTGAAGCAATGCTGGAAGGCAATGACTTTGATAGCTATGAAGAAACGTCGGAAGAAGGTGTTGATGAGTCGACAGATTCAGAAGATTCGTCAGTTGATGACAGTGAGAAAGCTGAGCTAAAAGAAAAAGACGCCAAGTCGAAAGACGGCAAATAGAGAAAGAGTAATAATTAAAACGATGTTGGATAAAGCTCGGGGGCAGGGTTTAGTTATTGTTATCTAACCTCAACTTCAACGTCACTCTAGCTATAAATGCCCGCACAAAAAAAGCCATGCTCAACAGCATGGCTTTTTAGTTCTAGGTATGTGAACAAGCCTATTGGCAGCGTTCAAACGACAAGCTAATCCTTTGGATAGCCCATCGGGTTTTGTGACTGCCAGTTCCATGTGTCGGCACACATGTCTTCCAAGCCTTTTTCTGCATGCCAGTTAAGCTCTGTAGCAGCTTTTGTTGGGTCGGCATAACAGGCTGCCACATCGCCGCTTCTACGCGGTGCAATCTTATAAGATACGGTTTTTCCCGAGCCTTTTTCGAAAGCTTTGATCATTTCGATGACTGAATAGCCCTGACCTGTACCCAGATTGTATTTGTCTAAGCCCATGTTAAGGTTTAAACGATCAAGTGCTTTCAAGTGACCATTGGCAAGGTCAACAACATGGATATAGTCGCGAACGCCTGTGCCATCAACGGTATCGTAGTCGTCACCGAACACGCTTAGCTGCTCTAGCTTACCGGTAGCAACCTGAGAGATATAGGGCATTAAGTTGTTCGGAATACCGTTCGGATCTTCACCGATCTGGCCAGATTCGTGTGCGCCAACTGGATTGAAGTAGCGAAGCAATACAATGTTCCACTCGTTGTCCGATACGTAAAGATCGCTAAGCATATGCTCAACCATAAGCTTCGACATACCGTAAGGGTTTGTCGGGTGGCCTGTAGCCATATCTTCACGTAGCGGCAGTGAAGCAGGATCGCCGTAAACCGTAGCAGAAGAACTAAAGACAATGTTCTTTACGTTGTGCTTTTGCATGGCTTTACATAACGTTAGTGTGCCATAAACATTATTTTCATAGTAAGAAAGCGGCTTTTGCACAGACTCGCCAACGGCTTTTAAGCCCGCAAAGTGAATAACGGCATAAATGTTATGCTCGCTGAATATGTCATCTAACACGGCGGTATCGCGAATGTCACCTTGAACAAAAGTAACCGACTTGCCTGTTAATGCTTCTACGCGACGAAGTGATTCAGCACTTGCGTTTGCTAGGTTATCCAATACTACAACACCGTAATTTTGTTCAAGTAACTGTAAAACTGTGTGACTACCTATATAGCCCGCACCACCAGTGACTAAGATGGTCTTCATGCATTCTCCTTGCTAGACGGTTGCGCAATGTATTTAGCGCAGATGGAATATTGAATAGGTTTTACAACCAATGGATAAATTAAAAATACCACAAAAGCCCACAGTAACGAGGTCCAATTTGACGCGGTTTGAAGAATAAATGCGAATACGGGGACAATGACGAGTAACTTTAGCACATTCAGTAAAGTCTTCTCAGGGACAGATAGCCGCTTTGCGGCCTGATCAAGCAACTTAACGCGCTCTGTCAGTGGAAGACCTTTTAAGGCAGGAATGTCTCTGGTAGAAAAATAAAACTTCATAGGTTTATGCAAATGCCCTTAATAAAAAACCGCCGGAACGTTACGTTGCGGCGGTTATTGTAGGGTAATTGGTCAGCACTTAAAACATGCTAACAATAAATTACGCTTTTTGTTCAATACCTGCTTTTTCCCAGAAACGAGATTTAAAGCTCATTAAACCAATCACGATGGCAATGGCGATGCTAAATAGGGCAATCTGAAGATACAGGTCTGGCATTTGCTCTACGTTTTCTGGGTCGAAGTTACCTGAAAGTAAGCCAGCAATGATGTTACCAATAGAGTAAGTCAGTACGAATACCCCCATCATTTGCCCTGCGAAACGCTTAGGCGATAGCTTACTTACTGCACTTAGTGCAACTGGGCTTAGGCACAGCTCACCAACAGTGTGTAAGAAGTAAGTGGTAACAAGCCACATAGGCGCAACTTTAAGGCCTTGTGCAGCATATTGAGACGCCATAAACATTACCAAGAAGCCCGACGCCATAATAACGATACCAATGGCACATTTAATTGTGTACGACGGGTCGATCATTCGTTTCGCAAGGTTAATCCAAAGAGCAGCGAAGAAAGGCGACAAAATAATGATAAATAGCGAGTTTGAAAGCTGAAACCATACCGTTGGGATAGCGTCCATCCCAAACCAAGAGGTAAGTAGCGAGCCGCTTTCAAGTACGCGGTCGGTGTAGTTCTGAGCGAATAAGTTGAGTGAAGAGCCAGCCTGTTCGAAACCAGACCAGAAACACGCTGAAGCAACACACACTAAGAACAACGCCCACATACGCTTCTTCTCGTTGTCGCTTAGCTGACCTTTGAAATAAATAAAACCAAAGTAAGCGAAGAAAATAATGGTAAATACAACGGCAACTTGTTGAGCAAGAGCTACAGGCTCAATAACGATAGTGCCCATGTGCGCAAGCACAATTACCAGAACAGCAAGTGCAATCACTGCCCATACGCCCATCCATGCGCGCTGTTTAGCCGCACCTTGATATGGATTTGCAGGAGCAACAGAATCAGCCGATAACGAACGGTTGCTGAAGTAATATTGAATTAGGCCGATTGCCATACCGATGGCAGCTGCACCAAATGCATAGTGCCAGCCCCAGTTTTCCTGTAAATAACCGGTAACTAGGTAGGCGATGAGTGAACCGATGTTAATGCCCATGTAATACAGCGCATAACCACTGTCACGACGGCCGTCGTCGTCGCCATATTGCTGGCCAACCATCGCAGAAATATTAGGTTTTAGTAAGCCAGTACCTGAAGCAACAAGGATAAGGCCGACGAAGAAAAGGTTTTGCAAGTCTATGGCAAGTACCACGTGGCCCGCGAAGATGATAATACCGCCATACCATACGGCGTTTTTACCACCAATTAAGCGGTCTGCTAACCACCCGCCCGGTAAGCCTAGAAAATATACCGCACCTGTGTATAGGCCGTAGATTGCGCCAGCGGTTGCAACGGTAAAGCCCAAACCCTGCGTTTGTAAGCTCGCGGTCATGAAAAGAACAAGTAGCGCGCGCATACCGTAGTAACTCATGCGCTCCCACATTTCTGTAAAGAATAGCGTTCTTAGGCCCCCTGGATGGCCGAAAAAGCTAGTATCGTTAGATGGTTTCATAATTATATTTTAATTCCATATTGCTTATGGTTGTTATTGTAGAGCACTTATAGGATAGGCTCTTTGATAGTCGTCCGTAAGGCGGATAGCTTCTTATACTAGAGCTTGCTTAAAGACACAAGATTTGGGCGACAAACTTCATCAAAGCGGTGTCAATCGGCTAAGTCTTGTACGACTTAGCCGATTGAATAATGATTTGCTAAAGAGATGGAAGCACTAAAGCTCGCGGATAGTAGCTACTATAATTCGCACTATTCCATAGATAAGCAACAACGAAACACCAAACAGTACAAGGTTATAAATTACGGTGGGGTAAGCATTGTCATCTGGAAGGGTAGGCGATTCTACTGTTACCAAATGTTGTAGTTTTTGATATGCCTCGACTCGCGCATTTTCTAAAGTAATCAGCGATGAAGAGTACGCTTGAATGGCCAATTGAAGCTGAACCTGAAGGTTACTGTATTGCGCCATAAGCTCACTTACAGACAGTGCCTCACTTTCTCCTTCAGCAGTACTAATTCGCTCCTTCTGCTTTTCTACTTCTTTTTGTAGTGCAGCTATTTCACGCTTAATGTTTATCACTTCTGGTGCGACGTTAGACATCATGGTCGACATTGTGCTTAGTTCAGCTTTTTTCTGGGCAAGGGTCGCTTCCAATGAAAAAGCGATTTGCTGAAACGCTGCACCTTCAGCAGTAGGGTCGAGCACGTTGTATTTGGATTGGAAGCCTAAAATTTCAGTCTTTGCTTGTTGTAGCTTTTGTTCAACAATCTCGTGTTCACCCTTAGCAAACGTAAGCTTTGATTTAGCCAAGTTGTTATTGATGTTATTAATAAACTCTTCCGCTTTATCAACAATAGCTTGGTTAATTATTTGCGCATATTCAGCGTCGAAAGCGCGGGTTCGCAAACTAATTACAGAAGATGCCGAGTCCACGCTAACTTCAATATGGTTCAGATAAAACTGATAAAAGTCCTCTTGCTTGTGTGACGATGACAGGCCACTAAACAAATCGGCTTTGTCTGACATGTAATGATCTCGAAGGCCAATAGTCTCATCGAGATACTTAATCATATCTGCAGACTGAATATACGCTTCTACAAGCTGACTTTCCGTGCCGCCGGATGCACCAGAAACACCAGCTGCCATCAAGAGAGATGAGGGGTCGAAGCTACTGCCGCCGTCACTTGATTTTACAATAAGTTGGCTTTTACTTTCGTATTGAGGTGCAGCCCATAAAACAAGATATAGGGCGTACAGCACCCATGGAAGAACAAGCAACAGCATTTTGTGTTTGCTGAGAAGGGCATTGAGCTGTGTAAGAGATTTTTCCACTGTGATTTGAACCTATTTTAGTGATTTCTTATTGTCTGCATCCTGCGTATAAACGTCGATGCCTTCTTCGAGATCGTGATAATAAGTAAGTTTGCCTTCATCTATGATAACGGCAGACGTACAGAACTCGCGGATTTGGTCAAGTTCATGGCTTACCATAATAACGCCCGCTTGTTCACTTTTTTCTTTTAACGATAAACGCGCTTTTTTTCTAAAAAGCGGATCGCCCACAGATGTCGCTTCATCGATAAGGTAAATATCAAAATTAATATTCATGCAGCACGCAAACACGAGTTTGGCGCGCATACCAGATGAATAAGTTTTTACAGGAAGGTCGAAACGTGTGCCGAGTTCGGCAAACTCTTGCACTTTTTCTTCGTATTCTGCGAGCGACTTAACATTATTAATTCTTCCCACAAAGCGTGTATTTTCACGCCCAGTCATTTGAGCATGAACTCCTGTTTGTAGCGCAACTGGCCAGGACATGGATTTATTCGTTAAAACTCTGCCTCTGTCAGGGTATTCACTTTTGGCCAGCATACGAAATAGAGTGGACTTACCTGCCCCATTTTTACCTAAAATTGCGACATTATTTTCCGTAGGAAAATCAAAATTCAAATTTTTGAAGATATATTGAGGGCCCATTTTACTGGGGTAACTCTTAGTTAAATTCTCAATCTTGATCATCGCGACAACACCTTCTTCCATGTGATGTGATACATCGACAAGCTTAAAAAAAGAAAAACGACTGTCACTTCAACGACAAAACTGAAAGAAACACCTTTAGTGCCGTAAGATTCGAAACAAGCGTAGCGTGCCAGTTCGATGAAGTGAACTAACGGATTCCATGTTAAAAATGGCCACAACTCTTCAGGTATGTCCTGCAAACTAAAAAATACACACGAAATAAACATGAGTGGACGTGTTGCAATTGACTTAATTTTATCAACTTCGGGAATGAAAGCTGAGGCGATAGCAAAAATTAGCCCAATTGAAATTGAAAACACCCAGAGAAGCAAAAATAAAGTTAATAAAAGTAAAGGGTCATAGATAACGAAAGTCTGGCCCATCAGGAACAGAGAGAGCGTTAATAACAGAACTACAACGACCTTGATTGAAAACTCAAGAAAACCAGCGGTCAATACGGATGTTATCGGTTGGACTTGACGGAAAGCATATAGGGGTTTGTTCCGCTTTATAGATGTTGACACAGATTGTAGACATGTAGTGAGCGATTGAAGACCTACCATACCAATCATCATGAATATAAACAGTGGTATGGTGTGAATCTCGTTACCACTCACAAGTCCTCTCATAGCGGACAGTGCAAAAATAAACGCAAAAGGCTCTAAAAATGCCCAGCCTAAGCCAAATTTATCGTTAAATTTACTTTGAAGTTCGCGCAGGAAAAGCGCGAATATCACGCCTCTCCATGCGTAGAGCTGATCTTTAAACGTTACCATGTTTAGTTAGTAGCTACGTTGGCTGCAATAGCAATTTGATAAACAATCTGAGTAATGTCTTTAACCGCTTGCAATAGCTTGGTATCGATAGCAGGCAATACGATGATTTGATCACCTGGTTCTAACTTACTATCGTTGCTTGCTAGGAATGAGCTGTTGATGCTGGTAAAGGTAACATTACCATTCTTACGAACAATAAGGATTCGTTCGTCTTCAGCACGTTCAGTGAATCCGCCCGCCCAAGCAACATAATCTTCAGTCGTGGCTTCTGGGTTAAAGACTACTGACTGAGGAAGTAACACTTCACCACCTACGTGCACTAGGTCAGTTACCTCTGGGATGACAATGGTGTCATTCGGTTCTAGCAGAATATTTGCGATATCACCATTTTCAGAAACTACAACTCTGCCTTGAGGCTCAATTTGGCGAGCACGCGCAATAAAGTCAGCGACAAGCTGAGCTTCTTGGGCACGGATGGCTCCTTCACCCGTCGAGCTGATGGGAGCGGTATACATGCTCCGCTCAAGACGCTGAAGACCTTCTTCGATGATTTCTTTCTGCTTTACAGCAACGCTTTCTCTTAACAGATAGATGTTCTGGGTATCAGAAAGGGCTGTATCTGCTTCGATGTGATCTAGTACATCGATAAGGCGTGTGCCTTTATCAACCATAATCTGAGATGCGCCAGCAAATGCGCCAGCCACATTAATGCGATAGATTTGGGGCTCGTGGTCAGCAAGGTATTCAACCGTGTCGCCTGCACTTAGTTCAAGCGAAGCAAATTCATCCAAACTCAAGTAGCGAGCAAACTGTTTGTTATTTCGAATACCAGATACCGAAGCATGGGAGGAAAACTCACCTGGTCGCGCAAAGTAATTCACCACGCCGCCGTTCAATTCTTCGTTAAGAAACTCAAAGGTGAAGCTATTTCGAGCGCCTGTTTCAACGACAATAGTGTTGCCAATTGGGTGCACTAATATGGTATCGCCATCTTTAAACGACATCTGAGGCAACTTACCATTTCTGAAAAATGCATATAAATCGGCAGTAGCAACGACTTTGCCATTGCGCACTACGTCTATCTGCCTAAAACTTCCGCGCTGAAAATCAATACCACCGGCGCGTTTTAGGTAATACAGCACGCTATCTGAGGCGAGGCCTGCATATTGACCAGGTCGTAGCACCGGGCCAGAAACGAAAATTGACACGGGCGTTGACGTAAGAAGGTTTACGTAAACATTTACATCGTTTGTATAAACCTGTCTGATTTTTGCAGTAACGGTTTGATTTACACTGCCAGCAGGTGTATTTGCAACACGGATAGGACCAATGTTAGGAATAAAAATATTGCCTTGATTATCAACGGTTACTACGTCAGAAAAGTTAACCGCACCCCACAGCCATATTGAAATTTTATCGCCCGGTGCAACGAGATAGTTATCATTAAGACCTGTGCTGCGTTCTGACTCAAATCCACCAATAAATAAGTTGGCTGCAAAAGGTGGGTTTTCCATAGGTGCCTGCGCAGGAAAAACAGTATCAATAGTTGGCTCGCCTGGTAAGTTTACGCCATTACGAGGCTGGGTTGAAAACTGTCCCATGGTATTCGCAGAACTGCTAGCGCCTGGAAGCGTTCGCTGGGTTGAAATACTCAGTGGCGATACGGACTGATTAGCAATGCCGCTACTCTGGCTCTGCTGAGCTCTTTCTCTTAATTGCTGCAATTGTTCCACGCTTTGCGCGCTCGCAGTGCCCACATAAGCGAAAAGAAGTGACGTTGCACAAGCCGCTTGCGTCAGGCGCTTTAAAGTTTTTTTGATGCTGGTTGACTGCATTTATCTATTCACCTTGCACTGTTGCCGAAGCTACTAAGGGAGTAATAACTCGCCATTGACCGTTTCGCTGACATGTCGTCATTTTACGCTGAATATCAGAAGACGCTGTTTCACCGTCTTGTAAAGAAAATCGGATACATTTATTGCCTGTGGCGGATATATAGTGCTTCAAGGACTCGTATTGGTGGCCATTGAAGCGTATTGAAAATGATTCCTGCGTATCATGATAAATGTTGGCTTTTGGAATATTTATTGCAAGCTCTTTGTCCGGTGCAAGGGAATAAGCAAGAGAAGAATGCACCAAAGGAATGTCAGCCTTAGTGGCGGTAGGAGTGTTAGAACACCCAGCTACGCCTACCGTAACTACGATAGGTAAAATTAGACGAGATAATTGTTTGAACATTAGCTTTCATATCCATATAGCAATTTCGCGCTAGGATAACATAAGTTTTAAAAAAAGCATGTTCGCTATCGCAGTTGCTGAATTGTCTGAGTCTTCACCAAGACCGCAATATAGAAGACAAGTTCATATCAATAGTGTAACTCGATATGTTTTTGGCATTGCAAAGACTGGAAATAGACGAGTAAGTTAACAGGTTAAAGGAATAAAGAAGTTATTCAATCGTTACAACAGAAGCTGAGATAGTTCGAGAGAGGCGGCGAGAAGACGCACAACAGGTTCTCTTTTTAGCGGTGATTAAGGTTATTCTCGCAACAAATTAGTTTTTGACACGTTTTGATACGTTATTTATGCATGAAGGGTGGTTACTTAGACAAATGTTTTATATTATATCGAAGTTTTCTATCCGCATACTCATAACAAGATGCCCTCATCGCGCTGGAAGAAATGGAAGTTGTAAATAAATGGAAGCAACATTTAGTTTTTTATCAAAATTTGCATGTGTATTGACAGAAACTACTACAAATAGCTGTGTTTTTGTCGGTAACGCGAGGTTGTGTGTTTTATGCTAGCTTATTTGCAGTTTGTCCCGCTTTTTACTGCATTTTTCGTCGCCCTTATCCTTTTGGTGGTCATGACGCCTTTAGCGCATCAATTTGGCTTAGTTGACCAACCATCAGCGCGAAAACGTCACGCCGGAATTGTACCTCTTACAGGTGGGGTGGCTATTTTTATGGCCGTGCTTGTTGCCAGCGTTGCGACAGATGTGTGGATGAAAAACAATCCTCTGTTTTTCACCGCATCAGCATTTGTTGTCTTGCTTGGTATGTTGGATGACCGTTTTGACCTGAGTGCCAAAGGGCGCCTCATGTGCCAATTTGGTGTTGCAGCGATCATGGCATGGAGCGCGCAAAACTATATTACATCTCTGGGTAATATCTTCGGAACGGGAGACTTATTTCTCGACATGGGGGGGTATTTCTTTACGATAATTTGTGTGGTTGGTGTCATCAATGCGTTTAACATGATAGATGGTATTGATGGATTAGCCGGCGGTATGAGTCTTGTTATTCTATTAACAGTTGCAGGCTTTTTGATCTTTACTGGTAACGGAGCCTCCATCATGGAGCCGCTTATCATCGTTGCAGCTATTGTTCCGTTTCTAGCTTTTAATTTGAGTTGGAAAGGGTTTAAAGGCAATAAGATATTTATGGGTGATGCCGGCAGTATGTTCGTTGGGCTCACTATCGTATGGTTGCTTGTTGATCACACTCAAGGTGATGCTGCCGCATTTAGGCCCATTACTGCGGTGTGGTTAGTCGGCCTTCCATTAATGGACATGGCCGCGATCATGTATCGCCGTGCACGGAAGGGGCAATCAATGCTCAAACCTGACCGTCAGCACCTTCACAATATCTTTATGCGTGCAGGGCTTAGCAGTAGAAAGTCACTTGTTGCTATCCTTTTGCTCGGAGCATGTTATTGCTTAATCGGTATATTAGGAGAAGTCTATCAGGTAGCTGAAGCCGTAATGTTTTGGGGCTTTATTGGGCTACTCGTCGTGTACAGTCTTGTTATCCAACATATTTGGAGTGTACTGCGCTTTGTGAAGCGATTAACCGCATAGTTTGAGTAAAACGTAGCGGGCTTAGTAAAATCTCTGTAACATGCCAACAAATAAAAGCGCACACGTAAGGCGCTTTTATTTTCTTTGTTACTTTTTTACGTTGGTAAAATTTCTTGATAAATCAATTCTCTATTCTTCAAAATAACAATAAAAAACAGCATGTCGAATCGATAATTGCTATGGCGGTTTATCAGGCTGACAATGCGAAGTGGCTTCGCGAAGCCATTGAAAGTATGACTGAGCAGTCTTACACAGATTTTCTATTCGTTATTGTCGCCGACGGACCTGTACCTCAAAAAATAAGTCGCGTACTAGAAGATGTAGCAAGCAAAGACGATAGAGTAATTATAGCGTCGAATAGTCACAATGTGGGGCTAGCAAGTAGCATGAACTCAGTTGCTGAGTTCGGTATGCAGTTTAACCCATCGTTTTTCATAAGAATGGATGCGGATGATATTTCTGAAGAAAACCGCCTTCTACGTCAAATCACCTATCTTAAAAAGCACAGCAATATTTCGGTGCTAGGTTCAGCACTAACGGAAATTAACGAAAGTGGTGTAAAGGTTGGTGCGCGAGTAATGCCCGCTTCACACAGGCAGATCGTTCGTATCTTGCCGAGACGATGCTCGCTAAACCATCCAACAGTAGTTATTCGTTACAATGTATTTAATGATGGGCATCGTTACGACAGTGACTTGTTAAACACACAAGACTATTTTTTCTGGATAACCTTAGCGTCTAAGGGTTATATCTTTAGGAACTTAAAAGATCGACTTTTGAAGTTCAGACGGGTTAATAACTTTTATAAACGTCGAGGCTTAAGTAAGTCGCTCAACGAGTTCAGAGCACGTTTATATGCCATACGTAAATTAAAGCAACTTTCACCCTATAACTTTTTTTACGCTTGTGGTGTTTTAGCATTGAGGTTAATGCCTGGAAAAGTGGTTAAACTTGCCTATAAACTTGATAGACATTTACTGGAAAGGTTTGGTAAACATTGAGCGTCGGCGTTGTTGTTATACTATTTAATCCTGATGTTGATCACGTGCGTAGTCTCATCGATGCGTTTTGTGCCCCTGACTGGAACGTCATCTTAGTTGATAATTCTCCAAGTCCTCAGCAGGCTCTTTTAACAACTGATGTTACTTATCTTCATTACCCCTCAAATATTGGTATCGCCCACGCTCAGAATGTTGGCTTGAAAACGCTCTTCAATAAGGGATGCAACTACGCCTTTTTGCTTGACCAAGATAGCTTGTTCTCTCCCGATATTGCCGTTGAGTTAGTGAGGCAATTCCAAGAGCTTGAGCAACATTCCCCAATTGCAGCCATAGGCCCTTCTATCTATTGCCAATTTTCAGAGTGTGTCGATCAGGGTGTTCTGCAAAAAGGAAAGCAGGTTTCCGAAAAGTTAAAAACAGTAAAGCAAATCATTGCCTCAGGCATGTTAATCTCCAAACGTGCTTTTGAACGCGTGGGTGAAAAAGAAAATGATCTCTTTATCGATGGCGTTGATCACGAATGGTGCTGGCGTGCTCGAGCCAAGGGCATGGTTATCTATCAGTCGCTCAGTGCATGTATGCCTCATCGACAAGGCGATGATAGAGTGAAAGTTTGCGGTGTGACATTCAAGCAGGGCGCACCGATAAGGCTCTACTATCAGTTTCGTAACGTACTCATTTTAGCGCGCCGCCATTACGTACCTCTTTATTGGAAACTTCGTCATGTTTGTGCAATACCTCTGAGGTATCTTGTAAACAGATATTGCTTTGAGCAAGGCAAAACGCGAGGCGCTTTCATGTGGGCAGGACTCAAAGACGGATTAAAACGCAAAACCGGCCCCATAGAGCATGCAATAATTCCAAAAAGTAGTGTGAAAAAAAGCGACACTTGATGTGTAGGAAAGGAAGGACAAACCATAAACGCTTTCACTATTATGGTGCATTAGATATTATTTATCCCTAATTTTGTGCTTTTATCGGTGGTTTTGAGCTGTTTTGCCCATTTTCAATACACAGACGCTCTAAAAAGGTAATTGGAACATCGATTGCATTAGTCTTGCGAACAACAGTGAATATATCTCAGCTTAAGGAATAACAAACGGCTGAAAGTCGACTTAGGCGTGTATTTAGGATTTTAAAAAAGGATATTAACTATGAGTCAGGTTAAAAAAGCGGTAATCCCTGTAGCGGGCCTTGGGACGAGAATGCTCCCAGCAACGAAAGCTATACCAAAAGAGATGTTGCCAGTGGTTGATAAGCCATTGATCCAATACGTGGTAAGCGAATGTGTTGCTGCAGGACTAAAAGAAATTATCCTAGTAACGCACGCGAGTAAAAACAGTATTGAAAACCACTTTGATACCTCTTTTGAGCTAGAAGCCACGCTAGAAAAGCGTGTAAAACGCCAACTTTTAGAAGAAGTTCAGTCAATCTGTCCAAAAGATGTAACTATCATGCATATTCGTCAAGGCGTTGCGAATGGACTTGGTCACGCAGTACTTTGTGCTCGACCTCTAATTGGCGATGCGCCATTTGCGGTAGTGTTACCTGACGTTATTATTGATGATGCAGCAAGTAATCCTAAAAAGGATAACCTTGCAGACATGGTTGCCAAATTTAACACCAGCCGAGTAAGTCAGGTCATGGTTGAGCAGGTACCAGACGAAGATATCTCTAAATTTGGTATCGCAGACCTAGACGGCGCGGAAATTGCGCCAGGAGAGTCAGCGAAGATTCACAAAATGGTTGAGAAGCCGCCTCGCGACGAAGCACCTTCTGACCTTGCCGTTGTAGGCCGATACGTTCTGTCAGAAAAAATCTGGGATCTGTTAGAGTTCACGCCTCCAGGCGCAGGTGGTGAAGTTCAGCTTACTGATGCTATTGATGCATTGATGAAACTTGAACAAGTTGATGCCTACTACATGAAAGGTAAGAGTCACGATTGCGGTAGTAAGTTGGGTTACATGAAAGCTAACGTTGAATATGCGTTACGTCACCCATCGTTAGGCGACGAATTTAAAGAATACTTAGCTTCTGTTGTTAAATAGTCTTACTAGGGCTGGGCTTGTTGATCTTTAGTGTAGATGAAAGAACAGCAGGCCTAAGGCAATTAAATAGCTTTAAACGATTAAAAATGCGCCCTTGCGGCGCATTTTTTGTGTGTGGAGCCAGCGTACCGCCTATTCGCTTTAGTCCTTCTATCTTACCTGTACATAGCCTTCAATTTTATTAAGCATCTTTTCACCGATACCTTTCACTTGAGTTAATTGTGCGACCTCAAGAAATGGGCCTACTTCTTCACGATATTTAATAATAGCTTTCGCTTTAGATTGTCCAACGCCGGGTAGAGTAATTAATTGCTCTACGGTCGCCGAGTTTAAATCGATACGTTGTTGTTGGCTTGTACCTTCATTAGCTTGCGCATTTCCACTATCCGCTGGTTGAGCGTGAACCGCTGGCGTTTGAATGGCTAGTGCAGATAGTACGAGTAAACCTGAGATTAATTTTTTCATCATCTTTCCTTGTATGTTGCTAAGCGCGCCATAAAGCGTTATCGGCGCAATATTTAAGTAAATGGGTTTAAGTCATGTACCAAAGCGCGCTGACTTTTGTAACCTAAATGCAGCCGGAGCAGACCTCTTTAAAAACTTCCTGTCCGCTGTTGTAACCAAGTTACAAAGCTCAGCACACTTCAACGTGTACAAAGGAAATAATAAAGGTGAACGAGAAAAGCGGTAGTCCAGTTTTAGTACAGTTTAAAGCAGGGGAGTGATTAATAGAGGCATAAAAAAACGGGCTATTAAGCCCGTTTTGAAATAATTGAAAGGTGTAAGCTCAAACGCTTATAGGCGGTCAAGAAGCGCCTGAGTGAACTCGGTTGTACCTGCTTCACCACCAAGGTCACGTGTTGTGCGATCGCCAGACTCGATAACGTCTTTTAGTGCTGCGCGAATTTTCTCTGCTTTATCGCCCATGTTTAGGTACTCAAGCATTTGCGCTGCTGCCAAGATTACTGACGTCGGGTTAGCTAAGTTCTTACCAGCAATGTCTGGTGCAGAACCGTGAACGGCTTCGAAGATTGCACAATCTTCACCGATGTTTGCACCTGGTGCCATACCAAGACCACCAACAAGACCAGCACATAGGTCAGATAGAATGTCACCGAAAAGGTTAGTCGTAACGATAACGTCAAACTGATGAGGGTTCATCACAAGCTGCATACAGCAGTTATCAACGATCATTTCAGCTGACTCGATGTCAGGATAACGCTCACCAACTTCACGGGCTACTTTAAGGAAAAGACCTGATGTTGACTTAAGGATGTTAGCTTTGTGAACAGCTGTTACTTTCTTACGACCTTCACGGCGCGCTAACTCATAAGCAAAAACAACGATTTTTTCAGCGCCGTCACGAGTGATCTTACTCATTGCTTCAGCTTCGTTACCGTCTTCTGATACTACTTGGCCAAGACCAGAGTACATACCTTGCGTGTTTTCACGAACGGTAATGATATCGATGTCTTCGTAACGTGCTTTTGTGCCTTTGAATGACATCACAGGACGAAGGTTTGCGTACAGTTTGAACTGCTTGCGAAGACTAACGTTGATTGAAGTAAAACCTTCACCAACGGGGGTCGTTAAAGGACCTTTAAGCGCAACTTTGTTTTTTGCGATTAGGTCTAAAGTTTCTTGAGGTAGAAGCTCGCCATGTTCTTCCAGTGCGACTAGGCCAGCATCGGCATAGTCATAGGCAAAGTCACAGCCAACCTTATCTAAAATTTTTGTGGTTGCATCGATAATGTCCGGGCCAATGCCGTCACCGCGAATGACTGTAATACGTTGCTGAGTCATGTGGAGGGATCCTCTGGTAATTCTGTTGTCAAAATCGTTAGGTTTATTCAATTTGTAGCTTGGCGTTTATGAGCCAATTTCTGCCTGCTTACTTATTATAATGGAAAATGTAGGGAAAAAGGGTTAAGCACTGCAAAAGTTGCCGTATTTTATACGATACCTGGCGCAAGTTATAGCCATTCGTAAAGATTAATTAAATAGCCGAGTACGATGTTTAGGAGTAAATGACGTTACTGCGCGAGCGGACAGAACAATAGTGACCCATTAGCGTCTAGTGCGTTTACCACATCATCTCGTCGAATACCTAGGATATTTAAAAGTGTTTTGATATTGATATCCTGAAGTAATGAATAAATATCCTGATCAAATAAGCATGCTTTGGCGGTTGCGAAGCTCAACACCAGAATTGCTTGTTCCTTTTGAAGTGATTTAGGAACGTCCGTACTTACTTTACTGCATTGGTGTATAACGGCACGCCACGTCGAGCTTTGATGCCAACTTCCAGCAAGTTCAGAAGCGATTGCTAGCCAAGGCGTGTCAGATTTGACCTTGAATGCGCTATTAATGGACACAGCTTTGGTGAGGTCGACGGGTAATGCTCGTGACACTTTAAACCCTGGTAGCGTGAACAAGGGAGTACAAACAAAGGTCATCGTCAGTGCGGCAGATTGCGGCGAAAATTTCGAATCGGCGAGTTGTGCGAAATAGCTTGCAAATGAACAAGCCAATAAAGTTAATTGCTTGCACATGCCCATCAGTGGAAATTGGTTTTGCGTTAGCCGTTCTAACAGCGCAAATTGAATAAGCATGTCACCCACACGTTCAATGCCGTAGGTCAAAACCGCCTGTTTAATGCTTTTAACCGGAAGCTGAAGCCGGTTGTCCTGACTTGCAGTGTGCATCAAAAAGTGATTAAACGTGGGCACGCTTTCAATTTTTTCGCAAAGTTGTTCAATATCTACATCGCGCTTTTGCAGCTCATCGATAATAGTTATAAGAGCTTTAGGTGGTTGCTGAATTGCGAATGTAGAAGGTAAAAATGGTGTGCCGCCATGATTTGCTCTCGCAGTGGCGGTATCAGTGTAAAGAGCAACAAAGTGCTCAAACGGCATTGATAGTGAAATGGGAGAGCGTATTGACGATAGAGGAAGCCACTTTCCATCTTCATCGCCTTGGCTAAGCATAAATACGTAGCCGTGATTTTGCTGAATGTCGACTAGCGCGCCCGGTACGCCGTTTGCGTAAACCTTTGCGCCAGGTAGCACACCATTAAATA
Organism: Alteromonas sp. W12; assembly: GCF_001924945.1. Classification (NCBI taxonomy): domain Bacteria; kingdom Pseudomonadati; phylum Pseudomonadota; class Gammaproteobacteria; order Alteromonadales; family Alteromonadaceae; genus Alteromonas; species Alteromonas sp. W12. The sequence continues at coordinate 490,687 of NZ_LQXH01000001.1, forward strand.
GGTTGATAAGTGGTGCAATAGGGTGACGATGATGTGCTGGAAGGCGTAAAACAATCTGAGTGAAAACCTCACGATAATCTGCTTTTTTTGTTTTAGTAGCGAAAACATTTGCTAGGAGACAAAGCCTTTGAACCATATTAAGCCGAATGTCTGCAACGTAGTTAATTGGCTTGTCTGACCGAAACGCTTTTTGAAGTTTAATGATATCCAGCCAAATCGAGAGATTGTGTTTACGCAAAAAGCGAATGATATTGGCCGTTTGGTCGCTTGGTGTTCCTTTACTTGAAAGCCAGAGGGATGCGAGTAAAGACGCAAGCACATGTTGTAAATAGTGGTCGTTTAATCGGCAAAGCTTGCCAAACACCGCCAATAATAAAAGATGTTGAGTATCTTTGGGAAGGTCATTATCGATGTGTAACGTTGCTGCAGCAAGCGCTGGATTGGCGTTTACTAAGGTCAGGATCCGTTTAGCGATTTTCAACCAATGGTTTATACGCTGCTCGACAGAAAGTTCAGTGTTACCTAACTGAACCAGGCGTTTAAGCGTGGAAATGATGTCGCTCACTCCCCATCCTTCTAACTTTTTTGGTAACTGGAGTAAGCCCCTTCACCCCATGCAATAAGTTTGTCGTTTTCAAAAAGCAACGGTGTACATTCATCTTGCGTGGTTAAGCCGTCAGCGCGCACATGTTGTGTCCTAAAAAACATAACTTGAATAGCTGTGGAACCCTGCCGCTTGGCTTCTGTAATGTCAGGTGAGCCTAGTAACGCCAAAACTTCTTCTCTTGTACTGCCTAACTTTAACTTGGTTATTTGGACACGGTTATACTCTTCACGGTCTTTCCAATCCATATTCTCAGGCTTATCGGGATAGAACGCGATAACCATAAAAACAAACACCGCATAAAGGGCGATGCCAGCTAAAATTAGACGAATAACCTTGGTATTCATGACCGTTACTTCTCGTTTTTCTTTACTTGAATGCTACTGCAAGCCAAAGCCCGACATTGTTCGGGAGCCGAGCATAGGCTAAATGTGCACTACATTCATTCGTTAAACAATACTCTCTAATAGTGTACCGCAAAACGACTACTAAACATAAGTAGTAAACGTAAGCAAATGCGTCTTGCCACGGTCTCGTGTTATTCGCTGTTTCTCTTATCGTTCTTTACAACGTAACATGGTTCGTACGCGCTACCAGGCAGCTTCATTCTATGCTGTTTTACAAACGACTCGAGTAGTGTATCAACCTTCTCCATCAGTGTACTATCACCGGTGAGCTCAAACGGACCATGTTTTTTGATCTGAGCAATGCCTTCTGCTTTTACGTTACCCGCAACAATGCCTGAAAACGCTTTGCGCAAATTGGCCGCTAGATCACTTTTACTTTGATCTAAGTGCAGTTGAAGGTCGGCCATACTCTCATGCGTTGGAATAAAGGGCTGTTGAAAGTCTTGTTCAATTTTTAATGACCAATTAAAGCTGAATGCGTCACCCATCGCACCTCTGAACTTCTTCACTTTTTCAAGGTGTTTATTCATGGTGCGTGCTACTTCTTCTGGGTCATCCACAATGATTTGATATTTTGACTGTGCTTCTGGACCCAGTGTTGCACCAACAAAGGCGTCTATGGCTTCAAAGTATTCTTCGCTACCAGCTGGCCCTGTTAGAATGAAAGGAAAAGGTTGCTGCGCATTGCGTTCATTCATCAAAATGCCAAGCAGATAAAGTAATTCTTCGGCAGTGCCTACACCGCCTGGAAACACGATAATGCCATGTCCGAGTCTAACAAACGCTTCTAAACGCTTTTCAATATCAGGCATGATAATGAGCTCATTGACAATGGCGTTGGGCGGCTCGGCGGCAATAATACTCGGCTCAGAGATGCCAATGTAACGGCCTGTCTTGTGGCGTTGCTTTGCATGGCCGATGGTGGCGCCCTTCATTGGACCCTTCATCGCTCCAGGCCCACATCCTGTGCAAATATTCATGTCGCGCAAGCCGAGCTGATAGCCCACTTCTTTCGTGTATTTGTACTCAAATTGATTAATGGAATGGCCGCCCCAGCAGACAATTGTGTTTACGCCATCGTTCCCTTCAAGCGCTTTAGCGTGGCGTAGCATGTCAAACACCATGTCTGTGATATCGTTACCTTCAGCCGGTGCGGTTTGGTGAAGAAATGCGTACTTGTTGCCCATATAAAGCAGGTCGCGAAGGACCGCAAATAGATGTTCGTGCACACCACGAACGAGTTTTTCGTCAACGAAAGCCACCTCAGGAGGGTTCACGAGTTCTATTTTTACGCCCCGTTCACGACGAATGAGTTTTATTTCAAAATTTTCATAAGGAGCAAAAAGTGCTTCGAAATTGTCTTCGTCAACGCCGCTGTTCAATACTGCAAGGCAACAGTTTCTGAACATAGCAAAGAGCTCGCTGTTGGTGGCGTCTTGAAGACGAGAAACTTCTACTTGTGATAGCTGGCTCATCCAGCCAACAGGGTTAAGCTGCACTTTCTTCATATTTTTACTTCCTATAAGTCAGTGCTTAAATCAGTGACTACGAGGTTGCGGCCGTTTCGTTTTGCTTTATAGAGGTACTCATCGGCGCGTTCAAACACAGTTTCGGTAGTATCATTGTCATTGAAACAGGTTGCGCCAAAAGATGCGGTGATTTTTACTTTTTCTTGCTTGAATTTAAACGGCATTGCAGCAAGTTTAGTTCTAACTTCATTAAGCTTTTTATCTATATCTGCCATCTGCGCCTGAGGCAGTAGCATTACAAACTCTTCTCCTCCCCACCTGGCAATAAAATCATTTTCGGACAAGCTTTGTTTTAAGAATTTACTCACTACCTGAAGGGTTTTATCGCCTGCTGCGTGCCCGAATCTATCGTTGATTGACTTAAAATGATCAATATCCACAACGGCGACCGCAAGCAAGTCACCATTTTCTTTAAATTTAATGAAAGCCGCTTCCAGTCTCTCATTATACGCCTGCCTGTTTGGAAGCCGAGTGAGCGGGTCGGTGCGGCTTTGCATTGCTTGTTCGGCCAGCTTCTTTTTATAGACGCTGGTTTGCTGCTGAAGTGTATCTATTCGCGATTGCATAGAGGAGAGCAGTGCCATTAGCGCTTCTTGACCTTGCTGATCGTTGCTTTGTTGCTCGCTTAACGTAGTCACAAGCTTTTCTACGCGAAACTGTGTCTGCTCTTTAAGTGCTTCTAGAGAACTGCTTTCCGATACGGCTTCTTCGATGTGAATAATGTCACGTTTAAGTTGCTCATTACCAGCTCGGCGCTGCTCGAACTGGGCTTGGCTGCCTTGGATCGTATTGCTGACGTCACTACTCACTTCACCTAATGAACGGTGCAGACTCTGAATCACTTTTCCTGTTAAGCTCGCCTCTGACATAGCGTCTTGAACGATCATGCGCAAAATTACAACGCAGCTTTTAAGCAGCTGGTCTTCATCCATGCCTTCATCAAGACGTTGCTTTATATCATTGAGTTGCTGATCGTTAGGTTTTTTTTGTGCATAAGAAGCAATAAGGTGATTAAGCTCAACCAAAATAGAACGGTAGTGAGGGTTATCATCTTTAATCGAACGAGCCGATGTGCTTTCATTGTTAGTGGACTTAGTTTCTGTGGTTTCAGATGGCTCAAGTCCAACCATTTCCTTGTTGAGCGCAATGCGGTGAAGCGCAATGGCTTTTGAATAGAGTTTGTAAATACTGAAGATATCACCTACAGGTTGATTAAGCTTAATCAATTCCTGCGTGGTTAACCCTTTTAATTCAGTATCTTCAAATACAATTTTCTGTAGTTGTTTCATTGCATCTTCTAGCGATGAAACAGTATCAACACTGTATTTTCTAAGCGTTATTTCTTGATGCTGAAGTGATTTGTTGAGTTTCTCTATGCTCACAGCGGCAAGACTAAAATTAGGTGTGCCAGAAAGGTGGCCTCGTAACACCTTAAGTTCAGTATCGATCTTATCCGAGAAGCCCTCATAAAATGCTGAGAGTTTCACAATAAACTGACAAAGAAGCGCGTTATTTTGTTTTAGGGTTTGTAGTTGTTTTGCTTCCATAATCTCGTCTTTGTTCTAATTCGCTATTACTGCCGCGGCTTAGGTAGCGTTGGTAGGTACTTCACCGTTATATTACTGACGTGCTTGACGATGATTAGCATAAGGCGCTTCGTAATTTGAACGGAAAGGGTTGATATCTAAACCCCCTCGTCGTGTGTAACGCGCACAAACGGTTAACTTATCTGGCTGACAATGCTGCATAATGTCGTTGTAAATGCGCTCAACGCATTGCTCATGAAACTCGTTGTGTTGCCTAAAGCTAATTAGATATTTCAAAAGCCCTTCGTGTTCAATAGCTTTTCCTTCATACCTTATTTGAATACTAGCCCAATCTGGCTGACTTGTGATTAAACAATTAGATTTAAGTAAATGAGAAACAAGGGTCTCTTGAATTCCTGTTTCATTTTTCGCAACAGTCAAATATTGAGTATTAGGGGAATATTGATCGATTTCTACATCCAGACTATCTAACAAGGTTCCGTTAAATTCTTGGAATTGTAGCGAAGAAAACTGCTCTGGAAGAATTAGCTTTACCTCGACAGGCTCTCCTGCGCACGCTGACAAATCCGCTTGAAGCACTTGTCGTACGTCCTCTGCTGAAGCGAATTTTGTTTGGTTGAAGCTATTCAAATATAGCTTAAATGACTTTGATTCGATTAGGTTCTTTGAGGTAATAGGAACGTGGCATTCTAAAATTGCCACATTAGGTTTACCCTTTAAATTTAGCCAAGAAAGTTCGTATCCTGTCCAAGTGTCGATACCATCAAAAGGTAAACCTGAGCCAGCCAAGTTTAACGTATCACGACTTAAACTGCGCGGCACGCCTTGCAACAAGCCAGGATTGTATTCAAATTCATAGTCAACCTGTTTACCCAAAGAGAGGTCATCAGGTACAGAGATAGTAATTTTTTGAGGTGAGTTGTCCGTCGACATAAGAACCTTTTATGTATCTACGCGGGATTTAAATTGTTGAACTGCACAGCGGCACACAGTCTTACGGCGCAGTAGAATTAACCCTAGTATTGACTTAACTGTTTAGTTGTATAGTGTACCCCAAAAATACGCAGGTAACGTCATAATGGCTCTAACAATTTCAGCACAATTAGATAAATTTGTATCATCTTATGTCGAACAGGCCGAGGCCGAGGGACTCAAGATAGCATTTGATAGCGAGTGGCCCTCGCCGTGCTATGAGACGTCGGCGCAAGACGGTGAACTTGTAAGATGGTCTCCTACGCTTCAATCGCCTGTGCAGTCTTTCAGTAATGTTGAAGAGGCATTATCGCTAAAGCTAAATCCTGACTACTGCGAGTATTTTACTCGTTACTACAGCGATAATTTAAAGGCTAACGCCCCGCAAGGTCGCTGTGAATTGCTTCAAGTTTTCAATACCGAAGATTTTGAAAGATTACAGCAAAACTTGATTGGGCATTTGTTGATGAAGCAAAGACTTAGGCAAGCGCCAACATTGTTTTTTGGTTTAACTGACGAAGAAGATTTTATTTTAACCGTTGTCAACGAAAGTGGCGAAGTGGCACTCGAGCAGGTTGGCAGAGAGCCTGCCAAAATTCTTGCGCCATCTCTTGCGGTGTTTATTGAGCAGCTTACACCTGCTATATAACGTTAATGCGTTGACTGACGTCAATCAGACCTAAAATTACCGGCCTGCAAGACTAAAAGCTATTGGGCGTTAATAATTTGATGTAGCGTCCGCTTTAACTCCGCCACTTCTTTTTCTAATGACTCTACCCGTGCATGCAAATTGCCTAGTTCATCAGTTGTGGCGACAGGATTATGTTGTGCTACGTTTTCGTCCTTAGATACCTCTAACTTAGGTTTGTGTGCGTTAAATCGCTTAATCGCTTCAATAGCTTCGGTTACCGATACCTTAAAGGGAGCTTTTGCACGTAAAATGCCTACGGACGGTGTTTTTCCTTCTTTATGCATTTGAAGGCACAAAACGTGAAGTTGCTGCAGGTTAGCGTTACTCATAATACGAAAATGGTTGAAAGTCATGAATATTAGCAGTGTAGCCTGTCTACGTAGTCAATTTCACTAATAAGTTACTGATTTCACTATTTTTCAAAGTCTTCGTAGAATGGTGTTATTAAGATTATTATAAAAATCAATGATTTAATTTTTGGCCTTAATCTTGTTTACCAATCATAACTTACATTATCACGCATAAACGCAGTGGTTCTTACGTTAGCGTATCTATGTCTATTCAGTGTCGGTTCACAAAGTAGGCGTAGTATCGAATAAAAACAACACACATAATTAAGGAATTCACATGAAAACGGTTCTTCTTTCAGTAGCTTTGGCATCTTCAGTTTTGCTTTCAGGTTGTGTCGTATCAGTAGGTGGCGGTTCAGATAGTCACTATGGTGCTGATTGGGAAGACAGAGAGTTTAACAATCGTAAACACATCGCGAATCTTGAAACAGGGACAACTTACGAAAGTGTATTGAGAAAAATGGGCGTTGCGGATTTCAACGAACTGTTCGAAAAGCAAGACGGCACATATCGCGTACTTTACTACCGAACTCAAAAAACGATGGGCGATGGTATCACCACAAAAGACGAGTGTACGCCGTTGGTTTTCAGAAATGGAAACTTAGTTGGCTGGGGTGACAGTGCTTATAGCTTAATGCACTAATAATCGTCAGTTGGTAATTGATTACGAAAGTAGGCATTACTTACTATCTTTAAATGTTAATAAAAAGTTAACATGCAGGGGTTTTTCGCGTAGGCTAAAGTTTAATCAGTTTAAGTGGGTGGTTGGCGCAATGATAAAAGTTGTGCGGTAGTGTCCACTTCTCCCATTTTATTTAAATGGGTAAAAGCAGCTGTATAACTTTGCGTACAAGGAGCCCCTGATGAATACTGATGCTATTAATAATGCAATAGCCCCCTTGCAAGACACGGTCAAAGCCATCTATTTATCTGTAGATGATCTCAAAGTTGCCGCCTCTATTCTTTACAATGCGTATGTAGATGACCCATTGTTCATTGACATTTTCCAAGCAGAAAAAGAAGGTTATGAAAGCCGTCTACGGTCAGCTATCCGTGAAGAGCTCAATGCATTTTGGGTTGCAGAGCAGCCGATGATTGGCCTGTTCGATGATGAGCGGCTTATTGCCGTTGCATGCTTGACCGCGCCCGATGCAGCATTTGGTTCAGGACGTTACTGGCACTGGAGACTGCGGATGCTTTTAACGGCAGGTTTGTTCGGTACAAAGCAAATGCTAGAGAAAGAAGAAAAAGTGCGAGCATTAGTTCCCGCCGATAACTTCCACATGCTGAGTTTCATCGCAGTACATCCAGATTATCAACATCATGGGCTTGGGCATATTTTACTTGGCGCTATTGATAGCGTGGTAGAGGAAGATGAAAAAAGTGAGGGTGTTTCGGTGTTCGTGACCATAGAAAAACATCGCGCTTTCTTTAACGATGACAATTATCAGGTTGTAGGACAACTAGGCCTTTCTCATGTGAACGGTGAGGTAATGTTCAGGCTAAAATGATGCTTTTTTATTCGATGTGATACTCCTACCAAAACCTCACCTGTTGCAGTTCCAATCTTTACACCAAATTTACTACAGCGTTTGTAAGACATTTCCTACAAACGCTGTGAGTGATCTTACCTAAATGATGAAAGATTAATTTATACTAAAGTATAAAGCTATTGATTATATTGAAGTTTTTAAAAATTAGTCAAAAGTCGTACAAGAATCTTTCTTAAATCTCTGTAATTCAATATGGCGGTAATAATTGGAAGGGATACTATGAACATGTCACAAGGAAACACGACGAGTCACGGATTGAGTCAAGGATCATCAACGGAATAAGTTAGGACAACTTAAGGATGAGACTCCCACAAGGCAGTGGGGAAAGGGAAAGGAAAGCAGATAGGACACTGCATTAACAGGATGTTAGAAACGGATTTTAAAGGATATAAAGGGATTCAGGGACGTAAAATGTGAAAGGACTTCGCATACAGGATGTAGCAGGGAAAAATGGACGAGAGCTAGCAAGGAGCTAGAGGCAAGAAGCCAACGGCAGGATAGCCATTAAGGAATTTCTAGTTTGCATGGACGAGCAAACCAAGGACGAAAGAAGGACATGCTAAGGGATTGGCAAAGCTGTAGCAGGATGTACAGCAAATAATGGAATGAGGGAAGGGAACGTCAGCGGAGTCTGACAAGGACAGCCTCAGGAAGAGGAACACTGTATGAAGGATGTACAGTAAATTAGGATAAAAGGAAAGGGACCTACGCATGGATGTGTAGCTCGCACAGGAAGGCGCGAGAGTAGATGGAAAGGGGCGTATACGGATTTTAATCGGGAAGATTTTAGTCGCAAAGGATCGCGGAGAAGGATACTCAAAATTCCAGGAAAAAGGGGAGCCGCTAGGTTCCCCTTTTTTTTGCGTTGTTTATTACCAATCCGTATGCATTTGTTATGTAAAACCTGACCTGAATGGTGAATTAAGAACCGCTCACGCTCTTCGACATAGAAGCTTAAACCCTATGCGGCGGTACCTCTGTTCGCATAACCCTTACACCTATTAATTCAACTTCCCCAGTATATCGGTCCTCACCATTACTCGAGAACTCAAAGTTGAATACACTGTGCCAGTCAGGCTTTCCATATTTGAATGAAAATCGTGTTTTAGCTCTCGCCACACTCAGCAATTGTAAACCGTGTTTATCGCAGTATTGCTTAAGGTAAGTGTTTGTTTGCTCAGAAATGGCTCGAATGCGCCAAAACTGGTAGCCAGTAAACCCAATAACCATCCACACCACTAACTCAAGTAACGTCATTTACTTTCTCGCTTGTGCAAACAATTGTTGAAATGCATTACTGAGAATCTGAGGGTTGGCTTTGGAATGCAGAAGTGTTAGCACTTGTCTGCGTAACTTCGGGACTTGTACTAAATCTGAAAAGAACCCTGCGAATAAGGCGCCCTTATGACCCTCTTTTTCATCAACGTTTGCCGCCTGCTCTAAGAAGGCACTAAGCAGGAGTGGTTCCATTTGCTCGAAATGGCGTGCTGCAATAACGCTCAGAATATCAAGTCTCTGCGACTTTTCGCTTTTTAATAGTTCGAGTAGTTTGTTGTTAATGGTCGGGTTAAAGGTACCCTCTGACGTGCCTCTTAACGCCGCTAAATTGATGTCGTCACTTTTATCTATCTCAATTAAATACGCCGCTAATAGATTCTCAGGCAGAGAAACGCTTTCGCTCATTTCCATCAATGTGTTAAGAAAAACCTGTGAGTAGAGTGAAATGTTGGTTTCAATTGCTTCTGTTAATCCGTCTTGTTTGGGGTGATGGCTTAGGCTTTGTACAAAGTCGGCCACGCTTTGCATGGATATCTGCTGCCAGTCAACCAGTTGTGGGGCTTGAATGTAGGCCTCAACTTTCTGCGCCTCTTCACTTAAAGGTTGGTTTAGGGTGCGTTTAACTAGTGCGTTAAATTGAGCGAGCTGCGATTGATTGGGAACAAACGAATAAGGATTATCAGGCAGAGTTTGCGCGTTTTCAGTATCTTCAGCAACAGACTGACCTAGTGCATCAACAATAATCTCTAGAAAATGATTTCTTGCTGCGGCAACCACTAAGCCTTGCTCATCAAGCGGCAGTTTCACAAACCAAATATAGTGTTGCGTGGAGGCATTTTTATTCCAAAAGACGATGCCGAACCACGCATGCTGCTGACGAGGGTAGGGCGCGTAAGCACTGCCGTTTTCTATTTCTAGAAAGGTTTGACTATCGGTGGGTTCAAGGCGACGACCTAAATCAAAAACCTGATATTCAGTGCCTGCATGTAACAAAAACTCGCTGATAGAATTAATACCGTTAGCGCTCATAACTCGTTCCAAAATACTGCTTTAATCAAAATTTGCCAGGCTGTCACATCTATTCAAAGGGGCACGTCGATGAGATACCGCCGACAAAGACGGGTAATGGTATCACAGCAGAAGAAATTCAACGATAAGACACGTGGACTTATGTTGACCTTTAGCCCCTGATATACTGCGCACTTCGAAATAGAAGCGTTTTTGAGTTGCGGAGAGGATGTGATTAAAACGAATAGCACTCATCACATAGCATTAAGTAAAGCATTGATACAATTAGAAACAGACATGTATCAGGATGGTATTTGGCCAAATGAAGAGCCTGCGGAACAAGACCTAAAAAATGCCACGGAAAGCTCAGTTCCTTTTGCGGTCGACTGTTTAGCGTTTGAGAGTTGGTTGGCTTTTATTTTTATTCCCAAAATGCGCATTTTGTTGAAACAGGAAATGCCTTTACCACCCATGCAAATTACGCCTGCAGCAGAAATATATCTGTCATCGGCGCATCAGCGCACTCTGTCCCAGCTTCAAGTTATTGATAATATTGCCAATGGAGACATTGGGTGAGCAAACACAACGCACTATGCAGAACGATTTAAAAGGCCAATTAACTGTGCATTCAGATGAGCAAACAATAGGAAAGGTAGACGTTGGTGAGGAAGATAGCGTTAATGCTCTTCATTTACCTGTGCTGTACCAAGATGAACATATCATCGCGATTGAGAAGCCGCCTGGCCTACTAGTACACAGAAGCCCGATTGATAGACATGAAACGGTTTTCGCAGTACAGACACTTAGAGACCAAATAGGCCAGCACGTCTATCCTGCTCATCGTTTAGACCGACCCACTTCAGGTGTGCTGGTGTTTAGCTTTAGCTCAGAAATTGCAGCAAAGCTTGGACAGCAGATGATGGACAAGCAGGTAGTAAAAACGTATCACGCTATAGTTCGCGGTTTTGTGCATCACACAGGGTATATCGATTACGCCCTAAAATACCGCTACGACAAAATTGCAGACAAGCATAAGCGCCCGCAGCAGCCGCCACAACCTGCATCAACTATGTATCAGTCAGTGGCAAAATTCGAAGTGCCTGAGCCTGTGGGCAAATACCAAAGTGCACGATATTCGCTAGTTAAGCTTTCTCCTAGTACCGGTCGCAAACATCAGCTTCGTCGGCACATGGTTCATATTCGTCACCCCATTATCGGCGACACGACCCACGGGGACGGCAAACAAAACAAATTCGCCAAGCAGCACTTTAATTTTAACAATTTGGCCTTAAGTTGTACTCAAATGGGCTTTTCTCATCCTATCACTGGAAAGTGGGTAACGATTAATTCACAGATGCACAGTGAAATGCGACTATGGCTCGAAAAATTAGCGCCGTTTTGCGTTTAGGTTGATAAAATAGTAAGAATTTCCGCCTGTCGACAAAGGCGACGATCATTGGTTTAAGAGGTAAAAATGGCAACATTGAAAATTATTGCGGGTACAGTTTACGGCAATGCGCAACACGTAGCTGAGCAGGTGGAAGAGAACTTAGCTGAACAGGGCGTGGATTGCTCACTAGAAAGCGACCCGTCGGTTGCAGATTTTACTGATGCTGACGCACTTTTGATCATTACCTCTACAACAGGGCAGGGCGATGTACCACCAAACCTTGAGTTTGTGTTATCAGATCTGAAAGACGAATCGCCTATGCTAACCGGCAAGCCATTCGCGGTAGCAGCGCTAGGCGATAGCAGCTATGGCGATAGTTTCTGTGGTGCGGGTAAACAGTTTCAAGCGTTACTGACCGAGCTACAAGGTAACGCAGTTGCCGATATGTTAGAGGTTGACGCGATTGAAACCCTAGAGCCCGAAAAAGACGTAGTAGAGTGGGTTAACACCATTAAAGATAAGCTGTTGGCTTAAGTCTTAGAAGTGTCGTGATTACGAAAAGAAAGAGGCGCATAAGCGCCTCTTTTAATTTGTGAGTCTTTCAGCATGTGGCTCGGCTAATTGAAATTAACCCGAGCCGTTAGCGATAAGCCAGAAATACTGCTTATTCTACGCCGCGAAGTAGCGCGTTGATACCTACTTTCGCGCGGGTCTTCGCATCTACTTTCTTCACGATGATTGCGGCGTAAAGACTGTAATTACCGTCTGCGCTTGGCAGGTTACCCGCCACGACTACTGAACCTGCTGGTACACGGCCATAGTGAACTTCACCTGTTTCGCGGTCATAAATACGAGTGCTCTGACCGATGTAAACGCCCATTGAAATAACAGAACCTTCTTCAACAATCACACCTTCTACAATTTCAGAACGGGCACCGATAAAGCAGTTATCTTCAATAATGGTGGGGTTAGCCTGAAGTGGTTCTAATACGCCGCCAATACCCACGCCACCTGAAAGGTGAACATTCTTACCAATTTGCGCACACGAGCCTACTGTCGCCCATGTATCAACCATAGTACCTTCGTCAACGAACGCACCAATGTTTACGTAAGAAGGCATAACAACCGCGTTCTTGCCTACGAATGTACCCGTACGTACCGCTGCTGGTGGAACAATACGCGCGCCGTCAGCCGCAAACTGTTCAGCAGTATAGTTTGTATACTTAAGCGGTACTTTGTCATAAAACTTACTTTCGGCGCCTTCAATCACATCGTTGTTGTGAAGACGGAAGAAAAGTAGAACAGCTTTTTTAAGCCATTGATGTACTACCCATTCGCCAGCAATTTTTTCTGCAACGCGCGCTTTACCTGTGTTTAAAAGGTCAATAGCTTGTGCTACTGCATCTCTTACTTCATCAGGTGCAGATGAAGGGCTAATGCTATCGCGATTTTCGAAGGCGTCTTCAATGATGGCTTTCAATTCATTCATGGTATTGTGATATCTTCAAGTTGGTCGAGTTTGAACAGGATACGCTTTTTAAGGTTCACCTGTTGTTCTTGGGTTAATGCTTTGCCAGCCTCATTGCTGACGATAAAAATATCTTCGGCTCGCTCGCCAATGGTGGCAATTTTCGCAAGCTTAAGCGTCATATTAGTATCAACGAATGCGTGACCAATTTTAGCTAAAATGCCCGGAGCGTCTAGGGCTTCTAACTCAATAAGCGTGGCTTCATCGTTGATATTGAAAAAGCGTACCTTAGTAGGCACATCAAGTTGTTTCATTTGCCGAGGCAATTTACGCTTATTTTCGTGCGAACGCCCCGGCTTTTCAAGTTGGGCAGAAATAGCATTTTCAATGGAGGCAATGCGAGACTCTGAGCTTATACGACTGCCGTCATTTTCAAGAATAAGCATGCTATCGAACACATAGCCATCTCTGGTCACGGTAACGTGGGCGTCGTGAATTGAACAGTTGCGACTGTCCAGCACTGACGCGACTTGCGCAAACAATGCTTTTCTATCTTTGCCGTAAACAAACACCTCAGTGCCACCTTTCGCACTGTTATCATTTGCTTTTACTAACAGGCCATCGTGCTCTGGTGTAAGCCATTCATTCTGAGCTTTAATAATTTCATCAGTATGCCACGCGATTTGAGTAGGCTTAAAGCGAACAAAGTAATCGTCGTCCAGGCGGGCCCACAATGCATCAATAGCAACAGGCTCAATAGCGCGCTCTTGCAAAATTTGCCTTGCTTGGTGTTTGTGAGTAGTTACTCGCTCGTTCAATGTTACTTGACACTGTAGCCCATTATCCAATGCCTTTTGCGTCATTAAATATAATTCGCGAAGTAAAGATGCTTTCCAGTCGTTCCAAAGATTGTCATTGGTGGCACGAATATCGGCAAGGGTGAGCGTATAAAGCAAATTAAGGTGATTGTGGCTTCTTACCGCGCCAGCAAACTCGCTTATAACGTCTGGGTCATAAATATCACGGCGTTGGGCTACCACTGACATCAGTAGGTGGTTTTCTACAAGCCATGCAATCATTTCAGCATCGTCACTGGGAACATCGTGTTGCTGACAGAACTTTGCTACATCCTGGGCCCCTAGCGTGGAATGATCGCCATTTCTACCTTTGGCGATATCGTGGAAAATAGCAGCGATGTAAAGCACTTCTGGTTTATCGAGGTTTCTACAAATTCTGCCGCAGCGGGGGAAGTCTTTATTTGCCTTTGAGAAAAAGTAGTTAACGTGCTTCACTAATCGGTGAGTGTGTTCGTCCACCGTGTAGGCGTGAAACAAGTCGAACTGCATCATACCTACAATCGCATCCCATTCAGGAAGATAAGCTTGTAAAATGCCGTATTGATGCATGATGTCCCATGCAAAATCAAAGAACTCAGGCTGTTTCATTAAGCGCATGAATTTTTCGCGGCACAGCGGGCGCTCAACATAGTATTCTGCTTCAAAAGCGCGGTGAGCGTTGCGCAGCTGACGTATGCAAATCGTACTGAGGCCTTGTACTTCTGGCGTGTTGGCCACCAAATGCAGAAAGTCCAAGATTGCTTCGGGAGAGGAGAACACGGTTTCGTGTCGTGGCGATATCATATTATCGAGCAGCTCGAAATCTTCGTTTATGATCACGCTTTTCTGAACGCTTTGGTTCAGCATGTCGTACTTGAAGCGCTGAAGCAGCATTTGATTCAGTTCAGACACCCGCGCCACTGTGCGGAAAAAGTCCCGCATCATTTTTTCGACAGACGATTTACCTTCTTCACCATACCCCATCATTTTTGCAACGTCAGGTTGGTAATCAAACAGCAGCCGGTTTTCGCTTCTGCCTGCAACCAGATGTAGTGCACAACGCATTTTCCAAAGGTGCATGCGACAAGCAATTAATTCACTGTGCTCTTGTTCTGTAAAGTAGCCGTGGCCTACTAAATTCCAGCCGTCGTATTCTTTAAAATGCTTTTTGGCGACCCAGCCAATAGATTGAATATCACGCAAACACCCGGGGTTTTCTTTGATGTTAGGTTCAAGGTTATAAGCGGTACCGTTGAATTTGGCGTGGCGTTTTTTCTGCTCGTCGTACTTGGCTGAGAAAAACGCTTTGCTCGACCATGAGTTTCGACCGTTAACTTCATCCCACAATTTATCAAAGGTGGCTTCACTGCCGCAAAGTAATCGGCTTTCCACTAAATTGGTCGCAATCGTAATATCGTCTTTTGCTAGCTTGACCGTTTCTTTGATAGTGCGAACTGACTGGCCAACATCTAATTTGATATCCCATAAAAGGGTGATGAACATGCCAATTTTTTCTTGTACATCGGGCTTAAGCTTCTTTTTACTAACTATGAGTAAATCGATGTCTGAATGAGGTTGCAGATGACCACGGCCGTAACCACCAACGGCGCAAAGCGATAATTCGTCGACGGTATCTAAACCATAAAGTTGCCAAAGATGACAAAGCAACGCATCGACGAACTGTGCACGACCGGTAACGAGTTGATTAACCGGCGTAGCGTCGAAGGACTCCGTTATCCAGGCATAACTGGCTTCCACGCACGATTTAATGGCGGGGATTTCATCAACAGAGCTAATTGTGTCGATATTCTTTATCAGTGATTGCAGCGTCAAAATACACCTTTGAAATAGACTTCTTTTTAGACGCTAAGAACAATAGCATGAATTGCTAGTAGTTCGCAGTAGCAAATTAATGCATAAGTTAGGTTGAATTGTGAATATTTATGGTTTTTTGTTATAGGTGTGTAGCGCAGTAAATATGAGGGGAGTGGGCACACGATGCCGAACTTTGATAGTTGGAATTTGAGCTAACGAGCCAATAAAAAAACAGCCGCGAATTCAACGGCTGCTTTGCATAATTCGACAGACTCAATCTTCTGAAATCATATTTTAACGCGATTATTCGAAACGTTATCAATATTGTCGAAGTCGATTTATCCGTGAGAAATGATGCGTTCCAAGGTTTCTTCTTCGCGAAGCGTAAGAATCTCAACGCCGGTTTCAGTGACCAATAGGGTGTGCTCCCATTGGGCGCTTAAACTTCTGTCTTTAGTTACCACAGTCCATTGGTCTGGTAGCACTTTTGAGTAGCGCTTGCCTGCGTTGACCATAGGCTCGATGGTAAAGCACATACCTGGCTCTAACACATCACCTGTACCTGGCTTACCGTAGTGAACAATTTGTGGTTCTTCGTGGAAACTAGCGCCAATACCGTGGCCGCAGTATTCACGAACTATTGAATAGTTATGCGCTTCTGCGTGGGTTTGACAAATATGACCGATATCGCCAAGACGCATGCCCGGTTTCACTTGCTCAATAGCTTTGTATAAGCATTCTTGGGTAACGCGAATTAGGCGTTCTGCAAGGATAGAAGGCTTACCTACCACAAACATTTTTGACGTATCGCCATGATAGCCATCTTTAATAACTGTCACGTCGATATTAATGATGTCGCCGTCTTTCAGTTTCTTGTCAGAAGGAATACCGTGGCAAATACAGTGGTTTACCGACGTACAGATAGACTTTGGAAAAGGCGGGTGGCCGTAGTTTAAAGGCGCAGGTACCGCTTTTTGCTCATTTACAATGTAGTCGTGGCAAATAGTATTTAGCTCATCAGTGGTAACGCCTTTCTTTACGTAAGGCCCTATCATAGTAAGCACTTCGGCTGCCAATTTACCGGCTACGCGCATTTTTTCGATTTCTTCTGGGGTTTTGATAATAGCTGTCACAGCGCCTCTCAAATCGTTTGAAACTAGTTTGATGAAGAATTTTGATTACTTACGCATTATAACACTATTCAGGTCATTCTTAGTAAGGTGATGATATTGTTGGTTTTTATCTGCTAAAGGCAGAGGTGGAAAGCGAGCTCATTAAGGGTTCTATACTTTCTTTAACCTAAATACTTCAAATTGTCGCTTTTTACCCTCAAAACTTGAGGCTTAGGTGGTATTGTGGTATAAAGCGCGCGCCCTGACGGAAAGCTCATTTTGCCACGTGCATTTGGCACCGTTTTAGAGGGTAAATTTATTTTATTAAAACACACATATACCGACACTTCGTATCGGGGTGTTCAGTTCAATTTAGGTTGGTCTGAATCGATACAAGGGGTATATGGAGGCCTAACCCCAAGAGGAAAATAAAATGGCTAATGTTTCTATGCGTGACATGCTGAAAGCAGGTGTGCATTTCGGTCACCAAACTCGTTACTGGAACCCAAAGATGAAGCCTTTCATCTTCGGCGCTCGTAACAAAGTTCATATCATCAACCTTGAAAAAACGGTTCCACTTTTCAACAACGCACTTAACTACCTTTCAGGTGTTGCGTCTAAGAAAGGTAAAATCCTTTTCGTTGGTACTAAGCGCGCAGCTGGCGAAGCAGTTAAAGATGCTGCTCTTAAGTGCGACCAGTACTACGTAAACAAGCGTTGGTTAGGTGGTATGCTGACTAACTGGAAAACAGTACGTCAGTCAATCAAGCGTCTTAAAGATCTTGAGCAGCAAAGCCAAGACGGTACGTTTGAGAAGCTAACTAAGAAAGAAGCACTTATGCTTCAGCGCGAAATGGACAAGCTTGAAAACAGCCTTGGCGGTATCAAAGACATGGGCGGTCTTCCAGACGCGATCTTTGTTATCGACGCAGATCACGAGCACATTGCTGTAACAGAAGCTCGTAACCTAGGTATTCCTGTTGTTGGTGTTGTTGATACTAACTCTAACCCAGACGGTGTTGATTACATCATCCCTGGTAACGACGATGCTATCCGCGCTATCCAACTTTACTTGGATGCTGCTGCAAACGCTATCAACTCAGGTCGCGAAAGCAACCTTGAAGTACAAGCTGAGCAAGACGACTTCGTAGAAGCAGCAGAGTAATTCTGATTGCTTACTGTCATATCTTAATAATATGGCAGTACTACAATACGAAACGTATTGAGAGGGGCGACATCGCCCCTTTTACCTAACGAATTTATATTTAATGCTGAGGAATTGAAAAATGGCAGTGACTGCAGCACTAGTTAAAGAACTGCGCGAACGTACTGGCGCAGGTATGCTGGATTGTAAAAAAGCCCTGGTTGAAACGGATGGTGACATTGAGTTAGCCATTGAAAACATGCGTAAATCAGGCCAAGCGAAAGCGGCTAAAAAAGCAGGCCGTATCGCAGCTGAAGGTGTAATCCTTACTAAGGTTGAAGCGGGTCGCGCGACTATGCTTGAACTAAACTGTGAAACTGACTTCGTAGCACGTGACGAAGGTTTCCTTAAATTTGGTAACGAGCTTCTAGAAGTAGCAGCTGCTAACAACATCAACGACATCGAAGCGCTTAACGATGCAGAACTTAACGGTTCTAAAGTAAGCGAAGTTCGTGACGCACTTGTTGCTAAAATCGGCGAAAACATCTCTCCTCGTCGCGTTATCAACGTTGAAGGCGATACACTAGGCGCGTATGTACACGGCGGCCGTATTGGTGTTATCTCTATCCTTACTGGCGGTGACGAAGAGCTAGCGAAAGACGTTGCAATGCACGTTGCAGCTGCAAGCCCGCAGTTCGTTAAGCCTGAAAACGTTCCAGCAGAAGTTGTTGAGAAAGAGAAAGAAATCCAAATCGAAATCGCTATCCAGTCTGGTAAGCCAGCTGATATCGCTGAGAAAATGGTTGCAGGCCGCATGAAGAAGTTCACTGGCGAAGTGAGCTTGACTGGTCAGCCTTTCGTTAAAGATCCTTCAATCTCTGTTGCTGAGCTTCTTAAGAACAACAGCGCAGACGTAATCAACTTCGTACGTTTCGAAGTTGGTGAAGGTATCGAGAAGAAGACTGAAGACTTCGCTGCTGAAGTAGCTGCTCAAATGGCTGCTGCTAAGAAATAATTGAGTGTTTATCTTTTGCATTAAGCAATAGTTAGATAAACTACAAAGCACCTCTTAGGAGGTGCTTTTTTATAGCTGAACGTCTTTAGTGTTGCCATTGCAATGCGTAAGTGTGAAGCTAGGCGAGATTAAGTACGCGCCTGCCTGACAAACGAAAGCGCTTTGTCCTATGTTTTTTACATCAGTGGCTTGTTGAAAGACATAGGACAAAACGGGTTTACGAGGACAATTCAAACTATGAGTATCACACCAAAATCAGCATACCGACGCATTTTGTTAAAGCTTAGTGGTGAAGCCCTAATGGGGGCGGAAGGCTTTGGCATAGACCCTAAAGTGCTAGATAGAATGGCGCAAGAAATTAAAGAGCTGGTTGAACTTGGTGTTCAAGTTGGTCTTGTTATCGGTGGTGGTAACTTGTTCCGTGGCGAAGGCTTAGCAAAAGCGGGAATGAACCGCGTTGTTGGCGATCACATGGGAATGCTGGCTACCGTAATGAATGGCTTAGCCATGCGCGATGCGCTTCATCGTGCATTTGTAAATGCGCGAATGATGTCAGCAATACCGCTAAACGGTGTTTGCGATGCCTACAACTGGGCAGAAGCCATTAGCCTTCTTAAGTCAGGCCGTGTTGTTATCTTCTCTGCCGGTACAGGCAACCCTTTCTTCACCACAGACTCAGCGGCTTGTTTACGCGGTATCGAAATTGAAGCCGATGCGGTATTGAAAGCGACAAAAGTTGATGGTGTTTACAGCGATGATCCGGTGAAAAACCCAGAAGCAACGCTTTATGAAGAACTGACTTATCAAGAAGTACTAGAAAAAGAACTTAAAGTGATGGACTTGTCAGCGTTTACTTTGGCGCGCGATCACAGCTTGCCAATTCGCGTATTCAACATGAATAAGCCAGGTTGCCTGAAGCGTGTTGTGATGGGCGAAAAAGAAGGTACTGTTATTCGCCACGCTGACAACGATTAATTAAGAACAATAGGATACAAATCGTGATTGATGAAATTGAATTAGATGCGCAAGAGCGCATGGAAAAAAGCCTAGTTTCTTTAAAGGGCCAATTCAGCAAAATTCGCACTGGTCGTGCGCATCCAAGCCTTCTAGATGGCATCATGGTACCTTATTACGGCGTAGACACGCCGCTAAAGCAAGTGGCTAACGTCGTTGCAGAAGACAGTCGTACTCTAGCGTTAACTGTGTTTGATAAAAGCGCCATTCAAGCGGTAGAAAAGGCCATTATGCAGTCTGATTTGGGTTTAAACCCAATGAGTGCAGGTGGTTCAATTCGTATTCCACTTCCTCCACTTACTGAAGAGCGTCGTAAAGACCTTATTCGCGTTGTTCGCAACGAAGCAGAAGGTGGTCGTGTCGCTATCCGTAACATCCGTCGCGACGCGAACGGTGACATCAAAGATCTTCTTAAAGAAAAAGAAATCAGTGAAGATGAGAGCCGCGCTGCTGAAGAGAACATTCAATCTATTACTAACGATTTCATTAAGAAAGTTGACAGCATGCTTGCTGACAAAGAAAAAGAACTAATGGAAGTATAAGTAAGTATTATGATTGGAAAGCGTTTAAGCGCAGCCAAATCGACAAAAGCAGAGGTGCCAGCAGAATCTGCTGGCCCGAAGCACGTTGCAATCATTATGGATGGCAATGGTCGATGGGCGCAAAAGAAAGGGAAAATTCGTACCTTTGGTCATAAAGCCGGGGTAGAGTCTGTTCGTTCTGTTGTGCGCTTTGCACGTCAAAACGGTATTGAATCACTTACGCTATTCGCGTTTTCAAGTGAGAACTGGAAACGTCCTGAGGAAGAAGTCAGTGTCTTAATGGAGCTGTTCAATCTTGTCCTCAATAGTGAAGCAAAAAGACTACACAAAAATGGTGTACGTCTACAGGTTATTGGTGATGTTGAGGCGTTTGATGCCAAGCTGGTCGAAAAAATTCGTAAAGCTGAAGACATGACCAAAGACAACAAAGATTTGGTCTTGAATATCGCCGCAAATTACGGTGGTAGATGGGACATTGTAAACGCGGCTAAGCAGCTTGCTACGCAAGTGAAAAGCGGCGAACTTGATGTGGAAAGCATCTGTGAAGACGCACTGAATGCGCACATTTCAACAGCTAACCTTCCTGAGTTAGACCTTCTTATTCGCACAGGTGGCGAACACCGTATTAGCAACTTCTTGCTGTGGCAATGTGCCTATGCAGAGTTGTACTTTACCGACGTACTATGGCCCGACTTCAACGAAGACGTGTTTCAATTGGCCGTAGACGATTTTAACGTTCGCCAACGTCGCTTCGGTTTAACCGGTGAACAGGTAGTCACAGCCGATGGTTAACACCATACAGGCAATTATCAGGCTTGCCCTGGTAACGATAGCCAAGGGCAAATTATGCTAAAACAACGAATAATAACTGCATTAATCCTCGCGCCACTGGCGCTTTACGCTATTCTTTTTCTTCCTATTTTTTGGTTTGAAATAGCCATTGCTGGTGTTGTCGGCATTGGCGCTTATGAATGGGCGAATATGTCGGGCGTATGTGAACGTCCTAAAAAGCTCATTTATATGGCAGGTGCCTTTGCCATATGTATAGCCTTGTCTCTTATTGTTGATGCCAGCACGATTTGGTATCAAGGCCAATTACATGGTTTATACCGTGCCATATTAACGGTTGCCGTATTATGGTGGATAGCGTCTTTATTTATGGTGCTAGCCTATCCCAAATATTCCAAGTTCTGGAAAGACAGTCGCAGCGTTAGAACCCTATTTGGGGCACTTACGCTTATACCCACATGGGTAGCGGTTGTTGCGCTTCGCACGAGCTTGCACGATGTTGATCCTTTCTACGGTGCTTCACTCATCTTCTATGTGTTGGGGATTGTTTGGGCTGCAGATATAGGTGCATTCTTTGTTGGCGTAAAATTCGGACGCCATAAGCTACGCCCTAACGTATCGCCAGGTAAAAGTTTAGAAGGCTTGTTAGGCGGTATTGCAGCTTCATTCGCGATTATCGCTTTTGCGGCCCTTCACTATCAGGTAGAGCCTTCGCGTATTTGGCTTCACCTTGCTATCGGCGGTATTACGGTGGCTGTTTCCGCCCTTGGCGATTTAAACGAAAGCATGCTTAAGCGTTGTGCGGGCATTAAAGACAGCGGCAAAATTCTCCCTGGGCACGGTGGTGTACTCGATAGAATCGACAGCTTAACCGCGGCATTCCCTGTTTTTGCGTTCTGCTATGTAACCTGGATGGCGTAATGCAAACAGTAACAGTGTTAGGGGCCACAGGCTCCATTGGTTGTAATACACTCGACGTAATAAACCGCCACCCAGACAAATATCGCGTATTTGCTATTACTGGCAACTCACAGCTTGAATTGCTTATGGAGCAGGCCCAGAAATGCGCGCCGCGCTATGTGGTAATTGCTGATGACGCTAACTACAAACTAGCCTGTGAGTTAGCATCCCAGTACGGTGTGGATGCAGAAATTCTCTCTGGTGCTAAGGCGCTGGAAGAAGTATCCAGCGCGCCTGAAGTTGATGCTGTAATGGCAGCCATTGTGGGTGCAGCAGGGCTTTTACCCACACTGGCAGCAGTAAAGGCGGGTAAACGGGTTTTGCTTGCCAATAAAGAAGCGTTAGTCATGTCTGGTGCTTTATTTATCGAGGCTGCGAACCAAAGCGGCGCTGAAATTCTTCCTATTGACAGCGAACACAACGCCATATTCCAGTGCCTACCGCACGATTATGAATACGGTAACTTTGCCGCATCCGGCATTCGTAAAATTCTCTTAACGGGTTCTGGTGGTCCGTTTAGAGAAAGACCGCTTGATAGCTTCTCGTCAATTACAATCGATGAAGCCAGTACACACCCTAACTGGTCGATGGGCAGAAAAATTACAATCGATTCTGCAACTATGATGAACAAGGGGCTGGAGTTTATTGAAGCCTGTTGGTTGTTCGGTGCTGGCGCAGATGATATTAATGTGGTTATTCACCCGCAAAGTATTATTCATTCTATGGTGCAATATGTTGATGGCTCGGTGATCGCACAAATGGGTAATCCTGATATGCGTACCCCTATTGCTTATGGTTTGGCGCATCCTGAGCGAATCGAAGCGGGCGTGACGCCGCTCGACTTTTCTGACATTGGCAATTTCAGTTTCCAAACCCCTTGTTTTGAGCGTTATCCGAATTTGAAGCTGGCTATTGATGCGTGTAAAGAAGGGCAATGTGCAACAACACGAGTGAACGCGTCAAACGAAGTGGCTGTCGACGCCTTTCTAGAAGGCAAAATTCAGTTTTGCGATATTGCTAAAGTAAATGACGCCACGCTTAATGCTATGCCCAATGTGTCGGTGAATTCTATTCAGCAAATACTAGAGCAAGACAGCCTTGCAAGAGCAAAAGCTAACGAGATTATTCGAGGTAAATTCCAGTGCTAGCATTTTTATGGAGCCTTGGTGCATTCATTGTAGCCTTAGGTATTTTGGTTGCTGTACATGAATGGGGGCACTTTTATGTGGCTCGTAAATGCGGTGTGCAGGTAGAGCGCTTCTCAATTGGTTTTGGAAAGCCTATATGGCGTAAAACAAGTAAATCAGGCACAGAATATGTCATCGCTATGATCCCATTAGGTGGATACGTGCGCATGCTCGATGGACGTATTGATGACGTACCGCCTGAGTTAGAAGACAAAGCGTTTAACAATAAACCCGTTTTGCAGCGCATGGCGGTTATTGCTGCTGGCCCTGGCGTTAACTTTATTTTTGCGTTTTTCGCACTGTGGTTGATGTATCTGGTGGGGCTGGAAACGGTTAAGCCAGTAGTTAAACAGGTTGAGCCAGAAAGCATCGCAGCTATCGCTGGTGTGCAACCTGGTGATGAAATTATTAAAGTTGGCGACAGGAATACGCCTGATTGGGAAGCGGTAAACCTGGAAATAGTCTCAAACATTGGCGCCGAAAAAGCCAATGTTACGGTTAAAAATTCGTCAAATGTTGAAAAAGAACTGACTTTTACACTGGGTTCTTGGAACTTTGACCCAGATAGCGAGTCTCCTTTAAGCAGCTTAGGGTTAACCCCTTATCGTCCAGATGCAACGTTAACCGTTGGGTTTGTAGGTGAAGGAAGCGCGGCTCAGCAAGCGGGTTTAAAACCCGGTGATGAGCTTCTTGCATTAAATGGCGCTAAGTTGTCATCGTGGGAGCGATTAGTTGACGTTATTGTTGAAAGTCCCGGCGAGAATATCTCGCTTGATATACAAAGGGATGGACAACAACTGACGTTAGATGCCACGATAGCGCGCCGCGATACACCACAAGGGCAAAGTGGATATCTCGGTGTAAGCCCAACATTTGAGCCTTGGCCAGAAGGGTATGTGTTTACGCATCAATATGGCATTATAGAGGCTATTGGGAAGGCGCTAGATAAAACATGGCGTCTTATGACACTCAGTGTCGAAATGATAGGTAAGCTCATCACGGGCGACGTGTCAGTGAAGAATTTGAGTGGGCCTATCTCAATTGCTCAAGGTGCGGGAACAAGTGCTGGGTATGGACTTGCGTACTTTTTGAGTTTTCTTGCCTTAATAAGCGTAAATTTAGGCATAATAAATTTATTACCCTTGCCCATGCTTGACGGTGGTCACCTCATGTTTTTTATCTTGGAGTGGATCACAGGCAAACCTGTGCCTGAAGCGGTGCAGGAATGGGGTTACAGAATAGGTGGCGTGCTTCTGTTTATGATCATGGGTATCGCAATTTTTAACGATATCGCTCGCATAACCTGATACAAATCAGGAAGTACAAAACAGCTAATACAAAACGCGGCCAGGAAAAGAAAAATAGATGAAGTTAAAACAGTTAGTAGCAGCCGGAGCCATTCTTTCCAGTGCTAGCTTTGCCAATGCTGCGGCGCAAGACAGTGAATTTGTCG
Organism: Alteromonas sp. W12; assembly: GCF_001924945.1. NCBI lineage: Bacteria > Pseudomonadati > Pseudomonadota > Gammaproteobacteria > Alteromonadales > Alteromonadaceae > Alteromonas > Alteromonas sp. W12. Next base: position 515,351 of record NZ_LQXH01000001.1, read on the forward strand.
TTGAAGACATTCGCGTAGAAGGTTTGCAACGAGTTGCACTTGGTGCAGCCTTAACCTACTTGCCCGTTCAAGTTGGCGACGAGCTTAATACATTCAGGGTAACGCAGCTTATTCGCTCGTTGTACTCTTCAACTCACTTTGAAAATGTTGAAATTCTTCGCGATGGCAATACGCTTGTTGTGCGTGTGTCTGAACGTCCAACTATCAGTAATATTATTTTTGATGGCAATGATGACATTAAAGATGAGCAACTTCAGGAAAGCTTGGACGGAAACGGGGTTCGCATTGGTGAGCCGCTTGATAAAACCGTACTAACCTCTATTGAGAATGGCCTGAAAGACTTCTTTTACAGCATCGGTAAATATAATGCTGATGTAACGGCCATCATAACGCCGCTACCGCGTAATCGTGTTGACTTGAAATTACTTTTCGAAGAAGGCGACGCGGCTGAAATTGAACAAATTAATATTGTAGGTAACGAAATCTTCTCAGATGAAGAGCTGATGGAGGCTTTTGAGCTACAATACGACACGCCATGGTGGGATTTCCTGTCGGAAACTCGCTACCAGCAGCAAACGTTGCAAGGGGACATGGAAACGCTGCGTAACCATTACTTAAACCGTGGTTACCTTCGCTTCAACGTTGACTCTACGCAGGTATCAATGACACCTGAAAAGTCAGGTATCTACATTGCCATGAACGTAACAGAAGGTGAGCAATACACCATTTCTGAAGTGGAATTGGTAGGCGACGTACTCGGACACGAAGAGTATATTGAACGCGTGCTTCCGCTTACTACGGGTGAACTCTATAACCAAGCCGAAGTAACGTATACAGAAGAATTTATCAGTAAGTATCTTGGTCGCTTCGGGTACGCTTACCCAACAGTAACTACGGTTCCTGAAATTAATGACGAAGACAAAACGGTTAAGCTCACGCTGTCTGTTGACCCAGGTAAGCGTATATACGTCAACCGTATTAAGTTTAACGGCAACGTGGTAACAGCAGATAACGTACTACGTCAGAACGTGAGTCAGATGGAAGGCACGTGGCTTTCGAATAACTTACTGGAGTCTTCTAAGAACCAGCTTTCTCGTCTTACCTATATGGAAGAAGTTGAGTTTGAAACGGTACGTATTCCGGGGTCGGAAGATAAAGTAGACGTTAATTTTAACGTCAAAGAACAGCCTTCGGGCTCGTTCAACGCAGGTATTGGTTACGGTGATAGAACGAAACTTAGCCTGCAGGCGGGTATCCAACAAGATAACTTCTTAGGTACAGGTAAACGAGTAGGCCTGAACCTAAGTACGGTATCTTACCAGCGTAGTGCGCAAATCACGTATAACGACCCTTACTTTACCATTGATGGTATCAGCTTGGGTGGAAGCATAGGCTACAGTGAATTCGACGGCTCTGACTTTAACGTAATCCAGTACAACTCAAAACGTTGGTCTATTGGTGCGAACATTGGTTATCCGATTAACGAGTTCAACCGTATTAACTTCGGTTTGACCTACAGCAACGTAGAGCTATTCAACCGTGGCTACTACGAGCAGACTGAGCAGTTCTATAATCAGTTTACTAACGGTGAAGACCCAGACGCAGCGATTAAATACGATAGCTATTTGGCTAGCATAAGTTGGAGCAGAAGTACGCTTAACCGCGGTTTGTTCCCAACCGCCGGTTCATCTCAGCGAGCGTCATTCAGTATTACAACGCCAAACTCAGACGTTAACTACTTCAAGACAGTATTTGACGGTAAGTGGTACTTCCCATTATCTCGTAACCAGCGTTGGTCTTTCCTAGCGCGTGTACGTCTTGGCTACGGTAATGGTTATGGTGATATTAACGGCAATGAACAAATATTACCGTTTACAGAGAACTTTACTGCGGGTGGTTCAGACTCACTACGTGGCTTTGAAAACAACACGGTAGGTCCTCGCGGTATTTTCTTAGGCAATACGGGTACCATTGTTGGGCCTGACGGTGAAGTGTTCCCAGGCGATCCAGCTGATGCTCAGCTATCTTGGTCAACGCGAAGCCTAGGTGGTAACGCTATGGCCCTTGGTGGTATAGAACTTATAGTTCCTACACCGTTTGTTGAAGAAGAAATGGATAACTCAGTTCGCACAAGTTTGTTTGTGGATGTGGGTAACGTGTGGGATACTGAGTTCGACTATGACTATTACCGTCAGTTTGACATAGCATCATCGCAAAATGGCGAGCTATTGGACTATTCTGACTGGAGCCTGTATCGTAGCTCGGCAGGTATATCAGTCCAGTGGATATCGCCAATGGGACCGATGGTATTCAGCTTCTCGAAAGCGATACAGCAACGTGATGGTGACGATGCGAGATTCTTCACTTTCAACATTGGTCAAACTTTCTAAGACATTAAAGCGAGCGTGTTTTTAGACGCGCTCTATAATAAGATTTACAAAAGGAGTTCCCTTTGAAACAGTTGGTTAAACATATCGTTGCAGGAGCAATGCTGGGTAGCGCTTTAGTTAGTACATCTGTAATGGCAGAGCAGAAAGTTGCAGTTGTCGATGTGCAAGGTATTTTCCAAGCGATGCCTCAAGCGGCTGAAATTCAAAACGCTATTCAGGCTGAATTTAAAGATCAGCTTGAAGAAGTGAATCAACTGCAGCGTGATGGTCAGTTCTACGCAGAACGTCTTCAGCGCGACGCGGCGACTATGAGCGATGCAGAGAAGAAAGAACTAGAACAAAAAATCTTGTCAGTGCGTGAAGAGCTAGCTAAAAAAGGTCAACCTTTACAGCAAAACATTCAACGTCGCAGCAACGAAGAGCGCAACAAGCTTCTTGGCCTAATCAAGCAAGCTATTGACTCTGTTGCAGCAAAGCAAGGTTATGACCTAGTACTTAACTCTGGTGCAGTTGCGTTTGCAAAAGAAGAGCACGATTTATCTGAGCAAGTTCTTCAGCAAGTAAGCAAAACTAACTAATAACTACGCTAGTCAGTTGTAAAATTTATCAGACCAACTCCCCAAAGGTGTTGGTCTGATTTGTTTTTTGCGCTTAACAGCGTATGGTTGCCGCCGTTTTTAGTTTTTACGGCGAGTTTGACCAGAATGCCAATCAATCATCTGTATTGGTATAAAATAGTTGTAGGTCATGCTTGTATACAGGAGAAAGTTTTTGGCCAATTCACTTAATACCATCGAAATTCAGGAAATATTGGAACTGTTACCTCATCGGTATCCATTCCTACTTGTTGATCGTGTAACAGACTATGTTCTGGGTGAGTCTGTAAAGGCTTATAAGAATATCACTATCAATGAGCCGTGTTTCATGGGGCACTTCCCTGAACAGCCAATTTTCCCAGGGGTATTAATTCTTGAAGCAATGGCACAAGCTGCCGGTGTTTTAGGATTTAAGACAATGGGTAACAATGATAAGTTATACTTGTATGCAGGGATTGATAACGCACGCTTTAAGCGTCCTGTCGTTCCAGGTGACAGGCTTGAGTTTGATGTTGCTCTAGTTAAAGAGCGCAGAGGGATTTGGAAATTTAAAGGCACTGCAAGCGTTGATGGCGATATCGCTTGTGTTGCAGAGTTTATGTGTGCGATGAGAGAGATAGCTTAACGTGATCCATCCAACTGCGGTAATTTCAGAAAGTGCAACGATTGGTGAAAATGTCACCATTGGCCCATTTTGTGTGGTAGACGACAACGTCACCATAGGCGATGGCTGTATTCTGAAATCACATGTGGTGGTACGCGGCCCAACGCGTATCGGTAAAAACAATAAATTTTATCAGTTTTCTTCAATTGGTGAAGACTGCCAAGATAAGAAGTATGCGGGCGAGCCTACTGAACTTGTCATCGGTGACGATAACGAGTTTAGGGAAGGGGTAACCGTTCACCGAGGCACTATTCAAGACAACAGCATTACCATAATCGGTTCTCGCTGTTTATTTATGGCCAACTCTCATGTTGCCCATGATTGTGTTCTTGGCAACGACATTATTATTGCAAACAGTGTTGCGATTGCTGGCCATGTTCACATGGACGACCACGTCATTGTTGGCGGTGCCGCAGGTATTCACCAGTTCTGTAAGATTGGAGCTCATTCGTTTTTGGGGGCTGGCGGCATTATTCTGCGCGACGTGCCTCCCTTTGTTATGGTCAGCGGCCAGAAAAATATTCCTCAGGGTATTAATTCTGAAGGACTTAAGCGTCGTGGCTTCAGCAAAGAAGAAGTTATGGCCATTAAACGCGCTTACAAAGCAATATACCGTGAAGGCAATACCGTAGACGAAGCCATTGAAAAACTTGCCGAATCCGCACAGGAGTTCCCTGGTGTGGCCCTTATGGTGAAGTTCTTACAAGACTCTGAGCGAGGCATTATTCGCTAATTATGTCTACGCCTATCCGTATCGGCATGGTTGCCGGAGAGCCCTCTGGTGACGTGCTTGCCGCCGGAATGGTTGCAGAGTTAAAACGCCAATACCCTGATGCTGTTATCGAAGGTATTGGCGGTCCAAATATGATAAACGCGGGTTTTCATAGTCTGTTCGATATGGAAACCTTGTCGGTTATGGGGCTTGTTGAAGTTCTCTCCCATCTACCTGCCATCTTGAAAGTTAAAAAGCAGCTTCTTGCTCACTTCGAGCAAAATCCGCCTGATATTTTTGTGGGTATTGATGCGCCTGATTTTAATCTAAGAGTAGAAAAAGCGCTTAAAGCACGCGGTATCAAAACCATGCACTATGTGAGTCCTACTGTGTGGGCGTGGCGTGAAAAGCGCATCCATAAAATAGCGAAAGCGACTAATCGTGTGTTGGGTTTATTTCCTTTCGAGCAGCAGGTTTACGATAAATACCACGTTCCCTATACCTTTGTGGGGCACACAATGGCTGACGCTATAGCAATTGAGCCCGACCAAAATGCGGCGCGCCAAGAATTAGGTGTAGATGGTAATGCTTCCGTATTGGCTGTACTTCCAGGCTCACGCAGAGGCGAAGTAGAAACGCTACTTCCAGTATTTCTGGAGACCATAGAAGCTATTCATGCTAAACGCAGCGACATTCAATTTCTTATCCCTGCTGCTAACGAACATCGTCTTACGCAAATAAAGGCACTCTTGCTGGAAGCCAATAATGCAGAGGAACGTTTACCCATTCAGGTAACGCAAGGCACATCGCGAGATGCGATGATAGCTAGCGATGTTATCTTGCTTGCATCAGGCACGGCTACCTTAGAGGCCATGTTATGTAAGCGCCCCATGGTGGCCGCTTATTTACTCGCACCACTCACGTATAAAATTATGCAGCGCTTGTATAAAGCGCCTTTCTTCACGTTGCCAAATCTATTGGCTAATGAAGCTATTATTCCTGAATTACTACAAGAAGAAGTAAATGCAGAGAATATGAGCAATCAGCTACTCAACTTCTTCGAAAGTGATAATTCAGCCCTTATTTCCCGTTTCACCGACCTCCACCATACGCTAAAATGCAACGCTGATAGAACAGCAGCAAAAGCTGTCGTGGAGGAATTGTTTGCATAAGTTAATTGCCGGCGTTGATGAAGTAGGTCGTGGCCCGTTAGTCGGTGATGTGGTCACCGCCGCGGTCATTCTCGACCCTGAAAATCCCATTGAAGGGCTAACCGACTCTAAAAAACTGAGTGAAAAAAAGCGCGTAGCGCTTGCCCAAGAAATTCGTGAAAAAGCACTCTACTGGAATATAGGTAGAGCTAGCCCTGAAGAAATAGATAAGCTTAATATACTGCACGCTACCATGCTCGCTATGATCCGCGCAGTGGAAGGCCTGCCAGTAAGGCCTGACTTTGTGCGCGTAGATGGTAACCGGGTTCCTGCGTGGAATTTTGAGTCTGAAGCGGTAGTGAAAGGCGATAGCCTGCACGCAGAAATTTCAGCGGCTTCCATTATTGCCAAAGTAGAGCGAGATAACGATATGATTTCGCTTCACGAGGCCTACCCGCAATATAACTTTGCCGGGCACAAAGGTTACCCCACAAAAGCACACTTTGAAGCCATCGCTGAATATGGCATCTTAGATTGCTATCGAAAAAGTTTTAAACCTGTAAAAGCGCTACTCGAAGAGAAATAACATCATGTCATCGCCATTTATTCATTTACGTGTTCACAGCGACTTTTCGATGATGGACGGCCTGAATAAGGTTAAACCTATTCTAGGTAAAGTGGCCGCGCTTGGCATGCCTGCCGTGGCGATCACCGACCAAATGAATATGTGTGGCTTGGTAAAGTTTTATTCCGAGGCACATAACTTAGGTATTAAGCCCATCATCGGCACTGATTTTTGGGTTACTAATGAAGTCTTTGGCGATGAACCTTTCAGACTAACCCTTATTGCGATGAATAATGAGGGATATAAGAACATTACTATTCTTATCTCCAAGGCCTATCTTCGCGGGCACCTCTCACACCGAGCAGTCATTGATCAAGAATGGTTGGCAGAGCACAGTGAAGGTGTGATTGCGTTATCGGGTGCACAGCATGGTGATGTTGGTGTGGGTTTAATGAAAAACAACGCCAAAATTCTGGATAGTGCCCTTGAGTTTTATCAAACGCATTTTCCCGACCGCTTTTATTTAGAGCTTATCAGAACCGGTAGGCAAGGTGAGGAAGATTACTTGCACCTTGCCGTGGAGCTTGCTGAGCAGCGCGGCTTACCCGTGGTTGCCACCAATGAAGTGTGCTTTATTGACCGTGAAGGCTTTGATGCTCACGAAATTCGTGTATGTATTCACGATGGCTACACGCTTGATGATAACCGCCGCCCTAAACGATACAGTGACCAGCAATATCTGCGCACTGCTGAGGAAATGGTTGAGTTATTTAGCGACATTCCTGAAGCCATAGAAAATACGGTTGAAATTGCCAAGCGCTGTAACGTTACCGTACGGTTAAACGAGTACTTCTTACCGCAATTTCCAACCGGCGGCATGACCACCGAAGACTTCTTGGTTAAGGTGTCTGAAGAGGGGTTGGAAGAACGTCTAGAATTTCTATTTCCCGATGAAGAAGTGCGCAAAGCGAAACGTCCAGAGTACGATGACCGACTTCGCATTGAGCTCGAAGTTATCAACCAAATGGGTTTCCCAGGCTACTTCCTTATCGTAATGGAGTTCATTCAGTGGAGTAAGGATAACGGAATTCCGGTAGGACCAGGGCGGGGGTCTGGTGCGGGTTCATTAGTGGCTTATGCCCTAAAAATTACCGACCTAGACCCGCTTGAATTCGACTTGCTATTCGAACGTTTCTTGAACCCAGAGCGTGTATCCATGCCCGACTTCGACGTCGACTTCTGTATGGATAGACGAGACGAGGTAATCGACCACGTTGCTGAGCTTTACGGACGTCAGGCGGTATCGCAAATCATTACGTTTGGTACTATGGCGGCAAAAGCGGTAGTGCGCGACGTAGGCCGCGTACTTGGTCACCCATACGGCTTTGTAGACAGAATCTCAAAGCTGATTCCACCAGATCCAGGCATGACGCTTGAAAAGGCGTTTAAAGCAGAGCCACAGCTACCAGAAGTTTATGAAAGCGATGAGGAAGTGAAAGACCTTATCGATATGGCGCGAATACTTGAAGGGGTTACCCGAAACGCTGGTAAACACGCCGGTGGTGTTGTTATTGCGCCAACCACAATCACAGATTTCTCGCCTTTGTATTGTGATGACGAAGGTAAAAACCCCGTAACCCAGTTCGACAAAAACGACGTTGAAACGGCGGGCTTGGTAAAATTCGACTTCTTAGGTCTTCGTACGCTGACTATTATTCAGTGGGCAATAGATATGATCAAAGAAGGGAAGAACGTTGATGTAGATATCAGCGCTATTCCGCTTGAAGATCCTAAGAGTTTCAGAACCCTTCAAAACGCTGAGACAACTGCGGTATTCCAGCTGGAATCTCGCGGTATGAAAGAGCTAATTAAGCGCCTTAAACCTGACTGCTTCGAAGATATTATCGCACTGGTGGCCCTGTTCCGTCCGGGCCCGCTGCAATCAGGCATGGTAGATAACTTTATTGACCGTAAGCACGGACGTGAAGAAATTTCCTACCCCGATGCTGAATATCAGCACGAGTGCTTGAAAGAAATTCTAGAGCCTACCTATGGCATTATCTTGTATCAGGAACAGGTAATGCAGATAGCCCAGGAAATGGCGGGCTACTCGCTGGGCGGCGCTGACTTGCTTCGTCGTGCGATGGGTAAGAAAAAGCCTGAAGAGATGGCCAAGCAGCGCGGCACGTTCGCCGAAGGTGCGAAGGGCAATAATATTGACCCGGACCTTGCGATGAAAATCTTCGACTTGGTAGAAAAGTTTGCGGGTTACGGGTTTAACAAATCTCACTCTGCCGCTTATGCCTTGGTGTCTTACCAAACCTTGTGGCTGAAAGTGCATTATCCTGCGGAATTCATGGCTGCGGTAATGTCGGCGGATATGGATAACACCGATAAAATCGTGACGCTTGTCGATGAATGTGAGCGCATGGGCATTGAAATACTGCCGCCAGATTTAAATGCAGGTAAATACAAATTTACCGTCGATAGCGAAGGCCGCATTGTTTACGGTATCGGTGCGATTAAAGGGGTAGGTGAAGGCCCGATTGAAGCGATTATTGAAGCGCGGGAGACCCAAGGGGCATTTAAAGATCTTTTTGATTTCTGCGCCAAGATAGACATTAAACGGGTAAACAAGCGAGTGCTAGAAAAGCTAGTATTAGCGGGGGCAATGGACAACTTAGGTCCCCATCGCGCTAGCCTTATGGCGAGTTTACCCGAAGCCCTTGCCGCCGCTGGACAGCATGCAAAAGCCGAGTCTTTTGGTCAGTCAGACATGTTTGGCCTACTGACTACCGAGCCAGAAGACGTGAAGCAAGCGTTTGCCGATGTCCCTGAGTGGCCTGAAAAAGTATGGCTAGAAGGTGAAAAAGACACGCTAGGCTTGTACTTAACCGGCCACCCCATCAATCAGTACGCGGAAGAACTGCGTTACTACACTGACGGTCGATTAGTTGATTTAAAACCAACCAACAAAGACCAAATGGCCAGTGCAGTAGGACTGGTGCTTGGCGTGCGTGTTATGACGAACAAGCGGGGTCGTCGCTGGGCCATAGTGACACTGGATGATAAGAGTGCCAGAATAGACGTACGTTTCTTCCCCGATATGTACGAACAGTTCGAAAGTGTGTTAGAAACTGACAGAATATTGCTTATAAAGGGACAGGTCAGCTTTGATGATTTCTCTGGGGGCAATACAATCACCGCCCGTGATGTAATGGACATTGTTCAGGCACGAGAGAAAAACGCGAGAGCGCTGGCACTTAATATTGATACCCAGCTGCTTGAACCGAAGAAAATGAGTCAGATGCAATCTATCCTGCAGGCATTTAACGGCGGAAGTTGTCCTGTTCAGTTAGCGGTAACCCATCCAGACGCTGAAGTAATCTTAGCGTGTGGTGCAAGATGGTACGTTACCCCTGAAGACCAACTTTTGCACGATCTCAAACAATGTTTGGGAGACAAAGCCGTTTCAATTCTCTACCATTAAGGGTAAGAGTTCGATAGATTGGACATCTCGCGTTTGCATAGACGAGCGTAGTACGAATAGGACATGAAATGAGTATACAGTTTTTGGACTTTGAACAGCCAATAGCCGAACTAGAAGCAAAAATTGAAGAGCTTAGGTTGGTGAATCAAGGTGGCGAGTTTGACGTTGGTATTGAAGAAGAAATCAATAAGCTTCGCGGTAAAAGCGCAGAGCTGACTAAAAAGATCTTTTCTGATCTTGGCGCATGGCAAGTTTCTCAACTTGCTCGTCACCCAATGCGTCCATACACGTTAGATTACATTCCTCGTATTTTTACCGAATTCGACGAGCTTGCTGGCGACCGCGCGTTTGCTGACGATAAAGCGATTGTTGGTGGCCCAGCAATGCTGGATGATCAGCCGGTGATGATTATTGGTCATCAGAAAGGGCGTGACACCAACGAAAAAATCAAGCGTAACTTCGGTATGCCTAAACCAGAAGGCTACCGTAAAGCCTTGCGTCTTATGAAGATGGCCGAGCGCTTCAATATGCCTATCATCACCTTTATCGATACGCCAGGAGCGTATCCTGGTGTTGGCGCTGAAGAGCGTGGCCAGAGTGAGGCAATCGCGAAGAACCTATTCGAGATGGCTGAGCTTACCGTTCCAATCGTGTGTACCGTTATCGGTGAAGGTGGTTCAGGTGGCGCACTAGCAATTGGTGTTGGCGATCGTGTTAATATGCTTCAATATTCTACGTACTCGGTGATTTCACCAGAAGGTTGTGCGTCTATTCTGTGGAAAAGCGCAGAAAAAGCACCACTCGCTGCAGAAGCGATGGGCGTAAGTGCGCCACAAATTAAAGAGCTAGGCCTGATTAACAGTATTGTTGAAGAGCCTTTAGGTGGTGCGCATCGCGATCATAATGGCATGGCGGCTAATTTGAAGGCGGTCATTAAGCAGCAGCTTAACCAGCTTAAAGAGCTAGATAAGACTAAATTGATGGAAGAGCGTTACCAGCGTTTGATGTCGTTCGGTTATTGCTAAGCTCATTATAAGTTCATTAAGAAAACTAGCATGAAAGGTGCATTTAGCCGTTATGTACAGCTGCGTTCTATCAGTTTAAACGCTTGCTATAAAAACTAGCGAGCGGCGGCTTAATTCATGTCGGTCATGTAATGTCGTATACGAACAAGGGGGTTGTTTACCAAAGGTAACCAACCCCCTTCTGTTATTAGAAAGTGTGTTATTAGAAAGTGTGTTATTAGAAAGCCAGTGCTTAGCCAAATACAAAGTTAAACCTCAGTAAAATATAGCGTTGAAAGAATAAGGTATTACCGGTCTGTGACCCCTCTACAATCCCCAACAATCGAACATATCGTCAACCGCATAGCGACATCTCTCACTGATGTAGAGCTACCACTTCAAACGCCACTCGTCGTTGCTTACAGCGGTGGTGTGGATTCGACCGTTCTGCTCCAAGCCGTTATTGCGTATAGGGAGCAGTTTGATAGCCCAATTCATGCTGTACATGTACATCACGGTTTAAGTGATAATGCCGAACAGTGGGCAAAGCACTGCGAATTACAGTGTCGTCTTGAAGACGTAGCATTTCATTTGTATCGAGTTGATGTTGATACGGGGTCGAGAAAAAGCCTGGAAGCAGAAGCGCGTAAGGTTCGATACAACGCATTGTTAGAAGTGTGTGACCAAATAGGCGGTGTACTGTTATTAGGACAACATGCCGAAGATCAGCTTGAAACCGTATTGCTCCAGCTCAAACGCGGTGCTGGTCCTCAGGGCTTAGCGGGTATGGGAGAAGTTCAGTACCGAGGTGACACCTTGATAATGCGCCCTATGCTAGCACTAGAGAAAGCCGAGATTGTGGCTTATGCCGAAGAGGAAATGTTGCAGTGGGTTGAGGATGAATCTAATCAGCAAAATGGCTTTGATAGGAACTTCTTAAGGAACGAAATTATACCTCACTTGCTGGCGCGATGGCCTAAGTTAACAAAAACCGTGGGGCGCAGCGCCGAGCTTTGTGCTGAGCAAAGTGCACTAGTCAGCGATTCTGCCCAAAAATATTTTGAAGATTGTAAATGCACAGATCTCAGGCTCGACGGGCAACAACTCGCTGCATTGTCGTTACCGTGGCAGGCTATGGTCATTCGCGCGTGGTTTCGAGCTCAAGGCGAGCTGTCGCCCTCAAAAGCGCAGACAGACCAAGTACTTGCTATGTTAAAAGCAAAGCATGATGCAACCCCTGAAGTGAACTTTAAATGGGGCAGGGTTATACGGTTTGACCAAGACCTTTATTGGGTGGTGAACGCTACTCATGAAGTACCGCAAAACCTAAAATTAGTGCCCAACCAAAATATCGCGCTTCCTTGGCTTAGAGGCCATATTCGAATTGCAGTACCAAAGGCGCGAGAAGAAGATACCGTTTCTCTGCAAACCAATGCTCGCAACCTTAAAGTAAAGCCAGAAAATGCGAACGTATCTAAGTTGCTGAAAGAATGGTTTAAGGTATGGCGCGTGCCAAGGTGGGAGCGAAACGGCGTGCCGGCAATCTTGATTAACGACGAGCCTATCGCACTGATTGTTGAAGGACGTTGTGTTTATCTGCAGCCCAAAGCGCCAGATATAGAAATAACCTTTAGTCTCGACTGAATCTATGTAGCGCTAAAAGTGCCTTTTTTTAAAAGGGCTAAATACTCTTGTTTATAGTATCCATGGCAATAATGTGCAGAAGCGGCATTGCTTTGCCGCCATCCTGATAAATTCAAATCGCGACGTTACGCTGCGTGATAGCTATTTTTGCCAGAGTTTTTAACGCGATACAGGGCGTTGTCAGCACGGTCAAATAGGCTACTCATCGTATCGCCGTCGCGATAAATCGCGCCGCCAAGGCTGGTTGATACACCTAAGCGAGATAAGTAGCTAGAGCTATTGATACTCATTTGAATACGCTGGGCTGCACAAGCTAGCTGCTGTTGCGACTGACAGTCTAGCAAACAACAAAACTCATCGCCGCCATAGCGAAATGCTTCGTCTTCATCCCGCAGAACATTAGATAAATGTGATGCAACATGGACAAGTACTTTGTCACCTTCGCCATGACCAAAATTATCATTCACATACTTAAAGTTGTCTAAGTCGATCACCAAAAGTGCGAAAGGATCATCGTGTCTTTGCGCCCAGCCGAGTTGTCTTGTCATTGACTGCTCAAAGCCCGCTCGGTTACCTAAGCCAGTTAACACATCTTTAGTCGCCATCTGTTGCACACGCATCAATGAAAGAGCGTGCTTTACTTGTTTTCCAAATAAATCATGCAGTTGGAATAGACTCTCCCGTTGCGATAACGACAAGGGTGAACTAATGTAGTAATAGACATGAGCTTGATCGCCATTAAGGGCATTGGCACCTTGTAGTGGTAAATCAATGAGTGTTGACGATATCTTTGCATTACCATACACCCAACGCGAGTCAAAGTCAGACAAGCTAAACCCGACAATAGGTAACAACGTGTTTAGCTGCTGAAAATACACGCCACCTAACTCTTGTAGTTCAAGAGTAGAAAGTAGCTGCGTGATAAAGCCTGATAATTCACTAAAAGAGAGTGATTTACCTGTGCTCTCAGCAGGGTAAAAATTGTTATGTTGTGTGCTATCGTAGACTGACGTTGAAAAATCCACAGTAGTGCCCCTATACAAAATGCGTTGATATGCAAAGAAACAAGTGTCAAAGCCCTGACGTTTCTGTGGCCACATCTGCATTTTCGCGGAATTTATGGCGATCACAGCGGCAAAACTTGCCGGATCTGCATTTACACAGGGGATTTTGCAAACTAGATGCCAACAAAGTGTTTCAGGCACTAGTCTTTAGTTTAAAACGTAAAATCGCGTGATTTATCGCGCTTGTTTTACAAATGGAAGTTTATGTAGCTTTAGGAGGTAGTGTGGGGACGAGCTTTTTAAATATCGTGATATTGATGTTTATATCGGTATGTGCGGTCGCATTATTTAAACGCATTCATCTCCCTCCTATTCTTGCTTATCTGTTTGCCGGCGTACTCGCGGGTCCACAACTATTATCTGTATTTGCCCACCCAGAAGAAATGCACCTGCTCGCTGAAGTGGGCATAGTGTTTTTGCTCTTTTCACTTGGTCTTGAGTTCTCGTTACCTAAATTGTTGGCAATGCGCTCTTTAGTATTCGGTGTAGGATTAGGGCAAATGGTGTTTACCACGGCAGTGTTTACCTGTGTTCCTCTGTTTCTCGGCATTCCAATGAGTGCGTCCATCATTATTGGTGGTACGCTGGCGTTAAGCTCAACCGCTATTGTAATTAAGCAAGCTACCGAAATGGGCATTCTTAATAACAGGCGTACACAATTAGCGGTGAGTATCTTACTCTTTCAAGACTTAGCGGTGGTTCCGTTCCTAATTGCTATTCCTCTTTTAGCCCAGACTGGTGAAGTAAGTATTGCGCTAGCTTTAGGCGAGGCGTTGCTTAAAGGTGTGTTTGTAATTGCGTTTCTAATGTCAGTGGGTAAGTGGTTACTACCTTGGGTGTTTAGAGAGGTAGCAAGAACAAGGACTGACGAGCTGTTTGTTCTGACCACTATATTGATTGCCCTATTGGCAGGAGGGCTAACTTATTACTTCGGGCTATCCATGGCGCTAGGCGCCTTCTTGGCGGGTATGATGTTGGGGGAAAGCCAATACAAGTATCAACTTGAAGCCGACATTCGTCCATTTCGAGATATTTTAATGGGGTTATTTTTTGTTACCGTGGGTATGCAGTTAGAACTCACTGTACTGTGGAACAGCCTGTTTGAGATTGTTTTTGGCGTTTTTGCCTTGATGATAGTTAAAGTCATTTTAGTAAGAGGCGCATCTCTATTAGTTAAAACCGATGCAATAGATGGCTGGTCTGCTGGGGTTAAACTTTGTCAGATTGGCGAGTTTAGTTTTGTAATTGCTGCGCTTGCTACGACACACGGCGTGTTAACGTCAGAGCAGTCATCGCTGATTGTGTGTATGGGTGTAATCAGTATGGCGTTAACCCCGTGGCTTATGAATAACAGCGTCACTATAGCAAGGCGTATTGTTAACAAGGATATCTCGTTTGATGACAATGTGAGCTTTGGTAATGCAGAGCCGTTAACCAACCACGTCATTATTTGTGGGTTTGGCCGCGTTGGACAGTCGGTAGCACGTATGCTGAAAATGGAAGGCATTCATTTTGTTGCCATAGATATGGATCCTGTCAGAGTACACGAGAGCCGAAACGCGGGAGAGCCCGTCATCTTCGGTGATGCGAGTCAAAAAGATATATTGATTACTGCCAATGTAGAAGGTGCCAAGCTTGTGCTTGTTACGTTTGATCAAGTCGATAAGGCCAAGCAGGTGATAACGCAGACCCGAAGCATTACGAGCACTACAGATGTTATGGTGCGTACCAAACGAGACTACCAGCTTGAAAGCCTATACAGCGCGGGTGCCAATCAAGTCGTGCCAGAGCTGCAAGAGGGGAGCTTGATGTTGGTATCGCAGGTGCTGCATTACGCCGGCGTGCCGATGTCTCGCATTTTGAAACGGGTTCGTGCTGAGAGAAAAGGTCGCTACGATCATATGCACGGCTTTTACCCGGGAGAAACAACAGAGATCACCTATGGCACAGAAGACAAGTTAGAATTTATCCATGCTGTAGTGTTGTCCGAACACGCTTCCTGTATTGGCAAAGCCATAAAAGATATCGATTTCTCGAGAATGCGAGTAGCGATTAAGGGCCTAAGACGGGATGGAAATGAAGTTAAAGACCCAGACCAAGGCGCTATTTTGCAAGCCCATGACGTGCTAGTGATTGCGGGTAAACCCCGGCGTGTGGAGCGAGCAGAGCGAAAACTATTAGAAGGGAGCTAGCACGCAGTTAAACTTAGCGTTGTTTAATCTAGCGCGCTTGCCATGGAACGTGTGTTGAATTACGTGAGTCCAAGCTTACGCTACGCGGTCGCTTTCTAAGTCTGCAAATTGCTTTTTTAGGTCGTAGCGCTCGTCTGTCACTATCTTCTCAAGCACAGAAACTCGTTCCTTAAGCTCTGCAATTTCGGCTTTATAAGCATCGGTTTCTTTGCTGCTAAGTTTCTTCTTACTTTTGTCTTTTGCACTTTCGACAATGGTAACTAAGGCCCAGGCACAAATGGCTACTATTGCAATCGCGGTCATATTCACGGTGGTATCCCTCACAAATGGCTTTAAAACAGTGTAGGTGAAAATTTGGCCTGTTGCCTAATTCACCCCGTATTTAGTTAAATACTTATCGGTAAAATTACTGCTTCGCTTCAGGTACTATAGCGGTTATCTAACATACTTTTTAGTAAAAAATGTAACCTGTTAAGTCCATCACACTAGCAGTGTTATAATGAGAGATTGCAAGTAGGTTGCCAAGTGACAAAAGTCATTACTTTCTAAGAAGTTAGAATGTTTACCTAAGCTAATACAAAATAAATGTTAATGAATTTCACCAAGTAAAGTAGCAAAATTGACGAATGAGTGACCAAAATAGCAACCGTCCAACACCAAACTTCGACCTTGCAAACAAGCAAACGCAAGAAAAAGAGGCTGTGCAGGAGCCGTTGACTGAAATCGCAATGGAAGACATCGCGACAGAAGAAGACATAATGTGGATGAGGCATGCGTTAACGCTTGCCGATAAGGCTGAGTCGATTGGTGAGGTGCCAGTCGGCGCCTGCGTAGTATTAAACGGTGAGCTTATCGGTGAAGGCTTCAATACGCCGATAACGGATAATGACCCATCTGCGCATGCAGAGCTACGCGCTGTTAAAGAAGCAGCAGCTGCGGTGCAAAACTACCGACTTATTGATGCTACGTTGTATGTGACATTAGAGCCCTGCTCTATGTGCGCAGGTATGCTGGTACATGCACGGGTAAAGCGGGTGGTGTTTGGCGCAAAGGATGCGAAGACAGGCGCTGCGGGCTCGGTCATGAACTTATTGCAACATCCTGCGCTTAATCATCAACTTGAGGTTGTATCTGGCGTATTAGCTGACGAATGTGCTAACAAATTGTCAGATTTTTTTCGCAAGCGCAGGAAAGAGATAAAGGCTGCCAAAAAGGCGAAAAGACTGCTAGAGGGTGATGCTTCAAGCTAATTTATAGCGTTGCCTGAAGTTGTGCTTATTCGTGTTTTCGCCCATTTGGTATATACCGGTTACATGGTCAATCATTGTGAACCAGATGGCATAGAGGTGGCTTAGCCAGGCGTACGGGTTAACTGAGTGAACATATCGCTGGTAACAAATAGCTTGCGGCGCTGAAGTACTTTTTGGTGACAACGCTTGAGCATAAGTCTGCGTCTGTTGTTGTTTTTCAATTTTATTCCTTTTTTCATAAATCGATTTTTTTTCATTTGTTCTCCTTTCTCGCGTTGTGGCCACTTTATGTTTTTCGTGACCACTTTTCTTCCTTCGTGCGCAGCTCTCTTTATTTGAACAAGTCTCACTTTATTCGAGAGATGTTGTCATTTAAGAGCTGCAGCTCTTCTAGAGCTTGTCATCGTTGAGAAAATAATTATTACTGAGAAAGTAAGTCAGTGTCTGACTAACTTCTTTTTAGGATACAGTACAAAGATGACATCGAAATGACAGTTTTCAAGAGAGAAGTAAGGTGAACTGCGTCAAATTTTTCCTTGTTCGTCCAACCATACTAAGCTGTCATAATAACGACGAATATTTTCCACATACTGTAACGCTTCATCGCCTCTTGCATAGCCATAGCGAGTAGTACGGTAATATTTCTTTTGCCTAAGCTGTGGCAAGCGACGCTTTACATCTACCCAAAGGTCTGGATTGCCACCTTGTTGCTCGGTAAGAATGCGTGCGTCCTCCAAATGGCCCATACCAATATTATACGACGCCATAGCCATCCAGGTTCTATCTGGCTCGCTAATTCGCGCAGGTATGCGATTGAGCAAACTGGCAAAATAACGAGAGCCTCCGCGAATGCTTTGTTCAGGATCGGTTCTGTCATCTACGTTCCAGTCACTTGCCGTATCCATGGTGAGCATCATTAGACCGCGAACGCCAGTTCTTGAAATAGCGTCACTGTCCCAGTGACTTTCTTGATAACTCATGGCCGCAAGCAGTCGCCAGTCTAATTCACCTGCATACTGTTGAAATAAGGGTTTGTATTGGGCAAGTGCTGTCTCGGCGGCATAATTAAACGCGCGACTGTCGACGTAATCGAACTGGCGAATATGGCCAAAGTACTTGTCTTCTAACACCGTAAACCAGCCTGACTGATGTACAGTACCAAAATATTCAATCAGCGCAGCTTTCACGGAGTCATCTTGATGTAATGGGAGTGCCCACGCCATCGGCATATCTTCATTAAGGGTTTTTGCCACGGCTAAGTTAGGATATCGCCTGCGCTGAAGAGCTAGACGGTTGCTGTCTGCTACCGTATAAGCAATGTCGCCATTGGCAACTTGTTGTAACAGTTCTTCAGAGTCAGAATCTTCGGTGGTAACAAGTTGGGTTTTTATTATTGGGCTTTCACTATCACTTGCTTGGTCGGTTACCTGGCCTAATAAACTAGACAGCAAGTGAGCTTGGCTGCTACCTGCCACAGTAACAATAGGGGCATCAAGTTCTAATAAGTCTCTAGGTCTCGATGTCCCTGCTTGGAAGACGAGCTCTTGTTGAACGTGTTGATAAGCTGGACCGTAAGCAAAACGACTTTTAAGTGAAGGCGTTACCGCATCGCCTGTCGCGACAATGTCCAGATTACCTTCTTCTAACTGTTCTAACATGACTTCATAGCTGTAGAAGGGGTAAAGGTCGAGCGTCACGCCAAGGTAATCGGCAAATCCTGCCAGCAGTTCATATTCAAAACCCTGCGGCCCCTCTGCGCCGTTATAAAATGTTCCTGCACCATAAACAGTTCCCACGCGGATCGACTCTCGTTCCAACAATGAAGAAAGGGCAGTGGGAACAGAAGGAACGCCACAACTCATAACAGCAATAGATAATATGATTATTAATTGTAGTTTTAATCGTTTTTTATAGTCTTGTGACTGCATAGACCTTTACTTGTTGTCATTAAACCATCTAAGTTTAAAAAAAAGTTCATGTAAGCGCGTTATGAGGTTACTTACTGCGCATAATTACTCTATAATCCGCGCCGAAATACTCATCAATCCAAGAGGCAACGCGTCGCATTGGTGGTCGTTGTTTCTAACAAACCAGGTAAATCAATATGTTGGTCCTTCGAGGCGCTCCTGCACTATCAGAGTTTAACCAAACTAAACTGATTGCAAAGCTGGGTCAATCCGGCGTTAGGGTTAAAAACCTATATAGCGAATATGTTCACCTAGTCGATTCCCAAGGTGACTTGTCTAAGCAGCAAATAGAGATACTCGAGAAGCTGCTCACTTACGGCCCCGCGAGGCAAGCACAAACCCCTTCTGGAACCTTCTTCCTCATTACTCCTCGCCCCGGCACTATCTCTCCCTGGTCTTCTAAAGCCACCGACATCGCTCACAACTGCAGTCTAAAAAATATCAACCGCATAGAACGTGGTTGTGCGTTTTATATAGAAACAGAAAACGGTGTGAGTGAAGATGATTTTGCGCTTATCGCTAGTTTCTTACACGACAGAATGACCGAATCAGTGTTCACCAATACTGATGAAGCTGCGGTACTCTTTTCACATACCGAAGCCAATACTTTTACCAGTGTAAATGTATTAGGCGAAGGCAAAGACGCGCTAGTTAATGCAAATGTGTCGTTAGGCCTTGCTTTAGCTGATGATGAGATTGACTACCTGTTTGATAGCTTTACTAAGCTAGGCAGAAACCCGACTGACGTTGAACTTTATATGTTTGCGCAAGCAAACTCTGAACACTGTCGCCACAAAATTTTTAACGCTAGCTGGACCATTGATGGCGAGGACCAAGAGAAGTCGCTGTTTAAAATGATCAAAAACACCTACGAGTTGTTACCTGATCACGTGTATTCAGCTTACAAAGACAACGCAGCGGTAATGGAAGGGTGGCAAGCAGGTCGTTTCTTCCCGAACCCGCAGTCACACCAATACGAATACCATCATGAAAACATTGATATTTTGATGAAGGTAGAAACCCATAATCACCCAACGGCAATTTCACCTTTCCCAGGTGCGGCAACAGGCTCTGGTGGTGAAATCCGTGATGAAGGTGCTACTGGTCGTGGTTCAAAACCTAAAGCGGGTTTGGTTGGTTTTACCGTATCTAACTTACGTATTCCTGGTGCTGAACAGCCGTGGGAATTCGAATACGGCAAGCCACAGCGCATTGTAAGCGCCCTTGATATTATGCTTGAAGGCCCACTAGGTGGCGCAGCGTTTAACAACGAATTTGGTCGTCCTGCGCTACTGGGTTATTTCCGTACCTTTGAACAAGAAGTCAATAGCTTCAACGGTGTTGAAGTGCGCGGCTATCACAAACCTATTATGTTAGCTGGTGGTTTAGGTAATATTCGTCGCGAGCATATTGAAAAAGGCGAAATTACGGTAGGCGCTAAGCTTATTGTGCTTGGCGGCCCTGCAATGAACATTGGTCTTGGCGGCGGTGCAGCCTCATCAATGGCATCTGGCCAGTCAAACGAAGACTTAGACTTCGCTTCAGTACAGCGAGACAACCCTGAAATGGAGCGTCGCTGTCAGGAAGTGATTGATGCATGTTGGCAGCTAGGGGATAACAACCCTATTCAGTTTATCCACGATGTGGGCGCAGGTGGTCTTTCAAATGCACTGCCTGAGCTGGTTAATGACGGTGGCCGCGGCGGTAACTTTGAACTTAGAAAAGTATTGTCAGATGAGCCAGGTATGACACCTCTGGAGCTATGGTGTAACGAATCTCAAGAGCGCTATGTTTTATCTGTCGCGCCTGAAAATATGCCAGTGTTCGAAGCAATTTGTGCCCGCGAACGCGCGCCGTTTGCTGTGGTTGGTGAAGCCACTGCCGAGCAGCACCTCAACCTGAACGACAGCCAGTTTGACAACAAACCTATCGATATGCCTCTTGATGTACTTTTAGGCAAGCCGCCTAAAATGCACCGCGACGTAAGCTCGACCAAGGTTAGCTCGCCAGCACTAGACGAGGCAGGCATTACCTTAAGTGATGCAGCAAATCGCATTTTATCTTTGCCTACCGTGGCAGAGAAAACCTTCCTTATCACCATTGGCGACCGCTCGGTTACCGGCCTTGTAAGTCGCGATCAAATGGTAGGCCCATGGCAGGTGCCAGTGGCAGATGTGGCGGTTACTGCAACAGCGTTTGACACCTACCACGGTGAAGCGATGTCGATGGGTGAGCGTACGCCTGTTGCGTTACTATCGCACGGCGCGTCTGCACGTCTTGCTGTGGGTGAAGCGTTAACCAATATTGCCGCAGCAAACATCGGCGATATTAAGCGCATTAAACTGTCAGCAAACTGGATGGCAGCAGCTGGACACCCAGGTGAAGATGCGGGTCTTTATGAAGCGGTTAAAGCAGTGGGTGAGGAGCTTTGCCCAGAGCTAGGCCTAACCATTCCTGTGGGTAAAGACTCTATGTCGATGAAAACCGCATGGAATGAAAACGGTGAAGATAAAGCGGTGACTTCTCCGCTATCACTCGTTATCTCTGCCTTTGGCGCAGTAAAAGATATTCGCAAAACCCTAACGCCTCAGCTACGTACAGACAAAGGCGCAAGCCGCTTGTTACTACTCGATTTGGGCGAAGGGAAAAATCGCTTGGGCGCGAGCTGCCTGGCACAAGTCTATACTCAGCTTGGCGATAGCCCCGCAGATGTGGTTTCTGCAACTCGCCTTAAAGCCTTCTTTGACGCTATGCAGGCGCTTATCGAGAAAGGCTTGGTGTGTGCTTATCACGACCGTTCAGACGGTGGCCTGTTTACCACCGTTGCTGAAATGGCCTTTGCTGGTAAAACAGGTGTAAGCATTAACCTTGATAGCCTAGTTGGAAACGACATTGCCGTATTGTTCAATGAAGAACTAGGTGGCGTAATCCAAGTGCTTGAAAGCGATATGGATGCCGTTAACGCAGTACTGACTGAATTTGGTTTAACTGAATTGACTCACGATATCGGTACGCTTAATAGTACCGACATGATTGAGTTTAGTCGCGGTGGCGTTGCGGTACTTGCAGATAGCCGCGTATCAATGCGTACAACGTGGGCACAAACCACGTTTGAAATGCAGAAACTGCGTGATAACCCTGAGTGTGCTGAACAAGAACACGCGGCAAAGCAAGATGCTGCCGACCCAGGTTTGCATGCTGCGTTGTCTTATGATTTAAACGAAGACGTAGCAGCGCCCTATATTGCCAAAGGCGTTAAGCCAAAAGTGGCGATATTAAGAGAGCAAGGCGTAAACTCGCATCTAGAAATGGCGGCTGCATTTACTCGTGCAGGCTTTGATGCTATCGATGTGCACATGAGTGACGTGTTGGCTGGTCGCATTACTCTTGAACAGTTTGCGGGCCTTGCGGCTTGTGGCGGTTTCTCTTACGGCGATGTATTAGGTGCAGGTGAAGGTTGGGCGAAATCTATATTGTTCAACAGCATGGCTCGCGACCAGTTTGAAGGCTTCTTCAACCGTAACGATACGTTCAGCTTAGGTGTGTGTAACGGCTGTCAGATGCTATCGAACCTTAAATCACTGATTCCGGGTACTGAGCATTGGCCACATTTCGTGACCAATCAATCGGCGCGATTTGAAGCTCGTGTTGCAATGGTCGAAGTGATGGAGTCTAAGTCTGTGCTGCTTGATGGCATGGCAGGTTCGCGTATGCCTATTGCTGTGTCGCACGGTGAAGGCCAAGCTGAATTTGCCAATGACAACGCGCTGTCACAAGTAAGCGCGCAGGTGGCGATGCGTTACGTAGACAACTACGGCAAGCCAACCATGCAATATCCGGCAAATCCGAATGGTTCACCGCAGGGGATCACAGGCTTAACTTCACAGGACGGGCGAAGCACAATTATGATGCCGCACCCTGAACGTGTATTCAGAGCCGTGGCAAACTCGTGGCGTCCAGACGATTGGCAAGAAGATGGTGCGTGGATGCGTATCTTCAGAAATGCCCGTAAATTTGTTGGGTAACAAAGCACTGTTAGTTCGATAAAAACAGGGGGAAACCCCTGTTTATCTTTCGAAAAAATACTGTTTAATAAACGTTCATACCATAAATAGGTGTCAAAGCTTTGGCAAAGTGTCAAAAATCTGATTTTTGCCCTTGTCATCAGTTTGTCACTGATCTATTGTAGTGCAAGCAAGGAATGCGATTAGGTTACAGGAGTTGAGTTAGGGTTGTACCAGTGAAAGGCATGCGCCAGCTGGTTTAAATAATAAGAGACGACCGATGAATCGTTCTTCTAAAGGGTTTGGCTTAACCGGAGTGGCTGTAGCTGTAGTGCTGATGTTCGTAACTGCTGTTTTTAGCACATCTGCGAAGTCTGCCGAAGCTCCAACAACGCTAAGTGTGCAGTCTTCAGTTAAGTAGTCTGAAAGAAAAATTCTAACGCCCGTATCAAGTTGCTTGATACGGGCGTTAATCATTAGGGGACAATAAAAACGTTCAGCATATAGCGCTTCATGAGAAAAGCCTAAAAGCTACACCTAAAGACAAGCCCAAAAAAGCAAAGCTGACTCAACGAGTTCTTGCCTCTCATTTTATCCTTTCTTATTTTTTTCTCTGTTAATTAATTTCTGCTGCGGATGCTTTTTCAAAAGCACATATGTAGCACCAAAGCCTCCGTGCATCGGTTGAGCCGTATGGTAGGCAATGACTTCGTCTAGTTCTCTTAGCCAATGGTTAACATAACTTTTTTTCAAAGCGGGAAAGGGTTTGCTATTTTCACCTGTTCCATGTTTTATGAGCAGTGCACGAACCCCGCGTTCGTGACTAGATTTAATGGTGCTATAAACCAGGTCTCGGCTTTGTTCTAAGGTTTTCCCTGAAAGTGTTACGTTGGCCTCTAGAGGGTATTTACCAAGGCGAAGTTTTTTAAAAACGCCGTCTTGAATACCGGGCTGCTGGAAGTGTATGAAATCATCAGGGGGTACCGGCTTTACACCTTCCATGCTCAGTGGATTAGCGAGTTTTTCGCGGACGCTTAACTGCCTAGCCGCTCGTTTTTGTTTTTCAGCGAGCGCCTTTTCAGGATCGTGTAATAAAGCCTTATCATCTGAAGCGATTGGTTTTACATCTTGCATTTCTGCAAAAAACGAATCGATATCGTCGTTTTCAAATTGGCTCATATTAATCCCCGTATAAGCTACTTCTCTATCTTTTATACGCTATTTCTGCCCCGTTGGTCTATGGAGCATAACCGCTCGATATATCACCGGGCGCAACGAACAGCAGCACCGTCGATTACAGTGTAATTATAAAGTGGGGATTAAATTCTAAAAATCATCGTTTAGTAAATGGCACCGGGTTCCGCTAAAGCTTCAATAGCATCCCACTCTTCTTCAGAAAATGGGCACTGCTCAGCTGTTTCGGCACAACTATCAGCGTTATCAGGTGGGGGGAAATCGAAAGTCATAATGCTCTCCTGTTTTGAAGAGTATTACTTAAATTGGCTAAATTACAACCAAAGTATAATAAATTCTTCAATATTACAGGCGACGGTGTGTATAAGCATCTTTACTAAAAAGCAGAAACGTTGCGCAATTAATGGCGTCCCCAGCTGGAATCGAACCAACATCTAAGCCTTAGGAGGGCCTTGTTTTATCC
Source organism: Alteromonas sp. W12 (assembly GCF_001924945.1). Lineage (NCBI taxonomy): Bacteria > Pseudomonadati > Pseudomonadota > Gammaproteobacteria > Alteromonadales > Alteromonadaceae > Alteromonas > Alteromonas sp. W12. The sequence goes on from NZ_LQXH01000001.1 coordinate 539,701, forward strand.
ATTAAACTATGGGGACCTAATGCGTAGGGAGTTTTATTATACGTAGTTCGGGAAAATACGAAACCCTTTGTCAACAAGGTGCAGCGCTATGAGCAGAATGTCTCTGTCATTGACGTGAAAGTAATGAGCCCATGGCCTGGTTTTCTAATGCATATAAAAAGCCCTCGTAGATACGAGGGCTTTGGCTATGGTCAGCGTATTTTAAATATCCGTAGGTGGAAGTTTATCAATCGCCGTTTTCAGTACCTCTGACTCGGTAGGAGATGTCGCGCCCACGTCACTTCCGCTTTCTTTAGTTGTGTCAACTGCTGAGTCGCTTGAACTCGTCGTTGAAACGCTCTCAGAACCTGAGTCAGTCGAAGTAGGCTCTGTTGAGGGAAGAATCAAATCTTCCGGAGGAAGGTCAATGTCCACAACATCAACCGTCACTTCAGTGACAGGCCCAGTAGTAACAATATCGCCTTCTTCAGGAAGGGTGATTGTGTCTTCTGGTACTGTACCGGAAGTGATAGGTTCTGGCGCTGTACTTTCTGGTGTAGAAAGCTCAGGCGAAAGCGGGCTTGTACCCTCGTCCGGCGCGGTGGGCACAGGACCGCCAATATCAACCGTATCAAGCTTAGTGCCAGACAGGTCGATAGTATCTCCTCCACCAAAACCATCGCCTACAGTGGTACCAAGTGTGCTCACCTCGTCTTCAGGTAGCGTAATGATATCTGGTGTACTCTCTACTGGCTCCGTTATCGCTGAAGGCTCGCTCATAAGCGGTGCAGTAGGCTCGTTTTCTGGTGTTATCAGTCTAGTTTCAGCGTTTAGATCGACTGTTTGAAGCGTTTGCCCTGTTAGGTCAATGACGTCAGGTGCTGTAGGCTCGTCAGTAACCACGGTGCCGTTGCTATCTGATGCACTTACAGACTCAGATGAACTGCTCATTACCACTTCTGGTACACCTTCACCAGATGCCGTTACAAACACGTTAAATTCTGCCTGTTCGATAGTACCGTCTGGATATTCGATACGGTAAGTAAAAGTATCCGTTAAGGTTCCACCAAACACGGCTTGCGTGTTGTCCGGGGTATAAGTGTAGGCGCCAGTTTCATCAATTTGCAGCGTACCGTAATCACCCACTAACGTAATGCCGCCAGTCGCATCTTGGAAGGTTGTTCCATCAGTAGAAACGGTTACGTCGTATGTTGGGCCAAACAGTATATCGTTTTCGAACAGATTGCCGGTGGCGGTTTGTACGCCGCTAACTTCAAACTGGTCAAGATAGTTGATGGTAGAAGACAGGTCTACACTAATACTTCCGGCTACGCCAACGCCAGTTGTACCGTTCATCGACAGACGGTACAAGCCTTCAGTTAATCCGTTGACGGTAAGCACGGTATCGCCATCAATGCCTAATAAGCTAATCAACTCGCCATTAGGGAAAACCCTGTACGCTTCCCACGCGCCGTTTTCAAACTTTTCTACGGTAACAGTAAGGCTTGAAACCAGTGACAGTAGGCTGCCGTTATCAACGTTTAACGTAATATCTTGAGTTGTATTTGTTGCAACGGCAAATGTACTGCTGGTATCGCTAAAGCTGCCCCCTAGCCCCAATAAATAGCCATGAGAAAGTGCATCTAGGTCACTAGGGCCCGCTTCCGAAACAAAGTCGTAGGTCAATTCAGCACGTGCCGAGTCTGCGGATACGCCTTGCCCTGATAGATTGAAGTTCAAGTTTGCAGTAGACGTATTGGCGCCATCTGAAATGGTGTAGCTAAAGCTATCTGTATTGCCTAAGCCGTCGCGAACGCCGTTGGCTACATAGGTGTAGCTGCCGTCTTCGAAAATAGTTAAGTTACCATAGTCACCCTCAATGGTTATGCCAGATAAACCAGTACCCAATACAGTCACTGACTCTCCATTGGTATGAGTAACTTGAGTAACAACGCCTCCTTCGGCAATACTGTCACTAACGTCGCCTGAGCTAGCGGCATCGATAACATTACCTGATGTTGTAATGCTGCCCGCAAATGCATACTCGGTTAACGTTGAAGTCACATCAGTTTGTTGCAGTAAGGTGAGCGTGTTGCTAAGTAGTGCCTCGGCGACGGCATCGAGCGCTACGTCGACCAGCAAACTTAGACCTAACTCGTTAAGACCCGTAGTGATTCTGCTAACTAAATCCGCTGCGCCAATCGAATCAGCTGTGCTAAGAGCAGGTTCAAGTATGAGTGCCCGTACTATAGTTCCTAGTCCAAGACTGTTCAGAACACTGGCATTAGTACCGTTCAATGCGTCTTCTACAGCAGTTAAGACTGCATCCTGATTCTCTTCACCAAGAGCAACGCCACCGCTACCTAACTCCGTCAACGTAATTGAGCCGTCGCTGTTTTGGTCAAACAAGGTTTCTAAAGCGCTCTCGTCATTGCGCACAACAACAGTATAGTCTCCAGCGGGTAGTCCCGAGAATTTAGCAACCAGCGTATTGTCACCTGTTAACCCCAGAAGATTAACGCCTGCGACATCTCCAATTAACGGGTTATCAGGAGTCATAGCTGTAGCGACTACATTGCCACTAGAATCCACAATTTCAATAATGTAGGCATCGGCAACGGCAACGAGAGCCTCTTGGCTAACTTCAACCACTATTTCACCGAAGAACCCAGGGTCAACCGTAAGCGTGGTACTTGCAGTTGGGGAGCCCGCAGCAGGCGATCCTTCTGCTAAACCAATGACCTGTAAATCACTGTCGGTGACAGGGGCATTAACGATAGCAGTTTGCGCACCGAGCTCCATATCATTACTGTCGTTTTGTGCGACAACTGGCGGGAAGTCACTTCCCGAAATAGTAATGGTGAGCGCCGCAATATCAGAGGTTTCACCATCTGACAAGGTGTAGTTAAATACTTCATCTTGTCCAATAGCACTGCGGTCACCATCGGCGGTATAGGTGTAAGTACCATCTGCGGCAATTTCAAGCACGCCATAGTTACCTTGGATAGTAACCGTTCCTGTGGCAGGAACCACAACACTGTCACCTGATGCGTTAGTAACCAGCGTCACTTGAGCGCCGTCTAAAATGGTATCCGCACCCACGCCACTTAAATCACCGTCAATTAGGTTACCTTGCGCCACTAAATCACCTGTGTAGGTGTATTCCGTCAATGTGGTGGTGATATCAGTGTCTTGCAAAACGGTTAACGTATTGCTGAGTAACACGTCGGCAAGAACAGCAGCGATATCGTCTAAGAAACCTAACAATCCAAGAGCTGTGAGTGGACCCGTGAGCGCTCCTACGAGGTCTCCTGCACCGATTACAGTAGTGGTGTCTAGAACTGTTTCTAAAATGCCTCTTACTTGTGTGCCTACAGTGCCTAGCGGAATGCCTAGAATACCGCCGTTCAACGTTGTTTCGACCGTATTAAGCACTACATCCTGGTTTTCAGGCCCGAGGACCACACCCGCTGTGCCTAGTTCATCAAGGTCAATATCGTTGTTGTTGTCGTTGTCTAACAAGTCTTCGAGTAAGTTTTCATCGTTTCGAACAACCACGCTATAAGTGCCTGCAGCTAGACCTGCTAGCGAGAAGGAGATGGTTTCATCCCCTGAGACATTGAATATCTCAAGTCCGCCAACGTCCGTAAGTTGCGAGGCAGCGCTGACTCCTTGATAGACCAGCTGGCCACTTTCGTCGTATACCTCGACTATGTAGGCATCGGCAACAGCAACAAGTGCAACTTGTTCGACTTCTATGAGCACTTCACCCACATTATCAGGTGATACCGTAAATGAGGCGCTTGCATCCACGCCACCTGTAGATTCTGCTAAGCCAATCACCTGCACGTCGCTGGTGGTTTCCGGTGGATTTACAGTAACCACAGGTTCGCCCATATCAACGGTGTTACCGTCGTTTATCGCATCGAGAGCCTGTACGACAACATTCTGACTTGCTGTGCTTGCCGAGTTACCTGCTTCGTCGGTGACTGTTGCCACCACCGCGTAGGTACCTGCTGGTAGCGCTGTGCCTGTTAAATCAAGGCTCCAATTACCGCTGCCATCAATGGTAAGTTCAGGGTCAGTGCCAAAGGTATAGGACGTGCCATCAACGGTAACGGTTAGGGTAGTATTGTCACCAAGGTCAACCGTTCCATTAAAGATTAGCGTGCTATCGCTAGTAATAAAGTCTCCAGCCACCCCTGAGTCGTTTGAGATACTGTCGAACGTTACTGTCTGACCATTGTTGTTTTCATCAATACTGGTATCGATAACAACGGTACCTGTGTCAGTAGCAAGATTGCCTACCGCATCTGTGGCGGTAACCACAGCCGTGTAATTGCCTTCCGCAAGCAGTGCGACGATATTGTCAGCTAGCGTCCACGTGCCGTCACCATTGTTGGTAGCGGTGTAATCGTTGCCGTCAATGGTCACCACCACAACCGCATTGGGGTCGTTCACCGTACCGGTAAGCTCAGGCGTGGTGTCGTTGGTGGTTAGATCGTTTATTGCAACCGTAGGCGCGGTGGTATCAATAACCACTGTACCTGTGTTGGTCACCGTGTTGCCCGCAGCGTCTGTCGCGCTTACCGATGTTGGGTAACTGCCTTCTGCAAGCGTGGCGACTGCGTTGTCAGCCAGTGTCCATGTGCCGTCACCGTTATTGGTAGCGGTATAGTCGTTGCCGTTTATGGTCACCACCACAACCGCATTCGGGTCGTTCACCGTACCGGTAAGCTCTGGCGTGGTGTCGTTGGTGGTTAGATCGTTAATCGCAACCGTAGGCGCGGTGACATCAATTATTACCGTACCTGTATTGGTAACAGTATTACCCGCGGCGTCTGTTGCGCTTACCGATGTTGGGTAGCTGCCTTCTGCTAGCGTAGCAACTACGTTATCAGCTAACGTCCAAGTGCCGTCACCATTGTTGGTAGCGGTGTAATCGTTGCCGTCAATGGTCACCACCACAACCGCATTGGGGTCGTTCACCGTACCGGTAAGCTCAGGCGTGGTGTCGTTGGTGGTTAGATCGTTTATCGCAACGGTAGGTGCGGTTGTATCAATAACCACTGTACCCGTATTGGTTACCGTGTTGCCCGCGGCGTCTGTTGCACTTACCGATGTTGGGTAGCTGCCTTCTGCAAGCGTGGCGACTGCGTTGTCAGCCAGTGTCCATGTGCCATCACCATTGTTGGTAGCGGTGTAATCATTACCGTCAATAGTCACCACCACAACCGCATTGGGGTCGTTCACCGTACCGGTAAGCTCAGGCGTTGTGTCGTTGGTGGTCAGATCGTTTATTGCAACGGTAGGTGCGGTAGTATCAATTACCACTGTTCCTGTATTGGTGACAGTGTTGCCCGCGGCGTCTGTTGCAGTAACAGATGTTGGGTAACTGCCTTCTGCTAGCACAGCGACTGCGTTGTCAGCCAGTGTCCAGGTGCCATCACCATTGTTGGTAGCGGTGTAGTCATTGCCGTCAATCGTTACTACCACAACCGCATTGGGGTCGTTCACCGTACCAGTTAGCTCAGGCGTGGTGTCGTTGGTGGTTAGATCGTTAATTGCAACCGTAGGCGCGGTGGTATCAATTACTACATTACCAGTGTCGGTATCGGTATTACCCGCATTGTCAGTTGCAGTAACAGATGTTGGGTAACTACCTTCAGCGAGTGTAGCCACTACGTCATCAGCTAACGTCCACGTACCGTCACCGTTATTGGTAGCGGTATAGTCGTTGCCGTCAATGGTGACTACTACAGTAGCTGTTGGGTCATCAACCGTCCCCGTTAGCGCAGGCGTAGTGTCGTTGGTCGTTACATCATTGATGGTTACGACAGGTGCCACGGCGTCTACTGTGTCAGATGCAGGCCCACTGGTATTGCCCGCTTCATCGGTTGCTGTTGCCGTTACTACAACACCATCTGCCAATGGTGTATCTGGCGTTACGCTCCAATTGCCGTCGCCATCAGCGATGACGGTGAAATCTGGCGTGCCGTCTCCGTCTACATCCACATTTACCGTTGCGGCCGCTTCGGCTGTGCCGGTAATTTCAGTGCCGTTGCCCGCTTCAACGGTAGGCGCTGCTGGTGCAGTGGTATCAATAACTACTGTACCAGTATTCGTACCCACATTACCTTCTGGGTCGGTTGCAGTCACCGTCGCGGTATAGCTACCTTCGGCAAGTGCCGCCACCGCATCGTCAGCCAGTGTCCACGTGCCATCACCGTTATTGGTGGCGGTATAGTCGGCTCCATTGATGTTCACAATCACAGTGGCCGTTGGGTCGTCAACCGAACCAGTAAGTGCCGGCGTTGTATCGTTTGTTGTTAAATCGTTAAAGGCAACCACTGGCGCAGCCGCGTCAACCGTGTCTGAGGCTGGGTTGCTAATGTTACCCGCTTCATCGGTAGCCGTTACGGTCACAATTACGCCATCGGCAAGCGGTGTATCAGGCGTAATGCTCCAATTACCGTCGCCATCAGCGATGACGGTGAAGTCGGGCGTGCCGTCGCCATCCACGTCCACATTTACGGTTGCACCTGCTTCAGCGGCACCGGTAATTTCGGTACCGTTGCCCGCATCCACAGTAGGTATAGCTGGTGGTGTAGTATCAATCACTACCGTTCCTGAATTTGAACCCACATTGCCATCGGCATCCGTTGCAGTAACGGTAGCGGTATAGCTACCATCTGCAAGTGTAGCCACTGCATCGTCAGCCAGGGTCCAACTTCCATCGCCATTGTTAGTTGCGGTGTAGTCCACGCCATCAATGGTCACTACTACGATAGCGCTTGGATCGTCAACCGTTCCGGTTAGCTCTGGTGTAGCGTCATTAGTGGTTAAGTCATTGATTGCAACGACTGGCGCAACAGCATCTACTGTATCTGACGCTGGTGCACTGACATTGCCAGCTTCATCAACCGCTGTTGCCGTAACGACCACGCCATCGGCTAGCGGTGTAGTGGGTGTTACTGACCAGTTTCCATCGCCGTCAGCGATGACGGTGAAGTCTGGCGTGCCGTCGCCATCCACGTCCACATTTACGGTTGCGCCTGCTTCCGCAGTACCCGTAATTTCAGTGCCGTTGCCTGCATCGACGGTAGGCGCTGCTGGAGCAGTGGTATCAATCACAACAGTACCAGAGTTAGTTCCGGTGTTACCATCGGCATCAGTGGCAGTAACCGTAGCGGTATAGCTACCTTCAGCCAGCGCGGCAACGATATCGTCAGCCAGTGTCCAGCTGCCATCACCATTGTTTGTCGCGGTATAGTCCGTACCGTTAATGGTAATGACCACAATGGCGGTTGGGTCGTCCACCGAACCGGTAAGTGCAGGCGTGGTGTCGTTAGTCGTTAGGTCGTCAAAGGCAACGACTGGCGCGACAGCGTCTACCGTATCAGACGCCGGGCTACTTGTATTGCCAGCTTCATCGGTTGCGGTTGCCGTAACAACCACGCCATCCGCTAGCGGTGTTGTGGGTGTTACTGACCAGTTACCATCGCCATCAGCAAACACTGTGAAATCAGGTGTGCCATCACCGTCAACGTCTACGTTTACGACAGCGCCTGCTTCGGCTGTGCCGGTAATTTCGGTACCGTTGCCTGCATCAACAGTAGGCGCAGCTGGCGCAGTAGTATCGATAACACCGCCATTTTCGTTTGCGGTTGCCGTATTACCCGCGCCATCTGTTGCACTTGCGGTGACCGAATAATTACCTTCAGATAAGGCCGCTGGCACATCTACAGAGAAGGTGCCATTAGCTTGAACAATGGCGCCAAATGTTTGGGTGTTTCCTGCACTATCGGTAACGCTGATGGATACGGTGCTGCCTGGCGCAATATCTGTAGTACCGGAAATGGTCGGTGTGGTGTCGTTTCCTGTACCAAGCGCGTCCAAGGTTAGGTTTGGCACGGCTGTATTGATATTGCCGCTGGTAGTATCAGACGCTGAATTTCCAGCAGCATCAGTGGCGGTAGCAGTAACATTGAAGTTTCCGTCTGCCATTGCATTGGGCACGTCGGCGCTGAAATTACCAAGGCTATCGACAATAGCCGTAAATGTCTGTTCAGCTCCCGCGCTGTCGGTGACGGTTATGGTCACTGAACTACCTGGGCTTAAATCGGTGCTACCCGTGATCGTTGGCGTGGTATCGTTACCTGTGCCTTGTGCATCTAAGTTGATAGTCGGCGCGGTAGTGTCTACGCTACCGTTTGTTTCAGTGGCAGTTGTCTCATTACCTGCTGGGTCCTGGGCCACGGCGGTAACGGTATACCCTCCTTCAGCCATGGGGCTTGGCACATCGGCCGAGAAACTGCCGTCTCCCTGAACGGTTGCATCGAAGGTTTGGCTTACACCTGCGTTATCCGTCACAGTAATCGTTACCGTAGCGCCTGCAGGCAGGTCAGTACTCCCTGATATTGCAGGTGTAGTGTCACTGTCTGGGGCTAGTGTATCTAACGATAGAGTAGGGGCTGTCGTATCAATAATACCTGTGTTGTCTACGACGGTAGTGCTATTACCCGCTTCATCACTTGCCGTGGCTTCAACACTGTATGCACCTTCTGCCAAAGGCGCAGGCACATCCACTGTAAAGTTTCCATTTACATCAACTGTAGCTGTGATGGTTTGAACATTTCCGGCGCTGTCAGTTACCACAAGCGTAACTTCACTACCCTGCGCAAGGTTTGTGCTACCAGATAAGGTAGGCGTTGTGTCATTGCCTTCCTCAAGTGGCGTTAAGGTTAGTGATGGTGCTGTAGTATCTATACTTCCAGCATCACTGGCTGTTGCTGTATTACCTGCCTCATCACTGATGGTAGCGCTTACCGTGAAGTCGCCTTCAGCTAAATCCGTACCTGGGGAGATAGAGAAAGAACCATCGGCCTGTACCACTGCACTTAAGGTCTGGGTCGCACCAGCGCTATCCGTTACCAAAATAGTGACCACAGCGCCCGCAGGTTCATCGGTTGTACCGGTAATGAGTGGCGTCGCGTCGTTAGTGGTATCGGCAACATCTATAGTGAGTGTAGGTACTAGTGTATCAACTACGCCTGCTTCGTTATCGGTTGTACTGTTGTTTGCTTCATCGGTGGCGGTTGCTGAAACAGTGAAGTTTCCTTCAGCCATCGCCGCTGGTACATCGGCAGAGAATACGCCGCCCGCGGCAACCAATGCAGAGAACACCTGGGTATTGCCCGCACTATCAACAACCGTTATTTGCACTGTAGAACCTTGCGGTAAATCTACAGTACCGCTTATGGTTGGGGTTGAGTCGCTAACTGTACCTGGCTCGTCCAGCGTAATAACGGGTGAAATTGTGTCGATTAGGCCGGTTTCAGCGTCGGACGCTGTATTGCCTGCTTCATCAACGACCGTTGCCTGAACTGTGTAGTTACCCTCAGCCAAAGTGGTGGGTACGTCTACGCTAAAAGAGCCGTCGCTTTGCACGGTTGCTGATAAGGTTTGTATATTGCCAGCGTTATCGGTAACAGTAATTGAAACCGTGCTTCCGGCTGGCTGGTCTGTCGTTCCGCTAATGGTTGGTGTTGCATCATTGCCAATGCCTTGCTCTGCCACATCAATAGCCGGTGATGTGGTATCTACCACACCGCCAGTTTCAGAGTCAGAGCCTGTATTTCCGGCGCCGTCAGTTACTTCTGCGACAACTGTGTAGCTACCTTCGGCCAGGTCTGACGGTACGCTTGCGCTGAAGGTGCCATCTCCTTGTACGGTTGTAGTAAAGGTTTGAACTGCTCCAGCATTATCTGTCACTGTTAAGGTGACAGTGGCACCAACTGGCGCGTTAGTTGTACCTGAAATAAGAGGCGTAGCGTCGTTTGTCTGGCCAAGGGCATCTAGGGTAATGTCCGGGGCGCTTGCATTAATATTGCCGCTATCCGACACAGTCGTGCTATTGCCCGCAGCATCGCTCGCACTGGCTGTTACATCGTAATCGCCATCAACAAGCGCGCTGGGTACTTCAACTGAGAAAGTGCCGTCCGCGTTTACCGTAGCGGTAAGGTTCTGTACATTACCGCCTGCATCGGTGACAACCAGTGTAATTGTTGCTCCCTCTGGCAAGTCGGTAGTACCGCTTAATACTGGCGTTGCGTCATTGCCGCTGGCCACTGGATCTAAGTTGATAACAGGTGGAGTGGTGTCAACTGTACCGTTGTTATCAACCGCTGTGTTTTGATTACCCGCATCATCAGTCGCCGTCACTTCTACGGTGTAATCGCCTTCTGCAAGGTCAACCGGCACATCAGCGCTAAAGCTACCGTTCGCTTGAACGGTGGCAGTGAAAGTTTGCGTATTGCCCAGGCTGTCAGTCACGCTAATGCTTACAGTGTTGCCCGCAGCCAAGTCGGTGGTTCCCGATATAGTCGGTGTAGCGTCGTTGGTTAGACCTTGTGCGTCTAACGTTATGGTGGGGGCTGCTGTGTCTATGACACCGTTATTATCTATTGCCGTTGCTGAATTACCCGCATCGTCAGTCGCAGTGACAGTCACACTGAAACTGCCCTCAGCTAAATCGGCAGGAACATCAGCACTGTAAGTGCCATCGTTTTGAACGGTTGCTGTGAATGTTTGGGTATTTCCAGCGTTGTCTGTCACGCTTATGCTAACTGTGTCGCCAGCATTGAGGTCTGTGGTGCCAGAGATAGACGGCGTGGCATCATTGCCAAGCCCTTGTGTATCGATGGTTATCGATGGGGCTGTGGTATCGATGTTACCGCCATTTTCGGTTACCGATGCACTGTTGCCAGCGCCGTCTGTGGCGGTGGCAGTAACAGAATAGTCACCTTCAGGTAAGCTTGCAGGAACATCAGCCGTAAAGCTTCCATCACCTTGCACTATGGCACTGAATGTCTGTGTGTTTCCAGCACTGTCAGTCACAGTTAGCGTTACAGTACTACCTGGCGCTAAGTCGGTATTACCTGAAATGGTCGGCGTCGTGTCGTTGCCCGAACCAAGAGGATCAAGGGATAGGGTAGGCGCGGCAGAGTTTATGTCGCCGCTCACTGTATCTGTAGCAGTATTGCCTGCAGCATCAGTGGCCGTTGCAGTAACGTCGAAGTTTCCGTCAGCCATAGGATTAGGCACATCTGCACTGAAGTCGCCGTTAGCATCAACAGTTGCAGTAAACGTCTGCACAGTGCCAACACTGTCAGTTACTGTAATCGTTACTGTGCTTCCTGCAGCCAGGTCGGTATTTCCGCTAATGGTAGGCGTGTTATCGTTACCTGTGCCAAGCGGATCCAGAGTGATAATAGGTGCTGTGGTATCTACGCTGCCACCCGTTTCAGAATCAGAACCTTGGTTGCCAGCCGCGTCTTGAGCCGTTGCGGTAACCGTATAGTCACCTTCAGCTAGTGGTGAAGGTACGTTGGCTGAAAAACTGCCGTTGGTTTGTACCGTAGCGGCAAAGGTTTGAGAGTTACCCGCACTATCGACCACCGTTAGTGTGACAATGGCGCCAGCTGGAAGGTTTGTGGTGCCGGAAATAGTTGGCGTAAGGTTATTCTCTGGCGTTAATTCGTCAAGATTTAGCTCAGGTGGCGTGATGTCGATAACGCCTGAATTATCAAGAACCGACGTGCTGTTGCCTGCTTCATCAGTGGCAGTAGCTTCAACACTGTACGAGCCTTCAGCAAGTGCCGCGGGCACATCAACCGTAAAGTTTCCTGCAGCATCAACTGTTGCTGTAACCGTTTGAATGTTGCCAGCACTATCTGTGATAACCAAGGAGACCACGCTACCTTCGGCTAGATCTGTACTTCCCGAAATGGTTGGCGTCGTGTCGTTGCCTAATCCTTGAGGGTCTAAGGTTAGGGTAGGCGCTGTGGTGTCTATGGTACCTGTTGCATTGGCTGACGCACTGTTGCCAGCATCGTCGGTGGCCGTTGCAGTAACCGTATAGTCACCTTCGTCCAGTGCAGCTGGCACATCAACAGTAAAGTTGCCGTTTGCGTCAACCGTTGCGGTCACAGTTTGCGTATTACCAGCGTTATCGGTGATCGACAGCGTTACGCTCTCACCTGCTGCTAAGTCCGTATTGCCTGAAATGGTAGGCGTAGTATCGTTATTTGAACCCAGCGCATCTAGTGAAATAACGGGGGCGACAGTATCGACGATACCGTTATTGTCGGTGACAGAGGCACTATTTCCGTTGCTGTCTGTAGCGGTAGCGGTTACTGAGTAATCACCTTCGGCAAGAGGCGCGGGGACATCAGCACTAAAGTTACCGCTCGCATCAACAAGTGCAGTAAAGGTTTGGGTGTTGCCTGCACTGTCAGTGACAAAAAGCGTCACTGTTGAACCCGCGGGTAGGTCAGTCGTACCCGAAATGGTTGGTGTAGTATCGCTAACCGTAACTTGCGCATCTAGTGTCAGCGCAGGGGCACTGGTATCTAACGTACCGGTATCAGAGGTGGTGGTTGTATTTCCTGCATCGTCTGAGGCACTTGCTGTTACCGTGTAGCTGCCGTCTGGTATAGCGTTTGGAACATCTGCGCTGAAGTCACCGTTTGCGTCCACAATGGCGTCAAAAGTTTGTGTATTGCCTGCGCTATCTGTGACGGTTAACGTTACCGTGCTTCCCGGTGCTAAATCAGTGCTGCCCGATATGTTAGGCGTTTCATCGTTGCCTGTGCCCTGCGGATTTAGCGTAAGTACAGGGGCGGTGGTGTCAATATTGCCACCGTCCTCAGTTGCGGTTGTTGAATTACCTGCATCATCTGTTGCAGTAACTTCGACGCTGTAATCTCCTTCAGGCAGTGGAGACAATACCTCTGTTGCAAAGTTGCCGTCAGCATCAACCAATGCGTTAATGGTTTGCGTGTCACCATTGCTGTCAGTTACGGTGATCACAACGACAGCACCTTCAGGTAAATCTGTATTACCTGAAATAATCGGCGTAGTGTCATTACCTGAATCTAACGGGTTAACGGTAACAATAGGCGCTTGTGTATCAATACTTCCATTTGTTTCGTTTGCCGTCGCGGTGTTGCCTTGTGCATCGCTTACTGTTGCCGTAACGGTAAAGTCGCCTTCAGCCAGGGCGCTAGGCACATCGGCACTGAATGTGCCGTCTGCTTGCACGGCTGCTTGGAAACTTTGCGAGTTACCATTGGCATCTACCACAGTAATGGTAACCAGTGTGCCAGGTGCCACGTCGGTAGTACCTGTGATAGTAGGGGTAACATCGCTAGTAGCGCCTTGTGTATCAAGGGTTAATAGCGGCGCTTCGCTATCTACACTACCTGTTGTATTGGCATTCGCGGTATTGCCTGCACTGTCGGTTGCAGTGGCAGTCACAGTAAAGTCGCCGTCAGCTAGTGCGTTTGGCACATCTACACTGAAGCTACCATTTGCATCGACCAAGGCATTAATAGTTTGCGTGTTTCCAGCGCTATCTGTAACGACAAGCGTAACCGTGCTTCCTTCAGGAAGGTCTGTCGTGCCTGAAAGTGTTGGTGTGGTGTCACCCGTGCTGCCAGGATTTTCTAGGGTAAGCGTAGGCGCGGTGGTATCTACAAGGCCGCCATTGTCGGTTACTGTTGTCGTATTGCCATCGCCGTCAGTTGCGCTGGCGGTAACGGTGTAAGCGCCATCAGCGAGTGGAGTGGTTACTTCTGCACTAAACGTTCCGTCAGTGCCTACTGTCGCGGTAATCGTTTGCGTGTTCCCTGCGCTATCCGTTACGGTTAAGGTAACCGTACTTCCTTCAGGTAAGCTGGTGGTACCTGAAATAAGGGGCGTGCTGTCATTCGTCTCGCCTTGCCCATCTAGCACTAACGTGGGTGCATTAGTATTGATGTTACCCGTTGCGTTGTCTGTAACTTCATTGCCAGCTTCGTCTTCTGCCGTGGCAGTAACAGTAAAGTCTCCATCAGCCAGTTCTTGAGGGACGTCGACAGAGAAGTTGCCATTAGCATCGACCAAGGTGTTGATAGTTTGGGTGTTACCAGCGCTATCAACGACGGTTAGCGAGACAACACTTCCTTCAGGCAGGTCGGTGCTGCCCGATAAGGTTGGTGTGGAATCGTTGCCAGAACCCACTGGATTTAAAGTTAGCAATGGCGCAGTCGTATCTATAATGCCGCCGTTTTCTGTCACGCTAGCGGTATTGCCATTTTCATCGACAGCGGTTGCTGTAACGGAGTAGTTACCTTCTGCTAATGCGCTAGGTACTTCAGCACTAAAGCCTCCGTTTTCATCAACAACGGCTTCAATAGTTTGCTGATTACCTAAGCTATCGGTGACGACCAGTGTTACCGTGCTACCTTGTGGCAAATCTGTCGTGCCACTAATTAGCGGCGTGGTGTCGTTGCCAATGTCTTGTGGGTCAAGCGATAGCGTTGGAGCTGCGGTATCAATATTGCCCTGTGTTGTTGCAGAATCTTGATTGCCCGCATCGTCTGTGACAGTGGCGGTAACGGTAAAGTTGCCGTCGGCAAGCTCTGCCGGCACGTCAACAGAGAAGGTACCGTCATTTTCGACTAGAGCATCAAAGGTTTGTGTATTTCCTGCACTGTCTGTAACAGTGATTGATACACTGCTACCCGGTGCCTGGTCTGTGTTACCTGAGATGGTTGGCGTAGTATCATTGGTACTGCCTTGAGCATCTAGATTAACCAGCGGCGATGTAATATCGATATTACCGCCAGTTTCCGTTGCCGTTGCAGTATTGCCGTTGGCGTCGGTCGCTGTAGCCGTTACGCTATATTCACCTTCCGCTAGCGGATTGGGAACATCGGCACTGAAATTACCAGAACCGTCTACCGTTGCCGTAAATGTTTGCGTATTGCCAAGCGCATCGGTAATAGACAGTGTAACAGTGCTGCCAGCGGGTAAATCGGTAGTACCTGAGATAGTAGGCGTGGTGTCGTTATCATCACCCAGTGGGTCAAGGGTTAAGCTTGGCGCATTGCTGTCCACGGTACCAGTTTGTGACGTTGAAGCACTATTTCCCGCAGCATCGGTGGCTGTCGCTTCAACAGTGTAGTCGCCGTCAGCGAGTTCAGCAGGCACGTCTGCGCTAAATTCGCCGTTCGCGTCTACTGTGGCAGTAAAGGTTTGGCTGTTTCCAGCACTATCGGTAACGGTAAGTGTAACCGTGCTGCCCGCTTCCAAGTTTGTAGAACCGCTAATTGACGGTGTCGTGTCGTTACCTGTGCCAAGTGGCTCTAGTGAAATGGTGGGGGCTTGCGTATCAATGTTGCCGCCATTTTCAGTAACAGTCGTTGTGTTGCCTGCCTCGTCTGTTGCACTGGCCTCTACAGTATATTCACCCTCAGTAAGCGGCGTTTGCACGTCGACGCTAAAATCACCGTTCTCATCAACGACGGCATCGATAGTTTGTGTGTTGCCCGCGCTGTCGGTCACCACAATGGTTACTGTTGAACCAGGTGGTAAATCGGTAGAGCCAGAAATTGTTGGCGTGGTGTCGCTACCGTCAGTTTGCGGGTCTAAAGAAAGCGCTGGTGCGGTAGTGTCTATGTTGCCACTGTTGTCGACAGCGGTAGTTGTATTACCCGCTGCATCAGTTGCTTCGACAGAAACCTCATAGTTGCCTTCTGCTAGCGCTTCTTCGACATCGGCGCTGAAATTACCATTTTCATCAACAACGGCGGTAACAGTTTGCGTATTACCCTGACTATCGGTGACGGTAATAGCGACCTCGCTACCTGCGGGTAAATCTGTATTACCTGAGATAGTCGGTGTTGTGTCGTTAGTATCCGTTTGCGGGTCGATGTTCACAATCGGCGGGGTGGTATCAAGTACAGTAGTGGCCGTGGCGGTAGAGCTATTGCCATTTTCGTCTGTCACCGTCACTTCAATCTCGTATTCGCCCTCTTCAGAGCCAGGAGGGAATGCTACATTGAAGTTGCCATTCTCATCGGTTGTCCCCGTTATTGTCTGGCTGTTGCCGTCGCTATCGGTGATAACAACCACAACCTCTGAATTAGGGGCGTCTGACGACCCCCCTATGCCTTCACTACCGTTGGTAGGAGAGCCGGTTTCAATGACAACATTAGGGCCTTGGGTATTAATAACCGCATCGATGGAGGTTGAAGCGGTATTGCCCGCCACATCAGACACAGTAGCGGTTACCGTGAAGTCGCCGTTTGCGAGTGCTTGCGGCACTTCGGCACTGAAGCTACCGTCTTCTTGCACTGTTGCAGTAAGGGTTTGCGTAGTGCCATCTGAATGTACGATTTCTAGCGTTACAATTGCACCCGGTTCTGCGTCGGTGTCGCCATTTATCACTGGCGTGTCATCATTGGTTGAGCCAATAGGATCAAGGCTGATTATCGGCGCCGTGGTGTCAATTTCGCCCGTCACTGTGGTTGTAGAACTGTTGCCTGCTGGTGTTGTTACAGTAACATCTACCGTGTACTCACCTTCGCTAAGCTCCGCTGGTACATCTTCGTTGAATGTGCCGTCAGCGCCCACTGTTGTGACGATTGTTTGTTCGTTACCCTCGCTATCTGTAACAACAATCACGACTTCACTGCCAGGAGGGGCATCAGTTTCACCCGAAACGTTTGGCGTAGTATCGTTCGTTGGAGCAGGTTGATTTACAGTCGTCGAAGGACTCGTAGAATCGTAATCGCCGCTTGCTGTTGCTTGTGCGGTGTTGCCCGCACCATCTGTCACCTCGGCAGTTACGCTGTATGTACCCTCAGCCACCGCATTTGGAACTTCAACGGTGAAGGTACCATCGGCAAGCACAGTGGTGGTAAAGGTTTGAGTAACGCCAGCACTATCGGTAACGGTAAGGGTTATCGTGCTTCCGGGCACGGCATCTGTTAATCCCGAAAGTGTGGGGGTAGCATCGCCATTTATTCCTGGGTCGTTTAATGAGATGGTTGGCGCCGTCACGTCGATAGCACCCTGAGCGTCAGCATTGGCCGTATTGCCTGCTTCATCAGTCACGCTGGCGTTAACGGTAAATTCACCTTCAGCTAGTTCAGCCGGTACGTCAGCGCTGTAAGTGCCGTCAGCCTGCACAATGGCGGTCACGGTTTGAGTAACGCCCGCGCTATCGGTAATGGTTAATGTTACTGTGCTACCAGGCGCGGCATCAGTGGTACCTGACAAGGTTGGCGTAGTGTCGTTACCAGTCGCTATGGTGTCGATAGTTATCGACGGTGCCGTAGTATCAATCTCGCCGGTAGTATCTGTGGTCGCTGTATTGCCAGCCTCATCAGTCACGCTGGCGTTAACCGTAAATTCACCTTCGGCCAACTCTGCAGGTACGTCAACGCTATAGGTGCCGTCTGCTTGCACAATGGCGGTTACAGTTTGCGTGTTGCCCGCGCTATCGGTGATAGTTAATGTAACTGTATTACCCGGTGTAGCATCAGTGGTACCTGAAAGAGTAGGCGTGGTGTCGTTACCTGTCGTTATGGTGTCGATAGTGATCGACGGTGCAGTGGTATCAATCACGCCCGTGGTGTCTGTGGTTGCTGTATTGCCAGCCTCATCCGTCACGCTGGCGTTAACGGTAAATTCACCCTCGGCCAATTCAGCAGGTACAGCAACGCTATACGTGCCGTCTGCTTGCACAGTGGCAGTTACAGTTTGCGTGTTGCCCGCGCTATCGGTGATAGTTAATGTAACTGTGCTACCCGGTGTAGCATCAGTGGTACCTGACAAGGTTGGCGTAGTGTCGTTACCTGTCGCTATGGTGTCGATTGTGATCGACGGTGCAGTGGTATCAATTACACCCGTGGTGTCTGTGGTTGCTGTATTGCCAGCCTCATCCGTCACGCTGGCGTTAACCGTAAATTCACCTTCGGTCAATTCAGCCGGCACATCAACGCTATACGTGCCGTCTGCTTGCACAATGGTAGTCACGGTTTGCGTATTGCCCGCACTATCGGTAATGGTTAGCGTAACTGTGCTGCCAGGAGTGGCATCAGTGGTACCTGAAAGGGTAGGCGTGGTGTCGTTATCAGAACCAGGCGCATTAATGGTAATGGTTGGGGCGGTGGTATCAATTTCCCCTGTAGTATCAGCGGTTGCTGTATTGCCAGCCTCATCGGTCACACTGGCGTTAACGGTAAATTCACCTTCAGCTAGTTCAGCCGGTACATCAACGCTGTACGTGCCGTCCGCTTGCACAATAGCGGTCACGGTTTGCGTGTTACCTGCGCTGTCGGTAATGGTTAGCGTAACTGTGCTGCCAGGAGTGGCATCGGTTGTACCTGAAAGGGTAGGTGTGGTGTCGTTATCAGAACCTGGCGCATTGATGGTAATGGTTGGGGCGGTGGTATCAATTTCCCCTGTGGTATCAGCAGCTGCTGTATTGCCTGCCTCATCAGTAACACTGGCGTTAACGGTAAATTCGCCTTCAGCTAATTCAGCAGGTACATCAACGCTGTAGGTGCCGTCGGCTTGCACAATGGCAGTCACGGTTTGAGTATTGCCTGCACTGTCGGTAATGGTTAGCGTAACTGTGCTGCCAGGAGTGGCATCAGTAGTACCTGAAAGGGTAGGCGTGGTGTCGTTATCAGAACCTGGCGCATTAATGGTAATGGTTGGCGCGGTAGCGTCAATTTCACCGGTGGTAGAACCATCTGCAGTATTACCTGTAGGTTCTAATACGGTAGCATCTACCGTGAATTCACCATCAGCCAGTGCATTTGGTACGTCTACACTGAACGTACCGTCGTCTTGTACTGTGGCGGTAACAACCTGAGTGTTTCCCTCACTATCGGTAACGGTTAGTGTTACTGTACTGCCTGGAATTGCTGAAGTAATGCCCGATAGTGTTGGCGTGGTGTCGCTTGTTAAGCCAATCGCATCTAGGGTAAGTGAAATGTCTTGTGCTTGCTCGCCTGTTCCAGAAAACTCAACTGGCGTAACATCGTCGTTGCCATTTGCACTTTGATCGAACTGGAAACCCACTGGATCGACTTCTTCATTTATGCGATCAACGCGCACAAAATTACTACCGCCGTCAGTACCAGCACCGCCATCTAGACCCGCCGCGGTTGCTTCTAACGATTCTAAAATGTCTCCATCACCTGCAAGCACATCAAGAAAGTCAGCGTCACCTTCTTGGTTGTTACCATCAACGCCGTCAACACCGTCAAGTAATGCTGTTAGCTCATCGACACTTTCATCAAAAACAGCAAATTCATCGTCAGAATTGTTTTCGGTGAAATCTAATTGCAGCGGGAAAGTAACACTTTGTCCGGCTGGGAGTGTGCGAAGTTCTCCATCTACACTTACGGTAACAAATCCATCAGGTGATATGTTTAATACATCGCCTTCCGCCACCGTCATACCGACAGTAACATTGACCTGCTCACCTGTTTCACCACGTACTAAAGAAGCCTCGCCGTTTACTTCTGCAATGATTACTTCAGCCATAATTCCCTCTCAATCGATAAATTTTTACGCTATACAAAAAGCGTAGCAGAGCTTTTTTATCTCGTTACCGGACCGTGGTACGGGGGGCTCATATCCTTTGGTATAAGTTGTAGGGAATTCCCCCTAATTTATTCATTTTTAGATTAAAAAGTGTGGCAGCAGTTTGCAGAAAATTTATTAGCGTCTACTTTTTAAAAGTAAGAAACGACACAAATGTCGCTTAGTATTTATATAGTGAGATGCATATATGAAGTTGATAAATTCAGTGCTTTCCAAGGTTGTTATTGGAGCAACTGGCGCTGTGCTAGCTCATGCTGCCATTGCTCAAAGTAGTGGTGTTGGTAACTCTCCAGTCAGTTTGGAAGACTATGTTCGCAAGGTAGTCAACGAAAACCCAGAAGTGCAAGCCAGCTGGCGTCAACTTCAAGTGGCTATGTCAGACGTTGATATTGCTCGTGGCGGCTTTCGCCCTCAGGTCGATGTGTTGGCATCAAGTGCTTATACCGATAGAAATTACGGGCTAGATCGGGAGTACATGGGACATACTGCGCAAATCGCCTTAACTCAGATGCTGTACGACGGTTTCTTAACAAGCAGTGAAGTTAAACGTTTTAAACAAGCGCAAGTGGTACGCTTTTTCGAACTAATGGGTGAAGTAGAGCAGAAATCTCTGGATACGGCTCTCGCCTACATGGATGTAAAGATGTTTCGTGAGCTCTTAAAACTCGCTGAAGAAAACTTAATTACTCATGTGGACGTGTTTAAACAAATTGAAGAAAGTGTAGAAGCAGGTGTAGGTCGTCGTGCCGATTTGGAACAAATTAGCGGCCGTTTGTCTCTGGCTGAGTCTAATGTGCTTACCGAGCTGTCTAATTTGCACGATGTTACCGCGCGGTTTTTACGGTTGGTGGGCGAGAAGCCAGCGAATAACTTGCAGCCGGTAACGTTAAACTCTGCGTATGTTGATGCTAGTGTTACTGATATTCAAACCTTACTCACTAACGCCTACGGCACCAACCCCCAATTCAATGCTGCTATTTACAACATTGATGCCCAGCGTTACGCCGTGGACAGTGCAAAAAGTCTTTATCATCCACAAGTTAATTTAACCGCAAGTTACGGCGCACAAACGCGAGACCAAGCTGCGCTAAATAACACCATTACTGAAGCCAGTGTTGGCGTTAACTTTTCTTATAACTTGTATAACGGTGGTTCGGACCGCGCAGCGATTCGACAAGCATTATCACAGGTAGATTTAGCAAAAGACTTGCGGGATAAAGCCTGTATCGATATGAGACAAACGGTACAAATTGCTTATAACGATATTATCAATATTACTGAGCAGCTACCCTCACTGAATGCCCACCGCCTGTCTTCAGACAGAGTAAAGTCTGCATACATGGATCAGTTTACCATTGGTGAACGTTCCCTATTAGACTTACTCGATTCCGAAAACGAGTACTACGAATCTAGTCGCGCATATTTAGAAGCACAATACACCTTAGAAAAGGCGCGTGTAAGACTGCTTGCGGCCTCGGGTAGCTTGGCACAAACGTTAGGAATTACAAAAGATGGCGTGCCTGATGTACTGAACAAAGCTGAAGAGAGAATAAGCTACGACCCTAACTACGTTTGTCCGGCCGTTCGTACAAACTTCGAAGATGAACTTAATATTCTTAAGCGCGACACAGATGGCGACGGCATTGTGGATTTGTGGGACGACTGCGTCGATTCTACACCAGGTGCCATGGTCGATGACTTTGGTTGTGAAGCCAAAGAGCCTGATATGGCGCCAGAACCAAGTGCTGCAGATTTTACGTTAGATAATGCGAAGATAATCAATTCTTTCAACGTCAATATCGAATTTGCGTCTAATTCTACCGAGGTTTTGCCTGAATATGAGAACTCGCTTCAGGATGTCATTGAAGCCTTAAACAATGACCCAAATTCAGGGGTGATTATTCATGGTCACGCCTCTCTAGATGGGGATGCAGCCTACAACCAGCGGTTGTCTGAGCGCAGAGCTAAGGCGGTTGCGTCGCTGCTTATGAATAAAGCGAACATAGAAGCTAGAAGAATTACTGCGGTTGGTTACGGAGAGAGTCGTCCGCTGGTTGATGAAGAATCAGACGCGGCGAACGCCCGTAATCGCAGAATTGAAGCGGCTATTATCCAGCTTCCTTCTAACGAATAGCAATGTGTAGGCCTATATGAAGGAAAAGAAGGTCGTAGACGACATATCCTATTTGGAACAGCAAGGAGGCGTATTGATGGATTGTTTGATTACGATCTGTCATGCGCACCATCTGGATGTATCTCGAGTCAGCCTGCTCAGTGGGCTTCCCTTAGATAGCGGCGAATTATCGCCCACAGGATTTGAGCGTGCAGCTAAACGGGCGGGACTCGCCAGCAGAACGGTTAAGCGCGATTTAGACCACATTAATACTGCGCTTTTGCCCGCTGTATTAGTCTTAAATGAAAAGCAAGCCTGTGTACTACATGGCTTAGAGCCTACCCATGCAAGAGTTTCGTATCCAGAACTAGATGACGCCGTGGTTGAAGTTCCCAGAGATGAACTTGCTGCCCGTTATACTGGGTACATCATATTTGCTCGTCCAGAGATGCATGCGCAAGAAACTAATGCGCAAATTGACAAATCCTCAGTAGGGCATTGGTTGTGGTCATCTATTAGATCTGCGAAAGGGTTATATCGGGATGTACTCCTAGCCTCTGTTTTTATTAGCCTGCTTTCCATTGCCCTGCCTCTTTTTGTAATGAATGTATACGATAGGGTGGTGCCAAATGCGGCACTGGAAACCTTGTGGGCGCTGGCAATCGGCGTGCTTTTAGTTCTCGCGGCAGATTTTTTGTTACGCATGCTTCGGCAGTACTTTGTAGAACTGGCGGCAAGTCGGCTAGATGTCACGCTTTCTGCAAAAATTATGGAAAAAGTACTGTCTATAAATTTGGCCAGTAGACCAGCAAAAAGCGGTTCCTTTATAAACAGCTTGCAATCTTTTGAGAGTATTCGGCAGTTTTTTGGTTCTGTAACGCTGGTGGCATTGGTTGATTTGCCATTCGGGCTTCTGTTTGTCGTTATCATAGCCATGATCGATTTTTACTTGATCATTCCTATTCTTATTGGCGCCACCGCGCTTTTCCTATACGCCATGAAAGCGCAGCGCGTAATGCGTTCTCTTTCAGAAGAGTCGATGGAGATTAGCTCTCGAAAAAGCTCCCTCGTTACCGAAAGCGTGACTTCTTTAGAGGACATTAAGGCTTTTGGTTACCAGAGCCGAAACCAAAGTGCGTGGGAAAAACAGACGATATTTCTAGCCAAAGTTAACGCCAAGCTGCGTTTGGTTTCGATGTCGGTAAATAATGCTGCACTTTGGGTTCAGCAGTCAGTCGGCGTTGTAATCATTTTAACTGGTGTATATCTGATCATTGAAGGTGTAATCACCCAAGGTGGATTGATTGCTGCCTATTTATTGTCTAGCCGAGCTATGGGGCCGGTCTCCCAGGCTGCGGCTTTATTGGCGCAATACCATCACGCTGAGACGGCGAAGAATGCCCTTGACGATATTATGTCTTTACCGAGTGAGTCAGGCAGTAATAAGCAGATAAAAAGTAATATTGTGCTTAAGGGGAATATTGATGCAAGCCAGCTTTGCTTTAAGTATCCGGATGAAACCGTACTTGCACTCAAAGACATAAACTTCTCAATTAAACAAGGTGAGCACGTAGCGATTTTGGGCAAAAACGGATGCGGAAAATCTACCTTGAACAAACTGCTTATGGCCTTTTACCGCCCCGAATCGGGTCAGTTGCTCATGGATGGTATAGACCTTCAGCAATACGACCCGACACTACTTCGCAAACAGATAGGTTACGTGCCACAAGACGTCAGCCTTTTCTACGGTTCATTGAAAGACAATATTATGTCTGAAGATTTACATATCGATGAAAGTGACTTTTGGGAGGTACTGACTCAGTGTGGTTTGGCTAAACTTGTTAATGGTAATGCCAACGGGATAGAGCAAAATGTAGGTGAGCGAGGTAGCTTACTTTCTGGTGGTCAGCGACAAGCAGTAGCGATGGCTAGAGCCATAGTGCGAAACCCTGCGATATATATCATGGATGAGCCTACCTCAGCCATGGACTCAACAAACGAAGCGCAGATGAAGGAAACCATAAAAGCAGCGACATTCGGCAAAACACTCATCATCAATACTCATCGTACTACGCTGCTTGACCTTGTTGAGCGCGTGATTGTTGTCGAGAACGGAAAAGTTATTGCTGACGGTAAGAAGGAAGATGTACTTGTTCAGTTTAAACAGCCAAGTCAAATACTTAAGAGGGCGCCATGATTTTAAACAGTGGTGGTGAGAAAAAAGACTGGTTGCAGCGGTTAATGCGAGGTTGGTTAGCGCCACCTCCAGGTCAGGACTGGGTATTGGAAGCCGAGTGGTCACGTATAATGCAAACGCCGGTGAAAGCCCGTGGGCTTTTGTATTTGGTATCACTAGTTTTATTTCTTTTGGTTGTGTGGTCGTATTTTGCAGAGATTGATGAAGTTGCCAAAGGCGATGGTAAAGTCATACCGTCACAGCAACTACAGGTTCTCCAATCCTACGACGGAGGAATTGTACAGGATATATTAGTACGAGAAGGGCAAACGGTTGAAGCTGGGCAAGTGTTATTAAAGGTTGATCCTACCCGCTTTTTGTCAAGCCTTGAAGAAAATACAACCCAGTTTGCGGCGCTGGCGGCGAAAGTGCAGCGCTTATCTGCGCTTACCCAAGGTGACGTGTTGCGGTTTAATCGAGAACTTCGCGAACAGGCTCCAACGATCGTTGATAACGAACGCAAGCTCTACAATTCCAACTTGGCGGAGCTTGATGAAGTTGCAGCAGGATCGGATTCTCGTATTATGCAACGCCGTCAAGACGTGGAAGAAGAGCGAGCGAATCTTTCCCAGTATCAAAACGTTTTGTCCCTCTCAAAGAAAGAGCTCTCTGTGACCAAGCCATTACTTGCATCAGGTGCTGTGTCGGAGATTGAAATCCTTCGATTGGAACGTCAGATAGTAGAGCTAGAAGGAAACATCACCAAGTCCAAGGTAGCGATTGAGCGTGGGTTAAACGCCATCGAAGAAGAAATCATAAAGAAGGAAGAAGCGCGTCTTAAACTGGTTAATCGATGGAACCAAGAATTGACCGAAGCCACCGCCGAAATGGCGACATTGCAGCAGTCTCAAACCAGTTTAGAAGATGTGGTGTCACAAGCAGCGCTGAGATCGCCAATCAATGGTACGGTGCAGCGCTTGCTCATCAATACCATTGGTGGGGTCATTACTCCAGGCAGCGCGGTAGTGGAACTCGTTCCTCAAGATGATCAACTTATTGTTGAGGCAAAGGTCTCGCCTAAAGACATTGCGTTTATTCGAGAAGGGCAGCAGGCCATCTTAAAATTCAGTGCTTATGACTTCACTATTTATGGCGGTATGTCCGCTGAAGTCCGACATATCAGTGCAGACGCCATTACCAACGAGAAAGATGAAACCTACTATTTAGTCAGGCTTGAAACGAAGAAAAGCATTGCTGATGAAGCGTTAGATATTTTACCTGGAATGATCGTACAGGTAGACATATTGACGGGAAAGAAAACTGTCCTTAACTATATATTATCCCCTCTGTTCAATGTTACAGCCTCTGCGCTGCGGGAGCGTTAAATGAGACATTTCATTGCCGAGAAAGATTTGCAAGGGGCGCTAACCCAGTATTCGTGGACCAGCTATAGTCGGGTTGATCAACTAACATGTGATCAAACTGATTGTATATGGATATTGGCAAGCGATGAGAACTGGCGGCAACAGCTAATTGAAGCCAAGCAAAAAGTAACGCAAGTGGTATTACTGACCTACAAATATGACCGTTTAGAGATGCAAACAGCGCTGATGCTAGGCGCTAGGGCGTATTGTCACGCATTAGGAACCCAGTCTCTTTTATCTTCGGTAGCGAGGGTGATAGAAGCCGGAGGCATGTGGTTACCTAATGAGTTACTTTTAGTGACAACATCTAATGTGGCGGTCAATCTGCAGTCTAAACGCGTGTTACCTGCTTTAAGTGGCTTAACGAACCGCGAAAAGGACGTATTGAGCGGCATTTTAGATGGGTTAAGCAATAAAGAAATTGCAAGAGAGCACGGTATTACTGAGCGTACCGTTAAAGAATATGTGGGTACGCTCTTACACAAATTTGAGGCAAAGGACCGAATCAGTCTATTACTTCGACTTGGTGAATTTAGTCATCTAAAAGATGCTCTATAACTTCCATGTGTGATACAACGCCGTCAATACCAAGTTCTATAAAGAGCGCTTGATGGTCAGAGCGTTTAACGCCGTCGGCGTATACTTTAATACCGAAAGTATGCGCCAGTGAGCAGAAGCCTCGAAGGAAAGCGTGATTAGCAGGGTTGAAGTCTATGTCGGCCATAAATGCGGAATCAATTTTCACATAGTCTAGCCCCATCTCTTGCACATCTAACAGTTGCGAGAACGATTCGCCTACACGTTTAAGGCCTATTTCGCATTCTTTAGCTTTAAGCGTAGTGCAAAAGTCGCTAAATTCGTCAGGGAAACGTGTTGCTGTAGATTCCCTTACTTCGAAGCACAGCTGTTTAGCTGCTTTTGAGTTGGTACCTATTTGATAATAAAGCTGTGCAAGGGTTTCAGGGTCTAGCATGAACTGTTCAGAGCAAAGAAAAGCAAACTTTGATTCTGTGCCAGAACGGTTAATGTAATCAATAAGGTGAATAATGGTTGTCAGTTCTAACTGTGGCAACAAACCTAAGTAACGTGCCCAGTGGGTATAGAAGCCGCTCTTTCTAAGCTCGCCGTCTATGTTCACCCCAGCCCAGCTTTGGTAATGAACCAAATTTCTGTCTATATCGAGCACTGGGAAATTAAATGTTTCTACATCGCGCTCATCGATAGCACGTTTGAGCTCTTGCTCCCATCGCTTCTCTTCCACAAGTGAAATGAATTCTCTTAGCGGGGCCTCGACAAACGGTTCGTCCATTTCATCCGATTCGGCTTCATCTATCATTGCATCAGCGCGCATAAGTGCGTTTGAAAAGCTGTCATCCGGTCGTAATTTCACAACCGACTGAAAGACTTGAGGGTCGCCATCGCGACTAAATGTACTTAAACACGCACCGTGTAATGCTTCAGATATAGTAACGGCATCGTGGGTTTCGGTGAGGAGAATAGCAAATTCATTCTTTTGCATTCTAGCAATACGACTATCGGTGAAAAGGTGATGATGCATAGAAAGGCAATCATTAATTTCTTCAACGAAGTCGCGAATACGATTTTTACGTATATTAGCCGGGGAGCGCAAGAAACCTTCGCCCTCAGTAAATCTCACAAAAAAGACGCAGTTGACGCCTTCTGTATCGCGAAAGGCAAGTTGGCCTTTTAAAATCGATATAAAATAGTCCCTGTTGGCGACACCTGATTCGTCGTCGAATTGGGTTTTATAGCGCATGAGATCAAGGCGGGTATTCTCTTCCTCCATGATCTTCTTGGACGTTCTCGCTAAGAAATTCATCGCGCGAACCACACGTTTGAGTTCTAGCGTGCGAGGTTCGGGCAGTTGAACAAATTTCATTTCACCAAAAGACTCGGCTTGATTAACAACGCCATCCAGAGGTCGAATAATAAAACGAAGTGCCCACGCGCCTATTATTCCTGAGAAGATACCT
Organism: Alteromonas sp. W12; assembly: GCF_001924945.1. Lineage (NCBI taxonomy): Bacteria > Pseudomonadati > Pseudomonadota > Gammaproteobacteria > Alteromonadales > Alteromonadaceae > Alteromonas > Alteromonas sp. W12. The sequence goes on from NZ_LQXH01000001.1 coordinate 566,836, forward strand.
ACAAGGGACAGGCCAAAAATGAGCCGTTGAGTAGCGCGCCACATAGATGCGACGGCGAAGCTGGTGTCGGTTTCAACATATATCGTACCGTACTGACCCCACCCCTCGCTAACCTGAGCAATACCTGGATTGACATTCGGTGAGAAATTGTTTGCAAACCATCTGGGCGTGTCTTCATCTAATTGCACTTCGTGGGTGTGGGCAGACACAATTTCGCCGTCCGCTTTTTGAAGTACAATTGTTGCGTAGTGTCCTATATCGAATTGGGACATGATGAAAAGGTCTAAAGATACGGGGTCTTTTTCTAATCCACTTAGCGTTAACGCCATCATACTTGCGTTATCTAAGTTTTTTGAGTAAAGCTGTTCTTCTACGTATTGCTTCGTAGTAATTCCATGAATTGTCACGCTACCTGCAATTGCAACAAGGACAACGACTACAATGGCTAGCCATAATTCTCTTGTTATTGACATAAACTCCTAGGACCTTCTGCTAATCCCCTCTTGCTTCATGCGCTCAATAACGTCACGCCACCTAGATAGTCTACTGGTAGACGAAGAAACCTGTGCCGTTTTGCCTGGTTGCCAAATACCTGAGTCGTTAAAACTAAAAACAGGTATTAGGTCTGTGCGCTGTGAGCCGGGTAATACATTAGACACTAAGCTGTCTAGCACAAGGGGATCCGATGAAGGGGAGTCATAGTATCCTAAAACCATATGTGCTTGTGTTACTCGACTTCTACCAATCTTCGCTTTTACATAAATTAGGCGAACTTTAGAACTATCGATACCTAAGTGTAGCAGAGCTACGTATTTTGCAATGGCATAATCCTCACAATCTCCGCGAGAATGGCCAAAAAGTTCAGAAGGGGTTGCCCAGTAGTCTTTTTCTTTAAACACAATATCGTCAGTAGCATACTGAATATGCTCATCAAAGAAAGCGTTTACACCAAGCAATTGATCTTTGACACCCTTACTTTCAAGAGCGTGTAGGGCAGCTTCTAGCGCTGCAACGTGTGATGCTTTATCAGCTCCAAATTTATTTTTTACTTCCTGTTCAAGCTTTGGAAACTCGATTACATACTGATCCTTCATTTGCTGTCCAGCCAGTAGCAGGGCCACTAATGCTAAGCAGTGCGACGCAAATAGAGAAAGGGTCATAACTTCATTATTTTAGTTATACTAAAGTATAGGTGAGCGTAACCGTCTTCACCTAAAGTTTAAGTATAATTTGCTATACGTAGTTATAGGTATAACATGGCTGTGCTGATAAACCAACCATGATTTCGAATGCTAAAGTGGAAATCGAGAAAGACTATTTTTTTACTACAAAATCGTGTTCTTGAATGTTTGCGATAATTCCTGCACCTTCGTTTACTACTAGAGACGAATTACCGTAGGCACTACTCACTACAAATTTGCCAGGATATAGCGAGTACTGTAAGTATTTACGGCCACGGTTATCGACAATCTCTTTAGCTTGATAAAGGTATAGTTCATCTTTTTCAGAAATGCCATTGTCTCTGCCTAAAGATACAGAAATTTTATCGCCGGCAACATTAATCACTCTACCTGTCATTGGCTGGCATGCAGTGGCTTCCTTTATGTCTTCAATCGCTTCTGCTATTGTCGCGTTGACAGTTTGCCCATAAAGCGACTGCCAAAATTTTGTCGAAAACTCATCAACATCTTCGAATCTGTCGAATGTCCATTCTCCTTGATTCTGATAAGACTTAGTCAACAACAGGCCTCCATTAATGCCGTCATAGACCTGAATGGTCATAGCAAAGGAGCGTCGAGAAGTACCCTCACGCCACGGTGTAAAAACCGAAGCCTCTTCCCGTGTCACGCTTAAATCATCTATCATGCCCACCAGCACAAATTGAGTATTACTTTGCGCTGAAAGCGTGCGTACATTTTGGTCAGTATATCGACTGTCAAATTTTGCAGTATGTGGCGCGATATAGATAATATCTAGGTTTTCAGTTTTATTTCGCATGGCCTGCGCTAACTGCTGGGTGAATGAAGCATCGAAGTTGGGAATATTACCCTGTGTTAGCTGCGCTCTGTTACGTACCCTGAAATGTGTGGTAGCGAAATGTTTTTGGTCATTTTGTGCGGCACACACTTTTCCTCTTGGAAAAATGTCAGCGCGAATACTTACCGTAATCACATCGCCGCTATAAACTTCATCAACCAGTTCCAGTTGTTCAACTTCGCCGGTAGAGCGAATGGTCATCTCTTCATTTTTAAGAAGACCATTTGTAAGCTTGGCGACACTATGAACTGATGCGCCTGCAAAAAGCATGGCTTGCTTAAGTGCCTCTTGGGTAGCCGCATGTCTGGCAGTTTCCTTATCACCATTTCGCACCACAGCCTGTCCTGTAGCCTCGTACCACACGGCATTTGCTTGCCCAACGAAAAATGCAAACAGGCAAATTACCGCCACGACAGCATTTAAAATAGTTACCAGCGTTGTTTTGCTAATATGTCGCACCGCACACCTCTGGAGGTTTTTGTCTAACTGCGCTATGCAAAGCGCCCGGTTTATAAAGCGAAGTATGCGAAAAGAGTGCCAGTTGATGTGGTTTCGTCGCCATTAAATCAATCGGGCGCATATCTTGCACATATCTTGCAACGCGTATCTTGCAAAAGGTTTGTAAAAAGCGTCAGTTTAAATACGTCAAAATCTGCTACCGCGAGTATGGCAGTATCTCGTAGTTACAAGGCTGCCACCGACGAGAGCAGCGTAACTACACATTTTATTTTATTAATAATGCAATTTGGAAATGAAACTATGTGCTTGAAAAAAATACATAAATCAAAATCGCTGCTGCTGTCTTGCTTTCTTGGTTTAGCAATAGGCACTGGTGGATGCGGCATTATTGATAAACACGTTGAGTGGGAAACAATAGAACCAGAAAGCTATCCCGTGCTCAAGGCGGTAGGCTATGCGCCAATTTCTTCTCAGCATGGCGAAAGCGACAGCATGAAGCTTATAATGGCGATGAAAGCGTCAAAATTAGATGCATACCGAGAGCTAACTGAACAAGTCTATGGTCAAAAAATTGAAGGCAATCAGTCTCTGTCTCACTTAGTTATAGATAGCGAAACATTGCGAGCATCTGTAGAGGGGGTCATTAGAGGCGCTGAAGTCGTAAAAGCCTATCCAGTAGGTGAAGATACATACGTCACCGAACTCGCTTTAGATATGCAGCAGGTTTACGATATATATCTGTCGACCGCAAAACCGCGCCGAGTAAAGGATGTTAAGTATTATTAAACGTTAGCTAAAGGGGAGTTTGCGCAAGTGGCTGTATCGTGAAGTCTTAAAACATGCGCAAATTCACAGAGATATAATTTACTTTTACCGGTTAAGGCTTAATGGTTAAAGCTCGCTGAGTGGGGTTTACTGAAATCGCAAAAAAATTAGGCGCTCACTCCCGACCCTAAAGTCCCGCCTTTCGGCTTTCCTTTTTTGTCATAGGTGAGCGATTCTTTGGCACGAACTTCCATCATCAAGTTACGTAAGTGTGTGAGGCGTAGCTGTCCTTGCTCTACGGCTTTTTGATTGACCTGCGTGCGGTATTTGCAATCGTCCAGAAGTTTCTTTGCATTAGCCATTAATGCTTCATCTTCTTCTGACATTGAGCCTTGATCGCTAATTGTGCGCTCAATGCTTCCATCGAGAGCCTGGATAGACGTTAACAGTGCTGTCTTTTCGTCTAATAAGTTCATTAAAGATTCTGCGTCTCGCGAACTGATAAGTTGCAATTCTTTTTCAAGCAATACGGCAAGTGAAGACAGTTGCTCCACTTGCTTTATTAGTGCTTGTGTCAATTGGCTTGCTTGTTCAGTCACGTTAGCTCTCTTCTGGTTAGTTACGAGTTTTGTCGCTCACTATTTAGCGCCAAAAATCTCACCTTCTAGTTTTGCAATCTTGTTGGCAAGCACTTCAGGATTAACTTTATACTCGCCACTTTGAATCGCTCGCTTAAGGCGATCGACTTTATCTTGGTTCACAGGCGCTTCCGAACCTTTCTTCTGAACCTGGTTGAGCTGCTGAGCAGATTGCGTCAACGATACAGAATCCTGACGCGGAACTGATGCGGTTTGCGCAGCCTGTGTTGATGCCTGCTGTGGAGATTGCTGCGTTTGGTTTTGCTGCGCAACCTTTCCATTATCAACGGGTGTTTTCGGTAACCCATTGTTTATATTGTTAATTGCCATAATTAGTCCTCACTACTTTTTCGCCTCTGTAAAGTGTATCGGCCTTTTGGCTAATTTCTTTAGCTAAATTGTGAACAAAAAAGTAGATATTCGCTGCCTCGTTTATAAGTGTATCACGACTTCTTCAGGGCTTGCGACTCTTGCTATCACCGCCTTTTGGCTACTGGCATTAATTACCTTAATATTGTCACCAACAACACCGTCTTGCTGAGCGATTCCGGCTGTTTTCACTTCCATACCTGCTACCTCAGCAGTTATGGTAATTCTGTCGCCTTTGCACACAAAGCATAGCATATTTGACTGTATAGCTTGTCCGTCAGTCACTCGGCGTTTTATTCTAGCCCCAATAAGCGCTTCTAGCTCAGTAAATGCGGTATGGCGCAATCGTCTTACATCAACTTTTGCCAGAGAGAGATTCGATGATGTTAGTACGGTTCCTGGACTTATTGCGCCTTGGGTGACAACAATTTCTTTGGTACGCGTTACTTGCCCGCTGGTAAAAAGGTACCATTCATTATTTCTACAGCTCACTCTAACTGATATATACGATTGGCTCAGCGCTTCTTGCGACGCATTGTATTCGAACCCAGTTGGGCAGTCAGGAATATTTATCCTATCGTCTATCTTCACAATAGACACATCAATGCTAGTATCCTGCGTATTATCAGCAAGTTGAGTTATTAGGTATTGTTTTGCGCCTTCTTCAACCTGTTTGTGATTGGTTTGTGTCGCCAAGCAGTTCATAGAAAGCACACTGAAAACGGTCAATGACAGTAATCGTGTGAATGTAAGGCGCGTTTTAGCGTTCATATTTTTCATCATGACTTTTCGTGTTCAGTTTACAAGTTATTGACTATGCTTAATACGGCCGGTTTGCTTAGTGCAAATAAATAACAGCCAAAGTAAATCCATAAGGTTTACAAGCACGAGCGTCAACGCAGGATCATTGATTAAGTTAAGGTATAAACCCTTACTAAAGACTGAAAAATGCTATTTAGTGTCATTTTTCTGTCGTTTGACCTGCAAAAATTTAGTGATATTGTCTATCTTTATCATAAGAGGCAATGATCATGCCCAGTATTACTTAGAGGTGACCTATGTCGGGGATTTTAGATTCAGTAAACCAGCGCACGCAGCTTGTTGGGCAGAATCGCTTAGAGTTGCTGCTGTTTAGACTGAACGGCCGCCAACGCTTTGGAATTAACGTTTTTAAAGTGCGGGAAGTGCTTCAGTGTCCTCCGCTAACAGCAATGCCGAAATTAAACCCGTTGGTTCGTGGTGTGGCGCACATCCGTGGTCAAACCATATCGGTCATTGATTTAAGTATGGCAACACGCGGCCGTAAAATTGAAGATCTCTCTAATGCCTTTATTGTCATTGCGGAATATAACCGTTCAGTTCAGGGCTTTTTGGTGGGTGCCGTAGAGCGTATTATCAACACCAATTGGGATGCGATCATGCCGCCACCTCAAGGTACCGGCAGAGCAAGCTATTTAACGGCGGTGACTGAAGTTGAAAATGAACTTATTGAAATTCTAGACGTTGAGAAAATTTTAAATGAAATTTCTCCGTTGAATGCCGAAGTAAGTTCAGAGGTGGCAGAAGGTCTGACAACCGAAGGCCAAGAAAACAAAATTATCTTTATTGCAGATGACTCTGCGGTAGCGAGAAACCAAGTTAAAAAGGCCCTAACTTCACTAGGCTTAGAAATTGAGCTAGCTAAAAACGGTCTTGAAGCATTAAACAGGCTTAAAGAAATTGCGGAAGAGTATGGCGATGTAACGAACCGTGTAGGCGTGCTGGTCTCAGATATCGAGATGCCAGAAATGGACGGCTATACACTAACCGCCGAAATTAAGAATACGCCTGAACTTCAAAAGCTTCATGTTGTATTGCATACGTCGCTCAGTGGTGTCTTCAACCAAGCTATGGTGCAGAAGGTAGGGGCTGATGACTTTATCGCGAAATTCCACCCCGATGAACTTGCTACCGCGGTACAAAAGTGGCTAATGACTGAGTGCGAATAACGGAGCAAGATTGGATTGGCTAATAAAGACGTTTCGCCAGCAAGTTACCTCAAATTTAGAGAGTTTTTGGAAAAGCAATGCGGCATAGTATTAGGTGATAATAAACAATACCTGGTGCGCAGCCGTTTAGCTTCATTACTCTATAAGCATAAGTATGAGTCTGCTGACGAACTGATTGACGTGGTTGTGAAAGGGTTCGACAGAACTTTACTACAGAACGTTATTGACGCAATGACCACAAACGAAACGTTGTGGTTTCGAGACAACTATCCCTTCGATTTACTTGTAAAAGAGTTACTACCAACACTATCGGCAAAAAATCAGAAGCTTCGCATATGGAGTGCCGCTTGTTCGTCTGGACAAGAGCCTTATTCTATTGCGATGTCTGTACTTGAATATCAGCGCCAAAGGCCAGGTGCATTAAGAGCGGGTGTTGAAATTGTTGCTACAGATTTATCGTCAGAAATGCTGCAAAAGTGTGAGTTAGGTATTTATGACGAACTGTCCCTTGCAAGGGGATTGTCCCCGCAAAGGAGACAGGCCTTTTTCCAGCAAAATGATAGCGGGCTTATGCAGGTAAAACCCGACGTTCGTCGGATGGTAAGCTTTAGAAGTCTAAATTTACTTTCGAGCTATGCAGCACTTGGCCGCTTTGATATCGTTTTTTGCCGTAATGTTTTGATTTATTTCTCGGCCGAAGTAAAACAACGCATCCTGCAACAAATTGCCGGACAGCTGCAGCCTCAGGGTGTGCTTTTCCTTGGCGCCTCAGAATCAATCAGCGCTGCAAGTGATACCTACAGTATGGTTAAGTGCCACCCTGGCCTTTACTATCAAAAAAAATGATCTAACTTATCGGCCTGATAAATAATACTTTTTTTACGATCAGGTCGACACTTTTGACTTACACCCTCCGTCAAAATCTCATTATGGCATTTGCCTTGCTAACTATTTCTACAAACGACAGTAAAACGGCAAGATTCGATATTTAATTGTCCGCTTACATTGTCACCACGAACAAATTTTTAGTATGTCAGAGGTCATGTTATGGCTATTAACCTAGATAAGCTGGTTGGCTTTCATGAGTCAGCACTCACTATACGCACAGAGCGTATGGAAGTGATTTCTGGAAATCTAGCGAACGCAAACACGCCTGGTTATAAAGCGCGGGACATTGATTTTAATAAAGCAATGCAGTCGGCTATGCGAGAAGCATCTGGTGGTACAGCCAATCACGCTTCTTCAGGAATGGTGCGGACAAATGATCGCCACTTAAGCGGCAATTCTACGTCAGTAGCGGCAAACTTTGACATGCAATACCGCATCCCAACACAACCAGACACTGGCGACGGTAACACGGTTGAAGTTCAAGCGGAAAGAAATCGGTTTTTAGACAATGGATTGCGCTACCAAGCCAGCCTAGAATTTTTGAACGGAAAAATTAAAGGCATGAAAAAAGCGCTTAGCTCAGGAGGTCAGTAGTCATGAGTTTATTTAATGTAATGCAAATTTCGAGTACGGGTATGGAGGCGGAGAATGTACGTCTTAATACTACGGCAAGTAATATTGCCAACGCTAACTCGGTTAGCAGCAGCTATGACGAAACATACCGAGCTCGCCATCCAGTTTTCGCTACGGCGTTGCAAGATGCAATGCGCGACCAGTCGAAAGGTGCAGGTGTTCAAGTAAAGGGTATTGTAGAAAGTGATGCTCCTTTGCAAGTGGAGTATTCACCTAACAACCCGATGGCAGATGAAAATGGCTACATCTATAAACCCAACGTGAACATTGTGGAAGAGATGGCGAATATGATGTCAGCGTCCAAAGCGTATGAAACTAACGTGCAGGTTGCGGACACCACAAAGCGTATTTTCCGTCGCGTACTGCAGCTAGGTCAAGGGCAGTAACTTGCCGCTTGAATAATGTGAGGATTACTCAGTGAATACCATAAACAATACTGGCTTAAATACTGATCTGTATTGGCAAGAGGAAACCGTCAAAATAGCTGACGGCACCGAGCAGCAGTTAACCCAGGAAGATTTCTTCTCAATGTTAACTGAGCAGTTAGCCAATCAGGATCCCACTGCACCCGTTGATAACGATCAAATGGTAGCGCAGATGACATCATTTACGATGGCCGACGGTATTTCCCAGCTTAACGAAAAGTTTGAGTCGTTTGCAGCTTCAATGACATCGAATCAAGCGTTACAAGCTTCTAGTCTTATCGGGCAAAACGTGCTGGTTCAAGGTAACGTGGGTTATATGGCCAATGAAGGCGATGGCATTTCGGGTGTCATCGTGAATGAAAAAACAGTTCAGAATATGACGATCACTATTGAGAATCAGTTTGGTGAAGTCATAAAAACCATTGATGCAGGCACACAAAGCGCTGGCAACATTGAGTTTGAATGGGATGGCAAAGATAAGCATGGCAACCAGATGGCACCGGGTGAATATGTTATCAGTGCCACTGGCGAGTTGAATGGAGAAGGTGTTCAGCTGAATACCGCCGTTAATCGCCATGTTGGAAGTGTAAGCTTGGCTGGTAGTGGTCAAGGCGTAATTTTGAATTTGGATGGTGATGTCAGTATCAATCTTGATGACGTCATTCAAATCGGCAGTTAGTAGGAGAATCAATAATGTCTTTTAATATTGCACTGAGTGGCGTATCAGCCGCACAAAAAGATTTGGATGTAACCGCCAACAACATCGCAAACGTAAATACAGTTGGCTTTAAAGAATCTCGCGCTGAATTTGGCGATGTTTATGCGGCATCACTGCTTTCAGGTGGCAAAACTAAAGTAGGTGACGGTGTACTCACTCAAGAAGTTGCTCAGCAATTTTCTCAAGGTAGCCTTCAGTTTACCAATACCTCGCTTGATTTGGCGATCACAGGTAATGGTTTCTTTGCGACAGTACCTGAAATTACGTCTCGCGACTTCTCGTTCACACGTGCGGGTCAGTTCAAGTTAGATAGCGACAATTTCGTGGTTAACAGTAACGGCGATAACTTATTGGGTTTCCCCGTTAACTCTGATGGTACAAGTGCCTCGGTAGCACTTAGTACTACAGAGCCAGTACGTATCCCAGATTCTTCGGGTTCTCCCGCACAAACCACAGAAGTTGACATTCGAATGAACTTGCCTGCTGGTGATGCAGCCCTAGATCCACAAGATTTTGACCCTGAAGATCCGCTTACCTACAACGCAGCAACATCGGTAACCGTTTACGATTCGTTAGGTGATAGTCACGTAATGACCTATTACTTCATAAAGGATGCGACACCGGGTGTTGATAATGAGTGGTATGTTGCTACTGCAGTAGATGACCAATTGGTGGACATGGTTGACGAAACCGGTACCGTACCTGGAACGCCTGTAAATTCGGTCGGTGGAAACACGGGGAACACGGTAACGGCATCGAAACTTATCTTTTCTTCTGGTGGTGATTTCGTTGGTATGGAAACGCCAAGCGGTAACCCTACCTTAGACTTTAAAATGCAGACCGAGGCACTGGGTGCGGGGATTTTGGCTAATGGGTCAGACGCATCTCAGCAGATCAGCATCGATTTTAATTTAGACCCTACCAGCGCAACACCGAATGAACCGTCGCAGTTCGCCTCTGCGTTTGAAGTTACTTCATTAGAACAGGACGGTTTGCCTGTAGGTCGATTAACAGGTATCGACATTGGTCCGGATGGCTTGGTTCGCGCGACGTTCTCTAATGGTACGTCTGAACCTATTGTTCGTGTCGCTTTGGTTCGCTTTTCTAATGAACAAGGCCTAACTCAAGAGAGCAGTACTCAGTGGAAGGAAAGTATTCTTTCTGGTGAGGCACTAGCGGGTGAAGCAACAACCGGTACTTTCGGCGAAATTAACTCTTCGGCGCTAGAACAAGCTAACGTTAACCTTACCACTGAGCTCATCGACATGATTATCGCTCAGCGTAACTTCCAGGCAAACTCGCGTGCGCTTGAAGTGAACAACTCGCTAAACCAGACTATCCTTAACATTCGATAGCTTGCAGTAAGCTACATTAGCAGGTTGCTAAGCGGCAAATTTTAGGCGCGGAAAACCGTACCTATTTGACCCGATTTAGAAAGGTCGCAACAATGCGACCTTTTTATTTTTCTATATATATCAATTCAATACCGCCCTTATTTTTCAATTAGACTAAATATCTACAGATTGGCACTGCCTTTGCAAAATCTTGTTTAAGGTTTAATCAGAGTCAAAAGTCAGTCATGGACAAACTTCTCTATATTTCAGCAAGTGGCGCCTCCCAAGACCTACTCGGAACAGGGATTAGGGCCAATAACTTGGCTAATGCACAGACAACGGGATTCAGAGCGCAGTTAGAGCAGGCAAGGTCAATGCCGGCCTACGGCGAAGGTTTGCCGACTCGCGTGTTTTCCATGACAGAAAGCCCGTCGAATAATTACGAGTCGGGTCCGATGATTAAAACAGACCGCGACTTAGACGTAGCCATCCAAGGTGATGGTTGGTTCGCTGTACAAGATCAAAATGGTCAAGAAGCTTACTCGCGTGATGGAAATTTCAAGTTAGGCGATGACGGAATTTTGACAGATATCCACGATCGCGTCGTGCTTGGTGACAATGGGCCAATATTCCTTCCTGTTCCTTTAGATAACCTCAATATCGCCGCCGATGGCACGTTGTCGATGAGACAGTTAGGTGCCCCTGCCAATGTTATTGAAGAAGTGGGGCGGCTTAAATTAGTTAGTCCAAACTATGCAGACATGGAACGTGGGAACGACGGCTTATTTAGAATGGAAGATGGCTCAATAGCGCCAGCCAATGCCAACGTAAAAGTAATGTCGGGCATGCTTGAAGGTTCCAACGTCAATGCGGTTGACGAAATGGTGGACATGATAAGTCTGCAGCGTCACTACGAGCTTCAAGTCAAAATGATGAAGCAAGCAGAGAAACTAGATCAAAGTGGCAATGCGTTATTACGCATTCTGTAAACGAATTTTTATCATCGTTGCCCCATGAGCAACGTCGGAGGTTAACATGCATCCAGCACTATGGATAAGTAAAACCGGACTAGACGCCGCACAGACCGATGTGGCAGTGGTATCTAACAACCTAGCCAATGCGTCAACAGTGGGCTTTAAAAAAGACCGCGCGGTGTTTGAAGATTTGCTTTATCAGAATATCAATCAGCCAGGCGGTCGTTCGTCTGCTGACACAGAGCTACCTTCTGGGCTTATGCTTGGTTCAGGCTCGAAGGTCGTTGCTACTCAAAAAGCACACACGCAAGGTAACCTGTTAACCACTGAAAACGCGCTTGATATGTCAATTCAAGGTCGTGGTTACTTTGAAATATTGCAGCCAGACGGCACCATTGCATATTCAAGAAATGGTCAGTTTTCACTGAACGACCAAGGCCAAATTGTTACTTCGGGCGCGGGCTTTTTGCTTCAGCCTGAAGTGGCTATTCCCGAAGATGCGCAACAAATCACAATTTCTCAAGATGGTGAAATTAGCGTGAGCATACGGGGCCAAGCTGAACCGCAGGTACTCGGTCAGCTTAATATTTCTGACTTTGTTAACCCAACCGGATTACAACCAACCGGACAAAACCTTTATGTAGAGACAGCGTCAAGCGGTGCACCTATTCAGGGGATCCCTGGTCTGCAAGGTTTGGGTTATATCTCACAAGGCACGTTGGAAACGTCTAACGTAAACGTGACCGAAGAGTTAGTAAACCTTATCGAAAGCCAGCGCTTGTATGAGATGAACTCAAAGGTTATCTCATCGGTCGACCAAATGCTTGGTCAGGTTATTCAGCAACTTTAGTAGGTAGCATCATGCGTATTTTAGGTTTATCTGCTGCACTTCTGATACTTGGCGGTTGCGCCAGTACAAACGAGCCTCCCGTTCAGGCAAACGACCCGTCGTTTGCACCGGTAGTGCCAGATTACCCGCGTGAAACGGTAGTAGAGGATGGCTCGCTTTTTCGTTCGCAGCTTGCTAACAACTTATATTCTGACGTTACTGCAAGAAGAGTCGGTGACATCATCACTGTAACGTTAAGCGAGAATACCCAAGCGAGCAAATCAGCCGACACTAGCACAGCGAAAGATTCAAACGTCAATCTTAACCCTATTACCGGGCTTGCTGGGCAAGCGATAAATATTGGCGGAGAGTCCGTACAATTGGGAATAAGTTCATCCCGAGATTTCTCCGGTGATGCCACAGCTAATCAAAGCAACAGCTTAAACGGTGCTATCTCCGTTACTGTGGTCGACGTACTTCCTAACAGCAACCTTGTTATTCGTGGCGAAAAGTGGCTAACCCTGAATCAGGGCGATGAATATATCCGTCTTACCGGCATCATTCGTCCGGCAGACATTAGTCCCGAGAATGAAATCGTGTCCACTAAGGTTGCAAATGCGCGTATCCAATATTCGGGTACGGGAAGTTTTGCGCGAGCACAAGAAAAGGGTTGGTTAACCAAGTTCTTTGATTCTGCTTGGTGGCCTCTTTAGGTTTTAGGATAGGAGAGTGAACATGCGTTTGTTTTCAGTAGTATTAGCCGTTTTCACAATGCTTTTATCTTTACAGGCAGGTGCGCAGCGCATTAAAGATGTAGCGAGTATTCAAGGCGTACGTAGTAACCAATTAGTGGGATATGGTCTTGTTGTAGGTTTGCCTGGAACGGGTGAGCAAAGCCCGTTTACCGAACAAAGTTTCAGAACCATGCTGCGCAACTTTGGTATCAGTCTTGACGCTAACACCAAGCCAAAAATACGAAACGTGGCCGCAGTGGCGGTACACGCCGACCTGCCTGCTTTTGCAAAACCCGGACAAACCATTGATATTACGGTTTCTTCAGTTGGCGAGGCGGCCAGTCTTCAAGGCGGAACGCTGCTCCAGACGTTTCTTCGCGGTGTTGACGGTAAAGTCTACGCTGTAGCGCAAGGCAGCTTAGTCGTGAGCGGGTTTGGCGCACAAGGCGGTGATGGCTCTCGTATTGTCGTTAATACGCCAACGGTAGGCAGAATTCCAAACGGTGCGATGGTAGAGCAATCTGTACCAACAGGCTTTGCCAATGGCGATACGTTAACGCTTAACCTCCATTATCCAGATTTCTCAACAGCCAAGTCGCTTGCAGATACGATCAACGAGCGCTTAGGTGCACAGCCGGAAAATGGCTATGTTATTGCTAAGCCCATTGATGCAGCGTCTGTTCGCGTGTCGGCCCCGCGAGATGTCGGTCAGCGCGTGGGCTTTTTGGCTACCTTAGAAAACTTCGAATTTACACCAGCTGATGCGCCAGCGCGTGTGGTAATAAACAGCCGCACAGGCACCATTGTTATTGGCAGTGACGTTCGCTTGTTACCAGCAGCAATTACTCACGGCGGGCTAACGGTGACCATCTCTGAAAATCAGCAAGTTTCTCAACCTAACGCGTTTGGTGAAGGGCAGACTGCCGTTACCACTCAGTCGATTGTTGATGTCGATTTGGCAGATAGCCGCATGTTTAAGTTTGAGCCAGGCGTTACTCTGGACCAGCTTGTGCGCGCGGTAAATGAGGTGGGCGCTGCGCCGGGCGATTTAATGGCAATTTTGGAAGCATTACGTCAAGCAGGCGCATTGCGTGGAGAGCTCGTTATTATTTAAAACGAGCAAAGAGCATTTACGAGACGTTAGTAAAATAAAGTCACAGCGGAATAAGCACGATGGAATCACTTAGCACAAAAAGTCAGCTTGATATGGCTCGCAATGTCCACGATATGGGCAGCATAAACAAAATGCGTGAAGCCATTGCGTCGGGCGACGAGACGGTATTGCAAGAAGCTGCCCAGCAGTTTGAAGCGATATTTGTGCAAATGATGTTGAAATCAATGCGTAAAGCACAAGATGCCCTTGCTGACGAAAATAGCCCATTTAATTCACAGCAAGTTAAGTTTTATCGTGATATGCACGACCAACAGCTAGCGACAGACCTCACTTCCGGTGGCGGTTTAGGTCTCGCTGATGTCATTGTTAAACAGTTAGGTCAAACTGAGGATAGCTATACGCCTGCCAGTGTAATCAGAAGTGACGGAGACTTATCATCACTTAACAGAAACCGTGTGTACAACGTAACTGAGGCGCAGGATATTGCCCTTTCTTCACAGTCTATTCGCAGCCAGTCAGCACAAAAAGATGCCATGTTCGAAAGTCCCGAGCAGTTTGTAGAGAGCCTAATGCCAATAGCTGAGAAAGTGGCAGCAAAATACGGAATGGATCCTAAAGCAATAATTTCCCAAGCCGCGGTTGAAACCGGGTGGGGCAAATTTGTTATCCATAAAGCGGATGGGGAAAGCTCGCACAACTTATTTGGCATCAAAGCAAATAAGGGATGGCAAGGAGAGCAGGCTGTAGTCGACACGTTGGAATTTAACAATGGACTACCCCAAAAACAAAAGGCTGCTTTTAGGTCCTACTCGTCAGTAGAAGACGCAATGGAAGACTATGGACGCTTTATCACATCACAGCCTCGCTACAGCCATGCTGTCGAGAATGCTTCTGACGCGGCGCGCTATACCCAGGCGCTTCAAGAAGCGGGCTACGCTACCGACCCTGAATACGCGCGCAAGATAATGGCAGTGTATAACAGCGATCGTCTCAGCACGTTAATGCCATAGCATTGGAGATTACATTGTGAGTTCTGTCGATTTATTCTCATTAGCCACCAGTGGTGTTAACGCCAGTAGTAAGCTATTACAAACGACCAGTAACAATATTGCCAACGTCAACACGCCAGGCTATGTTCGCGAGCGCACTGAGCTTCAAAACAGCCAAGTCTTTGGTGTAGAAATCGGCAATACCGAACGTATCATCAACGTATTCGCTCAAAACCAATTGCGCAGGGACATTACTTCTGTCGGCGAGCTTGAGGCATTCTCTAGTAAAACAGCGGCCATTGACAATCTATTAGCGAGTGAGGCTAACTCCATCTCCCAAGGATTGAGCGAGTACTTCGCCGCGTTGCAAACAGCTGCTGACGATCCTACTAACCTGGCGTCTCGCGACCAAGTGTTAGGGAAATCTGAGTCTTTGTACCAACGAATGAAGACATTGTCTGATTATATGTTGGAGAAAGAAGAAGAATTAAACCTAGAGTTCACGTCGATGGTGAACCGAGCGAACACCTTGATTGGCAATATTGGCGATCTAAACCGCAATATTGTTATTGCCAATGGTAACAATACTAGCGACCAGCCTAGCGCATTGCTTAATGAGAGAGATCAAGCGATAGACGAGCTCGCTTCAATCATGGGAATAACAGTTAAAGAAAGCACCACGCAAAATGGAGCGGTAACAATTAACCTGACTTCTGGTGAGTCGTTGGTATTAGAAAATGGCGCATTTAATTTATTTGAACTGAATACCAATGCTGACTTAACGTTCAAGCAGCTTAAACTAGAAACAAACTTTGGCTCACAGACAAAAGCTGATGCCTCAATACGTATCGTAGAAGATGATTTAGGTGGCGCACTTGGCGGTTTATTCGGGTACAGAAACGAAATTTTAGGCCCTGCAATGCGGGATGTTGGTCAGCTATCAGTAGCATTCGCCGATGCAATGAATACGCAAAATAAATTGGGGATGGACTTAGACGGCCAACTTGGTAGCAATATTTTCGATATACCTTCGTTTCGCGGATTAGCATATAGCGATACCAATGGTGACTTTGTTGTAACTGCACAAATTACCGAAGGAAAAGGTGCAGAGCTAACGGATGCTGACTACAAAATTGAGGTTACGGCAGTAACTGCGGGCGTGCCTAGCCAAATAGAAATTACGCTATTAAATGCAGATGGCACACCGAAAAAAGACGCTTCTGGCAATGATATTATCTATTCCAATTACGCGGTTACAGCTGGGTTTAATGAATTGCCCGGTGGTATTGAAGTTGATTTCTCAGGAACCGATCCCTATACCGTGGGTAATGAGTTTCTCATTCAGCCAACTAAAGATATCGCGTCTAAGATTACACTAGAGACAAATCGCCCTGAAGATTTAGCGTTTGCAAGCCCGGTGAGAGCAGGAGCAAATAATACAAATTTGGGAAGCGCAAATGTCATTGACGTTACGGTATCTAACACAGAAGTCGGCGCTTCTGCTTTTGACGGAGCGGGTGGGCTGTTAAATTCAGCGCCAGCTCAAATTAACTTTACGGCCGCAGATACATACGACGTTGTAGATGGAAGCGGTAATGTTTTAGCTACAGTAACTGGCACAACTGATTTAACTAACCTCATTAGTCAAGCGGGAATAAGCCCAGATCCAGGCTTTGATTTGAGTTTGGATGGCGTGCCAAAAGCTGGGGATAGTTTCTCGATCAGCTATAATACAGATGGCTTTAACGATAACAGTAATGCGCTTAATTTAGCGGCTATTCAAAACGAAAATACGGTGCAAGTGAGCAGTGAGGCAACGAATACACCACGTACCTTCCAAGATGCTTATGCATCTATGGTTGGCCGAATTGGTGAAGATGCCTCGATGGCAAAAGTAACACTTGCTTCAGCGGAAGCCATGAAGGTTCAATCGCAGAATTGGTTTGAGTCTGTCTCTGGCGTTAGCTTAGACGAAGAAGCCGCAAATTTAATAAAGTATCAACAAAGCTATGCTGCCGCAGCGCGAATTTTGTCTACGGCGCAAGAATTGTTTAATACCATTTTGCAGTCAGCAAGGTAGGTGAGTTATGCGTATATCAACGAATCAAATTTATGATCAAAACATGCGCTCGATTATGCAAAATCAGGGCGATTTGGCAAAGACTCAAGAGCAGCTAGCTTCTGGAAAACGCATTATCACTCCGAGTGACGACCCCGTTGGTGCGGCAAAAGTATTACGTTTAACCGAAGAAATCGATGAGCTAACCCAATTTCAGCGCAACAATGATCTAGTAACAGGTTCGCTCGAACAGCAGGAAGCGGTATTGACGAATATTACCAATTCGGTTAACCGTGCTAGAACATTAATCGTTCAGGCGGGAAATGGCATTTTGGATGATCCTGACAAACGAGCTATCGGGTCAGAGTTAGAGCAAATTAAGCTCGAAATATTTGATTTGATGAACACGCAGGATGCAGATGGTAATTACCTGTACGCAGGTTATCAATCTGGCAATCAAGCATTTACTTTTAACCCGGCTTCGGGAGGTAATGCAATATCCTTTTCAGGCGATGCCGGCGTAAACTTCATTCAGCTTTCAAATAGCTCGAAGATTCAGTCTACCAGTAACGGGTATGAAGTTTTTGAGAACGTACTATCTCGTTTCAACTTTTCAGTAACAGCGAATACAGTAACCTCGTTAGAGGGAGCGACAATTAAGGAACAAGGTACTTTCGATACCTTTTTTAATAATAATTATGATAATGCTAACCTAACAAACAACGACTTTAGGGTAGATTTTCTCGGAACAGGTCAGGCTCAGCTTGTTAATCAAAACAGTGGTGCAGTTATTGAAACGGTAGGCTACACCTCAGGAGAGCCCTTTACGCTGAAAGGTATGCAATTTGAAGCTGTTGCGTCACCAGGCGACTCGATCAGTTTTTCTCTAGATCAACCTGAGAAAAAAAGCATGGCACAAACAATCCATGAAGTGCAGTCTTTACTATCAGACACTTCAATTAATCATGGAGCGCTACAGGATGCTATCGCCGATGCATTGGTAGGTCTGGATAACGGCCTAGAGAAAATATCTCTAGAGCGCGCTTCCTTGGGAAGTCGCTTGAATATCGCTGAAAGTACTTATGAAAGTAACCTAGACATGGAAATTGCAGCGAAAGCCCAGCGCTCTTCAATTCAAGATGTTGACTACGCTGAAGCATCGACTGAATTTGCGAAACAGGAAACCGCGTTAAGTGCGGCACTAGCAACATTTCCGCAAATTTCCAACCTTTCCTTATTTAACTACATTTAGTCCGGGTTAAAGTAACGACTTAACCCCACCAATTTTGGCTACATAGACCCTAGCCTGATTATCTATATGGCTTGAATAGTAAGACATGTAAAGTAGATCATTATCTAATATCAGGCCAGGATAACTTGTATCACCGCTACTGGGCATTGTTAGTATTTCGGTTAGTGTTTTATTTGTCTTATCGAAATGCCAAAGTCGTGTCGAAAACTCTCTGGTTTCCCAGTTCACATGCCGACCAGCAACAAGGAATGTTGTTTTAGTGAGCGCTATGGCACAAGGCCCACCAATATAAATTCCCAAGTCATGCCAGAACCACTTTGTATAGGGAGGCGTAGATGTGCCAAATTGAGCAGAAAATGTATCGGCATCTCGTCTTAAAAATACTGTTGCTTCACCGTCGTGGTCAAACAAGAGGGCGCTTTCATTTGGGAATCCCTTGTTATTTTTAGCAAGACCGAAAACGTTTGGTTTGTGGACGCGCATTGCGCGGGTGGGGTCGCCTTCGTAAAGCGAAATGTAATCAGCGGGGCGGTGATAAGCAAAGCCGAATGCCTTGTTGTTTATCCATTGCGGCTTCCATATCCACCAGCCATCATCGCCGAACCAGTGTTTGCTAGACCAAGATTGTCCAGTTGTGGAGAAAACACTTAGCATCTTAGTATGTGCTTGTTCATTTTCATCAATTGTCTTAGCGAAGGCCGTTACTATTGCTCTTTGACCGTCGTACATCAATTTAGGATCTCTTAAATCGGTACCGAGCTCTTTAATCAACACTTTGTTGATCACTTCTAACGTTTCTTTACGCAAAGTAAGGATAACAATAGCGCCATCTCTGCTCACATGATCTGTTGCTTGGCGATAGCAGCACAGCAGTGAACTGCTACTTTTGTCGAAGGGATTCTCCATCAAATCAGTAAAGGCTGCATGAACTGCAGGTGGTGATACACGACTAATTTCAACTATTTGAAGTTTTTGTTTCAATTGAAATCTCCTTTAAAAATCTGATGGTTACTGAAAGTTCTTGTCTCGTCGAGCGGCAACATATTACCGCTAATCGGCAAATATCGTAATTTTTTCTAAAGAGAATTTATATGTTGTCGATACAGTTTCTGAGAGAGCCAGTTCATCAATTACCCCTCAGGTCTTGATGACTACTAAAACAAAACGTCGGAAATCCCGACAGCCAGCGCACGCTGGACTGAGAGTGTAGGAGAGACTTTATGTCTATGTTCGTTAATACCAATGTATCCTCATTGAATGCCCAGCGTCAGCTTTTTGATGTAAGCAATTCATTGAGTACTTCATTTGAACGTTTATCTTCAGGCTTCCGTATCAACAGCGCTGCTGATGATGCTGCAGGTCTTCAGATTACCGATCGTATGACCTCACAAATCGAAGGTCTAAACCAAGCCGTTCGTAATGCTAACGATGCGATTTCATTGTCGCAAACTGCTGAAGGCGCGTTGTCTGAGACAACAACAGCACTTCAACGTATTCGTACTCTAGCTATTCAATCACAAAACGGTATCAACAGTTCTGCAGACCGCGCAGCGCTTCAAAAAGAAGTATCTGCACTACGTACAGAAATTTCACGTATAGCTACAACCACTGAATTTGCTGGTGTAAGTATCCTTTCAGGTGCGTTCTCTGCTTCGTTCCTAGTAGGTGCAAACTCGGGTCAGACAATTTCTGTTAACTTGTCTTCACCTACGCTTACTGCTGCGGGTGTTTCAGGTTTTGGCCCATCGGGTCTTGGTATTGGCACTGGTGATGTTCTTTCAGCAGAAAATGCTTCTACAATTCTTGATAATGTGGACAGCGCAATTTCTGCTATTGGTAGCTTACGAGCTGATTTGGGTGCTTTGCAAAACCGCTTCCAGTCAACTATTCGTAACCTAAGCAATATCTCTGAAAACGTGTCGGCTGCACGTTCACAGATTAAAGATACAGATTTTGCTACGGAAACCGCTAACTTGACGCGTAACCAGATCATTCAGCAGGCAAGTACTACTGTATTATCTCAGGCTAACCAGCGTCCTCAGGCTGCTTTACAGCTTCTAGGCTAATCGCCATTAACGTGAAGCCAGGAGGTAGTGCTCTAGTTCACGTGCGTTCAAAGCTGGTCTTTTGAAGACCAGCTTTTCTATATACCGACCTTTCAAACGCGTCATTCCCCTCATTTATACTATTCGTGCACGTAAAATTACCCTCTAACACTCTGGAATATATAGATTTTTAATTTATATCCGCCGTTTTTCTAAAATTTAGCAAAAAATACCTAAAGTAAAATTCGATCTTTGACGATAACTATTACAAAGGGGAGATAAACCATGTTTCTTTTCTCTATGCTTCTAAAGCTAATGTTTAAGAGCGTAAAAAGCACAGTTTGAATACAAGTTTTTTTAAATTAACTGTATTTAAAAGTTAGGAAAAACAGTGCTTTAAATCGAATGTAATTATTTGAAAAAATTACTAAAGTAAATTCAAGTAAAGGTCGATAAAAAATGGAGTTTGCTGATGAATGGTTAGAGCTGCTGACCGGCGAGATTAGAGCCAGGAGGTAGTGAGAGGTTTGAGGTTCTGGAACACCAAACCCACCGACCAGCAAAGAGAAGTAACTTCTCTACTTAGCAAGTTCCATTGGTAGTGTGCCAATGAAACGTCAGATTGAACTGACATGTAATTCAAAGCACAGGCTATGCCAAATATTTAAACTAATCGCGCAAATAATAAAACCAATAGCGCAACACTCGAAACTGTTAGGAGAGACCCATGAGTCTATTTGTTAATACCAACGTGTCATCTTTGAATGCACAACGTCAATTGTTCACTACCGGTAATAACTTGAGCACCGCGTTTGAACGTCTTTCATCTGGTTTTAGAATTAACAGTGCTGCAGACGATGCCGCGGGACTGCAAATTACTGACCGTATGACCTCGCAAATTCAAGGTTTGGATCAAGCGGTACGAAATGCTAACGACGGTATTTCACTAGCACAAACTGCTGAAGGTGCGATGGCTGAAACTACCACTGCTCTACAACGTATTCGTACGTTGGCGATTCAATCGCAGAACGGTATTAATAGCTCAGCTGACCGAGCGGCGCTGCAAAAAGAAGTTTCTGCATTGAGAACTGAAATTTCACGTATCGCAACAACAACTGAGTTTGCTGGTGTTAGTATTCTTTCAGGTGTGTTCTCTGCTAGCTTTTTGGTAGGCGCAAACTCTGGACAAACAATTTCAGTGAACCTATCGACTCAAGCATTAACCGCAGCAGGTGTTAACGGCTTCAGTGCTACAGGGCTTGGAATTATATCTGCCGACGTTTTGACCGCAGCGGGTGCGTCTGCTCTTCTTGACGATGTAGATGCAGCAATCTCTGCAATTGGTGGCCTTCGCGCAGATTTGGGTGCTATTCAAAACAGATTCCAATCTACGATTAGAAACCTGAGCAATATCTCAGAGAACGTATCAGCGGCAAGATCGCGAATCAAAGATGCAGACTTTGCCACCGAAACGGCAGAACTAAGCCGCAACCAGATTTTACAGCAAGCTAGTACTACTATCCTGGCACAGGCTAACCAGCGTCCACAGGCTGCACTTTCACTACTAGGTGGTTAATTAAAAGACGCTTGAAGTTGGGAAGGAGTTGAGAGGCCATCCCCTGAAAAAGGATAGCGGCCGTAAGGCCGCCCCTTTGAGAAAGCGTCGACTAACAGGACTGAGAGTGTAGAAGTGTTGGTTGAGAGGCCAGTTTATCCTACTAAATACCTGCCAGCCGACAGAAACTGAATTTGCTCAATCTCCTAACGTGAGCAAATTGGCCGAGATTAAATAGTCTCGGCCTTTTTTTTAGTAATACCGAAACATCCCGCCAATTTCAAACAAATTGCAGAGCACGACAATTTGTTCAAAATATACCTTGCAGCATCAATGCCAACTTTAAATTTAGAGTAAAAGATTTCGCCTGTCTTATTGATAAGACATGCAGTGGTACTCTCATTCCAATTCTTTGCCGTTCAATTAACAAGCTGATTCTGTCTTGCGTATGAGAAGTAGGTACTGCCGCTTTGTTGCGAAAAAGACAAACCTTCTTAAACGCTTTAAGTCGTTTTAATCATTGCTTGATAAATCAACCGAATAAATGTGATCTTTTTAAATTTTTATAAATTTATTTGTCAACTAATTCAGTGGCTTATCTGTTTGTTTCGAAAAAAGATAAAAAAAACGAAAAAAAAACTAAAGAACCTAAAGGGTTGGCCGATACCAATAGTTGAGGGGTAATTTACTTTACTTTTAACAGAGGCGTTAGCTCGGAGTAGTGACCAAGCTAATTTGAACTGGAAGGATTTGATCGTACCACATTGGTCGACGAGTCCCTAGGAGGTATTCCAATGAGTTTATTCGTTAACACAAATGTGTCTTCGATCAACGCACAACGTCAGCTTTTTGACGTAAATGATCGTCTTAACACGTCGTTCGAAAGATTGTCTTCAGGTTTTAGAATTAACAGTGCCGCAGATGATGCTGCAGGTCTTCAAATTTCTGACAGACTTACTTCGCAAGTTGAAGGCTTGAACCAAGCAGTACGCAACGCGAACGATGCTATTTCTTTAGCACAAACAGCTGAAGGTGCGATCAGTGAGATTACTACGAGCCTACAGCGTATTCGCCAGCTATCAATTCAATCGCAAAACGGCATCAACTCTTCTGCTGACCGTTTGGCGCTTCAAAAAGAAGTATCAGCGCTACGAACTGAAATTTCACGTATCGCAACGGATACTCAGTTTGGTAACGTTAACATCTTAGATGGTAACTTTTCTGCTTCATTCCTAGTGGGTGCTAACGCAGGTCAAACGATTTCAGTAAACCTTTCAACCGGTAACCTAGGATCAATTACTGGCTTTAGTACAGCCGGTCTTGGTATTGATGGTGATAGTGTTGAAACTGCTTCAGGTGCTGCTGCGCTATTAAGTGCGGTCGATGCTGCAATATCTGGTGTTGGGGGCGTTCGTGCTGATTTAGGTGCGCTTCAAAACAGATTCCAGTCGACTATTCGTAACCTGAGTAACATCAGTGAGAACTTGTCTGCGGCACGCTCTCAAATCAGAGATACGGACTTTGCTGCGGAAACGGCTGAATTAACGCGTAACCAGATTATTCAGCAAGCATCTGTTTCAGTTCTGAGCCAGGCCAACCAGCGTCCACAAACTGCGCTATCGTTGCTTGGATAAGCTATAATACAATTTAGCCTTAGTTGAGATGTAACGGGTGCTTGCTTAGGCAGGTTCCCGTTTTGTCGTTTCAGAAGGGGGTAGAAACGTGGAAATACCGAATATTCAAAATGGTCAGCCTTTTGCATCAAGTACAGCGATAGGTACTTCAACAGGTACAGCACCAAATACAGCATCGTCGGTAAGAGACAGTTTAAGTTCACCTAAAGAAGTTAACAGTGACGCAAATCGTATAGATGAGCTTGCTAAGTCTTCTTCATCTCAAAGCAACAGCGTTGAGGTGGAAGATGAAAATTTATCTCAAGGTTTATCTGGAGAAGTCGATAACCAAGGTGGAGAGAGGAATGTTGCTGACCTTGAAGAGGCGGTAGCAAAAGTTGAGTCATTTCTAACTGTTCAAAACAGGGATTTAACTTTTTCAATCGACGAAAATACCAATCGTTCGGTTGTGACAGTTAAAGATAGTCAATCTGGAGACGTTATTCGGCAGATTCCTTCCGAGGAGCTTTTAAAGCTTGCTGAAAGAATTCAGGAATTACAGCAGGATGTAGGGAATAGCGTAGGGGTGTTTATCAACAATCAGGTTTAATGAGGTAGGTTATGACTATTCAGTCGCTAGGTGTAGGTTCAGGTTTAGCTCTTGATGATCTTGTCCAGCAGCTTTTAGATGCTGAGAGATTGCCTAAAGAGGAAAGGCTCAACACAAAAGAAGAAAAGATCGAAGCAGAAATCTCTGGTCTTGGACAGATAAAGTCTAAGTTGTCAGATTTTAAAGATGCTGTCGATGACTTACGTAGCGATACTGATATTAACGGTCGAGAGCCTACAATCGTTAATCCTTCAGAAGATGACGACGTTTTATCTGCTGATGCGTCGAGCTCAGCATTACGCGGAAGTTACGATATTACCGTGCAACAACTTGCATCGGGAAGTCGCATAACTACAGACGCGGGTGCTTTCACTTCAAGTTCAGATCCTGTTTTAAGTTCTGGAACGGGTTCTTTGACCTTTAGCATTCCTGGTGGTGATTCATTTACTATCAACGTTGATTCTGGCACATCTCTTGTAGACCTCAGAGAAGCGATCAACAGCGCAGACGATAATTTCGGTGTAACCGCAAATATTATTGATACAGGTACTGCCGAAGGGCCTCGCCTGGTGTTTCTGTCTGAAGAGACCGGTGATGGCAATGATCTAGTTATCAACAATGATACAGGCGCTGCAGAACTAGACAGACTTTCAACTGCGGGTGGAACTAATAACATTAGCGCTGCCAACATTGAATCTGCCAAAAACGCAATTGCATTTGTTGACGGAATTGAAGTTCAAAGCCAGTCAAATAAGTTTGAAAACACAATTCAAAACGTCACTTTTGATGTTAACGAGATCTCACCCAAAGATAATGCGGGCAACTTTTTGTCGACGACGCTGAAAATCGGTTTTGACAAAGAAGGTCTTGAACAGAAAATTAGGGATTTTGTAGATAACTATAATGCGATTATTGACGAAATTGGAACGTTGACGCGCTATGGTGAATCTGAGTTGGAAGAAGATGGTGCGCTTGCTGGAGACTCATTGCTAAGAGGAATCCAGTCTGGACTATCATCTATCATTGGCGATAACGTGTCTACTTCACAGCTCGGTGGGTTATTCAGACTTGGTATAGAGCTAGACGAAGATGGAAAGTTAGAAATTAGTTCGTCAGACTTTGGAATTGGGTCTGGGGAAGACAGATTAAAAGATGCGTTGGAAGACAATTTCGACGATATCGCTACATTGTTTACAGACGAAAATGAAGGTATAGCGGTTCGCTTATACGATTTCGTTGATGAGTTTACGTCATCTGGAGGCCTTATTTCTCTGCGCGAAAAAACGGCGAAAGAGAATAGAGAGGGTGTTTATTCTGAAAGGGAAACTTTGGAGCTTCGTATGTTCAACTATGAGCAAATCTTACGAAGCAAGTACCTTAACTTAGACCAGACTGTGGCACAGTTGAATCAGACAAGCTCGGCATTATTAGCCGCACTATAACGTACGAGTTTCGGAGAAAGTATGTCTCTTAAAGGTATTAATGCCTACAAAAAAGGTAATTTAAAGCAAGATGTTGCCAATGCAGATCCTCACAAGTTGACCTTGATGCTGCTTCAAGGCGCGTTAGACAGGATTGCATATGCGAAAGGTGCAATGGAACGAAAAGAGTTGCAAGAGAAGGCGACATTTATTTCGAAAGCAACGGCCATTATTATTCACCTGCGCGATACGTTAGATGTAAAAGTGGGCGGCGAAGTTGCTGAAAACATGTTTGCCCTCTATGAATTTATGATCGAGAAACTGAACGAGGCTCATGTTAACAATGATATTAAGTTGTTAGATGAGGTATCTTCACTGTTATCGCCGATTAGAGATGCTTGGGTGCAGATTCCCCAAGAAGCAAAAGAAGAGGCGTTTCGAGCGCAACGAGAAAGTAAGCAAGCGATTTGAACGTCGATAAGTTAAACCATTCATCTACACCTCTTTTCCTAAGCAAAGTCAACGCAGCAATTGCGGTTTGCGTGGCAGCAGAGCCTGCCGCGCTTTCAACTGAAACTTTCCGTCATCTAATCAGCCTGCGACATTCGTTGGTTCTTCGCGAGTTAAGCAGACTCTCTGGAAATGAACGCACTACCTTCGCTGAAAATGAACTAATTATTAATCAAGAATTAGAAGAACTTGCGCTTAAGTTGAAGTTAGCTGCAAAAGAGGAGATAGTTGGCTTTTCAAGAGCGCAAAAAGCGGCAAAGAGATATAAAAAATAATGCTTAAAGCTATTAAATTCTACCTTTTAGATGATGAAGATAAACAAACATCGCTAGAAGTTGAATCTGCGTACGCGATTAAAAAGAACAAAGAAAAAAGCTTAATAGCTTTCAAGCGCGTAATGCCGGCTATCTTTACTCAGCTCATTCGGGCGAGAAGCACATCCACCTCAGTTTTCGTTAACAAAGATAAAGAACTCGATATTGTCGACTTTAATAGCGGCAAGGTCTTTTACGGGGAACAGGTAACCGCAAGTATTCATCAACATGTGGACTCGTTTATAAGTTCTCCTTGGGTATTGGACAAAAACGGGTTTTCTCGGCAATCCAAGCCCATCGAAGACGATGCAGAAGTGTTAGTTGTACTGGGGTTGGCTCTTGGAATTCACCTACTTAAATTGGTAAATGAAACTAACTTCAAAAGTATCGTCCTTTACGAGCCTAATTTTGAATTCACACATTGCTCTATGCTCACCGGTGTTTGGCCAGAAATTTTCAAAGTTGCTGCAGAGAAGGGAACGGCAATTTATTTTCAAAGCCAGTTAGACGGTAGTTCTGTATTAGAAGATTTAAGTGAATTAAAGCAGGTAAGTCCTTTTGCTTCAGTTCATTTTTATCAGCATTATCATAGTGCGAGCTTTGACTCAGTACTTAAAAGTCTATCTGGGCTAACAATTAAAGACGTGCAAAAGCGGCTATTTTCATTTTCTTCCTCGCAGCCATTTGACGACTATTTAGTTCCTTGGAGTCCGGTGGTTACATCCAATGATTGGGCGACCAGTAACCTTAGTAAAGACGTTTTTGATAATAACATTGAAGCGTTTGCGAAGTATTACCCTGATATAGCTAAAGAATTCAGCGACTACAAGCCGGTCAAGTGGGAGCCAAAAGCTAATCAATCAGGTGAAGTAAACCTCTTCCATATAGAGACCTGCACACCGCTTTACGGTGACAGCCCAAAACGCGAGTCTGAACTAGCTTATGAAGCATTTGTGAAGCAGCCCAACCGCGATAACCTAATATTAGGCTACGCAGGGGGAAAACTCATTCATTATTCGCATCATAAAATGGTAAGGAAAATCCAAGAACATTTGGCGGGAATGGAAGAGGAAGAAAGTAAGCTACCGGAAACCGTTAAATCGATGCTCCTTTTTGGCATGGGAGCAGGATATCAGTTAGAAGCGCTCAGTGACTCGCGAGATATAGAAAAACTCTTTGTTTGCGAACCCAACCGAGACTACTTTTTTGCTTCTCTGTTTGCGATAGATTGGGCGGCAATTCTGAACAAAGTTGAAGAAAAACGGCACCGTATTTACCTTAACATCGGGGATGACGGAACTAACCTCGTACGGGACCTTTTAAGTCAATTCCACTCTATCGGAACACATATCATTGCCAATACCTACTTAACACTCGGCTATGATAACGAGGTACTTCTTCCTGCGGTTGATAAGCTAAGAGAAGACCTGCGTTTAATTGTCGCCATGGGGGAATACTTCGAGCATTCTCGCTTTGGCACGACGCATACGAAATGGGCGGTAGAAAATAATATAGGCTTTTATCGCAAATCTGGCGTGCCGGAGCTCAGTAGAAATTTAAGTGAGGTAGCGGTATTTATCGTCGGAAATGGCCCCTCTCTTGATAATTTACTGCCCCTTTTGAAGGAAGAAAGGGAGCGAGCTATAGTCATATCTTGCGGCACAGCCTTACAGGCAATGCACAGTAATGGTATTGTTCCTGACTTTCACGCAGAAGTAGAGTCGAACCGAGCGTCTTTCGATTGGGCATCGCGTATAGGCGATAAAGACTATTTAAAGCAGATCAATTTTATCAGCTGTAATGGTGTTCACCCTGATACGGTAAAGCTCTATAAAGACACCTTTCTCGCTTTCAAAGAAGGTGAGTCGTCAACGGTTTTTATGAAGGAACTCTTTCCTGAGTTAGAATTGCCATTCCTTCATTTTTCCTATCCTACCGTATCGAATTTTGTCATTAACTACGTGTTAGAACTGGGCTTTAAACAAGTTTATCTATTCGGCGTTGACTTGGGGATGGTTGATGTTAATCACCATCACTCTAAATCCTCAGGCTATTATAAAAAAGATGGCGGCGAACTGTTTAATCACGCAGAGCGCATAGACACTTCATTGGTAGTGCGAGGGAACTTTAGACCCTATGTAAATACCAAGTTTGAATTCAACATGTCAAAGTCGGTGATTGAGAAAACCTTATCTGCTTTCAGTGATGCTGACGTTTATAATTTAAACGATGGCGCAAAAATCGTTGGAAGTCCTCCATTAGAGCAAGACGCGTTAATTATTACTAATTCATTGGAAGACAAACAGGCTGCGATGAGCTGGATTCAAACTCAGGCTCATGTTCCTATTCCGGTAGCTGAATTCCAACAACGTTTTGCTAAACGGTTTAATCATGATGCGCTAATAGAGGACATCACCAATTTTAAAGCGTTATCTGACAAAGAATTTAATGGGCGCGAAGATATCGATAAACTGGTGTTCGATCAGCGCAAGTTCTTAGTCGAGGCGTATTTGCGTAAAAGCTCCATTTTATTTTTTTACTTCAATGGTACTTCGAATTACATAAACAGCATTTTCAGTAAATTAACGCATTTCAAAAATGACGAACTAGTGATGGAGAAATTCGAAGCTATTAAATCGTGTTGGCACAACTTTCTTGATGACGCGTTAACGAGTGTTTCGATGTATCCTGATGCTTTTGACTCAGTTTCAAGTTTCACAAAAGAAAGACAAGAGATCACCTTATCAGAATACGTAAAGAGTAAGAACGTGGGCTTTATTAGTGATTCTGCTAGCCATATTATTGAGACTCTTGGCCTAAACGAAAATATTGATAACAGTCAACATCGCTATCAACTTGAATTTATCTCAAGTGCTGCTGATTTGAAAAAGCGCAAGCCTGAAGTTAGCCGAGCGGCATTCATAACAAACGAACCTGAACTCTTGCTAGAATTACATGAAGGTTTCAACACAGCGGAAACCGACGTTTTGGTATTCAGTCCCTTTAACAATTCGGATAAAAAAGGCGTGGAAAAATCCGTGTTTACTGCGGTACTCGCGCTAGTTTCGAGCAATAAACTGAAATTGGTGTTTCCTAAGCTTGAGAAAGAGGATTGGGGGAGTTTTTTCGATGATTACTTCCACAAGTTGTCAAATAGTATGACGTCTTTTGAAACGTACAGCATGTTTGCTTTAGCTTCTGAGCCTCTTGCCGATAAAGAGATGACCAATGAAGCCGGTGATAGATTTTGGTTATGTCCAAGACCGTTAGAAGCATCACTTTGTAAAACAAAGATCATTTTTAATAAAAAGAAGTCGTCTTAGCGTGAGCAAATTACTCAATCACCGTGCCACTAGCGTCAGAAGTAGCTAAACCGATATACGCTAACAGCAGAGACACTTATGAATGTAGCAATAATCCCAGCGCGAGGTGGTAGCAAACGCATTTTGCGAAAAAACCTCCGCCTTTTTTGCAATAAACCTATTATTGCCTGGTCTATAGAAGCTGCTCTAGCCTCAAAGGAATTTGATAAGGTTATTGTAAGTACTGACGATGACGAAATTGCGCAGTTTGCTATTGAAAAAGGGGCTTTCGTTCCGTTTGTTCGTCCAGCTGAATTGTCTGATGACCATGCGGTAACTCGCGATGTTGTTAATCACGCGTTGACATGGCTGGCCGACAACGAAAAACCAGCAAATTACTGTTGTGTGCTTTACGCTACCGCACCTTTTGTTACATCGGAAGACTTAGTGAATGCGTTTGCAAAATTAAAAAGTTCGAAGAAGGACTTCTGTTTCTCTGCAACAAGCTTTCCTTTTCCTATTCAACGTGCTTTCCATTTTACGCCGCAAGGTGATATTGAAATGTTTGATAAACAGCACATGAAAACACGCTCTCAGGATCTGCTGGAAGCCTACCATGACGCAGGGCAATTCTACTGGGGCAAGGCTGACGCTTTTCTAAAGAATTTGCCAATGTATTCTCATCACGCCACCGCGTTTCTGATGCCAAGATACCGCGTGCAAGATATCGATACCGAAGAAGATTGGGAAACCGCAGAGCTTCTATTCAGAGCGATCCAGTCTCGAGGGCTGTGAAAATGAACAACTCGATTACAGCGTTGGTGCGCGTAGACAGTGGTGAACACATAGGAACTGGCCATGTTATGCGCTGCCTTACACTGGCAAAGCTATTAAGAGCGCGCGGTATTTCAATATACTTTATTTCAAAGCCTCACAAGGGGCATTGTTTAGATGAAATCAGACGCGCAGATTTTAAGGTAATCGAGTTACCGACTTCCAACGCTCAAGAATACGCAGGAAACTGGTGTCCTCACGCTCATTGGTTAGGTGGAACAGAATCCAATGATGCGCGTGAGTCATTAGCGGCATTGCACCATACAACATTAAACGAGCGCGTTATTGTTGTTGTAGATCATTTTTCTTTGACTTCACAGTGGCACATTGCGTTAAAAGAAGCCCTAAATGCAAAAGTTGTCGTTATTGATGGGCTGGCCGACCGAACACTAAAATGTGATGTATTGATTGACCCTAATTTAGTACTTGATGCTCAGAAAAAATGGGATGGAAAAATTCAAAATAATACTAAGCTCATGATCGGTCCCCAGTATTTTCCGTTGCGAGAAGAGTTTGCATTTTCCCCCCCTACATTGCCTCAAGCACTAAAGCGCATTTTTGTATGCTTTGGAGGAATGGATAAAGACAATGCCACTCTATTTATCTGCGAGCTGCTCGCAAAGTGGTGCACAAGCTTAAATGAACCCGTTAGCGTTGACGTCATCATTGGAGAGCATCACCCATTCAAGCCGCTAATACACGCATTTTGTACTCAGCACGGCTTTAAATTACATGTGCAAGCTTCGAATATTTCATCATTAATGGCGCAGGCTGACCTGGCAATTGGTGGTGGTGGCACCATGTCCTGGGAGCGTTGTAAAATGGGGCTACCGACCCTTGTCCTCGCTATTGCACAAAATCAAGTTGCGCAAGCGATCGCATTAGAAGAAAAGGGGGCCGCGGTCTATGTTGGGGACTACAGCACAGAGTCGAAGCGCTTAGAAAAAATTCAACAACGCGTTGTCAATGTGCTTGAGAATTTGCGATGCTCTCCAGATACATTGAAAACAATGTCACAAAGCGCGTTATCGATTATGGAAGCATACAACCACAATCAACCGTGGGTAGATGAAATTATCAAATAAAGGCAGGATGTGTTGAAAAAGGTAGTGATTATAGGTGGTGGCGGTAACGGCTTGGTTGTCGCACAAATCGTGCTTGATCTAATAAAGATTGGCGAGCCTTTAGAGCTAGTCGGCTTTTTGAATGACAATATTCCTGCAGGTGAATATATAGAGCGATGGCCAGTTTTGGGCGCGCCCCATGAATGGGAAAGTTTAGACGAAGATACGTTATTCGTTTATGCACTGTTGTCCGTGGGAAAAATGAAAGCCCGTGCAGAAAAGTTTAAGCGTCTCAACATTCCACAGCACCGGTTAGCTACGCTGGTACATCCGTCAGCGAACATCGGTTTTAACGTTAAACTCGGTTGCGGTGTTGTCATTGCAGCAAATACTGTGCTTCAGCCCGGTACAAGAGTGGGTGACAACTGCTTTATTCGCGCTAATGCTAATTTAGGGCATGATGTTGCGGTTGATGATTTAGTCGATATAGGCCCTAATTCAACACTGTGTGGCTATGCACACATTGAGGAAGGTGTACAACTAGCGCCAAATTCCGTTGTGAGAGACAGCGTGCGTGTTGGGATGTACAGCACAGTGGCAGCAGGAGCAGCAATTTTTAAGGACGTTGCCCCTGAGTCTACCATGTTGGGAAATCCGGCTAAGAGGATTCGATAATGAAAACACAGCTCAAATTTAAAGGCTCGAGAAACTACCTCCATAGTACCGACTTTTATACGTGGTTTAGCACTGCAGTGTGTGAAGAAAATCAAATCGTAACCAAACTCGTGTTTAAACAATTGATTCATCGGCAGTGTGAGGTTTTGTTTGGGCAGCTCGAAGATGATGTTGAAAAAAACATTGTTGGTACAGTTGAGCTTCTTGATAAGAACACACAAGAAAGAACGCGAGGCGTGATTGTTGAGACAGAAGGGCAAGTACAGGAATCCTACCCATTTGACGAAGATATACTAGTACAACGTGCTGATGTCATGTCTGATGAGCAGCAGGCGACTTCTTTTTTTCGTAACGACTGCACAACTGTAGAACTAGTGGTTGCCTTGACGAAAAAACTCCATAACACACTCTTTAGTCTAAAGACGGGCAAGTGGTTAGTGGGGCAGCTTAACTTTTTTGATGAACTGCCGATAGGTTATGAAAGTCTTTCAATTAAAACCACGCGGATAATGCAAAACAAGTTTTCAATTAACGACGTTGTTATCGATGGAAAACGTTTTGGAACCGTACAGTTCATTGTTGGAGAATAGCATGATAGGCATTAAAGCTATTTCAAGTTACATACCGAAAGAAGGTGTCGATAACTTCAAACAAGCAGAGACCTTCGAGGAGTCGGCATCATTTGTTGAGACTAAGCTTGGCGCGCGCTTTTTGCCAAGGTTAGAACAAGGTGATGACACCTCTGATATAGCGGTAAAAGCGGTTGATGCGTTGCTGTGTGAGTCTGATCTTGCCAAAGAAGACATCGATGCCCTTATTGTTGTAACACAAAACCCCGACGGGCAAGGCTTGCCTCACTGTGCGGCATTAGTTCATAAAAAGTTAGCACTACCTACTCATGTTGCGGCGTTTGACGTTTCACTTGGGTGCTCAGGGTATGTATATGGGTTATCGATTTTACAAGGCTTCTTAGCGGCTTCTGGCAAAAAGAATGGTGTATTGGTAACCGCTGATCCGTATTCAAAAGTAATTACAACGCCTAATAGAACAACCTCTATGCTGTTCGGCGACGCCGCTACTGCCACATGGATGGGTGAAAATCCACAGCTTGTGGTGTCAGACTGCTCATTTGGTACTGATGGAAAAGGCGCTGAACATTTAAAGGTTGAACAAGGCGAGCTTTATATGAATGGTAGGCAAGTTTTTAACTTTGCCTCGTTGAACGTTGCTCCTGCAATAAAAACGTTATTAGAAAAGAACGATTGGCCCGAAGAGAGTGTGGACGCGTTTATTTTACACCAAGGAAGCTTAGCTATTGTTGACGCCATAGCAAGACGCTTCAAAGGTAGTGAAGCTAAGTTTATTAAAGCACTGGAAAATACGGGTAACACCGTTTCTTCGTCTATCCCCCTAATATTGAAAAACTATTTGTCTAACGATAACTCAGCGCGACTCGTTTTAAGCGGGTTTGGGGTCGGGTTTTCGTGGGCCACATGCCTATTAAAGAGGAATGAAGAATATGTTAACTGAAGCAGATGTAAAACAAGCAATGACTGACTCTGGTGTGACTACTGATGTAAGCAACCTAGGCAGCGAACAAGCATTTTCTGAGTATGGGTTAGATAGCTTAGATCTATTCAATCTATTTGTTGAACTTGAAGGTAAGACTGGCGTTACTGTCCCAGATGAAGATCTCGATAAGTTAACGTCTATTAACGACGTGCTTGTATATTTTAATAAGTCTTAGCAGATGTATCCATTTAACGACCAAGTCTTCATCATTGCCGAGCTGTCTGCCAATCACAATAACGATTTTGATTTGGCCGTCGATACGATAAAGGCGATGGCGAAAGCAGGTGCCAATGCGGTTAAAGTACAAACATACACCGCAGATTCGCTAGCTATCAATGTTGATAATGACATTTTTGGAAAGCGCAAAGAAGGGCTGTGGAAAGGGCGTACTTTGTGGGATTTATACAAAGAAGCGTCTATGCCTTACGAATGGCACGAGCCACTGCAGAAAGTGGCTCAAGAGCTAGGCTTGGTGTTTTTTTCTAGTCCATTTGATGTAGATGGCGTGGCATTTCTAGAGCAACTGAACGTTCCCCTATACAAAATAGCCTCCTTTGAAATCACAGATATTCCTTTAATCAGGGCGGTAGCAAAAACGGGGAAACCCATAATTATTTCTACGGGAGTTGCTCAAGAGGCGGATATTTCCTTAGCATTGGAAACCTGTCATAGGGAAAACAACCATCAGGTAACACTACTAAAATGCACCTCGAATTATCCCTCCACTCTTGCTGATGCTAATCTGAAAACCATGGCCGATATGCGCGCTAGATTTGATGTGACTGTAGGTGTTTCTGACCATACCATGGGCTCTATTGTACCCATAACAGCTACCGCATTGGGAGCGAGAGTAATAGAGAAGCACTTCATTTTAGACAGATCGCTTGGTGGGCCAGATTCAGCGTTTTCGATGGAGCCTAGGGAATTTTCTGATATGGTAGAAAGCGTTCGCCAAGTAGAGCAGACTTTAGGTAAAGTCACCTATGCGGTAAGCGAAAAAGATAAGCTAAGACGTCGTTCGCTTTACGCCAGTGCACCCATTCAAAAAGGGCAGCCCTTTACCCACGATAATGTTAAGTCACTTAGAACTGGGTTTGGCTTAGCACCGCAACATTTAGACGCACTTCTTAGTCGTGATGCGTCTAAACATTACAACATTGGCGAGCCTATATTAGAACTTGAAGTTAACTCGATAATTGATTAACAACGTCAATTGTCGTATCGACTATGTATCGCGCTTCTTCTTGCGTTAATGACGGGTAAAGAGGTAGCGTAATAGCATGGTGATAGTATTGTTCGGCATGCGGGTAGTCACCTTTTTTGAAGCCTAATTTTTGATAAAACGGCTGAAGGTGAATGGGAATGTAGTGGACGTGAGCAAAAATTCCCTTTGCTCTCAAGGTCTCTATAGCAATTTTATGCGTTTCAGAGTTCAACCTTGTGGCTCTTACAACGTACAAGTGATAGCTACTGTAGCAGTTACTTTTTACATCCAGAGGCGTGATATTGGCTTGATGTTCGAATGCATTGTCATAAAAAGCCGCGAGTACGTTTCTTTGCTCAACGAATTGAGCCAGTTTTGTTAGCTGACTTGTGCCTAGTGCAGCCTCTACATCGTTCATGCGGTAGTTAAAGCCCAATAGCACCTGTTGGTAGTACCAAGGTCCATGAGAAACTTCTGTCATTTCGTCCTGAACTGCCGTAACGCCGTGGCTTCGCATCAGCTGAATTTTTCGAGCTAACTCGCTGTTGTTGGTTAACGCCGCGCCGCCTTCCATCGTAGTGATTATCTTAACGGGGTGAAAACTGAAAACCGTAATGTCTGAATACTGACAGCTTCCAACTGGCTGATCGCGGTATTTCGCGCCAATAGCGTGAGAAGCATCTTCGATAATACGAAAGTGATATTTTTCAGCGAGCGCCGCAATAGCTTTCATGTCGCATGATTGACCTGCGAAATGCACGGGAATGACAGCTTTGGGAAGGGTCCCATGCTCTTTAGCCTGCGCTAACTTTGCGGCTAATGCACTTACATCCATATTGCCTGTTGTGGGCTCTACATCAACAAAGTCTACCTCGGCACCGCAGTAAAGTGCACAATTCGCAGAGGCAACGAAGGAGTTGGGGCTGGTCCATACCGTATCGTTTTTCTCTACTCCAAGAGCAAGGCAAGCGAGGTGCAGGGCTGACGTAGCGCTGTTAACCGCTACAGCATGCTTAGCACCGCTCTGCAGAGTCAGAGCTTCTTCAAATGCTGGTACGGCTGGGCCTTGCGTTAGCCAGTTGGATTTTAGTGAATTAACGACGGTGTTAATGTCATCTTCATCAATCGACTGACGTCCGTATGGGATCACTTATCCGCATCCTTATTACAGGAAACTATTTCCTCTACCGTGAGAAAATGTGGATTTGTATCAGATACATATTCGAAACCATCTGAAACTGGCTTACCTACTTCCTCCAGTCCGTTTGAAGTAAAGTTATTACTCCTGTGGAAGAACTTGATGGATGGTGCAATGACAAAGTGATCGTCATATTCGAAAGTGTGAAAGGCCATGTCGCCAGGGCACATCATTTCGTGAAGTTTCTCGCCAGGTCGAATACCCACTATCTTAATGGGTACACCTGGTGCCATGGCTTCGGCTAAATCGGTAATTCTAATTGACGGTATTTTGGGCACAAATATTTCGCCACCCATCATGCGCTCGAAATTCTTCAAAACAAAGTCGACGCCCTGCTGAAGTGTTATCCAAAATCGCGTCATATCTTTATGCGTAACCGGAATATGGTCAGTGCCTTCTTCAATGAGCTTATTGAAAAACGGAACAACCGAGCCTCTAGAGCCCACTACATTCCCGTATCTCACTACAGAAAATCGAGGTCTGCCCGCGCCAACCATATTATTTGCTGCAACAAACAGCTTATCGGAAGCGAGCTTAGTCGCACCGTACAAATTAACGGGGTTAGCTGCTTTGTCGGTCGACAGCGCGATAACTTTGCTTACCGAATTATCAATAGCTGCGTTTATAACGTTTTCAGCGCCATCGATATTAGTGCGGATGCACTCCGTGGGATTATATTCAGCAGCCGGAACTTGTTTCATGGCGGCAGCATGGATAACGTAGTCTACCCCTTGCATTGCGCGCGTAAGGCGGTCTTTATCTCGCACATCACCGATAAAGTAGCGCATGCAGGGAGCATTAAATTTCTGCTGCATTTCGAACTGTTTTAGCTCGTCACGCGAATAGATAATTAAGCGCTTGGGGTTATAGCGTGATAACAAATTTTCGGTGTATTTATGACCGAACGAACCTGTACCACCTGTTATCAATATAGACTTGCCGTCAAACATAGAACGCCCACGATTTTTATGATTATCGTTTAAATATATCATGTGTCGGCAACAATGCCATAAACCATTAGTTTTTAACGAGTCTTCCTTAAATAAAAAGTGAAATACTCAACAGTAACGATACCGTTGAGCCGTTGGGTATTCATTTTCATACTCTTTAAAAAAACAGTCACTCGTTATTCTTCTGTCTATTTACTACACTATATTAAGTGAAAGTTTAATAGGGTAGCCTCATGATTAAAATAGGTTCCGATTCAGGTAACTCGCTTATTGGTCAAATCCAAGAAAAGCAAAATAACCTGTTTGAGAAGCTTGCCAGTGGTAAGAAAGTTAACGATGCAACTGACGGCGCTGCAGCTCAGCAAATCATCGACCGATTAACTTCAGAAGTAGAAGGCAACCGCCAGGCTATCAACAACATTTACGACGGCATTTCGGTGGCGCAGGTTGCAGAGGGTGGTTTAGGCAGCATCAATGACGATGTAAACCGCATTCGCGAACTTACCTTACAGTCTGGTAATGGTGTTTTGAGCAGTGGCGATCGCCGTGCTATTCAATCTGAAATTACGCAATTACAAGAGAATATCTCTCAAACCATTGAGCAGACGAATTTTGCTGGCAAGCCGTTATTATCTGAAAATGGCTCACTTGAATTTCAATCAGGTTCAAGTGCGGGTCAATCAATAAGCGTCAATACACAAGATGTTGCTGCTCAATTAAATGATGTACTGGCTATCGATATTACATCTGGCACTAGCATTGAAGATGCGCTAGGTGCAACTGATGCTGCAATTGAAACGATCGGTAGCGCGCGAGGCGATTTAGGTGCTACCCAAAACCGTTTCGAAAGTGCGGCGCGTTCTCTTACTCAAGCTAACGTGAACACCGCTGAAGCGCGTAGCCGCATTCAAGATCTTGATTTTGCTCAAGCTGTGTCACAGCAGGCTTCAAACGATGTGCTAGGTCAAGCGGCGCTAACCGTTCAAGCGCAAGCGAATCAGCAGCAAAGTCAGGTTTTATCGTTGTTGAGTTAAACCAACATACGTTAATTTTGCTAAAATTAATCGAAAGAAGCAGGGTAACCTGCTTTTTTTATTGATACATTTCCGAAAACAGCGGTTGCGCTCCGATCTTTTGTCGTTACAATTTATAAATGCGCTAAACTGTAAATAATAACAAAGCGTTCTCGGGGAATTGATGAAGAACATTTTGCTGGTTAGTGACAACCAGGAACTTATTCAAAACTTGGAAACTATCGTTACCTTCATGGGAGAGTCGTGTCAATCGCGAGGCTTTAGTGATTGCGAACGGTATTTGCAAGATAGTGGGGCTGATGCTGTTCTTATAGAGCACATATCGCCAGCCATAGTCAGCGGACTGGTTGAGAAGTTTCCTCACATACCATTTGTAGCATTGGTTGAAAATAATAGCCAAGCATCAGCAGGTTGTAATCTCGTTAGCGTTATTGCAACGCCATTAACCTATCCCGTTTTGACCCAAGCTATCCATCGTTGCCAAGAATACTCAAGGCGCAAACCGAGCTTGTCTCGTACATCGGGAACAAAGACGCGACTGTTTAGAAGCCTTATTGGTAAAAGCGAACAAATACAAATAGTTCGTCGATTAGTTGAACAGGTTGCTCCAACTGATGCCACTGTTTTGATTCTAGGTGAGTCTGGAACAGGTAAAGAGGTCGTTGCACGTAATGTTCACTTCTTATCTGAACGCAAAGACGGGCCATTTATTCCGGTAAATTGCGGTGCCATTCCTGGCGAGCTGCTAGAAAGCGAGCTATTTGGTCACGAAAAAGGGGCATTTACTGGCGCAATCAGCGCGCGTAAAGGCCGTTTTGAGTTAGCGGAAGGCGGTACGTTGTTTTTGGATGAAATCGGCGATATGCCGCTTCAGATGCAGGTTAAATTATTGCGCGTGTTGCAAGAGCGTACCTTTGAGCGCGTAGGCGGCAACAAGCCCCTTCAGTGTAACGTACGCATCATCGCCGCGACGCACCGCAATTTGGAAACCATGATCAGTGAAGACAAGTTCCGTGAGGACTTGTATTACCGACTCAACGTGTTCCCAATTGATAGCCCTGCACTTAGAAAAAGAAAAGACGATATCCCCTTACTGCTCCAAGAGCTAAATAGTCGTATCCAAGGTGATGGGGTGGAAGGTGTGCGCTTTACCGAGCAAGCGATCGCCTCGTTAATGGAGCACGAATGGGCGGGCAACGTTCGTGAGCTGTCTAACTTGGTTGAACGCTTAACAATTCTTTATCCTGGTCAAATCGTTGATATCGCCGATTTACCTGAGAAATATCAATACGGTGACATACAGGCTTACGAGCCTGATTATCCCGAAGAAATTCTTGAGCGTGAAGCATTCAATGCACTCTTTGCTGAAGCGGCCGCGCAAGAGCCTGAAGAAGATCTTAACGAGCAAAGCCATGAGGGTTTGAACGGAATGGTTTCTTCATCTTTACCTGAGGAAGGGGTTAATCTCAAAGAGTACCTTTCTGAGTTGGAAGTAAACCTCATTCGACAGGCGTTAGACAATCAAGATTGGGTGGTGGCTCGAGCTGCCGACAAACTTGGTATGCGCAGAACAACGCTTGTCGAGAAAATGCGGAAGTACGATATTCAACGTACTGAAGAAGCGTAATGTCAGGTAATTGACGTTGCGCTTTCCTCTATAATTTCATCCTATCTAACTGAAAAATAAGTCAATGATGAATTGGCACATCTTCTGCTTTATCTAAGTCATAGTTTAACAGCGTCTGCAATTTGACGAGGGCAATATGGCTTTTGACAGCACACCACAATCAACTGAGTACTCAGCATCAAGCTATGCGTTAGATAGTATTGATAATGCGATATCTCGTGATGAATACGACCCCTCAAGCAGTGACGATATTTCGTCTTTACGGTTGCAGGCGAGTCGACTTGAACACTTACTTCAGGTAATGCCTGCGGGCGTTATCGTTATAGACGGCAAAGGGATCGTACGCCAAGCCAATGAACAAGCGAAAGCACTGTTGGGTGAACCGCTGGAAGAGGAAGTGTGGCGAAGTATTATCACGCGCTCATTCAAGCCCCGCGCTGATGACGGCCATGAAGTCTCACTTGTTGACGGTCGCCGAGTGAAGCTTTCTATCACGCCGTTAGAAAATGAGCCTGGACAATTAATTGTTATTACCGACTTAACCGAAACGCGGCAGCTGCAAGCACGCGTGAGTCATATGCAGCGCCTGTCCTCTTTGGGAAAAATGGTAGCATCCCTTGCTCACCAAATTCGTACGCCTCTCTCTGCGGCCATGCTCTATGCGTCTAATTTAACGCGCAAAGGCTTGGGACAAGAAGCACAAACTCAATTTGCAAACAAGCTAACTGACAGGCTTAAAGAGCTAGAGAGTCAGGTTAACGACATGCTGCTTTTCGCTAAGTCAGGGGAAGAACAAGTGGTCAGCCAAATTAGCTTGGGAGAGTTGTTTACTTCAATTGAAGGCAGTGCCCAAACCATGACGGCTCAAGCACAGCAAACGCTAACTTTTAGCGGCTTCGATAAAAACGTATCTATTACCGGTAATCTTACAGCGCTTCAAGGCGCGTTATTAAACCTTGTTCACAACGCGAGCCAAGTTACTCCGAAAGGGGAGTGCGTACACGTAGAAACTGCAGTGTCTGATGAACGTTTGCATGTGGCCATTATAGATAAAGGTCCTGGCGTACCGGATAAACTCAAAAACAAAATTTTTGAACCGTTTTTCACAACTAAAACTCATGGCACGGGCCTTGGTCTTGCGGTGGTTAAATCCGTCGTAAACGCCCACAACGGTTTGCTTAGCGTATCAAATATGCCAGAAGGTGGGGCGTGCTTTAGTGTGTCTTTGCCGTGTGTGGTGAACGCTCAATCTTCACAAACATTGACTCATGTTGCGTAGGTCATAGGAGAGAATAATGTCTAAAACTACCATTTTAATTGTTGAAGATGACGCAGGATTACGCGAAGCACTCCTAGACACCCTTCTGTTAGGTAACTATGAGGTTGTTGCCACTGACTGTGCTGAAGAAGCGTTAATGGTGCTGTCTTCGCGCTCCGTCGATTTAGTGGTAAGCGATATTCAAATGGGCGAAATGAGCGGTTTAACGCTACTTAAAAGTATCAAAACTAAGTACCCCAATATGCCGGTGCTATTGATGACAGCCTATGCCACTATTGATGATGCCGTGCAGGCAATGCGCGATGGCGCTACAGACTATCTATCAAAACCGTTTGCCCCAGAAGTACTGCTTAATTTAGTGGGACGCTACGCGCCGGCTCAAAAAATAGAGTCACGCACGCCTATTGTTGCTGACCCTTCAAGCTTGAAGTTACTTGAGCTTTCTCGCAAAGTCGCGAAGTCCGACGCCACTGTGATGGTAATGGGACCAAGCGGTTCGGGTAAAGAAGTGCTGTCTCGCTATATTCACGATCAGTCGCCGCGAAGTGATGCGCCATTTGTCGCCATCAACTGTGCAGCCATACCAGAGAACATGCTAGAAGCGACTTTGTTTGGTTACGAAAAAGGTGCGTTCACCGGCGCAATCCAAGCTTGCCCGGGTAAATTTGAACAAGCCCAAGACGGTACGCTGTTACTTGATGAAATAACCGAGATGGATTTGGCGCTTCAAGCTAAACTGCTACGCGTGTTACAAGAGCGCGAAGTAGAGCGTCTTGGCGGACGTAAAACCGTTAAGCTCAACGTCCGCGTTATTGCTACAAGTAACCGAGATTTGAGAAAAGCAGTGGATGCGGGAGAGTTCAGAGAAGATTTGTACTATCGCTTAAATGTATTCCCTATCGAGTGGCGCCCGCTTTCGGAACGTCCGGGTGATATTGTCCCTCTCGCAGAGCATCTAGTTCAGCGTCACGCTAGTTCTCAAGGGCTGGGTACTATCAGGTTAAGCGCAGCAGCACGCAATAAGCTGTCACAATACAGCTGGCCAGGGAACGTTCGCGAACTAGAAAACGTGGTTCAACGGGCGCTTATTTTATGTGAACACAATGAAATCGACGCCAGCGATTTAATGATTGACGAAGACATGACGGCACCTGTTGAAACACTGCAAGAGCATGTTGAAGAAAATAGGTTAGGGTCTGAGCTGCGCTACCAAGAACACCAAATTATCCTCGATACATTGGTGTCGTGTAACGGCAAGCGTAAAGATGTGGCAGAAAAGCTCGGCATTAGTCCAAGAACCCTTCGTTACAAATTAGCGCGCATGCGCGAAGACGGTATTGAAGTGCCCGCATAAGGTCGCTTTCTACACTTTCGGTTTCCTCGTCCTTATCCGTCGCCTCTGTAGTAAAGAAGGCGGCGGTTTTTTGTTGCTCACACTAAGTCAAACGCCATAAATTTGGCTAACCCTCTCCCTTTTAATATATCCTGTTGATATATATAGCTTTTTAAAGTTGGCAAGCCCTTTGCTAAATCCCCTCTATACATAAGTTATACGCCGATGTTCAGGCGGTCTCGAAAAAGCACTAGGAGTGGTTATGGACGTTAAAGCCAATAGTTTGTATCAAGAAATGCAGAACATGATTGGGCAAACTCGTCTTCAAGTTAATGAGCCTCAACAGCAGCCGCTTAGTGAAGTTAATAGCTCGGCAAGTGATTTCTCGACCATGCTAAAGAATGCGGTAGATGGTGTAAACGGCATGCAGCTCGAATCTAAAGACGCGCAGCAGCGTTTTGAAATGGGCGACCCTAACTTAAGCCTAGCTCAAGTTATGCTGACGAAAGAAAAGGCAGGCATTGCTTTTGAAGCCACTGTTCAAGTGCGTAACAAAGTACTTGAAGCCTATAAAACAATAATGAATATGCCGGTGTAGGTGGAGTAGGTTATGGCTGAAGCTACAGGTACAAACCTTACGGTTCCTGATCAAAATCAAGCAGTGGACAATGAGCCAGAAAACAAATCTGGTTTTATGGACACTT
Source organism: Alteromonas sp. W12 (assembly GCF_001924945.1). Classification (NCBI taxonomy): domain Bacteria; kingdom Pseudomonadati; phylum Pseudomonadota; class Gammaproteobacteria; order Alteromonadales; family Alteromonadaceae; genus Alteromonas; species Alteromonas sp. W12. The sequence goes on from NZ_LQXH01000001.1 coordinate 609,885, forward strand.
TAGGTAGCGCAGATATGATGCGCCAAATGGCCCTTGTGGTTGTTTTGGTAATCTGCGTCGCCATCGCTATTTTTATTCTTATCTGGTCGCAAGAACCTGATTACCGTCCACTTGCGAAAATGGAAACCCAAGAGCTTATTGAAACCCTCGATTATATGGATGCGAACCAAATCGACTATAAGCTTGAAGGCAATATTGTTTACGTAAGAAGTGACGAATTCCAAAACATCCGTTTAGGCATGACCCGCCAAGGGTTAACAAAGGCCTCTGATGCCGGTACCGATATCATTATGCAGGATATGGGGTTTGGTGTGAGCCAGCGTGTTGAGATGGAACGTCTAAAACACGCCCGCGAGCAACAAATCGCGGCTACCATCGAAGATATCGCAAGCATTCAAAAAGCCCGTGTCTTGTTAGCTATGCCTAAAGAGAACGTATTTGCGCGAAGAGAGAAGAAAGCGTCGGCAACTGTTGTGCTAACGGCTAAGCGCGGTGCCGTTATTGCAGGTGAAGAGGTTGATGCTGTTGTCGATATCGTTGCGTCTGCAGTGCAAAACATGGAGCCGTCTAAGGTAACCGTAACAGACAGCAATGGTCGTCTGCTTAACTCAGGCTCTCAAGATTCTATGAGTGCTCGTGCCAGAAAAGAATACGAGATTGAGCGCCAGCGTGAGCAAGAGTACTTAGAAAAAATTGACGCGATACTGATTCCAGTATTGGGCATAGGTAACTACACAGCACAAGCTGACGTTACCATGGACTTTACAGCTATGGAACAAACACAGCGTAGCTACAACCCTGATTTACCTGCGGTTCGCAGTGAAATGATAATGGAAGAAAACAGCGTAGGTGGCGGTGTTGGCGGTATTCCTGGTGCACTGTCTAATCAGCCTCCGTTAGATTCTAATATTCCAGAAAATGCTGTGGGCGGCAGTCAACAAACTATGCCGGGGCGCACAGCGAAAGAATCAACACGCAACTACGAACTTGATACCACTATCAGTCATACCAAGAAACAGACAGGGGTTATTCGCAGATTAAGTGTATCTGTGGCGGTGGACTATAACCAAGTTGCGGGTGAAGACGGTGCGATGACGCCAACACCGCGTAAACAAGAAGAGATTCTCAACATACGTAGGCTTTTACAAGGCGGCATTGGCTTTGACGTTACCCGTGGTGATTCGTTAGAAGTTGTAAGCGTACCCTTTACTCGGATGGACGCAGGGGAAATTGAAGACGCGCCTATTTGGGAGCAGCCCGGATTTCTACCAATTCTTAAGCTAGTTGTTGGTGGCTTGGTTATAATAGTGCTTATCATCTTCGTGATTCGTCCTATGTTACGTCGTCTTATTAATCCTGATGAGTCGAACGACGCCGATGAATTTGATGCAGACGAGGGCTTAGATTTAGGCGACGACACCATTAGCATGTTAACGTCTGACTTTGACGAAGGACAGGTAGGTTTTGCGCCAGATGGTTCACTCATGCTGCCTGACCTGCACAAAGATGAAGATGTACTTAAAGCTGTACGTGCCCTTGTGGCCAATGAACCTGAGTTATCAGCCCAAGTAGTGAAGGGCTGGTTAATGCAAGACGAGTAGTGAGATAAGATTATGGCTGAAGAACTTGCCAATGTTGACGAGCCGTCATACGACGTCAGTAAATTAGAAGGCGTAGAAAAAGCGGCCATCTTGCTGCTGAGTCTTTCTGAAGAAGACGCCGCCCAGATATTGAAACACTTAGAGCCCAAGCAAGTACAAAAGCTCGGTACTGAAATGGCAAAAGTGGACGATATGACGCAAACCAAAATTACGGCGGTTCATAAGCACTTTATCGAAGAAATTCAGAATTACAGTACCATTGGCTTCCAAAGCCAAGACTTTGTTAAACGTGCGCTCACAGCCGCGTTAGGTGAAGATAAGGCCGCAAACCTAATTGATCAAATCCTGATGGGAAGCGGTGCAAAAGGCCTAGACTCATTGAAGTGGATGGATTCTAAGCAAGTAGCCAGCATTATTCGCAATGAGCACCCGCAGATTCAAACTATCGTATTGTCTTATTTAGAGCCTGAACAAAGTGCTGAAATATTGGCGCAGTTCCCTGAAAAAGTGCGACTCGACTTGCTAATGCGTATAGCAAATCTAGAGGAAGTTCAGCCGGCTGCACTACAAGAGCTGAACGAAATCATGGAGAAACAGTTTGCAGGTCAAGCGGGTACACAAGCAGCCAAAATGGGCGGCTTGAAGTCGGCGGCGAACATCATGAACTACCTAGATACTGCGATAGAAGGTCAGTTGATGGATGCTATTCGCGAGCAAGATGAAGAGATGAGCCAGCAAATTCAAGACCTGATGTTTGTATTCGACAATTTAGTCGATGTAGACGACAAGGGTATTCAGGCCATACTGCGCGAAGTACAGCAAGACGCGCTGCTTAAAGCCATTAAAGGTGCTGACGAAGAGCTTAAAGACAAAATTATGCGCAACATGTCTAAGCGTGCTGCTGAAATGCTTAATGATGATTTGGAAGCGCTCGGACCTGTGCGTATCAGTGAAGTGGAAACAGCGCAGAAAGAGATCCTTTCTGTTGCCCGTCGACTTTCTGACTCTGGTGAAATCATGCTTGGTGGTGGCGGTGGCGAAGAGTTCCTGTAGGAACGCTAGTCCCGTCACTCATTTAGCCTAGGTAAATATATGACTGCCAAAAAAAGTTTCAGCGAAAACGAAGTAAATGAAGCTAAAAAATGGGACCTACCTTTCGTTGATGACCCCACTGCACCCCGAGAAAACGAGCCGACCAACGCGTTAAACAAACGTTCGGACTGGAAGTATGAACCGCCTGAAGTTGAGGAAGAGATTAAGCCGCCTACCGCTGAAGAAATAGAAGCTATACGTCAGGCTGCTTATGATGAAGGTTATCAGGAAGGTAAAGAAAAAGGTTTTGAAGAAGGAAAAGCGCAAGGCCTTGAAGCAGGTTTAGCGGAAGGTAAAGAGCAAGGTCACACCGAAGGACTTGAACAAGGGCTTGAAGAAGGCCGCCAGCAAATGACGGCACAAGCCGAAGTGTGGCAAATGCTTGCTGAAAAATTTCACGACCCACTCTCGCAAGCCAACGATGAAACCCGAGATCAATTGGTAAAACTCGCCGTAACTCTTGCAAAAGCAGTTATTAAAACAGAGGTAAGTACTAACCAACAGGTTATAATGCAGGCGTTAAGCGAAGGTATTAAAGCGCTACCAATTAATCAAGCTGACTATCAAATTCATATGAATCCTGAAGATATTGAATTGGTTAAAGAGCATTTTGGTGAAGAGGAAATTACCAAAAAAGGCTGGAATTTGGTTGAAGCTCCAGCAATGGAACGCGGTGGCTGCGATATTACCACTGCGCAAAACGCGGTTGATGTGTCGATTGAGCGCCGATGCCGCGACGTTATTGATAAATTTCTACTAAACCAAGGTTTGTCAGATGACTAGCCCTTGGCATGCCCATTTTGAATCACTTACTAAACAAGTGACATCGCCACCCGTTGTTGCGGCGGGAAAATTAGTCCGGGGCATAGGGCTTACCCTTGAAGCTGTAGGTTGCCAGCTGCCGGTGGGCAGTCAATGTTTAGTGCAAACCATCGAAGGCGAAATAGAAGCTGAAGTAGTTGGCTTTGGTGATGATATTACCTATTTGATGCCCACTGAAGCGGTTCGCGGTATTGTGCCAGGGAGTCGCGTTATGCCGTTAAACCGGCAAAGCGGTTTGCCGGTAGGTATGGGACTGTTGGGTCGTGTGGTCGATGGCAACGGTCAGCCCCTTGACGGACTGGGTGAAATCAATGCCGAAGCGCGAGCTCCCACCACGCGTCCTCCTATGAACCCGCTCATTCGCCGTCCAATCAACACCCCTATGGATGTTGGCGTACGTGCCATCAATGCGTTAAATACGGTTGGCGTTGGTCAGCGTATGGGGCTTTTTGCAGGAAGTGGCGTGGGTAAAAGTGTGCTACTTGGCATGATGACCCGAGGCTGTGAAGCCGATGTGGTCGTGGTTGGGCTTGTAGGTGAGCGTGGCCGAGAAGTAAAAGAGTTTATCCACGAAATACTGACAGAAGAAGAACGCCAACGGGCGGTTGTAGTGGCAGCGCCAGCCGATACTTCACCGCTCATGCGATTGAAAGGATGTGAGACTGCGGTAACGATTGCTGAGTACTTCCGCGACAAAGGCATGAAAGTACTGCTGCTGATTGATTCTTTAACACGCTATGCCATGGCGCAGCGCGAGATTTCGTTGGCTGTGGGTGAGCCACCAGCCACAAAAGGTTATCCGCCTTCGGTGTTTGCTCGGCTGCCCGCACTAGTAGAACGTGCAGGTAACGGCAGCGAACGACAGGGCTCTATAACGGCTTTTTATACGGTGCTAACCGAAGGTGACGATTTGCAAGACCCCATTGCCGACGCCGCTCGCGCTATATTAGATGGTCACGTGGTGTTGTCGCGAACCCTTGCCGATAGCGGTCATTACCCTGCTATTGATATTGAGGCGTCAATAAGCCGTGTTATGCCCATGGTCGTGAGCGAAGAACATCAATTGATGGCGCGCCGTATTCGACAAGTTTATTCAAACTACAAACAAAACCAAGACCTCATTTCTATTGGCGCTTATGCGAAAGGATCAGACCCGCGCATTGATCTGGCTATTCGCGCAGAGCCTGCAATCAACGCTTTATTGCAGCAAGGGATGAAACAAGTCATACCGTATGACGAGAGCTTAGAAGGCATGGCTGCACTGGCTAAAGGGCTGGGACAAGGCTAATGTATAGTGCTGCGATGCAAGTTGGCTTGCCTATGATCCAGAAGTCATCAACTTTCCAAAAGGTATCGCATAATGTCTAAACAACTAGAACGTTTAGCCGAATTCGAGCGCGAAAAAGAGCAGCGAGAAGCCCGATACTACAAACAGGCCCAACAGAACGTTAACCAGCAAAAGCAAAAGCTAACCAGTCTTGAGCAGTACCGCATTGACTACATAAAAGGTATTCAACAAACTGGTCAAGCAGGTGTTACCGCCACCTATTATCAGCAGCATTTATCCTTCGTTGGAAAACTGGATAAAGCATGCGAACAACAGATGCAAGTGATTGCTCGTGCACAAATGGCGGCGGATCAGCGAAAGCAACTTTGGCTAAAGCAACAACAAAAAGTGAAAGCTGTTACCTTGTTGCTAGATAAGAAAAAGTTGGCAGAGCAGAAAAAAGAAGCCAGAGCTGAGCAGGCCATGATGGATGAGTTCGCTACCCAACGATTTTTCAGAGCTAAGCGCTCGCCTTTCTGATAATTAGTCGAGCCTCTGCCACTTTGGCTCAACCCTTGCAAAAACCATTTCATAATGTACTAGCGCGACGTAATTACTTTGCAATCGCTACTACGGTAAATCACCGTTTCTTTGAGTTTCATCACACAGTATAGCGTTTGAAATTCAGCGAGGGCGACTAAGGGCCGTAGCGAAAAATCATAGCGATACATGCTGACTAAGTAATGCTAAGTGATTGTAAATAAAGTAAGCGTTGGTGGGTTTGCGATGAAATGGCATCAAGTTTTTTGTAATAAAACGCCACGTGAATCATTCGCATCACGATACGTCTTCTTGGTGAAAGACGATTTAAATGTAGGACGGTAGGACAATATGCAACAAGTTGCCGCACATAAAACAGACATTGCCGCATTACCATTCTCTGCTTCTGGTACGGCGAAAGCCGTTGGAACGGGTATCGGAACTCAGCAACAAGCGAACAATGAAAATAACCAAGCATTTAACCGACTTTATCAAGACGCGAAAACGACCAAGTCAGATTTTGTTTTAAACGAAAAAGAAGATCAGGTTGCTCAATCTCGAACAGCAAACCGTTCGGACAGCGCGGTTCCCCAATCTTCAGTCTCCAGTGACACGATCAAAAATGGTAAAGACCGCGATGCGGGACATACGGATTTACCTGTTCGTGACGAAGTGACAGATATTCCAGCTGAGTCTGAAGCTGACTCTCATAATGCAAATCAAGAAGAAAATGCAACGCTTGGTGCACACGAGGTTGCGCAAGGTTCAGCAACGACAACGCAGCCTTCAACTGACGGTGAAAATACCAATCTCGTTATTGACGACGCTGAAGGCGCCGTTGAACAAAAAAACGTGACCGACGCGCAGTATGTCATTGGAGAAGGCGGCAGGAAAGATGCCGAGGCTGGCGTTATTACCTCACCTGGCACGCCAGATGGAAAGCCAAGCAAAGACGATGGCGAGCCAGACTGGATTGCCTACGTTGAGACGGTAGCCAATCGTTTTGGAAAAAGTGATGAATCTTCAGGTGAATCAGGTACCACAGAAGATAAGGGTCTCTCTGAAGCTGCAGGCGAGGCAGTTAACGTCGTATCTATAAAAGAAAGCGGAAAACTATGGAAGCTTCCGGAGGATGTGGATGCGAGCGATATGCCATCGGTCATGGCTCATCTTTTGTCGCAACTTAATAGTAACAATGATGGTGAATTAGCCATCGAATCCCTGTCGTCTGAAGCACAACAAACACTCACTGCACTAACTTCACTTCTTATTGGTGGCAACGCTAACAATCAACAGAGTGGAAGTGATAGTGAAGCAAACAATGCGTCTTCAAATGCGCAAACCGATATCAATACTAATTCAGATAAAAAAGTAAAAAATGACAATGAGCTTTCAGCATTAATTGCCAAGCTCATGCAGACTGAGCACACAGAAAATCCCGAACAAGGTCTAGCGTCAGACACTGAAGCCGCAAATGCATTAAGCGGTATGTTAGAAACGTTAAATGGGCTATCTGAAAGCGGTAAAAAATCGGCCGATGAATCGCTCGTACTAAGTCTACTAGCAGATGAACTTAACAATATTCAGGCCAAATCTCTTGATGACAATCTCGCCGAGGCTCAAGAGTTATTGGCCGAGTTAACTTCAGAGGCAGCTGTCGTCGGCAGCGTGGCGGTAAATACAGCAGCATCAAACGACGCTAAATCAGTATCGTCTGAGGGGCTGTCAAACGTTGATAACAGCGGCGAGCAAACCAAGGTAGTTGATTCTTTTGGTGCTACAGAAATTTCAAGCGACCTGCTTTCAGCGATAAGTGAGCTATCGCCACAAAGCGCGCAAAAGGCAACAGAAGCGTTTGCAGAGCGTGTAGTCGCGGCTCTGCCTGGTGGTGCACAGCAACAAGCGGTGAAGGCTAACATTATCGCTGGCATTAACGAGTTTCAGCAACAAGTCCAGCAAGGTAGAGAGCCTGGCATTGATTTATCAACTATTGTAGCCGATGCCGCAAAAGATGCTGCGGTAAGTGCTGATGTGGTTGCTTCAATGACAGCGCGTGTAGACGGTCAAGCCAGTCAATTCTTAAATTTGATGACGCAAACTCAAGCAAGTGCTCAACACGCTATTGCTGGATTGGTCAATCCAACTGAATCGGTTATGCAGGAAAACTCTCAGCTTCGCGCTGAAGCGTCAAAAACTCAGCAGCAGTTTGAAGGTTTTGATAAAGCGGTCAATATTCATAAGAGCGACGGCCAGCAGCAGCTTAGTGAGAAAATTCGCTGGATGGTTAATGCGCGAAATACCATGGCTGAAATTCGCTTAGATCCTCCCGAGCTTGGCAGTATGCAGGTGAGAGTAAATGTGGCGGGTGACGCTGCAAGCGTGAGCTTTGTTGTGCAATCACAGCAAGCTAAAGATGCGTTGGCCGATGCTATGCCTAAGCTAAGGGATATGCTCTCAGAACAAGGTATTGAGTTAGGCGATGCTCAAGTGAGGAAAGATAATTCCTCAGGTCAAGATAATGGCCAGCAACTTGCAGGAGATAATCACCAAGGTCAGGGAGCCGGAAATCGTGGAGAAAATGACGGTGTAGACGACACAGATGGCATGCGTGTTATAGAGCAATCGATTTCGCGTGCGGACAAGGGCGGTATAGACTTTTACGCGTAGGCTTACTTCGCGCAAATAATTACCAATAGGTCGCATAGAGAGAATACGTAAACGCTGCTATGTTTGGAGTTAAGAGGGAACAAGCAATAAGAGATACTAACTGGGAATTGAGAGCGGTAAAACGCGTAAATTAACAGTGCTCATATTGCCGAACTCAAATAATGGCATTGCCATTTTTGACGGAACCTTGATAATACGTTTTTTCCGAGCATTACTGACGAGTTACACATGGCTGATGAAGAATTACAAGTAGAAGAAGGCGGTAAAAAGAAAGGCAAAATGATGTTGATCATCATTATCGCTGTGGTTCTTTTAGGAGGCGGAGCAGCTGCCTATTTCTTATTGTTTGCAGGCGGCGATGAGCCAGCAGCCGAACAGCTTGCCGAGACTGATGCCGCAGCAGCAGCTGCGAGTGCACCAGCATCAGCAGCAGGGAAAGCTGAAATGGGCACTGCGCTTTACGTAGCGATGCCGCGACCATTTGTTTTTAACGTGCCGGGCGCAGGAAGAGACAGGTTGGTTCAGATAAAAGTGCAGTTGCTTGTGCGCGGTTCTGACAATGAAGAGCTGGCGAAGACGCATATACCGCTAATTGAAGGGACATTGCTACAGGCTTTTAGTACTTCAAACGCAGACGATCTGGTTACCGAAGCCGGTAAAATTGAGCTTCGCGAGCAGGCAGTAACTGAAGTACAAAAAGCATTAAAGGACATTACGGGCAGCGATGTAGTTGAGCGCGTATTGTTCACTGGGTTTGTCATGCAGTAATGCATTGACTAAGTAAGGTAGAAGACGGTGAGTGATTTATTATCTCAAGATGAAATCGATGCCCTATTACACGGGGTAGATGATGTAGAAGAAGAAGAGGTCGGCGGCAGCGACTCTGATGCTTCTACGCTCGAGTACGACTTCTCCTCGCAAGACAGAATTGTGCGTGGGCGTATGCCTACGCTTGAAATAGTTAATGAACGTTTCGCACGTCACATGCGTGTGAGTTTGTTCAACATGATGCGACGATCAGCTGAAGTATCGATTAACGGTATCCAGATGATCAAGTTTGGCGAATATATTCACACATTATTCGTTCCAACGAGTTTGAACATGGTGCGTTTCCGTCCGCTTAAAGGCACGGGACTTATCACCATGGAAGCCCGCTTGGTATTTATTCTGGTAGACAACTTCTTTGGTGGCGATGGTCGCTATCATGCGAAAATTGAAGGCCGGGAGTTTACGCCAACGGAGCGCCGTATTATCCAGATGCTGCTTAAAATAATCTTTGAAGATTATAAAGAAGCTTGGGCACCGGTCATGGATGTGTCGTTTGAATATTTGGACTCAGAAGTAAACCCTGCGATGGCGAACATTGTGAGCCCGACCGAGGTGGTGGTCATCAGCTCGTTCCATATCGAACTAGATGGCGGCGGTGGCGACTTCCACGTGTCCTTGCCATACTCAATGTTAGAGCCCATTCGCGAATTGCTTGATGCAGGTGTTCAAAGCGATAAAGAAGATACAGACTTACGTTGGAGTAAGGCGCTTCGCGATGAAATCATGGACGTTAAGGTGGCGTTAACTACGCATATGCTAGACGTTGATGTACCGCTTCGCGATGTGATGGAGTTTAAACCTGGCGATATCATCCCTGTGGAGATGCCAGAAACCATCACAGTATTAATTGAAGATTTACCCACGTTCAGGGCTAAATTAGGTCGCAGTCGCGACAATTTGGCACTGAAAATTGTAGAGAAGATTGCAAGACCGACTTCAGTGAAGTCTGAGCTACAGTTATTAACCCGCGGTGGGCGCATTATTGATAATGACGCAGAACTGCAAGTACTCGAAGAAGACCTGTAAGGTAGAGGGGAGTTCCCATGAGTGAAGACGGTATGGACGATTGGGCAGCGGCAATGGCCGAACAAGCCGAATCTGAAGCGGAACAAGAGGCTGGCGATAACGAAGACGTACAAGTTGCTGAACTTGACGAATTAACTGACGACGCGCCGATTACGCAAGAAGAAAAGAAAAAGCTAGATACCATTCTAGATATTCCTGTGACTATTTCGATGGAAGTCGGTCGTAGTCAAATAAGTATCCGAAATCTGCTACAGTTGAACCAGGGTTCTGTGGTGGAGCTGGATCGTGTTGCCGGTGAGCCACTAGATGTATTAGTTAATGGCACGTTGATTGCTCATGGAGAAGTAGTAGTGGTCAACGACAAATTCGGTATTCGATTAACGGATGTTATTAGTCAAATTGAGAGAATCAAGAAGCTCAGATAAAACTTCTTATAAAATAAGGGGTTGCGCAATGCTGCCCCTTTTATTTAGCCAGATAGCCGTCGCGCAGTCGACCCAGTCAATCACAAATCCCACGTCGGTACTGTCAATTTTCCTTTCTTTACTTGTCGTTGTTGGCGTGATTTTCGCCCTTGCTTATGTGATGCGTCGATTTAATGTCACTGCGATGGGGGGAAATCAAATGAAAGTCGCGGCCAGCATGGTTGTTGGCACAAAAGAAAAGATCATGGTGATTCAGGTAGGTGAAGAACAGCACCTTATTGGCGTGACCAGTCACAACATCTCTCATTTAAGCAAATTAGATAAAAATCTCGATGTGCCTGTGAAAGGTGTGAACAAAACCACAGGCGAGCAGCAAAATGGCGCCGATGCGTTTAAACAAAAGCTCGTTGCTGCCATGGCGGAAAAGCTCAATCCCAACATAGAAAAGAATAAAACAAAGGAAGAGTCGAGAGATGCGTAAGTTTGCCTGGCTACTTTTAATACTGCCCTTATTACTTCTCGTTGAGCCCGCCTATGCTCAACAGGGGATTTCTGCAGTCACGGTGACAACCAATCAAGATGGTTCTCAAGACTACACCATGACGCTTCAAGCGCTGTTTATCATGACAGCGCTAAGCCTTATTCCTGCGTTTATCATGATGATGACCTCTTTCACGCGTATTATTGTGGTGTTGTCTATTTTGCGTCAGGCGATTGGCTTACAACAATCACCGTCAAACCAGATACTCATTGGCGTTAGTTTGTTTCTATCCATGTTTATTATGGCGCCGGTATTCGAAGAGGTGAACGAGCGAGCTTTACAGCCCTATCTTAACGAGCAACTCACCAGTTTAGACGCTCTTGAGCAAGCCAAAGGCCCTATGCGCGCGTTTATGCTTTCACAAACAAGGGTAAAAGACCTAGAAACGTTTGTACGGATAGCTGGAGATGAAGGAAAATATGCCGATACCAATGAAGTTCCGCTAACCATTCTAATTCCGGCTTTTGTAACCAGTGAACTTAAAACCGCGTTTCAAATTGGTTTTATGCTATTTATTCCCTTTCTTATTATTGACTTGGTGGTAGCGTCTATATTGATGGCCATGGGTATGATGATGCTTTCACCTATGATTGTATCCTTGCCGTTTAAACTCATGCTGTTCGTGTTAGTTGATGGTTGGAACCTGATATTCGGTACGTTGGCGACCAGTTTCGGTATGGGCGTCTAGGAGGGCTTATGTCACCAGAAGTCTTTGTAGAAATACTGCGAGAAGCCATGTTCATGGTTATCGTGTTGGTATCTGCGGTTATTGTTCCAAGCTTGATCGTGGGCTTAGTCGTCGCTGTATTTCAGGCCGCTACCAGTATCAATGAACAAACCATGAGTTTCTTGCCCCGCTTGCTTGTTACACTTCTCGCATTGAGCTGGGGCGGAAACTGGTTAGTGCAACAGCTTATGGACTTTACTTTCAGAATGGTTGATATGATCCCGCAGGTTGTGGGATAGAAGGCTAAAGCTGTGGAAGTCGAACTCGCGACCATCAATCAATTCCTTGCAGACATGCTGCTGCCGTTTATGCGCATTAGCGGCTTGTTTGTGGCAATGATTGGCTTGAGTGCTAAATCAATTCCTCCGCAGGTAAGAGCCTTGTTGGGTATAATGCTCACGCTCATCATCATGCCGGTAGTGCCTCCGTCACCCATAGAAAATTTGGTGGATGTGGGCACATTTTTAATCGTTATTCAGCAGTTGCTAATAGGCATTGCTATTGGTTTTATATCAATGATGGTGCTCAATACCTTCGTGCTTGCAGGTCAAATTATAGCAATGCAAACCGGTTTGGGGTTTGCGTCAATCGTTGACCCGGTAAACGGTATTAACGTGCCCGCAGTCGGCCAGTTTTATCTGATACTAGCGACCTTATTGTTTTGGACCTTGGATGGGCATTTGTCCATGATCCAAATGATAGTCATGAGCTTTGAGGCGTTTCCCATAGGCGAAGCATGGTGGACCGGTGAACAGTTTCGCGATATTGCCCATTGGGCCGGCTGGATGTTCATATCGGCAGTGACCCTCTCCCTTGCGCCAATCGTCTCGTTGCTTATCGTGAACTTGGCGTTTGGCGTAATGACCAAAGCTGCACCACAGCTAAACATTTTTAGTATTGGTTTTTCCATTGCTCAGGTAATGGGATTACTGATTATTTGGATAACACTTGATAACTTTACTGCACACTTCGAAACCCAATGGTTTAGAGCCGAACAGTTTATGTGTGAACTATTGAATATTTGTTCGTAGGAAAACATGGCAGATTCAAGCGAAAAAACAGAAGACCCCACGGGGAAAAAACTCGAAGATGCCCGAAAAAAAGGGCAGCTAGCCCGCTCCCGTGAACTCTCTACGACCCTAGTACTTATCGTCAGTGCTTTTATGTTCTTGTTTGTGGGCGGGTGGATTGCTGAATCTGTTTTTAAACTTACTCAGAGAATGTTCATTCTCTCTCGTGACGAAACCTATGATATCACCCACATGTTTGGCGCATGGGGTGAAGCCTTTTCGGCAGTAGGTCCTGCCGTGCTGCTATACATGGTTGTGGCAATGATAGCGGGTATTTATGGCTCTATCGCCCTTGGCGGTTTTAACTTTACCTGGGAAGGTGCAAAACCTAAGGGTTCAAAAATGAGCCCTATTCAAGGCTTCAAGCGTATGTTCGGCATGAACGGCTTGGTTGAGTTACTCAAGTCTATAGCGAAAGTGGTGGTCATAATTGGCATGGCCATCGGAGCGTTACTGTTCTTTGAAGATGAAGCGCTCCACCTTGATATGGAGCTTTATCCGGGAAACATCTTTCACGCACTCGACATGCTTAAGTGGGCGTTTCTTATTCTGGTGTGCGGCATGATCCCTATCGCGCTCATTGATGTGCCTTATCAAATGTATAAGCACAACAAAGAAATGAAGATGACCAAGCAAGAGGTTAAAGACGAACGGAAAAATGCGGAAGGCGACCCTATGGTTAAAGGCCGAATTCGCCGTCTACAATATCAGGCTGCAACCAAGCGCATGATGCAGGAAGTACCACAAGCAGACGTAGTGGTGACTAACCCGACCCATTTCTCGGTTGCTATCAAGTATGATGAGAAGGGAGTGAGGGCGCCGGTTGTGGTCGCTAAAGGTGCTGACGAACTTGCCATACATATTAGAAAAATTGCTACCGCTAATGACGTGCCGCTGATCCCTTCTCCCATGCTTGCCCGCGCCATTTTCTACTCCACTGAAGTGGACGATGAAATTCCTAACGCCTTATTTATGGCGGTAGCGCAGGTGCTCGCACATGTTTATCAGTTAAAAGCGCATAGAGCAGGTAAGGGTAAACGTCCTAAGCCACTTAAACGGGATTTGCCTATCCCACCAGAGTACCGACACTAACCCAACCGCTAAATGGGTGAAAATTGACTTTGAAGGTGGGGCATAGGTATGTGCCCCGAACCAACAATTCTACCAGCGCGCTAGGGTTCCTCTCACATCCACATGAACAAAAGGCCCGTGCGCCGCATTAGCACCGTAAATACCAAGCCCACCGACTCTTGGACCGAAAGCGCCTTGTTTAGACATGTTTGATATAAAGTTCGCGAGCCATACCGCATCTTCGCGGTTTACCACACCGTCTTTATTGAGGTCATCCATCGCCCCATCTTTCGGTGACTGATCGATATAGAAATCCGCTGCGCCACCCCAAACGTGACGGCTGTACTGAACATTGCCAATAGCTTTGTTGTAGAACGGAGTGCGATATCCACTCATTATGGTTAATCCTTCAACAGCATGCCCTTCGTCATTTAAGGTGTGCAGTATTTTTTCCAGTTTCAACAAAAGGCCTGCTCGCAAATGTACATATTTGGGAAATCCTTGTTGCTGCTTGGATAGAAATTGACCTAGGGTGAAATTGGGCGACAACCTTACGTCCGTTTGTTCTGGCGATACTTCAATAAGTCCTGATGGGGGTAAATAAATGGGATTGTCTTTTAAAGGCTTATCAGGATATTTACCAATTGTGTAGCCGTTTAACTTACCTGTTTTGTCTACCTTTTCCAAAGATGTCATCACAAAGACGTTGAGCGTCGCAGTTTCACCTGACTGCGCGTTGGTGGTTTTAAGTACATAGTGCCCTGATTTCTTAGGTGCCATTATTGGCGCTTTCCCCACAACCCCGCTAACTATTGGAAGGTTCGAACTCGTCTTTAGTGCTTCACCGTTCGCATGGTGAAATTGAAAGTTCCCAGTATGGCTTTTGTTGTCAAACTCAACAGTGAACGTTTTATTCGGCATTACAAAAATAGAGAAAATAGGGTAGGGAACCATATTTCCATTAATAGCAAGCTTAGAGTTGAGCATGTCATTGTCAAAGGAGCACGCATCACCGGCGCGCACTACAGTTAAAAGAGCAATCAGCACTAACAAACACTTACGCACGTTTAAACTCCTTCAACTTCTCAATAATATGGCTGTCCCGATTGTATGCATCGCGGCGAAATACAATGGTTCCTGCTTCATCTGCAAACGCTGTGAAGTACACAATAAGAACCGGTATCGGTTTCTTCAAATACAGTGTACTGGTCTCTTCACTTTGAAGTAATTGCTCAGCTTGCGGTATTGACTCTGTCTGGCCTGAATGAGTGAGTACCCATTGAGACAGCTTCAAAGGATTAGAGACTCTGATACAGCCAGAGCTGAAGTTCCTTTCTAATTTCGAAAAAAGGCTGTGATCGGGCGTGTCGTGAAGATAAATGGCATGCTTATTTGGAAGCATGAATTTCACTTTACCAAGGGCATTGTGCGGCCCGGGCTTTTGTCTGAGTGTATAGTGAAACGTACCACGGCTAACATTTGTCCAATCAAACTTATCGACAGGGCTGAAGCCGCTGACGCCGGCGGGCTGGGCTTCGTAACCTTGCTCAACCAATAAAGAAGGATTGGTTTTTAATTTCGCCAGCTTGTCTTTAGTGGCTATACTGAAAGGCACGGTCCAGTAGGGGTTAAACACCATATACTTCATTGATTCAGCGAAAACGGGCGTTTGTCTCACTGGTGTACCGACAATCACAGGCATTCCCAGTGTTTCTTCACCTTCAGTAAACCCTCTCAACTGAAACGACGCAATGTTAACGCGTAAATATGTCGACCAAGTTTGATGAGGAAGCCAGCGCCAACGCTCTAAGTTTGCATCGATTCTTTCTAACCAAGAAAACGTGGTGGCATTTAATGCTTCTAAAGTGGAACTTCCCACAATACCATCTGGCTCTAAGCCCGCAGACATCTGAAACTGCTTAACCGCGTCCAGTAAATCTTTATCGAATAACTCTGAATAGGTGCCTGGCCCTAAAAGACGAGACTTCAGCAACACAACTCTTTCGCTCGTTGAGTTCAGCTTAAGTGTTGGGCCAACTGGAATTTGTGTGGTAACTGTAGAAACTGCCGTGAGTAAACTACGCTTTTTTTCTAACAGTAACTGGTATTCATGGTGTGATGGCCACATGGCCCGCAATGTTGCAGAAACACCGTTAGTTAATGCGTGATTTAGCGATGCCACAGGATCCGCTTCTCTTTGCTTAAGGAACCACTGCGAATCTGCATTGGCGGGGCTAACAAGCCCATTTAATCGATGCAGAGTTTGACTGATGAAGGCATCGGTTGCTAGTACATCTAAGAGTGCCGTATTGGCGTCGCGACTTTCGAGCATAGATGCGTGGTAATACTCGGGCGAGAAGCCATGTAACTCTGAATCAGCAATTTCATGGAGGAGTTCCTGAAGACGGTTTTCAGCATCACTAGTACCAAACCATATAAGCTGGTAGCCCTGTTGAGTGTAGACCTCGCTTACCAAAACTCTATTGTGCACACGAGATGGGTTACTATTTTGTGAACCGTATATCTCCACTGAATCAACTAGCAAATTCTCCACACGCTGTCGTAAGTTAGGTTGTTTAGATGCATGAGCTACATGACTAAAAGTCAGCATGATGACAAGGCTGACCCAACAAAACGTTGCAACACGGTTTTGTAGTACTACCATGAATAATCCTTTTAAAACGAAGAGTAGGCCCTAGGAATAGTGACGTAATTATAAACTGTTCGTATGTCCCTCGGATACAAAATCTTAATCGCTCTATACAAGTCACTGTAGACAGTAATCACGCATGATTACAGCTCAGATTTGGATAACTTTTGCGTAAAACACAAAGCTGGCACGTTAGTTGAAAACTCACTAGAAGATTCACATAAAGCGTCAATTTTCTGATAGAGAGACACCAAGCCATGCAGTTATCCGGTTATCTTCAGCGATTCGATAAAAATCAGCTGCAAAATTTTACCAGTGGTTTAGGCGCACCCATCGTCCTTTTAGCAATTATGGGCATGGTTATATTGCCTATGCCGCCATTCTTACTGGACGTGCTGTTTAGCTTTAATATTGCGTTGTCGCTAGTCATTATCTTGGTGGCTGTACTTACCCAGCGTCCAGTAGATTTCGGCATTTTCCCCTTGGTGTTACTTATCGCTACCGTTTTGAGACTAGCGCTTAACGTGGCTTCTACTCGCGTTGTTTTACTTTACGGACATGAAGGCGGCGATGCAGCAGGTAAAGTTATCGAAGCCTTCGGTGAGGTCGTGATTGGTGGTAACTACGCCGTAGGTATTGTTGTTTTCGCCATTCTTCTTATTATCAACTTCAAAGTTGTAACCGCAGGCGCAGGACGTATTTCAGAAGTAAGCGCTCGCTTTACGTTAGATGCTATGCCTGGTAAGCAAATGGCCATAGATGCTGATTTAAATGCAGGGTATATAGATCAAGACCAAGCACGTAAACGCCGTGAAGAGATTACCGCAGAAGCGGATTTTTACGGGTCGATGGACGGTGCGTCAAAATTTGTAAAGGGTGATGCGGTCGCAGGCCTTTTCATCATGCTGATTAATATTGTCGGTGGTCTTTTTATTGGCATGATTCAGCACGGGCTTTCATTCGGTAACGCTATAGAAATCTACACCATATTGACCATCGGTGATGGTTTGGTGGCGCAAATTCCTTCATTGTTACTTTCGGTCGCTACAGCCATTATCGTTACTCGTGAAAACGAGACCCAGGAAATGGGCAAAGAAATCCGCGGTCAGCTTGGTAATAATCAAGCCCTCTATATAGCCTCGGGGGTTCTATTTGTGATGGGTATCATTCCTGGGATGCCTCATATCGCATTCTTAGGGTTCTCATTCTTGATTGCAGGCTTTGCTTACTGGCAGTCGGTCCAAGAAAAGAGAAAGGCCGCAGAGCCCAAAGTGCCAGACAATGTGGTAAAAGATGAATCGGTTGCGCCTGAAGTGAAAGAGCTTGGCTGGGATGATGTTCAGCAGGTAGATACCATCGGATTGGAAGTGGGCTATCGCTTAATTCCTCTTGTCGATAAATCCCAAGGTGGCGAGTTGTTGACGCGCATTAAAGGCGTACGTAAGAAACTATCGCAAGAACTGGGTTTCCTTATTCCGCCTGTCCACATTCGCGATAACTTGGATTTAGAGCCCAACACTTACATCATCGCTATGCTAGGCGTAACGATAGGCGATTCCATCATCAGTCACGATGAAGAACTTGCTATTAATCCAGGGCAAGTGTTCGGTAAATTAGAAGGGCGTGCCACTAAAGACCCCGCGTTCGGCTTAGACGCAGTATGGATTAAGCCCAATAAACGGGAGCATGCACAAACCCTTGGGTACACAGTAGTAGACGCTGCGACCGTTGTAGCGACCCATTTAAGCCAATTACTCTCTAACAATGCATATCAATTATTAGGGCACGAGGAAGCTCAACAACTTCTTGATATGCTTGCCAAGCAGCATCCGAAACTGGTTGAAGGATTAGTACCAGACATTCTTCCGCTAAGCACCGTCGTGAAAGTACTGCAAACCTTATTGTTTGAAGGCGTGCCTATTCGCGATATGCGTACAATCGTTCAAACACTCAGTGAGTACGGCACGCGCAGCCAAGACCCCGATGTTTTAGTGTCTGCAGTGCGTATTGCCCTTAAACGTTTAATTGTCCAAGAAATTACTCAAGGTGCAAAAGAGATACCTGTCATAACCTTGGCGCCAGAGTTGGAACAGATGTTGCACCAGTCACTTCAAGCAGGTGGCGAAGATGGCGCTGGCATAGAACCAGGTCTGGCAGACAAGCTGCAAAAATCATTGCAGCAAGCCAGTCAGCAGCAAGAGTTAGAAGGAGAGCCTGCAGTACTCCTTACCTCAGGCATGCTACGACCCGTTCTGTCTCGCTTCTTAAAATATTCGGTTGTTGGGCTTCATGTTCTGTCTTACCAAGAAGTGCCTGACGACAAACAAATAAAAATAGTCAGTTCGGTCGGTCAATAATCTGACACTGGGTGATTGGAGAGGTTGCAATGAAAATTAGACGTTTCTTCGGCAAAGATATGCGTGAGGCGTTAAGCCAAGTTAAAGCTGAATTGGGCAGTGACGCTGTGATCATGTCAAATCGCAAAGTCGCTGACGGTATTGAGCTTGTCGCAGCCTACGACAAAGAACCTGAAGCGAAGTTGTTTACGCCGAAAGCGTCTCCACAAGCCGCTGCAAAAACACCTGGTCAAAAGGCAGTGCCTAGCTTGAGCGAAATCATTGGTGACGACGGTCCTGATAGCCTTAAAGCACTGCTAGAAAAGCAGCACGGTGGAAATAATGGCGTAGCGAGTCCCGCGCAACCTAACCAACCAATGACAGCAAATGCTAAGCACGCCAATGAAATTGCTTCGCACTTAGACTTCTCAGAAGCCTTTATTGACGACGTAGAAGCCCAGCAGTCTTCTCATGAACCAGTTCGTCAGAACGCTTTCCCAGAGCATCAAGCGTCGAGTATGGATGATACCGCTGTGACGCAGTCAGCGGAGCTTGCGCAAATCAAGGAAGAGCTAGCGTCTCTTCGCGATGTATTGCAATATCAAGTGGCCGACTTGATGGAAGCTAAAAACAAACGTCAAAAACCTGTTCATCAATATCTAATCACCCGTTTAACCGATATGGGGTTAAGCAACGCGTTAGCGAAACAGCTTATTAGCTATACGCCGTCACATTACAACGAACGAGATGCATGGGTATATCTTCTTAACCTATTGGCTAATCGCATAAATGTGACAGGAAACGATATACTTAGCGCACAAGGTGCTGTTGCATTAGTAGGACCAACAGGTACCGGTAAAACAACTACCGTTGCGAAACTTGCTGCCCGCTATGCGCAAAAATACGGTGCAGAGTCGGTTGCGATGATTACCATCGATACGTATAGAATTGCCGCCTATGAGCAGCTAGCGACATACGGAAAGATTATTGGCTGCACGGTGAGAAAAGCGCAGACTAGTGAAGAACTTGCGGATTTATTATTCCAACTTCGTCATAAGCGACTAGTATTGATTGATACGGCTGGATTTAGTCAAAGAGACAGTCGATTAATTAAACAAATTAAGCAGTTTGATAACGGACAAATGCCAAATGTTAAAAAATATTTGGTAGCGCAAGCAAATACGCAATATCCTGCTTTGCAGAGAATCATTCAAGCGTATGATGATATTGAACTAAGTGGCTGTATTTTCACAAAGTTAGATGAGTGCTACTCTTTAGGAGAGGTGCTTAGTGCAGCGGTTGAATACCAATTACCGGTTAGTTATGTCACCGATGGTCAAAAAGTACCTGAAGACATTAAGATTGCAGAAGCGAAATCTTTGGTTTCCGCTGCTGCAAAGCTTTATAAAAAGTACGGTTTGAATCATACTAGTGGTAACAACGCAATTAAAACAGCATAAGCAGTATGATTGACGACCAAGCGAGTAGCTTAAGAAAAATGAAGCAATCACGGTTAATCAAAGTAATCGCCGTCACCGGTGGCAAAGGTGGCGTAGGTAAAACAAACATTACATTGAACACCGCTATCGCCATGGCGAAGCAAGGTAAACGTGTAATGGTTCTCGATGCGGACCTCGGTCTTGCTAACGTAGACGTTATGTTAGGTTTGCGTGTTGAGAAAAACTTATCCCACGTGCTTTCCGGCGAATGTACACTTGATGAAGTACTAGTGACCGGTCCGCACGGAATAAAGATTGCCCCTGCCACATCAGGCACGCAGTCGATGGCAGAATTGTCGCCAACGCAACACGCTGGCCTAATTCGTGCCTTTAGTGAGCTGCGCTCGCAGATTGACGTGCTTATCGTTGATACAGCGGCAGGTATTTCAGACATGGTGTTGAGCTTTTCAAAAGCCTCACAAGACATCATGGTCGTTGTGTGTGACGAGCCTACCTCATTGACAGATGCGTATGCATTGATAAAAATTCTGAATAGAGAGCACGGTGTTTTCCGCTTCAAAGTTGTGGCTAATATGGTGCGCGACGTGCGAGAAGGCCAAGAGTTATTTAGTAAATTAAGCAAAGTGACAGGGCGTTTTTTAGATGTTGCACTAGAATTAGTGGCGACAGTACCGTTTGACGAGAACATTCGTAAAGCAGTGCGTAAACAAACAGCCATTGTCGATGCTTACCCAGGTTCACCTGCAGCCGTTGCAATAACACAGTTGGCGAGTAAAGCCTTAACATGGCCTATTCCAGCGCAGCCAGGTGGCCATTTAGAGTTCTTTATTGAACAGTTAGTTGCAGAAAAAGCCGTAGGAAGTCAGCGTTGAACAGCAAGGCAGCCGCTTATCAACAACAAACCGATAAAGCGCAGTTAGTCGAAAGACATGCGCCATTGGTTAAGCGTATAGCGCATCACTTGATAGCGCGATTGCCGGCTAGTGTTCTCGTAGACGATTTAATTCAATCAGGCATGATTGGATTATTAGAAGCCGCACGAAACTTTGATGGTTCAAAAGGAGCCAGCTTTGAAACGTTTGCCGGTATTCGCATTCGCGGTGCTATGCTAGATGAAATTCGCAAAGGGGATTGGACACCGCGTTCAGTCCACCGAAATGGCCGAGCGATCACTGAAGCAATTTCGCAAGTAGAAAGCGAAACAGGCCGCGATGCTAGAGATTCTGATATTGCTGATAAGCTTAATGTAAGCTTGCAGGACTATCACCAAATGCTTAATGAAGTAAATGCCGGAAAGCTGGTAGGTATTGAAGATTTAGGTGTGTCAGAAGATGTTATTTCGACAGAGCAAAATCGAGGTAGCGACGCACCACTGGAAGATTTGATGCAAGGCGCTTTCCAAAAAGCGCTTGCCCATGCAATTACGACATTACCTGAAAGAGAAGCGATTGTACTTTCGCTGTATTATGATGAAGAGCTGAACCTAAGAGAAATTGGTGAGGTTCTTGATGTAAGTGAATCGAGAGTCAGTCAAATTCACAGTCAGGCCATGTTAAAACTCAAATCACGAATGAAGTCGTGGCAAGCTGACGAAGAATAGAAATTAATAACAATTAACCCCTCACTGGAGGCTATTTTGGACAAAAGCATGAAAATTCTCGTGGTCGATGATTTTTCTACCATGAGACGTATCATCAAAAACCTACTTAAAGATTTGGGTTTTTCCAACATCCAGGAAGCGGATGACGGAAGTACTGCATTGCCTATGTTGCAGCAAGGTGATTTCGATTTCGTAGTTACCGATTGGAACATGCCTGGAATGCAGGGTATTGACTTGCTTCGCGCGATTAGAGCCGATGACAAGCTCAAGCACCTACCAGTACTTATGGTTACTGCTGAAGCGAAGAAAGAGCAAATTGTTGCCGCCGCGCAAGCAGGTGTTAATGGCTACGTTGTTAAGCCGTTCACTGCAGCAACACTTAAAGAAAAATTAGATAAAATATTCGAACGTTTAGGTTGATCCAGACGCTCACCAGAGAAATGAGGTTTACTGGATGTCAACGAATGTAAACGTTCCAATTTCGTTGGAAGAAGCAAAACAGCTTGTCACCTACCTTGAAGAGGGTGACAACGCTTCAGCCAATGCCCTATTAGAAGCGGCCTCAATGAAAGAAAACGTTGAGTTATTTGCCGAAGTAGGGAAACTGACGCGTCAGCTTCATGACGCGCTGAATAATTTCCAAATAGACGACCGCATTAAAAATCTCGCGACCGATGATATTCCCGATGCACAATCCCGCCTAACCTACGTAATTGAAGAAACTGAAAAAGCTGCTAATACTACTATGGATGCCGTTGAAGCGAGTATGCCTATAGCTGAAATGCTGTCGGCGCGCATTGAAAAGGTTATGCCTGAGTGGAAGAAGCTGATGAATCGCCAGATAGAGTTGGGTGAATTCAAGGCTTTATGCGCAGACTTAGACGAATTGTTGGAAGAAGGTTCGGCACAGTCAGCTAAACTTACACAGTTACTTACAGAAGTATTGATGGCTCAAGGTTATCAAGACTTAACTGGTCAGGTTATTCGCCGCGTTATCGACTTGGTTAAAGAAGTGGAAGACAGCTTAGTTAACATGCTTACCATGTTTGGTGAACGCGACGGTGCAGAACAAACTAAACCATCCAGCGTTAAGGCCGATAAGGTTGATGGTGTAGAGGCAGAAGGCCCTATCATTGATGCCGATAAGCGCGACGACGTCGTGTCAGGCCAAGATGATGTAGATGATCTTCTGTCTAGCTTAGGTTTTTAGGGGAGCGGGCGCATGTCGTTTGATGTTGACGAGGATATATTACAGGACTTTCTAGTTGAGGCTGGAGAGATACTTGAACAATTACAAGAACAGCTCGTTGATCTTGAGAACAATCCTGAAGATGCGGATTTGCTGAATGCAATTTTCCGTGGTTATCACACAGTTAAAGGGGGAGCAGGGTTCCTGTCTCTTACCGAGTTAGTAGAAATTTGTCACGGAGCGGAAAACGTCTTTGACGTAATGCGTAACGGTCAACGAACACTAACCCCTGAACTGATGGATATTATTCTGCAAGCCACAGATGTGGTGGTTGAAATGTTTGAACGAGTGAAAGCTCGGGATCCATTAGAGCCAGCAGATGCACACCTAGTAGACTTATTACACAAACTAAGTCGCCCGGAATCTCCAGATGAGAATATTTTTGGTGAACAAAGCGCGCCGGCGTCAGAACCTGAGCCCGCGATTGAAGAGCCAGAATTAGTTGTTGAAGAGCCTACTGCACAGGCACCAAGTTCTGGTGATAGCGGCGGTATTGACGAAATCACTGAAGATGAGTTTGAAGCGCTGCTTGATGAGCTTCATGGCTCTGGGGCACCAGGACAGTCCTCAGCGGCTAAAAGCGAACCTGCAAAGGCTGCTGCACCAGCTGCCGCTAGTGATAACGACGATATTACCGACGAAGAATTTGAAGCGTTGCTCGATGATTTACACGGCAAAGGCAAGTTTGGTGGTGAAGAAGCTGCGCCAACGGCAAATACACCAGCTCCAGCACCAGTTACGCCGAGTGCAGCTGGTGATGAAGAAATCACCGATGACGAATTTGAAGCACTGCTTGACCAACTGCATGGCTCAGGGCAAGGGCCTACCAAGCAAGGAGCCGTTTCAAAGGCGCCAGAGCCTCCTGTAGATAAGGCAGCAACAGAAGCGGTTCAAAAAGCGAAACAAGCAGCGCCAGCTGCGCCAAAAGCGACGCCTGCTCCTAGCGCCGCAGCGCCAGCTAAAGCAAGCGCACCTGCTGCACCAAAAGCAGCGCCTAAAAAAGATGAGAAGAAGGCGGCACCAGCTGCGCCTCCTGCTGAGACTACAGTACGTGTAGATACCAAGCGCCTTGACCAAATTATGAACATGGTGGGTGAACTCGTACTAGTGAGAAACAGACTAATAAGCTTGGGTATCAACAGTAACGACGAAAGCATGTCCAAAGCCATTGCCAACTTAGATGTGGTAACGGGCGACTTGCAAGGTGCGGTAATGAAAACCCGCATGCAACCTATCAAGAAGGTGTTTGGTCGTTTCCCTCGCGTTGTTCGAGACCTCGCTAGAAGCTTGAAAAAAGAAATAACCCTTGAGCTTGTGGGTGAGGAAACTGATTTAGACAAAAACCTGGTTGAAGCACTGGCCGATCCACTTGTGCATTTGGTGAGAAACTCCGTCGACCATGGTATTGAAATGCCTGATGATCGTGCTGCAGCGGGTAAACCGCGCATGGGTACGGTTCAGCTATCGGCATCTCAAGAAGGCGATCATATTCTTCTAACCATCGAAGATGATGGTAAAGGAATGGATCCTGAAAAGCTTAAAGAAATTGCCATTAGTCGCGGTGTACTAGACGCAGACGCAGCTGCACGTATGTCGGATGTTGAAGCGTTTAACTTGATATTCGCGCCAGGGTTCTCAACCAAAACAGAAATTAGTGATATTTCTGGTCGCGGTGTGGGCATGGACGTGGTTAAGACCAAAATTAACCAACTCAACGGCACCGTGAACATTGATTCACAGCTAGGAAAAGGCACGCGACTGGATATCAAAGTTCCGCTAACGCTAGCCATTCTTCCGACGCTAATGATTGTTGTAGGCAAACAAACCTTTGCGTTACCATTGGGTGCGGTGAACGAAATAATAAATATGGACATCAAAAAGACCAACACGGTCGATGGCCAGCTAACAATGATAGTTCGTTCAAAAGCAATTCCGTTGTTCTTCCTTGGTGAATGGTTGATTCGAGGTCCCAAAAACATCGATAGAGAAAAGGGACACGTTGTTGTAGTGCAAATTGGTACACAACAAGTAGGATTCGTAGTAGACGCGCTAATAGGCCAAGAAGAAGTGGTTATTAAACCGCTTGATGCATTATTGCAAGGCACGCCTGGTATGGCGGGAGCCACGATTACATCAGACGGTGGAATTGCACTAATTTTAGATATTCCGAGCCTGCTTAAACGGTATGCGCGTAAACCCATCAAGTAAGGCGATGAATTAACAGGAATAATAATCCATGGTCTTTAAAGTCCTTGTCGTGGACGACTCGACTTTTTATCGTCGTCGAGTAAAAGAAATACTCGATGGCGATAGGGAACTTGAAGTTGTTGGGGAAGCGAGAAATGGGCGCGATGCACTTGAAAAAGCAGAAGCGCTTAAGCCGGATGTGATAACGATGGATGTTGAAATGCCTGTCATGGACGGCATTTCAGCTGTAAAGGCCATAATGGACAAACGGCCTACACCTATTCTTATGTTTTCTTCGCTTACGCACCATGGTGCGCAAGCGACATTAGATGCGTTAGAAGCGGGCGCGCTCGATTTCTTACCGAAGAAATTTGAAGATATCGCGCAGGACAGAAAAGACGCATCGCGCTTGTTGTGTACAAAAGTACGCTTAATAGCGCGTCGTGGTATTGGTCTTAAGCGTCCGTCGTTTCGCTCTACAGAGGCAAGAAAGCTTCCTGATAATGCGCCAAAGCAGGCGTTCTTTAAAACATCAGGGTTGCTATCAGGGCATAAAGACGCAGCCAAACAGCCAACCGTTTCGTCTGTAAGAGCGACGGGAAAGCACTACAAGTGTTTGGCAATTGGGGCTTCTACAGGCGGGCCTGTGGCGCTTCAAAAGGTGCTGTCTCCTTTACCTGCAGAGTTTCCATACCCCATTTTGCTTGTACAACACATGCCTGGAACATTTACTACGGCATTTGCACAGCGTTTAGACACAAACTGTAAGATTAGAGTAAAAGAAGCCGAGCACGGCGACATTTTAAAACCAGGTCATGCGTATCTTGCTCCCGGTGGGAAGCAAATGTTGCTAGAAACCATAGGTGCGAATAAACGCATTGCCATTGTTGATGCAAGTGCGAGTGACAAGGTGAATTATAAGCCCAGTGTTGATCTCACTTTCAGTTCTCTGGCTAAAGCTTATGGTGGGGATGTATTAGGAATTATATTAACGGGTATGGGGGCTGACGGCAGAGAAGGATGCCGAATGCTCAAGGAAAAAGGCGCAACGATTTGGGCTCAAGACCAAGATTCCTGTGTTGTGTATGGTATGCCTCAAGCTGTAGCCGTTGCCAATATATCCAGTAAAAATATAAACATTGATGATATGAGCAGTTGCGTTCAAACCGAAATGCGATAGCAGTTTGAACAGTAATGGAACAGCAAATATGAAAGTGTGGACAGTAGCGAATCAGAAAGGTGGTGTAGGAAAGACTACCACTACGGTGAGCCTTGGCGGCTTGCTTGCACAGCAAGGCAAGCGAGTGCTCATGATTGATACTGATCCACATGCATCGCTGAGTTATTACTTCGGTATCGATGCAGAAGCGTCAAGTCATTCAGTTTACGATATTTTTATTAAGTCTAATGACATTACGGCCGATAATGTTATGGATTGTCTGTGCCCGACAAAGTTAGACAACTTATATGTGCTTCCTGCAACAATGGCGCTCGCGACCTTAGATAGAACGATGGGTAGCGAACAAGGTATGGGCTTAGTCCTAAAAAAAGCGTTGGCAAAAATCGCAGGAGAATTTGATGTTGCTATCATCGATTGCCCTCCAGTGCTTGGGGTGCTGATGGTTAACGCTCTTGCAGCGTGTGACAAGGTTATCGTGCCTACCCAAACGGAATATCTGGCGCTTAAAGGGCTAGACAGAATGATTCGTACCATGGAAATCATGGGACGTTCGTTGGACAAATCCTTTGATACTGTGATTATTCCAACTATGTTTGATAAGCGCACTAACGCGGCGCTTGCATCGCGAAAGCGCTTAATGAATGACTATGGTGAGCGCGTGTGGGAAGGGGTTATTCCCGTCGACACGCACTTCAGGGATGCAAGTTTAGTACAGCTTCCCATTTCCGCAGCGTACCCCAAAACACGTGGTGTGTCTGCGTACGAGAAACTATTAGCGGTATTGGAGAAATAACGAGAACATGAGCAAGCAATCGCCTTTTGCCCGTGAAGAAGTGATGGAGGCATACCTTGATAGCCTCCTCAAAGAGCCAGAAGCACCGGAAGATGTGACTGCGCGCACGGCAAAATTGCTCGAGCAGGCTTCTCAGCAGATGGCTGAAACGGCACTTGCTTCTACCGCCAATGAAAGTGAGCCGCAATCGAATGAACAAGAAGCGATAGCGGAAAAGGTTACATCGTTAATTGAAACGCAAAAAGCAGAGACAATTGAAGATGAACAGCAACAGTCTCACGCAGAAACTTTAGTAGAAAATGAACAAGAAGCTGCGTTAAACCGCGCTGAAAAAACAAAAGTTCCACTAAAGGATACTCTCGGTTTTCGCTTTCAGGCGCTATTCTTTGAGGTTGCAGGGTTAACACTTGCGGTGCCTTTGACGTCGCTAGGTGGGATCCACCAAATTGAGAAGATTGGCCCTTTATTTGGAAAACCTGATTGGTTTATGGGTGTAATGTTGCACAGAGAGTCTAAACTAAGTGTTGTTGACTCTGCAAAATGGGTAATGCCAGAAAAATATGACGAAAACCTCGCACAATCGCTTAACTACCGATATCTTATAATGTTAGGGGAAAGTGCGTGGGGTCTGGCTAGTGAAAAGCTAGTCAATACGGTCAATTTGACTACCGATGATGTTAAATGGCGCGAGTCCACAGGTAAGCGTCCCTGGTTAGCAGGGATGGTTAAAGAAAAAATGTGCGCGTTAATTGACGTTGAAGAATTAATATCTATGCTTAACAAAGGCTTAGGCAGTAACGACCAGACGCCATAGTATTGGGAGCCAGGTTCATGAGCGACGAAAGAATAAATAATAACGCCACCGACAGCAACGACGAAGTCCTTCAATGGGTAACGTATCGCTTAGGTGAAGAAACTTACGGTATCAACGTGATGCAAGTTCAAGAGGTCTTGCGTTATACCGAAATAGCCCCTGTACCCGGTGCACCTGACTATGTACTTGGTATTATCAATCTGCGTGGTAACGTAGTAACGGTTATCGATACACGTGCTCGTTTCGGATTACCGCCAACAGAAATTACTGACAATACCCGTATCGTTATTATTGAGTCTGACGAGCAGGTGGTTGGTATTCTTGTGGATAGTGTCGCTGAGGTGGTTTACTTGAAATCTTCAGAGATTGACAGTGCCCCTAACGTAGGTACTGAAGAGAGTGCTAAGTTTATCCAAGGTGTAAGTAACCGCGACGGCGAACTGCTTATTCTTGTAGATCTTAATAAATTGTTAAGCGACGAAGAGTGGGATGAGCTTAGCAACATCTAAATAAATGAATAGGCGGTATTGAATATAATACTGCCTACATTTCCCCAAGGGTTATGTCCATGGATTGGCAGCTTGCTGCACCTACCTTATTAGAACTCATACTGTGTATTCTTGTAGTTATACTCATCGCCGCGATGGGTGTGCTGTATTCACACGTTAAGCAGTTGCGTTCTGCATTAAGCGAAAGCGAACATGCTAACGCAGAGGCTATTGCCCGCACTGAAGCCCTTGCTAAAAATGCAAATAATCAACAAACTGAGGCGCAAGCACGCACCTTGGTGATCACTCGACACCTTCAAGAGTTAGACGAAAAGCAAACTGATATTGAAAACCAGCTTCGAGAACTCAAGCTTCAAGATCCTTCCCTACGCCTATATCAGCGTGCGGCGGACTTAGTCAAGCAAGGCGCTAGCATTGATGAAATTATTGAAGCCTGCGACATTCCTCGTGCCGAAGCTGAGATGTTGGTAATGGTGCATAAACAAAATAATTAGTATTTTTGAGCACCAGAGAAAAAAACGTTTAGACGTCTAGACGTAAAGATGTTGACATATCGCCAGTTATAGACACAATACAGATATTGTAATTTATCACTGGAGCCCTCTATGCCAATTCGTATTCCTGAGCAATTACCCGCGCAGAATGTACTACTAGGTGAAAATATTTTTACCATGGACATGGACAGGGCTGCCAATCAGGATATTCGTCCTCTTGAAGTCGGTATTCTTAATTTAATGCCGAACAAGATAGAAACCGAGGTACAGTTACTTCGCCTGTTATCGAACACGCCACTGCAAATAAACGTGGATTTAATTCGAATTGATAATCAAGCGCCGAAGAATACCCCGCAATCGCACATGGATGCTTTCTATCACGACTTTTCAGCGGTAGCGAATAAGAAATACGATGGCCTCATTGTCACCGGTGCGCCTCTCGCGCTTATCGATTACGAGGAAGTAAAGTACTGGGAAACCATGACCACCATATTGGAGTGGGCGCAGCGTCACGTGAACTCAACCCTTTACTTATGTTGGGCTGCTCACGCCGCCATGTATCACTTTTACGGCATTACACGAGAGCTTAGAGACGAAAAGTTTTCAGGTGTCTTTAAACATAAAGTGAATGACCCGAACAATGAGCTATTAAGAGGCTTTGATCCTTCTTTTTACGCACCACATTCCCGTTATGGGCATATTAACACCTCGTTGTATAACAGCGTCGATGGACTTAGTGTTGTTGCAGAGTCTGACGATGTAGGCGCTTATATTGTGGCGTCAGAAGATAAGCGCATGGTATTTGTAACGGGTCACCCGGAATACGATCCAGATACACTTAAAGACGAGTATTTTCGAGATATTGCCGCGGGACAAACGCCAGTAATTCCAAAAAACTATTTTGAAGGGGATGATCCAGCCAAGTCTCCTATTGTACAGTGGCGCTCACACGGCAGCCTATTGTTTACAAACTGGCTGAATTATTATGTCTATCAGACCACGCCTTACGATTTAAGTCAGCTTGCTGAAAAGTCACAGCCAAAGAGGTAGCACGTGAGCCAAAGACCAAATTCTAGCGCGCAAGCAACGCTTACAGAAGCCGCTAAAAAGCGCATCCTTATATTAGACGGCGCCATGGGCACCATGATCCAGCGCCATAAGTTAGAAGAAGAAGATTATCGCGGAACACAGTTTGCCAACTGGCACTGCGATGTTAAGGGTAACAACGATTTGTTGGTTCTTACTCAGCCCGATATCATCTATCAAATTCACTGTGATTACTTTGAAGCTGGTGCGGACATTATTGAAACGAATACGTTTAATGCTACGACTATCGCTATGGCAGATTACGATATGCAGGCTCAATCCCGTGATATTAATTTAGCTGCAGCTAAATTGGCACGTAAAGCTGCCGATGAGTTCACAGCAAAGACACCCGACAAACCCCGTTTCGTGGCAGGTGTACTTGGCCCAACAAATCGCACTGCTTCAATTTCGCCTGACGTTAACGACCCAGGCAAACGCAATGTTACTTTTGACGAACTCGTGGAAGCGTATAGCGAGTCTACCGAAGCGCTAATTGAAGGCGGTGCAGATTTAATCATGCTGGAAACCATCTTCGATACACTTAATGCGAAAGCGGCAGCCTATGCGGTAGAGTCGGTTTTTGAAAAGCTGGGTATATCGCTACCCGTTATGG
Organism: Alteromonas sp. W12; assembly: GCF_001924945.1. NCBI lineage: Bacteria > Pseudomonadati > Pseudomonadota > Gammaproteobacteria > Alteromonadales > Alteromonadaceae > Alteromonas > Alteromonas sp. W12. Next base: position 640,533 of record NZ_LQXH01000001.1, read on the forward strand.
TGTCTGGCACGATTACCGATGCCTCAGGGCGCACGCTGTCTGGTCAAACCGCGGAAGCGTTTTATTATTCCATGCGACACATCAGTCCATTCTCATTCGGCTTAAACTGTGCTCTTGGACCAGACTTACTGCGCCAATACGTGGATGAAGTGGCTTCTGTTAGTGAGTGCTTAATTTCAGCGCACCCTAACGCTGGTTTACCCAACGAGTTTGGTGAATACGACATGGAAGGCCCTGAAATGGCCGAGCACATCAAAGAATGGGCGCAGTCTGGGCTAGTGAATATTGTAGGTGGCTGCTGCGGCAGTACGCCGGAACACATTCGCGATATTGCTAACGCGGTCAATGGAATTGCGCCAAGAAAAGTGCCACAGTTTGAACCCAAAATGCGTTTGTCAGGCCTAGAGCCGTTTGTACACTAGGAGGGCATTATGAGCGCAGAATTTTCTACATTTATTAATATCGGTGAGCGTACCAACGTAACAGGCTCCGCTCGTTTTAAACGACTTATTCTTGAAGGTGATTATGAAACTGCACTTGATGTCGCAAGGCAACAAGTAGAGAACGGCGCGCAGATCATCGATATCAATATGGATGAGGCCATGCTTGATTCTAAGCAGGCCATGATCACCTTTTTGAACCTCATCGCCTCTGAGCCTGATATTAGCCGAGTTCCCATTATGATTGACTCGTCTAAATGGGATGTTATCGAAGCAGGGCTTAAGTGTGTACAGGGCAAAGCGATTGTTAACTCTATCAGCTTAAAAGAAGGGGAAGCGCTCTTCTTAAACCAAGCCAAGCTAATAAAGCGCTACGGTGCAGCAACCGTAGTGATGGCGTTTGACGAAACTGGTCAGGCCGATACACAAGCCCGCAAAGTTGAGATTTGTCAGCGTAGCTACAAGCTGCTGACAGAAGAAGTCGGCTTTCCACCTGAAGATATTATTTTTGACCCTAACATTTTCGCAGTAGCGACGGGTATTGAAGAGCACGATAACTACGCGGTTGATTTTATTGAAGCTACCCGTGAGATTCGTAAAACCTGCCCGTACTCTCATATTTCCGGCGGTCTTTCTAATATTTCGTTCTCGTTCAGAGGTAACAACCCGGTACGTGAAGCTATGCACTCGGTATTCCTATATCACGCTATTCGAGCCGGTATGGATATGGCCATTGTGAATGCAGGTCAGCTAGAGGTATATGACGAAATACCGGCTGAACTTCGAGATGCGGTTGAAGACGTGATTTTAAACCGCAGAAGTGATGCTACTGAACGCTTACTCGATATTGCACCGAACTATCAAGGCGACGGTAAAGCGGCCGCAAAGGAAGATTTATCCTGGCGCGAGCAAGAAGTGAATAAGCGCTTAGAGCATGCGCTTGTTAAAGGCATTACCGATTACATCATTGAAGATACTGAAGAAGCGCGTCAACAAGCTGAGCGTCCGTTACATGTTATTGAAGGGCCGTTAATGGACGGCATGAACGTAGTAGGGGATTTGTTCGGCGAAGGAAAAATGTTTCTTCCTCAGGTAGTAAAATCGGCCCGTGTAATGAAAAAGGCGGTAGCCCATTTACAGCCATACATTGAAGAAGAAAAGTCAGACGATGCGAAAAGCAACGGTAAAATTCTTCTCGCTACGGTAAAAGGTGACGTTCACGATATCGGTAAAAATATCGTAGGCGTGGTACTTCAGTGCAATAACTTTGAAGTGATTGATCTTGGCGTAATGGTGCCAGCGGCGACAATCTTACAAACCGCTAAAGATGAAAACGTTGATATGATAGGCCTGTCGGGCCTTATTACACCTTCACTAGATGAAATGGTTCACGTTGCCAAAGAAATGGAGCGTCAGGGCTTTGATATCCCGCTGCTTATTGGCGGGGCGACTACGTCTAAAGCGCACACTGCGGTAAAAATTGAACAAAACTACCATGCGCCTGTAGCCTATGTTCCAAATGCTAGTAGAGCAGTAGGCGTATGTCAGCGCCTTCTAAACAAAACGTCCCGCGAGATTTACGCGCAGGAATTGGCAAAAGAATACGATACGGTACGTGAACAGCACGCCCGTAAAAAGCCGCGCAGCAAGCCGGTGACATTAGCTCAAGCCAGAGAAAACGCTTTTAAGCCAGATTTTACGACTTTACCAGTAAAGCCTGCGAACCTAGGTGTAACACCGGTAACCGCCGATTTGGCTACGCTGCGCAACTACATTGATTGGACGCCATTTTTCTTAACCTGGTCTTTGGCAGGCAAGTACCCACGTATACTTGAAGATGAGGTGGTGGGAGAGCAGGCACAGTCATTGTTTAACGACGCCAACGCCATGCTGGATAAAATTATCGAAGAGAACAGCCTTCAGGCGAAAGGCGTTATCGGCTTGTTTCCTGCCAACCGCGTTGATGACGATGTTGAAATTTATACCGATGAGTCGAGAAACCAGATTCAAGGTGTTGCCCATCACTTGCGTCAGCAAACCCTAAAAGACAAATTCGCTAATTATTGTTTAGCAGACTTTGTAGCTGAAAAGTCGAGTGGCATAAATGATTATGTGGGCGCTTTTGCCGTCACCGGCGGTATAGGTGAAGACGAGCTTGCTGATAGCTATATTCAGACTGGCGATGACTACAACGGCATTATGGTTAAAGCGGTGGCAGACAGGCTTGCCGAAGCGTTTGCGGAATATCTGCACGAGCAAGTGCGTAAGCATTACTGGGGTTACGCCGCTGACGAATCACTAAGTAACGAAGAACTTATTCGCGAAAAATACCAAGGCATTCGACCGGCACCAGGCTACGCCGCGTGTCCCGAGCATACTGAAAAGCAGCTTATTTGGGATTTATTGTCAGCAGAGCAGCATACAGGTATGAAGCTTACGGAAAGTTACGCCATGTGGCCGGGGGCGTCAGTATCGGGTTGGTATTTTGCTCACCCTGATGCCAAATACTTTGCTGTCGCCAAAATTCAAGCCGACCAAGTAGAAGATTACGCCACACGTAAAGGCTGGACCTTAGAAGAGGCTGAAAAGTGGTTGGGTCCAAACTTAAGTGATTAATGCTGATTAGGCAGGTAACGTGTATGCAAATCGAAAAGCCTTTTAGTCAGGCTTGTGAGAACAACAAGCGCGCCATTTTGAGCGTGCTTGAACGTAAATTTGCCAATTGCCGACAGGTATTAGAGATAGGGAGTGGAACAGGTCAGCACGCCGTATTTTTGGCTGAGCATTTGCCCCATCTTATTTGGCACACAAGCGACCAACCACACTATCACGAAGGCATTGCCGCGTGGCTGAGTGATTCAAATACGGGGAATGTGAAACCTCCCATTGCATTCACCGTTGGGCAAGATGACTTTCCCAACCTCGACATAGACGGGATTTTTACGGCAAACACCGCGCATATCATGCAAAAAGAAGAGGCGAAGCTACTCATGGAATCAGTAGCGTTGCACTTACCCAAAGGGGGCGTATTCTGTCAGTATGGCCCTTTTACACATAGTGGTAAGTTTACTTCTGAAAGTAACCAAGCCTTCCATACTTCGCTTTTAGCGCGTGGTTATGGTGGCTACCGCGATATCAATGAGCTTACTGCTTGGGCAGGCGAGTTAAGCTTGCAAGAAATAATCGACATGCCCGCCAACAACCATATGCTTATTTGGCAAAAACGCTAGAAAAGCATCTCTTGCATCAATGAAAGGAGTAGCTATGAGCTTTAAAGTAAACCATTATTTCGACAATAAAGTGAGCTCGATTGGGTTTGAATCTGCAAACGGCCCCTGCACCTCGGGCGTGATGTCGCCGGGTGAATATACATTTTCTACATCACAAAAAGAGCTAATGAAAGTGGTTGAAGGTGAGCTAGTTGTGAAGCTTCCGGGAAGTGACGAATGGCAATCTTTTGCTACAGGCAGCAGCTTTAATGTACCCGCCGATGCTTCTTTTGACGTAAAAGTGTCTACGCCTACCGCTTATCTTTGCTTTTACAGCTAATTCTTAAAAGCGTTTAATTCACTCTGTATTTAAACTTTCGTAGAATTGACTTTCAGAGGTTGTAAAATTTCTCTGTATATCTCAAAGTATTAGAAGTGCAAGCGAGCTTGGCTCACTTGCGCTTTTATACTAATAAAACTAAACCTGAAATGTGTGCGAATTATCAGGGCCTGTTGACCTTTGATGTACGAATTTTGGTCTAAATGGAAGCCTTTTAATCGCGAAACAGTCCTGCAAGCCTAGTGGGCTAAGTTAAAGGGCTGTGACAAAGAGTAAAAGGCTTCCATAACGACCCCTTCGGGCAGCGCCTTTGTGCCATCTATACTGCGTTGAATGTTTTCGACTTAGAACCACTAAACCGTCAAACATCCGCCTTGTCTAGATGGCACAAAGACCGCTGCAAAAATGTACAACAAAGGTCAAGGGGCCCTAGTGCTGGAATACACTTTTCACACGTTGTGGCGTTTAGTAAACAATGAGAAGTACAAATGAAATCCATATCACTCCAAAAAAAGTTCATGCTTATCGTTGGCGGTAGCATAGCTTTGATGTTACTCATTACGGCGTTTTTCTTAGTCAATACCGTTGCAGATAACACCCGCAGTCGCGTAGAAAAAGAGCTTAAATCCTTAGTTGCACGTGAGGCCAATGACGTTGAAGGCTTCTTCGCAACCTATGGCGGCGTTGCTAGAGCATTCCTAAGTAGTCCTTTTCTACAAGATTTTTTTACGCGCCATAACACGCGAGGGGCGCCCGAAAGCCAACTGACTCAATCCAAAGATATCTATGCCACATTTGAGGGCATCAGCAGTCAAGATCCCATTATTAAATCGGCGTTCTTTGGTTCAGCTAAGACGGGTGAATACTTCTATGAAGAGGGCCGAGTCGGCGTCGACACTTCGGGTCCTGATGCTGGCAATCCTAACGCCGGTTACTTTGCAACTAAGCGTCCGTGGTTTACTACTGCCGTTGAAAAAGGAAAGCTATATGTAACGCCTCCTGCTGTCGATTCCCAAGATGGAAGCGTATCTGCAGTAGTACAAACCCCAATATACAAAAATGGAGCGTTACTAGGCGTTGGCGGTGTCGATATTCTTATTAGCACGGTGGGTAAGGTCATAGATGCCATTCGTTATGAAGAACAAGGCACGGCGTTTTTACTCGATGAAAACCAAAACATTGTTTACTTTCCAAAACAGAGCAAAGCGTTGCCACTAAGCTCCTCTATTCGCAACTTTGACAGCGTGTTTGATAGCACTGAAGGGTTTGGCAAGTTGGCAAGTAATATAGCGGCTAATGAATCTGGTATTGTGCACGTAACCTGGAAGGGGGAAGACTATGTTGCGGTTTTTGAGCACGCTCAGTTAACTAACCCACAAATGAATTGGTCGCTGGGCATTCTTATCCCTGCAAGCATCATTGATAGCCCTATAAATAATGCAATTACTACGGCAATTATCGTCGCCTTTGTGATTATTGGATTAATAGCGCTTATTACTTATTTTGCGAGTGCTAAAGTCACTCAGCCTTTGGTCGAAATGCGCAACGCTATGGCGGAAATAGCGCATGGCGACGGCGACTTAACCAAGCGTCTGGAAGTTAAGAGTAACGACGAAATCGGTGCGCTTGCTATAGAGTTTAATACCTTCACCGATAAACTAAGATCATTGCTAAAAGATACTGCCGCTAACACTAAGGCTGTTTCTGATGCAGCGGATCACCTTCGAGATGTGAGTCACGCGACTAGCAAGGAAATTAACCAAGAGCGTAGTCAGGTGGACAATGTGTCTACGGCAGTCACGCAGATGGCTGCTACCGTCGTTGAAATTTCAAAAAATGCGGCACAGTCCAGTGACGCTGCGACTAAAGCAGATGAATTGGTACAAGCCGGCAGTGAGCAAGTGCAAGATGCCATGAGGGAAATTCGCGCGCTGGCTGACGCCATCAGTCAGGGTGTTGAAGTTGTGGGCGGATTGAGCAAAGAGTCAGATAGCATCGGTGCTGTAGTCGATGTAATTAACAGCATTGCTGAACAAACTAATTTACTGGCATTAAACGCAGCCATTGAAGCGGCGAGAGCCGGTGAACAGGGGCGCGGCTTTGCCGTTGTTGCAGATGAAGTTCGCTCATTAGCAAGTCGTACACAAGAATCGACGACTGATATACGAAAAATGGTAGAGCGATTGCAGGCGATGTCTGAGCAGACCAACAGTGTTATGCAGGAAGGACAAACCCGTTCTCAATCTGGTGTCGATAAGACAGAGAAAGTGGTCGAAACGCTTAAAGACATTACCCAGTCTATAGGTTTGGTTCACGAGCAAAGTACTCACATAGCACTGGCGACCGAGCAGCAAACGGAGGTGGCGCAAGATATTAATAAGTCGCTCGTAGCTATCACTGGTTTAAGTGATAAAACTAGTCAGCATGCAGAAGAGTTAGCTGTGGAAGCTACGCAGTTAAGTGCCGTCTCTGGTGACTTAAAAGAATTGGTGGGGCAGTTTAAAATTTAGCGCAAATTATAAAAGGCCCATAAATGAAGCTACTTATTGAAACGGTAGCTTCGCACAAACAGCGAGTGAAAGTGGTGGTAAAGCTGTCTCTTCTACCGCTTTCCTTTGCTTTTATCGTTTAAGGTAAATAGCTACGCGACCTTGCCTTCTACATCATTATTGCGTAGCTTTATAAAAAACAAATCAAGGATGAAACGTCGCCATGAAGGATGACAATGCATATACCCCCATGCCCGACTACGAACGTTATAGTCTAGAAGAACTTGCCCAAGCGTTAAATTCCATAGACGCTATTGAGTATCCAGAACGCGCTGCCAAGATTTCGGCCTTTATCGCTGAAAGAAAGAGTAAGCTGCCCGCATCACACGAAGCAATTAGCAAAGCGAATAACAAAATAATTCGTTCCGAGCAGGTTAAGTTTCATGGTAAAGCAGGTGAGTTTTTTTCTATATGGATAGTTAATTTACTTCTGAGTATTGTTACCTTTGGAGTTTATTCTGCATGGGCGACGGTGCGTACCAAACGCTATTTCTATAGCAATACAGAGCTTGATGGTCATCGTTTTTCTTACCTTGCTGAACCGCTACAAATTTTAAAGGGGCGGGTAATTGCGGTAATTTTATTCGGTGGTTATTTTTTTCTAACTACGATAAATCCCGTTGCTGCGCTTATTTTCGCACTTGTACTTATGACATTAACGCCTGCTTTAATTATTATGAGTATGCGTTTTAGGCTTCGTATGACGGCATATAGAAACGTTAGATTTTCTTTCAAAGGCCGGTGGGGAGAAGCCTTTGCGTTATTTGTACTCTTGCCTATTGCAAGCGTATTCACCCTGTACTTGCTTATGCCTTGGGTATTAAAAAAGATTGATGCGTTTTTAGTAAACGAATCATGTTTTGGCAATAAATCTTTTTCCACCACGCTGGATACGGGCAAATACTATCGAACATCAGTTGGTGTGCTGTTTATCTCTCTATGCTTGATGCTAATTTCGTCTTTTGTGTTAGGTATTGGCGCTGTGGCAATGTCTAACGGTGAACCGTCGTCTGTTTCAGCTCCAGCTACAATACTGTTAGTTTTGTTTTACTTAGTCACTTACGCTGTAATATCAGGTTACTACAATGCTCGAATTAGGAATCACATTTTCCAAAACACACAACTTGAAAACGTTGCTCAGTTTAATTCATCGCTGGCAGCAGGTGCACTCATCAAACTGCGCTTAGTCAATGCGCTAGCGATTGTTCTAACTTTAGGAATGGCGTTTCCTTGGGCAAAAGTGAGAAGTGCAAAATTATTCGCCGACGCCACTGAAGTAAAAGTGCTTGAAGGTTTTGATCAGGTACTTGTTGGCAGCTCTGGTTCTGCTGGTGCGGTGGCAGAGGAAGCTGCGACTTTATTTGATGTTGACGTTGCTTTAGGTTAAATGCCGTGTTGGTATCTCATTACTATTACGCAAGCGGTGTTCGTTCAGATATTGTGACCTGTAATATTGAGGGCGACGAGCTGGTTATTTTCTTTGACCAAAATGGCACTTCTAAACGAGTACATAGGTCAGAGATGACTACTCGCACAAAACTTGCGGGGTTACCACGAGAAGTGTCTCTGGATGGCGGTGATTTACTTATGTGGTCGTCTAGTCCAGAGGAAGATGCCTGGCTTGATAAAAATCAATTGGTAGGAGTGAGTAAATTAGAGTCGAAAAAGCCGTACTTAATGGCAAGTATAATACTTGTGCCTTTGCTTCTTTATGGACTATTCACCCAAGCACTTCCTCGAATTGCCGTGTCGTTTTCTCAATATGTTCCCTACAGTATAAAAGAAATCGGTTCTCAACATACCTTGGCCGCGCTCGATAGTACTTTACTTAAGCCATCTAAACTTAGTACCGAATCAAAGGAATTGCACGCTAACAGTTTTTATTCACTATTGGCTCAAATAGAGACGGAAAATAAAAACTATCGCGTGCACTTTCGCCACTCTAACGTATTAGGTCCCAATGCTTTTGCGTTACCTGATGGCACTATTGTGTTTACCGATCAACTTATCGCTTTGGTCGAGGAAAACCAAGACGTATTAAACGCTATTTTTCTGCATGAAGTAGGGCATGTTGAAAACAATCATTCCATGCAGCTCATTGCAGAGTCACTATTCGCAACCCTTGCGATAAGTTACTTTTTTGGCGATTTAAGTGGCGTTTTAGATGGTGTTTTAGGCGTAGGAACAAGTGTAGTTCAAAATCAATTTAGCAAAGCTCACGAATGGGAAGCGGACAACTACGCCATTGGTCAATTAAAAGCGTTGGGTAAAGATCCCGCTGACTTCGCGGCTGCTATGGAAGCATTCCAAACGTTAGCTACAGAGCAGTCAGACCTTGATAGCTGGTTTAGCTCCCATCCACTTGTAACAGACCGTATTGATAATGCACGAAGGACAAAATAACCTATGAGGTGCTAAGCGAAAGGGTTTGAGACATTGTGATAAAGTCATCTACAAACCCCAGCGCGTCAGTAGCTTTTCGATGACCTAAATAAAGGGTTTTAGTCACGCCCGCTTCACCCATAGATTTTGTGCATAGAAGCTCACTTTCCTTTGCTTCTTCAACAAGCCACTTTGGTAAAGCAGTAACACCACGTCCCGCTGCTACCATTTGTAAGATGATCTCTGTGGTTTCAATCGTTTTATGTTGCCTCACTGTGCAATTGGCAGGAGTAAGAAAATGCGTGAATACGTCCAGTCGACTGAGTTCTACGGGGTAGGTGATAAGGGTCTCATTGCTTAAGTCTTTCGGTGTAACAAATGGCTTCTCTGCCAAAGGATGGTGCTTATCCATTACCAATACTTGCTCATATTCGAACACTGGCGTGTAGGTAATGGTTTCAAGTGAAAGAGGGTCTGGCGTGAGCAATATATCAATATCGTACCCGTGAAGTGCTTGTAAACCGCCAAAAGAGAACGCGCGGCGTACATCTACATCAACATCTGGAAAGGCTTTCAAAAAAGGCGCCACTACTTTGAGCAACCATTCAAAACACGGGTAGCACTCCATCCCAATGCGTAATATGCCCTGTTTACCATCGGCGAATCTGCGTAATTGGGCTTCAGTATGCTCAAACTGGGGTAAAACTCGGTGAGCTAAGCCCAATACACTCTGACCCGCCTGAGTCAGCGTGAGTCTTCTGCCGTCTTTTTTCCAAAGCGGTACGTCAAAATGGGCTTCCAACTTTTTCATTGCGTGGCTTAACGCTGACTGGGTTAGAAAAAGCGATTTTGCCGCTTCTGTCATCGTGCCTTCAGCATCTATCGCTCTTACTATTCGTAAATGTTGTCTATCAATCATAATAAATTACAACCAGTTTAACGTTTTTGAAGAGGGCTTGGGGCAGCACTGACTATAGTCACGGCGTCCGACAGGCGAGTTTCAATTATCTCTTTTATGATAATTGATATTTCTCTAAAGGTCTTTCGTCCAGGCGCAGTGTTTCTCCACGCTAATGAGTGCTGACGCTCAATAGGCATATCGGCAATCTCACACACGTGTAATGCTTCAGGCTTGTGCAACTCAGAATGAATATAAAGCCCGGGTAGGAAGGCTACACCCATGCCCATTACCACCATTTGACGCAAAGTATCTAGGCTGGTGCCCTCATAATCTCGCTGTAAATCTGCCCCAATCTCATCGCAAATGCGCTGCACTTGATGATGAAAGTGATGTCGGTCTTCTAGTGTTAACACTTTCTCGCCGCTTATTTCTTCTGGTTTAACATAGGCTTTTCCTGACAATTTGTGATCAGAAGGCGTGACGAATTTTAAAGGCTCTTTGAAGAGTGGTTGCGTGATCAATTGAGAGTTTTCGCCTGAAAGTGGGGAAAGAATTAGGTCATATTCACCACGCAGTAGACCGTGTTGCAATGCGTTAGGGGCGCCTTCTCGAACATAGAAGCGCAAGCCGGGCTTCCGTTTGTGCAGATCTGGTAGCACAAAGGGAAGTAAATAAGGCCCTAGCGTTGGCGGTATCCCTAACCGGTAGGTTACAACTTCACCCTCGGACAAGTCTCGTGCAATTTCGCTGAACCGTTGAGAGGCCTGCAGCACCTCTTCCGCTGCATCTAGCAAGGCTTTACCTTGGGGAGATAACAGCGTTCCCGTGCGTGATCGTTCAAAAAGCGTTAGCCCTAAAAGGTTTTCTAGCGCACTGATCTGACTGGTCAGAGTAGGCTGGCTAATTCCCAGTATTCCCGCTGCTTGCCTGAAGCTTAGGTATTTAGCCACTGCAACAAAATAGCGGATTTGGTTAATTGACGGGGTCTTTCCGTTGAATTGCATGGTGAAAATGGCTCTCTCTTACTATGCTTATGGGTAGTGTTACGTAAGCAGTGATAGTATTTAGCTATCGCGAGTTAGTATATTAAACTATTAATCTATCAGGTGAAACTGGCGTAATTACATAATCATTACAATTATTAAAAAATTGGGAGTTATATATGGATCACGTTATCTCAGGTGTTGCCAAATTCCAGAAAGAAGTTTACCCAAACAAAAAAGCTACGTTTCAAAAACTAGCTACTGGGCAGAACCCTGAAGTGCTTTTCATTACGTGCTCTGATTCACGTATCGACCCGAACTTAGTAACACAAACTGATCCGGGTGAGCTATTTATCTGCCGTAATGCGGGCAACATCGTACCTCCTCACAGCAACCAAACTGGTGGCATGACAGCGTCTATTGAGTTTGCAGTTGCTGCACTGGGCGTTTCTCACATTGTTATTTGTGGCCATACTGACTGCGGTGCAATGAAAGGCGCCATCAACCCTGAAGGCTTAAGTGCGCTTCCGCATGTAAAAGAGTGGCTAGGTCATTGCCGTGTTGCAACTGAAGTTGTTAAAGAGCGCTGTGGCCATTCAGACCTTTCTATTGACGACCTAGAAGCGGTAACGAAAGAGAACGTTGTTCAGCAAATTCAGCACCTTCGCACTCACCCTGCTGTTGCTGCAAAAATTGCAACAGGTCAGGTTAAACTTCACGGATGGGTTTATAACATTGGTTCAGGTGAAGTGCTTTACTACAACACTGAGTCTGGTGAATTCGATGTAATGGACGAGTCTACTGCCGAAGCACAACTTGCTCGCGGTGAATAAGGTCTATAACTATGGTAAAAATTAACCTTTCAAACCTACGAGGCGATTTTACCGGCGGTTTAACAGCCGGTATCGTTGCTTTACCACTGGCGCTTGCACTTGGTGTAGCGTCAGGCTTAGGCCCAATGGCGGGTCTGTACGGTGCTATTGCGGTTGGCTTCTTTGCCGCACTTTTCGGTGGTACACCAGCACAGATTTCTGGTCCAACGGGGCCTATGGTTGTTGTTCTTGCAGGCTTGTTCGCAAGTCTATCAGGCGACGCCAGCCTTATATTCACAGCTGTGATATTGGCCGGTATATTCCAGATTGTTTTTGGTGTCCTTGGCGTTGGTCAATACATTCGCCTGGTGCCTTACCCGGTAATATCGGGCTTTATGTCGGGCATCGGTGCAATCATCATCATTCTTCAAATCGGCCGCTTGCTGGGCCATGAGCCGCCAGGCGGAACAATCGGCGCATTGACATACTTGCCAACCGCGCTTGCCGATATTGATTTTGCAACCTTGGCGTTAGGCCTTGGTACCTTGGTTATTGCCTACAAATGGCCACCGCAATTAGGCAAGTATGTGCCTGGCGCACTGGCTGCACTTATCATTGGCACGCTTGTAAGTTTAGCGCTGTCTGTGCCAATTCTTGGTGATATCCCGACGGGTTTACCTAGCCTTCACCTTCCAGTATTTGACCAAAGCAAAGCACTGCTTATTCTTGAAGCCGCGTTTATTCTAGCTGTGCTGGGAGCCATCGATAGTCTACTTACCTCTCTTGTTGCTGATAACATGACGCGTACCCGTCACGATAGTAACAAAGAGCTAATCGGCCAAGGTATTGGAAATACATTTGCTGGTCTTATTGGCGGTATCGCAGGTGCAGGCGCAACGATGCGTACTGTTGTTAATATCCGTAGCGGTGGTAAGTACAACATATCAGGCATGGTACACGCGCTAGTTCTTCTAGCAATTGTGTTAGGTCTTAGTCCGCTAGCGGCGCAAATTCCTCACGCTGTTCTTGCTGGTATCTTGGTTAAAGTTGGTTTAGATATCATCGACTGGAGTTACTTGAAGCGCGCTCACAAAGGCCCACGTTGGGACTTCGGCCTCATGATTATGGTGCTTGCGCTAACGGTATTTGTAGATCTGATCACAGCAGTTGGTGTTGGCGTGGTATTCGCAGCATTAGCTTACGTTAAGCAAATCGCACAGCTGCAAATTGAAGAGCTTAAGAAAATCCCTGAGTCGTTAAACGATCCTAAAGAAAATGAGCTTCTGGAGTCTCTTAAAGACAAAGTATCAATCTTTAGTTTTGGCGGACCACTAAGCTTTGGTGCGGCTGCCGATCTGGGCCACCACGTTCGTGAGCGAGTGAAACCGGGTTCTAAAGTCACCATTTTAGATTTCTCGCGCGTTCCACTTATGGATGTTTCAGCTGCGATGGCAGTTGATACAGTTACCTCAGATGCACTAGCGGCAGGTCGTCAGCTGGTTATTTGTGGTGCTAATGCAGAAGTCAATAAGGTGCTTGAGGGCGTAAACGAAGCGCACCCAGGTATCCCCAACTTTGACACGCTACACGACGCCTTGCTTTACGCAGAAAAGCAAGTAGCCGGGACTGAAAGCAAAAACACCCGTTTTCAAGCCGCAACGCAGTCGTAAAGTAATATCAAGGTAAGATAAACCTTTCCCTTTTGGCCCTCCTTAGTGAGGGCTTTTTTGTGTCTGTTAGGCAAAGATTTCTTTGCTAAATTTCTGGGTCCGTTTATAGCTGGTGCGTGTTTACTTGGATGTCATTGAGTAAACAAACATGAAAAATGTTTTATTAATTGATTGTTCAATTAAACTTAACGCTACTGTAACAATTCCTCCCTAGAGTAGTGAGTAAACATTACACAACTACTTTGGGAAACACATGAAAACACACAATAAACTCTCGTTAGCTGTACTTGCAGCACTTTCGTCTATGACTACACCTACAGTGGCGTGGGCAGAGGAAGCAGAGCGTGCTGACGAAGAGCGCATAGAAGAAATTACCGTTGTTGGGCGAAGCGTTTCTTACGCGAATAACGCAACGAGCGACGATATGTTTAAACAACAGGCTAATCTTAGCAGTGTGTTAGCCGCGGTTGATAACCTGCCGGGTGTGCTTATTAACGAAGGTGATACCTTTGGGGCTGATGACTGGTCAACGTCTATTGTGATTCGTGGCTTTCAAGTAAATCTAAATGAGCAGCAAATTGGTATGACGGTAGATGGCATCGCCAACGGTAACTCAAATTACGGTGGTGGCGCGAAAGCGAATCGCTATATCGATACCGAAAACGTAAAAGGCGTTGAAGTTTCTCAGGGTACGGCGGATATCGCTTCCCGTTCACACGAAGCCTTGGGCGGCACACTGAATTTCACCACCATTAACCCGTCTGCGGAGCAGGGCTTAATAACCAGTGTAACTGCGGGTTCATTTGATGCGTCAAAATATTATGTACGCTACGAAACAGGCGAAATCTTTAAAGATACTTACGCGTGGATAAGCCTTTCAAGTCAAGAAAGTTCCGACTTTATGCAGCAGGCAGCAGAGAACACCCGTGATCATTTAGCTATGAAGTTTATCTCTACCGTTAACGACGTGTCTCTTACAGGTTACCTGTCTTACGACGATACCCACGAAGATAACTACCAGCGCATATACGGGCTGGCACAATATGAGCAAAATCCAGATTGGGACCAGTTAACTGACGAGTGGACAGGCGTGCCTTATCAAGATCAGGCGTATCGTCGAGGTTGGTCTACCCTACGCGAAAACCTTTTCGCTTATTTACAGGCAGACTTTACTATTGGCCAGGTCGATTTTATGACCAACGTGTATTATCACGACAATGAAGGACGCGGCGAATGGGTTCCCCCCTATATTGTTGATATCACTGATGATGGAGCAGAAGGGCACTCAGAACTTATTGTTGGAAATACGGTATTCGGTGGAGAGGAGCTGGGACAAATCTACTTTGTTGATAGACAAGGTAACCAGCTAAGCCCTATCGAGGGTTGTCAAAGCTCACTGACCTTCCCTTATGGTGGTGCAGGTGCAGAATATGACCCAGGCTGTCATGCGCAAGGCGCTATTCCCGTGGGCTCATATCGTCACACCCATTATGATAAAGAGCGTTTTGGCATTAATGCTGATGCTGTGTGGTACACCAAAATTGGTGATTTTGATAATACCGTACGTTTTGGTATTTGGTGGGAAGACTATGAGCGTGGCGAGTCTCGCGATTGGCATAAAATTACCAACTCGTCTATTAGCGTCGATTATGACAACGTGCCTTACTGGGTGCAGTACGACAGAACCTTCCCAGTTGATACCTTGATGTACTATGTGGAAGATGAGCTTGATCTAGGCTTTGCCCGCATTCGCGCTGGTGCCAAGAAGTTTAACGTAGATATCGAGAAAACGGACAACTTTGATTCAGCCAACAACTTAGCGGTCAATACTGACTCAGATACCTTATTCTCAGCCGGTATCGTTGCACCTTTACCCATTGAAGGAGTTGAAGTTTTCGCAGGTTACGGTGAGAACTTTGCGGCAATCAAAGATGCACAACTAGAGCGCAACGATACTGACCTTCGCTTTATAAAGCCAGAAACCGCTGACAACATTGACGTAGGTTTCCGCTACTCTTCACCTGGTTTCAATGCCAGCGTGACCTACTACAATATTGAGTTTAATGACCGTATTCAATTTACCAGTAACGAAACCTCAGAGGGTATAGACTTTCTTGAAGCAGCCGCGGGTGGATACAAAAACGTGGGCGGTATTGAGTCTAGCGGTTTTGAAATTTCAGCAGACATTATGCTAACCGAAGAGTTCTCGTTGTTCACTTCTATTACCTTAAGCGAGTCAGAATATGTTGCGACTGTAGGTAGTTCAGGTACGCAATACGATACACTTGACGATGCGCTGGCAGCCATCGCTGATCCTGAAAACCCTGAAGTGTCACTGGTAGCTATTGAAGGTAATACGGTTATCGGTACGCCTGACACTATGGCGGTAATTAGCCTTGATTGGGCACGCGATAACTACTTTGCAGGCCTGTCTACCAAGTACGTTGATAGCCGCTACCTGGATATTGATAATGCAGCACAAGTTGATGACTATATCGTTAGCGACTTCTATATTGGCGGCTTTATCGAAAACATTGGTTCAGGTGCTGAAGAGCTAGAAGTGCGTTTAACAGTAAACAACCTGTTTGATGAAGACTATGCGTCTACCATTGCACCAGGTGCATTTTGGATTGGCGCACCTCGCGCTGTTGCAGTCAACGCACGCTTAACCTTTTAATCGTGATATCATGCCTGCGGCGGCATTGTGCTGTCGCAGGTTATTTTTTAGATTTAAGGTTTGGAGTTGTAGCATGCCCAAGGTGGGAATGGAGCCAGTTCGCAAGAAGCAATTAATAGAAGCAACGCTAGAAGTGATGGCAGAAGTTGGCTATCACGGTACAACGATTAGCTTAATTAGCAAAAGAGCTGGGCTTTCTTCAGGGATAATCAGTCACTATTTTGGTGACAAGCAAGGTTTAATTGAAGCAACGATGCGCCACCTTCTCGATGCGCTAAAAATCACGCAGCGTATTGACGATCCCCTAGAGCGGATTGATTTCATTATTGAAAATAACTTTTCACAAACGCAAGGGGCGAGTTCCGCCACCAATACTTGGTTCAACTTCTGGGCGTTGTCACTTCACAACGAAGGCTTGCATCGTTTGCAGTGTATTAACCACAAACGCTTAGAGCGTAATTTAGCGTTTAGTTACCGCAAGCTACTTAAACCTGAGCAGGTCAAAAACGCCGCTGCGTCTACCGCTGCATTAATTGATGGGTATTGGCTTCGTTATTCCATGGGCAGTGTGGGTAACGGTGATTTTTCGGAAGCTGTAGCCCGTTGTAAGCAATACGTTCGCGATTTAGTTGCCCAATACGGAAGATAAATAAGCAAACGGAAGTTAAACAAGTACTCGCGGCTGGCGTATAAGTACCACTGATCGAATACTTATTAGAAAAATAAAAAGGGCGGTTCGAGATAAGTCGAACCGCCCTTTTTAATTATCTACACTTTCTAAATGAGCTATGCGGACTGGTATTAGCTGGCGCCAGATACAAATCGCTATCCGGCGCGAGAAGCTAGCATGTGCTCACTAAGTGCTTAACTCAATGAGTTACCAAATTCTTACGCGCTCTTCTGGCGCAAGATAAAGTGCATCACCTGGTTTCACGTCAAACGCTTCATACCATGCATCATGGTTTCTTGGAGCTTGTGCACGATAACGACCTGGCGCGTGTGTACCTGCGCGAAGTTGATTCAGCATGCTTTCTTCAGTGCGTTTTTCTTTCCACACTTGTGCCCATGCAAGGAAGAAACGCTGATCGCCTGTTAGGCCATCAATTACCGGCGCTTCTTTGCCGTTAAGGCTAAGTTTGTAGGCGTGGTAAGCCATGGCTAGACCACCCACGTCACCAATGTTTTCACCCAAGCTGTTGCGACCATTTACGAAGTTACCTTCGATAGGCTCGTACTGGCTGTATTGCTCGGCTAGCATATCCGCTTTTTCTTCAAACGCTGCGCGGTCAGCATCGGTCCACCAATTGCGCTGAATACCGTTTGCATCTGACTTCGAGCCTTGATCGTCAAAACCATGTCCCATTTCGTGACCAATTACCGCACCGATTGCACCGTAGTTAACTGCTGCGTCGGCGTTTGGATCAAAGAATGGTGGTTGCAAAATAGCCGCTGGGAATACAATTTCGTTGAACGAGCTATTGTAGTAGGCGTTAACGCGCTGCGGTGTCATACCCCAGCGATTGCGATCCGTTTTCTCTAGCTCACGTTCTACCGATTGGTCTTGGAAGAATGTGCGTAGGTTTCGAACATTGCCTACTAAGTCTTTGTTGCTGATGGTTACGCCGTCGAAAGACTGCCATTCGTCTGGGTAGCCAATTTTAGGGTTAAATGCCATTAGCTTTTCTTTGGCATTTACCTTGGTTTCTTCGCTCATCCAGTCTAGGTTTTCAATACGCTCACCTAGTGCTGTACGCAAGTTTTCAACCAGCTCTGCCATCTGCTCTTTTGAGCTTTCTGGGAAGTATTCGTTTACGTAGATCTTGCCGATAGCAAAACCAAGTGACTCAGTACCAGACATTTGGCTCACTGCGCGTTTCCAACGAGGACGAGGCTCTTGCTGACCGCTTAGTGTACGACCAAAGAAGTCAAAGTTGGCTAGGTAGATATCTTCAGAAAGGAAATCCGCATTGTTTGAAATAGTGTGATATTTCAAGTACGACTTCCAATCAGCGAGATCAGCTTCGTTAATAATTTTAATAACGTCTTTTACTGGCTCAGGCTGTGTAATATTTAGCTCAGGTACCTTATAACCGGTTTGAGCAAAATACGTATCCCAATCAAAGCCAGGGTACTCGTCAGACAGCTTGCTACGTTCAATCTGGTTAAGAGTAAGATCGCGGTCACGGCGTTTTTCGCGAGGCCACTGAATTTCTGCAATTTGTGTTTCAAGGGCAAGAATGTTAGCCGCTTTTTCAGCTGCGTTTTCTTCGCCTGCAAAATTTAGCATCTGCTCGATGTGTGCTACATAAGCTTCACGAATTTTAACAAAACGTTCGCTATCGCTCAGGTAGTAGTCGCGATCAGGAAGGCCTAAACCACCAACACCAACACTTAATTGGTATTCATTTGGGTCAAGGCGGTTGTACCACATACCGCCGCCAATTGGCGTGGTTGAGCCTACTAACCAGCTGTTACCAAATGCTTTGGTTAGGTCAGTTTTGTTTTCAATGCTATCGATAGACGTGAGTACGTCTTTAATTGGCTCAATACCTTTTTCGTTGATGGTATCTGTATCCATATAAGCAACGAAAAAGTCGTGAACAAGCTTCTCTTCTGCATTAAGCGAAGACTTTTCCATTAGCCCATCAATGATGTTTTTAACTTGCTCTTCACTACGCTCTGCAAGACCCGTAAACGCGCCGTAGCGAGTTTTGTCAGCGGGCAGCTCGTAGTTGTCGTACCATGTACCGCTCGCGTACATGAAGAAGTCATCACCAGGTTTTACCGCTTCATTACGAGCGGTCAAGTCTACGCCAAAAGAGCCTAGTTCCGCTTCGCCCTTCATTTCTGGCGCTTCAATATTGCTGGTTTGTTCTTGGGCTTTTTCAGGCTGACCGCAACCTGCAAGGCCTAAAGATGCCGCAATCGCTACGGCAAGAAGTTTATATTTCATCGTTTTTCTCGTTGTGATTATAAGTGTCGTCGTTAGGTGCAGTGACACTCGTTGTTTTTAAAGTAGGCACAAATTCCTTGTTAAACGGTAAAGCATTCCGTGCCTGATTAAAATAGCTTGCGATATGTGGCGTTTCTCGCTGTAAAAAGTCTGCTACAGCAGTGTGAAACGACGGATGTTGTAATTTGTGATGAGAACGGCAATAAATGGGCTCGAAGCCTCGAAGTATTTTATGTTCACCTTGGGTGCCGGGATTAAAAAGCGATAGCTTTTTCTCAATGGCGAATTCAATGCCTTCAAAATAACAGCAGGCAAAATGTAGCCCGTCTATTTCTTTCAGTGCTCCCCAGTATCTGCCATACAGTCCTGTATCATCGTAGAAAAAGAGGGCGCTGGCTACTGCTACCTCATTCTCTATTGCCGTCACTATAAGCATGTTCTCGCTCATGGTCTCGACAAGCTGCTCAAAGAACACATCATTCAAATATCCCACGTGACCGCTTCGTTTTAAATAGGTTGCTTTGTAACACTTTGTGAAAAACTGCAGTGTCTCTGGACTAATCTCACTGCCGGTATAATGGGTAAAGCGGACGCCTTGCTCGTTCAGTTTACGTCGACTTTTCTTGATATCTTTTCTTTTGCGGGAGGTAAGCGCGTTAAGAAAATCGTCGAAATCACCATAACCGTAGTTATGCCACTGAAACTGAACCGCGTATCGGGTCAGGTAACGGTTTAGCGTGTCGGATTGATCTCGAAGTTGTTCAATGGATAAGTCATTTGCCTTGGGGGTACCGCTACAGGTGATTTGAGCCGAGGTGCTTTCATTGGGAAATAGCCAATGAAAAGAAGATAAAGCCTCACCAAATACGGACTCTACATACGCTGTCAATGTATTTTCTAGTTCACTTAAAAGCGACGGAGTAAGCGCAATGTGTCCATCAGAAAGTAGTCTAGAACCTGTTACGGGCGTGAAGGGGATGGCCGATATCCATTTAGGATAATAGTCGAGACCGTGCTGTGCATAAGCATTAGCCCATGCGTGGTCAAACACGTATTCACCGTAGCTGTGAGTTTTCAGGTAGCCGGGAATAACGAGATTAACAGCCCCATGCTGGCTCTGCGCTATAGCAATATGGCAAGGCTGCCACCCAGATTCATTGCTGCACGAGCCGCTGCGTTCTAGCGCATGTAAAAATTCATAAGAAACGAAAGGACCCGATTCTTTTGCGAGGTATTGCCAGCGCTCTTTAGAGATCTGTTCAATCGAATCTATTATTGTTATGCGATAGTTGGATGCTGTCATGCAGTTTACATCATGTAGAGGTTAAGTGCGTAAAACGCTAGATAGTCGCAATGTACGAGTAATTAACGCTAAAATAACGCGGTTTCTACGTTTAATACAGAAGAGTAAGTTTACAAAAATGTCAGAGTTCGACCGAAAAATCATTACCGACGCGATTACTCGCATGCTGGCACGACGAGAGCATAGCTTTAACGAGATTATGCGAAAGTTGCAGCAGAAGGGAATAGCGAGTGATGCTTTCATGCCTATTCTGGAGGAATTCAAAGATGCTGATATCCAAAGCGATGCTAGATTTGCAGAAAGCCGAGCTCGCGCACTGTATTTAAAAGGGAAGGGACCCCGCGCAATTAAATTGGACTTACAGCAATACGGTGTAGATGAAAGTACTGCAGAACACGCAATGAGAGAGATTGACGCTGACTGGTTTGAAAGTGCTAAAAAAGTAAAAGAGAAAAAGTTTGGCGAGTTTTATGAAACCGAATTCGCGTTGAGACAAAAGCAGAAACAATTTCTTCAATATCGTGGCTTTTACCAAGATCACATTGAATATGCGGTAAGCGCAAACGAATCTAGCTAAAACGGCTGGTTTATGCTCATGTTTACCGACAAATAGATGCCGTTGGCGATTCGTTTTATGAATACTGGCTATTTTCGTCTACTTAAAGTGAAATTTGAGCCTATCTTCTCCCCGTTACACTTAACAAAATTGCGTTATCCATGGTATTGTTGCGCAAATTTGTGTGCATTTTAATTATCCAGAGAATTATAGCGAGGATGAGCGTATTGCGTATTCGCAAACTGCCCCGATTATAAAGCTCATTAGAACAGGCAAATCGCACGTTTCAAAAATAGAATAAAGGAAGTTAGGTTTTCAATGACATTATCAACTGCTGACTTACGTAACAAGTTTATCGATTATTTTAAAAGCCATGGCCACCAAGCGGTGGCGAGCTCGTCACTGGTTCCGGCAGATGATCCCACACTTCTTTTTACCAACGCGGGCATGAACCAGTTTAAAGACTGTTTTTTAGGTGCGGAAAAACGCAGCTATACCCGTGCGGTATCGTCACAGCGCTGCGTTCGCGCAGGTGGTAAGCATAACGACCTTGAGAACGTAGGTTACACTGCGCGTCACCATACCTTTTTTGAAATGCTGGGTAATTTCAGCTTTGGCGATTATTTCAAAAAAGAAGCGATAGAGTTTGCATGGAATTTCCTTACCAAAGAAATTGGTTTGCCAAAAGAAAAGCTTTTAGTCACCGTTTATTCTGAAGATGACGAAGCTTTCGACATCTGGGAAAAGCATATTGGTGTTCCAAAAGAAAAGATTATTCGCATTAGCACGTCAGATAACTTCTGGTCTATGGGCGATACCGGTCCGTGTGGTCCTTGTTCTGAAATCTTTTACGATCACGGTGCGCACATTTGGGGAGGTCCTCCGGGAACACCAGAAGAAGACGGCGACCGCTTTATCGAAATTTGGAACCTGGTATTTATGCAGTTTAACAAACAAGCTGACGGTACAATGGAGCCACTCCCTAAGCCTTCAATCGATACCGGTATGGGCCTAGAACGTATTTCCGCTATCTTGCAGAACGTGCACAGCAACTACGAGATCGACCTTTTCCAAAACTTGATCAAATCAGCAGCATCAATTGTTGGAAGCGAAGATTTAGAAAATAAATCGCTACGGGTTATCGCCGATCACATTCGTTCGTGCAGCTTCTTAATTTGCGATGGCGTTATGCCATCAAATGAAGGGCGCGGATACGTATTACGTCGCATTATTCGTCGCGCTGTTCGCCACGGCTATCAGCTTGGCGCAAACGATATCTTCTTCTATAAACTTGTGGCATCACTTGCCAAAGAAATGGGTGAAGCGTATCCAGAACTTGTAGACCAGCTACCGGTTATTGAAAAAGTACTGCGTGTTGAAGAAGAGCAGTTTAGCAAAACGTTAGCCCGTGGTATGGCTATTCTAAACGATACACTAGAAACTCTAGAAGGCGACACAGTGCCGGGTGACGTAGTGTTTAAGCTTTACGACACCTATGGTTTCCCTACTGACTTAACCAATGATGTAGCACGTGAGCACGACCTTAAGATTGACGAAGAAGGTTTTGAAGCTGCTATGCAAGCACAGCGTGCCCGTGCACAGCAGGCTAGCAACTTTGGTGCAGACTACAATAGTAAACTCGCCATTGACCACACAACCTCATTTACTGGGTACACCGATGTAGAAGGCCAGGCGAATGTGGTTGAACTTATTGCCGACAATGCGTTTGTTGAGAAGCTTGAAGACGGTCAAGAAGGCGTTGTGGTATTAGACAGCACACCGTTCTACGCTGAAAGCGGTGGTCAGGCAGGTGACAAAGGTGTGCTTCGCGTGGCAAACGGTGAATTCATCGTTACTGACACCCAAAAAATGGGTAATGCGTTTGCACACAAAGGTATTGCTAAAGGTTCGGTATCTAAAGGTGATACGGCAACCGCAGCGATTGATGCAGCAAATCGTGAAGCCATTAAAAAGAACCACAGCGCAACGCATTTACTTCATGCAGCACTGCGTGAAATTTTAGGTGAGCACGTAACTCAGAAAGGTTCATTGGTTGAAGCGCCGCGCATGCGTTTTGACTTCTCGCATTTTGAGGCAGTAACGGCTGAGCAACTTGCTGAGATTGAAAGACGAGTTAACCAAGAAATACGTGCAAACCACACGTTAGCAACTGAACTAATGGATTTGGATGAAGCCAAAGCATCAGGCGCAATGGCGCTATTTGGTGAAAAGTACGACGAAAAAGTTCGCGTGGTAACCATGGGGCCATTCTCTGTTGAGCTATGTGGTGGTACTCACGTTACACGTACTGGTGATATTGGCTTGTTTAAAATTACCAGTGAAGCGGGTATTGCATCGGGCGTTCGACGTATCGAAGCAGTTACTGGCGAGCATGCACTTGAAGTCGTGCAAACCCAACAAGCGACACTGTCTTCATTGTCTGCGTTATTGAAAACAGACAGCCAAAATGTACTTGATCGCGTAGTTTCTCTACAAAATCAGACTAAAGAACTAGAAAAAGCACTCAATTCTGCGAAACAAAAACTGGCGAGTCAGCAAGGTGCTGATATGCTTAGTAATGCAGTAGAGATAAATGGCGTTAAAGTTCTTATTGCGAATTTGGAAGGTGTTGAAGCGAAGTCATTGCGTTCAATGATGGATGACATCAAAAACCGAATTGGTGAAGGGATCGTAGTATTAGGTGTGGCTAATGACGCGAAAGTGAATCTTATTGCTGGCGTTACTAAAAACCTCACTAGTAAAGTTAAAGCGGGCGAGCTAGTTAACTTTGTTGCATCACAAGTAGGTGGCAAAGGGGGCGGTCGTCCAGATATGGCACAGGCAGGCGGTGACCAGCCTGAAAACTTGGGCCAGGCGCTAGATTCGGTTAACGCTTGGTTACAAGATAAGCTATAATTATTTTTGTGTATAACAGTGAGTTTTTGAAGTGACGCAGAAACATGGAATCACTGTCGCTTCCATCGGGTCGTGCCGATGGGTTGGCAAATCTTAATGGATGATGTTCAGTATTAAGGAACAGGAGCAAGCGAATGCTTATTTTGACTCGTCGAGTTGGTGAAACGCTTATGGTTGGTGACGATGTAACCGTTACCGTACTAGGTGTAAAAGGGAATCAGGTACGTATCGGTGTGAATGCACCAAAAGAAGTTTCTGTGCACCGTGAAGAGATATACATGCGCATTCAAGCAGAAAAAGGCGGTCAGCCAGGCTCTGCAGAATAATTGCATTATACGCTTCATTGGAAAAGGTCAGCTTACGCTGGCCTTTTTTGTTTTAAGTGAGTAAATCTTATCGGGCTTTAGCGCAAGTCTATTGTTTCTGTTCTATTTCGCCAGAAATGACGTTGTGATGTCTCGCGCTAACGACCAAGTTAAGTCTCTGGGTCGTGCACAGCTTTTTTCTAGCACAATGCCTTCTGGGTGGACGATTTTTAAATCGAGACATTAACCGCTTTATCTGAGATTTTGGAGCGCTTTTAAATAACTTAAGTAAGTAATACGAATCAGCGTACTTGGTTTTGAACAAATAAATTCAAAACTTTTTGATATTATTTTTGAAAAATTGACTAAATTATTAAGGCGGGTCAGTTAAAACTGCAATGAAGCTGCGCATATTCAAATGCAAATTAACGAGCATCGTTAAATAAAATTCGGTTTAATTGCTTGTATTGCGAACAAATTACTGGTTTTTTGCTCGAATCGTTTAAAATGGCAGCGGGTGAACAATTTCTTTATAAAAAAGGTTTGACTCAGGCCAATGAATCCGTAAAATGCACCCCGCAGTCAAGGAGAGGTGGGTGAGTGGCTGAAACCAGTTCCCTGCTAAGGAACCATACGCATATACGCGTATCGAGGGTTCGAATCCCTCCCTCTCCGCCATTATTCGTTGGCAGTGACGGCCAACAACAAGTTTTGCGCGTGTGTAGCTCAGCTGGATAGAGTACCTGGCTACGAACCAGGCGGTCGGAGGTTCGAATCCTTCCACACGCGCCACTTATTTTAAAGCGTCACCTTTTGAGGTAGAATTCAAAAGTACACAAGTTTACGCGTGTGTAGCTCAGCTGGATAGAGTACCTGGCTACGAACCAGGCGGTCGGAGGTTCGAATCCTTCCACACGCGCCATATTGAAGAACCCACCTTTTTAGGTGGGTTTTTTCATTTCTACTCCTTTTATTTTTGTTCTCTCCACTTTCGTCTAAGCGCGCTGTTCAAAATTTAAGCTAAACTTAATGTGTCTAACAGCAGTAAAGCGCGAGGTACGCTATGGCACATCCATCTACTACTTTTCGATTTTTAGCAGAACCTACCGACGTAAACTTTGGCGGTAACGTTCACGGTGGCATTGTAATGAAATGGATTGACCAAGCAGCCTATGCCTGTGCCGCGCAGTGGTCCAAATGTTACTGCGTCACGGTGTCTGCCAATGGCATACGTTTCATAAAACCTATAAAAGTAGGTCAGCTAGTTGAGATAACCGCATCGTTGGTACACACTGGAGCGTCAAGTATGCATATCTATGTTGTGGTTAAATCGGGCGACGCCACGGAAAACACTACGTCTGTCGCAAATCGCTGTTTTATAACTTTTATGGCGGTGGACTGTGAGGGAAGCCCAGTAAATGTGCCTGCTTACGTACCCGAGGATGAACGACATATGCAGCTAGAATTAGTGGCGATGCATGCGAAAGATTTCGCTAAACAGCTAGACAGTGACTTTACGGAAAATATAGGCTTTCATTAAGGCGTGAGTATAAATGAACGTAAATGTAGATTGCTGGCATCGGCAACGCTTATGCTAATTCCTAAAATATACTTTTGTTGCAAATTTATTAAAGAATAATGCATTAAGTTTCATTTTGGCGGGTTTTATTCATTTTAAAGTGGTTTTTTATGCTGCTTTGTTGTGTTTTGAAAAACCACGTGATACTTATTCAGGTACAAAATAACAACAGGATTGAATATGGATTCGGGATCCGTCGCTAGCCTGCTCTTTGAAGCAGGTTCTCTTATGCTTATAGGAATGGTATTTGTTTTCTCATTCTTAGGGCTTCTTATTGTGGGGATTCATCTCATTGCCCGATTTTGTGAAGCCTTTCCCGGTGAAACAGCAGAGCCTACAGCTCATTTAAAAGGGCCTTCAGCTAATTTGAGTCGAAACAATCAAGCGGTACAACCAGGAATAGACGGAAACGTTATCGCAGCTATTTCTGCCGCAATTCATACCCATCGCCAAAATTCTAAAAAATAAAGCCTAATCAGGAGTTACCATGTCTAAGCCTCTGGCCCTTACCGAGCTGGTTCTGCGTGATGCCCACCAATCCCTTCTTGCTACGCGCATGCGTATTGAAGATATGCTTCCCATAGCGGAAAAACTAGATAAAGCTGGCTTTTGGTCAGTTGAATCTTGGGGTGGTGCTACATTTGATGCCTGTATTCGTTATTTAGGGGAAGACCCTTGGGAGCGCATCAGAAAGCTAAAAGCAGCCATGCCTAACACGAAACAGCAAATGCTGTTGCGTGGTCAAAACCTATTGGGTTACCGCCATTATGCTGACGATGTTGTCACTCGCTTTGTAGAGCGTGCTCACGAAAGTGGCGTAGATGTATTTAGAATTTTTGATGCCATGAATGACATTAGAAATTTGAAAACCGCAATAAAAGCGACCATAGACAGTGGCGCTCACGCGCAAGGAACAATTTCTTATACGGTAAGCCCTGTGCACAATCTTAAGCTTTGGCTCGAAATGGCGAAACAGCTTGAAGACCTAGGGGTTCATTCTATCTGCGTAAAAGATATGGCTGGGCTTTTAAAACCGTACGAGTGCGAGGCATTGATTACCGGATTAAAAGAAACGGTTGATGTACCTATTGCCATGCAGTGCCATGCCACAACAGGGTTGAGTACGGCGACGTATCAAAAAGCTATCGATACCGGCATTGATATGCTGGACACGGCTATTTCTTCAATGAGCATGACTTATGGTCATAGCGCAACTGAGACCATGGTTTCTATCGTAGAAGGTACAGAGCGCGATACGGGTATTGCACTACCCGAACTAGAAGAAATTGCCAGTTACTTCAGGGAAGTAAGAAAGAAATACAGCAAGTTCGAAGGCAGTCTCAAAGGGGTAGATGCACGTATTCTTTTGGCTCAAGTACCGGGCGGAATGCTAACCAACATGGAAAGTCAGCTTAAAGAGCAGGGCGCTGAAGACAAATTCGAAGAAGTGTTAAAAGAAATTCCACGGGTAAGGGAAGATCTTGGGTTCATTCCTCTTGTTACGCCAACCTCACAAATCGTGGGCACGCAGTCAGTGCTTAACGTACTCACCGGCGAGCGTTACAAAAGCATTACAAAAGAAACCGCAGGCGTTCTTAAAGGTGAATATGGCGCTACCGCAGCACCAGTAAACAAGGAGTTGCAGGCGCGTGTGCTTGATGGCGCAGAGCCCGTGACATGCCGGCCTGCTGACAATATTGCACCAGAGCTGGATACACTGAGTAAAGAGCTTGATGAACTGGCTGAGAAAAAGCAACTATCGCTGTCAGACGATAAAATTGATGATGTTTTGACTTATGCCTTATTCCCGCAGATAGGCCTAAAGTTTATCGAAAACCGCGGCAACCCTGATGCGTTTGAACCTGCACCTAGCGCGCAAGAGTCGCAAAGCTCGAGTGCGCCTAAGCCTGCTGAAGCCAAGTCAAGCTCACAAGGGGCTACCGCGAGTGAAACTTACGACGTAAACGTAGATGGAAGAGTGTATCGCGTAGAAGTGGCACCTTCAGGTACGCTGACGAGTGTTACACCTGCTAGTGGCTCTCAGACGCAAGCACAGCCTCAAACTAAGAGTGCTGCGCCATCAGACTCTAACTCTTCTCAGTCTATTGATGCACCGCTTGCAGGTAACGTATTTAAAGTTTTGGTGAGAAACGGCGACAGCGTGTCAGAAGGCGATGTGGTGATGATCCTTGAAGCCATGAAAATGGAGACAGAGATCCGCTCCGCATACACCGGTACGGTCACCGACATTACTGTTAGTGAAGGCGATGCCGTAACCAGTGGTCAACCGTTAATCTTATTGGGGTAGTACATGGATAAGTTAATGGTACTTTGGGATAGTACCGCGCTTGCGCACTTTGAAGCCGGCCAGCTTATAATGATGGCAGTGGGTTTCGGCTTGTTGTACTTGGCCATTGTTAAAAAGTTTGAGCCATTGCTTTTACTGCCCATTGGTTTTGGTGCATTGCTTACTAACATCCCTATTGCTGGTTTTTCAGAAGCGGGGGGCTTGCTGCACTACATATACAAAATCGGCATAGATACAGGGGTATTTCCTCTGCTCATCTTTATGGGGGTAGGCGCAATGACTGATTTCAGTGCGCTTATTGCTAACCCCAAAATGTTGTTACTTGGCGCAGCTGCGCAGTTCGGTATTTTTGCTACCTTGTTTGGCGCGATAGCGTTAAACCTTATACCTGGCTTTGAGTTTACGTTAAAGGACGCGAGCGCCATTGCTATCATAGGTGGCGCGGATGGGCCGACGGCTATTTTCCTTGCCTCACGGCTTGCACCTGATTTGCTTGGTGCGATTGCAGTCGCTGCATACTCTTACATGGCGTTGGTGCCTATTATCCAGCCGCCCATCATGAAAGCGTTGACCACAAAAGAAGAACGCGAGATAAAAATGGGTCAACTACGACCTGTGTCAAAGCGAGAGAAGATTATTTTCCCGCTCGCAGTGCTGTTTATGACTATCTTGTTTTTACCTGCCGCTACGCCGCTTGTCGGTATGTTCTGCTTCGGCAACTTAATGAAAGAGTGTGGCGTGGTAGACAGATTGAGCAAAACAGCCCAAAACGAGCTCATCAATACGGTCACCATTTTCCTTGGTTTAGCAGTAGGATCAAAGTTATCAGCTGAAGCATTCCTTACGGTCGAGACTTTAGGTATTTTGGGGCTTGGGGCTATCGCGTTTGGTATAGGCACTGCCGCAGGCGTACTCATGGCCAAGCTAATGAGTAAGCTGTCGGGTGGCAGTATAAATCCACTGATTGGCGCAGCTGGCGTCTCTGCTGTGCCGATGGCAGCCAGAGTGGTGAACAAAGTTGGGCTAGAAGCTAACCCTCATAACTTCTTACTTATGCATGCGATGGGGCCTAACGTGGCTGGCGTGCTAGGTAGTGCGGTTGCCGCAGGTATACTTTTGGCTCTGGTTGGCTAGAAAGCACGAATGCATTGCTGTACAAGGGGCAGTTTATCTGCCCTTTTTTTATTGCATGGCGTTTGTTCAAAAAAGGCTTTCTAGGGTTTTCTTTTTGTGACGAGTCGAGCGTGCCAGTTAGGTACGTAAGTGCGCTTCTCAAAGAAAACACCACCCAAACGATAAGCTCTTTATTCTCGAATTGTGTTTTGTGGTACCAGTGATTGGTAGGCGGTAACGAGTTTCTTAGTGCGCGTATGCTGCGGCCACCTAAAGATAGTTTCGGTCTTGCCTTCTTCTACAATTTCACCGCCTTCCATCACAATAATCCTGTCTGCAATGTGTCGTACAATACCCAAGTTGTGACTAATAAAGATAAACGCCAAGCCAAGTTCTTGCTGAAGCTTCAATATAAGATTCACCGTTTGCGAACGAATGGAAGGGTCTAACGCTGCAAAGGGTTCATCAGCCACTAACACTTTGGGCTTTAACACAATGGCTCTGGCTAGCGCTACGCGCTGCTGCTGTCCATCAGAAAGCATATGTCGATAAAAGTAATAGTGTTCGCGCAAGAGGCCTACCTTCACCAACATATCTTCTATAATTGGTTTGCGTTCTGCTTCGCTTAGACCTGTATTCAAACGCAATGGCTCATCCAAAATTTTTCCCACAGGAACCGATGGATTCATCGACTCGGAGCTATGCTGCAAGATCATACGAATGTCATGGGTACGTTTTTGCTGGCTATCTTTAGACTGGTATTTGGCTAAATATTTGTGCGTGTTAATTTCAATTTCACCTGCATCAGCAGGCAGTGCACCTACCAAGAGCTTAGCCAACAAGGATTTACCTGAGCGGTTTTCACCAATAATTGCAATGGTTTCACCGCGCTTTACGCTTAAGTTCACTGGACCAAGTTGAAAAACTTCAGGACGTTTTAGCCAACGTTTCCTCTCGTTATGAATAAACGTGAGATCTTTAACCTGCATGATATCCATTACAGCTTCTCCATATGTAGAGGGAAGTGACAGCTGTAATTGTGATCGTGAATTTTACGCACGGCTGGCGTTTGTACACAGGCGCGCTGTGCACGAGGGCAGCGTGGACCTAATCGGCAACCAATAGGCAAATGCTGTAGAGTGGGAATTGAGCCACCAAGCGTGGGTAGCAGCGATTTCGGTGGTAAATCTTTTCTGAAGCTCGGCGCGCTGTCTAGTAATGCTTTTGTGTAAGGGTGCAGAGGGCGCTTCTTAATGTGCTTCATTCTACCTGACTCTACAGTCTGCCCTGCATACAACACCGTCATAGAGTGAGACATACTTGCAATTGCCAGTAGGTCGTGACTAACAAACAAGATCGAGAGCGAGCGGGTCTGATTCAAACGCGTGAAGAGCTTCAGAATTTGTGTTTTTGTTGTAGGTTCCATTCCCCGAGTTGGGTCATCGGCGATGAGCAATTTAGGCTGTGAAACCAAGGCCATCGCAATCATGAATTTTTGACCTATGTCAGCCGGTATTTGATGAGGAAAAGCGCTTAAATAATGCTTGTGGTACTTTATTCCTACTTTGTGAACGGTGCTTATTGCGATCTTTTTGCGGTGTTGTGCTCGTTGCCAGAACCAGCTACCTTCAACAAATTCATCGGGAATGCTCTCTTCCAACTGCTCGCCAAGCGTTGCCGATGGGTCTAAACTTGCCTGTGGGTTTTGGAACACGACCGCTATTTCTCGGCGCATTACCTCACGACGCTGCTGCACAGACATACTCAGCAGGTTTTCACCATTCCAACTCATGCGGTCAGCCGTTAAATTCCATTGGCTAGGAAGGGCTCCGCAAATGGCGGACACGATCAAGCTTTTGCCTGAGCCAGATTCTCCTACCAGCGCGCGAATCTCCCCGCTGCTAACTGACAGGTTAACCTTGTCCAACGCTTTAATTGCGCCATCGCTGCTCTGCATTTCCAAGGTGAGGTTTTTAATATCAAGCATTGGCATATTAATGACTCACTCTTTTTCTAAGTGCTGAACGCAAACCGTCACCCACAATGTTGATAGATAGCACCATGAAGAATATTGCCATGCCGGGGACGGCAACGTTCCACGGTGCTAGATAAGCAACATCTAGCCCATCAGCTAGAATAACGCCAAGTTCAGGAAGCGGTGACTGTGCGCCTAAATTCAGAAAACCAAGTGCAGATATGTCGATAACGGCAATAGAAAGTGCAAGCGTGCCCTGTACAACTAGCATTTCGGTCATGTTGGGTAGTATAGAATGAACAAAAAGTTGCCATCTACTGGCACCGTCCAATTTAGACGCCACTATATATTCTTTTTTCATTTCGGCGCGCACAAAACTTCTTGTGTGGTGCACAAACTGTGGAATAAGAGCAAGGGTAATTGCCCACATGCTGTTAACCAGACCGGTACCCAATATTGCAACGATAATAATCGCAATAAGTAGCGTGGGAATGGCCATAAGTGCATCGAGTAAGTGGTTGACGATACTTGAGCGAACACCTCGCAGCATGCCAGCAAAGGTCCCAAGGCTAACGCCGACTAACATGGCAAGCACAACAGTAATGAATGCGGAGCCTAGTGTGATGCGACACCCATAAATTATGCGGGTAAATAGGTCTCTACCCAACGCATCAGTACCGAAAATGTGCGATATTGAGCCATTAGCTAACCAGCTAGGCGGTATTAACAGTCCGTCGATATTTTGTTCCACGGCATCATAGGGAGTGATGATTGGTGCGAACAGCGCGCAAACAACAAACAACGCCAGCATAATCAGGCCAAGCATGGCGATGTGGCTCGCTTTAAATGATGCCCAAGTCCGTTGCCACGGCGACGGATGGAATTCTTCGTCGTATAAACTAAACTGTGGCACGTTCGTATTTCTCTCTGCTTGGGTCAATCATTCGGTTAAACAAATCAACGAGAATCGTGAGTGTAATTACTACCGTGGATACTGCCATCATACCAATTCTAAGGGCAGGGTAATCTCGCTGATAAATAGCTTGAATCAGCCAATTACCGATCCCCGGCCAAGAAAACAAGGTTTCGACAATCATCGCGTTCGTTATTAATGTCGTAATTTGTATCGCCATTAGCGGTAAAATGGGCAGTAATGCGTTGCGCAGAATATGACGAAAGAATATCTGCCAACTTGAAAGGCCTCTAGATATTGCTGCAGCGATATAGGGGCGGTGTTTCACGTCTATAACAGAACGTCTTGTTATACGTATCATCGAAGCGGTGGCGATAGCACCAATGGCAAACGTAGGTAATGCTAAGTGCGATAACGCATCCTTGAAGGCTAAGGTCTTGTTTTCTACGTCAGACAATAATATATCAATGAGAATAAAGCCTGACACGGGTTCGATGTTATAAAGCAAACTGATACGACCCGACAGCGGTGCAGCGTCTAGCTGCAAACTGAAAACCAATATAAGCAGGAGCGCAAACCAAAAAACAGGAAAAGAATAGGTTGTTATACTTGCACTATTTATTAGGTGATCAGACGTTGAATAGCTGCGAATCCCCGCATAATAACCAAGCGGTATTCCAATGAATAACGCCATCAACATGGCATAGGTTGCCAGTTCTATTGTGGCTGGCATCGCAATACCTACCTCTTCTCTTAACGGCAGGCCTGACGTAAAGCTGTATCCCCAGTCACCAGTGAGCAAATTGCCTACATAATAGAAAAACTGAAAAATATAGGGCTGATCTAGTTTAAATTGCCGCTCCAATGCCGCGCGTTGAATTTCATTTTGCGGCACGAGTCCTGTTAGGTTTTCAAGTGTATCGCCTGGAAAAAGGTAGGCGAGTGAAAACGACATAATCGCTAACACCAAAAGCGTTAATATAAATAAAGTGCAGTATCTTACGAGGATCTGGATCACAGTGCTTTTTTTACTCCACCAAAGCGTACACCGCCAAAGGGATTAATGGTCATTCCTTCTAGTTCATTCCTGTATGCCTGATAGCGATAGGCATGTGCTATGGGAACAAGAGGAAGGCGTTCGTATAATAATCGGTTAACTTGCCGGTATATGGCTGTGCGTTCTTCAATATCATCTGTCTGAAGAGCGTCGTTGAGTAACTTATCATAGTCTTCACTGCACCACATGGCACGATTTGTACCTGAGGGGATAGCGCCACAGCTCAATAGCGGAC
This sequence comes from Alteromonas sp. W12, assembly GCF_001924945.1. NCBI lineage: Bacteria > Pseudomonadati > Pseudomonadota > Gammaproteobacteria > Alteromonadales > Alteromonadaceae > Alteromonas > Alteromonas sp. W12. Next base: position 673,709 of record NZ_LQXH01000001.1, read on the forward strand.
GATAGAAGTTATCTGGGTCTCCGTTGTCGGCAGACCAACCAATTAATACCGAGTCGTGCAGGCCTTCCTGAAGATGGCGTCTGAAGGTAGTCCAATCGTAACTGACAATGGTTGCTTCTACGCCTACATCACGCAAATAACGCTGAATGAGCTCGGCCATCTTTGTTGCGTTAGGATTGTAAGAGCGTTCAACAGGCATAGCCCATATCGTCATAGAAAAGCCGGCCTTAACTCCGGCGTCAGCTAATAATTTGCGCGCTAGAACTGGATTGTAGGCGGTATCGTCTGCGTCATTTTGAAACGCCCAGCTTGCCGCAGGCAGCAGGGTCTTAGCTCTAGTAGCACTGTCAAAATACACCGCTTCTAGCAATGTGTTCTTATCGATTGCGGCCGCTAGCGCACGTCTTACATCTGGGTTATCAAAAGGAGGGCGTTGAGTGTTAAACGCCCAAAATCCAATGTTTAGTCCTGGTTTTTCCGCTAGCGTCAGATCTTCTTTTGCCCGAATCACTTCAAGTTCAGTCTGTGCAGGAAAAGCGGTAGCGTCACATTCACCTGTCATTAATTTAGCCAGTCTCAGTGAGCTTCTTGGCGTAATGTCAAATATAAGCTGCTCTACAACAGGGCGCGTTTCGTCATCGTTTTGTGCTGTACCATCTTGAACAGTATCTTCGCCACCTTGGCCATTTTCAACTTCTTGGTTGGCACTCTCTACAGTATTGTTATCGCTTAGGACTTCATCACTCGTAGGCGCATCTTCCATTTGGTCACGCCAATAGTTGTCGTGGCGCAGGAACTTAATGAAATGATCTTTGCGATAGCTATCGAATTTAAAGGGGCCAGTACCTACTGGAAGCTCATCGATTTTGCCCGGCGTGCCGGTCTGTGCCAGCTGGTTAGCATATTCTTCTGATAAGATAACGGCGAAATCGGTTGCTAGATTTGCCAAAAATGAGCTATCCCTGCGCTTAAGTGTAATTTCAACGCGGTAGCCGTTTACGCGCTCTACCGACGCGATATTTTGTGCAAGGCCTATGCTTTCGAAGTAGGGATAGCGCCCACCAGATACGTAATGGTATGGATGGGAGCGTAGGCGCCATCTGTCTATACTGAAGATAACATCGTCGGCGTTAAAGTTTCGTGTTGGCGTGAAGTAGCGCGTATTGTGAAACCATACATCCTTTCTCAGTTGAAAAGCGTAGGTAAGACCGTCATCACTCACTAACCAACTACTCGCCAAACTAGGCACGATGCGGCCAGACTCAGGGTCGAAATCGAGCAATCTGTCGTAGAGTTGGTGTGAAGATGCATCTGACGTTGTACTTGATGTATCTAGCTGCGGATTGAAGGTAACTGGATTGCTTTCAGAGCAGTATATAATACCCGTATTGTAAAACGCTTGTTTGTTCTGCTTAGCACAGGATGCAACAAGAAGCGCTGTACATATACATAATGACAAACGCTTTACCAAACCATGGGACATGCTTTACGCCTCGACGCTTTCCGCGGAAGAATCTAGTAAGTTATATTTTTTGAGATAGCCTCGCAGCTGATGATACGTCAGGCTCAATTTTTCAGCAGTCTTCTTCTGATTAAACTGACTGTCAGCAAGTGCCTGTTTTATCATATCTATCTCATGTTGTTGAGAACGTTCTTTCAAATCTATGGGATATTCAACAATTTCTGGCTTTTTCACTGGTGCCAGTGGCGTAATGTCTGCACTTTCAATGCGTTCATTGGTGGCAGCGGCCTCTGAAGGGGATTGAGAAACGGGTGAGTCGGACGTATTCACTCTGTCATTGGTCTTCACTCTACCTTTCGGGCGATAAGCTGACTCAAAGGGGTCAAGAACGATTTCATGTACGGGCAGATGAGGGTTATTTGTTCGATATACTGCACGTTCGACCACGTTCTTAAGTTCACGTATATTGCCTGGCCAATCGTAGTCAAGAAGGGTCCGCTTTGCCTTCTCTGTAAAGCCGCTGAATAATTCCATTTCCATTTCACGGGCCATATTAATAGCAAAGTTTTCTGCCAACATCATGATATCTTCCCTACGCTCGCGTAGCGGAGGAATGGTAATTACGTCAAAGGCAAGTCGGTCGAGTAAGTCTGCACGAAATTCACCTGCATCGGCAAGCGCGGGCAAGTCTTCGTTTGTAGCTGCAATAAGGCGTACGTCAGTTTTTACTGACTTGCTTCCGCCAACGCGCTCAAATTCGCCATATTCGACAACGCGCAGTAGCTTCTCCTGAATAAGGCCAGAAGTATTAGCCAGTTCATCAAGAAATAAGGTGCCGTTGTGGGCCACTTCAAAGCGACCTTCGCGGCGTTTTGAGGCACCGGTGAACGCACCTGCTTCATAACCGAATAATTCACTCTCCAATAGGCTTTCACTTAAGGCGGCACAATTAAGCTTGATATAGTTCTGATCCCAGCGCTTAGATAAGAAGTGAAGTCGCGCGGCAATAAGCTCTTTACCTGTGCCTCGCTCACCTATTACCAGCACAGGTTTATCTAGCGGTGCAATTTGTGAAATTTGCTCTAAAACTTCTAGAAAACTATTCGCTTGGCCAAGTAAATTGTCTTGCTGTCGATACCTACTCATTAAATCCCTCAAAAGTTAGTCATTTCGACCAATTAATAGTGTAGAACAAAACATATTGAGAAACGAGTATTATTTGAACTTATAAAAAGTGTATGAAAAATAGCAGGTTAGCACAGTTATAAAGTTGGCAAGCATATTGAATACAACTAATACCAAGAGTAACCTATTTATCAAGTGTGGTGTTTTTTAAACACTTACCATTTTTAGCAAGAGGTAATTATTATGGGTATCTTCTCGCGTTTTACAGATATTGTGAATTCGAATATTAATGCGCTTTTAGATAAAGCGGAAGATCCTGAGAAAATGGTTAGATTAATCATTCAGGAAATGGAAGACACATTGGTTGAGGTGCGCTCAGCATCAGCAAAGACCTTAGCCAACAAAAAAGAAATTGTTAATCAAATTGCAAAGTATGAAAGCGATGCAAGCGACTGGGAAGCCAAAGCTGAGCTTGCTTTGAGCAAAGACAGAGAAGATTTGGCGCGTGCTGCGCTGCAGGAAAAGAAGAAGTCTGCAGAAGCTGCTGAAGCGTTAAGTAAAGAGCTGGCTATTGTTGATGAGCAAATCAGCAAACTTCAGGATGAAATTGGTCAGCTTCAAGAAAAGCTAGCGGATGCGAAGAGTCGCCAAAAAGCGATTATTATGCGCCAGAAAACTGCAAGCTCTCGTCTTGAAGTGAAAAAGACGCTGGATAGCACTAAAGTAGATAATGCGATGGGACGCTTTGAGCAATATGAGCGTAAAATCGATGACCTTGAGTCGCAGGTTGAAGCTTACGATCTAGGTAAGAAAACGTTACAGGATGAGTTTGCTGAACTAGAGGCCAGTGACAAAGTTGAAGACGAACTTGCTGCGCTTAAAGCGAAAGTAAAAGGTGCAAACACAAGCACCGAAAAATCAGAATAATAAGAATAGGGTGTACCCTCCGGATGTGAAATCGGAAGGAGGGTAATTACATCAGAGTTTGTAGGAGAGATTGAGATGGATGAAGGTACGATTGCAATGTTGGTGATGCCCCTTGTGGTGTTTTCAATATTCGTTGCTCCAATTTGGCTAATATTACACTATCGAAGCAAGAAGCAAGTGAATCAGGGATTGAGTGCAGAAGAGCACGCATCTTTGCAAGACTTAGCCGAGAAAGCCGAGAAAATGAGCGAACGCATTGAAACTCTAGAGGCCATTTTAGACAGCGAGGCACCTGAGTGGAGGAATAGAGCATGAGAAACGGTAAGCAGCTCTATCGCAACCCAGAAAATGCAAGAATTGCAGGCGTGTGCTCGGGTGTAGCTGAATATTTCGGCTTAGAAACTTGGTTAGTAAGGATTTTAGTTGTAACAGGTTTCTTCTTGTTAGCCGGACCTTTCATCTTCGTTGCATACATTGCAGCTTGGTTCATTCTCGATAAAAAACCTGTTGGGTTAAAAAATGCACCAACGCAACCTGTTTTCTCAAAAGGTAAGGGATGGACAAATCCCAACGGTGGTCAGGTAAAAAGCCCAAAAGTGGAAGTGAAAACGAAAGTTTGGCAGGCGGGCGAGCCACCAAAACAAGCGTTTCACGATATTCGTAATCGTTTTGAAAAAGCAGAAGTTCGACTTCGTAAAATGGAAACTTATGTAACGTCTCGCGAATATCAACTCAATAAAGAAATTAGCCGTCTTTAATTAGCGATGGCGCACCAAGCAAACTTGAATGAAGCCGCTCGTAATGAGCGGCTTTTTGTTATATAAAACAATGTGTTTACTTGGTTTTGTAAAATTCCTGTTACAGCAAAATCGAGTCGCTCGTAAGGGCTTACACTTTTCGACGTCGCGAATTTCATTAGACTGATAGACAAGTTTTTTAACTCTTATTGGTTACAGAAGTTATGCCAAAATCAACGCAATACCAGTCGAGACAATCTGACGAGAATGGCATTATCCATTGGTCAGACGAAGAGAACCAAATTTGGTCTGAACTCTATGCGAGACAAATTCCGCTGGTGAAAGAAAGAGCGTGCCAAGAATACTTGGACGGGCTTGATTTGTTGAAGTTAAATGAAAAGGAAATTCCTCAGCTACCCGACATCAACAAAGTACTGATGGAGAAAACGGGTTGGCAAACAGCTGAAGTGCCTGCGTTAATTAATTTTGGCGAATTTTTCAGATTACTGGCGAATAAGCAATTTCCTGTTGCCACCTTTATTCGCACCAGAGAAGAATTCGATTATTTGCAGGAGCCGGATATTTTCCATGAAGTTTTCGGTCATTGTCCGCTACTAACGAATCCTGCATTTGCTCATTTTACTCACACTTACGGAAAGTTGGGTCTTGCTGCCAGCAAAGAAGACCGAGTTTATCTCGCTCGTCTTTATTGGTTCACCGTAGAGTTTGGATTGGTTAGAGCTAAAGATGAATTGAAGATATACGGTGGAGGCATCTTATCTTCTCCTGGCGAGACAATATACGCGTTAGACAGCGACACACCTCTGCGTAACCCGCTCACTGCTATTGATGCATTAAGAACACCTTATCGTATCGATATTATGCAGCCTCTTTATTATATCTTACCGGAATTCGACCATCTGTTTGAATTAGCGGAAATGGATATTATGGCACTCGTAGAAGAAGCGAAGTCTTTAGGGCTATTTTCCCCACTTTTCCCACCTAAAGAGAAAAAAGCCAGTTAACACTATTGTTAATTAAATGTGTTTTATATAGGATGCCGCTCACTGAAGCGGCATCTTTTTTATTTGGTATGCACGGCCTTTTAATCATGCTCTCTGCGCGTTCTTAAATGTGTGATTCATCGCAAATTTAACCATCTGTAACATTTATCTTGTTATCTTTTTGTAAAAGTATGATATTCTGTACATATATGTTTACAAAATAGCTATAACACCCTATGCGTCTAGAAATAAGCTGTCAGGACCGTCTTGGTATCACTCAAGATGTTTTAGATATTCTCGTTACTAAAGAAATAGATTTACGCGGTATTGAAATTGACCCTGCGGGGAAAATTTTCCTTAATTTTCCCAATATCGAATTTGCAGATTTTCAACACCTCATGCCTCAAATTCGCCGCATCGATGGTATCGACGATGTGAAGACGACGCTTTTCATGCCAGGAGAGCGTGAAAAAAATCAGCTTTCCGCTATTTTAAGAACGTTGCCCGACCCTGTGTTTTCTATCGATGCCAAAGGCAATATCTTGCTATGCAATGAAGCGGTATGCGCGGGGCTAGAAATTCCGAGTAGCGAAATAGAAGGCATTGAAATTGGCGAAGTTGTGAAAGGCTTTAACTTTACTAAATGGATGGACGGTAAATCGCCTGGCCCTCAGTCTTCGAAAGTGAAGTTTATTCAACAGGATTACCTAGCCGATATGCTGCCTATTACCGTACCTGACGGCGAGCAGAATATGATCATGGCAGGTGCTGTGGTGATATTAAAATCAGAGATGCGACTAGGGCAACAATTTACCGCGTTCCATCAGTCTCCCACTGATAGCTTTGACCGCTTTGTCACTCAATCTCCGTTTATGAAGCGAATCGTTCATGAAGCCAAGCGAATAGCTGATTTGGATGCACCTATTTTAATTTTTGGTGAAACAGGCACAGGCAAGGAAATGATTGCCAGAGCCTGTCACCAGTCTAGCCGTCGCAGTGAAGGTGCATTTTTAGCTTTAAACTGCGCGTCTTTACCTGACAGCGTGGCAGAAACCGAATTATTCGGTTACGCAGCGGGGGCGTTCAATCAGCCTAATGCAAAAGTGGGGCTATTAGAGCAAGCAAAAGGCGGTACGCTTCTTCTCGATGAAATTGCTGATATGTCTTCTCAGCTTCAAGCTAAACTGCTCCGCGTTCTGGAAGACGGCGAATTTAGAAGAGTAGGGGATTCTGAGCCAGTTAAGGTAGACGTGCGATTTATTTGCACCACCTGTCGTGACTTAGGTCAACTTGTAGAAGAAGGACGATTTAGAAAAGAATTGTACTACCGCTTAAACGTACTAAGTTTGGTTATGCCTTCTTTAAAAGACAGAAGGCAGGATATCGTTCCTCTTGCCGAGTCTTTCATCGTTCAACACAGTACCAAGTTAGGTCGTCGTCCTGCGAAACTCAGTAAATCCTGTGTTGATTTTCTGCAGCAGTACCCGTGGCCGGGTAATGTGAGACAGTTACAGAATGCGTTATATCGCGCGTTATCACTCCTTGATGGTAAGGAGATTACCAAGGAAGACATTCAGCTTCCAAGTTGTGCGCCAAGCGTCACTTATATTGACGAAAACTTTGACGGCACATTAGACGAAGAAGTGAAGAAGTTTGAAAAGGACTTGCTCAAGCGGTTATATCCTTCCTACCCAAGTACCCGTCAATTGGCTAAAAAACTGGGATTAAGTCATACGGCAATTGCAAATAAGTTACGTGAGTACGGCATTAACAAGGCAACGGTAAAGCTTTAATTATATGGGAGCATTGACCTTTGTCATAGGGTGAAGGTCAATGTGACCAAGTATATTTGACGTCGTTTAGCGAAGTAAAAATGGCAAATGGTCTACGCCAATTTTTATATCGTTAATGCGTTTTTGTGCTTCAGAGCAATATCAATTCATCTGTTACGATAAATTTACATCGCCCACGGAGCAAGCGGGCAGCGCTATACCTGCTCAACAGAGGCTTACTAGCGTACATCCTTTCTTACAGCCAAATAAAACTTCGTCAACAGATCACTTCTCAACGCACACCAACTAGTGGCATAACTATAATCATGGAATTGTGTGTGATGCTGCCGCGTAAAAAGATATAGGTCTTTTATTCAGAACGTATTAATAAAAGGCAAGAGCGCCAAGCTGATGAATAATTTTTCGAGGAAAGAACAATGAAACTAGCAACCTATAAGAATGAAACCCGAGATGGCTGCCTAATGGTAGTGTCGAAGGACCTTTCTCGAGCATGCAGTGCACAGGACATTGCGAAAACGATGCAAGACGCACTGGATAATTGGAAAGAGATTGCCCCTCAGCTACAGATGAAATACCAAGCGCTAAATGACAATGCGTGTGACAGCGTGCCGTTTGACGCATCTCGCTGTGAGTCGCCTCTGCCTAGAGCTTACCAATGGGCTGATGGAAGTGCTTACGTGAACCATGTGGAATTGGTGCGAAAGGCGCGTAATGCAGAAATGCCGGAAAGCTTTTGGACTGACCCATTGATGTATCAAGGTGGTTCCGATGACTTTATTGGACCCGAGGATGACATCATACTTCCAAGTGATGATTGGGGAATCGATTTTGAAGGTGAAGTCGCTGTTGTTACCGATGATGTTCCTATGGCGTGTACGCCTGAACAAGCTTCAGAGCGCATTCGACTTATTATGTTAGTTAACGACGTATCACTTAGAGGGTTAATCCCAGGCGAACTGGCGAAGGGGTTTGGCTTCTTCCAATCAAAACCTGCGTCTAGCTTTTCTCCGGTTGCTGTAACACCAGATGAATTAGGTGATGCGTGGAAAGATAGCAAAGTGCACTTGCCTTTGCGTTCAACCTACAATGGTGAACTATTCGGTAAGCCTGAAGCGGGTCAGGACATGACGTTTGATTTTGGTCAGCTAGTCGCGCATGCCGCCAAGAGCAGAAACCTAGGTGCAGGTGCTATCATCGGCTCGGGTACAGTGTCTAATAAACAGGGTACAGATCATGGTTCTGCCATCGCTGAAGGCGGTGTGGGTTATTCATGTATTGCAGAAGTGCGCATGATTGAGACTATTCGAGACGGTAAACCTTCTACTCCTTTCATGCAGTTTGGCGATCGTATTCGCATAGAAATGCTAGATAAAGAAGGCCACTCTGTTTTTGGCGCCATTGAACAGCAAGTTAAACCGCTTAGCTAAAATTTTAAAATGAAAAGTAGTGTGGGGTAATAACGTAGTTTACTCAGTAGGCATGTTGCTGTTTTCCCCACTATCATTACAAGAGAGAGTAGAGCGTTTAGATTCATCAAAGCCCTGCACTCCTACCAAAAACGTTTAATAGGTGTGGTAGTACCATGAGTATAAAACTTTACGGCTATTGGCGTTCGACCGCCTCTTACCGCGTGCGGATTGCGCTGAATTTGAAAGGGGTTGAGTACGAGTATGTACCTGTACATCTTGTAAACAACGGTGGCGAGCAGCATAGTAGCGAATATACGCGTCTCAATCCTGCGCACCTTGTCCCTACTTTGGTTGACGAAGACGAAGATATTATTCTGAATCAATCGTTATCAATCATCGAATATCTTGATGAACGGTATGAAGGCGAACACCAGCTGGTTCCTGAACATCGAACAGAGAGAGCCAGAGTCAGAGCGCTAGCACAAGATATCGCGTGTGATATTCAGCCTTTGGGTAATCTACGTGTACTGAATGCGCTAAAAGGGAATTTTGAGGCGTCACAAGATGATGTGGCGAAGTGGGCATCCCACTGGATAACGCTGGGGTTCGAGGGCATTGAAAAGCGTCTTCAGACCCAAGCTGGAAAGTTCTGCTTTGATTTCGATGTTACGCTGGCTGATATTTGCTTAGTACCCCAAGTGTATAATGCGCAACGTTTTAACGTCGATATGAGTCGCTACCCTTTAATTAGTAAGATAGCGAAGAACTGTAACGAGTTAGATGCTTTTGAGCGGGCTAAGCCCGAAAATCAAATAGACGCCACTTAGACTGACGGGGGAGAGTAGAAATGTACTCTGACCCCATTTTTTGAGTTATTGGCGTTTAATCGGTAGCTCGGTGGTGTTTTTCACCTGCTTTAAGGCGAAGGTTGAGCTTAAATGATCGACGAGAGGCAGGTGAGTTAATTTCGTTTTAAGTAAGAATTCGTACTCTTCAATACTTTCCACTATCACTTTTAGTAAGTAATCTTTTTCACCGCTGGTGGTATGACACTCCACGATTTCATCGATGTTTTGTACGGCATTTTCAAAATCGGTTAGCGAGTCACCGTCATGGTTTTTCAACGTGACATAGATAAAGACCGACACACCTAAATTCAGTTTTTTGCTGTTTAGTAATGTGACTTTACCAAGAATGATGCCGTCGGCTTCCATTCGTTTGACACGTCTCCAACACGGAGTATGCGACAATCCTACACGCTGGCTTAAATCTGCCATCGACACCGTGGCGTCTTGCTGAAGTACGCGCAAAATCTCACGGTCAAATTTATCCAATTTCATTAACACTGTTTCCGTCGTTTTTATGATGTTTATTATATATCAAAAAAAATTCTAGGATAGCTGTCCTAGAAAAATTGTAATCAATTCTATTGCGTTTCAGTTTGTAAATTTCATTAACAAACTTTGCAAGGCCTGTCCTCAAAACAATCGGATACACTTGGCAAAATGTTGCTGATCTTTGCGAGGCCCATAAGTGTACCGCAAATCATCTTCAGACTCTCACATCATCCCAAATGAGCGGCGTTTCGTTTTCGTGACAGCTAGACCTTGGGTAGGCTTTAATTCATCACAGTATTAATAGGGAAAATATGTCAGTTTTTGATCACCCGGAGTTCAATAATCACGAACACGTTGCGTTTTATCATGACGAGAAGGCGGGCTTGAGCGCCATTATTGCTGTACACAATACCAATCTGGGGCCAGCACTTGGCGGTTGTCGCATGTGGCCCTATGTAAATAGTGGTGAGGCATTGACCGATGTGTTGAGACTGTCAAAGGGGATGACGTATAAAGCAGCCATGGCTAACTTGGAGCTTGGCGGCGGTAAATCTGTGATCATCGGCGACCCTCGTAAGGCTAAATCGCCAGAAATGATGAAGGCAATGGGCAAGTTTGTTGAATCATTGGGCGGCAAGTATTTCACTGCTGAAGATTCAGGTATTTCAGTAACGGACTTGCAAACCATGGCAACCGAGTCGGATTACATCGCTGGTGTTAATGCTAAATACCACTATGCGGGCGAAGTACCTGACGGAAACCCGGCTCCGTCTACAGCATACGGTGTGTTTGTGGGTCTAAAGGCGACGGTAGAGTACGGCTTGAAGCGCAGCCTTGATGGCGTCAGTGTTGCTATACAAGGTATGGGGCACGTTGGCTACCGTCTTGCAAAGCACTTGCATGAGCACGGTGCCAAGCTTTATGTTGCGGATATCTATCCCGAGGGTGTTGAAAAAGCAGTATCTGAATTTGGTGCGACAGCTGTGGCGCCGGAAGAAATATTGAGCTTAGATGTGGATGTGTTAGCGCCATGTGCGTTGGGTGCAGCCATTAACGATTTGTCATTGCCTGAAATCAAAGCCAAAGTAATTGCAGGCGCTGCAAATAACCAGCTTGCACGTGAAGATATTGGTGAATTGCTTCAACAGCGCGGCATTCTGTATGCGCCAGATTACGTGATCAATGCGGGTGGCGTTATCGACATCTTCCATCAGCGTATGGAATCGAGTTCTAATGAAGCGCTTCGCGCACATATTGAGCAAATCGGCGAAACGCTAAAAGAAATTTATACCCGTGCAGAGCAAGAAGGGGCGGCGACAAACCGCGTTGCCAACCTTATTGCCGAAGAGAGATTTTCTTTAAAGGGTTGAAAACTCTCAACCAAATAGTCATAATGCGCCCCGCACTCAGGCAGGGGCGAATGACTTTGCTTTGAATGCGATTTTCTATGGTGGGCTTTTGGTCCTCCCGCAATGATACTCTGTGAACCCGGTCAGGCCTGGAAGGGAGCAGCCGCAGCAGACGACTCATGTGCCGGGATGTGGCTGGAGGCCCGCCACCCAAATTCCTTATTCGTCTTCTTTTTTAGTCTTTTCTATTTCATCTAAGTACTTGAGTGCTTTACTAATAGCATGCTCAACATTCATTTCCATTTGATTTCGTTCGCTCTGAGGCAGGTAAAACGCCATGTCTACTTCGTAGCGGATATAACGTGGTGGAACCTGATTTAAGGCAAGACAGCACAAGTCTGCTAAGTAATCAGGACTTTTCGTGGTATCGAGCCCCAGCTTACTGATTCTTTCTAAAACCAGGTGTTCATAATAGTTATGGATGTCGTCATCTAGTTTCATGTTCATTCCCCTTATAATTGTTGTTAGCGCCCTGCGTAAAAGTGCTGTGGTATGCAAATATGTTGTGCGGAAAATACAGCACTTGTCCAATTAATTGGACACATTTTTATACAAGCTAAATGGCACAACACGAACCTTGGCTATATATCCTTATAATGTATAGCTTGTATTCTGTGGATGTCGAGTCGACGGTGATAGAATTACGAAGTTAAACAAAGCAATAAGGCAAGAACGACATGAAAAAAAATATAGAGCCCTGCTACTACGGCGATTACCTACAGCTTGATAAGATTTTGGGGGCGCAGGACTTACAGAGTGAGAAGTACGGTGACGCGGCGCACGAAGAAATGCTGTTCATTATTGTTCACCAAGTTTATGAGCTTTGGTTCAAGCAGGTTCTTCATGAATTAAATGCAGTAATTGATACGTTTAATCAAGAAACAGTTAAAGATCAGCAGCTAACGCTAGTGGTGCATCGCTTACAGCGAGTCATACAAATTCAAAAGTTAATGAACGATCAAATTGCTATCATGGAAACCATGACGCCACAGCAGTTTTTGTCGTTTAGGGACTACCTGGTGCCCGCGTCGGGCTTCCAAAGTATACAGTTCAAGCGTTTAGAAATATCACTGGGCCTAAAGCGTGATTTCAGAATCGACTTTGATAAGCAAAGCTTTTACAACCGTCTGACAGATAAAGATAGAGCGTTATTGGAAACCCTTGAAAGCAAACCTAGTTTGTTTGAGTTGGTCGACAAATGGCTTTCAAGAATGCCGCTTCTAAAAACGGAAGGTTTCGATTTTTGGCAATATTATAAAGATGCGGCAGACGAAATGTTGAAAGACGACCACCATACAATTTCAACCAGTGACATGCTATCTGATACAGAGCGGCGACAAGAGCTAAAAGACTTACAAGCAACGATGGAGAACTTTGATGCGTTGTTTGATGATACGCAGTTTGAAAAGTTAAGAGGCGAGGGCAAATTCCGCTTAAGTCATAAAGCATTGCTTTCTGCATTATTTATAAAGCAGTATTCTGAAGAGCCTATCTTTAACCTGCCGTTCCAGCTTATTACCGCACTCACAGAGATAGACGAGCAACTCACTATATGGCGCTATCGTCACGCAATGATGGTTCAGCGCATGCTGGGCACTAAAATTGGCACTGGTGGATCGTCAGGACATCATTACCTCAAGAAAACCACTGAGTCTAATCGTATCTATTTAGACTTTTTTAACATGGCAACCTTCTTACTTCCCAAAAGTGCATTGCCAGAATTGCCTGAAACTGTAAGAAGACGACTGGGGTTTTATCTGCAATAGTGAGTAAACCTTATTTATTAATTTTATCTTATAATTCCTTCAACATCTTTTCGCACATGTTGTAGAGCTATAATAAAAAGAAATATTCAGGTTTGTCTGGCCCTTTAAATTCGTATCTACCATATTTAAGTAAAAATAAAGAGTTATTTTAATAAAATGGTTTTTTAATTATCGGTACAAAATTTAACCTTTTAAAGGTTGAATAATAACCGATCAAAAAGGGCCGTATAAAAAACAATCAAAAATAAATTTGGTGTTTTTTTTATAATTTATATTATTGTTATAAAAGGATTTATTTGTATTTTGTAGCTATTTTGTTACAACTTTCTTTAATATATCAAAAAAAAAATTGAACTTTTCAGGACCGTTTATCTGATCCTTGTTGACCCTGAATTGAGCTTGTGTTTATTATCATTATGAGGTCCAAACCTTACTAATAATAAATCGTTATAAAGACGATGCTGAAATGCTAAAACGTATTTTCAAGTCCAGGGAGACAATACATGTTTACAAATTCTAAGCTGGCTAAATCAGTCAAGCTAGCGTGCGCGTTTAGTGCTGCGTCCGCTTTTTCATTTTCAGGTGCTGTTCAAGCACAAGAAGAGCAAGAAGCTGTTGCTGTTGAAAAGATTGAAGTAACGGGTTCACGTATCAAGCGTACTGACCTAGAGGGCGCTGCTCCAGTTGTTTCTATTACTGCAGCTGACATCAAGCTAGAAGGTGACTTCACGGTTGCTGACGCATTGCGTTCAAGCTCACTAAACTCTTTCGGTTCGTTCTCAGAACGTTCAGGTAGTTCTGCACAGTCTCAAGCTACTATAAACCTTCGTGGTGCTGGTTCTCGTCGTACTCTAGTACTTCTTAACGGCCGTCGCTTCCCAGGTTCACCTACATTAGGTGGTGCTTCTGCAAACCTTAACGCCATCCCGATGGCTGCGGTTGAGCGTATCGATATCATGACTGAAGGTGCTTCTTCTATCTATGGTTCTGACGCAATGGCTGGTGTTGTAAACATCATTCTTAAAGACAACTTTGAAGGTCTAACTTTCAACGTTGGTGCTGGTATGCGTGAGCAGGATGAAGGTACTACTTCATCTGAATTCTCTGTTGTTGGTGGTATCTCTAACGACAAAGGTAACGTAACGTTCTCATTCGATCACCAGCGTCGTGAAGGTATTTCTGATGCAGACCGTGATTACACCAAAGCAAAAATCGGTGACTTCGACGGCGACGGCGATATCCAAGCTTACACGGCAGATACTGTAGGTTGGTCTTACTTCGGTGCTACTGTATTGTCTCCTGACTTTGCAGAAGCTCAGCCTTCACTTCTTTGTGACAGCCTGATCTCTGAGTACGGTGAAGATACATTCCGTCGCGTTGACGCAGACGAAGACTGGGGTGAAGGTTCTGAGTACTGTATGTACGCGTTTGCTAACGTGTCTTACAACACTGCATCAATTGACCGTAACACACTATATGTAAGTGCTGATTACGAAGTAATGGAAGATGTTGAGTGGTTTGGTCAAGCAATGGTTGTTCAAAACTCATCATTTGGTCGTTACGCTCCACCTGCTGCTGCATGGGAAAATATGTCAGCTGACAACCCACACAACCCTTACGGTGTTGATGGCGCATACGGTTTATTCCGTTGGGTTGGTATCGGTACTCGTGACGGTAACGTAGACGACTACAACCAGGATTATACAACTGGTCTTCGTGGTATGCTTGATTGGAACAATGCTGAGTGGGAAGTTTACTACCACTTCAACATGGCTGATAACAAGTCAGTTGGTCAGTATTACCTATCTTACTCTGGTCTAGCTTACAATGAGCAAAATGGCATTGACCTAGGTTCAGACGAAGGCGTTGCAAACATGAAAGCAACAACCCTTCAAGAGTCTAGCTCACGCTTCCACCAGTACTATGCAGGTATCGGTTTCGACATGTTCGAACTACCTGGTGGTATGGTTGCACACTACTTCGGTGCTGAATTCTTTGAACAAACTTATGCTGACATCTATGACGGTCAGTCTGAAGCTGGTCTAATCGGTGGTTCTGCTGGTAACTCATCTATGGGTGAGCGTGACGTAACAGCATTCTTCTTCGAATCTGTACTTCCAGTATCTGACACTGTAGAGCTAAACATCAAAGCACGTTACGATGATTACTCTGATTTTGGTAGCAAATTATCTCCAGCAGTATCTGCTCGTTGGGAAGTTGCAGATGGCCTAGTACTTCGTGGTTCTTACTCTGAGTCTTTCCGTGCGCCAGGTCTTGACCTTCTAAACGCTGCACGTACTTTCTCTGCAGAAGACGCAATTGACTACAACAATGGTTCAACTGTTGAACGTCAGTATGACACGTACTACACAGCTAACGCTGAACTAGACGCAGAAACATCTGACTACATCAACCTTGGTGTTGCTTACGATGTAAACGACAACCTAAGTGTTAAACTTGATTACTTCAACCTATCGATTGATAACGTAATCCAAGCGAAAACGCTTCAAAACTTACTTTCTGACGAGGCTGCAGGTCTAATCACTGCGGTTTCAGTAGATACTGATACTTCAGACGAGACTTTCTACCTTAAGCGTGCGGCGTCTGGTGTTCTAGTTGAAGCTGGTACGTCTTACTTCAACGGTGCAGGTTTTGAAATTGAAGGTATTGACTTTACTCTTAATGCGAACCTAGAAACTGAATTCGGTAACTTCCGCTTCCAGAACGTTAACTCTTTCGTACTTTCTTACGACCAAGAAGTTGGCGGCATCGTTCAGGATATCGCTGGTTGGTCTGGTAGCCCAGAGTTCAAGTCAGTTGCTACTGCGGTTTGGAGCTTCGAAGAGCATACTCTTGCTTGGAACATGACTTACACAGACAGCACGTCTGAGTTTGAAACAGCTCCTGAAGATGCAGATGGCAACACTATTGTTGGTCCATACGACATCGCTGGTAAGCTTGATAGCTGGTTAATCCACAACGTAACTTACACGTTTGATATGGCTGACTACGGTTCAATCACTCTTGCGGTTAACAACGTAACAGATGAAGATCCAGTATTCTCATCTAACGGTACGTGGGACAACCAAGACCTATATAACAACTTTGGTCGTGACTACCGTCTTAACTACCAAATTAGCTTCTAATTGTAGAATCTAGATAAAAAAGGCCGAGTAATCGGCCTTTTTTTATATGTGGATAAATAAATTTACCTTCTAAAGTGCACAGCACCAATAAAGAGAACTTTTCATGAATAGTTATTGGAGTGAATACTGGCAGCAGGGCCACGTTAACTCTTTTGCCGATTCAACAAGTCGTAATTATGAAGGCGAGCTTGCAGAACAATGGTTGGCGTTTTTTAACGAGACAAACGTTCAGGGTGGAAAAGTTGTTGATCTAGCGACAGGAAACGGCGCCCTCATTGACCTTGCAGTAAATGTTGGCAATTTCTGCGAACCTGAATACATTGGTGTTGACTACGCGACCTTAAAAATAGGCGATAGTCTTAAACAGCCAAAGATCAATTTTTTGCAAGAACAGAATATTGAGTCTCTGCCGTTTAAAGATAATGAAGTAACCGCTGTCGTTTCTCAATTCGGTATCGAATACAGTAACTTGGACCTAACATTAAGTGAAGTAAGTCGAGTTTTACGACCAGGCGGAAAATTAAGAGTTGTGGTTCACCGAAAGGAGAGCGCAATTGTTGCACCGAATTTTCAAATTTTAAAAGTGATCCGTGCATTACAGGAAGAGAAGAGTCCGCTAGATGCCCTCAAGCGGCTCGTAAGCGCTTTAAGCAACGCTAAAAAGACCGCTCAGGATAGAGAGAGTATTCGATTAGAGCTGAATGAAAAAGTCGGAAACCTTGTCAGTGAATATCAACAAGCCTTGTACGATACTAATTTCCCCAAGCTCTTGAAGACGGTTATGAATCCAAATGTGTCGTTTGAACGGAAAAAGGCTATCTTTGAAGAATACGATAAAGAATTAGAATCTCACGGTGTTAGATTATCTGATTTAACCAACGCAGCGAGAAATGCTAGTGAAGTTACGTTACTCAAAAGTAAATTAGTGTGTAATGATTTTGTTGATATCACCCTTTCAGACGTGACTGATAAACGAGGCTTAATCGGCACAATAATTCAGGCAGAAAAAAAGAAGTAATCCGACGTGTTTGTAGTCGCTAACTGTGAATTTTTATGCATGACGTATCTCACAAGTTAAATTGTTAACATTCCAATTGCATAAAAGGTGATAAATTGTGCGCTGAGTGTACAATTAAGCTCCACTTCTCAAGTACAAGTGCTTTGCTAACTTGACTCTACCGAGTAATCCATGTGAATATATCACGTTCGTAGTAGTGCATTTTCATATCATTACTACATTCCTGAAACAAAATTGTGAAAGTTTTATACGCCCCTTGCCCGAATATTTTCCTATCGGCGAGGATTCAAATAAGAAATTTGGTTGGGAACTATGTCCAAAATGAGCAAGAGAACTCTTATTGCTTCTACTGTTATGGGTGCATTCGCACTAACAGGTAGCGCAGTCTCTGCAGATACGCTAGAAGATCTTCATAAAGAAGAAGCGAAAATCCACGCGGCTGCAGCGAAATCTCAAGAAAAAATCAATACGTTGTTTGAACAATCTCAAGAACTACTTGTTGAGTATCGTCAAACAGTAGATGAGACAGAAAACCTTAAAATCTACAACGATTACATCGCAAGCCTAGTTGCAGATCAGCAGCGCGGTATCGATTCGTTGCAACGTCAAATCGACAGCATCGAACAAACTAAGCAGGGCATCGTTCCTCTTATGTTCCGCATGATCGATAGCCTTGAGCAATTCATCAAGCTAGACCGTCCAATTCACCTAGACGAGCGTCTTCAGCGCGTTGAGCGTCTTCGTGACCTTATGGCTAACTCTAACGTAACTGTTTCAGAGCAGTTCCGTCAGGTACTAGAAGCTTACCTAGTAGAAGTTGAATACGGTACTAAGATCAACTCTTACCAAGGTACTATCGACGACGCAGGCACAGAAGTTACTGTTGACTTCTTTAACCTAGGTCGTACGGCGCTAGTTGCACTTTCTCTTGACCAAACCCACGCTTGGGTATGGAACAACGAAAGCCGCGCATGGGAAAAACTGGGTGACGAGTATCTGTCTTCAGTTGTTGACGCAGTTAAAATGGCTAATAACGTCATTCCTGCGGATCTGATTAAACTACCAATTAGCGCAGCGGAGTAATTGTTAATGAAACCAGTATTCAAATCTCTTTTAGCCGCTGCGACAGTTGCAGTTGCAGCAACCGGAGCGCAGGCTCAGGAAGCAAAGAGCCTGAAAGATCTTCTAGACCAGGTTCAACAGAACCGCGTTTCTGAAGCTCGCCTAGACAAGCAACGCGAAGCTGAATTCCAATCAGCACGTGCTGACAAACAAGCACTACTTCGCAAAGCACAATCAGACCTTAAAGCTGAACAAGCTCGTGGTGACCGTCTACAGAAGCAATTCTCTGACAACGAAGTTACCTTAAACGAAAAAGCAGCTGAGCTAGACCAAGCTACAGGTACACTTGGTGAAATGTTCGGTGTGGTACGTCAAGCATCTTCTGAAGCTTACGGCCGTATCTCTACATCAATCGTAAGTGCACAATTCCCAGGCCGCGGTCAGTTCCTTGCTGAAATGTCAGAAGACTCTAAAGGTCTTCCAAACATTAAAGAACTAGAAGACCTATGGTTTGCTCTTCAAAAAGAAATGACTGAAGGCGGTGAAGTAGTTAAGTTCACTACAGAAGTAGTTAACCTTGACGGTGGTTCTTCACAGCAAGAAGTTGTTCGTGTTGGTACTTTCAACCTTGTTGGTGAAGCAGGTTACCTAGCGTATGACGCTGAAGCTGAAGTTGTTCAGCCTCTTGGTCGTCAACCAGATGGTCACTTCGTAGCTTCTGCTAACGATCTAATCGACGCTACTTCTGGTATTGTTCCTTTCTTTGCTGACCCTTCTCAAGGTGCAATCCTTGGTCTATTGAAGCAGAAAGCGACAATGGCTGAGCGTTATCACGCGGGTGGTCCAGTTGGTTACACAATCACTGTTATGCTTGCGATTGGCCTACTAATTGGTATCTACAAAATGATCACGCTAACGATCACTGGTGGAAAAATGCGTTCACAGCTTAAGAACGTAAACAATCCTTCAGAAGGTAACCCACTAGGTCGTATCCTTAAAGTTTACCAAGAGAACAAGACTGCCGATGCAGAAAACCTTGAGCTTAAACTTGATGAAGCGATTCTTCGCGAGCTTCCAAAAATTGAAAGCGGCATCAACGTTATCAAGATTTTCGCAGCGATTGCTCCTCTACTAGGTCTACTAGGTACAGTACTAGGTATGATCGAGACATTCCAAACCATCACTCTATTCGGTACAGGTGACCCACGTATGATGGCAGGAAGTATCTCAATGGCTCTTGTAACTACAGCTCAAGGTATTATCGCGGCTCTGCCTCTAATCCTTACTCACAGCATCGTAGCTTCTCGTAGCAAATCAATCATCCACATTCTTGATGAGCAAACTGCGGGTATCGTAGCTGCTCACTCAGAGTCGGAGAAAGCGTAATATGAATTACCTGATTGGATTATTCGAATCGGTCAGGGACTTTATCGCTACCGGCGGTGACGTACTATACTTCGTTGCTGCCGCGCTCTTTCTCATGTGGGTTTTAATGATTGAGCGTTACTGGTATTTAACCTCGGTCTTCCCAAAGGTGAAGAAAAACATCATCGCGAATTGGGATGCCCGAGCAGATACCACATCATGGTATGCGCATAGAATCCGTGACGCGTGGATTTCTCAAGCGTCAGACGATCTTAACGCTAGAATGCTGATTATCAGAACCATTATTGCAATGTGTCCATTAATCGGTCTACTTGGAACAGTAACCGGTATGATCAGTGTTTTCGAGACAATGGCAACGCAGGGCACCAGCAACGCTCGTCTAATGGCAGCTGGTATCTCTATGGCAACAATCCCGACTATGGCGGGAATGGTAGCCGCGCTATCTGGACTGTTCATCAGTTCACGTCTTGAAGCGAAAGTGAAGCTGGCAAGAGAAGGGCTAGTTGATAGCCTGCCACATCATTAGAGAGAGAGATTATGGCTCGAAAAGTCAGAACCGAGGAAGAAGATGCACAGATCGACATGACGCCCATGTTGGATATCGTGTTTATCATGCTGATCTTCTTTATCGTTACCACTGTTTTCGTTAAAGAAGCAGGGATCGAAGTCAACAAGCCAGATGCGAGCCAGGCGATTCTTCACAAAAATGCAAACATTTTCATCGCCGTAACTGAAGATGGAAATGTATGGCTAGATAAGCGTGAAGTTGCGCCGGACAGCGTAAGAGCGAATATTGAAAGACTGCTTACCGAGCAGCCTACTGACTACGTAATCATTCAAGCTGACGTAAAAGCGAAGCATGGTTTAGTAGTTGAGATTATGGATCAGGTTAAAGCCGCTGGCGTTAACCGAGTCTCGGTAGCGGCAAGGGGATAAGATGTTACGTATAATTGTATCTATACTTTTAGGTGCTGGTGTTGCATTTGCCCTTTTCGTTCTAATGGCCAAGTTGATTGAAAATTCATCTAGACCAGCAGACGAAGTACCGCCTGCACCGGTTATCGATATTGTAATGCAGGAACCAGACGACCAGACGCAGACGCGTACTCGTGTTCCACCACCACCGCCGCCTCCGCCGCCACAGCCTCCTAAAATGGAGCAAGTTGAGCCGGAAACAGCGGAACCTGATGCAGATGGCTTTAGCTTAGCTATTCCAGCTATCGACACAGGTGGTGTTGGTGTAAACATCGGTGGTGTTGGTGCAATGCAGCGTGATGGTGAAGCAACACCTATCGTTCGTATCGATCCGAAATATCCACCTGATGCAGCCCGTGATGGACGTGAAGGTTGGGTAAGACTGTCTTTCACTATCAACGAAGTTGGTGGTGTTGAAGATATCGAAGTTATCGAAGCTGAACCTAAGCGCGTATTCGACCGTGAAGCACGTCGTGCTCTACGTAAGTGGAAATACAAGCCTAAGATCGTTGATGGCAAGCCGGTTAAACAACCTGGCATGTTCGTACAGCTAGACTTTAAACTGGAGCAATGATCATGATGAAACGTACATTCAAAATGTCAGCCGTTGCTTTAGTGCTAGGTGCAGGTGCGGTGCTTTCAGCACCCGCTGCCCTGGCGCAGTCAGCACCTGTTGTTTGTCCTGGATATGAGAAGGGAAAAACAACGCTAGTAGGTGAGCGTACCGGTAAGAAAGTTCAAAAAGCTTTTGAGTTTTACAATGAAGACCAGCTCACAGAAGCGTTAAATGTACTTTATGAAATCGATCCTTCAGACGATTTTGATAAAGCATACGTTAAGCGTTTTATCGGTAACTTATTGGCTTCACAAGAAGGTGAGGGCGGTAAGGCGTTAAACTACTTGGTCGACTCTGTTGAACCAAAAGTACTTAACGACACTGAGCACTCTCAAACACTTAAATTGATAGGTGATTTGAGCATGCAGGAAGAGAAGTACACTGATGCCATCAAATGGTATAACAAGTGGATGGAATTTACCTGTAAAGAAGATGCTGATGTGTATACACGCTTGGCACAGGCGTACTTTGAGTCTAAGCAGTTAGCTAAAATGGTTGAGCCAGCAGACAAGGCAATTGCTTTGTATGAAGAGCCAAACAAGAACCCTTATGTTCTTAAGTTAACTTCTTACTACGAGCGTAAGATGTACCCTGAGACGGTTTCTGTCGCGGAAGAGTTAGTTAAAACTTTTCCTGAAGAGAAGACTTGGTGGTCGCGTCTAGGCTTTTTCTATATCTTAGTTGAAGACTACAAAAAAGGTCTTTCAACGCTAGAACTTGCTTATATGCAGGGCTATCTAGAAAAAGATTCAGAAATCAAAACGCTTGCTCAGCTTTATCAAAGTAACGGCATGCCTTACAAGGCTGCGAAGTTACTTGAAAAGCACATGAAAGAAGGCTTGTTGAAGAACGATGCCGATATGCTTGCTAATATTGCTAACGCATATCACCAGGCTAAGAACTTTAAAACTGCAGCAAACCTGTACGCACAGGCTGCCGCAAAGAGTTCAGATCCTGAGCACTATCGTAAGCAAGGTACACTTCTTCTTGTAGCTGAAGACTATAAAGGCGCTATCAAAGCACTAGAGAATGCTCTAGAGCGTGGTGCTGAAGACCCTGAGAAGATTCACTTCACGTTAATGGAAGCGAACTTCTACGCAGGTAACTTTAAGTCTGCTTACAAACATGTACTAGAAGCTAAGAAAGATCGCTCACTACGCCGCAACGCTGCAGCGTGGGAACCTTATATCAAGGAAAAAGCGAAGAACCGCGGTATTAGTATCTAATATGTGGTTTTAGCAAAAAAGCCTCCCTTCGGGAGGCTTTTTTTTGCCCTCAATTTAGTAAGTGAGCTTTTCTCGAATAGGATTATATTTATAGGGCTTTAACATCAATCCGCATAGATCATTAGCCTTTCAGTGGTATTTAAAATGTTCGTAATCGCGGCTTGTTAACGCAGGTATAGTGGCTCTACGCCAAGCTGATTATTTGTACTTTCAGGCTACAGACTTTCTATTATTTGAAAGCAGGCAGAAGTGCTTCTCTTATAACAATAGTGACTTCTTTTAACCCACTTGCTTTTAGGTTTTCTTCGTTGAATGTAGAAACAAGTTGCTTCGCATTCATATCTGAATGTGTAAGTACTTTTCTGAGAAAGCGCTTCGTGTTAATGATTTCAACAAGACGCCATAGCGTATACAGTATTGTGTTATTTGGCTTGTTCAGTTGAGTATTTGCGCTTGGTGTAGGCTGAGTCTCTGCATAACGCGCAATTTTATGTAATATCGGCCAAACATCATCTAAAGTGCGTGTGCCTTGGGTAAAATGTACTAACTTTTCTACATAGATTGTCAGTATGCTAATGGGCACGTTGTCTAACTGGTTATCGAATTTAAAGCTCTCTTTTAGCGCTACCAATTCAGAAAGCAGTTTTTTTGCTCTGTTGGAATGAGGATATAACGCTAGTGCACTGGTTTCGCCACTGGCTTTATTAGGCTTTCGCCCATAGTCTACAATCTCAAATCCATTTCTTGTCCAAAAACTGTCTAACTTAAGTGTCGTTCCATAAGAAGTACAGATAGCGTCAATACTTTGCTTCTTGGCTTCATCACTAACTCTTTGTAGCAAGTAACTGCCCATACCCTTACTCTGCGCAAGCGTATCGACGGCAATACGGTTAATACGCCAATATCTAAACGTTGCTGTTTTTGCATCAGCAGACAACAGAGTAAGTCGCTGTGCACCTAAATGCCCTTTAGGACGACGCTTTCCAGACGCAATCCCCAATGCGGTATCGTTCAGGTAGTCGCTACCTTCAGCGTTTATGATTGCAGCACCTATCACGTTGTCGTTCAATTTAAGTATGGCAACAAGTACATCCGGGCTATCCATCAAGCGCATAAAATCATCGGGCGTAGTTTGATAATGGGCTAATGAAAGTAGCGACATTATTTGCTGAAGCGCCTCTTCGGAAATGCTTTTAAACGAACTTATGGAAAAATCGTAATCTATCGGTGGGTTAATACTGTTTTTGAAATTAATCTCGCCAATATTGCGCGCCGCATCTCTGTCCTCAAATAAACAAGTCGTTTTGAAAAAGGCTTCAATGGGATCATGTTCGAACCATCGTAACGGCGTTGATAGTCTTAAATGGATAGCTGATGGCGGTAAACTAGGGATGAGTTTGTGAATAAAACCACTGCCTGAACCTTCATAACCCAAAAGCGTAGTACTAAGCACCCACTGCTTGTGGTTGGCTATGATCCGGTATACATCCGGGAGGGGGATTGAAGCCGCTTCATCAACAATTACAACGTCGTACTTTTCATCTTCTGTGGTATATAACAAGGCACTGTCAGGGGGCACCCATTTTACACTGCCAAACGTCGCTGCCTCATTCTTATCACCAAGGATTAGTTGGGTTTGAATGTTAGCGGTGGATGGTTGTTGTGTTCTGACACCTGCTATTTCGTACTGTTGAATACGTGAAAGCACGTTCTTCACATTATCATAGCGTTCACTGGTTAATAGTACATTTTTACCCTGTCTGATTAGGCTTTCAATGAATATACCTAATAATGATGACTTGCCTCTGCCTCTTGGGGCGGTAATCAGCGCGTTTAGTTTATTAAGTGAGTGTGCTTGATATAAACGACTGTATGCCTGCTCTTGCTCTTCTGATTTAAATAGTGAGCCTCTATAGACGTTTGATGTTACGCCTTGGCTAATGCGGTACATAGCCGTATCTGGAAGTGTGGTTTTTTCTTCAGTGTGAAATGCCACGTAGTCGTTGTTACGCAGGTGCTTTATAAAGCGTTCGAGGTATCGACTTTGTGTAAGCGTAAACCCCTCCGACAGGAACGAGACCGAAATATTGTTAACCCATTCACTCAAAGCAGGGCAAATAAGTATTAAACAACCACTGCGTTTAACGATACCCGCCACTGCCATCACGTCGCCAGGTTTGAACGTATCGCGACAGTCTAATGTGGCAATGTCACATTCGCTCCCCAGTACTTGTTTGCGGTTCTTTCCCTTAAGTGTATCGCCAGCAAAATTCACAACGCTTATAGATGAAACTTCATCTGCAAAGGCTTGAACGCTACGTATGGCAGCTTCACAAAAATCATCATTGCCAGATATTACAAGCATTCTCCGGTGAAGCGGGCAAGTCACGTTTGATAAGTGTGAAGCGTGAGAGCTTTTTTTGCAGCCATTTTCGCCGCTATTTTCAAAATAGGGGGCTAATAGCCATTCGCGTAATTGAGTTAGCGCCATGAATCAGTTTTTTCGGTATAATCTAACGCTATAGTAGCGATTTATAATGAGGAATTCGAATGCGCTTTCTTTCTCGGCGTCTAGTTATGCCAAACGACCTTAATTACGCCAATTCTTTGTTCGGTGGCCGCGCGTTAGAATGGATAGACGAAGAAGCTGCAATTTGGGCTATTTGTCAGTTAGAGACTAATTGCTTGGTAACTAAGCATATTGGTGAAATTAGTTTTGAATCACCGGCTATGCAGGGTGATATCGTAGAGTTTGGTCTAGAAACTAAAGCTGTGGGCCGTACGTCTATTACCGTAAGCTGCCTGGTACGCAACAAAGCAACCAAGAAAACCATCTGTTTTGCAGACGATATCGTTTTTGTAAAAGTTGACCCTGATACGCGTCAACCAACCGCACACGGCAAAACGTTGGAAGGTTTAAAAGCACAAACTGACGATGAAGTACGTCGCCTAAATATGAATATTGACGCTGAATAGCCCTAAGCTTTTAACGCCTTATATCATATATAAAACCTTACGTTAGCTTAACGTCTTATCTGCTTGACGGCGTGTATCGAACTGGTAGACTCCGTCGCAGAAGTTGAGTTTGCTAGTTTTAGCAGCGCAACACTATACCAAGGGGTGTCCGTTTTCGGTCTGAGATCCACATTCGTGGGAACCCTTAAACCTGATCCGGATAATACCGGCGTAGGGATGGTTCACAATATAGCCTTATCACCTGCCGTTAGACCCGGATCTTTTTTCTTAAATAAGAATAAGAGATCCCATGTATAAAACACTTTTCACACTTTCACTGCTTGCTAGTTCCGTTGCGGCCTATGCGCAACAAACCAATGTAAGTAACACTTCAGATAGCACGCCATCAGATATTGAGCGCGTCATCGTATCTGGTGATTTTCGTCAAACTACACTCGACCAGTTAAGTGCTAGCGCGACCATTTTAGATCAAGAGCGTCTTCGCAGTAGACAGCCGAGCCATATCGACAGTGTGCTAAACAGTATTCCAAACGTGAACTTTGCAGCTGGTGCGTCTCGCGGCCGCTTCGTGCAAATTCGCGGTATTGGAGAGCGTAGTCAGTTCGCCGAGCCTATCAATCCTTCGGTAAGCTTTATCGTCGATGAATTTGATTTTTCAGGCCTTGCTGCGGCAGGTCTTATTTTTGATACTAAACAACTAGAGGTGTATCGCGGACCTCAGGCTACCTTATACGGCACAGGTGCATTGGCCGGAGCGGTTAAACTCTCCAGTAATGACGTGGGTAGCGACGCCCCTGACTACGTTGAAGCCCGCATTGGGAACAAAGAGAGTTACCGTATTGAAGGCGCCACTGGTGATGATATCAACACGGATTGGGGCTATCGTGTTGCGCTGGTTCATAATCGCAGTGATGGCTTTGTAGAGAATACGTTCTTAAATAGAAGCGACACCGCGAATATCGATGAAACCGCACTGCGCTTTGCCGTTGAAGGTAGTGTAGATGAGCGAACCACACTTGCGCTTACTTATCGCTGGTACGATATCGATAACGGTTACGATGCATTCTCGCTAGACAATGACAACAAAACGCTGTCTGATGAACCTGGATTTGACGAACACCAAACCCACGCTGTTAGCGCGCGCTCTACAACCAATACAGCAGCGGGCGACTTTATTCTAATTGCCACCCATGCTTCTCACAATATTGCTTATGGCTACGATGAAGACTGGACATTCACAGGGTTTCACCCGTGGGGTTACACGTCTTTTGACGCCTATTATCGCGATGTAGAAACACAGACCGGCGAGATGCGTTTCGTGTCGTCTGACAGTGCCGCACTTTTTGATGGTATGACTGACTGGACAATAGGCGTATTTTATAAAAGCACGGAAGAAAAGCTGCTACGTCAATACACTTATTTGGATAGTGACTTTGCCAGTGAATACACGCCTACGACGACCGCTATCTATGCTCAGACTGAAAGTCGTTTGAACGAAAATTTAGTACTTGTAGCAGGGTTAAGAGTCGAAAACTACGATTTTGATTACGCTGATAACAACCAACTTACTCGCGCGTTCGACACCACCATGGTAGGCGGGAAAGTCGCGCTTCAGTATACGCAGGGCAATCACTTCTATTACGGCAGTATTTCACGCGGATATAAAGGTGCAGGCTTTAACCCCGACAGCCGCGTGAATGACAATCAGCGATTCTTCGACGAAGAATATAACTGGAACTACGAAATAGGCGTAAAGGGCCCATTACTTACGCCTGACCTAATTGCTCGTGCTGCAATTTTCTATATGGATAGAAAAGATACTCAGGTGAGCGATTTTGACGTTATCACTCGTGATGACGGTACGGCAGGGTTCGTAGACATTATTGATAATGCTGATTTAGGAACAAACAAAGGAGCCGAGCTGGAGCTTAGCTGGATTGCTAGTGATGCATGGCAGCTAGATGCAAGCGTTGGTTACCTAAGCGCTACCTTTGAAGGGTATACGCTTGCAGACGGTACTGAAGTGTCTGAGCAAAGACAGGCTCAATCACCTAAGTGGACCGCAAACCTGTATAGTGAGTACGCACTTACAGATAACATGCTTTTGCGTGTAGATGTAGATTACAAAAGCGAATACCGTTTTTCTGACGGCCATGATGTAACCTCGCCAAGTACTACGCTGGTTAATTCGGAGATTGTGGTGTTACACGGTGATTGGCAGACATCACTGTGGGTACAAAATGCGTTTGATCGTGAGTACTACACCCGTGGATTCGGTGGTTTCAGCAACGACCCTCGCGATGAGTATGCCTTCGATGAGCCATATTACCAAATAGGTAACGGTCGTCAGTTTGGCGTTACTGTTAAGTACGCGTTTTAAAATAAAAGGAAACAGACATGCAAGTTATGGTTGAACTGTCGTTGTACCCATTGGTTAACGAATACATTCCACCTATTCAAGATTTCATTGATAGGTTAAATAGCTATAGTGATATTGCAGTTTCAACAAGTTCAACCAGCACGCAGGTTACAGGTGACTATGGTGTGGTTATGAAAGTACTTGGTGAAGAAATGCAAAGGACCCATGAAGAAGTGGGGCAGGCTATTTTCGTTGCTAAGTTTTTAAATTTTGATGCCATGCAATCTAGAAAATCATCTTAATGGCTAACTTTTTTTCTGAGTTCACTTCTCAAATTGCCGCTACTTCACTGTTAGAGTGGGTAGCGGTTGTCCTCGCTATTGCCTATGTGCTGTTAGCCGCAAAACAGAACAGCTGGTGTTGGCTGTGCGCCTTTGTGAGTACCGCAATTTACACCTGGCTATTTTGGCAGGTGACTTTGCCATTTCAGTCTGCGCTTAACTTCTTTTATATGATAATGGCGGGATACGGTTATTATCAGTGGTCGAAAGGGGCGGAAGACGGCGATGTTAAGCCAGTGCTTCATTGGCCTCTCTGGGCTCATTTGCTCATTGTGCCGAGTATGTTATTGCTCGCTTGGGTTCTGTCTGAGGTGGCAGGCTCACAGTTCAATAGTGAGTACCTACTATTAGATGCGAGCATTAATTTATTGAGTGTAGTCACAACATTTATGGTGGCGCATAAAATCCTGCAAAACTGGGTTTATTGGTTTTTCATCAATTTAGCGTCCGCCTATTTATACCTGCAAGTGGGTTATGCATTATCTGCTTGCCTGTTCTTAGGCTATGTTGGTTTTGCGGTATTTGGGTATTACCAGTGGCTAGTACAATATAAAAAACAAGGTGAACAGGTTGGATATCATCGCCACGCTGCAAAAGGCGCTTAATCTTAGCGACAGTGCGAAAATTTCGTCACACCCTGCTGGAGCGGTAAATCACGTTTACCGCGTTCAAGAGCTCGCAGATAGTCAGTTACCCTTGACTGCAAATAACCTTCAAAGTTGTGGGCAACCAAAGTCGGATCATAACCCTGTCGACTTAGCGGTGAAATGGATGGGCGATGATGACTTTAGTGGGGTTAGTCGTGCGCACCAATTTGCTTTGCAGCAACAGCTTTATAGGTTGGGAGTAGCGCCGCAACCTATATGGTTGAGCGATGATGAAACCATCTGGGTTGAGCAGTGGCTAGAGCACAGTGACAGTGCGACGCTTTCAATGCTTGAGCTGGCCAACACCCTCGCTCGTATTCATTCTTTGCCCATTACCGCTAGGCCATTAGATTTAGCATCAAGATGGCAGCATTATATTAATGTTGCACAGCTCGATATGAGCAGTGAGCTTTATCTAAAAGCCCAATCATTGCGGAAACAAGTAATAAAAAGTGAACAAGACGATGACGACTATGTGTTATGTCATAATGACTTGCTAACTAATCACTTATTACTGAGCGTAGATAACTCACTCAAAATTATTGATTGGGAATATGCCGCCATGGGAAACCGCTACTTCGATTTAGCAAGTTGCTGCCTTATCAATAAACTTGAAATCAATGAAAGTAGAGAGCTCGTTAAGCATTACGCCAAGCTAATGAATAGCGATGAGCACGACGCGATAGCGAAATTTGATCTGCACACCGAGATTGTCGCTATCACTAATGACCTGTGGTTTGCTGCGCTTAACGCCAATAAAGTTTAATGGTCATAAACTGCTCCGCATTTAAAAGTGACGCTGCATAGAAGTCGGTTTAAAAGCGGGCAATAAGACAAAACACAGGTGATGGATAAAGCCTATTTGGTGTTATTCGATTGAAAAAACAGCGCATTGCGTGTTAATTAAGCATGCAGTGCATGGTAGTGATAAAAAGGCTTTACCTTTTTAATGTCATCCGTATAATGCACAGCGCGCTAGGGGTGTAGTTCGAATTGGTAGAACAGCGGTCTCCAAAACCGATGGTTGGGGGTTCGAGTCCCTCCACCCCTGCCACTTTCTCTTCTTGTGAACGTTTACGTTCAAATCCTAAATCGTTTCTTTGTTAAATTCTTCTTAAATTCTTCTTAAATTCTTCTTAAATTTTTTTGGTTTCTGTTGCTAGTGCTTAATTTGCTGCAGCTGTTTTATTTCCTCTTATACCAAGGGCTAGGCATTATAAATTCGCGAATAATACTTAAGAATCAACGCTTATGAATTAACGCTTGAGCATTAAACAGCAGGTACAATCCGAGCAAAAGAACGCGATAGTTATTCAACCAAGCCTGCAACTTTAGTAAACTAAACAAATACAATGAACTATCCACGTTAGGTGTTTTTGCGCAATGTCTCTTACTTCATATCAGCAGGCGGTTTTACAGGAAATGGGGATCCCGGTTTGGATCACCAAAGACGCCTACACTGAGCTAAAGCAGGAAGACCAAGCGAAACAAAACAACGCCAATGCAGCACAACGCAACGTCGGCAGTACAAATAGTTCATCGACACAGTTACCCTACAGCCAAAACGCTCAAACCAATAAGCCGCCTTCAAAGCCAATATCTCAAGAAGAAAAGCAATCACGGCTTGCTCAGTTGCGGGCAAATGTTGGCAGTAGCACGAAAGATAAGGCTAAGCCTAAAGACGGCGGGGCAGCAAAACTTTCCACACCTGGCGGGTCGCACAATGACGGGAAAGCAGGGCAAACCGAAACAGGTGCTTCACAGTCACACAACATTTCGCCGTCTTTCGACAATGCGGTTACCTCGCAAGAGTCTTTAACAAAGTCTATTGGCGCAAAAGGGCCGGTATCGCCTGAAGGTATCCCGTTAAGTGCCGAACAGAAAGCTAAATCACAGCAATGGCTGAAGGACTTGCAGCTAGCCTGTGTTCAGTTGGGTATACCGTCACAGTGGGCTAGCACCATAATGATTGGCCGTACGCTATCGGTAACCGAAACGGCCATTATATTGCCAGCCACACCGCTTAAACTCACAGCTGT
Source organism: Alteromonas sp. W12 (assembly GCF_001924945.1). Classification (NCBI taxonomy): domain Bacteria; kingdom Pseudomonadati; phylum Pseudomonadota; class Gammaproteobacteria; order Alteromonadales; family Alteromonadaceae; genus Alteromonas; species Alteromonas sp. W12. The sequence goes on from NZ_LQXH01000001.1 coordinate 704,469, forward strand.
GCAAAAACGGGAACTGTGGGCGCAGCTTATCAGCGCAGCACGCGAATTAAACCACTCCGCTAACGGCCAGTAGTCGCGTCGATGAAGTTAACAATCGTACCGCCACAAGGCTTTAACGAGCACATTGAACTTGCGCATGCTATCCATCAAGAGGCACAAGTGTCGCCTTGGAAACTAAGTACCTTCGCAGACTGTTTCACCAAACCCTATTACGGGGTGTTTGCCTTTGAAAATGACAAGATTGTTGGCTATGCCATCATGCTTGAGGTCGTTGATGAAGCTACGCTGATGGATATTGCGGTAGACAGTGGCGCAAGAGGCAAGGGTGTAGGTCGCGCTTTAGTTGATTTTGTCATTGAGACATCGGTAAAAAATGCAATGCGTGAAATGTGGCTAGAAGTGCGTGAAAGTAACCATACTGCTATTGCGCTTTATGAGAGCTCGGGGTTTGAGCATATAGAAACCCGCAAAAATTATTACACCGTAAAAAATAATGATGACGGGCATGACAAGAGTAATGGAAACAGCGCACAAAAAGAAAACGCTAAAATCATGAAGTGGACAAATCCCACCTTAGCCTAGTTTTTGTATTCCTAGGCATATACGTTTCGCGTATATCAAAGCATTATCTGAACTCAGTATACGCTTCCAGACCATAGCCGTGCGTGTTTAAATTAGAACACGTCCCCATCAATCAAGGTATAAATAGCATGGCTAAAGTGCTCAACAAGGCTTTAATCTCATCAAAACGATTTGCCATAAATGTGGTTACCTACAAAGAGGGTCATAGCGTGTTAGAACATAATGACCCTATGGGCAGCGGGCGTTACTTTAAATTTAATGTAGTACTAAAAAAGCCGAAGCGCGGCGGTCAATTTTGGGCAGAGAAAGTCATCTTTAATCTCTTTAACCGCATTTACTTTTTTCGGCCAGATAAGTACATGCACAGCGTTAGCAAAATAGAAAAAGGGGAGCGGAAGCTGCTGTCTGTTGCATTGTACCTGTAAGTCAAAGTGTTTATCAGTGATTAACCACCCGTATAGCAAAGTTTCCACAAGGTTTTAAAAAGTTGACCATTTGGTCGATAAATTGGCGTGATTACACGGTCAGGAAGGTTTTAATCCCTTGCTAATTCACTTATATTTGCGCCCTCAAAATTCTCCGCCTACATTCAGCTTACCAGGCGGTAGAAACTTCTCTTAACGCAGTTCGTGTAATTGGATTTTTTAAAACGCATGTCTTCATCATCGGTGGCGGAAAAAGAGCAATCAAAAGGCATTAAAATGCTTTTGGTTGCGGTGTTGTGTTTAGGACTTAACTGGCCAGGCATGAAATTAGGGCTTGAGATTGTAGGGCCTGTATGGATGGTGTGCTTGCGCTTCTTGTTAAGCCTTCCCGTACTCGCGCTGTTTGTACTTATCACCAAAAAACGTTTACCGGTGCTCAATCGTAAAGATCGCTCGGTGGTGTTTGTCGTTGCCTTTTTCCAGTTTATCCTATCAATGGGGCTTATTACTGTCTCACTGCAGTTTATTCCTGCCGGCACGGCCAGTATTCTTATTTACACTACACCGCTTTGGATGCTGCTTATCGACACCCTATGGTATCGGCAACGTCCGCCTTCTAAGCGATTAATTCTAACCGGTATATCTACCATTGGCTGTGCAATGATTTTATTTGCTTCGGGACAACCGGGCGCATGGCTACCGCTCTTTGGTATGTTGCTGGCATCTGCATTGTGGGCGGTCGCTATTCGAAGAGTGTCTTTTCATAAGTGGAAGGGAAGCGTCATTGAAGCTGTCTTCTGGCAGTTTACCATCGCAGGTTTCGCCATGCTTGCTATTGCACTGATAGTTGAACCAACACCTAATTTTGGGGCTTACGATATAAGCGATTGGTTACTATTGGCGTACATTGGGCCAGTGGCAACGGGTCTCGGCTTTGGGCTTATGGTAGCAGCGGGGCCTAAATTGCCACCAGATAAAATTGTACTTATTAGTACACTTACGCCGATAGTGGGTTATGTAAGCTCTGTGATATTGCTTAAAGAAACGCTGCTGCCTATGGTTATGGCCGGCGCAATATTGATGATAGCCGCGCTAATAGTAAATGGCCTCCCCCAAAGCACACTTAAAAAAATATTAGGTAAAGGCCACGCGAAATAAAGGTAAGTTAAAGAGTTAGTCGAGGCTGTATAAAATCTAAAAACGCAGAGATACGAGACGATACTGCACTATTTTTGTAGTACACTGCTTGTACCGACTCTCTACGGTTTGGACTGACGATATCGTCGCGAAATAGCGCTACCAGCGAGCCTGCACTGATATCTTTGTGTACCATAAAGTGAGAAAGTAACGCGATACCTTGACCTGCCAAGCACAGCTGGCGAATAGTTTCGCCGCTTGACGCACGAAGACTGTACTGCAAGTTAATATCTTGCTTGAGCGGCCATTTATTTAGACTTGGTGAGTCGCTAAAGCCAATCAGTTTGTGTTTGTTTAGCGTGCTAATTCCATCCTCACCTTCAGATATGGGATATTTTTCAAGATACTGTGGGCTTGCCACAATATGCAGCTTACTTTTTCCTAAACGTCGAGCGTGCAAGTTAGAGTCGCTTAAATCACCAATACGTATTGCGATATCGGTTTTATGTTCCAACAGGTCGATAATGCTGTCGTGACTGGTGATATCGAGTGTTATGTCAGGAAATGCTTCTCGAAATTCACCCACTAACGGCGCTAGCTGGTGGAACACAAACGGGCTCGCAGCATCGACCCGAAGTTTTCCAGAAGGGGCGCGTTTTAATAGCCGTAATGCTTCTTCACCTTTTTCTAATATATTTAGCCCGTCTCTGGCATATTGCAGGAAAAGCTCACCTTCTTCTGTTAATTCCAGCCTTCTGGTAGTGCGATTCAATAGGGTTACATCTAAGCCATCTTCAAGACGGGTAACTGCTCTACTCACTTTTGCAACCTGCTGATTGAGTAGATTGGCAGCACTGGAAAAACTACCTGTATCCACAACGGTTAGGAACGCTTCTAAATCTTCAGTTTTTGATGAGACTGGCATCGCACACCTTATATTTTCAAATATCGCAAAAGTATTTTGTCATTAGTGCTGTTTTTTGCAAATAAATTTATCGTCAAACTGTACACACTTTATTAATGGCTTTCAAAAAACGGTGTAGTTGTTCGTTCTAGAAGCCAATGGTGGCGTTGTTAATCAAGCCATCTCGTTAATTACTTTTTGAGGATAATTGAAATGCCTATTGCATTATTTGCGTTAACGTTAAGTGCGTTTGCTATTGGCACAACAGAGTTCGTGATAGTGGGGCTTGTCCCCACCATTGCTACTGATCTTGGCGTTACGTTACCGAGCGCAGGCTTACTTGTAAGCTTGTATGCCGTTGGTGTTGCCGTTGGCGCACCGGTTCTTACCGCCCTTACGGGAAAGTGGAATAGAAAGCATGTTCTGCTTAGCTTAATGGCGCTATTTGTGGCTGGTAATATTCTCGCTTGGCAAGCGCCTAGCTACGAGAGCTTAATTTTAGCTCGCATTTTGACAGGCTTAGCGCACGGTGTGTTCTTTTCCATAGGGTCAACTATTGCTACAGGGCTAGTGGCGAAAGAAAAAGAAGCCAGTGCTATTGCCATTATGTTTACGGGCTTAACCGTAGCCTTGGTTACTGGCGTACCTTTGGGTACCTGGATTGGTCAAAACTTCGGTTGGAGAGCAACCTTCCTTGTGGTTTCCGCGCTTGGCACACTTGCGCTAATAGGCAGTGCGCTGCTGGTACCGAACAACCTTAAACAAAGTAAACCGGCCACCTTGAGTGAACAAATGAAGGTGTTGGTTCAGCCTCGTCTGGTATTAGTGTATCTAATGACGATATTGGGCTATGGCGGCACATTTACGGCATTCACCTATCTCGCTCCTATATTGCAGGAAGAGGCGGGGTTTGCGCCCTCAGCCATCAGCTTAATTATGCTGGTTTACGGTGTATCTGTCGCGGTAGGCAATATTTATGGCGGCAAGCTTGCTGACAAAAAAGGCCCAATCCGCGCGTTAACTATCATCTTTTCAGCCCTTGCAGTCATCTTGTTTGCCCTGACGTTTACCATGGGCAGTAAGGTTGCCGCAGTGATCACCGTTTTAGTGTGGGGCGCCTTTGCCTTTGGCAATGTTCCAGGACTTCAGGTGTACGTTGTTCAATTAGCAGAGAAGTTTACCCCTAATGCTGTTGATGTGGCGTCAGGTTTAAATATCGCGGCATTTAACATTGGAATAGCTGTGGGCTCAATTCTAGGCGGTGCCATTGTAGACGGTATGCAGTTATCTGATACCGCGTGGATTGGTGCAATTATTTCTGTTGCAGCGTTACTTGTTACACGTTACAGCGGCTATTTAGACAAGCGCGCACTCAGTACTGCGAATACGGCGAATAATGCAACGAGCGCGTAGGGAGGTCACAATGACGACAAATACCTTTGATAAGCTTGCACAACATACGTTCTCAGTAGGTGTAGAGCTTCCGCTAGATAACGACTGGGCGCATTTCGACGCCACAAGAGGTACGCCATTCGGCGTACCTGATATGACCGAGCATCACAGCCGTATTCAACTAGCCGACAAACTAGGGTTTAAAGCAGCGTGGGTACGAGATGTGCCAGTTTATGACCCTAGCTTTGGTGATGCGGCTCAGGTTTTCGAAACCTTCACTTACTTGGGCTATTTAGCAGGTATCACAGACAATATTCTATTAGGCACAGCCGCCGTTGTTTTACCTCTTAGGCAGCCATGGCTTGTTAAAAAGGCGGCAGCAACGGTGCAGCAGCTAAGTAACGACCGCCTTATACTCGGTGTAGCCAGTGGGGATAGACCGGTTGAGTATCCGTTGTTCGATGTCGATTTTGACAGTCGCGGCGAGCAATTCAGGCAGTCACTGGAAATTGTAAAGCACGGTGAGAATTCCCTTAAGCCTGGCATGTCGCTGTTACCGCGCTCAACCACGCCGCCTTTGTACGTTGCAGGGCTCGCTCAGCAAAGCCCTCAGTGGGTTGGAGAAAATATGGACGGTTGGTTGGCGTATCCAGGTACACCGAACGACCATGCAAAGCGCGTAGAACTATGGCGAAATGTCGCGGGCAACAAGCCGTACGTTAGCTTTATTCATCTTAATTTGGTTGAAGACGATGAAGCGCCCATAAAACGCCACCGATTCGGGGTTGAAACTGGTGTAAATGGGCTTATCAAAGAACTCAATGCAATGAAAGAAGCGGGGGTTGATCATATTGGCCTGCACTTCAGACGTAATACGCAACCAGTAGAAGACGCGATGCAGCGCATTGCTGACAACGTATTACCTCACTTTCATAAATAACGGAACCAACAAGGAGGCATCATGCCGAATGTAAATCAGTCACAATCTAAAATTCCTTCGCTAGGTGTAGGCACGTTTCGCTTAAAAGACGATGAAGCCTATAACAGCGTGACAATGGCACTTGAAGTGGGTTTCCGTCACATTGATACGGCGCAAATTTACGGCAATGAAGAAGCGGTAGGTCGCGCTATTAAAGACGCTATTGCAAATAATCTTGTTGCACGTGAAGACCTTTACGTCACCACCAAGGTGTGGAATGACAAGCTGAATAAAGCAAGCTTTGTGGATAGCGTAAAAGAGAGTTTGGAAAAGCTTCAACTGTCGTACGTTGACCTGCTACTTATTCATTGGCCGTCACCGGAAAACGGCGAAAGCATGGAAGAGTACCTAGGTGAATTGCTGCGCGTTAAGGAACTGGGACTCACAAAAGAAATTGGTATTTCTAACTTTACCGTGGCACAAATTGAAGAAGCGGTGAGTATCTTGGGCGAGGGCGTTATTTCCACGAATCAGGTAGAGGTACACCCTTATCTTACTAATGAAAAAGTGCGTGCAGCGTGTGAGAAACACGGTATCACAGTGACAGGATATATGCCGTTTGCTGTTGGTAAAGTGCTAAAAGACGAGACCATCATTGCAATAGCAGATAAGCACGGCGTGAGCACTGCTGAGGTAGTGGTAGCCTGGGAGCTGGCCCATGGTTTAGTCACTATTCCATCGTCGACTAAGCGCAAGAATCTGGAAACCAATTTCAAAGCGCTTGAACTTACCTTAGGCGCTGACGATATCGCAAAGATTGACGCGCTAGATTGTGGCGACCGTCAAGCCAACCCAGATTTTTCACCTGCGTGGGACTAATCGGAAAAATCACTGTATTAAGGAGCTTTTATGCAAGCTAACGTTTGGCAATTTGAACAAGCTGGCGCATCGCTGGTAAAGCAGGTACGCGAGTTTTCTGAGCCGAAGGCAGGGCGTATTGTCGTGCGCAACTATGCTATTGGCATTAACCCAGTTGACTGGAAGTTTATCGATGATAACCCGCGCGACTGGGAAAAAGGGCATATTCCCGGTGTGGACGGTGCGGGTGTTGTTGTCGCTGTAGGTGAGGGCGTTGATAACAGTCTATTGGGTAAGCGTGTGGCTTACCATCATAGCCTAGGTGAAAACGGAAGTTTTGCCGATCATAGTGAAGTGTATGCTAGCCGTGTAATAGTCGTGCCGGAAAGCGTTGATTTTGCACTAGCTGCTGCGTTGCCATGTCCAATGCTTACTGCCTGGCAAGCGTTCAGTAAAGTGCCGGTCCGAAAGGGGGCTGACGTGTTAGTCAGCGGTATGGGCGCCGTTAACAAATTGCTGGCGCAAATGCTTTCTCAGGCCGGTTTTAATGTACATGTTATCTCAAGGAGCTTTTCGCAAGAGCAAGCCGATGAGATGGGCGTAAAAGCCATCCATCGCGGTAAGCCTGAAGGGCAAACCTTTTACGCGCTTTTTGACGCAAACGGGCCAGACTATGCGGCGTCACTTGTACCGCTTCTTGAAGCTAATGGTCACGTAGTGAGTATTCTAGGTCGTATTGAAGTGCCTGTTGATGCGCCTTTCACGCGTACTATTTCTTATCATGAGATAGCGCTAGGCGCGCTGCATGATTATGGCGATTTGTCACAGTGGCAGCGTTTGGTGAAAGACGGTGAGGCTCTACTTGAGCAAGTTGCTGCGCAAACGTTGGTTGTCGAAATACCTAACGTGTTTGAATTCGATAATTTGAACAACGCGCTGCAATTTTCAAAAGAAGACAAGCGAAAGGCAGTGGTTGCGGTTTCATAGAGCCGGAATGATTAAGGTCCTTCTCTATCCTTAGCGATCTAAAGGGCTTCCTCTGCTCGCCTAAAGGCTTCGACGATATCGTCGAAGCCTTTTACTCTTTGTCACAGTCCTTTAACCTAGCCCGCTAGGCTTGCAGGACTGTTTCGCGATTAAAAGGCTTCCATTTAGACCAAAATTTGTACACCAAAGGTCAACAAGCCCTAGAAGTAGCAAATCAACTTTTCGTCCACAAATTTTAACCAGTAAGCGTTATAACTACAGGTCTTTTAAGTAAACGTGTGGTGTCGTGTAGGCTGGAATTTGTTAAGTAGACTGTGTACGACATAAATAACGCACAGGCTAAGTGCAATAGCTACGACTACCGATGAAAAGCGATACAGCGCACTATAAATAATATCCTGTTGTGGAGAGAGTGACTGGCCGTACAAAATGCCAAATGTGGTAAGTACGCCAAAGCCAGTGCCAGCACCACCACCGCTAAGCACATGCTGGCGGCTGATGAAAAATACCAATATCCATAAGCTGAAACTTGCGAAAAACAACGTGTCACTGTAATTGAGCAAAATAAGCTGGGCGAGCAGGGCAAGATTACATCCAATTAGCGTGCCCAGCGCTCGCTGCCAGCCACTCAATGTGGCTCCTTTCCAACACAGTGGAAAAAGAATCAATACACTTGCAGCTTGTGCTGATATCGAATCTACTAAGTCGAAGGTTTGAAATACAGCAAACGATAGCGTGGCGACAGTGGTGCATAATATGACTTCGTGGCGAATACTTGCTTTATCTTTTGCCGCTTTGGGCAAAGGCGTGCGCGGCTCTTCATCGGGAAAAACAATATGCAAAGCGAATGCAATTATTAATGCCAACAGAATTGCACCGATGTTTGATATCACTAATGCGTAGATATCTATTCCATCGCTGCTGTAGCTGGCAAAGTGTAGCTGCAGCGAAAGTCCTACAAGGGAAAACGCACCGAATAAATACAGCGTACCTTTACTCATTTGCCAAAACAGAAAAGCGAAAGTGATGGCGATTAGCGGCGTGATCAGCAATGGGTGGCTTCCGAACAAGCCGTATACCACTAAAACAGCCGCCGCCGGAAAGATAGTTGCGGCAAGAAATTGTCGAATAATGTGACCATTTAAAACGGCTACCAGTCCAAGCAACAAAATAGGGTACAAGGTAAAAAATATCGGATTAGGCCAATCCAGCGCTTTCGATATAGCAAAGCCCAACGTGGCGCCGGAGGCGATCCTAAGCATCTGCTGGACATCATTTTTACTTAGCTGTGAATCCATAATTTAAGTCTAATAAATGAAGTGCAGCAGGCTTATAAAGTGAATTTGAATGTTCGCTGCCACACTTTCAATAGGGTTGTCTGGAACTATCTGCACGGTAGCGCGAGCGCCACTGGTGAGGTGGTTTAACGATATGTCTTGTTCTTCAAGCTTAATGTGGACACGTTGGCGCTGCGCATCTCGTACCCATCGATTCGACTTTTCAACGCTTGCAAGGGTACCGTTGGCGGCGAGTTGGCCGTCGCTGACACCAGCTTCAAATTCTTCCACTTTAGCTTCAAATACTTTGCCCGGTAGTGCATCAAAAACGACGTTAGCGCGAATGCCTTCTTTTACATTGGCGAGTGATTTCTCTCGAAAATCCGCAACCACATCTAGTGTGTTATCGACAACTGAGGCAAGGGGCGTACTTTGTTTAGCATAAGTGCCTTGAGTTACCTGCATGTTTGCCATTATGCCGTCATGCGGTGCTTCAATTTTGGTATAGGCTAAGTTCAACTCTGCCCGTTTAACCGCATTTACCGCTTCTAGATATTTTAGGTTTTTGTCACCTTGCTTACCTCTTGCAACAACTTGCTGGTTTAGATCGGCTTCAAGCGCACTAATTTCAGCTTCAGCGCTTTTAAGTTGCGCGTACGCTTTGTCCACGTTTTGTTGAGATACCGCTTTAGTTTGAACTAAGGAATTAAGTCGTTGAAATTCACTGTTGCGTTCGTCGTAAACCGCCGATGCAGCCTCTATCTTTGCTCTAATCGCTTCCGCTTTCGCATCTATCTGAGCGTTCTCTAACTCCACATTTGCCAAATCAATTTGCGCCTTTTCTAGCGCAATTAGGTAAGGTGTCTCATCAATGACAAATAAAACCTGCCCTTCCTTTACGGTTTGGTTATTTTTGACAAGCACCTCATTTATCGGCCCATTTATCTGAGGAGAGATTTGCGTGACCTGATGATAGACTCTCGCCTGTGGTGTCATTGGCATGCGTATATCTGCAATAATAAAGTAGATAAAGCAGATGGCAAAAGCGACCAAAGCCAGCTTTATGTACCTAGCAAATTCCTGATCTGGGGTTCGTTGACTCACTTAAGTGACTCCAATAATTTTGCGGCATTAACTTCAATTTTTTGAACACATTTAGCCATAATGCGTAACTCTTCTTCAGATACTCCTGCGTACACTTCATCTCGCAGCGCCATCAATGTACTTTCGATATCATTCATTCGACCTTTGCCCATATCTGTGAAGTAAAGTAAGCGACTTCGTTTGTCGTTAGTATCGGTAACGCGTTTGATTAACCCGGTAGTTTCGAGCTGTTTAATTGTGCGAGTTAAGCTAGGCATTTCTATTTCCAAGCTTTCAGCCACCATCTGTTGCGTACAGCCCTCACCAAGTAATGACATGTGAATCATTACGCGCCATCTAGACTCTGTAAGATCGAGATGAGCGACCGATTCAGTGACAGTTCTTCTGCACTTTTGCGCAGTGCGGGCAAAAAGCGCAATAAGTTGGAGTGGCATAGGTTCTGAAAATGACATGTAAAAACCGTTGATTTACTTAGCATGCTAACTATTTTATTTGCTTAGCATGCTAAGTAAATGGCATTGAGATGAGAAAGAGATTTTGCAAGCTGAGTGCTTATTATGAGAAAAGTGTCAGATACGAATATAAGCCTGCGCTTTTTGCGAATATTTATACTTCAAATGAGGGGAGATGAAGCCCTTAACAAGTAAATGAGGGATTCATAAAACTAGGCCAAATAAAAAAGCCGTTTATTAAACATAAACGGCTTTTTGCTTAGGTCCAAAGGGAGATTTGGATTTAGAATTTACCTCGGAATGAAGCAAACCAGTTTGTGCTAGTGTCGTAAACTGTTGGGTACGTGTTACCGTTACCAAGAGCTGGACCTGCACCAGAGTAAACTGGAGGTTGCTCACCAAGAAGGTTAAGAACACCTAGCGTGAACTCTAAGTTATCGTTCATGAAATAAGTAGCAGAGATATCAAGATAGTTGATAGCTTTGAATCCAGTTTCTAGTGTATCACCGTCATCATCGTTATCAGTTGTACCGAAGTGTCTCCAAGTCGCAGTAATATCAACGTCTAGGTTGGTATTCCACGTTGCCATAAATCTATGACGATACTCAGGGTTAGGAGCGCCACACGCGTTACCAAAGAAGCCAGCACACTCAACAGTATCACCACCAGGGAATGGTACGGTGCTTAGCTCATCTAGCATAGTTGCCGCGTAGTCAAATCTCACATCACCCAGCTCTGTGTCGAAATTGTAACCTACTTGGACGTCTAGACCCGAAGTTTTAAGTGTGGCAATGTTTAAGTTTGTTTGTTGGAAACCAACACCAAACGTACCTGCTGCAAGTGAACCAGCTGAAGAGCGCGTGATTAGATTACAGAAGGTTGGGTCACCTGAATCTAGACAGTTGTCGAAGATTGTTTGAGCTGGAATACCAGCAGAAATCGCATCTTCTACCTCAATATCAAAGTAATCCAACGTAATCGAAAGACCTTCGATACTTGCTGGTGTAATTACAACACCAAAGGTTACGGTATCTGCAGTCTCAGGAGATAGTTGTGGGTTACCACCTGTTAGTGATTGTGTTTGACCAGAGATAACGTCAAGGATGTTACCGTATTGCGCTGCTGTCACACCTGTTCTTGCACAGGTCTCAAGCGTCGCGATAGGGTTGCTTCCCGCACATGGATCGTATAGCTGCTCACCATTTGCATCAACACCCGCTGGGCTTAAGTTAGGTAGACCAGTGTTTTGACCCGTGAACAAGTCAATTACATTAGGCGCTCGAACAGCGCGCTGGAATTGTGCACGTAGTTTAACATCATCTACTGGTGTCCACGCTAATTGGTAACCGTAGGCATTGGTGTCAAAACTGTTAGTCGTGCCGTTACCGTCTGCGTCATAGTCAGAGAAACGATACTGCGCGCTTAGTACTAACTCTTCCGCGAACTCTGCGCCAGAAACAAGTGGTACTTGAACCTCTGTGAAGAATTCGCGAACTTCGATTTTACCTGAAACGGCAAGTGTTGCACCGCCTACACCGGTGAAACCACCGCCCTGAACTTGGCTGATTTCATCAGGTGATGAAGCAAGTTCGTCTTTGCGATACTCAACACCAAACAGCACGCCAATACCATCATCAGCAGTAGGGATCTTAATGCCGTAATCGCCTAAGTTAGCTTGGATATCCGCGCCAAAAACTTTTTGTGATGTTTCACCGTTTACGATACCGATACCTTGGATGAAATCTAACTGGTCTTGCGTGACAGAGCTCTCGCCGCCAGGGCGTTGGAAGATGTTGTAAGGTACACAGCCGCCAGACTGGTCAAGACAAACAACATTACCGTTTTCGTCAGTGGTTGCTAACAGGGCTTGTTGTAAATTCGCAACAACAAAATCGTTCGTTGCTGAACTCTGGTCGCGAGTTTCAGAGATTTGACCGAATACGTTCCACGCCCAGATGTCATCGATGAAACCATTTAGGCCACCAACGAAGCGCCATGCGCTGTTCTCTAAACGAGAATTACGTGAGCCACCTTCAACGTTACGGTGAGATGCAGTGATTCCGCTAACGATCACATCGTTTGCAATATCGTCAGCCGAGCAACCGAAAATGTCAGTGAACGCTATGCCGCTGTTACCTTGGATGAATGGGTTTCCGCAGTTGATGTCGTATGCGCCAATACCAAACGAGGCACTTGGTGCAATCTGAGCATCACTCGTGTTGTTGATGTATGAAAAATCTGCGTAAGCTTCTAAATCGTCTGCAAGCTCATAGTCACCTTTCGCATAGAAATGGTAACGCTCAGAAGGGCGTTGGAAGAAGTTGGTTGCACCAAAGTTATAGGTTTGTGTTGGGCCGCCAGCGTAAGAGATGATGTTTCCATTTTCTTCTTGGAACGCAAAACCACCCGGGCCACCAAACAAGCGGAAGTTTGCTGAACCTACACAACCAAAGCCTTCGAAGCTTGATGCACCATTGCTTTGACCCAGCGTACACGCTGAGAAAATTCGGTCAGCCTGGACAATTTCCTCACGATCTTCATACGATGCGTAGATGGTTACGTTGCCTTTACCGTCAGCAGAAGATGCGCCAAACATTGTGTAAATAAGCGTTTCATCGCCGTCCATGGTTGAACCAGGAATAGGCTGCTGCGCAGCGTTTAGCACGCCTTCGTACAGACCGTTATCGTTGTCAGCGTAGTTTGTGCTGAACTGACCACCAAACTCTACACCTTCGAAATCATCGCGAAGAATAAAGTTTGCAACACCACCGACGGCGTCAGAGCCGTATACCGCTGATGCACCACCAGTTAGGATATCAACACGTTCTAGCATTTGCGTTGGAACTAAGTCGACGTTAGCAGCACTGGTACCCGAGGATCCATAGGGGAGACGTTTGCCGTCGATAAGTACTAACGTTCTGTTCGCACCTAAACCGCGAAGGTTTAGTGTTGCAGTACCTGTTGAACCATTCGAAACTTCTGATGCTTGGCCTGCGAACACCTGCGGAAGCACGTTAACGAAATCTTCTACACGTAAGTTACCGCGAGCAGCTGCTTCAGCGCCTGATACGCTCAGTACAGGAGTTGCTGCTGCAACATTTGGGTTAGAAAGTAGACGCGAACCAGTAACCTCGATTTTCTCAACCGGTTCTTCCTCTGATTCGACGTCATCTTGGGCATAAATACTACCAGAAAATGCCAACGATGCGGCAGCGCCAAAGGCGCAGGCAAGTCTCACCGACTTTGCCAGTTTGTGGTTTGTAAACATTGTAGTCTCCCTAGACTTTGATTTATTGCTTTAATTATTTTTAGTGTGTTTTTAGAAAAAGTTTAATTTTTCGTGTTTTTTTGTATTTTTTCTGTACAGTTGTGTGGTCTGGAAAATTCATGGACATGCTGAAAAATTGTTTGATTTGGTACAGCAAAATGCGTCATAAAATTTTATTTTTATACTTTCGTCGCATTTTTTTTATGTACTTCGTGTAGTAGCTTTAACTCTAGAAAAGGCAGTGCTCAGCAACGCTTTAGGCGAGGTTTGGCGAGAAGTTCGGGCAAGTCGCGCTAACAACCGAAGAGGCAAAAAGGAGGCAAAAAAGGCATTATTTGCGTGGAGTTTGGGTGGGACAAAGCGAAGCGAAATTTGCAAACCCTACTTTCAGCGTGGTGGACCCAGTTTACACTTAGCGGGTTTTAAACGTTTTTGGGTCCGACAGAATCTATCCATCAGTTAGCTTGAAAAGAATCGGGCTTGGAGCGTGGAACGAACAACTAACAATTGCGAATACTACCGAAAAAATTGAGTTAAATGAGAAAGCTAACAGCAAGCCCGCTGACGTGCTTTCAGACGGGTGAAAAAAAAAAGAAGCAACGCTAGTTTCTATTTTTAAAATGCAGATTTCAAACAGTTTACAACTGCAACAGCGACTTTAACTTTTTGAGATATCGACGGCTCACGGGAACTGAATCTCCCGTCTTCATTAGAAGCGTAGCAAGGCCATTATCCAAGAGTTTAATTTCCGCAACGCATGATAACCTCACCAAGTATTGCCGGTGACACCGAACAAGCGCGGTTCTCTCTTCTAAGATTTTCAATGTGAGCTGCGTGTCTGCTTGTTGTTCTAGCGATCTAACATGTACGCCCGCCACATCGCTATAAGCAAACTGAATATCAGATTCGGGTAGCAGTAATATGCGCTGATGACCTACGCAAGGAATATGTACTAACGTGGGGGAGGCAATAGCGTCAATGTCAGTTTGGGGCTGAGTTCTCTTTTTAAGCCTAGCAAGTGTTTTATCAAGCCGCTCTGGTTCCACAGGTTTGAGCAAGTAATCAAATGCGTTATCTTCAAATGCCTGAAGGGCATACTGTTCAAAAGCGGTGACCAGTACAACATAAGGCATGGTGTCTAAATCAAGCATAGCCAGCATATCGAGTCCAGAGAGCTGGGGCATTTCTATATCAAGAAATATAACATCCGGACGGTGTTGTTTAATTAATGCCAACCCCTCTATGGCATTTGCGGCCTCGGCTAAGACTTGTACTTCATTGGTTTCGTTGAGTAACTGGCAAAGCTCCTCTCTGGCGAGCGGTTCGTCGTCAATAACAAGCGCGCGAAATGCTGAGTTCTTAGTCATTGTTAGCCCTGATGAGAATGGTAATGAGTGTGTGGAATGGAAAAGGACATCCGAGTGAACTGGTTAGTTCGACATTCGATCACCAGGCCTGCTTGTTGACCAAACTGATGAATAAGCCGTTTATCTACAATATCCATCCCTAAACCTGCGTGTTGCTCTTTTTTGGGTTTATACAAGCCAGCATTATCTTCAACGAGAATGTGAATATGGTTATCTGTTGTACATCGTACATTCAAAGTTAAATGCCCACCCTCTATTCGTTGGGCGATACCGTGTTTAACCGCGTTCTCTACCAGTGGCTGTAACGTAAAACTTGGTAGAAGCGCTGACATGGCAGCATCGTCACACTTGATGGCAACCTGTAGGCGTTCGGCAAAACGCGCCTTCTCGATTGCCAGATAAGCATTAACGTGGTCAATCTCTTCTTTTAGTGTCACCACCGCGGTGTTTTGCTTTAGGTTTATTCTAAAAAAGCGTGACAAGCTTAGCACGAGCTCTCTGGCCCTTTTGGGATCGCGACGAATAATAGCGCTAATCGTATTGAGCGCGTTAAATAGGAAATGAGGATTGACCTGTGCATGTAGCAGTTTGATTTCAGACTGTGAGAGCAGATCTTTTTGCTGCTGATATGCGCCGTAAACAATTTGACTAGACAGCAATTGAGCGATGCCTTCTGCCATTGACAGGGTAACCGTCGACATAAACTTCCGTTTGGGTTCGTAAAGCTTAATAGTACCTACCACCTCAGAGCCAGAGTGAAGTGGAATAATCAACACTGAACCCAGCGGACAATTTTTGTTTAATGTGCACTGATATGGGCGCTCAGCGCCATCTAAATGGACTATTTTGTTATTGTTCAGTGACTCCATCGTACTTGATGACGATATGGGGGTGTTTGGTAGGTGATGATCGGCACCCGTTCCGATAAACGCCAGAATCTTTTCTTTATCAGTAATCGCTACCGCACCCACATTCGTTTCTTCATAGATAATACGTGCTACTTTTTCTGCATTAACTGGGGTGAATCCAGATGTGAGCACGCCCACTGAGCGATCTGCTATGGATAGTGCACGTCGTGAAAAAGTGGCAGAGTACTTTTCAAAAATCGTTTTTTTGTCAGATAAGATACTGATAAAAAGTGCGGCCCCCACAGAATTTGCAATAACCATAGGTGCGGCTATAGCGCTGACCAGTGCGTAAGACTTTTCAAAAGGCTCAGCAACGGTAAGCAGTATAGCCATCTGAAACAACTCTGCTATGAAGGTAATGACACCAACTTTCCATGGGTTGAAAAGATCTAGACTTTTGTTCTGGCGAACATAGTAAACGTGCATGAGGCCGCCGATAAGACCTTCCAGCGTGGTGGAAATAGCGCAGGCAACATCAGTAAAACCACCCAATGAGTAACGATGGAGGCCGCCGGTCAATCCTACGGCAAACCCAACTACTGGACCGCCTAGTAATCCTCCTATAACTGCCCCAATGGCTCTGGTATTGGCAATGGCGTCGTCTATTTGCAGACCAAAATACGTGCCCAGAATACAAAAGGAAGAAAAAACTACATACACCAAGTACCGGTGTTTGCGATGAGAAGAAATGCTGAGAATAGGAAGAAAAAGCGGTGTTTTACTCAGCATATATGCAAGCACAAGATACACACACATTTGTTGAAGTAGCGAAAGTATGAGTTCCATGCTTGCCAATATTACCGCCGATTAAAAATGAGCCTCATTATAACCCATGTCAAAAGTACAAAATAAATAGCCGCCCTATATAAAGGGCGGCTCATCATATTACACGTGTTTAGTGTAGGTAGTTACGCGTCTACCGGTTGGGAAGGTTTTTCAACATTCACAGATGATGGCTCAAGCGGCGCTTCACCTTTCCCCTTGGAAATTCGAATGACGTAAACCGTGGTGATTAGCGATGCGATAAGCCCGATGGTTGTCGATACATTCATCGCCATACCGAAACCCAAGGTGTCGTTGTTTAGAATAAAGGTAACGCAAACGGCCGTCATAAATATTGCTGGTACTGTAGTTATCCAGTGCAGTTTATTATGTCTTAGTAAGTATGCAGACGCGGTCCACAGCATCATGACGGCTGTTGCTTGGTTGGCAAATCCGAAGTAGCGCCAAATAACGCCGAAATCGACTTGGGTAAGAATACCGCCAAGCACAAACAATGGGGCGGCCATGAACAAGCGGTTACGTATACCTTTTTGTTCAACGTTAAAGTACTCGGCCATGATAAGACGACTTGAGCGAAATGCGGTGTCGCCAGACGTAATAGGAAGAATAACCACGCCAAGAAAAGCCAGTACGCCACCAACAACACCTAAAAGACCGAATGATGAGGCATAGACAACGTTTCCAGGGCCACCATTGGTAATAGCTGCCGATAGTCCTTCTAAATTGTCGAAGTAAGAAAGGGCAATGGCACACCAGATAAGGGCAATCACACCTTCACCTATCATCGCACCAAAAAACACAAAACGTCCGTTCTTCTCGTTCTCCATACAGCGAGCCATAAGCGGGGACTGGGTGGCATGAAATCCAGAGATAGCGCCACAAGCGATAGTGATAAAGAGCGCTGGCCAAAGAGGCATATCGTTAGGATTTAAATTCGTCAGCATATCACTTGCCGTGAATTTGCTAAGTATCGAGTGCTGGTCAGAATAGCTGGCCGCGGCTAATAATCCCACCGACATGAAAATAAGAAGGGCTCCGAAAAACGGATAAAAACGACCAATAATTTTATCTACAGGAACAATGGTAGCCAAAATATAGTAGGCAAAAATAATGGCGACCATAGTGCCAACTTCAACATGCCATGATGTCTGATCATTAACGAGATTTGTGATCATGCCTGCGGGCGCTGAGACAAAAACTACACCTACCAGTAGAAGCAGCACAATAGCGAACAAGTTCATAAAGTGCTTAGCGCCTCGGCCCAAATAACGGCCAGATAAGCTAGGCACAGATTCGCCATTGTTGCGAACTGACAGCATGCCTGAGAAATAGTCGTGAACAGCGCCGGCAAAAATGCACCCTAATACAATCCAAAGCATGGCAGCTGGGCCATATAGTGCACCCATAATAGGACCAAATATAGGGCCTACGCCAGCAATGTTCAGAAGCTGAACGAGATACACCTTCGGTGTAGACATGGGAACAAAGTCTACGCCGTCTTTTTGGCTATGTGCAGGAGTGGGGCGTGCTGGTGTGACGCCAAATACCTTCTCAACAAAGGCGCCATATATAAAGTAGCCAGCAATAAGCGCGGCTACGCAAATTAGAAACAATATCACAGGGCGTTGTCCTTATTTTTATAAATAGGGTTTATAAAAAGGGTCTGTCACTTGTGTTGTAAACGGTGTGTACAACAATGTTTGAAATAGGTTAACGATGTGAAAGTGTGTATGCATGAAAAAAAGCAGTGAGTGGTCGCATAGCAAATTAAGCGGTAGGGAGTATGTAATTTCGCTCTACTGTTACGTGCAGTAAAATGCTAAAATCCGCGCAATTAATTACCAAGCCGTATCAAGCGTTTTACCGCAATACTGAATTTGCGCGGAAAAGCATTGCTTATCCGTTATGAAACGCGCCTGTAAGCAATTGATTTACAGGGATAATAGATAACGAAGATAAGTATTGATGTCAGATAAGAAGCTTCTAGAAGAGATTAAAAAGCGACGTACGTTCGCAATCATATCGCACCCGGATGCGGGTAAAACCACGATTACCGAAAAAGTATTGTTATTCGGACGCGCCCTGCAAACTGCCGGTACCGTTAAAGGTAAAAAGTCAGGTCAGCATGCTAAATCTGACTGGATGGAAATGGAAAAAGAGCGTGGTATCTCGGTAACCACCTCGGTCATGCAGTTTCCATATAGCGATCACTTAGTAAACCTGCTGGATACTCCGGGGCACGAAGACTTTTCTGAAGATACCTATCGAACACTGACGGCGGTTGACTCATGCCTTATGGTTATCGACGCAGCGAAAGGTGTAGAAGACCGAACCCGTAAACTTATGGAAGTCACCCGTTTGCGCGATACGCCGATTGTGACTTTCATGAACAAGCTTGACCGTGATATTCGCGATCCTATGGAACTGCTCGATGAAGTAGAAACCGAGCTTGATATCCTGTGTGCACCAATTACTTGGCCAATTGGCTGTGGTAAGAGCTTTAAAGGTGTATATCACCTTCACCGCGACGAAACTATTTTGTATCAAAGCGGCCAGGGTCACACTATCCAAGACGTGCGCATCATCAAAGGGTTAGATAACCCTGAGTTAGATACTGCAGTAGGAAGTGACCTCGCTGAAACCTTGCGTGACGAGCTTGAGCTTGTACGCGGTGCATCTAACGAATTTGAACAAGAGCTTTTCTTGGAAGGCCAGTTAACGCCAGTATTTTTCGGTACAGCATTAGGTAACTTCGGTGTTGATCATATGCTTGACGGTTTGGTTGAGTGGGCACCTGCGCCACTTGGCCGCGAAACCGAAGAAGGGACTATCGAAAGTACCGACGGTAAGTTCAGTGGCTTTGTATTTAAGATTCAGGCCAACATGGACCCGAAACACCGTGACCGCATCGCATTCTGTCGTATTGTGTCGGGCAAGTACGAAAAAGGCATGAAAATGCGCAACAGCCGTTTAGGTAAAGATGTGCGTATTTCGGATGCATTGACCTTCTTGGCTGGTGACCGTTCATTGCTAGAAGAAGCCTATGCCGGCGATATCATCGGCTTGCACAACCACGGAACCATTCGCATAGGGGACACCTTCACGTCAGGCGATAACTACCGCTTTACGGGTATTCCAAACTTTGCGCCTGAGCTATTTAAACGCATCCGCTTGAAAGATCCGCTTAAGCAAAAGCAACTGCTTAAAGGACTGATCCAGCTTTCTGAGGAAGGGGCGGTACAGGTGTTTAGACCGCTTGCCAACAACGATTTGATTGTGGGCGCAGTAGGTGTGCTTCAGTTTGACGTGGTAGTCGCTCGCTTGAAAGCCGAATACAACGTAGACGCGCTTTATGAGCATATTAACGTGAGCACTGCCCGCTGGGTTTACTCTGACAATGAGAAGAAGCTTGATGAATTCCGCCGTAAAGGTGAGCAAAACCTTGCACTAGATGGCGGCGATAACCTGACGTACATCGCACCTACTATGGTGAATTTACAGCTAGCGCAAGAGCGCTACCCTGATATTCAGTTCAAGAACACGCGCGAAAATTAAGCTAATAAAGATTAAACAAAGACACAATATATTATGAATATACATGCACTATTAGTTAACCGTTTCACTGAAGCTCTACAAGAAATGGGCGTAGAAAATGCGCCAGTGCCAGTTTCGCGCAGCGCTCGACCTGAATTTGGTGAATATCAGTTTAACGGCGCGATGGCGCTAGCCAAGCAGCTTAAGCAAAAGCCGCGCGATATTGCAGATAAAATTGTTGAGACTGTAAAGCTCGACGATATTGCCAGCAAGCTAGAAGTGGCGGGCCCTGGTTTTATCAACGTTCATTTAAATGACGAATGGCTGTCTAATCAGTGTGAGTTGTCGCTAACCGACCCACGTTTAGGTATTGCTAAGTCAAAAGAACAAAACATTGTTGTTGATTACTCATCGCCTAACCTGGCCAAAGAAATGCACGTGGGCCACCTGCGTACTACTATCATCGGCGATGCTGTGGTTAAAGTGCTTGAGTTCTTGGGCCACAACGTTATTCGTCAAAATCACATGGGCGACTGGGGCACACAGTTCGGCATGTTGCTTGCGCACCTTTCAGACAAGCTACAAGATGAAGTGGCTGAAACTGCACTCTCTGATCTTGAAGACTTTTACCGCGAAGCCAAAGTACGCTTTGACGAAGAAGAAGGTTTTGCCGACCGCGCCCGTGAATACGTAGTTAAGCTGCAGGGCGGTGACGCTCAGTGTCTGGCGCTATGGGAAAAGTTCATTGACGTGTCTATTGCCCACTCAGAAGAAGTGTACGACAAGCTAAACGTAAGCCTGACCCGTAAAGATATTATGGGTGAGTCGGCTTACAACGACGATTTAGCCAACGTAATCAGTGACCTTAAAGCGAAAGGCCTTGCAGTAGAAGACCAAGGTGCGCAGGTAGTATTTATACCTGAGCTTGCTGATAAAGAAGGTAACCCTGCGGTTTACATCGTTCAAAAGTCGGGTGGCGGCTATTTATACGCAACGACAGACCTTGCGGCAATGCGCTATCGCAGCGGCAAGTTAAACGCTGACCGTACGCTGATTCTTACTGACGCGCGTCAGGCACTGCACTTCAAGCAAACTGAAATTGTGGGCCGTAAAGCGGGCTTTATGAAAGAAGAGCAAACTTACGAGCATTGCCCATTTGGAATGATGCTAGGCAGTGACGGTAAGCCATTTAAAACCCGTACTGGCGGTACAGTTAAACTGGTCGAATTGCTTGATGAAGCCGTTGAGCGTGCGGGCAAACTTATCGCCGAGCGCGACAACGATTTAAGCGAAGACGAGCTTAAAGAAGTCGCTCACAAGGTGGGTATTGGCGCTGTGAAATACGCTGACCTATCTAAAAACCGCACAACTGATTACATGTTTAACTGGGACTCCATGCTAAGCTTTGAAGGTAACACGGCGCCTTACCTTCAGTATGCTTATACCCGTGTGAAAAGCTTGTTCAGAAAAGCGGGTGTGGATATGGCCACCATGCCAGTAGATATCAATATTGCTGAGAAACAAGAGCACGCGCTAGCTGTATTACTTATGCAGTTTGAAGAGGTGATTGGTACAGTATCTCGTGAAGCCACGCCTCATGTACTGTGTACTTACCTCTATGATGTGGCTTCAGCGTTTATGTCATTCTACGAAGCGTGCCCGATGTTAAAAGACGGTATTGAGCCAGCTGTACGCGATAGCCGTCTAGCGTTGTCAGCTCTGGTTGCCAAGACGCTAGAGCAAGGATTAACTCTACTTGGCATCGAAACACTAGAAAAAATGTAGTGTTCGCGGTACAACATACATATTGATAACAAAGAGGCTGACATTGATTGTCAGCCTTTTTTTATGCGAAACATAAGCGTCAACCCTACAACGCTCGTTTGCGCTAATCGTGATCGTTATACCAGTGGGCATAGATTATTGCGTACTCAGCGAGACTTAAAATGTTCGTAATCGCGGCGTGTAACCGCAGGTACAGTGGTATAACATTTCGATTAGAACCGATAGGGCGATAGCTTCCTATAAATCAGACAACTAGAACACTACTTAAATTAACGACAGGAAACTCAAATGACTAAGATCCTTGCATTTGCAGGTAGTACCCGTAAAGGTTCATTCAACCAAGCTATTATGAAAGTTGCCGCAGAGGGCGCACGAGAAGCTGGCGCAGAGGTTACCGTTATAGACCTCGCTGACTTTCAAATGCCGTTGTTTAATGAAGATGAGGAAGCCGAGTTTGGTATGCCTGAAAAAGCACAGGCGTTCAAAGAATTGCTAATGAGCCATGATGGTTTTCTTATTGCTTCACCAGAATACAACTCAAGCTATCCCGCACTGCTAAAGAATGCAATCGACTGGGCATCGCGCATGGGGGAAGGCGAAAAGCCATTACAAGCATATCGCGGTAAGGTGGCTGGAATTATGGCTGCGTCTGCTGGTGGGCTAGGCGGCATGCGCGTGCTGGTGGTACTGAGAATGTTACTTGAAAATCTAGGTACTATGGTGCTGCCGAACCAAAAAGCTATTGCGAAGGTAAATACGCTTATGGAAGATGGCGCAATTACGGATGAAAAGACGATTAAGCAGCTTAAAAATTTGGGTAAAGAAACGGCTGAGTTGGCAGGTAAAGTGTCTTAGACGAAAGCGACCTTGCTAGAGTAACCCCAAGGGGGCTCTAGCTTACCAGTCAATAGGACAGTTTATACATTCGTCCATGAAAGTGCCCTGAAATGTTGCGTAGTGGATGCGCGTGCCGGTTAGGTTCGCTCGATACAAACTTGCATCGTTCAGTTTTGCTTCCTGAATATTGGCGTTAATCAGTGAAGCACCTTCAAAGTTTGCTTTGTTCATCCAAACCCGCTCTAAGCGTGCGGCACGTAAGTTGGTGCTTACCATTGTCGCACCTGATAAACGCGCTTGGTCCAGGTTAGCACCTGAAAAGTTGGAGTTAGTGAAATCAACCCCTTGACCGAAAAGCGCCCAGCCATCTACGCCTTCTAAGTTAGCGTTGCGAACTTTTGAGCTGCGTAAATCTGCGTGTTTTAAATTGGCGGTAGCTAAATCAGCGTGATCCAGGTTACTTTTCTTAAACGTCGCATAGCTTAAGTTGGCGTGCCTTAAATCTGTTTTGTTGAACTTAACGTTGGTGAATACTGCTCCGTGCAAATTTGCATGGCTCAAATCAGCACCGCTTAAGTCTGTGTCGCTACACACTGTCTTTGGTTTTATTTCACATCCGTTGATAATTTCCACGTCATCTTCGAAATCGGGAATGGCACTGGCAGTTGCTGAATATAGGACAACTAATAATATGGGGAGTTGTTTGGTTGCTTGAAAACGTAAGCGCATGAGAGCTCCTTAATGCCGAGAGGCGTTTTCACCGCCTCTCGGTTTGGTTTGTTGCAAAGATAAAGCTATTGTTTAGCGACGTTTTGCTTTTTATTGTGATTAGGAAGTTTAAATACCCAGAACGAACCACCTTGCGCGACAGGTTTGGTGAGTTCAGCCATATCTCCTCCCCATAGAGGTACTGCACCACCATACCCTGACGCTAAGCCGATGTATTGCTCACCATCCTCTTCCCAGGTTATAGGGCATGAAATGATGCCCGAGCCCGTTTGGAACTTCCAAAGTTCTTCACCGGTTTCCTCATCGAAAGCTTTGACATAGCCATCGCCCGTTCCGGTAATAATGAGTCCGCCTTTCGTCGCCAGTACCCCAGCCCACATAGGAAGTTTCTCTTTGTGTGTCCATTTAATTTCACCTGAAATGGGGTCTACGGCACGAAGTACGCCCACGTGGTCGTCATACATGCGCTTAATTCTAAAACCCTGTCCTAGGTAAGCGGCACCTTTTTTATAGGTCACTTCTTCCGTCCAGTAGTCTTCTTTCCAGTGGTTTGCGCCCATATAGAACCAGCCGGTATTCTGGCTGTAGGCCATCGGGTTCCAGTTCTTTCCGCCCAAGAATGGAGGCGATACCTCTATTGACTTTCCTCGTTTTTCACCCGGCTCAGGCAGTGGTGGGCGTTGTCCGTCTACTTCAACTGGGCGACCCGTGTCAGGGTCTATATGTGTGGCCCACGTAATGTTATCTACAAAGGGAAAGCCTCTGATGAATTCACCGTTTTGTCTGTTAACTACATAGAAAAAGCCATTTCTGTCTGCATGAGCCGTCGCTTTTATGAGCTTTCCATTATCGTAATAGTCAAATAGAACAAGTTCATTGTTGCCAGAGAAATCCCATGCGTCGTTAGGTGTATGTTGATAGAACCATTTAACCTCACCAGTGGTTGCATCTACACCCACTTGTCCGGAAGTATAAAGGTTATCCCAATCTCGTGGATCGCCGCCTTTGGCGGTGCGTTTCCATGTATTCCAAGGAGCGGGGTTACCTGCACCAATAATGATGGTGTTAGTTTCAACATCGAAGCTTGCACTCTGCCATGGTGCGCCACCACCGTGGTGCCAAGCCTCAACCATTTCGCCGTTTTCATCCTTCGGCCACGTTGTCACTTCGTATGAACCACCAGTAGGCGTGCTGTCTTTTCCATTTAACCTGCCCATGTGCCCTTCAACAAATGGACGCATCCAAATCTCTTCACCGGTTTCAGGATCGCGTGCAAACAGTTTTCCTACAACACCAAACTCATCACCTGATGAACCGTGAATAAGCATGACCTTTCCTGACTTTTGGTCTTTAACAATCGTAGGTGCCCCCGTCATGGTGTAGCCTGCACGATAGTCTTCAAAGCGCTTCTTCCATTTTACTTTGCCCGTTAGCCGGTCAAGGGCAACAACGCCAGCATCCAGCGTACCGAAAAAGACTAAGTCACCATAAATTGCTGCGCCGCGATTTACCACGTCACAACACGGTCGAATCCCTTCTGGAAGGCGGTGGGCGTAGTCCCACAACTTCTTACCTGTTTTTGCCTCATAGGCGTAGATACGGGAGTAGCTACCGGTTACATAGACAATACCGTCGTACACAATTGCTTGGGACTCTTGACCCCGTTGCTTTTCATCACCAAAACTCATCACCCAAGCCGGAGATAGCATGTGTACATTTTCTTTGTTGATTTGATCAAGTCCGCTGTAACGCTGAGCTTCTGGACCCATACCATACATCAGCACGTTCTCAGGCGTCTTGGCATCATTTTCAATGTCTGCCCATGTCACGCCATCGTCCGCAAATAAATGTGAACTCGTACCTAAACCAATAATTACGCTTAAGGCCAATGAAGCCTTTGAATAGAACTTAGCCATAGTTTTATTTCCACTGTTACCTTGATGTTGTGTTAACAGTATGTAACTAAGTAGAGGCCCTGATAAACGGATTCCGTCCTTCAAAATACGGGAAAAATTCCCTTAGATTGAAGTGTAATGAAAACGCTAATATATTGATTTACATGAGGTATCTTTATCATGAGACAAAGTTAGTACCAAAGGGGTATAAAAAAGATACGAAAGTACAGGGAAGTTTTCCCGACCTTGTTTAGTGGCGCTTGTTTAGCTGGCAATTTTGATATAACCCTGCTTTATGGCAAGGTGAACAAACTCGGCATTTGTCTGTAGCTCAAGTTTTCGCTTGAGCTGGGTGATAACGTTTGAGACCGTCTTTTCAGAAATGTTGAGGCTTTCAGCGACCTGTTTTCGGCAAAGCCCGTTCGCTATACCAAGGAATATATCCAACTCTCTTTGTGTCAGATCTGTTAAGTTGCCTCCGGAATGTGACAGGTTGAATGTAGCGAGCTCAATGGCAGTATTGTGTTCTAAATAACGGCGGCCTTTAATGATAGATGTCACCGCGCTTATCAGTACATCAGGTTCACTTTGTTTACTAACATAGCCCATTGCCCCTAGTTTCATAGCTCTATCGATGATGGAAATATCATCGAACATGCTGAACATAAGTACTTTTGCGTGCTCCCAGCGCTGAACAATATATTCCGCTAGCGTTAGTCCGCTGGTGGTTCCTAAATTAATGTCTAAAATAATGAGGTCGAAGTGGTTGGCACGAAGTGCATTTGTGGCTTGCTGCGCATTTTTTGCATTGGTGACGACAGCGCCTTCGAGTACCGAAGATAACAGTGTAGAAAAGCCTTCTCTCACTATTGCGTGATCATCAACAAGTAAAATTTCCATAGCTGCGCTTTATTCATATCACCATAGAATGAGCATGCCACGGTAGGCGTGTGAGACGAATAGCACTTTAGTGCTCATTCATCTCACACTTTAGTAGGATATAAGTTAATTCAAACCGCGCTGTGTTTCTAAGTAGCTGGCAAAGCTGCCAAGCCAATGGCTGCCCATATAGTGCATGTCACCAAACACCGCGTTGAGCCCGGCCTCACGATGTGAACTTAATGCTTTCTTAAGCACAGGTAAGCGTTTGTCACCTTCAGGCAAAGCTTGCATTATGCCTTCTATCATCCACGCTCGGCTGATGTTCAGCCCGTCTAGGTGAGCGAGTTTACCATCCGTCTTGTCAGTCACTGTAGCGGGAGCTAGCCAATTTGATGTTCTAGCTGTGAGGCTTGGAAAGAACGCTGAAAGCCATTGGCTATAGTCCTTTTTAGACATTACTCTTCGCATTAAATCAGCTTCGGCCAAACACGGTGATAAGAAATCTTGTCCCGAAGGCTCGTAGGCAAGAGGGCACTGTGTATCGTCCTGATAGTAGTCTTTCACCCTGGACGTTAACAGCGCTTCAAACTCCTTATTACCTGCTGTTTTCGCCCAATCCAACATTAAGCCAAAAGCAAAGGCGGTTTGGCTATGCTCACCCGTACGGATTGGGTAAGCTAATTTGGGTAACCATGCGCTTACTCTGGCTACAATTTCGTCCTCGAGAGGACGTAAAGTATTTAGCCATTTTGTTGCTTCAGGAAGGGAAGATTGACGTAGTTCAGCGGTTAGCTGCAGGAACCAAGCAAGACCATAGGGGCGTTCAAATGAGGCATTGTTTTCACGCTTAAGGCTCGTCAATTCACCTTGGATATTTTTAGGCGTAAAGCTGATGTTGAGCTTTTCAATGATCTCATCCTTATCCACTGCATCTTGCGCAGTGTTTAGCATTCTTACTAAAAGCCAATGGCCATGAACCGACGAGTGCCAGTCTAAACAACCATAAAATGAAGGGTAGAGTTGATTGGGTGCCTTAACGTCATCGCCGTTATTCATCATGTGTTTCACTACATTTGGAAAC
Organism: Alteromonas sp. W12; assembly: GCF_001924945.1. NCBI lineage: Bacteria > Pseudomonadati > Pseudomonadota > Gammaproteobacteria > Alteromonadales > Alteromonadaceae > Alteromonas > Alteromonas sp. W12. The sequence goes on from NZ_LQXH01000001.1 coordinate 731,575, forward strand.
TCTTGATGAATACAATGAAGCGCGAGGTTAGCAAAAACGCTTTCGTAATTGTTGTTAGGAATGTCAGTGTTGGCGGTCGCGTCTGCGGCTCGGTTAATACTAGTGTTGCTTGTGTTCGCAGTTTCAACAGTCGACGTACTGGTAGCAAAGGCAGTGTGTGCAGCAAACGCTGTGGCAAATGCAACTGTACAGCTAACAACGTTTTTTATTTTGATCATAATTTTGCGCGCTTTATCAATGAGAAGTATATCGCCAATGTATAGAGATAAACGCTTTGAATAAAGTGCTGCGCGATACATAACGCCCCAGCACTTTAAACAGCAGAAACAGGCTATTTAAACAGGGGCTCCGATGGCCTCTAGTTTGGTGGTGTATTCAGCGAATGAGCCAATGGTCTTTTCTACCCAACCAGCATTATAGTAAGTTTCACTATACCGCTCTCCGCTGTCGCACATAAGCGTTACGATCGATCCCACTTCTCCTCGCTGCTTCATTTGTTCAGCAATACTTAATGCGCCCCATAGGTTAGTGCCGGTAGACGGGCCGGCTTTAATTCCCATGGTGTTGTTTAACCAATGCATGGTTGCAATACTGGCGGCATCGGGAACGGCAATCATGTCATCTATTACGTCATGTTGAAAAGAGGCTTCCACTTTAGGGCGTCCTATCCCTTCTATGCGGCTACCACGGGTAGCAGTAAGTGTATGATCGTTGTTTTTGAAGCTATCAAAAAACACACTGAATTCTGGATCTACCACGACAAGCTGAGAAGAGAGACCTTTGTAGCGAATGTAACGCCCTATGGTGGCTGATGTTCCACCTGTACCTGCACTCATAACCACGGTGTGTGGAATAGGGTGGGGCTCGGCTTTCATTTGCTCAAAGATGCTCTCAGCAATATTGTTATTGCCACGCCAATCTGTAGCGCGCTCTGCGAAAAGGAACTGATCCATAAAGTAGCCATTAAGCTCGTGAGCTACTTTGGTTGCTTCGCTGTGCATTTGCGTAGGGCAATCTACAAAGTGACACTGCCCGCCATAGCGCTCAATAAGCGCGATTTTACTTTGGGCGGTAGACTTAGGCATAACCGCAACAAACGGAACGCCAATCATTTTAGCAAAATAAGCTTCAGACACCGCTGTACTGCCTGACGAGGCTTCAACCACAGTAGTTCCTTCTACAATTTTTCCATTACAAAGGGCGTACAGAAAAAGGGACCGGGCTAGACGGTGCTTTAGGCTGCCTGTTGGATGGGTGCTTTCATCTTTAAGGTAGATATCAATATCTCTAAAAGCGATCTGCTCTAATTTGATTAAGTGCGTATCAGCCGAACGTTGATAATCTGCATTGATAATATTGATCGCTTTTGAAACCCAGCTTTTCATAACTTTCTCTCATTCACCCAAAATGCGAAACGTTAAGCGTAGTTCGCTTGACGCTAGCTGTATAAAACAAAATTAGAATATCAGTTAAGAGCGAGTATTTGATTCTATTATTTTAGTGTTGGTGCTTTATAGTAAAAAATATTTCTTTAATAGGTCTCATTTATGAAAATAAATTCCGTTTTTATGTAAGGGCGAGAGCATGACCATGACCATCTTGTTGATACAACGATCTTTAATAAAACAAAAAAGTTCAGATAAGCCGCTAAAGTTGCTATCTTTGCATTTCGCTTTTACTTACAGGTAACAACATGAAAAATAGGGCACTTTTCTGTGCGATAGCTCTTTTACCCGCATTATTCGTATCTACGCTGGCTAGCTCGCAAGAAGAGCAAATGCTTAAAGTCGCAACGTTTAATGTAAGTATGGAAGCCACTAACTACAAAGCGTTGGGTATGAAGCCAAGCGATCAGGTACTTCAACACGTTCTTTCAACGGGTGAGCATAGCCAAGTTAAAAACATTGCTGAAATTATTCAACGCGTTAACCCCGATATCTTGATGTTGAATGAATTTGACTACATTGCAGATAAGCGTAAAGGGGTAGAAGCATTTGTTAAGAACTACCTGAATGTTTCACAAGACGGCCTTGAGCCTGTGGATTACCCGTATACGTATGTGGCCACAGTCAACACAGGGGAGCCCACGAAATTCGACTTAGATAACAATGGCAAAGCAGAAGGTTTTGGTGGCGATGCATATGGTTTTGGGCTTTATCCCGGGCAATATGGTATGGCGCTTTTGTCAAAATACCCTATTGATGTTGATGGTATTCGCACCTTTCAGACGTTTAAATGGCATCACATGCCTCATCCACAGGTTCCTATTATTCCCGATGAGAGCGGAAGTACTGATAAGGGCAAGCCATGGTACGACGTAGAAGAGTGGGCCGCGCTAAGGTTGAGTTCTAAGTCTCACTGGGATGTGCCGGTGAAAGTAGGAGGTAAAACCGTACACATACTTGCTATGCATCCAACACCACCTAATTTCGATGGGAGCGAGGACCGCAACGGCAAGCGCAACTTTGACGAAATTAGGCTTATGGCAGATTACCTTTCTCCGGATAAAGGAGCCTACATCTACGATGATAATGGCGAGAAAGTCAGCCTGTCAGAGAACGCGCGTTTTGTACTTGTTGGTGATTTTAACGCGGCGGATATTGGAGATAAACATCGCGAGGGTGTTATTGAACAGTTGACCGAGCACCCGTTAGTTAATAACGACATCATTCCAACAAGCGCAGGCGGTGCAGGCGCGTCAGGTGCAGAGTTTAGTAACCGCTTTACTGCCTATTGGGGAGCCAGAGCTGACTATGTTTTGCCATCTCGATTTGGCTTCGATGTGAACGATGCTGGCGTTTTCTGGCCTGCAAAAACCAGTGACCTATATCGATTAGTTAAAGACCGTGAAGCCAGCTCAGATCACAGGTTAGTCTGGGTTAGCTTGTCGTTGACCGAAGATAACTAAAAACCACAATTTTTGTGTTAGTTAATAGATAGAGGTATTATTACACCGTCTATCTAATAATGTACCGAGAAGCCATTGAAGTTTGTGTCTCTCACTTTTGTGATGTGTTTGCTGTGGGTGATACCCATAGATGGCTTTTCGGTAGAGTCTTCTCAGCTCATGCCGCTCAACCGGTATTTCCCTCAGTCGTGGGGAACGAAAGACGGGCTTCCTCACAATAGTATTCACGCATTAGCACAAACGTCCAATGGGTATCTATGGGCGGGTACCTGGGAAGGTGTAGCTCGGTTTAATGGTCAGCAGTTCACTGTATTTACCCGCGGCGCGCAAACAGGATTACCAGACTCCGGCATTCGAAGCTTGTATTACAACAAGCCCCGCGACGAGCTACTTGTGGCAGGAAACCGAGGCGGTGTAACGTCGCTTATCGCAGAGCAGTGGCATGCTCAAGCGCCCCTGTCTTCAATGGTTAATCATGCATTCAGAGACAGTAATAACGTGTTGTGGTTTGCGCTGGAAGACACGGGGATTGCAATGAGAACGCCTGACGGCACGCAAAAAGAATACATTGTAAATTCGAGTGCTTACCGCATAATCGAAGACGGATTTGGCGTAATCTGGTTTGCAACAAATCAAGGCTTGTTCAAATACATAAACGATAAATTTCAGCTAGCTGTACCCGACCACAACATACTCTCTGGTCCATCATTTACTCTCGCTCTTGATAGCAAAAAACGTGTTTTAGTTGGCACGGAACACGGTGTTTGGCAGCAAAAAAACGGTACCTTTGCGCTACTTCACAGCTCACTTGCCGACAAATCAATTAGTAGTATTTTGCTTGATCATCAAAATAGCATTTGGGTAGGCACCATCAATCATGGCCTTTATCGTCTAAGTGACTTAGGTCTAGAAAAACTGGATGCGACAGCAGGTCTTCCCAATAACCGCGTTTTTTCACTGCTTGAAGATTTGGAAAAAAATATCTGGATTGGCACTAATGGTGGTTTGTTTAGGCTGCGTCGTGCGCTATTCACCACATTCTCGCAAAGCCAAGGAATGAGTGGAGACTTTTTGCGAACTGTTTTGCAAACGTCTGATGGCAAACTTTTATCAGGTGGAAGTGCTGGATTAGATATATTTTCCAATGATGCGTTTTCCAGCGCATCGCTCACTACAGGTGAAGCTTTCTCTGTACTCAGTTTGGCAGCGGTAACTGAAGAGGTAACGTTAGTCGGCACCTACACAAAAGGTGTGCTGCGATATGAAAATGACCAACTTACTCCTTACCTCAATAGACATTTAGGGTTACCGAGTAATGAAGTAAGGGCCATTCTTTTAGCGAGTGATAACAGTGTTTGGTATGCCACGGCGCAAGGTGTAGTTCAACAAACACCAGATGGAAAGCTAAGCCATTTTAATGAACAAAATGGGCTACCTGCCCATTTTTCGATGGGCTTGGCAGAAGATCGTGAAGGACGAATCTGGATTGCTACAGGGATAGGACTCGCCTATATCCAACAGGGTATTGTGCACGTAGTTTCGTTTCCTGAACATTCAGATGCGCAGCACGCGTTCAGTTTTAGCGTTGTTGAAAAGGGAACTTGGATTACAACCGATCGAGGACTTGCGTATTTTGACAATGCTACTCAGGCACTTAGTGTAATCGAAAAGTCGCAGGGGCTTCCCGTAGATAAACTGTTTTCAATCGGTATAGATCACAACAGCGGTGTATGGCTAAGTTCAAACCAAGGGGTCATTCTCACTTCACTATCAAGTCTTAAGGAGTGTCTGACATATCCAAGTGCATTATTGGAATTTGAACATTTTAAGGAAGAAAATGGCTTGGCGAGTATTCAAATCAATGGTGGATCACAGCCATCTCAGATTGTCGATGTAGACGGAAATGTTTGGCTTCCTACTGCGAAAGGGCTTGCCACAGTAACGCCTGCAAACCTTGCCATGTTGAGTGAATTCCCTATTCCGGTAAGTATAGAGGCGGTACTACTGGACGGTGCTGACCAGCAATTTGATACGGATAAAAGGGAAGTAGACGTAACGCCGTTAACAACGCGAGTTGCGTTTCAGTATGCAGGGTTGGGTTTCGCTATGCCTTCGCGTATAGAGTATCAGGCTATGTTAGTAGGATATGACCAAGATTGGGTTAACCGTCATCAATTTAGAATGACTGAATACACTAATTTAGCACCTGGTCGTTATCAGTTTAAAGTACGTGCTCGTTATATTGGTGGTCCCTGGCAAGAGATTACGTCACCATTTTCTATTCGCGTGTTACCCAGTATTTATCAGACATTTGCTTTTAAATTCTCGGTTTTTCTTTTCTTCTGTTTTGTTATCTATGCACTTTATAAAGTACGTTTTCATCACTTGAAAAAATCAGAAATGATTTTAAAACAAAGGGTCGATGAACAAACCAGGTCATTAGAATTACAAACCAAGCGGTTCGAGTTCCAAGCAACTCATGATGATCTAACCGGTATTGCAAATAGACGAGCATTCGACCGCTGGCTTGTACAATATTTTGAAGAGGCTAAAGCGAAACAATCTCCTCTATGTCTTGCCGTTATCGATATCGACCATTTTAAACAGGTAAATGATCAGTACTCTCACTTAGTAGGAGATAAAGTCATTACTGAGGTGGCCCGTATATTAAATCGCGAAGTTCCGCATTATGCTAAATGTGCAAGGTGGGGCGGCGAAGAGTTTACTGTGTTGTTACCCGAATATGACTTGATAAATGCAAGGGTAGCTATGGATCATGTTCGAAAAATCGTGGCAGCACATGATTTCAGTTTTATAGCGCAAACGCTGAAAGTCACAATCAGTATTGGTGTAGCAAGTGCAGATGGCGCGAGAGATCACGACAGAATGTTAACCCATGCCGACCAAGCACTTTACACTGCAAAAGAAAATGGCCGCAACCAAGTGACCATTTTCGAATAAACGATAAGTGGGGTAGTGGTTAATTACTACAACATCTTTAACCTGACTTTGTCGTAAAGCCTTACTGTGGCGATTGGCCCAACTGCGCTTCTTCGCGTTCTCGTGAAACTGCTTCGAACAGCGTAAAGTAAGCCACCACAGCAAGATTAGCGACAAACCAAAGGTCTTTAATAACGAACTGACCTAGGCGGTTGACGATAGTCGTGCTGTTAAAGGTATCCGGTACAGTAAACAAAAACGTTTGTGTCATCAGAAAAACCGATAAACAAGCCAGTCCGCTCGCAATGATCATCGGCTTGTTCTTAGTAAAGATGCCCGCACCCAATAGCAGTGCAAAGAGGACATCAAACCCACCAATTACATTCGATGCCCCCTGTATGCTAAACACAGCATATAGCCACGACATAAACGGTGATGTTTCAACTAGCCCCACAATTGCATTAGCTTCAAACTCGAAAAACTTCATGCCTCCTATCCATAATAAGACCATGGCTACAGGAGCAAAGTTGAGGTATGTCAGTTGCCTGTGCGAAAATTTTTCGCGATAAAACAAGAATAGGAAAAGCGGTAATACTGCGAAGTACTTGATGATGCCTTGACCGCTGCCAATAATCGGGAAGCCCCCTAAATCGGCCATCCATCTTGTTGGTGATAATAACGTCAGCAATGGAATGGCAGTTACAAAAGCGGCATATAGTGTTACTGCTTTTGCTGATACAAGGTCAAAACGTGCTGCAATGGTCATTAACGGTAGTAACAGCAATGCGATACCAGAAAAAGCACCAAGGGCACTCTCGCTCAACACAGTGTCTAACGAGTAGAAATTAAATGTAGCGATAAGTGCATTGGGGTTTGCACCCAATAAAAATGTTAGGCCAAGAACTGCGAAGCTAAAAGTGAGCAATGCGGTGACCATGTTTTCGGTTTGGTTTAGTGTCATAAAGCGTCCGTAAATACTGCTAGTTTTGCGAAGTGTATGTAGAGACCCGTCGAGGTAGCACTAAAATTTCATAGGTTTGATAATTTATTAGGCATAGCGCAATAAGCAAATAAGGATTTATCGACAAAATAAGAACTTATCTAATAGCGGTTGTCATAAGTAGCAGCGGTCTTAAATAAATTAGGTCTTAAGTAATGTGGGGCTTAAATAGTTTGGCTTTTAAATAGTAGTGGTTTAAAAAGTAAAATAAATTGAGAGAAAAAATGAAACAAGCAAGCAGTAGAGCACAGAAGCGTTTTAGGATCTGGTTAATAGCAGGCGTGTGTGCAGCGTTGTCTGCTTGTGGCGCTCAGTCCCCAGAACCTATTGATGAGCCAATCGCGAGTGTTGAAGACGTCGAAAGATTAGAGCAAGTTGTTGATACCTCATTGCCTTTGGTACAGCAGGCCTATTCCATTGAGTCCGAAAAAGTGTGCGGTAAACACGGTGGTAACTGGAAGAAAGTAGGCCGACAGCAGGCGCATGCTTGTGTGCTCCCAGCAAACGATGCCGGTAATACGTGTAATGACAGCAGCGAGTGCGAAGTGGCTTGTGTTACGGAAAACAATAATATGGAAGCGGGAGAAAAGGCGCGCGGCGTGTGTTTAGAAAGTACGGACTTATTCGGCTGTAGAGCCTATGTGTCTAACGGCGTTGTGGAGCATACCTTGTGTGTTGACTAAGAGGTTGTTTAGCAAACGAACGTTGAATGAAGCGCACGCCATCGGCAATGCGCTTCACAACAACGCGGGTTAATTAACGTTGGGGAACTCGATTTTGTCCAGTTCGCTCGCCGTTTCATTGCACTCACCTAATAGGTGAAGCCTATCTTCGGTTTGGTGTGTATCTATTTCTAGAAAGCCCGTTTGGCAGTAACCGGTCTCATCCAGTTTCTCATCTAGAGATGTATAAAGTTGCTCAGTCATTCTATCGCTGCTATGTGACGAGCCTTCGCGATTTTCCTGTCCTTGGCGACCGCCACGACCACTTCGTTCGCCTCCCTGACCACGGCCGCCTTTACCGCCACCTTTGGCACTGTCACGATGCTGCATTAACGGAATGCTAAAGGCGAAGAGCTTGGTACCGTCTTGCTTGATCTTCGTTTCAAAAAATATTTCATCCATGTCTAAAGGTGGTGGCCTATGAGCGCACGCACTGACAATCAAAGAGGTCGTTATTACTAATAGTGTTTTATTCATTTTATTTAACGCTTATTTGAACCACGTCACTTTGAGATTCAAACGCCTCTTTAGTTGCAGCACCCAGTGTAAGTTTTAAGTAAAGCATTTCGGTATGCAAACGTCATAAAGAGCGTATCGTTACAAGCAACACTCAATACGTTATGCATTTTACGTCAAAAAGAAGCGGCATTGCCGAAGCGACAAGTCTCAACCAGATAGTCAATAAGTGCTCGGGTACGGCTTGGCACATGCTTACGAGAAGGATAAATCAAGGTAAACAACAGGGTTTCACTTCCAAGTGTAGGGAAAATTCGTACCAGTTCGTTGGATGCGACTTCTTTTTGCACAGTTGAAGGTAGCAGCGTAGATATTCCCAACCCTGCTTTGACCATTTCTTGAACAAGGTGAGGAGAATTACACAGCTCGTAATGTTTGGGTGTAATGTCGATTGGTGTGTTGTCCAGCATTAGGTAATGCATGATTCGTGAATTTAACTGAGATAGCAAAATCCAGGTATGATTATTCAGTTCTGCAATAGTCTTAGGTTCACCATATTTCTTGAGATAATCAGGGCTAGCATATAAGGCGAATTGTTCTTGATATAAGACCCTACCGACGAGCGAGTCGTCTCGTGGCAAACCAATTCGAAGTCCTACATCAATATTCTGAGCGATAAGGTCGAGCTTATCGTCACTGCTCACTATGTGTAAATCTATTTCAGGATAGCGGCGCTTGAACTCAGGCAGCAACGGTAATAAAAACTTGTGTGCAATGTCGTTGGTGACTGTTATTGATACTCTTCCTTTTGGCGCTGTTTGACGCAGCTCTTCATCAATACCATGCAAAATCTCGTGGCACTTTTTCGCATGGGAAAATACAGCATTTCCCTCGTCAGTAAGCATGAGCTGTCGAGTAGTTCTTTGCAGTAATCGCACGTCAAGAGATGCTTCTAAACCTGCCACTTGCTCGCTAACTCTAGATCGACTGGTGCCTAAACGGCGGGCAGCTTCCGCAAAGCTTCCACATTCTACTACGCTGGCAAATATGGCGAGTGCCTTAAGATGTGAATAGTTAATTGTACTCATATTCGTAACAATTCGTTCTGTATGTGTCTACTTATCATAACAGTGTTCCACGCACATAATCACCTCTGTGTTCAACCAGTACTCATTTAATTGATAGAGGATAGATTATGATTGCAGTAACCGGCGCTAACGGACAATTAGGTCAAAAAGTTATTCAAACACTGCTTAATACAGAGAAGGCAAACACAATTGTTGCACTAGTGCGCAACACTGATAACGCACACGCATTAAAGCAGTTGGGAGTAGTAGTACGGCAGGCCGACTATAATAACCCGGAAACGCTTAAGACAGCTTTTGAGGGTGTTGAGAAGCTGTTGCTAATTTCAGGTACAGAGTTTGGCAAACGTTTTGAGCAGCATAAAGCGGTAATTGATGCAGCAATGAAACAAAACGTCTCGCTTATTGCTTACACCAGCATGTTGCAAGCAGATTCATCCCCACTACTGTTAGCACAAGAACACAAACAAACCGAGGCTTACTTTAAAGCTGTGTCAGCGCCTTTTGTGTTTCTTCGAAATGGATGGTACACGGAAAATTATACCGATAATGTAGACAGCGTACTGCAAATGGGAGCGGTAGCGGGCGCTGCAAAGCAGGGGATTTTGTCCACTGCTAGCCGACAAGATTTTGCTGATGCCGCAGCGGCCGTTCTTCTATCATCGGAAAATCAAGCTGGCAAAATTTACGAGCTTGCTGGCGACACGGGCTTTACGCTTATGGAGTACGCATCCACCCTATCTGAAATTACTGGCAAAGACATTGGCTTCATAGATTTAGACGAGAGCGCTTTTAGAGATGCATTGATTAACATGGGCTTACCTGAGGGGATGGCCGCTGCATTGGCAGATTCAGAGCATTATGCAGCATCTGGGTGGCTTGAAAACAACAGCGGCACCTTATCGTCGCTACTTGGCCGCCCAACAGCAACTCTGCGAGAAACACTCGTTGCAAAAATGAAAACCTGAGTATCTGAAAGTTAAGTAAGTTACCGTCCCATGCGCATTATCTTGAAATATCATTCAAGTGATGCGCTTATTGTGCAACACTTGCGTATTCATATTTTAAATCACTTGCATCCGCAATTTGCTTATTTACAGGGATAGGTTCCATGCTTTCCAACCTCATTCGCTTTGCGAAAAACATCGTCGTGTCGTTAATTGCAATCTTTGTGTGTTTTGGTGTGCTCGACTTCTTGTGGCTTGGCGTTATTGCAGATGGCTGGTATCAAAGTGAAATGGCTTCTTTGCTTAGAAGTCAATTTATCACGTGGCCTTGGGTGGTTTTTTACCTCATGTATGGATGTGTGGTGTTTGTACTTGCTGTGGTGGCGAACAGAGATAAGTCGTTACTTTATGCAGGGATCGATGGCGCGCTTCTAGGGTTGGCCAGTTATGGCGCCTACAATTTAACGGCGTACAGCATTATTGAAGGTTTTACTTTGTTTATTATGTTGATTGACTGGGCGTGGGGCACGTGCCTAACCAGCGCAAGCGCCATGGCCGGCTGGTTAGGGTTTCAACTGGTTAAGGGAAAGAGTAGCGAATAATGCGTTTTAACACGCTGGCGTATTGTTTTAAAAAGCTGCCAGTGTTGTAGTGCATGCCGTGTTCTTCGAATACGGCTTTTACCTTGGGGGCCATCTCTCGGTAGCGTCTGGCTGGGATATCTGGAAACAGGTGGTGCTCAATTTGAAAGCTTAAATGCCCAGTAAGCACGTGAAACAGGTTTCCGCCCTTTATGTTCGACGAGCCCAGCGCTTGTCGGTAGTACCATTGCCCTCGGGTTTCATTAACACAATCTTCTTGTTTAAACGTTTCCACGTCGCCAGTGAAATGGCCGCAAAAGATAATAGTAGATGTCCATAAATTGCGTAGCAAATTGGCGATAAGGTTGCCGGTAAATACCCATAAAAATAACGGCCCAGCTAACAAAGGAAATATTACATAATCTTTTACTAACTGACGTGCGCCTTTGCTAAAAAAGCGTTTCTTAAGTTCATTATTGGTAACTTGGTTCTTACGGTTGTCCTTCTTTTTTCCAAAAAAGACCCGCTCAGCGGCCATTTCGTGATACGACACACCCCACTGAAATAAAACACTAAGTACGATGTAAGTCGCAAACTGCCATAGGTTTTTTACACGCCATCTAAAATCGTTAGACAGGCGAAGCAAGCCGTAGCCAAAGTCTCTGTCTTTCCCAATAATATTGGTATACGTGTGATGCTCGTAATTATGAACGCGATTCCAGCTCGCACCATCGCAGGCAATATCCCACTCATAGCCTTTCGAATTAATGTGTTTGTCGTTCATCCAATCGTACTGGCCGTGCATTACGTTGTGGCCTATTTCCATATTATCGAGAATTTTTGCTGTAGCTAAACTCAATACGCCGGCAACCCAGAGCAGCGGTTGAATGAACCCCAACATTAAAAGTATCCGTCCGCTCCACTCGCAAATTCGCTGAACAAGAATAATACGTCGGATATAGGCCGCATCTTCAGCGCCCACTTTTCGTTTAATGTCAGCTTTAATTTCATCAAGCTGAGCGGCAAGTAACTCGTAGTTCGGTTTCTCTTTAGTGCTCGTTGACCGAATAGCTTTGGTTTCACTTATCGGAGAATGCGCTTGTTCGATGGCTTCTTCACGGTGTTGGTTGTCTATTGCAACGCTGGTGTTCATAGTTGAATCTCCAAATCAGTAACGGCTTGTGATACACACAGCTGAATAAGTTGCTCTGCGCTATCTGAAAGCTCACCCGTGCGGGTATCTCTCACTACGCCCCGTTTCTTAACACATTGGCATTGATGACAAATTCCCATGCCACAGCCATAAGTCACAGGTTGTTCTGCTTGCTGAAGTTGTATAAGTAGGGTTTGCTGATTGTCGATAGCCAAAGATTGGCCATTGTGTACCAGGGAAAAGGTTTCGATTTCGGTAAGGCTGGTGTTGCTCACCACAGGAAGCGCAGCGAAGTGCTCGCTCGAAACAGGCACGTTGATCGCTTTTGCATAACTTTCAACTTGCTCGAACATGGCATGTGGACCACACACTAACCAGTGTGAATTGGCAAAGTTACACAAATGCGCTTCTACGTCTCCGTCTTTTTGCTTGCTCAAAATATCATAGGTGAAGTGCTCACAGCGCTGACTGAACGCTGATAATTCATTGAGTAATACATGCTCGTCTGGCTTAGCAAAATAAAGTAAGTGTACCGGTGTATGGTTTAGCTGCGCGTTGTTGACGGCATCGTCAAGCATGGCAATGAAAGGAGTTATACCCGAGCCGCCCGCTATCATAAGTAGGGGCTTTTCAACCTTCGGCCAGATAAATTCCCCCATAGGGGCTGAGATATTTACCCATTGATTAGGCACACAAGAGTGAAGATAAGGTGTTAATGCGCCCTGAGCTTTAACCTTGGTTACAAGACGAATCTGCTTTTCTTTTTGTCGGGTGTTAGCACCACTCGCTATGGTAAACACGCGAGTGGTGAGCCTGCCATTAATTTCTATGGTTAATGCGATATGTTGCCCTGCAACATGCGTTGGCCAAGACCTCTCTGGTATAAGTAACACCTCGAGCATATCCGTGCTCAGTTTTTTTACGGTCACAACCCTAGCTCTGAAATACCCATCGCGCCACGCGGGTCTAACTTGCTGCATCAGCACTTCCCAGTAGCCCTTCCAAGAGGCATGGTGAAAAATGCGATCAGTGAATTTATCTAGTAATAGTCTCAATGTAGAAATCACACCTGTATTTCGTCGGAATATCTTAAATACAAAAAGGATGAAAATATTTTAGCTTACACTTGTACGCTAACTCAGCGCACAAGTGTAAGCTTAATTTTTTCTGCGTCAAGAGGAGATGCATGAAATTTGGGATAACGTCGTCGAAATACACCGGTACTTTTGTGAAAAATGTAAAAGTGCTTTGTTAAAAATACGGGTTCTAACCCAGCTTTAGGGCCTTATATCTACCGTTATCCAAACGTGTAAATTGCAAGAATAAAGTTTAAAGGACTGTATTATGAAACTATTTGAAACCCTATCGCTGGCTGGAAAAACGCTGAACAATCGGGTTGTTATGCCGCCAATGACCCGCTCCCGCTCAACACAGCCGGGAGATGTGCCCAACAACCTTATGGCTGAATATTACGCTCAGCGCGCAAGTGCAGGGCTTATTGTGAGTGAAGGCACACAAATTTCGGCACTCGGTAAGGGTTATGCGTGGACGCCGGGGATTTATACCAAGGCGCAAATCGATGGCTGGAAGTTGGTAACAGATAAAGTCCATGAAGCGGGTGGTGTGATGTTTGCGCAACTTTGGCATGTGGGTCGCGTATCCCATCCTTCAAATACAGAGGGGAAGCAGCCTATTAGCGCATCGGCGATTCAAGCAAAAGGCGTAAAAGTATTTGTTGATGAAGGCGGCAACCCTGGCTTTGTTGAGTCGGTCATGCCCCGAGAAATGAGCATTGAAGATATAAAAGCCGTGGTAGAAGAGTATCGCGTTGCGGCGCGCAATGCCGTAGATGCTGGGTTTGATGGCATTGAATTGCATTCGGCTAATGGTTACTTGCTTAACCAGTTTATTGATTCTCAAAGTAATACAAGAACTGATGAATACGGCGGAAGTGTACAGAACCGTATTCGATTCTTGAAAGAAGTGGTGCAGGCTGTGTCTGAGGAAATTGGCGCTGATAAAGTAGGTGTACGTTTGGCGCCCCTAACAACATTAAACGGGACGGTCGACGACAATCCCGAAGAGACCTATCTTGCGATTGCTTCCATGCTTAATAGTTTCAAGATTGGCTATATGCATATTGCTGAAGCCGACTGGGATGATGCGCCGCAAATGCCAATATCATTCAAGATGGCTATTCGTGAAGCCTATAGCGGTCTGCTCATTTATGCCGGAAAGTACGACACAGAGCGTGCCGAACAAGCTCTAACTGAAGGGTGGGCAGATATGATTGGTTTTGGTCGACCTTTCGTGGCGAACCCAGATTTACCCTACAGACTAGCGAATAATGTACCCCTGAATGAGCACAACCCCGATACGTTATTTGGCGGTGGTGAGAAGGGCTACACAGATTATTCTTTTGCTAAATAGCCGGAAATTCCAGCGGGTGTGTAAAAAACACTTTGCTCAGGAAAAAGGGGCAATCCATTAAAAATGAGCATGGCTCTTTTTTACCAGAACGAACAGCACTTAAAACATGTTGTTCGTTCTAAATCTTACTTTCGTCAGTCAGCAGTTAGACTCATTACGTAACAGTTATACGCAGTGATGTGTTAACACCGTTGATACTCAACGAGTCATTTCTGCACTTTACGGTTAATATTTACGATTGCGATATAGCCAAGTGAAAATTCCGCTTCCCGCTATTAACATTGACGTGGCAAGCCACAATTTAGAAATGGGCGTGCCGTTGGGGCACTGCAACGCCATCGTTGCCCCCGCAAGGTTCTGGCAATCGACGAGTTGGCCCAAGGCCAATACAAAAAGACCGAGAAGTACGCCGATAACGGCATAAGACAAATTATTGAACGACATACTTTTCCTAAAAGATTTTCCAAACAATTCGCACTCTAAACGCACGCGACACTAAGCAATAATGCCCCAAACTAGTGCAGCTGTAGGCTGCCTTTAAAAACGTTTACTCTATTTGTATGGGTTAAGACAGCCTACCCAACAGTATGTGCGCGCCATTGAACGGTGAAAATACTCGCTTCAACGAAGGTGCTTAAAATCCATACGAAAATTAGCACAAGCTCAGTGTCGCAATATTTGCGCCAACCCCTATCAAAATTCCTTCAAATTCGGTACTATCCGCGGTCTTAAATTTTTAACGAAATAAGCGGACTATGTTTGAAATAAACCCCGTTATGAATGCGATAAAAGATATCCGCGAGCGCACTGAAGCGCTTAGGGGGTATCTTTGACTTTGATGCAAAGTCAGAGCGTTTAGAAGAAGTTAGCCGAGAGTTAGAAAGTCCTGACGTTTGGAACGAGCCAGACAGAGCGCAGGCCCTTGGCAAAGAAAAAGTGGCCTTGGAGCAAATCGTAGAGACGATCCACAAGCTCGATCAGGGAACTGAAGACGTTGAAGGTCTCGTTGAATTGGCTGTTGAAGCCGAAGATGAAGATACCTTCGTTGAGGCCCAAAGTGAGCTTGAAGGCTTAATTGAGCAGCTAGAAGTGCTTGAGTTTCGCCGCATGTTTTCTGGCCCTAACGACGAAAACGACTGCTATATTGATATTCAGTCGGGCTCTGGTGGTACAGAAGCACAAGATTGGGCCAATATGCTGCTGCGCATGTATTTGCGTTGGGGCGAAGCGCACGGTTTCAAAACGGAACTTATTGAAGTGTCGGAAGGTGAAGTCGCGGGCATTAAAAGTGCTACGCTGCGCGTTCAGGGCGAATATGCGTTTGGCTGGCTACGCACAGAAACAGGCGTACACCGCTTAGTACGTAAATCGCCGTTTGACTCGGGCAACCGCCGTCATACGTCGTTTTCATCTGCGTTTGTATATCCTGAAATTGATGACGACATCGATATTGAAATCAACCCGTCTGATTTACGTATAGACACCTATCGCGCATCGGGCGCGGGTGGCCAGCACGTAAACAGAACAGATTCAGCGGTACGTATTACCCATGAACCTACGGGCATTGTGGTGCAGTGTCAGAACGACCGCTCGCAGCACAAAAACAAAGATCAGGCGATGAAGCAGTTAAAAGCCAAACTTTATGAGTTTGAACTGCAAAAACAAAACGCTGAAAAACAAGCGATGGAAGACAGCAAGTCTGATATCGGCTGGGGAAGCCAAATACGCTCTTACGT
Organism: Alteromonas sp. W12; assembly: GCF_001924945.1. Lineage (NCBI taxonomy): Bacteria > Pseudomonadati > Pseudomonadota > Gammaproteobacteria > Alteromonadales > Alteromonadaceae > Alteromonas > Alteromonas sp. W12. The sequence continues at coordinate 747,533 of NZ_LQXH01000001.1, forward strand.
TTTGGACGACTCCCGCATTAAAGATTTGCGTACTGGCGTGGAAACACGCAACACTCAAGCCGTGCTGGATGGCGACTTGGACAAATTTATTGAAGCCAGCCTGAAATCCGGGCTGTAAACCGAACAACGAAGTGAAAGGTTATGACTGACCAACAAACAGACGATAACAAATTGATTGCAGAGCGCCGTGCTAAGCTAAGCGCTATTCGCGAGCAGTGCCGTGCAAACGGTTTCCCAAACAGCTTCCGTCGCGAAAACTATGCGGATGAGCTTCAAGCTAAGTTCGGTGAATTCGACAAAGAAACGCTACAAGAGCAGGGTAACAAAGTAAGCATCGCTGGCCGTATTATGGCAAAGCGTGGTCCTTTCATGTTGCTTCAAGATATGACTGGCCGCATTCAGGCATACGCAGATAAAGACACGCAAAAAGCCCTTAAAGCAAAATATGGCGCACTAGATATTGGCGACATTATTGGCGTGGCGGGTGAGCTGCATAAGTCAGGTAAAGGCGACCTTTACGTGAACATGGAGCAATACGAGTTGCTAACCAAAGCACTTCGTCCATTGCCAGAAAAATTCCACGGTTTGAGTGACCAGGAAACGAAATATCGCCAGCGCTACGTTGATTTGATCACAAGTGAACAAACGCGCAAAACGTTCATGATCCGTAGCAAGATCGTAAACGGTATTCGCAATTATCTTACCGAACGTGACTACCTTGAAGTAGAAACACCGATGCTTCAGGTTATTCCTGGCGGCGCGACGGCGAAGCCGTTTGTGACTCACCACAATGCGTTAGACATCGATATGTACCTGCGTATTGCACCAGAGCTTTATCTTAAGCGCCTAGTGGTTGGTGGTTTTGAGCGTGTGTTCGAAATTAACCGTAACTTCCGTAATGAAGGCTTATCAACCCGTCACAACCCAGAGTTTACTATGCTTGAGTTCTATCAAGCGTATGCAGACTACAACGACCTGATGAACCTTACCGAAGATATGCTGCGCACGCTGGCAGAAGATATTCTTGGTACAAGCATTATCAAAAACACAACTAAAGACGCTGAAGGTAACGTAACGTCTGAAGTTGAATACGATTTTGGTAAGCCGTTTGACCGCTTAAGTATGGGCGAAGCTATTCTTAAGTACTGGCCAGAAGCTAACGAAGAAGCTATTCGCGACCCAGAGGCGAACCTTGACGCGCTTAAAGCAATGGCAAAACAGCTTCACATTAAAGAGCCTGAAGTTGACGGCATTTGGGGGGCGGGTAAGTACCTTTGCGAAATCTTCGAAGCAACAGCAGAAGAGAAGCTTATCCAACCTACGTTTATTACAGAATATCCGTGGGAAGTATCGCCGCTTGCGCGCCGTAACGACAACAACCCATTCATTACAGACCGCTTCGAGTTCTTTGTAGGTGGACGTGAATTAGCGAATGGCTTTAGCGAGCTTAACGACCCAGAAGATCAGGCGGAACGTTTTGCAAAGCAGGTTGAAGAGAAAGACGCTGGCGACGATGAAGCCATGCACTTTGACGATGACTACATCCGCGCCCTTGAATATGGCTTGCCGCCAACGGCGGGTGAAGGTATCGGGATTGACCGTCTAGCTATGCTATTTACTGATAGCTCAACAATTAAAGATGTTATCTTGTTCCCACACATGAAGCCTCAGGCGCCAAAAGACGCGCAAGAAGCGGGTGAACAAGAATAATCTTAATCCTTAAATTGCGTGATTTAGGTGCTCGGCGCTGTTAAAGCTTCAGCGCCTTAACACGCTCTACTAAAAGGGTATTCTCGGGAACGGAAATACCCTTTCTTGTTGCCATATCTACAATGTAACCGTTGATGGCGTCTATTTCTGTTTGTCTACCGTGAGCAACATCCTGATGCATACTTGAGTAGTTTTCTCCGGTCGCCTTGGCTACAGACAGCACATTTTCATGAACTGACAGTGCATCAAAATCTAGCCCGTAAGCATCCGCTACCTGAGTAAACTCATTGCAAATTGAAATACGGCTTTGTTCAAATTCAGGCTTAGCAATATGCTTATTTTGGATATTGTGAAGCGCCGTTAGTGGGTTAATCACAGCATTAACGGAAAGCTTCGTCCATAGTGCTTTTAGAATATTACTTTGGTATTGCACCGGCGGAAGTGCGTTATCTAACGTCGCAATTGCGCTGGCTAGCTGTGGCGCTATTTGTGAGAGGGCGGCCAATGTTTGAGGTGATGGCTTATCTACATTAGGCGCGCCAATTTGCGTTGCGCCAACGCCAGTATACTTAACATGAAAATCGCCGCTCGACGCGCTTACTTTTAACGCGCCATGACTGGTTGTAGCAAGAAGCAACGGATAATCGCCGCCTAGTAAATCTCTTGCGATCTCAAGTCCGCCCATACCGTTGTGAAGCAGCACAACGGTAGATTGTTGTGTGAGATAGGGAAGCCATTGCAATAGGGCTGCTTTAAGTTGATATACTTTCAAGGGGATTATCAGTACATCACTTTTAGGTAACACGATAGGTGAAGGCTTCGCAGGTTTTAGCGCAGTGGTTTGGCCGTTTTGCCAGTGTGCGCAAGAGGGCATGGTTTTCATGTCTCTGGGGTAGCAGTCATACGGCACGCCATTTTTCTGGGAGCTTGCAGCAATGAGGCTTCCTATGGCACCGCCGCCAACTATATGTAGTTTACCCATTAGCACCTATTAAACATTCAAAGTAGCTTCTATTTTCTTATGACTATTAGCACCTATTAGGTTAGCACCTATTAGGCCGTTCGCGTTTTCCCCTAGCACGCCGGCAAAAAGCGTGCGGGCAGGGAAGGCCATGGATAAGTCCCAGGCGCATTAAGCCCATTGTACCAAGTCTGCACATCGGCTTCGTTTATGACTTCACCTGTATCGAAAGGTGCAGTAACCGATAATTCACCAGAAGACAAAGGTAGGCGCAAATGCCATGCATGAAGATACAGCCTGTCTGATGTCTCACCCCCATAAAGTGTATCACCCAAAATAGGTGCGCCAATGCTTTTAAGCGCCACACGAATTTGATGGGTTTTCCCCGAGTGAGGCTTAACGATAAACCCTCGGGTACCGGGCTTAGCCGCGCTACTGAAAAACTGAGTGATAGCCGGGTTTTCTGTGGTTTTTAGCAAAATCCGCTGGCCGCCTCGACGATTTTTCATATCGCCCATTATCATGCCTTGTTTCTTTTTAGGCTTGTGATCACTTAGCGCCAAGTAGTATTTGCTCACACGTCGTGATGAGAAAAGCACGCCAATTTCTCCGGCTACAGCTGCATTTTTAGCAAGACACAAGCAGCCCGACGTGCCCGTATCTAAGCGGTGGCATAGATGCAGTTCTGTTACGGCTAACTGCTTTTTTAATCGGGTGACAATGCCGTCTATTTTTTCTGGTTCGCCGTTTTCGGCAATATTTTCTCTAACATCTGCCTCACTGGTGGCATCGTGCATAGCAATGCCAATAGGCTTGTTAACAATAATGAGGTCTGTATTTTCAAAGAGAACGGGGATCGGCTGCACTAGCTATTTTCTAACTCTGAAATGGCTTCTTCATAGTCAAGTTCGTCTACCGCATCGATAATAGCCGAGCGCTTTTCTTGTGGTAGGGCAAGGGCATCTAGCCATTCATCCAGTTTGTCCTGGGCGATAAACTCGCTCGCTTTCAGCGCTGTCATTAACTGTTTTCGCGCTTGCTCAGCTGCTGCTCCATTCGCCGGTGCCGGGGCAGAAGCTGTGACTTCTGGCTCTTTGAACAACGCATCAACCGCAGCAATGGTTTCATCTAGTACTGCGATAAAAGCAGGGTATTGTTCAGCAACGCGTTTGTCGTTTCTAAAGCCGCTTTCTACAGGCTTGCTCGCATTGTGCAAAGCAAAAAGCCCTAGGTTTCCTGTCACGCCTTTTAGTGTGTGAACAAGAGAGTAAGCCTCATTAAAATCACCCTTAGCAACATGCGCCTGCAAGTCAGCATCAAGAGAACGGTATTCGTCCGTAAACTTACCAAGTAGGGTGAACAACAGTTTTTTGTTACCACTTAGCTGTGACATTCCAAAATCAATATCGACTACTGTTGTTGACTGATCCATGCAACTATCCTTTTTATTTCGCAACTTCTATTGGGCTATTTCTATTCCAAATGGAAACCGTTTGTCAGTTCATTCGTACCACTTAGCGAATTCAACTGGCTAAAGCCTATTTTACAAAAGACTATGAAGTGTAAGTGTATTTCAGAAATACACAAATTAATACAATCATAGCAAAGTCGAAGCAAGTAAAGCGCTAAAAAGTCTGGTAGTCTTCGAAAATTCGCTTGCGCTATAGAGATAGCAACCTCTGTTTTCACCCAATAAGCCAAGTACCACTCAGTGAATATAGAGTGAAAAGGCAGAGTGAAGAATGTGTAGTAATTTAAAAGGAATCATCATGTCAGGAAAACTGACCCTACGTACCTTCGTTATGACCATAGGCGTCATTGCAGTAACAGCGTGTCAGCACGTACAGGAAGAGAAGACGAATAACCAACTAAACACAGTAGCTGATTCGTCGAACACCGTGTCTATTCCTTACGAAAAGTACACATTAGAAAACGGACTTACCGTCATTCTCCACGAAGACCATTCTGATCCACTGGTTCATGTTGACGTTACCTATCACGTTGGCTCTGCGCGAGAAGAGGTAGGTAAATCGGGTTTTGCTCACTTTTTTGAGCACATGATGTTTCAAGGCTCAAAACACGTTGCCGATGAGCAGCATTTTAAGGTTATTACGGAATCGGGCGGTAACTTAAACGGCACAACCAATACCGATCGCACAAACTATTTTGAAACCGTACCGGCTAACCAATTGGAGAAAGTCCTTTGGCTAGAATCTGACAGAATGGGCTATCTGTTAGAAGCCGTAGACCAAACTAAGTTTGAAAACCAAAGAGAAACGGTTAAAAATGAGCGTGCACAACGTGTGGACAATCAGCCCTACGGATTGCGTTTCGAGCTTAATGGTGAAGCGTTATATCCCGAAGGGCATCCATACTCGTGGATGACTATCGGCTATGTAGAAGATTTAGACCGCGTTGACGTCAATGACCTAAAAGCCTTTTTTAAGCGCTGGTATGGCCCGAACAATGCGGTCCTAACTATTGGTGGCGATATCGACGTAGCCAAAACCAAAGCGTGGGTGAATAAGTACTTTGGGGAAATCCCAACAGGACCTAAAGTAGAAGAGCCTGAGCCTCAGCCAGTAACGCTAGACGAAACCCGTTATGTAACGTTAGAAGATAAAGTTCATCTTCCGCTTCTGCAAATAACTTATCCTACAGTGTATGGTCGCCATGAAGACGAAGCGCCACTGGACGTATTGGCCGATATTTTAGGCGGTGGAAAAACCTCACTGTTTTACAAAAACCTAGTGAAAGAAGGCATGGCGGTGCAAGCCGTGGTGTCTCACCCTTGCCGCGAACTTGCCTGTGAATTCCAGCTACTCGCTTTGGCTAACCCTGCAAAAATTACTTCACTTTCTACTCTCCAGAACGTACTGAATGAAACCCTAAAAGAGTTTGAGACACGTGGTGTAACGGCAGATGATTTAGCGCGTACAAAAGGACAAATTGAAGCGCGTACGGTATTTGGCTTACAAAGTGTGTCTGGCAAAGTGTCAGCCCTCGCCGCTAACGAAACCTTTTACCAAACGCCAGATTTGATTGCCGAAGATATTGCGCGCTATAACGCCGTAACTGCTGAAGACGTTATGCGTGTTTACAATAAATACATTAAAGACGCCAATAGCGTTGTATTAAGCGTGGTGCCCAAAGGGCAGGTTCAGCTCGCTGCGGCTGAGCAGACCTTTGAACGTCCGGTGAGAAATATTGAAATCGATACGGTAGAAGTGTCTGAAAATGAAGCTGTTACCAGTGCCCCATCTACCAATACCGCCCCTAGCTTTGATAGAAGCGTAATGCCGAAAGCCGGTGAGGCACCGGTTGTGGAAGTTCCTGATTATTGGGAGTCTGAACTTGCTAACGGCATTGAAATACTTGGCGTAACCAGCACCGAAACGCCAACGGTAACGCTTACATTAGGTATGGATGGAGGCATGTTGCTAGACCCTGAGGGTAAAGCGGGTACGGCCTACTTAACCGCGTTACTTATGAATGAAACTACAAAGCATTACAGCAACGAAGAATTAGCCAGCGAACTTGCAAAACTGGGTAGCGCTATCCGATTTAGTACTGCAGGTAGATACTCACAAGTTTACGTCTCTACCTTAACCAAGCATTTAGATGAAACCCTAGCACTGTTAAAAGAAAAGCTGTTCAACCCTGCGTTCACTCAAGAAGATTTCAACCGCATGAAAGAGCGTGTTGTACAAGGCTTGCAGCAGCAAGCGAAAACGCCGTCTAGCTTAGCTCGCCGCGCGCGTGACCTCGTTCTTTTTGGTGAAGATAACCGCGTGAGCCTGCCGGATGAAGGCACGCTGCAAACTGTGCAGAATATCACGTTGGAAGATGTTAAAACGTTTTATGCCAATTACTATTCGCCAGATAAAGCGAGTATCGTCGTTGTTGGTAACTTACCGAAAAAAGACATGGTGAATACACTAGACTTTATTGGTCAGTGGAAGGGGAATACCTATGAATTTGCTGATTACAGCGACTTTCCCAAGTACGAAGAAAACCAAATCTTCCTAGTGGATAGCCCAGAAGCGGTTCAGTCGGTAGTATTTATTGTTGATAGAAGCTTACCTTTTGATGCGACAGGCGATCACTTTAAGTCTCGCCTTATGAACTTTCCATTAGGGGGAGCATTTAATAGCCGCATAAATCTGAACCTTCGAGAAGATAAAGGCTTCACCTATGGAGCAAATAGTGGTTTCGTTGGTGGCAAAACCCTTGGCTGGTTTGAAGCAAGTACCGACCTCACTGCTGCTAACACAGGTGAAGGTATCGCTGAAATTTTAAAAGAGATTAATCGCTACCGCACTGAAGGTGTAACCGAGGAAGAAATTGCGTTCATGCGCAATGCCTTTACGTTAAGCGACGCACTTGAATTTGAAACACCTACCAGTAAAGCGCGCTTTTTAAGGCAATTGCTTAGCTATGGTCTTGATAAAGGCTATCGTGAAGAGCAGCTTGCTATTATCAACAATATTGATAAGAAAACGATGGATACCTTGGCAAAGCAATATTTGAATCTTGATAAGATGCAAATTATTGTAGTAGGCGATAAAGCTAAAATTTTGCCTCAGTTAAACGCGCTATCGATGCCAATTATCGAGTTATCAGTAGAGAGTAATACCCGAGAAACGTTAAACTGATAGATTGATTTTTGTTGAATTTACATTATTGCCCCCCATAACAGGGGGCTATATTGACATAACGGACCACCATTTTGACTGTAGACTCATCCCGTTTTGAAGCGCGCATTGCTGCGCTTAAGTCACCCGAATTTCTCGCTGCGCTAAAAGATATTAAGCGCGGCGTTGAGCGCGAAGCCCTTCGTATAAACCCGAACGGTACGTTGGCACAAACACCCCATCCTAAACCGCTGGGATCTGCGCTAACCCATGATTCAATCACCACAGACTTTTCTGAATCGTTGCTTGAATTCATTACGCCGCCAGAAAACAGTGCTGCCAAAACGATTTCTCAGTTAAAAGATATCCATAAATTCGTTATTGATAATATTGGTGAAGAGCAAATATGGCCGCTAAGTATGCCATGCTTTATAGATGATGAAGCGCACATTCCCATCGCCTATTTTGGTGAGTCAAATGTGGGCAAGATGAAGCGTGTATATCGCATTGGTCTTAAAAACCGCTACGGCAGTATGATGCAGGCAATTGCCGGCGTGCATTTCAACTTTTCTCTTCCCGAAACGTTTTGGAAGCTATGGGCTGAACTGAACGGAAAAGAACATTCTCAAGAGCAGACTTCAGCCGATTATTTTGGGCTTATCCGAAACTACCGCAGGTTGTGTTGGCTTATTCCTTATTTGTACGGTGCATCCCCTGCATTATGTGGATCGTTTTTAAAAGGAAAGCAGCATGCGTTACCTTTTAAAAAGGTAGGTAGGGGCACGGTATACATGCCATACGCGACATCACTTCGCATGAGTGATTTAGGCTACACAAGTGCAGAGCAATCGTCGCTTAAGATTTGTTACAACAAGCTAGACAACTATGTCACCTTGCTGCGCGATGCGATGAATACGCCGTCATCCCGGTTCAGCCAGTTTGCTGCAGGCGAAGAGGGCAATTATCAACAGTTAAGTCGCAACATCATTCAAATTGAAAATGAACTGTACTCGCCTATACGCCCTAAGCAGCCCACTCAGTCAATGGAAAAGCCAACAGACGCTTTGGTTAGACGCGGTATCAGCTACATTGAAGTGCGCGCTCTAGATGTAAATCCATTTTCGGCAATTGGTATTTTACAGACGCAATTCGATTTCTTAGATGTTTTCTTAGTTGCGTGCTTACTAATGCCAAGTGCAGAACTTGACGAAGCGCAGCTTAAAGAAGCTAAAGAGAATATGAATAAAGTGGTGTTAGAAGGGCGAAACCCTGATTTGCTCCTGCAAAATGGCGGAGAAAATATTTCACTACCTAAATGGTGTGCCTCTCTGTTTAAGTCCTTCGAGCAAGCGGCCGAATTACTCGATTTAGCCAATGATACGTCGCGTTATACACAAGCGGTGAACGTCGAGGCTGAAAAAGTGGCGGATCCGGCGCTAACACCGTCAGGTAAACTACTTGCTACTTTGCTAGAAAGCGACAAAGATAATGGCGTGTTGGGCTTAGAACTGGCACAAGCTTATCAAGCTGAGATGAAGTCTTTTGAATACACGGATACGGATGCTGCTGGTTTTGCTGCCCAAGCTGACGTGTCGTTTGCTGCTCAAAAAGAAATAGAAGCTGCTGATGTTAAAGACTTTGATACATTTATTCGTGATTATTTCGCTGAGGCCCCAGCAAAAAAAAATGCCTGACATAGGTCAGGCATCGAAGGGTTCCAGGGAAACACACATTTTACTAGAACATTAGTTAAGACAAGCTATGAACCAAAAGTTCAAAAAATTGGTTGTTTTTTTATCAACTCTCATCGTTCTTTTTCCGCTGTTTATCGCTGGGTGTGCAACTACGCCTCCTAAAGACATCAGTAATTTGTGCGAAATATTCTACGAAAAGGACGATTGGTATGATGCAGCTGCTGATGCCCGCGATAAATGGGGTGTTCCTATACATGTTCCAATGGCCATGATGTATCAAGAAAGTTCCTTCCGCCACGATGCGCTTCCACCGCGTGATTACGTTTTCTTCGGGCTTATTCCTTGGGGGCGTGTTAGTTCGGCTTATGGCTATTCACAAGCGAAAACACCTACCTGGTCTGACTATATGAGAGAAACAGATAACGGTGGTGCAGATCGTGATGATTTCGAGGACGCTATCGACTTTATGGGATGGTTTATTTACAAGTCGCAAAAAGTGAACGGTATTTCTAAATGGGACGCCTACGCGCAATACCTTAACTATCACGAAGGATGGGGCGGGTACAAACGCAGAAGCTATGATAGAAAGCCGTGGCTTAAGAAAGTGGCGTCAAAAGTTAAAGCGCGCTCGCTGCGCTATGCTACGCAACTTAAAACCTGTGAGGAAGATCTCCAAAAAGGTTGGTTTATGAAGCTGTTTAGCTAAATTAAAGAAGCGAGAAAAAGCGACGTGATAGTCGCTTTTTTTTATGCGTCTATGAACGTTGATTAAAATAAGTAGAAAAATATATTGAAGAAAAAAATTGAGGGATAGACGGGCGTCTATCCCTCAGCGACGCTAAGCCAAGACCGTTTTTTACCCAACGTCGAACAGGCATTTACAAGATAGTGTAAATGAGAATGATTTGCAATACCTTTTTGTAAATTAATTCTATCCCTCAATATGCAACAAATTTATCTGGCCCTGATCTTGTTCTATACTTTTCAAGTGGAGGAACGTATGGATATAGACAAGTTTAGTGCGCATGGAGAGGTTCACGCTCATTTTCAAGCAGAGCAAAATATTCTACATATAGACTTAGTAGGTCCGTTTAATCTTGAGTTCATGCAAAAGTATGAGCGTGTGGTTGGCGCACAAAGAAAGAATATTGATACACCGTGTTGGGGAAGCTTAGTAAATGTGCATGGTCTGGCACTTGCGCCCATGGAGGCTACTAACGCTGGGCAAGAAATTGTTAGTAAAGCCGTAGCATTGGGGCTAATTGCCACGGCAGTGGTGCTTCATGAACCAGAAGGTGTGGCAATGCAAAAAAAGTTTTGGTCTCGTGTTTATGAATCTTCAACACTAGCATTCGAATACTTTGACGACACTGCTCAGGCAACACTGTGGTTGAGTGAAAAAGTACTTGCTTGTCTGCAGGCCCACAGTGTTAATCAGTTCAATAATGCCAGACGATAGCCATAACAGTCCTAACTAGGCGAACTCGCCATGTCAAAACTGATCTTTGCTCAGTGCTCCACTCTACCAATTGAATGAAGGCATAACAGGAGGTAGCCATGGTAGGTAGTCAGCATCAATACCGTTTTTTCAACGTCAACAATGTTCTATTCGATATACCAAGCAATGTATACGACGATAGCGTTGTCGACGGATGGTTTAGGAATATCGCAAGAGAGGGTCAGAAACTTGATAAGTGGGTAATTCTATCTATTCCCGACAAAAGTTTAACGATTACACATACTGCCGCATCTCAACTTTGCTCACGGCTTCCCTTTCTGAGAACGTATGGATGTTTGGGTTTTCTTTTGCTTGCGAACCATGTAAACGCCAAAATCTTTCAACACAGTCTTCGAGCAACACCCCCCAATTTTGATATACAAGTTAGTGAGTCGATGGAGCAGCTGTGCCGTAATGCGGAGGCGTTGCTTGGTTATGAGGGTAACCTGAACATATTCAATCGTTACAACTAAGTATGGCAAAGCCCCAATTGTGTTGGCGCGACAAATATGGGGATTGGTATTAACTGTATGTTGACCTGGATCAAATAATTAGGCCGACAGCTAACGACTAGAAATCGAATTTGATCTGGATCACATCCTCTATCTAACGCCTCTTCTACTATTTACTTAGTTGAAGAGGAGATTACTTATGTTGTGGACTATGATGAAAGACCCCGTAGTATGGGGCTCACTACTCGGTATAGGCATTATTGTAGCGATGATGATGTATTACACTTATTTGTTTATGCACAACAGTGCAGATGAAGACAAATAAGTCACCATGTATGGCTGTCCAGGTGCAAATTAACGCTTGTTGTTTTGAAGCGGTATGTCGATGAGTACCAATAGTGCTGCTTGTCCACCGTATTCGAGGGGCGCTTGATGAAATGCACGTACGTGTGGGTGCTGAACTAAGTAATGGGGCAGGGCGGCTTTTAGCACGCCCTGACCAAAACCATGCATTACACACACGCAATCTATCAGTTCTTTTCTTGCCGTGTGAATAAGTGCGGCAAGCTCGGCTTTTGCCATCTCTCGGGTAAGGCCATGTAAATCTAAAGTCATTTCTGGCGAGTAGTCGCCACGGCGCAGCTGCTTCAAAATATGCGTAGACTCACCTTCTTGGCAAAAGCGCATGGGTCCTTCTTGCGGCAACGCTGCCTGGTACATATCAGAAAAGTCGAAGCTTGCCGCTAATTGCTTACTGTGTTTTAGATGTTTACCTTTTACCTGCTGTGACTTCTTAAATAACTCAACTTGCTTATCAGGCTCAACTTTATCTTGTGATAAAGGCGTCACTCCCTGCATTGCATCGGCAAATGAAAAGGTCTCTTCCTCGGTATTCGTAGACATATTTCCATTACGGGCGCCTTCCTGTCTCGCCTGACTTTTATGGCGATGAGGTTCAGAAAGTTGCTTCTTCAATGCTTTGAGTTCTTTTTTAAAGGTTTTCATCAACGATAGCTTGGATAAATACACTCGAGTTTAACGATTCAAAACGCCTAAATTATAACGAATAGAAAGATTCGGTACGTAGTTAATTATGTGAATCGGTATGAAGTTTGGGTATGATACCAGCTTTGAAATTTTTGATGTACCCAAACGCCATGACCGATAAGTTTTACCTCGAAGAAGCCATTGAAGATCTGCATACCCTGTTAGATATGACACGATGGGCAACCAGCCGTTTTAACGATGCGGCTTTGTATTTTGGTCATGGTACTGACAATGCATGGGATGAAGCGACAAGCCTAGTTATGCAAGCCTTACATTTGCCTCATCCTATATTGGAACAAGTTGGGGACAGCGTAATGACGTCTCGCTTAACGAAAAGCGAGCGAGAGAAGATTGCAGAGCTTGTTTTAAAGCGCGTGCAAACTCGCATGCCATTGCCTTATATCACAAACGAAGCCTGGTTCTGCGGTATGCCGTTCTACGTAGACGAGCGAGTGCTCATTCCTCGCTCTCCATTTGCTGAACTCATTCAAAAAGAGTTTGCGCCATTTGTAGAATCGACGCCTAACAGTATTCTTGATATGTGCACGGGCGGTGCGTGTATTGCTATTGCGCTTGCTCATGCATACCCAGAGGCGCAGGTAGATGCCGTTGATATCAGCACAGATGCATTGGAAGTGGCCGATATTAATATTCAGGAGCATGGTCTTAGTCACCGTGTTTATCCCATTCAGTCTGACCTGTTTTCAAGTTTAGAAGGGCAGAAATACGACCTTATCGTGTCTAATCCGCCTTATGTTGACGCAGAGGACATGGCTGACTTGCCTGAAGAGTATCACCACGAGCCTGAGCTTGCACTTGCCGCAGGTGAAGACGGTCTGGAACTGGTTGATATCATGCTTAAAGAGGCGCCAACTTACCTTAATGACGGTGGCTGGTTATTCGTTGAAGTTGGAAATAGCGAAGTGCACATGAGCGAAAGGTTCCCCGGGTTAGAAGTGATTTGGCTTGAATTCGATAACGGTGGTTCAGGTATTTTCGCCGTGCGCAAAGACACACTAGTACAGTATTTTAGTAGTAAGGATTAATAGTTAATTATGTCAGGTAACAGCTTCGGAAAACTTTTCACTGTAACCACGTTTGGTGAAAGCCACGGCATTGCAATTGGCGGTGTAGTAGACGGTTGCCCTCCAGGACTTGAGATCACTGAAGAAGATCTTCAGGTTGATTTAGACAGACGTAAGCCCGGCACCTCTCGTTATACTACGGCGCGAAGAGAAGACGATGAAGTACAAATTCTATCTGGCGTATTTGAAGGTAAAACTACTGGCACCAGTATTGGTTTATTGATTAAAAATAAAGATCAGCGAAGCCAAGATTACGGCAATATCAAGGACCGCTTTCGTCCAGGCCACGCTGACTATACCTACGATCAAAAGTACGGAAGCCGTGACTATCGCGGTGGTGGTCGTTCGTCTGCACGTGAAACGGCTATTCGCGTAGCCGCAGGTGGTATTGCGAAAAAGTACCTTAAAGAAGTGCACGGTATTGAGGTATTAGGCTATTTGTCTCAGCTTGGGCCGGTAACAGTAGATAAGGTTGATCACAGCGTAACCAACACTAACCCGTTTTTCTGTCCTGATGATTCTAAGCTAGACGCGCTGGACGAGTACATGCGAGACCTTAAAAAGTCAGGCGACAGCATTGGCGCGAAGGTATCGGTTGTTGCGAAGAATGTGCCTGTAGGCCTAGGCGAGCCTGTTTTCGATAGGCTAGATGCTGAAATCGCCCACGCCATGATGGGAATTAACGCAGTGAAAGGCGTGGAAATTGGTGATGGTTTTGATGTTATTAATCAAAAAGGCAGTGAACACCGCGATACGCTGACTCCTGAAGGATTCACATCTAATCATGCAGGTGGCGTGCTAGGCGGCATCTCTACCGGTCAGGATATTGAAGTACACATGGCGCTTAAGCCGACTTCAAGTATTTCGGTTCCCGGTAAAACTATCAATAAAGACAATGAGGAAATCGATATCGTCACCAAAGGTCGTCACGACCCGTGTGTGGGTATCCGTGCTGTACCTATTGCCGAAGCCATGCTGGCACTGGTATTGATGGATCATCTGCTGCGCCACCGCGCGCAAAATGCCGGTGTGCAGTCGACCACGAAACCAATTGCGGGTCAGGCATAGCAGTTTTTTAAATCGTAAGACCGCAATGCCAAGACTGCGACGTTAACGCGGATTAAAGATACACGCAGCATGAGCGCATGTTGCGCTAATTAATTTTATCATTCGCCACTGCCGGTTCTGCGCTAGTGGCGTTTTTGCATATGGAGATGTGAATTGTCACCAAATGGCCTAAACGATGCCAACAATACTGCGGCGAGCATAGCAAGCAGCAAAACCGGCCTCTTTATTCTTGCTATCACCTACTGGCTTTACTTCGGTCAGCTTGGCGTGCTTGTGCCTTATTTAGGTATCTTCCTTGATGGGCGGGGATTTTCTTCTGCCGAAATCGGTGAACTCTTTGCGGTTATAACGCTAGCGCGTATTTTAGGGCCTGGCCTGTGGGCTGGCGTGGCCGATAAAACGGGTAATGCCATTGGCGTAATGCGTTTAGGCTGCTTGCTCACCGTACTAACTTTCAGTTCGGTGTTTTACTTCACCAGTTTTTGGGGGCTTACGTTGGCTTTCGGGTTAATGATGATGTTCTGGACAGCGGTGTTACCTCAGCTTGAAGTTATTACCATGAATACGGTGGCGAAAACCAATGCCACGTATGGGCAGGTAAGGCTATGGGGGAGCGTTGGCTTTATTTGTTTGACGGTCGGTGTGGGTAAAGCCCTAGATATTTTTTCTACCGATACGCCAGTGCACGCCAGTATTGGTGTACTCGCGTTACTGTTCATCAGTACCTTGTTCATACGTGCGCCCAAAGAAGCTGCACCTGAAACGTCTACGGCGGGAAGTATTTGGAAATACGTCAAACAAAAACCTTTCGCCATCTTTATATTCGCTTCAGCGTGCTTGCAAATTAGCTTTGGTGCGTATTACGGATTTTTCGCACTTTACATGCGCGACCTTGATTACAGCGGCCAACAAACTGGCATCTTTATCGCGCTTGGGGTACTTGCCGAGGTGGGGATATTTCTTATTGCCCGCCGTCTGATTAGCCAGTTTGGCGTGTGGAATTTATTGTTTGTGAGCATCGCACTGACAGGGCTTCGCTGGTATGTCATGGCGGCATTCGCTGATACCTTTATGGTGATTGTGTTGAGTCAGCTTATTCATGCGTTAAGCTTTGGTTTAACGCATGCAGTATCGGTGCATTTTATCCACCAGTTCCTGCCGAAGGCGTATCAAAGCCGAGGGCAAGCGGTATACATCAGTATAGCGTTTGGATTAGGTGGCGCATTTGGAAACTACATGGCAGGGCAGCAGTGGCAGCAAGGCACTAACGCCTATGAGACGTTCGTTACCGCAGCCGTTTTTGCAGCAATAGGCGCACTGTCACTGCTACTGTGTTCCAGAAAAGAAATGGAAAGTGCAAAGGCGGCTTAAAATCTTGTTCTGATGGCTGACCGCAGGCTTACGCCTGCGGTGCACGTTTACACTCTGATATCACGTCAATACCATCATCACCATTGTCTTGCTCTAAACGTACATCAAATTTCCACAGCCTGTGCAGGTGGCGCATAACTTCATCTTTTGAATCGCCTAGCGGAATTCCTCGCTGAGGAATATAGCGAAGAGTAAGCGAACGGTCGCCTCTTACATCAACGTTATGTACCTGAATGTTGGGTTCTAAATTACTCAAATTGTATTGAGCAGACAGCTTCTCTTTAATAATTTGATAACCCATTTCGTCATGAATAGCGCTCACCGCAATAAAGGGCTTGGTGGTGTCATCTTCAAGGGCGAATAACTTAAAGTCGCGAATAACTTTAGGCGATAAAAACTGACTGATAAAACTTTCGTCTTTAAAATTTTCCATGGCGAAATGCACGGTCTCAAGCCAGTCTTTTCCCGCAATACTTGGAAGATATTTATAGTCTTCTTCAGTGGGAGACTGACACACCCGTTTAATATCCATGAACATGGAAAAGCCTAACGCATACGGATTGATGCCAGAGTAATAAGGGCTGTTGTACTCTGGCTGCATAACGACGCTTGAATGACTGTGCAAAAACTCCATCATGAAGCGGTCGCTGACCAAACCTTCGTCATACATCTCATTTAGAATGTGGTAGTGCCAAAAACAGGCCCATCCTTCATTCATTACTTGGGTTTGCTTTTGCGGATAAAAATACTGCGAAACTTTCCGTACAATACGCACAATTTCACGTTGCCAAGGTTCAAGTAAAGGTGCGTTTTTTTCAATAAAATAAAGCAGGTTTTCTTGCGGTTCTTGTGGAAAACGAATTTTTTCTTTGTGTTTGCTATGCGGGCTATTTGGCAGGGTGCGCCAAAGCTCGTTCACTTGCGATTGCAGGTAGGCCTCGCGCTCTTCTTGTCTGTTTTTCTCTTCTTGTAACGAAATTTTCTGCGGGCGTTTGTATCTGTCAACGCCGTAATTCATTAACGCGTGGCACGAGTCGAGCATATTTTCGACTTCATCAAATCCATATTTTTGTTCGCATTTAGCAATGTAGTTTTTAGCAAATACTAGGTAGTCGATGATAGAGCTGGCATCGGTCCAGGTTTTAAATAAGTAGTTGCCTTTGAAGAATGAGTTGTGACCGTAGCACGCATGAGCCATAACGAGCGCTTGCATGGTAATGGTGTTCTCTTCCATTAAATACGCAATGCAGGGGTCAGAGTTAATGACGATTTCGTAAGCCAGCCCCATTTGTCCACGACGGTATTGTTGCTCAGTTTGAATAAACTTTTTGCCAAAGCTCCAGTGCGTGTAGTTAAGCGGCATGCCGATGCTGGCGTAAGCATCCATCATCTGCTCTGCGGTGATCACCTCAATTTGATTGGGATAGGTGTCTAGCTTAAACTTTTTGGCGATTCGGTCGATGTGTTGCTCATACTCTTCGATAAGTGGAAACGTCCAGTCGGGCCCATCGCTTAATAAGTGGCGTTTTGATGTTTCAGGCTTGCTGTTTTCTTTTGCCATAGCGTCGGTTGTCATATTAGGCTCCTTGCTGCGCATCTTGTTCAGAGCGTTTGAATAGCTCTCTGAACACAGGATAGATGTCGGCCTGTGTTTGTATGTGCTTACATACGAAGTTGTCGTGAGTGGCGGCCACTTTCTCGTATTCTCGCCACAAACTTTGGTGCTGCCTCTCGGTTATCTCGATATAGGCATAGTAACGGGTTGCGGGCAGCAGTTTAGCGGTAAGCAAGTCACGACACTGCGGCGAGTCATCAGCCCAGTTATCGCCATCTGACGCTTGTGCAGCATAGATATTCCAATTTCCATCGCTGTAGCGCTCGCGGACAACTTCATCCATTAACTTCAATGCACTTGAAACAATAGTGCCGCCGGTTTCTTGAGAGTAGAAAAACTCGTGCTCGTCTACTTCCTTTGCTTGCGTGTGATGACGAATGTACACCACGTCTACATTTTCGTAGGTTCGCGTCAAAAAGAGATACAGCAAGATATAAAACCGTTTAGCCATGTCTTTGGTGGCTTGGTCCATAGAGCCAGATACATCCATTAAGCAAAACATTACGGCTTTGCTTGAGGGAAGCGGGCGTTTGTCATAGTTCTTAAAGCGCAAATCGAAAGTATCAATAAAAGGCACTCGGGCTATTTTGGCTTTAAGTGCTTCAATTTCTTCTTTTAATGCATTTATGGCTAACGTATTGTCGTGCTTGTCTTCTACAAGCAGGGCAAGTTTTTCTTCAAGCTCTCTTAGTTTCTTTCTATCACTTCCGCTTAAGGCAATACGCCTTGCCACAGAGCCTTTGAGTGAGCGAACAATATCTAAATTACTTGGCACGCCATCGGTCTGATAACCTGCGCGATAAGTTTCGTATTGGGTGACTTTATCAAATTGATTTTTCTTTAAGTTGGGAAGCGCTAAATCTTCAAAAAGTAGGTCTAAATATTCGTCTTTGGATATAGAAAATACGAACTCATCTTGGCCTTCGCCTTCATTGCTAGCGTCGCCTTCGCCTGCGCCCTTGCCACCGCCGCCTGGCGGCCTATCAATTTTATCACCCGCTGTGAATTGGTCGTTGCCGGGGTGGACAATATCTCTACTGCCGCCGCGGCCGGTATGAAAAATAGGTTCAGAGATATCTCTGGCTGGAATGCTAATTTGCTCGCCAGAATCTAAATCGGTAACAGAACGTTTACCCACTGCATCAGAAACAGCGCGCTTTATCTGCTGTTTGTAACGCTTAATAAAGCGCTGGCGGTTTACCGTACTCTTACCTTTGCTGTTTAACCTTCGGTCAATAAAATGCGCCATACACACCTGCTTGTCTTGTTGTGAACTACAAATACCCGTGCTGAAGCACGCATTACACGCGCTTCAGCACCACATGCGTTTAGCGCTAAGACGCTTTACGTACGCGCAGGTACCATTCACACAGCAACCGAACTTGTTTTTGCGTATATCCCTTCTCGGTCATACGATTTACAAAGTCGTCGTGTTTTTTCTGCTCCTCTGCAGAGCCTTTGGTGTTGAAAGAAATAACCGGCAGTAAGTCTTCCGTGTTAGAGAACATTTTCTTCTCAATCACGGTGCGAAGTTTCTCGTAACTGGTCCATGCTGGGTTTTTGCCGCCGTTATTTGCACGGGCTCTCAAAACAAAGTTAACGATTTCGTTACGGAAGTCTTTCGGATTACTTATTCCCGCAGGCTTCTCTGTTTTTTCTAATTCAGCATTCAGTGACGCTCTGTCGAACAGCTGTCCGGTTTCTGGGTCGCGATACTCTTGGTCTTGGATCCAGAAATCAGCATAGGTTACATAGCGGTCAAACAGGTTTTGCCCATATTCAGAATACGATTCTAAGTAAGCCGTTTGAATCTCTTTACCAATGAATTCCACGTAGCGAGGAATGAGGTAGCCTTTCAAAAACTCCAAATACTTATCAGCGGTTTCTTGAGGGAACTGCTCCCGTTCAATTTGACGCTCCAGTACATAAAACAAATGGACTGGGTTTGCCGCCACTTCTTGGTGATCGAAGTTAAAAACCCGAGAGAGAATCTTAAATGCAAAGCGGGTGGATAACCCTTCCATGCCTTCATCGACACCGGCGTAATCGCGGTACTCTTGATAAGACTTGGCTTTCGGATCGGTGTCTTTCAGGCTCTCGCCATCATACACGCGCATTTTAGAAAACAGACTGGAGTTCTCTGGCTCTTTCAAGCGCGATAACACCGTAAACTGCGCTAAACACTCTAGCGTGTCTGGCGCACAGGGCGCGCCGTTAAGCTCGCTGCTGTCTAGTAACTTTTTGTAGATCTTAATTTCTTCACGTACTCGCAAACAGTACGGTACTTTTACAATATAGACACGGTCTAGGAAGGCTTCGTTATTCTTATTGTTTCTAAACGATTGCCACTCAGATTCGTTTGAATGCGCAAGTATAAGCCCATCGAAGGGAAGGGCAGAGAAGCCCTCTGTTGGGTTGTAGTTACCCTCTTGTGTTGCGGTTAATAGTGGATGCAGCACTTTAATCGGTGCTTTGAACATCTCCACAAATTCCATTAAGCCCTGATTGGCCTTACATAGTGAACCTGAATAACTGTAAGCATCAGGGTCGTTTTGTGCATATTGTTCTAAGCGGCGAATATCAACTTTACCCACCAAAGATGAAATATCTTGGTTGTTTTCGTCACCGGGTTCGGTTTTAGCGATACCCACCTGGTCGAGCACTGATGGATAAACGCGAACCACCTTGAACTGGGTAATATCGCCATTGAATTCATGCAGGCGTTTGCGTGCCCACGGCGACATAATGGTTTTTAAGTAGCGCTTAGGAATGCCGTACTCTTTTTGTAAAATGTCGCCATCTTCTTTGATATCAAACAGACAGAATGGATGGTCGTTAACAGGCGAGCCTTTCAGCATGTAAATAGGTACATGCTGCATCAGTTCTTTAAGTCTCTCTGCCAGAGACGATTTACCGCCACCCACTGGGCCGAGCAAATAGAGAATTTGTTTCTTCTCTTCAAGACCTTGTGCGGCGTGTTTAAGGTAAGAAACGATTTGTTCTATGGCTTCTTCCATGCCATAGAATTCTGAAAAAGCTGGATAACGAGAAATAACGCGGTTTGAGAAAATGCGGCTAAGTGCCGGGTCGTTGGCAGTGTCGATTAATTCAGGCTCACCAATAGCTTGTAGCAAACGTTCTGCTGCATTTGCATAAGCGGTTTGATCCTCTTTACAAATTTCAAGGAACTCCCCAATGGTGAACTCTTCCTGTTTTCGCTCTTCATAGCGACTTTGATAGTGTTCAAAAATACCCATGAATACCCCTTAAATACGGAACCCCGTAATTTCAGCTTAGTAGGTATTTGGGAAAACGATAGTAATTATTGTGTATAGTTTTTAATCTTTTCGTCTAATGAAAAATGCAACTTTAATAAGAATTTAGTGTCACTTAATGAACAACAGTGCATAAAAAAAGCCCCGCTTGGAAGCGGGGCTTTTTATAACTGATACTTTACGCTGTTAAGAGCGCAAGGCGCTTAACGCTTCAGTCTTTTGCTTATGCAAAGTTGCTGCTTGCGAATTCCCAGTTAACCAGCGCCCAGAAATTTTCTAGGTACTTAGGACGCGCATTGCGGTAGTCGATGTAGTAAGCGTGTTCCCAAAGGTCAACAGTAAGCACTGGCGTAAGGTCGTCGCCAGAAATAGGCGTTTGCGCGTTGCTTGTGTTAACGATATCTAGGCTGCCGTCTGCAGTTTTAACTAACCACGTCCAGCTTGAACCGAAGTTGTTAACAGCTTTATCGTTAAATGCTGCTTGGAAGTCTGCGAATGAGCCCCACTTCGCGTTGATAGCTTCTGCTAGCGCGCCTGTTGGCTCACCGCCGCCATTCGGGCTTAGACAGTGCCAGTAGAACGTGTGGTTCCATACCTGCGCTGCGTTATTGAAAACACCGCCGTCAGAAGATTTGATGATTTCTTCTAGGCTTTTGTTTTCCATGTCAGTACCTTCAACTAGGCCGTTAAGCTTAGTTACATAAGTAGCGTGGTGCTTGCCATAGTGGTACTCAAGCGTTTCAGCAGAAATATGCGGTTCTAGTGCATTTTGTTCGTATGGTAATGCTGGTAATTCAAAAGCCATGACGGTCTCCATGTTGGTTTAGTATTGTAGTCTAAAGCCCACTTATCTTCGCCTGTTCAATAAGTGCATATTAATTCTATGTTCAATATACTGCTCTAGACGCTAAAGCATATCCCAAATGTGGGGATAAAGTCCTATAACTCAATGACAAAAATGTGAATTTTTTTTCAAAAGTTAAAATGTGACACTAATTTGTATTGCAATGTATGGGTAGATAACGATTCAGAAGTTGAAAAGATCAATTTAGCTATGGGTAATTAAACATAAAATTATGATACCCTTTCCCTTGATAAATCATTCATGCATTCCCATCTAACTGGGAATACACTTTTGTGCTCAGAGGAATCAAATGGATAATACTGAAAATCAATCAACGCTAGATAGAATCAAGCAGCAAATCGAAGAAAACCCAATTTTGTTGTATATGAAGGGTTCTCCTAAACTACCTAGCTGTGGCTTTTCTTCACAAGCATCGCAAGCGTTGATGTCATGTGGCGAACCATTTGCTTATGTAGATATTCTTCAAAACCCAGACATCCGCGCAGAACTACCAAAATATGCAAACTGGCCGACATTCCCGCAACTATGGGTTGAAGGTGAGCTTGTAGGCGGTTGCGATATCATTATTGAAATGTTCCAACAAAACGAGCTTCAACCGCTTATTAAAGAAACGGCTGCAAAGTACAAAGAAGCAGAGTAAATCTTGTTTCCATGTACAAATTTTTAGGTTTGTAAAAAACGATTTAAAAGCCGGCTTATAGTCGGCTTTTTTTATTAAAACCCGCCAAAAATCCCGCACTTTTATTCCCGTAAAAATTATATAGACAGGTCAGAAATTAAAATCCTCTACGGAGTGAAAAAATATTTTTATTTTGTCGAAAAAGGTTTGTTTTTTAATATCTTGCGTTCTATAAAAAACACCATCTGACCGCAAATGAGTCAGTGTTGAAGGTAAAAAATAACAACTACTCTGAGCATTTTTTTAATGTGTTTAAAACGCTGAAGGTGTCTTAGAGAAACTCCGGGAAACCACCATGAATACAACCTTGTCTTTATTGACCAAAAACGTGCGTGGCGTATTAGCCGCATCAGCTGCGTTTTCAGTAATGGCCGCTGCACCTGTTTATGCGCAAGAAGCTGAAGAGAGTGCTAAGGCCGAAGATTTTGAACAAATTGCGGTAGTTGGTTCACGTGCAGCGCCTCGCTCGGTCGCTGACTCAGCGGTGCCAATTGATATTATTTCTGACGAAGAGTTTAAGCAGCAGGGTGCCACTGATATGGTATCTATGATGCAGACTGTTGTTCCGTCTTTTAACGTAAACGACCAGCCGATCAACGATGCTTCAACGCTTGTTCGTCCTGCTAACCTTCGCGGTATGGCATCAGACCACACGCTTGTGCTTGTAAATGGTAAACGTCGTCACCGTTCTGCGGTTATCACTTTCCTTGGTGGTGGTCTTTCTGACGGTGCACAAGGTCCTGATATTTCTGTTATCCCAGCAGCGGCATTAAAGCAAGTGGAAGTACTTCGTGATGGTGCAGCAGCACAATACGGTTCTGATGCGATTGCGGGTGTAATTAACTTCGTACTTAACGATGCATCAGAAGGCGGTTCGTTTGAAGCCCGTTACGGCTCTTTCTACGAAGGCGACGGCGACATGATTCAGATGTCGGGTAACGTAGGTCTTCCTCTATCTGACAAAGGCTTTATTAACCTTTCAGCTGAATACCGTACTGCAGACGACACATCTCGAAGTGTACAGCGTGCAGACGCTGCTGCATTGATAGCGGCTGGGAACACTTTTGTAGCAGATCCTGCGCAAATTTGGGGCTCACCTGAAATCAAACACGACATCAAACTTTTCGCTAATGCAGGTATAGAGCTTTCTGCTACCTCAGAAGCTTACATGTTTGGTAACTACGCCGAGCGTGAAGTTGAAGGTGGTTTCTACTTCCGTAACCCACACAATCGTGGTGGTGTGAACGATGGTGGTACAAATGACGATGGCGAGCAACTACTGCTTGTTGGTGATTTAACCGGCGATATGTCAGGTAACTGTCCAACCGACATCGTAGTTGGTGATAACGTACTAGAGAACCCGCGTTATATTAACGAAGTTCAGAACAATCCTGACTGTTGGGCGTTCAACGAAATGCTGCCAGGTGGTTTCACACCTCGTTTCGGTGGTACGGTTACAGATATGTCACTTGTCTTTGGTACGAAAGGCGAACTTGACCACGATATCACGTATGACGTGAGCTTGAACCTTGGCCAAAACGAAGTTGACTTTGCTATTAGCAACACCATCAACCCGTCTTTAGGTCCAGAAACACCTACAGAATTTAGCCCAGGTCGCTATACGCAGTCTGAGCAAACCCTTGATATTGATTTCACTAAGCCGTTCGATGTTGGTTTATATGAACCACTATTCGTGGCAACTGGTTTCCAATATCGCAACGAAAGTTATGAGAGCTTTGCAGGTGATACTGCCTCTTATGAAATAGGTCCGCTGGCGACACAAGGCTTTGGCATTGGCTCAAATGGTTTCCCTGGCTTGGCGGCCAATAGCCAAGGTCGTGTGTCCCGCAACAACATCGCACTGTACATTGACGCAGAAGCGTATATCACTGAAAACTTCATGTTAGCCGGTGCGCTACGTTATGAAGACTTCTCTGATTTCGGTGACACAACGAAAGGTAAGATTGCTTTCCGTTGGCAAGCACTTGAGAACATTGCTTTCCGTGGTGCGTTCTCAACAGGCTTTAAAGCACCTACCCTTGGTCAAAGCAACGTGCGTAACGTAACTACCGCGTTTGGTACAGGTGGTGAACTTATTGACCGTGCAACACTGCCTCCGACAGATCCAGTGTCTCAACTTAAAGGTGGTGAGCAGTTAACGCCTGAAGAGTCAGAAAGTATCACGTTTGGTGTGGTAGCCGATTTCGATAACGGTCTATTCATTACCGCAGACTACTACAACATCGAACTGACTGACCGTATCAGTACTGCCTCTGGTATTGCGCTGACTGAAGAAGACATTGCCACGCTGCTTGAGCAAGGTATCAACGATGCGTCTAGCTTCTCTGAAATCAGCTTCTTTACTAATGACTTCGACACCACCACTGAAGGTGTAGACGTAGTAGCGAACTATTCGATGGATATGATGGGCGGTGAAACTAAGTTCTCACTTGCATATAACTGGACGTCTACAGAAGTTGACCGCGCGTCGGACAATATCTCTGATTTCCGTATTCGCATGCTAGAAGATAACCTTCCAGCGGTACGTTACAGTGCAACAGCTAACCACACTAATGGCGACTGGCGCTTCCTTGCGAGAATGAACTACTACGGTAGCATCTTCGAAGATCACCTAGACTCTGCATTGCCGATTGACAAAGTAGGTTCTGAAATTACGTTCGACTTTGAAGTGGCATATAACTTCACTGAAGATTTCACAGTAACTGTTGGTGCTAAGAACGCGTTTGATGAATACCCTGACGAAAACAACACTGATGCAGGTGGTATCACCTACGCACAGATTGCCGGTTCAGCGTATCCGACAACATCTCCAATTGGTATTAACGGTGGCTTCTACTACCTAAGAGGTGTTTACACTTTTTAATAGGTAAGCAATTACCTATAAACCAAACTTTCACTTAATGTTTCAAAGTTAAGGGGGCATTAGCCCCCTTTTATTTTATTAGGTGAAAAAGAACGAAAAAGCAGGCATTATTGATGCCAATGTAAGCAAATCGAAACACACAACATTTAATATTATGACGAGAAAGTCGACAGTAGCTGAAACCTTTTTAAAATACCGCTCAAAGCTAATGCGTGCGGTAGGTTCTATTGTTGGCGCCGACGACATTGAAGACATCGTGCAAGAAGCTTTTATTAAAAGCTACGAAGCAGAGTTAAAACAAGAAATACAGTATGAGCGTACCTATATGCTCAAGACAGCGCGTAATCTAGCGCTGAACCATGTTGCGAAAGCTGAAAACAAAAATAAGCAGCAGCTCGATGACATGGATATTTTGCCTTATGAACTTGTAGGGCACAGTTTAGAAAAAAATGTAGAAAGCAAAGAGCGTTTTATTCATTTTTGCCGAGCGACAGATACATTGTCTGCTGATGTAAAACGCGTATTTTTGCTGAAAAAAGTATATGGCATGCGACAAAAAGAGATTGCAGAGCTTGTGGGGCTAAGCGAAAGCACCGTTGAGAAGCATGTCGCCAAAGGTTTAATGATGTGCTCTAGGTACTTAGCCGAGCTGTCAAAGGACAGTGCATCCCCCCGTGCCACTGCTAACGCGACTCAGGACATAAGCCGTAGTTAACATGAATAATATTCGCCAGTTTTCAAGCAAAGAAGATATCCAAGAGCAAGCATGCTTATGGATAAGCCGTCTCGATCGCGGCTTAAACAGTGACGAAAAGACGGAGCTAGATGCTTGGTTGTCGGAAAGTAATGCGCATCGTCAAGCTTTGCTCGACGCCGCTAGCTTGTGGGACGACATGTCGGTATTAAATGAATTGAGCGGTTTATTCCCGCAGCCTACCTCACGTCAGTCGTCGAAAAAACGCAATATGCCTAAAACAGCGGTTTGGGGCATTGCGGCCACATTCTTAGTGATGGCAATTGCTGTTGGGGTAGTAGTTCAGCGCACGTGGCTGAATAGCACCCCTGAATTCGCAGCGGTAACACAAAAGGTACAAACCGGTGTTGGCGAACAGAAAAACGTGACGCTAGCCGATGGCTCTAAACTTCATCTAAATACAAACTCTGTCGTTACCGTAGACTTCTCATCAACGGCGCGCAATATCGTTTTATTGAAAGGGGAGGCACACTTTGAAGTGGCTCACGACACGTCTCGCCCATTCTCTGTGACTGCAGGCAACAACACCGTTACCGCTGTTGGAACTGCTTTTAATATGCAATATGTGGATGATAATGCGTTTGAGTTAGTGGTGACCGACGGAAAGGTATTGGTGAAAGATCGCTTTAAGGCTTCATCCTCAAATGAGTCGCTCTTCACGAAACGTCCTGTTGCTGAAGAAGGACTTCTCATGTTCGCAGGTGAAAAAGCCACAGTGCAAGGTAAAGTGGAAGCCCGTGAAAGCATGTCTCAAAATGACATTGATGACGATTTAGCGTGGCAACAAGGTATGATTGTATTTAAAGGTGAGCCGCTGGAGGCCGTATTAGCTGAGATTGGCCGCTATACGCCCGTTCGCTTTAACATTTCGGACGAAAGTCTGCGCAAGCGACGTGTAGCGGGCTACTTTAAGGTAGGCGATATAGACGGTTTGTTGTCAGCACTTAAGAGCAGCTTTAATATCAATTACGAGAAAGTCACAGAAACAAGTATTGAGCTTAAGCTAGCGAAAAGTTAAATATTTCTGAAAGATAGGTGCTTTCTACTATTCGTAGTTGGCATCAATTTCTTTAATGTGACAATATAATTAAAATAATAAGCACATCGATTTTATATCTTGCAATACAGCAATTTTGCGATAAGCAGGCAAACCGAAAAGGCAATAGAAAAGCTGCATGCCCTAGCGTGTTCGGCCCAATGCCTTTTGCAAAAAAGAATGTGCAAATTCTCCCGTATTTTGTCCCTCTCGGCACTACACATAGCGTCCGGCTTTTTTCTTTTCATAGCACCAGCGCCAACGCTTCATGCACAAACAGACAGCCCTTCGCAATCACCCGACCAAACCGAACCAAAATTGGGTGCTTACAGCTTTTCAATACCCGCACAAAATGCTAATGAAGCGCTAACCGAACTAGCTAAACAGGCAAATACCACATTGCTTTTTCCTTTTGATTTAGCAAAAAAAGTGAAAACAAACGCATTGGAAGGTACGTTCACACTGAATGAAGCGCTGGCACAGCTTCTTGAAGGAACAGAATTGGCGGTAGTGACTGATGAAAGCGGTGCGGTAAGTATTCGTTCTCGTTCATCGTTAGTGGCGAAGGAAACACAGCCACAAGATACCGAAAAGAAAACAGACGAGGGAGGCAATGGACTTGAAAAAATTGCGGTCGTCGGTACTCGTAACTCGCCTCGAAGTGCTGTTGACTCACCAGTTCCTCTGGATGTGATTGGTTCTGAAACCCTTAACTCACAGGGAAATTCAGACGTGCTTTCTATGTTAAGCGTGATGGTTCCTTCGTTAAACGTAAACGATCAGCCCATCAATGATGCCAGTAGCCTGGTAAGGCCGGCGAACCTTAGAGGCATGTCCTCGGATCACACGCTTTTGCTGCTTAACGGAAAGCGACGCCATCGCTCTGCGGTAATCACGTTTTTAGGCGGAGGTTTATCTGACGGTGCACAAGGGCCTGATATATCGGTTATTCCTGCCTATGCGTTAAAGCAAGTCGAAGTATTGCGAGATGGTGCAGCAGCCCAGTATGGCTCAGACGCCATTGCAGGCGTGATTAACTTCGTACTTAAGGATGCTCGTGAAGGAGGGCATGTTGCGCTGAAAGTGGGCGGATACAGTGAAGGTGACGGCGAACTGTTTCAAGTGCAGTTGAATAAGGGCTTTGCTATTGGAGAAGACGGCTTTTTAAATGCAACGGCAGAGTATCGTCAGCAAAATGGCACGTCGCGCTCTGTACAGCGGATTGATGCGCAGAACTTGATTGACCAAGGGAATGTGTTCATCGCGTCACCGTCCCAAGTATGGGGAGCGCTTGATGTTAACGAAGATATTAAACTTGCGCTAAATGCGGGCGCAGACATTTCGTCTAAATCACAATTTTACAGCTTTGCCACTGCAGCAAGAAGAGAAATAAACGGTGGTTTTTACTTTCGAAATCCGCAAACCCGAGAAGGGGTGTTCAGCCGTACCGACCCAAATACAGGGGAAAGTCGTCTGATTGTAGCCGATCTCGATGGATTGGAAAGTGGAATTGCTTGCCCTTCTATAACCTTGCCCAGCAATAGTGTATTGCTGGACCCCACGTATCAACTTATTGCAGATAACACAACGGCGCTTGGTGCCAACTGTTTTGCTTTCAACGAGTGGTTCCCTGGCGGTTTCACACCAAAATTTGGGGGTACGATAACGGACGCTTCTGTTGCGATGGGCGTTAAACATGAGTTACCTAATGGCTGGGCGATGGATGCCAGTGCGACATTGGGCTACAGTGACATTGAGTACACCATCTCCAATACGGTTAATCCATCGTTAGGGCCACAAACGCCAACGTCGTTTTCGCCCGGTGGTGTGTCGCAAGTAGAGCGAACGCTTAACTTAGATTTTAACAAACTCATTCAAACTATTTTCGACGATCCGGTTAGCATTGCCGTGGGCTTAGAATGGCGCAAAGAAACCTATTTTCAAAAGTCCGGCGATGAAGCGTCATATATTGCAGGCCCTTTCGCTCTAGAGCCGCCACTTGGGTTGAACCAAGGCTTTTCCATCGGTTCCAACGGTTTTCCGGGGTATCAGCCTCAAAGTGCTGGGCACTGGAGCAGAAGCAATTGGGCTGTGTACGCCGATTTGGAATTTTATGTTACCGAAGCATGGCAGTTTGGCGTGGCCACTCGTGTAGAGCATTTCAGTGATTTCGGCTCGACATTCGATGGGAAATTGAGTACTCGCTATAAATTAAATGATATTTTTGCATTACGCGGATCTGTAAACACCGGTTTTAAGGCGCCAACAGTAGGGCAGAGTAATGTTATCAACGTAACAACCGCCTACGGTGTTAACGGTTTGGAAGACCAAGCAACGCTACCTCCAACTGATCTTATCTCACTGCAACTAGGCGCAACTCCACTTACGCCTGAAGAATCGGTGAACTTTAGCCTCGGGCTTGTTATGCAGGCAAGCGAGAACTTTTTTGCGACGCTCGACTATTTCAATATTCGCCTTTCTGATCGCATTAGTACGACATCTGCAATCCCGTTAACCGACGACGACATTAGTGCGCTTATTGCCCAAGGGCGTCCAGATGCGGCGAAATATAATGCTGCAAAGTATTTTACAAATGACTTTGACACAAAAACTCAGGGTGTTGATTTAGTTGTTAACTACAATTTTGCGCTAGCTGATTGGTCAAATTCTTTACTTCTTGCCTTCAACTGGACAGACACACAAGTAGAGCGGGTTACGCTTTATCCTGCGCAAGTGGGGGACGAAATACGGCTTCTACCTAATCTAACACAGGCAAGAATTCGTATGCTGGAAGATAACTTGCCTGCTCATCGAGGCAGTATCACGCTCGAGCAATCGAAAGGAAATTGGGCATTTACTTGGCGACTTAACTATTACGGTGAGTTTTATGAAGACCATCTTGATGCGTCCGCAGGCATGGACATATACGGCAATGCGTTAACCACATTCGATGCCCAAGTTGCATGGAAAGTACTGCCTCAAACACAAGTTACCCTCGGCGCCCAAAATCTGTTTGATTCGCTGCCTAATGAAAATCCTTTTCAAGGTGAAGTTGGCGCACTCTACCCACCTACATCGCCTAGCGGTATCAATGGGGCTTTCTATTATGCAGGCATTGAGTACACCTTTAACTAGGGCATGCTTCAGCAAAGCTACGTAGTTAAATGGCGCGCTGCACTCATTGAAAGTAAGGAAATGAGCCTAGCTCTGAGTTTGAAAGGACAACAACCTATCGTTTTAGGTGACGATGTGAATGTTACTTAGGTAATTAAACTAGAATATGACTTAGGTCACTTAAAGGAATAATCGTGATAATAAATATGGTGTTTAAAGTCTAGCCAAGGATGCTAAGAGCGATGACGTTGCGTGTTAAGAATACGCGGGTTGGCTAATTGCCTAGCCAACGTCTTTGAATAGGGACTCATCGACGATAGTTTGGTCAATGATCTGTTGCGCCATGTTGATGCACTTACCGCATTGTGAGCCAAGCTCTAAATGTTGACGTAACTCTCGCATATTTCCCACACCGTTTTCTTCAACCGCTGCGCGAATGCTTTTATCAGTTACCCCATAGCACATGCAAACAAACATTAAACGTACTCCAAATGAATCTGTAAATGATAATAATTGTTATTCTTTGCTTTAGCAAGTGGATAATGACAAATTTAATACAAGGTAATTGAAGAAAGACTGAACAGTGTGGGGGGATGTTAAGCGGTTATTGGTATGATCAGTAAAAAAACTCTTTGTTTAATATTGTTATTTCCATATTCGTACCTATTTTCTTTGAAGGAAATTTCTTATCAAAGTGGTTACGCAACGTAATCACTTCTATTATTACAATCCAAATATAAATGGAGAGACTCATGAGTGTATTAGTTGGCCGTCCAGCACCTGACTTTACTGCTGCAGCGGTACTTGGTAGTGGTGAAATTGTTGACACTTTCACATTAAGTGAAGCAATCAAGGGCAAGAAAGCTGTTGTATTCTTCTACCCACTAGATTTTACGTTTGTTTGCCCGTCAGAGCTTATCGCCTTTGACAAGCGTTTCGACGAGTTCAAAAAGCGTGGTGTTGAAGTGATCGGTGTTTCAATCGACTCTCAGTTCTCACACAATGCGTGGAGAAACACTCCGGTAAATCAAGGTGGTATTGGTCCGGTTAAGTACACCCTTGTTGCTGACGTTAAGCACGACATCTGCCAGGCATACGATGTTGAGCACCCAGAAGATGGCGTTGCGTTCCGTGGTTCATTCCTAATCGACGAAGAAGGTATGGTACGTCATCAGGTAATCAATGACCTTCCACTTGGCCGTAACGTTGATGAAATGCTACGCATGGTTGATGCACTAGCATTCCACCAAGAGCATGGTGAAGTTTGCCCAGCGGGTTGGACTGAAGGTAAAGCTGGTATGGATGCGTCGCCTGAAGGTGTTGCTAAGTACCTATCTGAAGAAGCAGACAAGCTATAAGCTAAACTGTTTAAAGATTATAAAAATACAGCGCCTTTTGGCGCTGTTTTTGTTTATATCAGTTTGAATAAAACTACTCTTTATTTTCTACAGGCCATCCGCCTAGCGCTTTATAGCGATTTACCATATAGCAAAATAGCTCGGTGGTCTTTTGGGCGTCATACAGCGCACTGTGCGCTTCACTTTGGTCAAATGCGATCCCCGCTGCACGGCATGCTTTTACCAAAACCGTTTGGCCTAAGGCCAATCCAGCAAGGCTGGTGGTGTCAAATGAAACAAACGGATGGAACGGCGTGCGTTTTATATTGCAGCGTTCTATCGCGGCATTGACGAAACTCTGATCGAACGTTGCATTGTGAGCAACAATAACTGAACGTTGGCAGTCTGCATTTTTTTGCGCCTTGCGGATGCCTTTACATAAGTCCTTCATGGCTTCGCTTTCTTCAATAGCCCCTCGCAATGCACAATTAGGATCGATGCCATTAAATTCTAAGGCTGCTGGCTCTAGGTTAGCGCCCTCAAAGGGGTCAATGTGATAATGAAAAGTTTGATCGGGATGAAGTATACCGTTTTCATCCATTTTCACCGTTACCGCGGCTAATTCTAACAGGGCGTCAGTGCCTGCATTAAATCCGGCTGTTTCAACGTCGATAACAACGGGAAAGTAACCTCGAAAGCGCTGGGAGAGATGGGGCGGGTTGGCAGACATAAACACTCTTGTAAGACTCGATTGCGTTAATTGGTTGGTGACTAAAATGCGTACCAACCTGCGAAGCATATTGCGTAAAAGAATTATCGCAAGGATACTCTCGAGTTGCCAGTTGCAATTTATAAACTGTTAAATCAGGGGGCTAGCAAAAGTACAAAACGCGAATGGTATTAAACGCTAAACTTTTCTACAATTTGGACGATAATCAAATTAAGCGTGAAAAAATCATTAGGCACATTTCTTCTTTTTGTGTGAGCTAATTTGATTCATTATGTTCGGTAATTTGTGCACGTAGTGTTGTCTTTTACCTGTGTTAGTCTGATTTTCGTTATGGTGTCGAAATGGTGTCGAAATTAAAATACATCGCTTTATTGGGGATGCTAGGGTCATTGTCTTCCCACGCTGCCATGCGGCAATATTCTGCAACCATAGAAAGCTCCAACTGGCGAATAGACAAAGACACGCGACTTCAGTGTACCTTGAACCACGAACTACCCGGTTATGGCGAAGCCATGTTCACGAGCTCAGCGTCGAAGCAGCTTAATATGGAATTTGAACTGGACATGTATTTGCTGCCAAGCAAATTTGATATGGCTGCTGTTTATTCTGTACCACCTAAATGGATGCCCGGTGTTGCGCCTAAAACCATTGCCGACATGTCTATTCGTAAACAGTACAATGGCGACCTTCCGCAGGATGCGGCTTGGACTATGTTGTCTGAATTAGAAAAAGGCTTTTGGCCCACAATCTATTACCAAGATTGGTATAACAAATACGACCAAGTGAGTGTGGCATTAAACGCTAGCAACTTCTCTGGTGTGTATCGTGAATTTGTGAAGTGTGTATCGAACTTATTGCCCTTCGGTTTTGATGACATTGCCTACACGGTATTGTCGTATCAAAACAACAGTACAGAGCTAACCAAATATTCGCAGAAGCGCTTAACCATGATAGGTGAATACTTAAAAGAAGACAGCGAGCTTGAGCTTGTGCTTCTTGATGGTTACACCGATAGCTACGGCGGTCGCTATAATAATGAACAGTTGTCTATTCGACGTGCTAACGAAGTAAAAAGCTATTTGACTACGCTAGGTGTACCTGAAGATCGAATTCAGTTAACAGGCCACGGTGAGAAACGCCATATTGCGCCAAACGATACACGAGAAAGCCGCGCCCAAAACAGACGCGTGGTGGTGCGACTTTCAAAATCCTAGGCGCTAATTGTCGCGCCTACACTCGCTTTAAAATGCGTTAGTTTAATTTTTCTCGCCACCTTAATACCGGTACTAAATGATCGGTGAAAACACCGTCAGCACCTACCACCTTGTCTAAAACTTCCAAGACTTGTTCTGAACTCATACCTGCTGGTAGTGCATCATGTCGGTAGGTGTAGGGGTGGATTGTCAGGTTATTTTCGTGGGCGTAGGCAATCCATGCCGCGGCTTCTATTTTTCCTTGAGTCATCGCTTCATTATCGAGTAAATGGCCTAACCAAGGGCCTATGCCATCGGTATATAACGCAACCTGCTGCATGCCTTCCTGAGTGCGCAGCCAGTTATAATCTGTGTCGCTTTCGCCCCAGTCGTTTTCACCGATCAGCATCACAACTTTGCCTTTATAGCCCAGGGTTTCTCGAATGCGCTTAACTTCGTTAAAATCGAAGCATTGCAGGTAGCTATTACCGCTCTCTCCACCAAACCCGTAAGCATTTAAGGCATCTACAACGATTTTACTGGCATCAACGCCTTCTTTAATGTGAAAGGCAGGGGACTTTACCTCAGGATAAACCCCTACAGACGTTCCAAATTGGCGATTTAGCTCGCTGATTAGCTCAAAGTGTTCATTTAACGTGGCAACTTTAAAATTAGCATGCGTGCCGCGGTACCTATCTTTAAAAACTTGCTTCCCGTCACTGTTAGCGCGCTCGTGTACCTGCAGTTGTCGCAGTTCTTCAAGAGTAAAATCACGCGCGTAATAGCGTCCGTCATCGCGGTGGCGTGCAGGAAACACATCTTCTACATTGGTGACCGTTTCTAAGTGGATGTCGTGTAGCACAACGGGTATGTCGTCTTTGGTGATAACAACATCTTGCTCAATAAAATCAGGGCCCAGAGAAAAGGCGAGGGTAGCAGCTTCGAGGGTATGCTCAGGTAAATAGCCCGACGCGCCGCGATGGGCTATCACGGTAAAGTGCGTTTCAACATTTTCTTTTGTGTCAGCGTGTGTTTGCGCACTCTCGTTATTTGCAGCCATGGCCGAAAACGCACTGCCAGCAGCAACTGCACCGGTAAAAGCGATAAACAACGCTGGCAGAATAGCGGCCAGTTTTGCTTTTGGCTGACTGCGCAAGCCTATATTGTGCGCTGCTCGAGGCTTCCGACATATCGCTGTTCGAGCTTGGCTTTTGTTTTTATCATTTTGCGAAAATAATAAGCGGTTACGTAGCATGTCGTGTCACTCCATGTGGTTTTTCATCGTTTTTTTCCAGTGCCGCACGTTTTTAAATTGATAGTTTGGCGACTTAAGCGTTCAAATCGCTTTGACTACGCTGGCTGCATCTTCAGTTCTTGTTTTTGAGCCATTTCATAGCGAAATCGATTTATTTTGTATGAGTTCTATTGCATATCCATCGGGGTCGCGAACAAAAGCAATAACTGTGGAGCCGCCTTTTACTGGCCCCGGTTTACGATATACATCAGCGCCGTTTGTTTCTAAGTTTTCACAAAACTGATAGATATCATCGACCTCAATCGCAATATGACCATACGCGTTACCTTTATCGTAGGTGTTGTCGCCCCAGTTATAGGTAAGTTCTAAGACGGTACTCTCGGTTTCATCGCCATATCCCACGAAAGCTAGCGTGTATTCATACTCTTTGTTTTCAGACTGGCGAAGAAGACGCATGCCCATCAGTGAGGTATAAAAGTGAAGAGAGGCCTCTAAGTTTTCAACTCGAAGCATGGTGTGAAGCATTCGCATAAGAGATTCCTATTTTGAGCCATCGGAATTACTCGATGGCACACTGCACTGTGTTTGCGTGTTGGCCGTTACTTTTTGTACACATAAATACGATGAGTACTTTATTTGAGTAAACGCAAACAACACGCTTTTATGTTAATTAGGAAATGTTAACGCTTTAAGACAAGATTACAATTCTAGTTAAACGTACTATACCTGCGGTAACACGCCGCGATTACGAACATTTTAAGTCTCGCTGAGTGGGTAATTATCTATGCGGACTGGTATTAATAGCCCCATAGGCCGATATTATCAATTTTAAGACGGCGAGGTTGGCTCAATAGGTAAACCACCATGTTGCCTAAGTCTTCATTTTGAATCAGGCCATCGTCCACTTTCTCTGTTTCTGCTTTCTGCGACTGTATCAGTGCAGGGTTTAGGGAATGAACGTGAATACCGTAGGGACGAACTTCTTCTTGCAACGCTTTTCCAAGTCCCACCATCGCAAATTTTGATGCACAGTAAACGCCTGCATTGGCATAGCCGTTCAATGCCGCCTGAGAAGCGATGTTGATAATGTAGCCTTCCTTGTTGTTAATCATGTGAGGCACGACCTCTTTACACATGAGAAAGGTCCCTTTTACGTTAGTATCCATTACTTCGTCCCACGCTTTCTCTGAGGTTTCCCAAATAAGGGTCTCCTTACCAAAGCCACTGTTATTAATTAGGACGTGTAGCTCGCCAAATGTATCTTTGACCTTTCTAACAAAACTGGCAACATCAGCGCTTTTCGATACATCACAAACTTGGCCAATGACATTACCTGGGAATAGGGCGTCGAACTGCTCTACAGTCTGCATGACCGCAGTTTCAGTGCGCCCACAAATGGCCACGTTCATTCCTGCTTCTAGTAGAAATTGAGCGAGAGTTTTACCTAGCCCTTTTCCGCCTCCGGTAACGATGGCTGTTTTACCTGCTAACTCATACGTATCTGTCATAATTTAAACCTATAGCAAAAAAGCAAGGTTAACCTAGCTTTCAACTGCCTTGAACAAACATACGTATTCAGCTTTCTAATAAACATTTTTGTAAAAAAGTTGTGTTTTGGTTAAAAAATAAACGGGAAACTAGTAGACATTGCTCGCAATAACCTGTACCTTTCGCATCGCTCTAGATATGTTATTTGCTTTACCTAATACTGCGCTGTACCTCTTTTTTAAATCCTTCAAATTGAAGTTTTATATAGATATACAACTGCTTTACTAGCTTGGAGATGTCTATAGCTATTCGGTGGTTTTCCACCATCACATCAATTTTTTTTAAAAGGTTTTTATTATGTCTAATTCTGTAAACGGTACAGTTAAGTGGTTCAACGAAGAAAAAGGTTTTGGTTTCATCACTCCTGAAGCTGGCGGCAAAGACGTATTCGTACACTTCCGTTCAATTGCTTCTGACGGTTTCAAAACGTTGAAAGAAGGCCAAGAAGTTAGCTTCGAAGTTGAACAAGGCCAAAAAGGTCCTCAAGCTGCTAACGTAGTAGTTCGATAAGACCTCTATGCTTATCTAAGGTCACTTCTCTTTTCTGAAGTGACCTCAAAAAAATGGGCTCTTTCTGAAACGCTATGTTCACGCTAGAGCCTAATTATCGTTTTTCGATTTCTTTACCCAACCTGCGAGGAATTCAAAACAAACAACATTAATAAAGAAGTATTTACTATGCAATTTCAAGATTCTATCTCTACCTTTAATAGCGCCATGTCAGGTGCGTTAATCTCAAATATCTCCATAAATAAAACAACCGTTGCTTTTAAACATGCGAATACGTATCGGCATGTAGAGCTGCCATCAAGGCAAGAGGCGAAGCGATTTGTTGCCCAGCTTATTCAAGCGCAATAAAACGTAAGCATTTCGGACTAGCAGAGGCGAGGGTAAGCAGAGTACTGGTAAGCATTGGCCAGCACGAGATGCACTGACCAATGTTTGATGATTACTAACGTGTAACTACTGTTTAGCTTTTAAGTCAACGTCCGAATCGGCTAACAAGTATATACTTGCTGCGTAGGCTGCAATGTTTTGCGCAAGCTCATCGGGGTCAATTTTATCTAAGGTATCATCTGGCGTATGGTGAAGATCAAAGTAATCTCTACCGTTTTGATTTAACCTAATCGTTGGTACGCCTTTCGCTGCTAGCGGAATAATGTCAGGGCCGCCGCCAGCAATGTCTGAACCGCCACGCACTATGCCTAGCGGTGATAAAATCTTCGCGATTTCATCGACTAGCACAGTCGCTTCGGGATTCACATTTGACACTACTTGCCAGATAGTTTGCGCACCAAAGTCAGACTCTGTGGCCAGAACGTGATTTTCAAGGTTCTTTTCGTGTTGTTTAGCGTAAGCAAAGGCGCCTAATAGGCCCACTTCTTCAGCGCCAAACATGACCACACGAATGGTGCGTTTTGGGCGCTCTGGTAAAGAAGCAATTAACGCAGCCGCTGCCGTGGTAATAGCAACGCCTGCGCCGTCATCAACTGCACCCGTTCCTAAATCCCAGCTGTCTAGGTGGCCGCCAATAAGGATAATTTCTTCGGGCTTCTCACTGCCCACTAAATCCAGTATTACGTTGCCGCTGTTTACTTCGCCTTTCCATTTCGATTCAGAGTGAAGCGACAATGACAGCGGTTTACCTAAGTTATGTAAACGTCGTAAATGGTCTGCGTCAGGGTTAGAGATAGCGACTACGGGGATATCTGCCCAATTATCGCCGTCTGAGCTCATCATGCCTGAATGAGGAAAACGATGAGAGTCAGATCCTACTGAGCGCACGACCAGCGCTTCAGCGCCGCCGCGTTGAGCATGTTGCCAACCAATTCGGCGACGTTGGTTCGCTTGACCATAGCCTGCTCCTGTTTGGCTTTTTACCATGGCGTCGCCGTCTACAAATGCAATTTTGCCTTTAAGGGCACCATCTTTAACTGCGGTTAGCGCGTGAATATCTCTGAAATAAACGATGTCTGCATTGATCTCGCTTTCAGAAGGCGCTGCGCCGCCAAGGGCTGTGCCGTAAAGCGGTTGGGCATAAGGCGCCGTGAGTGAAATGTGTAGGTGGCCTCTATCCCAAAATGGCATAGTGAATTCTTCTATGCTGACTTTATCAAAACCTAGACGCTCTCCTACCACCACGCCCCAATCTCTAGCTCGCTTTTCTGCTTCAGAGCCGCCCAGGCGAGGGCCAATCTCAGTGGTTAGGGATTCAACAATGCTATAGCCTAAATCACTTTTCAGGGCTTTTTGAATTAATGCTTCCGCATTTTTCTTTTGCTCGTCAGTAATGGGGGAAGTTTCTGCAAAAACACCAAAACTGCATGCACTTACTAATGCACCAAACGCTAGCCTTCTAGCGATAGTATTCAATCGAGACATGTGTTCTCCATGGATTTATTTTTATATTTCTTTTTTTATTTGCGCGAGCAAAACTCTAACTCATCCATCATAGCCAATTTGATTGTCTCTTTCGAGGCAAACCACAAGCGTAAGTCGTGTGTTAGTCGCAAAATTCCTCTACTAGCGTGTCGGGATTAATGTTACCTTTTAAAAAAGGAATTAAGACTACAAGGAAAGTAAATATGAACATATCTCCTTATTCTCATTGCAAGAGTAAAACGTCAACATTGTTAGAATTTATCAAAAACAGTTCTGGCGTCAGTGCAATAGCATGTGCGGTTCTACTTACGGGGTGCGGTGGTAGTAGCTCAAATGATAACGACAGTATTGTAAGACCGGATTCAGTGCTAGGTATATGGTTTGGGCAAGCGACAACGGTTGAAGGCGGGCAAGAAATGGTCTTAATCGCAGTCTCACCTGAAGGTAAGACCACAATGTTTTCTGAGGCGTCTCGCGACACGCTAATTGCTCATGGCTCTGTAAGCGAGAATGTCTTTTCGTCAGAAGATACGATGTTGTATCCAGGAGCGAATATGACAATGCATGGATCAATGCAGGCTACCGCAACAGAAGATTCACTAGAGGGCTCTGCAACGGTATCTGGTCTTATTTTGGGTTTTTCCGCTGACAAAGTCGGCTCTAGCGAGGATGTTTCTCTTACTGATATAGCGGGCAATTATTCTACCTCTCGGGCAGAGGGCTCTTATACTCGCTCATTCGCTATTGATGCAGACGGTATAATCAGTGGTTCAGATTCTAATGGGTGTTCATACTCAGGCGCCGTCGAACCTATCAGTGGAATGAGCGCACTTTTCAATATAACGGTCAAAGCAGATGTTTGCTTTGATGACTTCGAGTATGAGGGGCTTCTTGCCTATGGCGCGTTTCCTTTTGAGTTCGAAAACTCAATTAATGAGAGAAAGGGAATTGTCATAGCAGCAGAAGACTCTTCAAAAGCTTTCGCTTTTCGCCAGTTTAGCCCTCAAGATTAGCTTTATTTGATTTGAAAAAAGGAGTCCAAAGACTCCTTTTCAATAGAAGTTGCGTATATTGTGTTTCTTACTGAAGCTCTATTTACGCTTCTTCTTAAGCGCCAATTTTTGCTTCTTCTCTTGTTCTTTCAGCACTTCGTTAATAAAACTCTTTCTGCCGAACTCACGTGTGATAACACACTTGTTTAAGTCGAAACCGCGGGCAGGGCAGTATTCTCTGCCATATAGGATGATTTGCAGATGCAAATCATTCCACCTTTCTTTTGGGAACAAGCGTTTTGCGTCACGTTCTGTCTGCTCAACACTCTTTCCGTTCGACAAACCCCAGCGATACATTAATCGGTGGATATGAGTATCTACGGGAAAAGCAGGAATGCCAAAGCCTTGAGACATAACCACAGCGGCAGTCTTGTGACCCACTGCGGGCATGGCTTCCAGCGCTTCAAAGTTTGCAGGCACTTCACCGTTGTGCTGCTTGATGATCATGTCAGACAAATGCCAAATGCCTTTGGACTTCATGGGAGATAAACCACAAGGACGGATAATGTCTTGAATTTCTTCAATACTCATCAATACCATGTCGTAAGGGTTATCTGCCCGAGCAAAGAGCTTTGGCGTAATTTGGTTAACGCGCTCGTCTGTACATTGCGCCGATAGGAGAACCGCAATGAGTAACGTATATGGGTCTTTATGATCTAAAAAGATAGGAATTTCCGGATAAAGGTCATCCAGTATTCGCATGATTTCTTTTACTTTTTCCTGCTTAGAAAGCGGCTTGGCCGGCTTAACTACATCATTCATTTCTAAATACTTTTTTGTTTTTGATTTTTAGCGTTTAGCTTTCAGCTGTAACGCGTACCCGTTCAGCCTTCACTGCAGGCGATGTTTGCTTAGCGGCTAACTTTGCATCAATACTGTTTTTGATAGCAATGAGAAGACCCATACCTAAAAAGGCACCAGGCGGCAGTATCGCAAGCAAAAACGGATTTTCAGTGTTGAAAAGCGTTATGGTCCAGTTCTCAGCAATTGAGCCAAACAGTCTGTCTGCACCAGCTAGCAATGTACCTGCACCCAATATCTCACGCATACCACCTAAAATGACCAGCACTGCGGTAAAACCCAGTCCCATCATGAATCCGTCGTAGGCAGAGGCGAGCGGCCCGTTTTTCGACGCAAAGGCTTCTGCGCGGCCTATGATGGCGCAGTTAGTTACAATCAGCGGAATGAAAATACCTAGCGCTAAGTAAAGGTCATAGGTGTATGCATTCATTAATAGCTGAACAATGGTAACGAACGCAGCAATGATCATAACAAAAACGGGAATGCGGATTTCGTTTCTTACCACATTACGAACGAGTGAAACGGTAACGTTACTGCCAATGAGTACCAACATGGTAGCAAGGCCTAACCCGAGACCATTGATAAACGTCGCGGTAACGGCCAATAGCGGGCACAAACCTAACAGTTGTACCAGCGCAGGATTGTTCTTCCAAAGCCCTTGTAAAGACAGGTCGCGAAAATCAGTCACGTTATAGCTCCTCTACACTATGAGGTTGAGCCTCATTCACGTTAATCGCATCAATTGTTTCAACGGAATCTGTAATTGCGCAGGTGTTTGGAGCGTTGAAAAGTGCAGATTGGTTGGCCTGTGCGTAAAGCAAGGCTTCGCGTACTGCTCTTACTACTGCTCTCGGCGTGATGGTAGCGCCAGTGAACTGATCGAACTCACCACCGTCCTTTTTGACCTGCCAAGGCGCCAAATTGTCGGGTGAAAAAGGCTTGTCACTGAACGTCGTTATCCAATTGCTAACGGCAAGCTCTATTTTATCGCCAAGCCCAGGGGTTTCTTTGTGTTCGATAACGCGCACGCCAAGCACCCTCATACTGATTCTATTAGTGTTGGGCGCAGAAATATCGGACGCATTCTCGTCTTGCTCAGATGACTTCTGAGGTGTTGAGTCAAGCTCGGCCAACTCCGAGAGCGCTAACGCGGTGATATTGAGATTTTCGCTCTCACCGTCGAGCGAGTCAGTACTCGAGCCGCCTTGTGTGTTTCCACCAACGTGTGCATCCACTTTTACACCAACAACGATATCGATATCTCCACTGTATCCGTCTGGAGCAGTGGCTTCTAATACTAATGCGCTAGGTTGGCCATTTAACGTCGCACGATATATTTTGTGGGCTTTTTTGTTGCCAAGTTCAGGTGCATTGACCTCTGTGCAGTTGGCGTAAAGGGCATTGTCGTGGAATTCGCTAGGCACGACTTCATTAAGTACGCTTAGCAGTTTTTGCTGCTTTTGTTGCTCAATTTTATCTTGGGTGCCAAAAAATGTGAGTGCTATTAATGCTGTGGTAACAACGGCAAACGCACCTAACATAAGGCCGTTTTTGGCCAGGCTTTCTTTCATCATTAGTGTTTACCTCGACCTTTAACGTTTTTGCCGTACACGCGAGGACGGGTATAGTAATCAATCAAAGGCACCGCCATATTCATAATAATAACCGCAAACGCTACGGCATCAGGGTAACCACCAAAGGTACGGATTATTACCACCCAAAAGCCAATCGCTGCACCAAATATAATGCGGCCTCTTGGTGTTGTTGATGCTGAAACCGGGTCGGTGGCGATAAAGAAGGCGCCTACCATTACTGCACCGTTAAACAGGTGAAATAGCGGTGAAGCGTAGTAATCGGCGTTTGCTAAATGAAGCAGTGATGCACAAACAAAAACGCTTAGCAGCATACCTCCCGGGATATGCCAGCTGATAACGCGGGTCTTCCAAAGGTAGAGGCCACCAAGTAAATACGCAAGACTCACCATTCCCCACCCTGCTCCAGCAGCTTCGAATACCCCGCCATCGAAGATTGGCTTCGCCAATGACTCTGAGTATGTTACGCCTTGCGTTAGGTCGGTTTTCAATGTGTCTAACGGTGTAGCCATGGTTACACCATCGGCAATGGTTTTGAGTTGAGTGACATCGTATCCGCTAGTAGTAAAACCAGTAAATATAAGTGATACCGAATCAAAGAAACTTGGCGTAATGCCAGCGTGAGTCGCAGGAGGCAGCCATAGGCTCATAGCCGCAGGGAATGAAATAAGCAGCACCACATACGCTATCATGGCAGGGTTGAAAATATTAAAGCCAAGCCCGCCGTAAACCTGTTTAGCCACCGCAATAGCGAAGAAAACACCCGTTACCGTCATCCACCAAGGTAGGGTAGGAGGAATACTAATTGCGATGAGTAAGCCGGTTAATACTGCGCTGTAATCTGTTAATGTGCGCTCGATGGGGCGATTTCTTAAAAATAAAATCACGCCTTCAATGACCAGTGCACTCACTACTGCAATAATGGCTTGAATGAGCATTCCCCAGCCAAAAAAGAAGGATTGTGCAATCATGCCAGGGAGCATGGCATAAATAACCATACGCATGACTTGGCCAGTATCGCGTTTAACCCGTTGGTGTGGTGAACTCGATAAACTTAACTTCATTATGATTCTTTCTCTTGTTCAGCTGCTGCTTTTTTTGCTTTAGCCTTTGCTACTGCAGCTGCAATGCGCGCTTTCTTTTCATCTTGTGCTGTCGGTTGAGAAGGAGCTTGCGTGCTTGTTGCTTGACCTACACGGCTAGACGATTCGCTCTGCTCATGCGCTTTACTACTTTCCTGTTCAGCAGTATTTGATGAGGTCGCTAAATTGCCATTACTGTCTTGAGCAAGTTTCTTTGCTTTGGCCTTTGCCACTGCGGCAGCAATGCGCGCCTTTTTCTCGTCAGCTTCATTTGTCGAGGCAGCGTCATTAGCATCAGTTTGCTCGCTTCCTTGATGTTCTTCCTGCTTAGCCGCTTTTTTGGCTTTCGCTTTCGCCACCGCAGCAGCAATGCGCGCTTTTTTTTCATCCGCTTCGCTCAAGTTGTTAGCAGGATCTGATGCGCTATCACTCTGAGCACTACTGTTTTGTTCGCTGACGCTTTGAAAACTGGCTTCTTCTGGCGAGTTAGCGTCTTGATTCTCAATACCAGCCTCGCCATCAGGGCTAGATGCTTGCGTTTTTTGCGAAGCGGCCTTTTTAGCTTTCGCTTTCGCTACCGCCGCTGCGATCCTAGCCTGCTTTTCATCTAGCTGTTCTTTGGAGTGACTGTCTGGTTGCTCATCTAATTGAGTTGGCGCACCTTGCCCTGAAACTGAGTTATCAGGCTGCCCGTCTTCACTATTTTTAGCAGCTTTTTGCGCTTTAGCTTTAGCGATTGCCGCGGCAATACGCGCTTTTTTCTGCGCTTCAGCGTTTAGCTCTGAATTAGCTTCAGTATCGGAAAGTTCAGTTTGCTTTTCGTCTAGAGAGCCCGCAGGTTTTTCTGCTGAAGACGCCTCAGACTGGCTGGATTGCGCGGCTTTTTTTGCTTTTGCTCTAGCGATAGCGGCAGCAACTTTAGCTTTTTTCTCATCTTCTGGTGATGATGACTGGTTACTTGGCTGTTCTGTGGTTGATGGTTCGACAGCGCTTTCATCTTGCGTTTCGTTTTGAGCTTGCGCGGCCTTTTTCGCTTTTGCTCTGGCGATTGCTGCAGCAACCTTTGCCTTTTTATCATCTTCTGGCGATGACGCTTGCTCAACTTGCTTATCCGCGCTTTCAAGTTGAGCTTCATTCTGGGCTTGTGCGGCTTTTTTCGCCTTAGCTCTGGCTATAGCTGCTTCTACCTGTGCTTTTTTATCGTCTGCCGCAGTGCTTGGTTCGTTGGTATTTGTTGTATTACTTTCATCCTTTGCGTTGGCCTGCATAGCCGCTTTCTTTGCTTTCGCACGCGCAAGCGCCGCCGCTACTTTGTCCTTGGCCTCAGTTGCGCCAGCATCAACAGCGCTATTCGCATTATCGGCTACAGCATTGTCTTCTTTGGCTTTGTTGGCGGCTAATCGTGCTTCTTTTGCTTTTCTATGTTTTTCTTCGCGCTCAAGCTTTTCGCGCTCTAAACGTTCTTTACGTGCTTCAAAACGCTGTTTAGCCTTCTCAGCCTTGTTCTTTTCATCACGCTGAATGCGTATTTCGGATTTAGCCTGGCGGTAGTAATGCACCAAGGGAATTTCACTGGGGCAAACGTAAGCACATGCGCCGCACTCTATACAGTCGAAAAGGTCGTATTCTTCGGCTTTATCGTATTCTTTTGCTTTGGCGTGCCAAAACATTTGTTGGGGGAGCAACGACGCAGGGCATGCGTCGGCGCATGCGCTACAGCGAATACAGGGGCGCTCTGCATTGTCGTCTACCAGCTCTTTTTTTGCAGGAACCAGCAAACAGTTTGTGGTTTTAACCACGGGGATCGTAGCGTCTGATAAGGTAAAGCCCATCATAGGCCCGCCCATAATCACTTTAGGTGCTTTCTGTTTTTTCGGGTTGTAGTTTGCTTCATCCAATAGATGAGAGACGGGCGTACCCAACAACGCTCTAAAATTGCTTGGTGATTCAACGGCTTCACCAGTTACGGTAACAACCCGTTCAATCAGTGGCTTGCCGTGTAAAATAGCATCTGCAATGGCATAGCAGGTACCAACGTTGAACATCATCACGCCTACGTCGGCAGGCAATCCATTTCTTGGAACTTCTCGGCC
Source organism: Alteromonas sp. W12 (assembly GCF_001924945.1). Lineage (NCBI taxonomy): Bacteria > Pseudomonadati > Pseudomonadota > Gammaproteobacteria > Alteromonadales > Alteromonadaceae > Alteromonas > Alteromonas sp. W12. The sequence continues at coordinate 792,340 of NZ_LQXH01000001.1, forward strand.
AGTCAGTACCTGAATCAGCTGTTTTTCGCCGCCGGCAGGGTATTTAGTCTCAACGCTAACAACGCGATAGTCTTTCTTGTCCTGACAGGCAATATTAAGTGCTTCGAAAGCCTCGGGCTTGTTGTCTTCAACCGCAACAACAATGGCCTTCGGTCCAATAAGGTGAGTAAGAATGTCTAGACCCTGGCGTATTTGCCAGGCGTGCTCACGCATCAATCGATCATCAGACGTGATATAGGGTTCGCACTCAATGCCGTTGAGGATAAGGAATTCGACGGGTTTGGACGTAGAGGTTTTTATATGGGTAGGAAAACCGGCACCACCCATTCCAGAAATACCAGCTTGGCAAATGGCTTCAATAAGTTTGTTTTTATCAAGCTCGCTGTAGTTAGCGATAGGTGACAGGTCGCACCATGTGTCTTTTCCGTCAGGGCGTATTGAAATACACATTTCTGTTAGGCCGCTAGGGTGCGCTACAACATGCGGAGCAATCGCAACAACCTCGCCCGAGGTTGGCGCATGAACTGGCACAGAAAAAGGCGATGAGCTTTGCGAAAGAATTTGGCCTTTCAATACGGTATCGCCAACTTCTACGCAGCAGATACCGTCTGAGCCAATGTGCTGCCTTAAAGGAACAATCAATAATTCGGGTAACGACGGTTTCTTTATTACTGATGTATTAGATAGAGATTTCTTATCGTCGGGATGTACGCCACCTGGAAATGAGTACATCTTTCCCGCTTCAAGGGTTTCTATAATTGAATCAAAACTTGGATACATCACAATTACGACACCATTTTGATGGGGATATCACCTTTAGGCGATGATTCAAAATCCCACTTCCATGTAGAAGTTGTTTGAGCAATTGGCACCATGTCGATACAGTCGACAGGGCAGGGATCTACACATAGGTCACACCCTGTACATTCATCAGTAATAACCGTGTGCATGTGTTTGGCGGCACCTAAAATGGCATCGACAGGGCAGGCCTGAATACATTTGGTACAGCCGATACATTCGTCTTCGCGTATAAACGCGACTTTTTTAACGTCTTCTTCGCCATGAGCTGCATCAAGGGGTTTAGGTTCAACTCCCATCAAGTCTGCGAGTTTTTTAATCGTTGCTTCGCCACCAGGTGGGCACTTATTAATATCATCACCTTCAGCAATAGCCTCAGCATAAGGCTTGCAGCCCGGATATCCGCATTGGCCACACTGAGTTTGTGGTAGTACGGCATCTATTTGCTCAACAAGCGGGTCGCCCTCAACTTTAAAGCGAATACTCGCGTAGCCTAGAACCAAGCCAAAAATAAGCGCAAGGACGCCAATGGCAACAACGGCGAATATAATTGCGGTAGATATCGTCATTACACTTTCACCAGTCCACTAAAGCCCATAAATGCTAGGGACATGAGACCAGCGGTTATCATAGCGATTGAGGCACCTTTAAAAGATACAGGTACATCAGCAGCAGCTAAACGCTCACGCATGGCCGCAAATAACACCAGTACAAGAGAGAACCCCACAGCAGCGCCGAAACCATAAATAAGACTCTGCATGAAATTATGCTGTTCGGTAAGGTTTAATAGCGCTACACCAAGCACGGCACAGTTGGTTGTGATAAGAGGAAGGAATATACCTAACAATCTATATAAGGTAGGGCTGGTTTTGTGCACGACCATTTCTGTGAACTGAACCACCACCGCGATAACAAGAATAAAAGCAAGCGTTCTAAGGTAACCGATGCCCAGTGGAGCAAGTAGATAGGTTTCAACTAGGTAGCTCGATGCAGAGGCAAGGGTGAGTACAAATGTGGTGGCCATAGACATGCCCATGGCAGTTTCAAGTTTGCCAGACACACCCATAAACGGGCATAAGCCGAGAAACTTAACCAACACAAAATTGTTAACCAGTACTGTACCAATCAATAGCAGTAAAAATTCAGTCATGAATAACGCAATTCCTTCGAGGAATTTTGACGGACAATGCCCGCGAATTAAAAAGAAAAACAGATTAGGTCTATTATCCCTTTTTAGAACGGGTTTAACAACTTGATTGAATTAGGGTTATTTAATGTCTAAACGCGTTGTTTTAGGAATTAAAATAGAATGAAGTGGGTGAGGCGATTAAGAGCCAACTAAGTGGCTCCCCCTCCCCGACTCGAACGGGGGACCTGCGGATTAACAGTCCGTCGCTCTAACCAACTGAGCTAAGGGGGAATCGACACCTAAGTTGTTTGCTGAAGTTGGCTCCCCCTCCCCGACTCGAACGGGGGACCTGCGGATTAACAGTCCGTCGCTCTAACCAACTGAGCTAAGGGGGACCTGCGCTTCAACGGAGGCGAATATTAAAGACGTACTTAGGAACTGTCAACAACATAAATGAAATATTTGTGCTGACTGCGCAAAAAATAGCTTTTTACGGCTTTTATGTTCATTTTGTCGTCAATGCTGAGAAAATGATGGTTAATAACTGCACATTATTCCCTCATTGCTTATGAACAAGAGGTTGTTTTAGTAATTGATAGTTTTACCCATCTCGTTTTCTTATATATCTCACTAAAGTTAAAGGGTATAACTAAATAGAATAAAAAAGCGCTTCCATACTGGTATTATGTACAGGCTTTAATAAATCTGTAACCTGTACCTGAGGATTAAAAGGTTAGTCACCACTTACGTGCTGAGAAATTAATCGAGCACGAAATCCCGCCGAATATGGTCTGGCGTTAGTTATCCACTAAATCTGTGGATAACTATGTTGATAGCTTAGAATCGCTGTAGTTATTTACGAGATCGCGTACGTATTGATCTAATCAGGTTATGGCGTTATTGAGTGGATAATCTTTTTAATACAGAGGGTTAGGGTGTTTTTTTTGATCTTGTTTCTCGATCGAAATAGATCGGTTGAACAAAAAGTAGCTTGTGTGTTAATTCAACGAATGCCTAAATGCTATTCAATGAAATCCATCTTAATTCTCAATGTCTTACATTTTGTTAACATTTTTGTGTGTCTTTTAAACGCTCTATTTGGATAGCTAGATGCGCCCGAGACGTTTTGCCTGCATATTAAAAGTGAAACAGGATAGAAATTAAACTGTAATGAACACATACGCACGTGTTTTGATTTATTTTTACAAAAAACTCGTAGTTTTGTGGCGTAGCCAGCGAAATGGTTCATCGCACGTACTTTTGTCAAAAACATCGCTTTTCATACAACCCTCTTATGCTTTGTTTTGTTTGTCGAATACGCATAGCTAAATAGTGTTCACTCTTTTACACTAACGCGCAATTGATGAGGGGATTTTAGTTTGCCGGAGCTCAAGTGATAAAAAGTAACGCTAAACAACGTACTTCCGACTTATTGGAAGGAGATATAGGTACTACGTTAAAGCGTATGACTATTCCCATGATACTGGGAATGGTAATGATGATGAGCTTTGGGCTTATCGATACCTTTTTTGTGAGCTTGTTGGGCACCGACCCTTTAGCCGCTATTAGTTTTACCTTTCCCGTTACTTTTACCGTAATAAGCCTAAACATAGGTTTAGGTATTGGTACCTCTGCAATTATAGGCAAGTTACAGGGCAGTAAAGAAATAACCAAGTCTCAACATTATGCGACGGGTTCATTAATGCTGTCCGTTTTGCTTGTGGGTGCACTAGCTGCAATTGGCTTTTTCACCATAGAGCCTGTGTTTAAGTTGCTTAATGCAACAGACAATCTAATGCCGTACATATCTGACTATATGGGGCTATGGTACTTGTCGAGCATCTTTCTTGCCATGCCGATGGTTGGCAATAGTGTGCTGCGAGCGTGTGGCGATACCCGCACACCCAGTATTGTTATGGCGGCAGGCGGCGGATTAAACGCGTTGCTTGATCCTATTTTCATTTTCGGACTAGGGCCCATTCCGGCAATGGGAATAAAAGGTGCGGCACTCGCTACTTTTATAGCGTGGATAGTTGGTGCATTATGGATTCTTTATATTTTAGCCGTTCGTCGAAAGTTGATGTTGCCTCGACTGCTGACACTTGCCGAGCTGCGTGATAGCAGCCGTGAAATTCTCAAAATAGGACTACCTGCGGCGGGTGCAAATATGCTTACCCCTGTTGCCGGTGGCGTGATGACAGCTGTAGTTGCTGGTTACGGTGCCGAAGCGGTTGCAGCGTGGGGAGTGGGAAATAGAATGGAGTCTATTGCAAGTATTGTTGTGCTAGCACTTTCCATGACACTGCCTCCATTTATCAGTCAAAACGTTGGAGCAGGCCAAGTAGAACGGGTAAAAACGGCATATTCGCTTACATTGAAATTTGTTCTGGTTTGGCAGTTCGCCATTTTTCTTGTCATGTGGGGACTATCTAGCTGGATAGCCGTCGCCTTTGCTAATGAAGCAGAGGTAAGCGTACTAATACAGCTGTTTCTTATGATTGTACCGCTGGGTTATGGCATGCAAGGCATTATCATTCTGACTAACTCATCGTTGAATGCCATGCATCGTCCAATGACGGCATTAACGTTAAGTGTCATCCGCTTATTTGTTTTCTTCGTACCTATCAGCGTCGCGGGTAGTTTTCTATTTGAACTGAAAGGGTTATTTGCAGGAACGGTCATTGCCAATATTGCAATGGCGTGTGTTTCATTTGTTGTTTTCAAACGTGCGATTACTCAGTTTGAATCAGATAAAGAAACGTCTGAGCACAGCTAATACCAGAGCGGTTATTTAAGATTGTGCGTTTTTAACGTTGAGTAGTTTGACCGCAAGCAAGATGTTAAGCAGTAAGCTAAAGAAAAGGTTAAGTAAATGAGTAGAGGGTTTGAGCTTCATTCTAAATACAAGCCAGCAGGCGACCAGCCAAAAGCAATAGAAGCTTTGGTGGATGGCCTAGAAAGTGGCTTGGCCGGCCAAACACTGCTTGGTGTTACGGGGTCGGGTAAAACCTTTACCATGGCTAATGTCATTAAAGAAGTGCAGAGACCAACGCTTATTCTTGCACACAACAAAACATTAGCGGCTCAGCTTTACGGTGAGATGAAAGAATTCTTCCCCAATAACGCCGTAGAGTACTTCGTTTCATATTACGATTATTATCAGCCAGAAGCCTACGTTCCAAGTACAGATACCTTTATTGAGAAAGACGCGTCAATCAATGATCATATTGAACAAATGCGACTGTCCGCCACTAAAGCGTTGATGGAGCGCAGAGACGTAGTCATTGTAGCGAGTGTGTCGGCTATTTATGGTTTGGGTGACCCTGAATCCTACATGAAGATGCTATTGCACCTTCGCCAGGGCGACACCATGGACCAACGTGACATTTTACGTCGCCTTGCAGAACTGCAGTACAAGCGTAACGATTTAGCGTTTGAAAGGGGTACGTTTCGTGTGCGAGGGGATGTTATAGATATCTTCCCTGCGGACTCTGAAAAGCAAGCCGTAAGGGTCGAGCTTTTTGACGATGAGATAGATAAAATTAGTCTGTTCGACCCGCTAACTGGGGCTGTCGATAAGTCAGTTATTCGAGCAACGGTTTTTCCTAAAACGCACTATGTAACCCCTCGAGAGAAAATTCTCAATGCTATTGAGCATATCAAGGAAGAACTTGGCGATCGCAAAAAGCAACTTCAAGAGGCGAATAAGCTGATTGAAGAGCAGCGTATTTCACAGCGCACCCAGTTCGATATCGAAATGATGATGGAGCTTGGCTATTGTTCTGGGATCGAGAATTACTCTCGCTATCTTTCAGGAAGAGCACCGGGCGAACCACCTCCAACCTTATTGGACTATTTTCCAGCAGATGGCCTAATGTTTATCGACGAGTCTCACGTAACTGTCTCTCAAGTAGGGGCAATGTATCGCGGGGATCGCTCTAGAAAAGAGACCTTGGTGGAGTTTGGTTTCAGGCTGCCGTCGGCGTTGGACAATCGTCCGCTTAAGTTTGAAGAGTTTGAACAGATTTGCCCTCAAACCATCTATGTTTCTGCGACGCCTGGCGATTATGAATTAAAGAAAACTGACGGTGAGATAGTGGAGCAGGTTGTGCGTCCAACAGGTCTGCTAGACCCTGTTATTGAAGTACGTCCTGTAGCCACTCAGGTAGATGATGTCCTGTCTGAAATTCAAAAGCGGGTAGAGCTTGACGAACGTGTGCTTATTACTACCTTAACCAAGCGTATGGCTGAAGATTTAAGCGAGTATTTAAATGAGCACGGCGTTAAAGTTCGTTATCTGCATTCGGATATCGATACCGTAGAGCGAATTGAAATAATCCGAGACTTGCGACTGGGTAAATTCGACGTGTTGGTAGGTATTAACCTTTTACGTGAAGGTTTAGACATGCCGGAAGTGTCGCTGGTGGCGATTTTAGATGCCGATAAAGAAGGCTTTTTGCGAGCCGAGCGTTCATTAATTCAGACTATTGGTAGAGCCGCGCGTCACGTGAATGGTAAAGCTATTTTGTACGCTGACAGTATTACCAAGTCGATGAAAAAAGCGATGGACGAGACTGAGCGCCGTCGTGAGAAGCAAATGGCGCATAATGAGGCAAATGGTATAACGCCGATGCGACTTAACAAGCCTATTACCGATATTATGGACTTAGGCGACAGCGCGCACCCTGCGTCTGGAAAAGTCAGACTGCGCAAAGTTGAAGAGAAGAAGAAGCAACAGAAAACAGCAAGTGCTACTGAATTAATGGACCAAATCACGGAGCTTGAAAAGCAGATGTTTGAATATGCGCGTGAGCTTGAGTTTGAAAAAGCAGCATCATTGCGTGACGATATTGAAGCACTTCGAAAGCAAGTTGTTACACTCTCTTAAAAATGGCGATGTGTCCCGCTAGCTGAGGCTGTATGTGGGTTCTTTCCGTATAAAACCGGATAACTCACTACAGCACTTTTCCTTTTGATGTAAGAAAATCCCCCTTTTTTCCTGTGGACAATACGACTTGACGTCAGTTTTTGGGTAGCACAAAACTCAAATTTTTAATAAAAAATGAGATGAAAAGCCGCAAAATGTCGTTGTAATAGCACAATTAGTTGAATATAGTTCTAAGTTGAGTATCGATAACTATACCTATAAACAGGTGCTAATATGCTTAATCGTCTTCAGGAGTCAGATATAAAGCTACTGCGTGTGTTTTACGCTGTAGCGAGCTGCAACGGATTTACTGCGGCAGAACCCGTGTTGCGTATGCAACGACCCAACATCAGTGCAGCCATCAAAAAACTGGAAGAACGTTTAGATTTGGTGTTATGTCATCGCGGTCGTGGTGGCTTTCAAATGACAAAAGAGGGTGAGGTGGTTTTCCAAGAAACCAAACGCATCTTTAATGCCTTCGACAATTTTGTATTCAATCTGAAATCGCTTCATGATGACTACTCAGGCCATATCACTTTGGTCTTAATGGCTGGCCTTCCACTTTCTATGCACTTGGCCGTAAGTAAAGCGGTTAAAAGTACTATGAAGAAGTTTGACGATATTCACGTTAATATCCAAACTCGTTTATACAATGAAGTTGAGCATGTCGCTTTATCTGGTGAGTGCCACCTCGTTGTTTCAACCTATGACATGGTCAAACCTGAATCAGTAACCTTTCATCCTGTCGGCATTAAAACTGAAGGGCGATTGTACTGTGCGCCTACACATCCTCTGGCAAAGTATCGCGATACTGATTTACCAGAAGGCGTAAAAATTGGTGATTATCCTGCCATTGGTATTTCTGGATTGTCGTCGGCAAACTACATTGAAGATGAAACCAGATTATCGATTCAAACTTTCTCAGATTCATTTGATGCAGCGATGTCTGCGATTATGACCGGCGAGTATGTTGGTTTGCTGCCAGACTATATGGCGAAAGAGCAGGGCGCCGCACTTGGGCTTGTACCTATTGCAAAAGGGAGCTTATTTAAATTTAGTCACGAACTGTTTGTAATGAATGGAAAAAATACGCGATTAAACCCTGTATTACGCCACTGTATTAAAGAATTGAGCTACTTCATTTCAGAGAGTCAAAAGTAGTAGCAACAAGCACCTTAGATCACACCTCTTATTGTTTATAAACGCTTGGGTTAAAGCGCTTATAAACAATAAGAGGTGTTTTTATTTCAGATTACGCTATTCGTATTCTAGAGGATCGACGGCGTTATTTTCCTTGAACGCCTCTAAGCGCTCTTCGCACGCACCGCATTTTCCGCATGCTTTTTCTCTGCCGTTGTAACAGGTCCACGTTTGGCCGTAATCCAGTCCCATTGACAGACCATCGGTCAAGATAGCGGTTTTGCTGTCGTCGATATAAGGCGTCATAATCGTAACCGGTGTATAATTCGCAATGCCGCACACATCATTCATTTTATGAACAAACTCCGGGCGGCAGTCTGGGTAAATGGCATGATCGCCAGAGTGAGCGCCATAGTATACTTCGTTAGCGTCTAAACTGACCGCGTAGCCAACGGCCAGCGATAGCAAAATCATGTTGCGATTGGGCACCACGGTTTGTTTCATGCTTGGCTCTTCATAGTGGCCTTCTGGAACTTCGATATCTGAGGTTAACGCTGAACCCCCTATGAGCGTATTTATGGCGCTAATATCTACAATTTTGTGGGGAACGTTAAGCGAGTTACACACGTTGGCAGCATAATCGAGTTCTTTCTTGTGGCGTTGTCCGTAGTTAAAGCTCAGTGCATGAACTTTTTTGCCTGCTTTTAGCGCTTTATGCAGCACTGTGAAGGAGTCCATGCCTCCTGAATAGATAACAACAACGTTTTCTGACATAGTTTTTCGAAGATTTAAGAAATTATGCCCGAATTTTATGTGATCCTTGGTAAAATCCCAACATACAATCGTTAAAGGGTGTCAAATTGTCTGTAATGTCCACATTAAACATCAATGAGATGTTTGAAACTATCCAGGGTGAAGGTGCTCACACTGGTATTCCCTCTATCTTTGTTCGTTTACAAGGCTGTCCTGTGGGTTGTCCATGGTGTGATACAAAACATACGTGGGAAATTAAGCCTGACTTGAGTGTGTCGCCACAAGCTGTGATCACAAAAGGCGAAGAGTCTGAAACCTATTTCATCTCCAGTGAGGAGGCTTTGCTGGCTGAGTTTGGGAAACAAGGCTATGTGGCAAAGCATGTGGTTATTACCGGCGGTGAGCCATGTATGTACGACCTACGTCCTCTGACGAGCCTACTTCACGACAACGGATACACAACACAAATAGAGACCAGCGGTACTTTTGAAGTACTTTGTGACACGCGTACGTATGTGACGGTTTCTCCTAAAATAAACATGAAAGGCGGATATGACGTCTTAGTAAGTGCGCTTGAAAGAGCGAATGAAATCAAGCACCCCATCGCAATGCAAAAGCATATTGACGAGCTTGATGCGCTGCTTACTAATGTATCGTCATTAGACGGAAAACAGGTTTGTTTACAACCAATTAGCCAGCAAAAGAGAGCCACAGAACTTGCAGTGCGTACTTGTATTGAACGTAACTGGCGGCTATCTTTACAAACACATAAATACATTGGTATTGAATAAGTGTTTGAAACGCGCCGGCTTTGTGGCAAACACGTCTTGCGCTTAAGTAATCAAATTAACAAAGGACATAAAGAAGATGCATAGCTTTAATCTGCTAAAAAAAGCCGTAATAGCGGCCGTCGCTTTGTGTTCTTTTACTGCTGCATCGATGGTTGAGGCCGCTACTTGGACAATCACTTATCCGCGTCCTATTGACGACTCAGATGCCCGTGCTCAATATCCGATAGCACTGCTTAAACTTGCGCTCGATAAAACCGGCGTAAATTATGAGCTACGCCCTTCTGATCGTATATTGCTGACGGGCAAAGCGATGCGTCAGCTACGTGAAAACAGAGAAGTTAACGTAGTATGGAGTATGACGGACAGCCAACGCGAAAAGGAATTGACCCCCATTCGTATTCCAATCGCAAAAGGGCTTATAGGTCTTCGTGTTTTCGTTATTAACGAAAATAAAAAGACGAAGTTCGATGATGTATTATCGCTGACTGACATGCGTAAACTTATACCCATTCAGGGTGAAGAATGGCCGGACACCAAAATTCTTCAAGCCAACGGGTTTAACGTGTTTACTGTGCCTGAGTTTCGCGAAGCGTATGACATGATTAAACAAGGTAAAGGGGACTTTTTTCCTCGTTCTGTTATGGAAGTGGACGCAGAGCTGGAGGTGGAAGGTCGTCGTAACAACCTTTACCTTGAGCCTTCAATGGCGCTGTATTACCCCACCGCTATGTATTACTTTGTAAGTTCAAGTAACAAGACGTTAGCGAATCTCATTGAAACAGGCCTTAACAGAGCCATTGAAGATGGGTCTTTTGATGCGTTATTTGAATCTACGTACGCCCCAATCTTAGCGTCTTTAGGGGTTAATGAGCGTAAAATTTTCACTCTCGAAAACCCGTTATTACCCATTGAGACCCCTCTTACTAATTCTGCTTTATGGTATAAACCAAAAACAGAAGATTCAAAAGAATAAATAGACAATAAAAAACGCGGCTTAGGCCGCGTTTTTTTAATGTTAGCTCTGCTTGTACGATTGTCTATTAAGACTCGCCAGCGTGGACGCCTTTCATCGAACGGCCAGAAGGATCTGCGTTGTTTTTAAAGCTCTCATCCCACTCAAGTGCTTCTGCTGTACTACACGCAATAGATTTACCGCCTGGCACACAGCGCGCCGCACTTTCTTGAGGAAAGTAGCTCTCGAAAATAGTGCGGTAGTAGTAGCCTTCTTTGGTGTCTGGTGTGTTAACTGGGAAGCGGAATTCCGCTGTTGCAAGTTGCTGATCAGTCACTTCGTTTTCAACGAAATCGCGAATTGAATCAATCCACGAATAACCTACACCATCACCAAACTGCTCTTTTTGACGCCAAAGTACTTCTGCTGGAAGGGTTTCGCCGTTATCAAACGCTTTACGAAGGATCCACTTCTCCATTTTTCCATCTAGACACATTTTGTCTTGTGGGTTTAAACGCATAGCTACGTCAATGAAGTTCTTATCTAAGAATGGTACACGAGCTTCTACACCCCATGCTGATGTGGCTTTGTTAGCACGCGCACAGTCAAACATATGTAGACGATCAAGTTTACGTACCGTTTCTTCGTGGAATTCTTTGGCGTTTGGCGCTTTATGGAAATACAGGTAACCACCAAAAATTTCATCAGAACCTTCACCCGATAGCACCATTTTAATGCCCATCGCTTTAATCTTGCGTGTCATTAAGTACATTGGAGTAGCGGCGCGGATCGTTGTTGTATCGTAGGTTTCCAAGTGATAGATAACATCACGGATGGCATCTAAACCTTCTTGAATGGTAAAGTGAATTTCATGGTGTACGGTGCCAATCATGTCGGCCACTTTCTTCGCTGCTTTAAGGTCAGGTGCTCCTTCAAGACCTACAGCAAAACTGTGCAGGCGAGGCCACCATGCATCTGTCTTGTCTTCGTCTTCAACGCGCTTTGCAACGTACTGCGCTGCGACAGCTGAAACCAATGAAGAGTCCAAACCGCCCGATAGAAGTACAGCGTATGGAACGTCAGACATCATGTGTGACTTCACAGCTTTCTCGAATGCTACACGTAGCTCTTCTAGGTTGCTGGTGTTGTCTTTTACGTTGTCGTATTCCATCCAGTCGCGTTTGTAGTACTTGGTGATTTTACCTTCTTTGCTCCACAGGTAGTGGCCAGGAGGGAACTCACTGATTGTCTTACATACGCCTGCTAACGCTTTCATTTCAGATGAAACATAGAAGTTACCGTGTTCATCGTAACCGGTATAAAGCGGAATAATACCAATATGGTCGCGGGCAATAAGGTAAGCGTCTTGTTCTTCATCGTATAGAATGAACGCAAACATACCCTCTAGTTCATCGATAAAGTCGATGCCTTTTTGCTGAAAAAGCGGAAGAATAACTTCGCAATCAGAACGGGTTTTAAATGGGTACGGCTCATCTAGATTAGCAGCAAGTTGCTTGTGGTTGTATATCTCGCCGTTAACGGCAAGAATTTGTTTATCGTTTTGGCTGATAAGAGGCTGCGCCCCTGTATCAACGTCGACAATCGCCAATCTTTCGTGACAAAGAATGGTATTGTCATTATTCCAGATACCCGACCAGTCAGGGCCACGGTGGCGCAAAAGTTTTGATAAATCGAGGGCTTGGGTTCTGAGTTCAGACACATCGGTTTTGATATCAAGGATACCGAAAATACCACACATATAACGGATTCTCTCTGTTCACTTGTTGAAAAAAATAATAGAAGTTTTTTCTGTCGGTACTCGCGTACGAGTGGGCGATGGTTTGTTGTTATTCTTATTCGCGTGCCCCTGAATGTGCCAGTCTGACAGGAAATTGCAAGTACATTATGATGAGAAAATGGAAATTCTTATTCCATTTATCCCAAAATAGCCGTTTATTAACATTTTTATCCTAATTCCATGCAAAGGTAAGCTTATGAATGCGGTAAGCAGTGCTTAATATAGAGGGAAGTGAGTTCAAATGTAGAGGGTAGTAAATTAATGCGGGTCAATAAAAAAGGGTTTCACGAAGAAACCCTTTATTAACGATAAAGAAGACGCGGCCTTCTTTGTGTTTTTACGTCAAAGTGTTTTAGTTTTGGCGCTGGAACTCGCTTGCTTCATTCCACTTCGGCCAAGCCTCTGCATTTGCAACACCTACACCCACATCAAACAGCATTTTTGTGTCTTGCACGATACCGCTTAAATCCCAATCGTCACGATACTGATCGCACACTTGGTGATAGCAGCCCGTAACAATGACATTCATACGTTTTCTGTATTTGGCTGTCTCTTCATCTGCTGGTTCATTTCCGCCTTCAGCGTACAGTGCTGGAACACCTTGCTTGGCAAAGCTGAAGTGATCTGAGCGGTAGTAGTACCCAGCTTCTGGTCTGTCTTCTTGAGTCAGTGTACGACCTTGCTTAGCCGCAGCGGCTTCAAGATAGTCTTCCATTTCTGACTTACCCATGCCTACAACGGCAACGTTTTTGGTCTTACCTAATACGTTCATTGCGTCCATGTTGATATTAGCAACCGTATTTTCAATCGGAATAACAGGATTGCTTGCATAATATTTACTGCCTAACAGCCCTTGCTCTTCAGCAGTTACTACTAAAAATGATACCGAGCGTTTTGGTGCAGGCGTCAACTCTGAGTATGCTTTGGCCATGGCTAGAATAGCCGCAGTGCCCGTGGCATTATCATGAGCGCCATTATAGATTTGGTCGCCTTCTTTGCTCTCATCTTTACCTAAATGATCCCAATGTGCCGTGTAGATAATATGCTCATCAGGAAACTCTGCGCCCGGCAGAGTCGCGATAACGTTGTTGCTCTCTGACTTTTTGAAGGTGTTGTTAACCGTAACCGATGCTTTGATATCCATTGCTTTGTTGTAAGGACCTTGCATGGCGTTTGCTTTCTCTTGGTCAAAGTCGAGCCCTGCATCAGCAAACACTTTTTTCGCCGCATCTAACGTTAACCAACCTTCAACAGCCACACGACTTGCTCCTTTGTCGGCACTTACTAGGCCGTACTGCGGACCACTCCAGCTGTTAGCAACAACTGACCAGCCGTAAGAGGCAGGGGCAGTTTCGTGAACAATAATGGCGCCAGCAGCGCCCTGACGGCTCGCTTCTTCATATTTGTAACTCCAACGACCGTAGTAGGTCATCGTTGTGCCTTGAAACTGACCACTTTCTGGATTTTCAAATCCCGGGTCATTAATTAGCATGACGACTGTTTTGCCTTCAACATCTAACCCTTCGTAGTCGTTCCAGTCGTACTCTGGTGCATTCACACCATAGCCAACGAAGACTAACTCTGAATCTTCGAGCGACACCGAGCTCTGTTCACGCTTAGAAGAGGCAACCATTTGCTCTTTATACGCGAAGTTATTGTCGCCAATAGTCATGGTCATATCTGGGTCAGCCGTAATTTCCATAAGGGCTACTTTTTGTAAAAAGCTTTCGCCATTTCCCGGTTTAAGCCCCGCTTTGGTAAATTCACTAACCAAGTATTCAATGGTTTTCTTTTCGCCTTCAGTCGTCGGTAAACGGCCCTCAAACTCATCTGAAGACAGTATCTTTAATGGCTCGCGAATATCGGCGTCTGAAATATTGTTGTAAACACTGTCAAAGTTAGACGCCACAGGCATCTCTTTTTTCGCAGACTGATCTTGTGACGCGCTGTCGTTGTTAGGTGTGCAAGCACTTACGCCCAGAAGGGTAGGTACAAGCAATGGCAAAAACATTTTTTTCATTGTTAGTCTCTGTTTGCTCTACAATACTTGCTCAGTATAGAGAAAACCCCAGAGCGAACCAATAGTTGATATGCAATCAGACTCAATCCCTTTCTGTAAAGACTACTTAAAAAAACACGCAAGTTATCCTGTAACCATTCTTTTAGATGAACTCGGTTTAATGAGTCATAGTAAGTTTCCATCTCCTGATGTGCTTAATGAACTTACATCTAGATATCACAAGCAATGGACGGGGCCTGTATTTAAAGGACAGAGTCAGTTTTCAGAAGATGAACAGCGTTACTATGAAACGATTATTAGTGAAGATGGGGTTGTCCCTACCAGAGAGCAAAGCTGGCACGATTTGTTTAATGCACTGATCTGGCTGCAATTTCCCAAAACAAAATCCTTATTAAATGAACTGCATATAAGCGATATCGAGGCGTACGGCGTAAACCCTCGCACCGCACGTCGCAATCGGATTACCCACTTTGATGAATGTGGCGTGGTGCTGGCGATAGAAGAGCCCAGACCAAGTGGCGTTGAATCGCTAGAAGTTTTCCTACAGCAACTGGCCACCCATGAATGGGAACAGGTATTTCTAGCAAATCGAGGGCGTTGGCATGCTGAAGTAACGCCCTATGTATTTGGGCATGCGAATTTAGAAATGATGCTGAACCCGTTTATTGGGCTTACTGGAAAGTGGCTCGCGGTTTCAGTGCCTCAAGGATTTAATGAGCTCGATAAATGGCAACAACGCGCCGTACTCGACGATGCAATGTCAGCCCGAATTTCAGCACTCGATGCTTTTCAGATCACACCGCTCTTAAAGCCCCTTCCTTTGTTAGGCGTGCCTTTATGGCATTCACCGCAGGATGCGAAGTTTTATCAAAATAAAGATTATTTCAGGCCGTTACGACAAGGGGCTAAGCCAACTAAACAGCTGCCGCTGTGGGTGTAATACCAATCCGCATAGATCATTGCCCACTCAGAAGGCGCTGGCAAGTTTCCTAGCAAAGCGTGGGAATGCAGGAATGGCTGTTCCCTTTCAAATTCCCAGAATGAAGCTAGGAAGCTTGCCAGACCTTCCCGAAGGGCGAGTTTAAAATGTCCGTACTCTTTGTTGTGTCACCTTGATGTAGAACCACTATACCTGCGGTAACACGCCGCGATTACGAACATTTTAACTCTCGCTGAGTGGGTAATGATCTATGCGGATTGGTATAATGATACTTCGTGTGACGACAAAAGCGGCAATGATGCTATTCATGGGTAGTGAAAGAAATGAAAGGGTGCGTCTTTTTAAAGTAAGGCTGCGCGGCCAGTTTATAGAAACGCTGTACTAAAACACTGTAATCACAAACATTATATTCATAACTACTGTATTAATAGCACAGCGCACTTTTCGTATAGTGGGCGCGTTACATTCGCAAGGTTAATTAGAACAAGGCGAGGGCAATCAACCAGATGCCGTAGATAACAATATAAGGTGCACTTGCAATTAATGCCGCCTTTTTAAGAGAAAAGGCGGTCCATTGAGTAATACCTACGGTGGCTAAATAAATGCCCCAGAATAGCTCTACCCTTAACGCCTGGCCGAAAGCGTACCAAGGCGAGTCCATCGGGATATTCGCAATATACCCAAGGGACGCTGGCGATAAAATTGATGGCGCTACTTGATGGTCGCCTGCGAACAACAGCAAAGCAACACCCACTAAACCAGTAAGCACATAAGGCATTGAAAGCCACCAAGCGAAACCATACCAGTCAGTAAAGCCATACACATGGCTGTCGTCAGAACGGGTCATTAAATTCACGTACACGGCGTAAATGGCGTTTACGATAATAGGAATAAAAAAGGCACCTATAACCGATGACCAAAGCAAAGCATCCCTGGTGAAGAAGGCCTTCATTTGCTCTTCTTCTGCCGGACTCATATCCCCTTGCGCGGCAATATTCATCTGAGCGAACCATTCAATGTCAACGAAGTTTACATACAAGTACTGGGAAACAAGCGAAATAGCCATGATCAAAATAAATGGCATCCAGCTCCAATTGTTGTTTTCACCTACTGCTTTAAATACGCCATTAGGCTTGAAGAAAATATCGTTACACGCTTGAAAGGGGTTCGTTACATTGTGCATCCCTTGCTCCTATTTCGTTTTTCTTATTACTCTGGCTTCGGTTAAAGCCATGAGTCATTGTTAGCTTGCCAACAGGCAGGCAATAAATTGAGTTATAGATTACTGTTGGCTACAGGTGTTGTACAGCACAACATCTTGATATTTGTAAGAGAAAATGAATGTATTGAAAGGTTATAAATAAAAAAAGGGAAGCGTTCGCTTCCCTTTACGTAATACTGCTGATTGCTGCTCTATCTTTGGTGATTTTCTATGTCCTCTCAAAACGCGCCGCAAGACCTTACAAATAAGTAATATTAAGCAGTGTCAAAACTATGGTGCTATACAACAGCGAAATAGGCAGTCCAATTTTTATAAAATGCGAAAACTTATAATTCGCCGCATTATAAACAAGCAAGTTGGTTTGATAGCCGAATGGTGAAATAAAACTGGCACTTGCTGCAAATGCTACCGCTAATGCAAATGGCATTAGCGGTGCGCCAATGATTTGCACTAACCCGTAGGCAAACGGGAACATTAACGCTGCAGCAGCGTTGTTGGTAACGAACTCTGTTAAAACCAGTGTTAGCAAGTAGATGACTAACAATGCTATGAACCAGTCAGTACCCGACAACACCGGCATAAGTGCCTCAGTGGTTATATTAATAACCCCTGAATTTTCTAATGCGGTTGCCAGGCTTAGCGCGCCTACAATCACAACAATCAAATTCAACGGTAAGTTTCGCTTCATTTCGCCGTTTGACGTTACTCTTACGCCAATTAGCACAGCGGCTAAAAACAGCAGACCAATAGCCAGTGAAATGACATTAGTTGCAGCTAATAACACCGTGGAAAGGAAGCCGCCAAGGGTAATCCACTCTTGCTTGTTGGTTAGTGGGCGGGCTATTTTTTGCTCTGACAAAATAAAAAAGTTTTTATTTAAATTTTGACGAGTCGCAAAGTCTGGGCCTGTAGCTAAAAGTAAGAAGTCACCTGCTTGAAGCTTAATTTCTCCTAACTTGCCTGACAGCTGCTCTCCATCGCGGCGAATGGCTACAACGGCCGCATCAAACAGGGCTCTAAAGCCAAGTTTTTTAATGGTTTGCCCAATAACTTGAGCGCGATTGGCAACAACTACCTCGGTTAAGCTCTCACGCAATACCCCATCGGTCTCAGCAAACATGCTTAGCCCCTTTATGTGGCTAAGGTTATCAAGCTTTTGAACGTTGCCAGAGAAGATAAGTTTGTCGTTTTCCAGAATGACCAGGTCAGGCCCAACAGGAGATATCAGGTTGCCATTGCGCACCACTTCTACCAAAAAGAGTTCTGGTAAGTTACGTAAATGGTTTTGTTCTACGGTTTTGCCTATGAGTTCTGAACCAGACTCCACTTCGGCTTCAACCATATACTCGTGATAGTTATTACTCTTATTGCCAATATGAGGTAGCAAAGGAAGTAGCAAAAACATGAGTAGACCACAGCTTAAACCCGCTACGGTGCCATAAAGTGTGAAGTCAAAAAAGTTAAAGCCTGGATGCCCGTGCTCTTGCAAAAAGCTGTCTACGATCAGGTTGGTAGACGTACCGATTAAGGTGACCGTACCGCCTAAAATAGCTGCGTACGAGAGAGGGATTAGTAATCGAGAGGCAGGATGATATTGGTTTTGCTTAATTGGACCAATAAGGCTTGCCACAATAGCAGTATTGTTCAAAAGCGCAGACGATAAAAAGGTCAGTGAAAACAAGCGCCAATAGGATTGAGTAAAGTTAGCACTTACTAGTTTCCTACCTAGGCGTTTTATTAACGCTGTTTTATCAATTGCACTGCTTACCAAAAGCAACAAAACAAGGGTAATAAGACCCTTGTTTGTTAAATTTAGCAAGATGTCATCAAGAGATAACTGCTGGGTAACCAGTAAAGCTAACACTGCACCAGAAAACACAGTGGAAGGGCGCTGATTGGTAAAGATCAGCGCGCATATCGTACCGGCAAATACTGCCAGTACGATGAACTGGGTCACATCCATATTGCTCCAGTCCTGCTTAAAGTTTACTGATATCCACAGAGTTCCAATGCGGGAAGTGCTTGCGTACTAGTGCATTGAATTCAAGCTCGAACTCAGAGAAGTTTGGTGATGTATGCTGTGCGTCACCCGCAATTTCGTCAATGATCATACCTGCACCAACGGTTCCGTTGGTCAAGCGATCTATGACGATGAATGAACCGGTAGGGCGGTTGCGCTTATACGGGTCGCAGGCAACAGGTTGAGTAAACTTAACGTCTACTACACCAATCTCGTTAAGATTTAAGTGCATGGCATCCGTTTCTTCCAGCGTGTTCACATCAATTTGATTATCGATATGAGCAACTACCCCTGGCGTTGATTTAGTCGCGAACTTAAACAAGTATTGCTTGTTTGGCATTAGCGGCTCTTCAGACATCCACACAAGGTGAGTTTTAAATTGCGTGTTAAGCAGTGGCAAGTTGTCTGATTTTACAATCATATCGCCACGAGAGATGTCAATTTCATCTTCTAGCGTTAACGTTACTGCTTGAGGTACATAAGCGCGCTCTTGGTCGCCTTCAAACGTAACGACTTGCTTCACCTTTGATTTCTTACCAGAAGGAAGTGCCGTTACTTCATCACCAGGTGCAACTTGGCCAGATACCACGGTACCCGCAAAGCCCCGGAAATCTAAGTTAGGGCGGTTAACGTATTGTACAGGGAAGCGAAAATCTTCTAAGTTATCGTCTTCACCAATTTCAATGTTTTCCAACATTTCCATAAGTGGCGTGCCGTCAAACCATGGTGTCTTTTCGCTCTTGCCTACTACGTTGTCGCCTTCAAGTGCTGAAATAGGTACGAACTGAATGTCAGGAATATCAAGCTGCTCAGCAAACTTCAGGTAGTCTTCCTGAATTTGCTTGTACACTTCTTCTGAATAGTCCATCAAGTCCATTTTGTTGATAGCAACAATAACGTGTTTTATACCTAGAAGAGAAACCAGGAACGAGTGACGTTTCGTTTGTACCTTAACGCCGCCGCGAGCATCAACAAGAATAATAGCAAGGTCGCACGTTGACGCACCGGTTACCATGTTACGGGTGTACTGCTCGTGCCCCGGAGTATCTGCGATAATAAACTTACGCTTGTCAGTAGAGAAGTAGCGGTATGCTACGTCGATAGTAATCCCTTGCTCACGCTCAGACTGAAGACCGTCTACAAGAAGGGCAAGGTCAACTTTCTCGCCGGTAGTGCCCACTTTTTTACTGTCTTTAGTGATAGCTGCAAGTTGGTCTTCATAAATCATTTTAGAATCGTGAAGCAAGCGACCAATTAGGGTACTTTTACCGTCGTCTACGCTACCGCAGGTAAGGAAACGTAGCATGTCTTTCTTTTCGTGTTGTTCTAGGTAAGACAGAATGTCCTGTCTTAGTAATTCGTTTTCATTGTTCATGTTATGCGCTCACAAGGAAAAAGGGGTTTAACACAGACTCTTTTTGGTTGTACGTAAGAGCGTCAGCGTTGTCATCTAATGGGTTTTCAGGGTCTAGTACGGTGACGTTTGCGCCTGCTGCGAGTGCGACTGCGTGCGCTGCACCTGTATCCCATTCAGATGTTGGGCCTAATCGAGGGTAAAGATGTGCTTCGCCCTCAGCCACCAAGCAAAGCTTCAGTGAGCTGCCCATCGCCACAAGCTCGGTTTCACCTTTAAGCTGTGCCAATAAATTCTGAATTTCTGGGCTTTGGTGAGAACGACTACCTACCACTTTCCACACTTCGGCACCATCGTGCTTGCGCGCAGAAATAGCGGAAAATTCGCCATTTACTTCAGTCCACGCACCTTCACCAACAATACCTACATAGCTTTTGTTTAGTGCTGGCGCGTAAACCACACCCATGGTCGGTTTACCGTTTTCGATAAGTGCAATATTTACCGTAAACTCACCGTTTTTCTTAATAAACTCTTTAGTGCCGTCTAGCGGGTCTACCAGCCAGTATGACGACCACGTTTTGCGCTCTTCCCATGAAATATCTGCTGACTCTTCAGAAAGAATCGGCAGGTCAGATTCAGCTTCAAGGGCGTTAACGATTACGTTATGTGCGGCAAGGTCAGCTTCTGTTAGCGGGCTGGTATCCTGCTTTTCATAAATGGCGAAGTCTTTCTCGTAAATGGCCATTATCTTATCGCCGGCTTCTTTGGCGATAGCTAGCACTTTCTGTGCAAGACTATTTAAAGGCTGTGTCATTACACCAATCCCTTTTCTTGAAGCAAAGCATACAATCGCTCAGCGGTTTGCTCTGCTGGTTCATCCTGATAGGTTAAGTGTACTTCTGGCGCTTCAGGTGCTTCATAGGCTGAATCAATACCTGTGAAGTCCTTAATTTCACCGCTACGCGCTTTCTTGTATAGCCCTTTCGGGTCGCGTTTTTCACACACTTCAAGAGGTGTATCGATAAACACTTCTACAAACTCTCCGTCTTCCATTAAGCTGCGGCAATAATCGCGGTCGGCTTTGAAAGGCGAGATAAAAGCGGTAAGCACAATGGTACCGGCATCGACAAAAAGTTTAGCGACTTCGCTAATGCGGCGAATGTTTTCAACGCGATCTTTATCGCTGAAACCTAAATCGCCACACAGACCGTGGCGCACGTTGTCGCCGTCAAGCAGATAGGTGTGCTTGTTCTGCTCGTGAAGCTTTTTCTCAAGCAGGTTGGCTAATGTCGATTTACCAGAGCCGCTTAAACCCGTTAGCCAGAATACACGAGGCGTTTGACCAAGCTTTTCAGAGCGGGTGGTCTTGTTTACTTCGTGTTTATGCCAAACAACGTTGTCGGTGGCCATTAGAAGTACCCTTCCATTTTCTTCTTCTCCATAGAGCCTGCGCTGTCATGGTCGATAACTCGGCCCTGACGTTCAGACGTCTTGGTAAGCAGCATTTCTTGGATAACTTCAGGTAGGGTAGCTGCTTCTGATTCTACCGCACCGGTAAGTGGGTAACAGCCAAGAGTACGGAAACGCACAGAGCGCATCTCTGGTACTTCACCTTCTTCTAGCGGCATACGGTCGTCGTCAACCATAATAAGAACGCCGTCGCGCTCAACGACAGGGCGAGGCTTAGAAAGGTAAAGTTGCGGAATATCGATGTTTTCTAGGTAGATGTATTGCCAGATATCTAGCTCAGTCCAGTTAGACATTGGGAATACACGAATGCTTTCGCCTTTATTAACCTGAGAGTTATAAATATTCCAAAGCTCTGGACGCTGGTTTTTTGGGTCCCAGCGGTGGTTGCTGTCGCGGAATGAGTAAACACGTTCTTTGGCACGTGATTTTTCCTCGTCGCGTCGAGCGCCACCAAATGCAGCATCGAACTTATATTTGTTCAGTGCTTGCTTAAGTGCTTGGGTTTTCATGATGTCAGTATGTTTTGCTGAACCGTGGCTAAATGGGCCAACGCCAGCTTCAACACCTTCTTCATTGATGTGAACAAGCAAATCAAAACCGTGTTTCTTAGCTTGTTCGTCACGGAACTTAATCATTTCACCAAACTTCCACGTGGTATCTACGTGTAATAATGGGAAAGGAATTTTGCCGGGCGCGAACGCTTTACGGGCAAGGTGAAGCAGTACAGAAGAGTCTTTTCCTACAGAGTAAAGCATAACTGGGTTTTCAAACTCAGCAGCAACCTCACGGAAAATCTGGATACTCTCGGCTTCGAGTTGTTTCAAATGCGTTACAGACGGGATACTAGCAGTCATTTTGAAGTCCGAATTTTATGTTATATACAAAAAAGTTATATATGGGTTATTTTTCTGCATAGAACGATAACATATTTAATTTCAAAAGTAGTATGCGATTTTGCTATTTAAAATAGCTATCTTATTCCAATAAATAAAACTGTCATGCAATTGAAGCATAAGCCACTTTTTTCAAGGCCTATAAAAAGAAAAAAGCCCTGTTTAGTAACATAAACAGGGCTTGTTATTCACTTTCGTTGCGAATGACTTATTTCGTATCGTTCGCTTACCTTTCAGTCAATTTGGTCTGGAAAGCGTCGAACGTATCAACCACACCTTCTCTTGGCGAGCCAGATTTACTTAAAATCATGATGGTTAAGCTAGATAAAATAAACCCAGGGACAATTTCGTACATCCAGTCACCAAGCTTTTGGCCGCCGATTTCAATAGGAAGATAAATCCACAGTAACACCGTCACTGCACCAACGATCATACCACCTAATGCAGCACGGCGAGTCATTTCACGCTTAAACAGGCTAAATAGTACAAGCGGTCCGAAGGCTGCACCAAAGCCAGCCCAAGCATTACTTACAAGCGTTAAAATGGTGCTGTCTCTATCATAAGCTAGATAGATTGCTACGAGCGCGACAACTACTACGCTGACTCGACCAGCAATAACGAGCTCGCCATCTGACGCATCACGTCTTAGGAAGGCTTGATAAAAGTCACTGGTTAGTGAACTTGAGGTTACCAACAGCTGAGAAGAAATAGTACTCATGATCGCCGCTAAAATCGCAGCGAGCAGGAAGCCACCGATGAGCGGGTGGAATAGAATTTGAGATAAGTAGATGAAGACGGTTTCTGGATCGATTTCGTTTTCGTTACCTGTTACATAGGCAAGGCCAAAAAGCCCCGTCATTAACGCACCAATAATCGACACAATCATCCAACTCATACCGATATTGCGCGCAGTTGGTATATCTTTAACAGAACGTATCGCCATAAAACGCACAATGATATGAGGCTGACCAAAATAACCTAGGCCCCATGACATCAGTGAAACAAT
This sequence comes from Alteromonas sp. W12, assembly GCF_001924945.1. Classification (NCBI taxonomy): domain Bacteria; kingdom Pseudomonadati; phylum Pseudomonadota; class Gammaproteobacteria; order Alteromonadales; family Alteromonadaceae; genus Alteromonas; species Alteromonas sp. W12. Next base: position 815,553 of record NZ_LQXH01000001.1, read on the forward strand.
GCCTATTACGCTTAGTGCTTCATTGGTAGACGCATCCATAAATGCATCGAAAAGCGCCGGATTAATGGTATCTAAGGCGTCAATTGACGCGCCGATTCCACCCAACTCGCTAATAACAACGGCAGGTACCATAATGAGAGATACAAACATGATGCACCCCTGAACGAAGTCGGTCATGCTTACTGCCATGAAACCGCCTACGAGGGTATAAGCTACGACGACACCCGCGGTAACGTATAAGCCGGTCTCATAAGTTAATCCAAATGATGTCTCAAAGAGCTTTCCGCCAGCTACCACACCAGAAGAGGTGTAAAGCGTAAAGAAGACAACGATAACCACAGAGGCTATAACGCGCAATAAACGCGTGTTGTCAGCGAAGCGATTTTCAAAATAGTCGGGGAGGGTAATGGAGTTGTTGGCTACTTCAGTGTAAACGCGAAGGCGTGGAGCAACTAACATATAATTTGCCAGAGCACCGAGTGTCAAACCAACGGCAATCCAGCCAGCAGATAAGCCTGATACATACATTGCACCAGGTAAGCCCATGAGCATCCATCCGCTCATATCCGATGCACCTGCTGAAAGCGCGGTTACCGCGGGGCCTAGTTGGCGGCCGCCAAGCATATAGCCTTCTACGTTGGTGTCTGTCTGCCGATAAGCGAAAAGGCCTATCCCTAACATTACAACAAAATACAAACCCAACGAGATTATCGTGCCAGTAGCCATATAAATTCCCTATGTTTTTTCTTTCATGCTAACACCTATGACATAGAGTCTCTATGTCAGTCAGCGACCTTGCATGTTTTCTATACGGTAATTCGTAAATAAAGTTTGGCGAAAGGTTAAATTGGAAAAGATGCAACGCGCGCTCGACCTTCTCTTTTGGCTCTGTAGAGAAGCTCATCGCACATCTTGATAATGGTGTCTAGGTTGGTTTCTCCGTTGACGTCTAACAGACCCGAAGAAAAACTCACGGAAAACATTTCTTTTGTATTGCTCCAGTGTTTCTGGCGAGAAAGCGCGAAATTCAGCTCGTCCAGAATTCGCTTAGCAGACTTTTGATCGGAGTCGGAAAAGTAAATCAAAAACTCTTCGCCGCCATATCGGCAGAGCTTGTCTGACTTACGAATTCGGTTTTTGATAATCTGCGTAAAGGTAGTCAACACTTCATCACCGACAACGTGGCCGTATTTGTCATTAATCTTTTTAAAGTTGTCGACATCAAGTAGAGCAATACAGGACGCTTTATTGCCTTTCAGTGCTTTTTTCAAACTGTTTAGCATGGCTCGTCGCGTGAGAGCACCGGTAAGTGAGTCACGCTCAGCTAGCAAGTCGCTCTGTCGTTTTGAAATCCATAGCCAAAGTGCAAGAATGATGAGAATTGTGATAATCAACGCAAAAATGGTGGTTTTCATTGCTTCTTTGTCGGTAGAAAGGCCATCTTTTTCACTTCTGAGCACAGTGAGTTCTTTTTGTCGATATCGCGCTAACTCGATATCTTTCGCAATACCGTCGGTAAACGAAGAATTTGATAGCTTGAATTGCTCAGTGTTTTTTTCAACAAGAAGCCTATTGTAGGTTTTCGAATGCTCATATGCTTTTTCGTAGTCACCAATAAAATCGTAAAGTCTGGAAAGTTCAAGTTCTCCCCGTATCATTCGCTCTAATTTGAATTCGGACGATTGTAAAGAGTCGTTTAACGATCGCTTATAATTGCTAATGGCGGTTTCTAAAACACTCTGTCTATTTTGCAAGGCTGCTTCATAGGATTGAAATAGGTAGGAGAGCTCTTTGGATTTAGATTCAATTACGTCAATATCTATTGAATTCAATTGATCTAATGTCGAATTTATTTCACTCTCTTGCGCTCCTCGAAAGCCTTGAAGCAAGACCTTAAGCTTTTGAAATAGAATTATGAATTTTTCATGTTCTGAATTGCGGTTTTGAGCGGTAATCAGCGCTTTGTTCGCAAGCTCTAATGCTCTTGAGTATTCGGACTGAAACATCAGCGCGTCTATAGCAGCGAAGTAAGCTAGCGTTAAGGCTTGATCGTTTTTGTTACTTTCCTCAATGATACTCATAGCATGAAAATACGCTCTGCTAGGCACAGATAACTCTATGTATGCTGCTCTAAGCCATTGATGAGCAGTCGCCCGGTCAAGCGCGTTCTCCAATGAAAGCGTTGATGAACGCGTTGGTAAATAGAGCAATGAATATTCAATTTCATTAATTGCCTGTATTGGGCTTGCTAGAGTGAGTTCCATTGAAAGCCAAATACTAGCTATAGCTGTAGCGACTCGGTTTCCTGTATCTAGCGCTTCTAACTTCAATCTTCTTAGTGCTGGAACAGTTGAATTTATGCGCAGTGGAGAACCATCAAAGTCATTAACGGCTCTAGCATATATGTAATACGCTTTCGCAGCTGAGAATAACTCAGGGTTGAGCGCCTTTAACTCTTCCCAGTGAGAATCCAAAAGGGGGGATTTTACAAAAATTGGTACTCGTGGTTCGAGAGTTTCGTTTGCCGTGGCTGTAGCCAATATGTGTCTAAAAATTATCCCTTCACTACTAATATCATCTTGTATGTTCAGATTCTCAATCATAGTTGAAATCTGCTTGTTATCTATTTCCGAGCTTCTGTTCCAATGATAAATTGTTACGGCGGCAAGGTGGCTATATGAATTTAGCTTTTTTTGCCGAATGTTGGTCGGATATTTATCTTGTAAGGCGTTAGTAGAGGGACTGATACACGCGATAAAAAGTGTGCAAATCATCAGACTTGTAAAACGAAACCAAGCGCTCATAGTGATAGAGACCTCTTTACTGCGGGTAAGTGAATGAAGTGATTTACTGAAATTAAAACGGACGTTTTAACCTTTAAGTCGGAGTATAAGTTTTATTGAACAGGGTTTCATCTTAATTTTGGGCGAAAAAAATCGGCCCAGGGAGGGGCCGACGAAGGGAAGTGCTAAAGATACGCACTTTTTTGGAACGCTATACAGTTAATTAACGTATGTTAAGCAGAGAATTGAATCCTTTCTGACACCGCCTTTTTCATTTCGCTTAAATCAGCGTCTTTATCGCCAACAATCATTACATTGGCGTGTTTCATTTTAATACTCTCTCCGTGGTACTGACCATCGGCAAACTCGCTTGGTACGGAGACATCTCCACGTTCAGGTACTACGAATACCGACATCTTGCCTTGCGGCGTATTCACGATCAGGTGAAGGCTTCTAACTGTGCTCAAATGGCAATAGTTTGCGACCTCTACACCGTCGAGCATTTCGCTAAAGCTGCCACCAAAGCTTGCTAGCTTTGCGTTAACCATGTTCAAATCAACAGGAAGCAACGAATGAGCGTGTTCCATTTCTGCGTACTGCATATGGGCAAGTGCTTGTCCGCCAATACTAAGCGGTTGGTGATACCACATGGTAAGTCCGATACCTACAGTGAAAGCAACCGATGCAGCCATGGCTAAATACCAGCGACTTCTGCGTTTATAACGGGTGAATTCGTCTGCAGACTGCTGCCATATTAGCTTGCTTGCGAGATCCTCTGGTACATCGACTTTCAATGCTTGCTTTAATTGCTTATCTAACTGCTTTTGTTCATTCCAGAAACTGCGTTTACTTTCATCCGCTTTTGCCGCTTCTACAACATCACTGTCAGTCGTTTCTGGATCGGCGTAGATACGACGCCTAAATTCTAACTCATCCATTTACACGACCTCTCTGTTCATTTTGCTTCTCTAATGCCTCTTTTAGCTGATTCCTCGCTCTGAAAAGGCGAGTCATTACCGTGTTTTTGTTAAGCCCTAACTGGTTGGCGATCTCTTCGCCACTAAAACCGAAAATCAATTGGAGTATTAAGGGTTCACGATACTCCACACTCAATCCACCTAATAGTCGCTGAAGCTCTCTATCTTTCAAGTCCCCATCAGCATGCTGTGTGTCATCTTGAATATGGCAATCATCAATATCTACTGTGTCGAACTGTTTGCGTTCAAACCGACGGGCGTTTTCGCGGCGAAGAATGGTAATTAACCATGACTTTGCTGCTTTTTCATCATTTAGGGCGTCTAATGAGCGCCAAGCACGTAAAAAGGTTTCCTGAACAACATCTTCAGCAATGCTCTGGTCTTTAATAAGCCAAAATGCATAGCGGTAGATGTCGGCGTGAAATGCCTTTACTAATGCTTCATATCTTTGGTGTTTTGCTTTCATACCCGATAAGACCTGAGCATTATCAGATTTATTTCGCCCAAACATAAAAAAATCCAAAAACTTAATTTTTTCTCACTATGGCATAAAAAACGCGCCATTTCGTTAGCCGAAAGGCGCGTTTTCATTTTATTTCCAGTGATCAGAGCACCTAGTTCGAAAAGCTAGGCACGTTTTTGGGAAGTAATCCAAGCATTAATGTTTTCTTCTAAAATAGAAAGTGGGACTGGACCGTACTTCAACACCTCGTCATGGAAGCCTTTCCAATCAAACTTGTCACCAAGTTCAGCTTGGGCATGCTCTCTAAGTTCCATAATTTTCAGTTTACCAATCATATAGGCCGTAGCCTGACCTGGCATAGCAATGTAGCGCTCAATGGCTTTTTGCGCGTCGTATTTAGGGTTTGGCGTATTTTCAACAAGGTAATCTACGGCTTCTTCACGCGTCCATTTTTTCGCATGAATACCCGTATCAACCACAAGTCTGCAAGCGCGCCAAAGTTCCATGGCTAGACGACCGAAATCAGAATAAGGGTCTTTATAAAAGCCCATATCTTTTGCAAGTTCTTCGGTATATAGGCCCCAACCTTCTGTGTATGCGGTAAAGCTCAAGAATTTCTGGAATTGAGGTACACCTTCTAGCTCTTGTGCAATAGCGCGCTGCATGTGGTGACCTGGGATGCCTTCGTGATACGCCAGCGCCTCTAACTGATAAGTAGGCATTGCTTTCATGTCATAAAGGTTTGCGTAATAAATACCTGGGCGGCTGCCATCTTGCGCCGGGCTTTGATAAAACGCCTTGCCCGCAGACTGTTCGCGGAATGCTTCAACCCGTTTAACAATCATGGGCGCCTCTGGAAGAATACCGAAGTATTCAGGGATAGCTTCTCGCATGTCGTCTATGGCTGTTTTCGCCATATCAAGGTATTGCTGTCTACCTTCATCTGTTGAAGGTAGATAGAATTGCTCGTCTTCGCGCATGAAAACGAAAAACTCTTGAAGGGTGCCTTCAAATTTCACTTGTTTCATAATGTCGCGCATTGCATCGTGTATGCGCTCTACATTGTCTAAGCCAATTTGATGGACTTCTTCAGCGGTTAGGTCTGTAGTGGTAAACCAGTTTAGACGATTCTGATACCATTGATCACCATTGGGTAAGCGCCACACACCATCGCCTTCAGGCGTGATTTCCCTTTGATGAGCGAGTTCTTCGATAAACTTCTCGTATGACGGCATGACTGAAGTTACCAAAGCGGCTTTCGCTTCACCTAATAACGTCGTTTTTTCCGCCTCTGTAACATCCAGGCTATTTACTTTATTTTGAAAATCTTCCCAGATAGTTGAGGGTATTTCGCTAGAATCAAATGGTGCGCCGGTGATCACGTTTTTTGACGCATCAATCATTTGATCGTAAGCCCATGCTGGCGGGAATACGCCGGCTTTTTCGCGAACTTTCATTTGTTCGATAACTTGATCAAAGTACGTACGTACATTGTCTAGTCGTCCAATGTATGCCTTAGCGTCCTCTTTACTCTTTACGCTGTGAATGTTGATAAGGAAGCTAGGCACTTGTGTATGTGCGGCGCGGAACTGATGTACAATGTAACGATGATGTCGAAATTCGTCGTTAGCTAAATCGCGCTCAATACCTAGTTTGTACAGGCGCAAGCTTAGCTGTTCCTGTTCACTTAACTGACTGGTGTCAAAACTATTAAGCTTTTCTAGTCGGTTTTTGGCGATGGCAATGCGAGCATCAGCTTCTTCGTCACTGATGTCATCCCATTTGTCATAGTCCCATTTTTTACCCAAGTAACTTTGAAATAATGGCGAACGCTTAAGATCTTCTTCAAAAGTACGTTCGAAGAACGCATTAAGGCGCTCTGATTCAGACTGCCCGGCTGGCTGTTCTGTTTTAATAGGTTCTGGCGCTGTTTTAGCGGTTTCACTTGCAGGAGAGCAAGCCGTAAGCGTGGTAATGGCCAACGCAATTGGCGTTAGCTTTACTAGTGTTTTCTTCATTATATTCCCCGTCGCGTTTAATTGATTATTTTTATAAGCTAAAGCTTCTAAGGTTAATAAGCCTTAAAGAGGACAACAAGGCTCAAAGGCTCGACTGTTTCTCGAACGCAATCATTTCTGTTACGAAGCCCTTGTCACTGTGATTTAGCTAGTTGCAAGGGCTTTCATTACGCAAATTCTAGTGTATTGGCAAATGAAATGCGTTTTATGAAGCAGGATATAAGGCAGATAGCGTGTTATTGTTCCCTTCACTTTTTTGCTTCCATTCGCTGCGGGCAAGCTTAGCTTCATGTGAAAGTTTATCTAAAGCTTTCATGACCTGTTTAGATTGGGTGTTAGCGTCAGCTTTACTGGCTGAAAAGCGCAGTGCATAGAGCTCGTTAACACTAGCGTTGATTCTTTCAAACTGCGAAAGTTGCGCTTTACCCGAAGTTAACGCGTTTATCCACTGCTTAAGAGCAGGCGTAAGTAAACGTGTGTCCTTTGCCTTTATTACTGACATTAGGTTTTGAAACTGTGCTTTTTCATCCCACTGAGCATAAGAGTGGAGGCGCTGTGCAGAACTGGTTTTGTTAGTGATCCCAGGTCCCATAAACTGAGCCTGTTTAAGCTTTCTGTAGGTAACTAACCATCCTGTAAGCGCAATGATGAACAGCAAAAGTAATACACCAGTTACCATCCAATTAAGCTGGGTATTTTCGTCAGAATTGACTTCACCTGAAGCGCTGTCTAATGGTTTACCCTCATTGCTAGCACTAGCGTTAGGCTGTGTTGCAGTTGATGGTATATCGTTTTGAATATCTTCATTGCTTGCACTACTCATTGATGGAGTGTCTAAGCTATTCGGAGTATTGGCATTATTTGCGCCGCTCGCTGGCGCTACCGTAATTGAACGAGCGGGAATAGTGGCATACTCAGTTTGCTGAGTAAGCGTATTAAACCAAGGGATAGTAATTTCAGGTAAGACAAAGTTACCAGGCTGCGTTGGAATGATCGCCAGCGACGTTTGGCGCTGTGAAATTAAGCTCTGGTCTTTTTCGACTGTCGTAGTATTAGATTGATCAGGATACAGCTTAAAGTTTGGCGGATAAAACTCAGGAATATCAGGAAGCTGCTCTTCTACTACGCCCAATGCGGTTAGCGTAACAATACGAGTGACTGGTTCACCTGCTACAAAACTATCACCTTGTGGCCATTCTTCATCCACTCGCACCATTTCAGAAGGCAACCAAGGGTAATCTATCCCCTGAGGAATGGGCTTAATGTTCACCGTAATGTCGGGCCCAACCCGATTGATTTGCTGGGTGCGGTTGAAGAAGCCAAAACGTTGGTTAGTATTGGCAGCCATAACTTCGCCAGTGAAAATAGGGCCTCTTAGCGTGAATTCACCGGATGCTTGAGGCACAACGGCAAATTGACGCTCTATAATCTGATACCTTCTACCGTTTACGATATCTGTATACTGTTTATCTTCTCCTAGCTGGGTGATTTCCGCATTTTGCATTTCAGGCGCTTGTAGGCTACCGCGCTCAATATTGCTAGAAAGAAACAGCTTAACCGTGTAAAGCAGCTGTTGATTTAAATAGGCCTCTTTCACGTCGATGTCAGTGGTAACAAAATAGTCTCGTGCGACATTACTTTGTTCTTGAACTGGTATTACTTTAACTTGAATAGGCTTGGTTGATTTACCTTCAATGGTTAGTGAAGGAATGGTGAACGTGCCTTCCTTACGAGGAAATAACGTAGTGGTCCAAACGGTGGTACGCTTGGTGTCGAAATTGACAATTGAGGTTTGGCTACTTACTGATGTTCTTCCGACCACAAAGTCTTTAAGCAGGGGAGAGCTGTCGAATGCATCTCTGTCCGCGCTGCCGTCTGCGGTAACCGTTAAGCGAATGGCTTCATCCAACATGACAGGGTTTCTATCAATGGTGGCTTCCAGCGAATTTACATCGGCATAAGCCGCCGTACTTAAGAGTAGGGTTAATAAAAAAACTATACGTGTAGATTGTAATAAGGCTCTCATCTACCAATCACTCCGGTTTGAAGGCATACGTTGACGCTGACGTTTTTGTGCTTCTAATTGCATTTTTCGTTTTAGTAGGAATGCAGGGTCGTCTGGCACGCGGCGCATTAAACTCTCCATTCGCTGCAGCTCTTCTTTTTCTGCGTCGGTAAGCTCGGTCTCTTGACCTTGCATTGCCTGTGCTTCCTGCTCTGCTTGTTGTTCGTTTTTTTGTGCTTGCGCGCTGTCACCTTGATCAGACTCTTCCTGTTCTGCATTTTGCTGCTGAGAGTCTGATGATTCGTTCTGACTGTTCATCTCGGAATCATCAGGCTGTTGTGAGTTATCTCCGTCACTTTGCTGTTCATCGTTAGCTTGGCTTTGGTCAGACTGTTGACCCTCATTATCGTCTTGCCGACCATTCTGCTCGTTTGAACCTTCCTGATTGTTCTGGTCCCCTGATTGCTGTTTGCTATTAGGGCTATCAGAGTTATCAGAGCTATCTTGGCCATTATCCTGCGAGTCACTCTGTTCGCCATCATCGCCATTTTCGTTCTGGTTTTGCTCCTGATTTTGCTGTTGCTGCTGCTTCAGCAAATCCTCGACAATCTTTTTGTTGGTCCTTGCATCGTCGAAATCGGGGGCTTCGCTCAACGCCTGCTCATATTTCTTAATAGCGTCTTCGAGTTTACCGAGTTTTGCCAGAGCATTGCCTTGATTGTAAAGACTCTCGGCACCAGGAATGCTTTTGAAGGCATTTAATGCACCTTCGTAGTCACCTGATTTATAAAGTGATGTTGCTTTCCAAGTGTCGTCATTAAACTGATTGACGGCGTCTTTGTACTTGCCTCTTTGATAGCTGTTTAATGCTTCTTGGTTGTCATTCATAAATGGCGTTTGCCACCATGAGAGTGAATCAGGTTTATTTGCCATCTCTAGAGTATCTTCTGTTGCGCCTATGCCTTGTGACGTGCCAGCAATTTCTGAGGGTTGGGCACGTTGCAAAGCATGGGCGTTTTTAATCATAGAGGGGCTAAGTAAACCCACCAACACAATGAAAACTAACCCGCGTTTGAATGCAAAGGCAGCAAATGGAAGAAGTATAAGCAGCAAGTAAGGGCCAACTTCTTTCCACTGGTCTCCTTGTAAATTACTCTCTTCTTCGTTCTCTTCGCTGTCGCTTTTATCTAGTAGAGATACCGAGGCGAGGGCATCAATGTCGGCGTCGTTTGATGTAAAGGATTCAAAGCGTCCGCCGCTCGTTTTAACCACACCTTTCACTGCGCCTTCATTTAACTTGGGAATAACGATGCTGCCGGTGAAGTCTTTTAAGAGCTCGCCGCTTTGCTGGCGAATAGGCGCGCCTTCAGATGTCCCAACGGTAAGTGCATTTACTGTAAAAGGAATAGAAGCCACATACTCTTGAAGCTCTTTTTGTTGTTCTAACTCTATACCGTCAGTAATCCAGTAGATCATGCCTGAGTTATATCCGGCATTCGTGAGAAGCTCTGACGCACTCTCTATACCTAGGAGAGGGTCGCTGCCCGGCACGGGCATAATTTCCGGTGACAGGCTTGGGATCAGGGTTGTGATATTTCCTGCGTCTTCGGTTAAGGGGCTAATGACAAACGCATCGCCAGCGTAAGCAACCAAGCCCATTTCACCTTCACCAATAGCGTTGACTAAGTCTATCGCTTTATATTTAGCGCGAGTTAGCCTGTCTGGCGTCATATCGGTAGCGCGCATTGAAAGCGACATATCTATGACTATAACGTGTCCCATTTTCAACTGGTAAACCGGCTGCGGCAGGCGTTCCCATGTTGGGCCAGCGAGTGCTATCACACTTATAATCCACACAAAAGCAAGCATCCACATTGGAGGTTTTGCGCCCATTTCGTTTTTTCCAATCACCATGTATTGATATAGGTGAGAAGGGATCACAGATTGCCAGCCAGATTGCTTAGCCGTGGTTTTTCTAATTAAAAACACAAGCAGTATCAAGGGTGCGAGCGCGATAAACCATTCGGGGCGTAAAAAATGAAATTGGTTTAAGAAGTCGAATTCCATTACTTCGTCTCCCTATTTGTTTGAGCTGATTGTATAGAATCAGCTGGATTCGGGTGTTGCTGGGACGAGTTAATTCGTCTTTGTGCGAACCAACGAAATGTTGATAAAAGAACCGTCAAGAATGCCCATAGTGCTGACAGTAATATCGCAGCACCAAGGGGATAGTAAAACAGTGCGCTCAATGGACGCATCTTGCGCGTTTCACCTTCAATAGGCTCAAGCGCGTCAAGTTGTTGATAAATAGCCTGAAGTTCCTGGGCATTCCGAGCCCTAAAATATTGGCCGCCAGTGCTAGTCGCAATGTCGGTTAACATGCCTTCATCAAGTTCTTGCGACGGGTTTATTTGTCGGCTGCCGAAAAAGCTCTGGATCAGCATTTTATCTGCGCCCACACCAATAGTGTAAACCTTCACACCCTTACTAATTGCCAACTCTTTCGCCTGTTCGGGTGTAATATTCCCTGCAGTATTTTGCCCATCGGTAAGAAGAATTAATACGTTATTAGACTCTTCCCGTTCGTCAAAGCGCTTCACCGCTAAACCTATCGCATCGCCAATAGCCGTCTGTTCGCCAACCAACCCAATGACAGCTTCACTCAGAAGTGTAGAAACGGTATCTCTGTCATAGGTAAGCGGCGCTTGAACGTACGCGGTATCGGCAAATAAGATAAGGCCAATTCTGTCGCCAACGCGACGCTGAATAAAGTCATAAACCACCGACTTAGTCATGGTTAAACGGTTAACTTGTCGGCCATTTAGCTGCATGTCATCTATCTTCATACTGCCAGATAAATCCACCGCTAACATCATTTCTCGACCTTCATTCGGTATGCTGACAGGCTCTCCTAACCATTGAGGGCGTGCGGCAGCCGTCACTAGCAGCAGCCATATCAAGCTACTTACCAACAGCGGTATTTTGGTTTGTTTCAACTGGGTTTGCTCTGACACATCGCCAGGTCGCAAATTAGGAACCCGCAATGCAGCCATAGGCATGTCTTGTGCTTTTTTAGAAAGCAGGCGTACGATAATAGGCAAGGGGAGTACAAAAAAGACCCACCACCAAGCAAAATTAAGCATGATGCGGCTCCTTGGCTTGTTTATCATGAGGGCTGCCATCGTATAGACCGCCATCATTCACATCGCCGTAAGCCCCCTTGTTTTTTGGCAGTTTGGCTTTTGAAAGCCAGTTTTTTACTGCCCCCTTGCAGGTTTCAAAATCACTAGGGGTGGGGGTGGCTTGATAAACATTGCTTACTAACAAACCTAAATCACTTTCAAGTTTGCTATCACTACTTTTCAAGGCAGAGGTTAAGAACGCTTGCCACTGTTTACCGTATAACCCGGCTACTTGCTGAGTTGGGTAATAGCTCATAGCCGTGCGTTTTAGAATTGAGTTTAACGCCACGGGCCAATTGCTTTGTTGTGCTGAAATCGATTCAAGTAAGGCTAAAGCTTGCTTGCGCGCCTTGTTGTGACGTATGTGAGCAGTGATAGTTTTATATAGGCAAAATAGGGCAAGTAAAAACACTGCGATAGCGACCCACCAACCCCAATCTAATGGCCAAATGTTGACCTCTGTAGGTACGTGTATATCGCGCAGCTGAGCAAGTGGATCTTGCTGCTGAGGGGGCACTGGTATTTGATTTGCCGGCGGCATCGATTGAGCAGCTGATTTTGTGTAACTAGATAGAAAGTTTGATAAAAAATGGGTTGAAAGAATACTACTCTGCATTAATTAAGCTCCAACCTTTGTTCTTGTTGCATACTTTGAAGCTGTTCGTCTAGGGGAAGACCCGCTGAAACACTGAATCGAGCGATATTGTTTTTGCGCAAGGTGCTATAAATCGCGCTGTTGTGTTCACTGCGCCATTTTTGATATTGCTGTTGCTCGGTATTGTCGCCTAACACCCAGCGTTGTTGGTTTCGGCCATCAGAAACGCTGACGGTTTGTAATGAACTGGTTTGTGGCAAGGCGTGTTCTATTGGATCGTTAATTACGATAGCTCTTACTTCACAGTGTCGTGTTAAGTGACTCAAGTGTTGAATAGCTTGGGTACTTAAATGCTGAAAGTCTGACACGAGATAAACTAGACTCCCTGGCCTTGCTAGTCGTCTTGCCCTAGCACACGCATCGGCAAAAGCTTGTTCGTCTTTGTCTTTGTTCGGCTCAGATTGCGCGCTCTGTTCGTGCAATGCCATAAGTTCATGACACACGTGCAACACGGCTTTTTTGCGAGTTAGTGGTTTAATTTCTTTGTGCTGTTGCTGATTAAATACTAGCGCGCCTACCTTATCGCCGCGAGCGGCAGCAGACCAGCTTATTAATGAAGATACATGCGCGGCTTGCACCGCTTTAGTAAGCAGCTGCGTGCCAAATGCCATTGAAGGTAGGTAGTCACAGAATAGAAAAACCGGGCGCTCTCGCTCTTCCCGATACACTTTAGTGTGAGTTTTACCCGTGCGCGCAGTAACGCGCCAATCAATAGCGCGAATATCATCACCGGGCTGATAATGCCGGGCCTCATCAAACTCCATGCCTCGGCCTTTGTGCTTGGTGAGATAACTTCCAGCAAGTTTAGCTTGTGGCATACGTTTAGGCGCCAAACTAAACAGCTTAGCTAACTGCTGGTAGCGTAATAATTCTGCTGTAGACAACGAGACGCCATTACTTTGCAGCTTGTTTAGCTGCGCTTGTACATTCACCATAGCTTAAGGGACTGCGACAGTTGCAACAATCTTATCAAGTACGTCGTTAATCGTTACGCCTTCAGCCTCGGCTTGATATGACAGAATAATACGGTGGCGAAGCACGTTGTGAACCACAGCTTGAATATCATCAGGACCAACAAAGTCTCTGCCGCTAAGCCATGCGTGAGCGCGTGCACAGCGATCTAGACTGATGGTTGCTCGAGGGCTTGTTCCCATCGCTATCCACTGGCCTAATTCCGCGTCAAAATTTGCAGGCTGACGTGTGGCCATAATCAATTGAACTAAATACTGTTCTAACTCAGGCGCCATATACAAAGACAACGCTTCTTTACGCGACGTAAAAATATCGTCTTGAGTTAGCGTTGGTGGCGTAACAGGCGGTTCTGAGAGGGCTTCACCTCGGGTTAAACGCAATATCTCTAATTCTGTCTCGGCGCCAGGATAATCGATGTCCACGTGCATTAAGAATCGGTCTAGCTGTGCTTCAGGTAGTGGATAAGTTCCTTCCTGTTCTAGCGGGTTTTGCGTTGCCATTACTAAAAATAGCGGAGGAAGAGGGTAGGTTTTACTGCCTACCGTAATTTGACGTTCCGCCATGGCCTCAAGCAAAGCCGATTGCACTTTTGCTGGTGCGCGGTTGATTTCGTCGGCTAGCACTAAGTTATGAAAAAGCGGCCCTTTTTGAAAAACAAACTCACCGGTTTCGGGACGGTATATGTCTGTACCGGTTAAGTCGGCAGGCAAAAGGTCTGGGGTAAATTGTACGCGATGAAAGTCGCCGTCAATACCATTAGCAAGTGCATTGATTGCGCGTGTTTTTGCAAGCCCTGGAGGACCTTCTACCAGAAGGTGGCCGTCGGCCAAAAGAGCGATTAGAAGGCTTTTGGTTAACGCATGCTGACCGATAATCTGTTGGTCTAAATAAGCGTGTAACTGTTGAAATTGCGCTGCTGCCATAATGCAAAATTTCCGTTTGAGTTCTCGTTATCAGGAAGTGTCATTTGAACGATAGATTTATAAATCTCTTATAAAGTGATCGCTTAGCTAAAAAGTAAATTACATATTAATTAGATAGCTTTAGCCCGTCACAATGACACAAAACAGACTTTCATTTCCATATAAGGTTCATTCTATCTTTCTTCAAGTCGTCAAACAGTAATAAAAATGCGATATGTGGTGTGAGGCAAAACGTGCTTTCTTTAATTTGAAAAAATTTCAGCAGGCAAACTCCACGAACGGTGCAAACTTTAGTTTCATTTATATTGCGCTTACCCCTGCATTATTTGCTATTTTGTTCATTGTTTGTAAAAATCGGGTTTATTACAGGTCAGACCACTTCGTTAGCAATGAGCAAAAGGTGAAGCTGGTCATAAATTTAGGTGCATTATGGCAACAAAACAATCAGTTACTACCCGAGAGGGTGATCGCATCGCCATTGTCGCGGGGTTGCGTACTCCGTTTGCGAAGATGGCTACATATTTCCACGGTGTTCCGGCTGTTGATCTAGGTAAAATGGTCGTAAACGAACTTCTCGTTCGCCATGGTGTTCAAAAAGAGTGGGTTGACCAAGTTGTCTACGGTCAAGTAGTGCAAATGCCTGAAGCGCCAAACATTGCGCGCGAAATCGTGCTTGGTACAGGCATGAATATTCATACCGACGCTTACAGCGTATCTCGCGCATGTGCGACGAGTTTTCAATCTACGGTTAACATCGCTGAAAGCATGATGGCCGGTACGGTTCAGGTGGGGATTGCAGGTGGTGCAGATTCAACATCAGTATCGCCTATCGGTGTATCTAAGAATCTTGCACGTGCGCTGGTAGATTTACAGAAAACCAAGACTCTTGGTCAAAAGCTAAACATCTTTAAGCGTTTGAGCCTAAAAGACTTAGCGCCTGTTCCTCCTGCGGTAGCAGAGTACTCAACCGGTTTGTCGATGGGACAGACAGCAGAGCAAATGGCGAAAACGCATCAAATTTCTCGTGAAGAACAAGACAAACTTGCACATCGCTCGCACAGTCTAGCTGCTGAAAGCTGGGAAGCAGGCAAGCTGTCTAGCGAAGTGATGACCGCTTATGCTGAACCGTATAAAGGTGCGCTTGAGCGCGATAACAACGTACGTTTCGATTCTAAGCTTGAAGGCTACGCGAAACTTCGCCCAGTATTCGATAAAAAGTACGGCTCGGTAACTGCGGCAAACGCTACACCGCTTACTGACGGTGCTTCTGCAGTGCTTATGATGACAGAAAGCCGAGCGAAAGAGCTAGGTTATACGCCGCTTGGTTACATTAAGAGCTACGCGTTCTCGGCAATCGACGTGTGGGAAGACATGCTAATGGGGCCGTCGTACGCGACACCTATTGCGCTAGATCGCGCAGGCATGACCCTAAACGACTTAACGCTAATTGAAATGCACGAAGCGTTCGCAGCGCAAACCTTGGCAAACGTTAAGATGTTCGCAAGTGACAAGTTCGCTAAAGAGAAACTTGGCCGCGACAAAGCGACGGGCGAAATTGATATGGACAAATTCAACGTAATGGGTAGTTCAATTGCTTATGGTCACCCGTTTGCTGCAACCGGTACACGCATGATTACGCAAATGCTTAACGAACTAAATCGCCGTGGCGGTGGTACAGGCCTTCTTACTGCATGTGCTGCGGGTGGTCTTGGTGCCGCAATGATTGTGGAGACAGAATAATATGAGTCAGGAACAAGAAATGACAAATGAAGTTCAGCCAACATCAGGCGCATTTACGTTAACTAAGCAAGATAATGGCGTTGCTATTCTTAGCATGGACGTACCTGGCGAGAGCATGAATACGCTTAAAGCTGAGTTTGGCGATGAGATATCTGCCATGCTTGATGATATTGAACGCGACAGCAGCATCAAAGGTGTGGTGTTAACAAGCGGCAAGCCAAGCTCATTCGTAGCAGGTGCCGATATCACCATGCTAGCAGCGTGTAAAACTGCGGAAGATGCCACAACCATAGCCGCTGGCGGTCAAGCCATTTTCGATAGAGTTGAGAACATGAAGGCTACCTTCGTTGCGGCTATTCACGGCCCAGCGTTAGGCGGTGGTTTAGAGCTAGCATTAGCGTGTCACTACCGTGTATGTACCGATTCACCTAGTACTCAGGTAGGTCTACCGGAAGTGCAGCTTGGCTTGTTGCCAGGCAGTGGTGGTACTCAGCGCCTTCCTCGCCTAATCGGCATTCAGCAAGCGATGAAAATGATGCTTACTGGGTCTCCAGCACGCGCTAAGCAAGCTAAAAAGTACGGTATTGTAGATGATGTGGTACCTCACAGCGTTTTGCTAAAGGTAGCTGAACAGTTTGCGCTTAAACGCAAACCAGAAAGAGAAGCGCCGCAAAAGAGTGTGATGGACAAAGTGTTAGAGAAAACCGGCCCGGGCCGTAACATGATGTTCAAAAAAGCGCGCGAAGCGACATTTGCCAAAACCAAAGGTAATTATCCAGCGCCAGGTTACATTATTGATGTTATTGAAACGGGCATGAACGAAGGGATGAAAGCGGGCCTTAAAGCCGAAGCTGAAGCCTTTGGTAAGCTTGTTATGACGCCGGAATCTTTCCAGTTACGTCAGATTTTCTTCGCTACGACAGAAATGAAGAAAGAAAACGGCGTTGAAGGTGTTAAACCTGAAAAAATGAAGAAAGTCGGTGTGCTTGGCGGTGGTTTAATGGGTGGTGGTATCGCCTATGTAACGTCGACCAAAGCCGGTGTACCTGTCCGTATTAAAGACGTGCGTGCTGAAGGCATAGCCAATGCAATGAAATATAGCTATGACATCTTAAACAAAAAGGTGAAGAAGCGTTTCATGCGCAATAGTGAAATGCAGAAACAGTTGGCGCTTCTTACCGGTACGCTAGATTATAGTGGCTACCAAGATGCTGATATCGTGGTTGAGGCGGTTTTTGAAGATTTAGATCTTAAGCAAAAAATGGTGGCGGATATTGAAGAGAACTGCAAAGAAAGCACGATCTTCGCGTCTAATACGTCGTCTATTCCAATTACACAAATTGCAGCTAAAGCAGCACGACCTGAAAACGTGATTGGTCTGCATTACTTCTCGCCAGTAGACAAAATGCCATTGGCCGAAGTAATTGCTCACGATAAAACGTCTGACCAAGTCATTTCATCGACGGTTGAATTTGCTAAAAAGCAAGGCAAAACACCGGTTGTTGTTAAAGACGGTGCGGGTTTCTACGTAAACCGTATTTTGGCACCTTACATGAATGAAGCGGCAAACCTTATACTTGACGGTGAGCCTATTGAGCATATTGATAAATCGTTGGTTAAGTTCGGTTTCCCTGTAGGTCCTGTAAAACTACTTGATGAAGTGGGCATTGACGTTGGTACTAAGATCATCCCATTTCTTGTAGAGGCGTTCGGCGAGCGCTTCACTGCGCCAAGTGCTTTCGATAAAGTACTTGCAGACGGCAGAAAGGGTAAGAAAAACCAAAAAGGGTTTTATTCTTATGAAGGCAAAAAACCAGGTAAAGAAGTGGATGAATCAATCTACGAATTACTTGGGCTATCGCCTTCTGCCAAACTAAGCGAAAAAGAAGTTGCTGAACGCTGTGTATTAATGATGCTTAATGAAGCAGCGCGCTGTTTAGACGAAGGCGTTATCCGTAATGCCCGCGACGGCGACATTGGCGCTATCTTCGGTATTGGTTTCCCTCCATTCTTAGGCGGCCCGTTCCGCTATATGGATACACTGGGAATTAAACACGTTGTTGCTCGTTTAAACCATTATGCTACTGCTGTATGTGATAAATTTGCACCTGCTGAAGTGTTAGTAAAAATGGCAGAAAACGATCAAAAGTTTTACAGCTAAGTTTATAAAATGTTAAAAGCCGGGCATTGCCCGGTTTTTTTATGTCTAATGGGTATTTTTGCTGGTTTATTGTTCTATATTGGGTAGAATTCCTGCGGTTAAAAAATGAACGCGTCAAATTGTTGGCGTCAATTATCAGTAAGTTAAATTGAATAATTGATGGGGACAAGTAACCCCACGTAACTAGGTCAAACAGGCGGAGGCAGTGTGATTTCACTCGTAGTATTAAGCGTTATCTTTTCTCTATATTTTTATGTAGAAGCGTTTAAATGGGGAATGAGCGCGAAAAAGTGGGCGATAGCGGGTTTTGTGTTAGGTCCAATCTTACTGCCCATGTTCTCAATCTCTCGCCATATACATTGGCGCAATGCAGTAGGGTTTAACAACCTTTATATTTCTGCGTAGTCTTTCCTAGCGGTTTGCTGAAATAAGTAAGTGGGGCGTAAAATACAGGTATAAAAAAAGAGAGCGTTGCTCTCTTTTTTTGGAAATACTGTGCCTCAGATTAGAAGCCAACGCCCCAGCCGTTTCCGCCTGTTTGTGGCTTAACAGCTTTTGGCTGTGTAATCGTTTCTTTTTGCGACTCAGGAGCTTGTTTAGCGCCTTCTTGCTTGTCGGCAGCAACTGGGGTAGCGGTAGAAAGTACTAGTGCAACTGCGTACTCTTTTAACATGTTAATTTCCTCTGATTATTTTGAACGAACAAACAAAACCGATTTTTTATATTTTTCATCGGTATCTAATAGTTAGCTAAATGTGTGCCAGAAATGATATTTTTTAAAATATCTAATGTATTCAAAGGATTAGCTTTTATTTTTGGTGTGGAGGATTGTCGATGTTCATAAGCGCCATTTTAATGGCACTAAAGTCTAATAAACTAAGGTTGAATAGGCATGACTTTGCCTAAAGCTGCAATGAATGGCATTAGGCAGGGGAAAGTACGCGCCCTATACGCGAGTAAAAGGTAAGGGCGGTTAAAAATTCGATTGGCCAAGCAACGTATGAAGCTTTTGATTCTCGGTGAGAAGCTTCTCGAAGCGCTCTGCATTTAATGGTCGGCTGTATAAGAAGCCTTGCAACATCTCACAATCGTAGCGACGTAGAATATCTAGCTGCGCTTCTTCTTCTACGCCCTCCGCCACAACTTTCAAGCCTAGATTGTGGGCGATATTTATGATGGCAGCGGCCATGTGACGGTCCACATTACTCTTTGCTATATCGTCAATAAATGCCTTGTCAATTTTAAGCGTGTTAAGTGGGAAACGCTTTAAGTAGGCTAGGGAGGAATAACCTGTACCGAAATCGTCTAGCGCTAGGTGAATCCCTCTTTCGCGAAGGCGAGTCATCATCTGAAGGCCGTTTTCAGGGCTCTCCATCAGCGTACCCTCAGTTATTTCGCACTCTAAATGTAGTGGCGACAAACCGATATCACTTAAGATCTTGTTTATTCTGTCGTCTAAGTCAGGTAATTCGAACTGTTTTGCAGAGATATTCACGGCAACACGGCCACTAAACAAACCTTGGTTTACCCAGCGTTTGGTATCTGCACAAGCTTTTCTTAGCACTTGTTCACCAATTTCTATAATCTGGCCCGTTTGTTCTGCCAAAGGAATAAATTGTCCTGGGCTTACTATGCCCTTTTGTGGGTGCTCAAAACGCACCAAAGCTTCCATGCTGACTAGTTTACCAGAGGCTATATCTACTTTCGGCTGGTAGTAAACAGTAAACAAGTCATCTTTAATGCCTTGTCTTATCAGGTTTTCAATTTGCAGTTGCCTAACAGCGTTTTGATTCATCTCTCCGCTAAAGAACTGGTAGCTGTTTCCGCCGTTGTTTTTAGCGAAGTACATGGCTGTGTCAGCGTTTTTCAGCATTTCCTGTGGAGAAGTGCCGTCGTCAGGGAAGAATGCAATTCCAATACTGGCACCCAATACAAACTCTTGCTTATTAATGATAA
The DNA here is from genome assembly GCF_001924945.1 of Alteromonas sp. W12. NCBI lineage: Bacteria > Pseudomonadati > Pseudomonadota > Gammaproteobacteria > Alteromonadales > Alteromonadaceae > Alteromonas > Alteromonas sp. W12. The sequence goes on from NZ_LQXH01000001.1 coordinate 835,388, forward strand.
AGGGGCGAGATAACGTGTCTAATAGGTTCTGTGCGTAATGCGTTACCGTGTGGATATCGGCATTGTCTTCCATTAACACGCTAAATTCATCGCCACCTAAACGATAGCAGGTCGCACTCTTACCGGTAATTCTCTGTAAGCGTTTTGCTATTTGTTTAATTAATATATCGCCCGTTTGGTGACCTAAAGAATCGTTTATTTTCTTAAAGTTATCCATATCCAAACAGAGCAGAGTATGTTGTGCTCCTTTCCGCACCAAGTTCTGGTGGCTAGCTTGGAAGAACGACCGATTCGGAAGCTCTGTGAGCGGGTCAGTATTAGCTAGTTTCAATAGTTCTTTTTCAGTACTTTTTCTTGACGTGATATCACTAAATACGCCTACAAAATGGCTTATTTTTCCGTCATCGTCATGGACGGCGTCTATGTTTAATTCCATTTCATAGCGCTCACCGTTCACTCGCACACTTTCTACTTCCCCTGACCAATTACCTTTCGCTTTTAGCGTTTTCTTAATTTCTTCGGTAAACGCGTCTGGATATAGATGAAAATGCATATAGCTTGCTAAAGCTTGATCACGGGTTTCGCCGGTGTAACCGCAATATGCATTGTTTACACTTATGAATTTAAATTGGGTATTCGTTATGAATACACCTTCAGAGATGTTCTCAATTGAACGCTTAAATAGATTTAGCTGCTCTTCAGCTTCTTTTAAGTGATGAATATTCTTAAGCGTACCAGTCATTCGTACTGGCTGATCGTTATGGTCTCTTTCAACCACTTTTCCACGGTCAAGTATCCAAATCCACTGATTCTTAAATGTCTTGGCACGGTATGCGAGTTCGTAGAAGTCACTATTACCTTCAAGATGCTCTCTTAGAGCAGTTTTAACACGGCTTACGTCGTTGGGGTGTATATTTGCATCGTAAGCGCCTGTGGTGCGTATATCATCTTGAGGGAAGTCGAGTGTGCCCCATGTATTTGCACGGTAAACTTGGCCTCTGTATACGTCCCAGTCCCACAATTCATCACCTGAACTCCATAGCGTCAGTTTAAGGCGTTCTTCGGACTCTTTGATGGCAAGTTGGTTGGCTTTTCTTATTTGATATTGGCGAACAATGAAACTCAGAACGGCAAGTGCCATTAGAGTATAGAAAACTAGAGCTACTGTGTGTAGCCACGGGGGGCGTGTGACTTCAATAGAGAGTCCTCTGCTCTGCGACCAATCTTTTCTAGGTTCCTTGGCTTGAACTTCAAATAAATATTTACCAAAACTTACGTTATTGAACTGAGCAGTTTTTGATGAATCTTGACCGACGTAAATCCAGTCATTGTCGTATCCGTTTAACCTGTAGCGATAAAAGACTTGATTTGGATATATCGGATTGACTAGCTCGAATGAAATGCTAAATCTTGACTCGTCATAAGCAAGAACCTTATTAGTAGCATGATTGATATTTTCTGTAAGCAGAAAACTATCAAAATCTTCTACATCTTTCTTTTTGTCCTTATTCTTACGTATTCCAAAAATACTGAACTCAGATAATTGAGGTGGTAGTGTGGTTAATGGACTCTTATCTTCTTTAGAACTTGATTTGGTTATTCTATTGAAGCCTTTATTACCCCCAAAATAAATAGAATTATTGGAAGCTGCTAAAACTGCGCCTTCTCCCATTGAATTGTATTCAAGTTCAAAGTTTGGAATAGTAGTTTCTTCTCTCAAAGAAGGGAGGTGAATTTGGTGCACACCAACTTCATCCGAATACCAGATACTATTTCCATCTCCGAGTGTTGAAGTTATTATTCCATTCTGATTATCGTTTCTGGGCTGTTTGTCACTGATAGTAAAGTTGTTTTTATCGAGAGAAATAATTCCATTTGATCTCGTTGTTAACCAATAAAAATCGTTGGTTTCGTAGACTCCATATACAGTAGAAAAAATTCCGTCCGATAGTTCTATAGTTTTGAAAACTTTGCCGGTTTCTCTCGAGTAAATAACTACTTTATGGTTGTTTCTCAACCAGAGTCTATGTTCGGAGTCCGTGAAAATAGGTATTAACCTTTCTCCGAGTTGTTCGCTAGAAAGTGAGGCTATTTCTACTTCATTCCCATCGAGCACAGAATTAAGATCAATTGATAGAGTGCCTTCTGAGTCAACCCAAACCCAAGCCGTATCATTGTCAATATGAACACGGTCGATAAATTTACCCTCGAACAGGTGTGTGACGAGGTGGGGTTTATCATTAGAGAACTTGTATACTAGTAGACCGTTAGATGAAGCGACCCAAAACATTTGATTTGAGTCTATTTTTAAATCCCAAAAGCTTATAGGATAATCAAAATCTCTATCCAGATCATAAAATTCTACATCTCTAAGACCATCTTGGATTTTCCCTAACCCTCTAGTCTGTGAAACTAAAAAAATCTCTTTGCTTTCAGATTCTGCAAGCGCCCAAACAGCAGTGTGATTGTCTATCGACATCCGCTCAGAATTATATGTTGGTTTAAAATACACGCTGGCATATTCAGGGTGATATCTAAATGCGCCTTGCTTGAAAGTGGCAGCCCACACTGAACCTGTTCGATCTTCTACAACTTTTAAAATAATGGCAGATGGAAGACCTGTGGAATCATAGGTGTCAGAATTAAGATGTAAGTAATTCGGTGTCTCGTTATTTAAGAATGAGCTTTGTGTCACGCTTTCAAGTATATAGAGACCAGAAGTTGTACTCATCCACAAATTATCATCTATAAGTTCTATGGACAAAGTATTGATATTTCCACTCGAATCTAGCGATGAACCATTAATTTCCTTGATTACTTTTCCATTAGCTCCAATTACTTTGACTCCATTTTCAGTGGCAAGCCAATAATTTCCATTTATAACTTTCATATCATGGAGTGCTACAAGATCTATTGAAATTCCGAAAGGGTTCACTTTAGCTATATCGAAGACCTGATTATCTTCTTTGTCGATGAATCTAGCGCCTAAATTCTTAGAACCTACCCATGTCCTGTTGGGCTCGTCAATGATGACCTTTATAAGAGTTTCACTTTCGAAAATTTGTGAAACAACCCGTATTGAGGATGTTCCTTTAAGAACTTTATAGAGAAACTTTCTGTCAGTAAACAGAATATCGCCTTCGGTTGATTCACCTATTGCAGTTATATGGTTAGTTTTTATAACAGAATTATCACTATTAAAAACCACAAAGTTATCTGTTTTTGGAATATATTTTGCTAATCCTTCGTGTGTTCCTATCCATAATTGTCCATTCGAATCTAAAAATAGATCTTGAATAAAGCCTGGGGGGATTGAGGAGTCGTCCGAATCTGATGGGTAGTATTTTTTTATAGAATCACCAGAGTAACGGTTCAGCCCAGCTGTTGTTGCTAGCCAAATGTAACCCTTATCATCTTCGACAATATCAAGAACAGAATTATCTGATAGGCCATGACGACGGTTTAATTCTTTAAAATGAAGATCAGAAACCTCTATCGCCTTTGCAGAAGAAAAAAGAATTTCTGACAAAGCCAACAAAAGAAGAGAAATTGAATAAATTAGGGTTGAGCGCACCTACACACCTTTGGCATACGCCATTTATTATTTTTTTAATTCACTGGCGGCATCCCTAACAGCCAGAATAATAAATATGCCGAATTAACTAAGCCTCTACAAGGACTTTTTAGTAATAACAAGAATGATGGTTTACTTATTAACCAACCTTGTCTGCGAATACCACTGGGTATCGGCAGATTGATTAAAATCTTAACGACCGTGGCACGTGCCTACAATGCAGCGTTAGTAGTAAGGAATTTCTTTTTTGAATTCAGAAATACTGTTAATCGTTCGTTTTTCTTGCGTGGGAATACTCTCAAATTTTCCACGAGAGAACAGCACCAATTCCCCGCAGCGCTCTCGTTTAGCGAGTTGATGCGCGAAGTCTTGAATCTCTTCGAAACTCAAGCCTTTGATCCTTTCAGCAAGCTTTGCATTTCTATTAAACTCTAAATCTTGCGTACCCAAACTTACCCATAAACGCTGTGACTTCATCGAAAGAGTAAGGTCTCTCTCTTCTAACTGCTTAATAAGGTTTTGTTGGATAGTAGGCCAATAAAAACGATAGAACTCTATTTCATTGAGTTGCTGGAACAAAAAGGCGGTCATTGCATCTAGCAACTGCTTTGGACTGCATTGCGGGCTTTGTATATAAAATGCCATTCCGGGGTGTTGATTATGTGGCACATAGCCTGTACCGACTATGTATCCCAATTGCTGTTCTGTTCTTAACGAATTGAAGAACGGTGCTGCCAGCATCTGTTCAAGAACCATACATAATGCGGTGTCGGTGAGGCTAGGAGAAGGTGCTTGTAAATAAAGTACGACCGCTGAGTCATCGTGATTACACAACACTTCATGATAAAGAGTTCCGCCTACAGGCAGCTTAGATACGGCACGAGAAAGGGGAGCTCCCCCTGCATTTTTGCAATGGCTATGAAGCGACGTCGAAAATGCCTTTGCTTCTTCGCTTGCCCAGTTGCCATGCATAAATGCCTCTACAAAATAATGCTCAAAGGCTGCACTGCGACAGCCTAGCATCTCGTTATAAGAGATGTTTTCTATCACGTCTAACAATTCAACTGGCGCTTGCGTGTTGCGTTGAATAAGAACACTTAAACGAGAGAATAAACGGTTAGTCGGCTTATTTAACAGTGAATTATGAAGGCTTTGAATTTGAAGTGCTTTGTGATGTTCAAAGGCTCTTTCGTCGGGAATAAAACCGAGAACGGCGTCAAGAAGTTGACTTGCTAATAATGTCTGCTGATTCGTAAAACCACGGGTGTGTAGGGTAAATCCAGCTTGATGCCCATAAATCCGATAGTGAAGTCCTGCTATTTCAGCTCGGTAGTATTTAGCTTGGAGATGATCGTTAAGTGCGCCGAGCCAAATTCGCTTGGCCGCAACAGAGGTCAAAGAGTCTGAAAACTGAGCTGCGTCGAAAGAGATATAAATATCGCCTTTAGGGCTATGGAATTGTTGGTCTTGAGCGAACCAAAATCGATAGCCACCATTATCTACCAACCTATTTGGAACATTAAACCCCGTTTCAGGGAGGATAAGCGTGTATTCGCTCGCCAAATAAGGGTTGGGTGGGGGAAGACACAATTCTGGAATTTTCTTTGCGCTTTCAAGTGAATGTATTAGCGCATCGTCGATGCCTTCAACGCTATATTCAGCCTCATAAAATGCGCAAACCTGAGTGGTTTTAACATCTTTTGATATAACCTTTAAACGAAGGTTCTTGGGCGTGAAAAAAGATAGTGCATGCTCAATTATGCTTCTGTCATAACTACCAATAGTAGAGCGAAGTCTATTTAATTCGTCAGGTTCGAATATAAATTGATGCTGTGCATACTCAGTTATGATCCCAAGCGGCTTCACATTTTCTTCGTACTCTAAAGCCAGCGCGTTTAGCTGCGACTTTTCGTGAAAGCGCCACTCTTCAGTCGATGCTTCTCTAATTAATTCGATGTAGCTAAATAGTGCCTCTAACACCTGCGCTTTGTGTTTAAGGCCTTCCTGGGTAAGCTGAAAGCTCACGTTAAAATCTTTAAATTTGTCGCCTTCTATGCCAGAGCCCGCTATCAGGTTTAACGCCCAATCTTTTTCTTTTAAATAGGCAAGTAGGCTTCCTTCACCTTCGTCACCAATCAAATGGCTGATGTAGTTCAGCGGTTTGGTTTTGTAGTCGTTCTGTAAAGCGGGGAGGGCAAATGTCACTATCATACGTCTAGCAGATTGCAGCGGATGAATGTTGATTTGAATGCCAAGTTCATTTTCTGTGTAAAGCGAAGGCCAGTCGTCAGAGGCTAACTGTCCACTTGGCAATGTCCCAAAACACTGATTCACTAACGCCTCGAGTTGACGTATTGGCATAGGACTGGCTATGCACAAGCGCATATTAAGCGCACAGTAATACGATTGGTGCAGTGCCTTCAGGCGACGTTTAAGCTCTGTACATTTGTGTTGAGAAAAGGTATCGCAATTGCCTACAGAAAATTTTGCAAAAGGATGCTCTGGATTACATGTCTCTTTATGAATTTGATAAAGGCGGCGAAGGTCGTCTTTTTTCTTAAACTCAAATTCAGCATGAATGTTCTTTATTTCGTTGGTTAGCGCGTCTTCTTCAAATAAGGGTTGCCTAAGCATATCTGCAAATGCAGGCAATGTTTGCGCAATAGCGTCACCGCTGCAATTGAAATGGTAATTTGTGTACTCGGTACCTGTCCACGCATTGATTGTGCCGCCGTGTTGCTCAATGAATCCATTTATGGCATTGGGTTTGGGCAAATGACGGCTACCCATAAAAAGCATGTGTTCAAGAAGATGGGCTAACCCTTGGCAATCGTTTGGGTCATAAAAGTGTCCGGCTCTTACCGCCATTGAAACAAAAGATTCACTCGCTTCTGGCGTGTGACATAACATGGCACGCAACCCATTAGGTAAAGTAACGTGATGTGCGTTTTCTAAATTTATGGTGTTGTTCACATTGTCTCGTTTTTGGTCAAGAGCACCTTACTGCTGGAGCGTCTATAAAGAGAAACTTCACAAAACGTTAAATAATGTACGAAAATTCTCACTATTCGCGGTTTAGCGCTAGGCGTAGTATCAGCTCTCTGATATCGTTAGCATACTTTCATTAATACTATGCGCAATGTTATGTCAGGTCAAAGTAGCAACGACGACATTTATCTTTTCATTATGCGTCACGGTGAAGCAGAAGCGCCCAGACTCGATGATAAAAGCAGGCAACTTACACCATTAGGTAGAGAGCAAGCCAAAACAGCAGCTTTATGGTTAAAAGACCAGTATTGCCAGAAAGGCATTGTGGACTTAGCGCTTGTGAGCCCTTATCGTCGAGCCAAACAGACCCATGATATGGTATCGCTTGATATCATTGCGAACAAAGTTGAAAATAATGAAGATATTGTTCCGGAAGGCTCGCCAAGACTGGTGAGTGATTATATTGATGGACTTCTTCACGCCGCGGTCAATTCCAAAAAACCAATCAAAAAACTTCTTGTTGTTAGTCACATGCCGCTAGTTAGCTATCTCGTTGATGAACTGTGCCAGTCTTACACCACAAGTTTGTTTTCTACGGCCTCAATTGCTGTTATCAAGTATTCTTTAAAAGAGCACAAAGGCACGCTGGTAACGCATTATCAAGGGCTGTAAACGCCTTGCTCCTTCTTAGCGATTAATTTCGGAAATTGAACAATTAATCGTTAAGTATATTCCCACATGGTCGATAGACTCTTTGAGAGTGTCAAAGTTTATTCTATTGAAGGGTTGGGAAATGGACAGCAAATCTATTCCTGAGCTCCTTAAACGTTCATTGCAATCGCATATGGCGGAGGCTGATTTACGTGAAGATAAGGAGACGCAGGATATTATTGCCAAATTATCTGAATTGTCAGATAAGGTCGCTGCTGCGAAAGCTAGAGCGCTGGCAAATAGAGCACAGCGTCTAGCTGACGAATCAAAAGGTTAGCTGATAAGGCCGAAAGGCAGGTTAACTACCAAAACGTTTAGTGGTCGTTATTCGACTCTTTAGGTGCAACATAGTATTCCGGCATGATTCTGACGGTTTTTATCATGCTTTCTGAAATGTCTACAATTTCTAACGGATAACCCGCCAAACGCACGCTTACTTTGTTCTCAGGAATATCTTCAAGATACTCAAGTAATAAACCATTAAGGGTTTTAGGGCCTTCCGTAGGCAGGTTCCAATCCATTTCTCTGTTCAATTCTCGGACGTTGGCACTACCATCAACCAATACTGAACCATCCTGTTGTACATGTGCTTCCTTACTGTGGTCTGGAACCATACTGGTGGTAAAGTCACCGATAATCTCTTCAAGAATATCTTCAAGAGTGACTAGACCCATAATGTCGCCATACTCATCAACAACCAGAGCAATGCGCTCTTTTTCCGCTTGAAACTTATACATCAGCGTGTGCAGCGGGGTAGATTCAGGCGTGTAGTAAATCTCACGAACTGCGCGAAGCAAGCTTGATTTAGTAAACTGGTCTTTTGATAGAAGGCGCAGGGCGTCACGCACATGCACAAAGCCTACCGCATCGTCGACACTGTCTCGGTATAATAAAACACGGGTATGTTGAGCATGGGTTAACGCTTTTTGAATTTTCTTCCAATCGTCGTTAATGTCGATAGCAAAAATTTCAGCACGTGGCACCATGATATCTTCGGCCGTTACGCTTTCTAAGTCCAAAATACTCACCAACATATCTTGGTGTCGCTTAGGGATCATGGCACCAGCTTCAAAAACCACGGTTCTTAACTCTTCTCGACTTAACGAGTCGTCACTTCCACTTGCAGGACTAATTCTTAGCAAAGCTAGAATGCCGTTTGTGATACCGTTAATCGCTGCCACAAAAGGGTACAGCAAGGTAAGCAGTGGAAGCAGAATAATGGAGCTCGGAAATGCCACTTTTTCTGGATACAGTGCAGCCAGTGTTTTCGGCGTTACTTCTGCAAAAATAAGTAAGACCAGCGTTAAGCCAAAGGTAGCAGCAAACAGCCCCCAATAGTCACCGAATAAACGAATACAAAGTATGGTTGCAAGCGAGGATGCTGCAATATTAACTAAGTTGTTTCCGATGAGAATAAGGCCGATAAGGCGATCAGGTCGTTCTAGAAGTTTAGCAACACGTATAGCTGAGCGGTTGCCTTCTCCTTGCAAATGCTTGAGTCGATAACGATTAATCGACATCATGCCAGTTTCTGAACTAGAGAAATACGCAGATAGTAATATGAGTACGCCGAGCGCGATAAACAGCGTACTCGTTGATATGTCGTCCAATTAATGGGTTCCTGTCTTAACTTAGGCTTCAAATGTATTGATTTGAAGTGCGAGTTTCAAGGGAAAATTGCTGATATGCCCCTAATTAACTAAATAACACCAAAAAGTGACAAGCGCCGCCGAGCCGCCTAAAAAGCCAGCCCGGCAGCGAGCTCAGCAATAAATACAGGGAGTTTTAAAGAAGAAATTCGCGAACTAATTTGCTACCAAAATAGGCAAGGGACAGTAGCGTCACTCCCAAGACTGTCATCACAATAACTTGTCGCCCGCGCCAACCTCGAAGTTTCTGGCCTATTAAAAGAATGAGAAAAACAACGAGAGCGGCCGCTGATAGCACCGTTTTATGCGCGTAAGTTTTGTTAAACATATCTTCTAAGAAAACAAACCCGCTAATTAGTGAGACGGTTAGTAAACAAGTTCCCGCAAGCAACAGCTTGAACAAAATGTTTTCTACAAGCATTAAAGGCGGTAGTGATGAATGTAGTAACGCAGCACCTTTTTGCTTTAACCGGTAGGTAATGTAGGACATTTGCAGTGCGTATAAGAATGCAATGACCAAAGTGCAGTAAGCAAACAATGACAAACTAATATGGATAACTAAGCCCGGCTGCAGCTCTATGTGCATGATGTATGACACGGGAATAAACTGTGAGGCGAGTACCGTAAGACTTGCAAAGCCGAAGACAACAGGAAGTAAAATAAGATTAGGAATGGCGCGGGCAAATATAAGCATGGACACGGTGATTATCCACGACACTAATGAAAGTACGTTGGTTACACTCATGTCTTGCCCAGGCGCGACAATAATAACGTTGGTGAGAAAAGCGATATGTGCAATTGCCCCAACACTAGCGATGGATAGCCCTAATCGCTTATTCGGGCCGTCTTGGTGTACGAATTTGCCAATAAGTACTGCCGCAGCTAATGCGTAGAGTAAAGCAGCAGAAATGGCGAAAAGGGTGTTCATGATGCGTCCTGTAATAGGTAGGTGACGTCTTCACCGACTGAGTCGGTATTGATACTGCAACTTGCAAGTAAATTCAACCATCTCCTTGATTTTGTTTGTTTCACACCCACTTTTAGTGTGGGTATAGGATCATGGAAGGACAATTTTTACTCCATATCGACTTCGAAATTCGTACATCAAATTTCGACAACCCTTAACGCAAAAGTTTAAAAATTTAACCGCAATTGTGGGTACGTTACCGTTCGCTTTTACGTTACAATGCGGGCATTACGTCTGAAATAAAAAGAAGTTTCATACTATGTTTGAGAATTTATCAGAACGCTTAGGCCAGACATTACGAAATGTCAGTGGTAAAGGGCGTCTTACTGAAGACAATATTAAAGAAACGCTACGCGAAGTGCGTATGGCGCTACTTGAAGCCGACGTTGCGCTACCCGTAGTAAAAGCGTTTGTTGCACAGGTAAAAGAGCGTGCAGTTGGTACCGAAGTAACCAAAAGCCTCAAGCCTGGCCAAGTATTTATTAAAATCGTTCAGTCTGAACTAGAGTCGGTGATGGGGGAAGCGAACGAAAAGCTTAACCTCGCAACTCAACCTCCGGCTGTTGTGCTTATGGCGGGCTTACAAGGTGCGGGTAAAACTACGTCTGTAGGTAAACTTGCGAAATACCTAACTGAGCGCGAGAAAAAGAAAGTGATGGTAGTGAGTGCCGACGTTTATCGTCCGGCCGCTATCAAGCAGCTTGAAACCCTTGCCGGTGAAGTGAATGTAGCTTTTCACCCGTCAACGATTTTACAAAAGCCCATTGATATCGTTAACGATGCCATTGTTGAAGCGAAGAAGAATTTCTTCGATGTACTACTAGTGGATACAGCAGGTCGTTTGCATGTCGACAACGACATGATGGACGAAATTAAAGAGCTTCACGCTGCCGTTAAGCCAATTGAAACTCTGTTCGTGGTTGATGCCATGACTGGTCAGGATGCTGCGAATACGGCAAAGGCGTTTAACGACGCGCTACCGCTTACCGGTGTAATACTGACCAAAGCAGATGGTGATGCACGAGGTGGTGCTGCACTGTCGGTTCGTCACATCACGGGTAAACCTATCAAGTTTATCGGTATGGGCGAAAAGGTTGATGCACTTGAGCCTTTCCACCCTGAGCGTATTGCGTCTCGTATCTTGGGCATGGGCGACGTACTTAGCCTTATCGAAGAGGTTGAGCGTAAAGTTGATAAGTCGAAAGCGGAAAAGCTGGCCAAGAAGGTACAGAAAGGAAAAGGCTTCGACCTGCAAGACTTTAAAGATCAGCTTGAGCAAATGAAGAACATGGGCGGCATGATGGGAATGCTTGATAAGCTTCCTGGCATGGGCGGTATGTCTGATAAAATCAAAGATCAGGCAAACGACAAGCAGTTTAACCAAATGGAAGCCATCATTAATTCAATGACACCGGCTGAACGTGCGCGCCCAGATATGATTAAGGGGTCGCGTAAGCGCCGTATTGCAGCAGGCTCAGGTACGCAAATTCAAGACGTAAACCGTTTACTTAAGCAGTTTACGCAAATGCAGAAAATGATGAAGAAAATGTCTGGCGGCGGCATGAAGAAGATGATGCGTCAGATGAAAGGCATGATGCCTCCGGGTGGCGGTTTTGGAGGCCCTGGTGGTCCAGGCGGCCCAGGTGGATTCGGCGGTCCTGGCGGGTTTGGCGGAGGCGGTGGCTTCCCACCACGTTAAGGCTATCGCATAATTTTATAACGCTAAAAAACCTCAATCTCAGCAATGGATTGAGGTTTTTTTTATTTTTTTGCATCCAGTATCACTCATCAATCGTTTGGCTTGTTGAACAGGACGTGAGCAGTACTTATCGCATCGCGCGTTTAAGTGACGTCTCTTCACGAATCAACAAGTACGGAGATGAAGATGGAATTCAATAAAACATCACAGCAAAAATTAAAACTGTCACTGTTGGCGACGGCAATGGTTCTCGCGCTAAGTGCCTGCGACGGTGACGACGGAACAAATGGTGTCGATGGGACTGATGGCGCGCCTGGCCAAGATGGTGCACCCGGTCAGGATGGAACCCCAGGCTTTGCGTCAGCGACTTTCTTGGTCGCAAACAATGGCGATGACAACCGCAATACGGTTACCTCGATTGACCAAAACGCGAACGTCTTATCCACGGTAACCACAGGAGCCAATGAGGGGATTGTATTCACGCAAAGCGGAAGCTTGGTACAAGCTGGCGACAGTGATTTACCGTTATTAAGAACGCTTTGTAATTTTGAAGCTCAAGCCGACTACATGATGAGTACAGGGCACGAGATAACGGGCGCAACTACGGGCCTTGTTAACCCGAAAGGTATTGCCTTTGCTGAAAATGCAGGTTTAGTTATGGTGGCTGACTTTAACGGTCAAAAGGTTAGCGTATTCGGTGGCCAAGCAGCAGGCAATGTTGCACCGATTGCAGAAATAATGACCTCAGCAAAACCATGGGATGTGGCCTATGACGAACAAAGCGATAGGTTGTTTGTTGCACTGACCGATGGGACACTCGCGGTTTACGATAATGTCGCTGGTTCTGATTTTGCGCCCACAGTTATGCGTTCAGTGGTGCCTTCAGATGCAGACGGAAATCAAATATCGATTAATCTGCACGGTATCGCTTACGAGCCTATGTCTAATCGTATGGTATTGTCAGACGTTGGCGATGCTGCAATTGCTGATGATGGTCAAATTTTTGTTTTAGAAAATGTCTCTACGGCTGACGGGGCTGTTGTACCAAGTAGAGTGATTGGCGGCGCATCGACCCAGCTTGGTAATCCAGTAGACATTGTTTTAACCGGTTCTGATCTTCGCGTGGCGGAAAAATCCAATGACGCCATTTTGGTGTTCTCAAACATATTCAACGGTGCTAGTGGCGACGTTGCACCAACACTATCAACGCCTTCAGTAAAACCAGAGTCGTTGGCCGAGTTAACTCAGCTGAACGAGATGAAAGACGCATCGGACGATGGCATAACTACCATGCCTATTATGGGCCTTTCGGTATCAAGTAACCCTGCAAGCGAAGGTGCAACCACGGGGCAAGTAGCGCAATACAGCGCTGTACTTTCCAGTGAGCTAAGCACTTTTGACGCTGGTATGAGCATTGAGAGTGCCGCTTTCACGGCTAGCGGTGATGGCGTCATTACCTTCGATGATGTTGAAACCTCAACGGGTGGTTTACTCGTGATTAATCGCCTCAAAACCATGAGAGACGGTATGATGTATAGCGATAGTTTCGACCACATGATTGCGGGTGGCGATACAGGCTTGATTGCACCTAAAGGGTTAGATATTGCCTCAGAAGCAGGTGTGGTATTTGTGGCAGATGTTAACGAAGCTACTCCTGCCGTTCGCGTATTCTCGCCTTGTGCGTCAGGCAATGTTGCGCCTCTATTAACACTTGAAGCGGCCAACGGGGCGCGCCCTTGGGATGTGGATTACGACCCATCAACTGATAGCGCGTATCTGGCGTTAACTAACGGTTCGGTTGCCGTGTTTGAAGAAGTGATGCGCAAAATGGAAAGCGGTGAAACCGTAATTACGGGTGAAGATAGACTGATTGTCCCTGCAAGTGGTGGGACAGCATTTGCCGCGCCAACCAACATCCATGGCATAGACTATGATAGCCAAAGCGATAGTTTGGTCATTTCTGATGTAGGCAGCGCAGCGGATGCTGCTGACGGTAAATTGTACGTGATTCCTGGCGCAGGCAGTGCCGATGGCATAACGGATGTATCCGTCAATATTGCAGGACCGAACTCAATGTTGGGTAATCCGGTAGACTTGATGCTCAGCAATGGTCATGTATATGTTGCTGAAAAATCAAATGGCATGATCCTGCGCTTTGACAATATTCTAAATGCAGCCTCGGGTGATATTACGCCCAGCTTTAGCATGATGTATCCCGCACCAGAGTCGGTAAATGTATTGTCAGTGAAGTAAAACAGCTGATAGACAGCTTTACAGAAACAGTTCATTTCATCGCTGTTCTATGAAAGCTCAATGCTTTTGCTAAAGCGGCACGTACCTAATCAGTACGTGTCGCTTTATATTTATGTGGCGTTATTGGGATATTTAAAAGCTTTGCCAACTTAACTTTTAAACAATAGCATGCTTTATAACCAACAAATCGCCGCGCATCTGTGCAAATTCGTGAATTCATAATACACTGACGGGCTACATCGTGCGCATGTGCTCGCTTTCTTTCAGGTAGGCAATTTTTACCCTTTCAAAGCAGGTACAGTTTTGTGCTGTGTGAGCGTTCACGCGGCAGAGTTATTGATACAGGAACACTATGGCAGGCTTAAAACGTATTATTCTTATCGACACGCATTTACCAGGCGTGGTCGAGCTAAAGCTTGATGGACACACCAATATTTGTGGTACCAATGCGTCGGGTAAAACCACGCTTCAACGACTTATTCCCGTGTTTTACGGCGAGTACCCAAGTCGCGTGGTACCGGCAACCCGTGACAGCTTTGAACGCTGGTATTTGCCTCGTTTATCTAGCTTTATTATTTATGAATACACGCGTGCTGAAGGTGACCTGTGCCAAGCAGTGTTAAGCTCAAATGGTACTGGCGTCAATTATCGTTTAATCGGCAAGCCATTTGAAATCAGTGACTACTTAATAGAGCAAAAGAACGGCAAACACGCTAGTGTAAGCAGCGCCGAGCTTGCACGCGCCATGAAGCGTAACAACATATTGGTTACGAGCTTACTTAATACGAAAGACTTCCGTGCAATCATTCAAAACGACCACGGGGTGCTTAACCAGAGTAACAATGCCCGTGAGCTATTAGGCTACGCTAAAATCTTTAGCCTTTGCGAACCGTCGAAACACATGCGCCACATTGAGAAGTTGGCTAAAGCGGTTCACTCTAAAGAAGGCAAGATGGAAACTATCAAGGCCATGATTGCCGCCATTTTAGAAGAGGATGGTGTTACGCCACCTACTTCAGGCCTAAGCCGCCACCGCGTCGATGACTGGATTAAAGAATGTCACTTAATTAAACAGTTCGACAAAATTCGCCCTGAATTTTCTAAACTCGAACAAGCTGACATGGCGCTAACCACAACAGAGCAAGTGCTTGCTAACCTTAAGCATAGCTTCGAGCTTGATAAGACCTACTTGGCTGCGCGCGTTGAAACAACAAAGAATGAACTGGATGAGAATAGCTTCCAGCGCAAACAAAAGGACAGCGAGTGGGGTGATACCCGCGATCACCTAAATCAGGTTATTTCATCTGCTCGCGCTGATGTTGAGAAGTTCACCAGTGAACTTGATACCGTAGAGCGTGAATTCGATAAATGGCAAGACGAAAATATTGAGCAGCTTAAAGAAGACGTGGCAAATCTAGCGCAGTGGCAAAATGAAAAGGCTATGGCCGATAGTCGCTATGTACTGCTTACTGAAAAACACCAAGATATTGAGTCGGCCTACAATAAGCGCTTGGCTGAGCTAGGTGAAAAGCTGTCAATTACTCTAGAAGAAATGTCGGCCGCACGCCAAGAAGCCGCAGAGAATAAAGCTGAGCAGCAGCAAAGCGAGCGTGAAGCATTAAGTCGCATTCAGAGCGACTACAATAGCCAGCTAAGCGCGCTTCAGAACGATTACCAAAATAGTTTGAATGAGCTAAAAGTTGCTGAAGCTGAACTAAAAGCTTCACTAAGTAACGCAGGCTACAACGAGTTTGAACAATCTCAGCTAGATATTCTTGATGCGGCCATTAAAGAAGCATCTATCAATGAAGATGCAGCGCGCGGTGAGCTGCGACAAGCGCAGCAGGCGCACAGTAAATCAGTTGAGTTTCGCAAAGAATGTTCAAATGCCTTAGATAAAGCACGCAACGCCTTTCAACAAGAAGAAAAAGCGGTTAACAAGATTAATGCGCTTCTTTATCCTGGCGAAGGCTCGCTACTTGAGTTCTTGCGCGCCAATGTCGATGACTGGGAGTTATCCTTAGGTAAAGTTGTGCGCCCTGAGCTACTAGAGCGCACTGATTTAGCGCCTGCTATGGCAAAGGACGCACAAGGCGCCAGCCATACCTTTATGGGCGTCAAGTTAGCGCTTACTGAACTTGATACCCCAGACTATGCCTTTACCGAGCAAGCGCTTAAGCAGCAACTGCAAGAAGCTGAAATTCGTCAAGCCGCTGCCCTTGCTGCGCAAAACGAATGCGAACAGCGCTTGGCGAAAGCGAACGAAGATGTGCGCAACGCCGAGCTTGTGGTTACCCAAAAAGACAACGCCGTTAAAAGTGCCGAAGCCAGCCGTAAACGTGCACAGCAAGACCGCGATACGGTACTTAGCGAATATCAGCAGGCGCTTTCTGCACGTAAGCAAAAAGCCAAAACTAAGCTTGAAGCGAATCAGCAGTCGCAAAAGCAAGCGAAGGCGCAGTTTGAGCTTAGTCGTGACGAAATCAAAGATCAGCAGCGCGAAGCGGAAACCGAACACAAATTCCATTGGCAGCAGCTTATTGCTGACAGTGAAGCACGTATATCTCAGCTTGATAGCGACATGCGTAAGGCGAAAGACAATGCTGCCCAAGACCGCAAAGATATGCAGGATTGGCTAGAAAGCGAATTGAGCAATCGCGGTGTGGATGTTGATGAAATAGGTCAGCTTAAAAAGCAAATCAATAAGCTTAAAGAAGACATTACGCGCACTGAAACCCACCGTCATAAAGTAGCCGACTACGAGCGTTGGTACACTAACGTGTTTACCAAGCAAAAAGTGGTATGGCAGGAAGGCTTGTCTAAGTCACGTAAGTTATTGGGCGAATCTGAGCGTAATTTAGCCAGCAAACAAGCAACCTATAAAGCTAACCGCGAACAGCTTCAAGAGCAGCACGGACAGCTTGAAACTACGCTTAAAACTGCCAGTGAGCACCTAGAACAGGTTAAAACCTTAAGTAAATCTCTTGCCAAGCTTACGCTTCAGGCAGGTGATGAAACGGCTGAAATTAAGCACGACGATGTAAGTATTGGTCAGCGTATTTCAGAAGTGCAAAGCCAGCTTCAAGAGCGCGAAAACTTACTAAGCGATATTCGCGCCTATGTAGAGCGGTTCGATCAGCTTATTGCCGCGCAAGCGGGCACAGGGCTATCTGATACGTGGGAGCGCGCCCGTGAAGAGTGTGCAACGCTGAACGCCCACGGCGTGAAGAGCTTTGATCATCGCCGTATGGTGTCGCATTTAGCACAGCTTCTAAACGTGATTGTTCCGCAGAAGCTACAGGGCTTGCGTGAGCAAGGCCGTATCTTTGGTGCCGATCTTTCGCAATACTACTTTGTACTTGCCGATATCGACAAACGCATTGTGTCGCAAAGCCGCCGTATTACCCAAGAGGTCGACGGCGACCTTTCTCTTGATGGTGTATCAGACTCGGCTGTTAAAATTCGCTCACGTATTAGTGAACTTGAATTCTGGCCCGAACTTGAGCAATTCAGAAAGCTCTATGAGCACTGGATGGAAGAGGGGGCTAACGAGTTACCAGAGGAAGAGTACGGTCAAAGTATGCGCCGGGTTCTTGATATTCTTGGCCGTGCAGCGCTTACGGGCGGCATTAGCAAGCTACTTGATATCGAGCTACACCTTCGTGAGGGTAAAAGTGATCTTGTCATTCGTACTGATCGCCAGCTTAACGAGTCATCAAGCCACGGTATGGCCTACCTTATTCTGTGTAAATTCTTACTCGCTTTCACCCGTCTGCTGCGCGGCGATGCCGACGCCACAGTGCATTGGCCGATCGATGAACTAGGTACACTTCACCAAAACAACGTGAAGAAAATCTTTGAAGCGTGTCAAAACAATAACATTAGTGTAGTCGGCGCATTCCCTAACCCAGAGTCAGAAGTATTGACGTTGTTTGAAAACCGCTACTTGATAGATAAGGTAACCCGCCAACTGCAGGTGGTTCAGCCAAAAGCAAGCTCTATAGGGGCGCGCATTAAACAGAAAAAAGAAGCAGAAAAGAACAGTGAAGTAGCAGGTGAGGAGACATCAGCATGATGACAGAACAAGGCCGTGTACTGAGTGCACTTTTACAAGGCGCGTTTATATGTCAGGTGACCGATGAAGAGGCATGGCGTTATCTTAAATCAAGAGACAACGCTGCGCAGTTAGAACCTCATTTAGCGTTATTAAATCGTACATTATCGACCACCGCTGAGGGTGACGTATTCTTTGCCAGCTTCCTCACCATTGGTGAGAACGAGCGCAAAGTGCTTACACAGCAGTTCCAAGATACAGCATCTAACCTAGTGCCTCTGGTAGAGTGGTTGCTGCTAGTTCAGCAAGCCAATGAATCTGATATGCCCATTACCATGGGTAGCGCGATTCGATTAAACGAGCTGCAAACTACCATTGAAGACACCCCCGCCTATGCTGAGCAGTTAGAGAAAATATCGCGTTATCGCATGTTTGGTTCTACCAGTGTGAATTTGGATGGTCAGCTAAAGCAGGTGTTTAAACGCTTAACTGAAATGGGTTATCTGATTAAGCCAAACCCAGATAAACAGATTTATCTGGGCACTGGCAAAATTGAACACCTTTACGAAATGCTACGTTTCATTGATGAAACTGAAGCGCTGAGTTTATCTGAGCAGGCGGAGGCCGCTATTTCGCAAGGTAGCTTGATATGAGCCAGGTGTTAATTCAGGCAGGGACTAAACTATTAAACGCATTGGGTCGTCACAGCGACCTTATCATGCAGGCGTACATTAATGGTTCGGTAAAAGAGCGCGATCACAGCCCTAAGGTATTAGACCAGCTTGTTCAACTAGGCGTATTGTGGCGTCCGGAAGCGCAAAGCGAACTGCGTTTGAAAAGCGCGGTGAGAACCCTTTTAGAGGGGAGCTTACAAGACGAACGCAACCGAACTATCAACGCTAATATTGGTGCGTCGCTGGCAAGCCTTAAAACCCTAACCGAGCACTATAAAGAAGCCCTTCACTACAACAAGTACAATGAAGCGGCAGCCCACATGGGCGATTTAACCGAGCATGTCTATCAACTTTCAGAATCATTGAGTAATAGCGTGCGTGTCATGTTTGGCCGTATTAACAATGAGTTTGGCTACGTGTCTTCGGTTGAAGCTAAAATTCGCGAAAATGAGTTAGCGCAAGGACAGGTAACCGACTTACTTGCCCAGCTTGAGTGTTTCCGCTTCGATGAGTTAAGTGAACTGGCAGGTTCTAACCGTGAACTTCGTCACTTGCTGGTGGTGTCGCTACAACAGCGCTTTGCTAAAGCTGCACAGGAGCTGTCAGTAGTACAAGCACGCTTATTAGACTTGTTAGGCCGGTTTAGAGAGTTCCAAGGTCGAACACGCTTGCTTAAAGGCTTCTTGCTACACATGGAGCAGCAGCCTGATTTTGCGCCAGGCAACTACGCTAACCTGACTAACGTACCTGTGTTGTTTAACCAATCGGACGCGATTATTGCTAACGCTGCCCCAGACGTGAACAATGTTGAGCATGAAGCCGATTACCAAAATATAGTGGCGTCGTTAACCCACGTACACAAACGTCAGACTAAGCACGAAGACACGAAACCAGTCGACATTGATGTGACTGAGCAATCGACCTTGTCACTTGAAAAAGATCCATTGCAGCAAGCGGTAGAAGCGTATTTCTGTGAAGTCATCGATTCTGGTCAGCCTAAAACGGCGCTGGATTACTTTGAAGAACAGGCTTTAGACTTTGACCCTGAAGTGTGGATTTATCAGGTGATCGGGGGGTATCAAGCCCTAAACGATGAAGATAAGCAGTTTTTTGCATTAGAATCCCACGGTAATAACGATAAAGTCTATACGGGCAATTTCTACATCAACGACATCACGTTGGGCTTGCGTTAACGTCATTTCTTAATTTTACCCATCGTCTATCAAGGTAAAGTCTGGCCCACGTTTATCAAGGGTGTGCCAGGCTTTCATACAACGTCAACGGTTCAAATTTAAACGTAAGTTAACAATGTTGATTAACTTCGTTCTTTTCTTTTTCACGCCAGTTTTTGCGATGTGTGACACTTGGAACCTGTCAAAAAACACCTATAATGCAATAGGTGTTTACACTTATTTAACATTGTGAACTAAAAGCTTCATCGCGGCGTAACACTATCGTCAATTCAGCGGTCTACATTATTAGCCCTGTTAAACCTTTGAACCAAGTTAAAGGTTTATAGGTCCTATCGTAGTTCAACAACGACGCGTTATTGATGCTTTGGGTGTTAAATAGCTCGGTGTAGACACAAAAAAATTATCGCTACTGCTAGGACGCAGAGCATGTTGTGGTACTGCCGCGTACAGTACGAAGAGGAAGAGTGTTATGCAATTATCAGAAGAACAAAGTTTTAACCAAGCCCTTATCAAGCTTTCAGTATTACTTTATCAAGTCGACGGAATGGTCACACTGTCGGAACAAGACTACCTGAATGCAATGGTTGAGTCTTTAGACTGGCAAAGCCCAATCTGTCGCGAAGCATTTCTAAACGACACGATATACCAAACGCGAAAGGCCATTGACACCGGCGATGCCATGACGTTTTTACGCAGTTTGAAGCACGACCTATCGTTTGATGCCGAGAAAACGTTAGAGGTTGCAATGGCGATCACGGGCGTTGATGGCGAGCGAAGCGAGGAAGAAACCGAACTTCTATCATTACTTACCCATAAATTACTCGCCAAAGCTTTAGTTTCGGGTAAAGATACACTGCAATAATCGCTTTTTATTGCCACAGACCTAAACGTTAACAATGCCAAATTTTACCGTTAAAGCAGCACACGCATGTGCTGCTTCTCTCGCGCTGTTCTTATTGAGCGGCTGCCATTCGTCGCACAGTTCTCAGTTCAGCGCCAGTGCACAGGCCTTCCCGGTTGGTGTGCAGCCTTTCGATAATTACCTAAATGAAGTTGAACGTTACTTGCTTGAACATAGGGCATTTATTTCTGACGACAAAGCACAAGAAATGTCCATGAATATGCCATTTGAATGCGGCACACAATACCGCAATATTGGCGTCTTGTTAGTTCATGGATTGGGCGATTCACCTTACTTTTTTCGTGATGTTGCCAACGCCATGTGCAGTGAGGGCATTCACGTTAGAACCATCTTGTTGCCGGGACACGGCTCAAAACCCGGAGACATGCTAAATGTTAGCTATCAGCAGTGGCAGACAGAAACTAATCATCACATACGACTATTTTCCGAAGAAGTAGACAACCTCTACATTGGTGGCTTTTCGACGGGCGCTAACTTGACCACAATAGCAAGTTTTTCGATGGCTGAAGAGCTTGATATAAAAGGGCTAATGCATTTTTCACCAGCCTTTAAATCACGCTTCTTTGTGTCCCGTTTAGCGCCTTATATTGACTCATTATTTCCCTGGCCTAATGTTGAAGAAGAAGATAACCCAAGCCGCTATAACTCCACTGCAATGCCAGGGTTCGCTGCCTATCAAGAAAGCGTAAATGTGCTTCAAGATTTATTCTCTAAATCGGAAAAAGAAAAGCGTGCGTTGAATTTACCTGTGCTTATGGTGGTGGCAGAAAAAGACAGTGTGGTTGACACAAAAAAAGTAGCTGAACAGTTTAGAGATAATTTTACTCATCCACACAAGTGTTTATTGTGGCAGGGTGAGGACGAACCCGATGTACCTGAAAATACACTCATCATGCAAACCATGAAAGTCCCGGAGCAGCGTATTAGCGCAGCCTCTCATATGAGTACACTTTTTTCAGATAAGAACCCGCTATATGGTACTGCGAGTGACTTTCGCATATGTGATAACGGTCAAGGTAGTGACGCTGAAGCGCGCTGCAAAGCCGGCGAAGAAGTGTGGTATGGGCCGTGGGGATTTGAGCCCGATAACGCTGATGAAGAGTTAGCAACTAATAAGAAAGACAAGGTGTATGCAAGGCTAACCTACAACCCTTACTTTGATAGGATGGTCGATCAACTACTCGCCTTTACAGGTAAAGCCAAAGTCAAAGCGTTCTGTAAAACCTACTAGGGCAGTAGGTTCTTAATCCATTTGAAAGCTCTAGCATCAGCCGTTTTTTAATAAAAAAACGCCCAAGCCTTAACGCGAGTAGTAACACTTGTTGTTACAACACACGTAGCTTGGGCGTCTCTCTTAATTCTCAAAGCAAACCTAGCGCACAGTCTTTAGATGCCGCTTAAATAGGCATAGTGCCTACTTAAGCGGGAAAATCCTAGGAATGCTGTGCGTTGGCTTCTTCCATTTCCTTCTCAAGCTTAGCGCTTTCGTCTGCACGTGGCTTGGTAAATCTGGCAAGTGCAAGATACAAAACCGGTGTCAGGTAAAGGGTAAATACTACGGCAATACCCAATCCACCAAATACGACCCAGCCAATAGCATTACGAGCTTCTGCGCCAGCGCCTGTGGACAGAATGAGCGGCAGGCCACCTAGGATAGTTGAAACCAGCGTCATCATAATAGGGCGTAATCGCACTCTACCAGCCTCAACGATAGCATCGTAAATATCATAACCCTTATCGCGAAGCTGGTCGGCAAATTCAATCAAAAGAATCGCGTTTTTGGCGAGAAGGCCTATCAACATTACCAAGCCAATTTGCGAGTAAATATTAATGCTGGTGCCGGTTAAAAACAGGGCATAGACCGCGGCGGCAATACCAAAAGGAACGGTAAGCATAACCACAACCGCACTGTTCACACTTTCAAATTGTGCAGCCAATACAAGCAGTACAATGACAAAAGCCAACACATAGGTAAGCGCTACTTGCTTAGACGTTTCTTCGTAAGTTTGTGCTTCGCCAAGAAACACAAGTCCGATACCGTTCGGTAATGATTCTGCTGCTAGATTGCGAATATTCTCTACTACATTACTAAGCGCTACGTCTTCGGGCAATTCCATTTCCAGCTTAATTGCGCGGCGCTGTGCCTGACGCTCTAATTCAGCGGCAACACCTTCTTCACTGATGAAAGCTACGCTAGAAAGAGGCACCAAGTTTCCGTCGGTACTTTTCACATATAAGCTAGTAAGCTCAGATGGATCTAATGTACTGCGATTATTAGTTTGCAGCATGATAGGGATAGATTGGTCGCCCACATTCAAATCTGCGATATCATCGCCGTTCACTGCGGCGCGCAGGGTACTTGCTATATCGGTAAGCGGCACGCCCAGTTCTTCAGCACGGCGTCTGTCAATATTTACTCTCATCTGAGGTTGGGTAGGGTCGTAGCTTATTCTCGGTCTACCTAGTTCAGGTAGTGCATCTTCAATCTGACGAGAGAACGCTTGTGAAGCTTCGAAAATGTTTTCATAAGTGTCGCCAGTTAAAGCTATTTCAAGCCCGCCGCTTTGACCGCGAAGGTTCAAACTATTGCCGCCAAAGGCACTGCCTGGCGCACCAGGAATTTGCTGAAGCTTAGGGCGTATTTCATTTACTACTTCTTGCAGAGATTTGTCTCGGTCATCCCAATGCTTCAAAGGCGCTGTGATAAAGACGATGTTGGGATCCCACGAACCGACTACCGTGTAAATGGAATCTATGGTGCCGTTATCCACATAGGGAAGCAGCAGTTCTTCCATCTTTTCAGCTTGTCTGTCCATAAAGTTTAGGCCAGCACCGTCTGGACCTCGTGCAAAAATACGAATTGTGCCTCTGTCTTCGCTTGGCAGTAATTCATTATCGATATTTTGCGATAAAATATAAGCGCCACCGCCTGCTGCTAAGCTTAACACACCAACTACCCAGCCATATTTGAGCGCTTTTAATAATGACGCCTGATACAGGCGCAAACAAGCGTTGCCAAAACGGCCAAAGGTCTTGCTAAACAAACCGCTTTCTTTCGCTTCTTTCACCTTCAGTCGGGCGGTAAGTGCAGGAACCAAGGAAAGGGCGACGAAAGATGAGATTATAACAGCGCCAGCTAATACGCCTCCAAACTCCCTGAATAAAAGCCCTGCAGTAGAAGGAAGGAATGCGATGGGAATAAATACTGAGGCGAGTACAGCGGTTGTTGCTACCACTGCGAAGAATACTTCTCGTGTGCCCACCACGGCAGCCGCACGGGCACCTAGACCCATACTTCTACGACGCTGTATATTTTCAGAAACCACAATAGCGTCGTCTACTATCATACCCGTGGCCAATACAAGAGCGAGGAGGGTAAGAATATTAATGGAAAAGCCCATGCCCCAAATAATAGCCAGTGCACCCGCTAGTGAAACGGGTATCGAAAGGGCTGGGACGATGGTGGCACGCCATGAACCAATAAACACTAAGAGTGTGACCACGACTAACGCCACGGTCAGGCTGAGAGAGACGACCACTTCTTTAACCGAGTCGCGGATAAACTCTGCATCATCGGACGTTACTACGATATGCATATCAGTAAAACGCTTGTCGAGGTCTGCGACCATGGCCAGCACTTCATCTGAAATCTCGATCGTATTAGAGCTTGCTTGACGTATTACGCCAACGCCTATGACTGGCGTTCCATCCAAACGAACTACGCTGGTGGTGTCGGCAGGGCCGAAGTACACACTGGCAACATCATTAATTCGAATGTCACCGCTTACAACAATGTTACCCACATCTTCTGCCGATACCGAAGTTGCATCAGCTCGCACGATTAACGCTTGTTCGGCAGATTGAATACTGCCAGCGGGTACATCAAAAGGCGCAAGCGATAGTGCATTAGCAATGTCACTCATCGATAGGCCAAAACTGGTTAATCGTAGAGGATCCACAGAAACGCGCAGCACACGCTCTCTTTCTCCATCTAACATAACGTCGGCAACGCCAGGAATGCTTAAAAACAATGGTGCTACATCGGTGTCGACACGTTCGGTGAGCGTCTCCATGTCCAAGGTATCACTTGAAATGGCAAGGCTTACAACCGCCTGAGCGTCGCTGTCGGCCCGAATGATCGATACTTGTTCGACATCTTCCGGAAGCTGTCGCTGAATTCGACTGACCGACTCACGTACTTCGTTAGCCGCGTCTTCCAAGTTAACGCCGGGGCGAAACTCAACCCGAACACGGGCCGAGTTTTCTTCACTTTGCGCATAGATGTCTTTGACGCCACTCACACGCGCAACCGCACCTTCAAGGCGACCAGTTACTTCGGCATCTACTGTTTCAGGAGATGCGCCGGGAAATTCCGCTGTAACGGTTACCTGAGGTGTATCTACATCGGGCAGCTCGCGCACTTCAAGACCGCTCAATGCAGCAAACCCAGCGATAGCAATAAGTAGGTTTAGTACAACAATAAGAACCGGGCGTCGAATAGATAGCGATGGTAAGTCGCTAACTGACGAAGATAGGTTTGGATCACTCACCTTGAGGCCCTCCGGCCAGTTCGGTAGTAATCTCTTGTCCGGTACGTAAGCGTTGTACACCTTCAGAAATTAGTGTGTCACCTTCTTCAATATCGCCCGAAACAAGGATAGTTCCTCTAAGACGCTGATGAACACTCACGTCAACACGTTTAGCCTTACCGTCTTCGGCAAGCCATATGTAAGCGCCAGTAGCTCCCCACAAAAGTGCGGCTTCTGGAATGGCAGCAAAGCGATCGCCTTCAATGCTTAAATTAACCCGAAAGCTCATGCCAGGGCGAAATTGATCAGAAGAGTTGTCGAGTAATGCTCTAGCGCGAAGCGTTCTATCTGCCTCATTGATACGAGAATCAACCTGAGCTATCTCGGCTCTTACTAGTTTCTCTCTGTCACTCCATGGCTCAAGCGTTACGTTTGGCGCATTCAGTAAAACGGGCAATGCTGCTTCAGGCGCTCTGAAGTTAATAAAGAGTTTGCTTCTGTTATCCAGTGTAGTGATAACCGTCTGCTCGTTAATGCGATCGCCTACTTCAACGTCAGTTATGCCCACAACACCGTCAAAAGGCGCTACGATGTGTCTGTCTTGTAAATCGGCTTGAGCTTCTTCCAATGCAACTTCTGCAAGGTCACGTTGAGTGCGTGCTAAGTCCAATTCACTGACCGGTACAGCGCCTTGCTTATAGCTTGATGCTAATCGTTCTACGGTGCGCTGTGCGTCTTCCAAAGTGAGTTTGGCGCGTTTTAATGCCGTTTGCTGACGTCTATCATCAAGACGAACAAGCACCTTTCCTTTTTCTACTGTTTGCCCAGGGACAAAGTTAATTTCTGTTACTTCATCAGCGACGGCAGGATACAACACAATTGAACGAACGGCTTCAGCACTACCTACTGCTTCCACTTTTCGCGTTTCGTTCATAAATTCAATGGGCTTGGTTACTACAAGCTTTGCTTGCCTGTCTCCCATAAACTGCGCATTTGCAGTTGGCACCATCATTAAAAAAAGAGCGCAAAGACCTGTCCATGTCTTCATTGCACCATAGAATGAATTTTTCATTTTAAACCCGTAGCGTTATTGGAACCTGTGCAGAAAAAGCTGCTGGCCCTTTATTTTTGTATTACCAAAACGTATGTTTTGTAGTCGATTGGTCGACCTCGTTGTTTGTACCGTATAGCACCACAGGCGGTTCAGCTAAGCAATTGCAGTTCGGCGTATTCCCTGTACAGGGTATCGCTTTTCATTAACGATGCATGGTCGCCGCTTCCTACGACCTGACCTTTATCCATAACTAATATGCGATCGGCGTGCTGCACCGTCGCAAGTCGGTGAGCAATCACAATGCTGGTTTTTCCTACCATTAATCTATCTATCGCTTGTTGAACCATACGCTCACTCATCGCATCAAGCGCACTCGTCGCTTCATCGAGGAGTAAAATTGGGCGGTCGGCCAAAATAGCG
Organism: Alteromonas sp. W12; assembly: GCF_001924945.1. Lineage (NCBI taxonomy): Bacteria > Pseudomonadati > Pseudomonadota > Gammaproteobacteria > Alteromonadales > Alteromonadaceae > Alteromonas > Alteromonas sp. W12. The sequence goes on from NZ_LQXH01000001.1 coordinate 862,075, forward strand.
CGAGCAATAGCAATACGTTGTTTTTGACCGCCAGAAAGTTTTACGCCTCGTTCGCCTAACTGTGTGTTGTAGCGCTCATCTAGGTTATCGATAAATTCGTGGGCAAATGCCTGCTTCGCTGCATTTATCACGGCGTCGTCACTTGCATGTGGGCTGCCGTAGCGAATGTTTTCCAACACGGTATCAGCAAAGACCACGGGCTCTTGGGTAACTATCGCAATATGTTGGCGCAGAACGTCTACAGGCATTTTGTTGATTGGCGCACCATTGAACAGTATTTGTCCGGCACTTGGGTCGTAGAAGCGCATTAATAATTGAAATAGTGTTGTTTTGCCTGCGCCACTTGCTCCTACCAGAGCAAGACGTTCTCCTGCTTGAATGTTAATGTTTAAATTATCAAACAAAGGTTTGCTGTTGGGGTAAGCAAAGCTGACATTTTCCAATTCTATTTTTGGTGCCGCTTTGGAGATTATCGGTTTAGCGCTTGCTCCTCTTAATGCTGAGTACGTTGAAGAAGCAGAGGCTTCAGCTGTGTCACCATTCAAAGATCGAATAGAAGGCTCAGTGGTAAATAGCTCGTACAAACGCTCACTTGCACCAACTCCTCGCTGTACTTCACCAATGACTTCGCTGATTGTGGCCACACTGCCGCCAGCCATTACGGCATAGAAAAGGAAAGCGGAGAGTTCACCTACGGTCATAGTGCCGTCTAATACTTGTCTTGCCCCCACCCAAGCGATAAAGATGATGGCCGTCATACTGATACACATGATGCAGCCAATAAGTAGTGAGCGATAGTGAATACGCTTTTTAGCTACGTCCATGGCAAGCTCTACCTTTTTAGAGAAATGCATTCGTTCGGCATTTTCAGCGGTATAGGCCTGTACGGTCATAATTTCATGGAGACTTTCATCAATGCGTGCACCCAAGTCTGCCACTTTGTCCTGGCTTTCTTTGGCATAACGGCGCACTTGAGGCGCCAGTACCTTGATAGGAACCAGCACAGCGGGTACTGCAACAATTACACAGAAGGTAAGAAGGGGACTAGAAAACGTCATAAGCGCCAAGGCACCAACGAAAGTCACGACCGAGCGAAGGGTCATCGACAAACTCATTCCCACTACAGTCTGAATAATTGTAGTGTCGCTGGTAAATCGAGAAATGACCTCGCCAGTTCTAAGTTCTGCAAAAAATGAAGGCGGAAGAGACAGCAAGTGCGCATATACCTGGTTTCTGATATCAGCACTAACGCGCTCGCCAAGCCAAGTCATTAAGTAAAAGCGCGCATATGTCGCTAAACAGGCCACGATAGTAATGGCTAGCACTAATACTGTGGCTTTGTTTAAGGTATCCGCTGCGTTTTCTATGAAGCCGCTGTCGATAGCGTACTTAATGCCTTGCCCAAGTAAAAGCCATGCAACTGCGGCCGTGAAAAGTGCTATAACTGCACCTACAACGCGCGCTTTGTAGCGAAGTAAATGTGAGCCAATCCACTGTAAGACTTGTTTGGTTGATACACTAGCGAGTGGTGTTGTCAAAATTACCTCTTCATGCGCATAACTAATTCATAGCGTTGATTTCGCTACGCTTATTAAAATTCATTATTTGGATTATACGGCAAAGCATGTACATTGGACGTAGGCAATGCGATTACAGCGGCAGTATTTACGCTGGGATGAAAGTTAACGTCGCAGAAGCAAAGCAAAATAGTTAAAACGGGAAAATTATGATGAGTGAAACACGTACTTTGTATTATGTTCATGATCCAATGTGCAGTTGGTGTTGGGCATTCGTTCCTACTTGGGAGCAAATACAGCGTGAGTTACCCAACGACATTGAGGTTGTCTACTTGCTTGGCGGGCTCGCACCGGATAGTGATTTACCTATGCCGGAACAAATGAAACTTACTATTGCAGGCTATTGGCAAACTATTCAAGATCGTGTGCCTGGAACACAATTCAACTATGATTTTTGGACAAAGTGTCAGCCTCGTCGTTCGACCTATCCTTCGTGTCGAGCAGTTCTTGCAGCAAAAGCGCAGGCTAGAGATAGCGATGAAGCAAAAGCATTAGAGAAGGCAATGATCAAGGCAATTCAAGAAGGGTATTACCTGAATGCGAAAAACCCGTCGGATTTTGATACCTTGATAGCATTTGCTGAAGAAATAGGGCTTGATGTCGAACGCTTTGAAATAGCACTCAATAGTGAAAGTACAATTGAGAAATTAAACGAAGAAATGCATATGGCGCGTAGCATAGGCGCCCAAGGCTTTCCCAGCTTAATACTCAAATCAAACAAATTTGCCGGGGCAGAAGAGACAAAATCACAAGCGCTTAAAAAGCCACAATGGCATAACGTTCCCTACGACTATAACGACGCAAGTGTAACCCTGCGTCGTCTTTAAATTTCACGAGATTACCTTTCCCCAATGCGAAGACAACAAAAACGCTGCCGTTAATTGTTTGTTGAACCTTGCTAGTTGTGGTGCTCCTTTCGACGATGATTAAAGTGCTGCTATCGACAATGATTAAAGTAATGTCACCGAGCACGCGCTAATTATAAGTTAAGCAAGACTTTTACTTGCATTGAGTGGCGATATCCGTATAATTCGGCGGCCTTCTAATTGGCGTCTAATTTTTAGTCGTAGTTTGAAGGCTTAAGTTAACGGTAACGCTACAACGAGTTTGAGGCATTTATGGTTACTATTCGTTTACAGCGTGGTGGCGCGAAAAAGCGTCCATTTTATCAACTAGTGGTGGCTGATAGCCGTCGTGCAAGAAACGGTCGTTTCATTGAAAACATCGGTTTCTTCAACCCAACTGCACAAGGTCAAGCGGAACGTCTTCGCGTAGATCTAGAGCGTGTTGAATACTGGGTTGGCGTAGGCGCGAGCTTATCAGATCGCGTTTCTAGCTTGGTAAAAGAAGCGAAAAAATCTGCAGCGTAAGCTGTTATTAACTGGTGGTATAGATGAGTCTAGCGTCTGACAAAGTGATTGTTGGCAAAATTGGCGCACCGTACGGTGTTAAAGGTTGGGTCAAAATCAACAGCTATACAGAAACGCCAGAAGGTATTTTTGAGTACGCGCCATGGTTTCTTGGCGATGAAAAGGAATACCAAATTGACCAGTGGCGACCGCACGGTAAAAGCCTCGTTGCAAAAATTGTGGGCGTTGATAGTCGAGATGATGCCGAGCGCATCAAAAACTTGGATATCAACATAAATGCTTCACAGCTGCCTGATTTAGGCGACGAAGGGGTTTATTGGCGTGAGCTCACCGGCATGAAAGTAGTAACAACGCAAGGTTACGACTTGGGTGTGGTGAAAGAAGTGTTTAATACAGGTGCTAACGACGTGATTCACGTTAAAGCGAATGTAGGCGATGCTTTTGGTCAAAAAGAAAGACTATTACCTTTTGTGTTCGACGAAGTCGTACAAGAGGTGGATAAGGAAGCGAAGGTCATTAAAGTTGACTGGGACCCGGGGTTTTAAGTGACACCGGAAAAGTGGTTCGGCGTTGTTAGCCTGTTTCCAGATATGTTCGCCCCTTTTACCCAACAGGGTGTTATAGGTCGAGCAGTTAAGTCTGGAACGTTATCGGTTGACACCTTCAACCCCCGTGACTTTACACATGATCGCCATCGTACAGTAGACGATCGCCCCTACGGAGGCGGACCCGGTATGCTGATGATGGTAAAACCGCTAACCGACGCAATACAAGCTGCCAAGAAAGTGGGTGGCGAAAAAAGTAAGGTGATCTACTTATCACCACAAGGGAAACCCCTTGACCAAGCAGGCGTACAGCGCCTTGCTAACATTGACCGCACAATTTTAATTTGCGGTCGATATGAAGGCATCGACGAGCGAGTAATCGAAAGCCATGTAGATGAAGAAGTCTCTATTGGTGATTACGTGCTAAGCGGCGGTGAACTGCCAGCAATGGTCCTTATGGACGCGGTTGCTCGATTAGTTCCTGGCGTGTTGGGGCATAAAGCCTCAGCAGTTGAAGATTCTTTCACTGACGGTCTTTTGGATTGCCCGCACTATACGCGGCCCGAAATACTCGATGGTCAAAAGGTACCTGATGTGTTGTTAAGTGGGGACCATGAAAAAATTAGGCAGTGGCGATTGATGCAATCATTAGGTAGAACCTGGCAGCGTCGCCCTGAATTGTTAAATCACCTAGCTCTGACTGAGGAGCAGCAGCGTTTGCTTGAATTATTCCAAGCGCAACTGCAGCAAGATGACAGTTAACTAGGACGAGAGGATATGATGAGCAAAGTCAGTCAAGATATCATCAAAAAAATCGAAGAAGCACAGCTAAAGACTGATGTTCCTGCGTTTGGTCCAGGTGACACAGTAGTTGTTAAAGTTCGCGTTACCGAAGGTGACAAAGAGCGTCTTCAGGCTTATGAAGGTGTTGTTATCGCTAAACGTAACCGTGGTCTGCACTCGTCTTTTACCGTGCGTAAAATTTCTAGCGGCGAAGGCGTTGAGCGTGTGTTCCAAACACACAGCCCGGCAGTTTCTTCAATTGAAGTGAAACGTCGCGGTGCGGTTCGTCGTGCTAAGCTTTACTATCTACGTGAGCGTTCAGGTAAATCTGCACGTATCAAAGAGAAGCTTAACTAAGATTACTAATCCTTGCGTTATTGTTAACTTCGAAAAAGCCCGCTTTAAGCGGGCTTTTTTGTGCCTGAAATTCGATCTTTTTTCGGCTCAATTCCTTAATAATAGTTGGCAACGTAATAGGGCAATAAAGCGGTAATAAGTGTTCTCTTGAACACAACAGGTTGTTAATTAGCTATGAGTTCTGACTACTTTCTATTTTTAAATATTGTGGGTGTTGCGTTTTTCGCGATATCTGGCGCCTTAATGGGCCATCAAAAACAAATCAACGGTTTTGGAATAGTCGTTGTGGGTGCTATTACCGCGATTGGTGGAGGAACCATTCGCGACTTGATGTTAGGGAAACCTATCTTCTGGGTTGAGGTATCTGATTATCTATTTGCAACCTACACCGCTATTTTAGTCACGATTCTTTTTGTCAGATATATGCCATCACCTGCAAATTTCTATTTCATAATGATGGATGCAGTTGGACTCGCTATTTTTAATATTGTTGGGATAGAAAAAGCACTTATTGAGGGCACGGGTATGCTTATAGCTCTCACTATGGGCGTTGTTACCGGAATTTTTGGCGGGTTAATGCGCGATGTTATTTGTCGAGAGGTGCCCCTTGTAATGCAAGGAGACTTGTACGCGAGTACCTGTCTAGCCGGTGGTTTAACCTACGCAGCTTTATTCGCAATGGACGTAGCTTATTTCTGGTGTATTTTGGGCGCGCTACTTGTTACCGTCTTCTTGCGTCTAGGTTCGGTTTATTGGAACTGGAATATAGACCTTTTCCACAAGCGGACACATAAGAAGCGCGCCTTTCGCTTACGCTAATTTTCAAACCAACGTGAGTGTTAACTGACTAGCTACGCCATCAGTGAAAGCGATTCTATTAACGGTTTGTTCTCGTTATCGATAGTGTGGATGATATGTTTGTGTAGACGCTTTTTGTGTTCGCCAAAAATGCCACGCTTTTTATCAAAGGTCTTAGCGTAGTTCAGTGCACCTTCCATCAAGCTCTCTTGCGTATCGTACGCCTTTTCTACCACGTGATCTTGCTCTAATTCTTTACCAGATACACGTCTCCCGGAAAGCTTCATTTCGTTGAACCTATAATACGGCATCGCTTTTTTAACGAATTCAATCATACCGGGCAGAAAGGGGATTGATAAATCTACTTCAGGGAAACAGAAGAAGCCTTTGTCTGCGCGCATAAATCTGAAGTCACAAGCGCACGCCAAAATTGCTCCGTTTCCGAAGGCGTGTCCGTTGATTGCAGCAATAACGGGAAGAGGGAACAGAAGCAGCGCTTTAAACACGTCATCCATACCGTACATAAATTGCTTTATTTCCTCAGTGCGAGCTGCTTTCATCGCTGGCATTAGCCAGTCTGTGTCTATACCTAGACTAAAGCATTTTTCATCATTTGATGTGATCACTAGTGCTTTACAGCTTTCATTACTTTTAATGGTATTTAACGCTGAAAGCATCTCCTTTGCGAAGAGAGGATTGTGGCGGTTCTCTCCATTTTGCATGGTGAGAATGGCGACGTCGCCAGTGTAGGTTAGGGCTAAATTTTGCATTGTGTTCTCATTATTATTCCATTGTCGCAATGATACAAAATCCTGACAATAAATGAGAAATTTAGCTTATTTATGTTGGTCAATTATTTAAGCAAGATAGGCATGTAGATCTGGCATATTGTTCAGTTACCGCTTCCCAACAACTTTAGTAATTTATAAGCGTGCTAGAGCACAATTTAAGAAGTTGGAATGTAAATTAAACAGTAAAGGAGGTTGTAATGGATATTGTGGAATTAACTCATGATGAATTGGAAGAAGTAAATGGGGCATTTTTACATGGAGCAGCGTTAGGTGCTGGTGCCTATTTATTAGGTTCTGCTTTTAATGGGGGCTTTTCTTGGGGAGGCTTGGCAGGAGCTACCGTAGCAGGCGCATTCACCGGTGGAATGACGGCGCTAGCGGGAGGGGCTGCGGCTGTTGGTAGTATCGGGAGAGCTGTTTTGGCCGGAAATGGAGCCGCGCTCGGTGGTGCTACTCAACAGATAGTGGACGCTTCGATTGAAACAAAAGAAGAGTAGACAATTCAGCAAGGAAGGCTTGCCTTCCTTTTTCGAGGCCAAAAAGATGCAAAAAATATATATAAAGTTTATAGCCACTCAATTGGGATTAACGGTGCTAATGTTTGTAATCTGGAGCTTATTTGGTGGGATTGAGAACGCCAGAGAAATGTTGTTTGTAATAACAATATTATCAAGTGCGATGGCCGGCAATACGCTTATGAATGACGCTTTTAGTTTGGGGGAGACAGGTAAAGTAGATTAAACCTCACTGTCGATTAAAAATTGTGCTAACTCTATGCGCTATTGCCATTCAGTCATGCTCATTCGCTTCGAATCTACCCTAGATTAAAGTATTATTCGTTATTACTTGCGCTATTACGCTTGAGTTGCTAAAAAGTCAATGACGTTAAAGAAATATAGAAAAAGCTGGTTGTACAATAAAGTTTACATGCAGATTGCACACTCTTTTGGCGTTTAATTTTCCGTTTTTTATTTGTAGTTAAGAGAGTAAGAGAGCTCCCATGATCAAGGACACCGTAAATAATGTTCACGTAAGTACCGAAGATGTACTTATAACCCCTGAAGCGCTTAGTGCTGAATTGCCTGTGTCAGACAAAGCGTTAGCGGCTATTTCTGAGTCTAGAAAGATTGTTTCAGATATCATTCATCGTCGCGACCATAGATTGCTTGTAGTGTGTGGACCATGTTCTATACACGACGTTGAAGCCGCGAAAGAGTACGCACTTAAGCTTAAAGAGCTTCATGAATCATGCAAAGACACACTATTTATCGTTATGCGTGTGTACTTCGAAAAGCCGCGTACCACAACAGGTTGGAAAGGTTTAATTAACGACCCGCATATCGACGGTACGTTTGATATTGAAACAGGTCTTCGTAAGGCAAGAGAGTTGTTAATTTGGCTTGCAGAATTAGAGCTGCCTGTTGCAACAGAAGCACTGGATCCAATTAGTCCACAATATCTTGCTGAGCTATTTAGCTGGGCTGCTATCGGTGCGCGTACCTCTGAATCGCAAACCCACCGTGAAATGGCCAGCGGCCTGTCTATGCCTGTAGGATTCAAAAATGGTACAGATGGAAGCCTAGATATTGCCATAAACGCCCTTAAATCGGCGGCATCGGGTCACCGCTTTATGGGAATCAATAAGCAAGGCCAGGTAAGTATTATCGGGACCAGCGGTAATCCAGATGGCCACATTATTTTGCGCGGTGGAAAGCAGCCTAACTACGACTCGGTTTGCGTATCAGAGTGCGAGATTGAGCTGCAGGATGCTGGTTTAACAGCGGGCTTAGTAGTAGATTGCAGCCATGCGAACTCTTCAAAAGATTATCGCCGTCAGCCATTGGTTGCACAGAACGTGGTCAATCAAATTCTAGAAGGCAATCAGTCTATCATTGGCGTTATGTTGGAAAGTCACTTGAAACCGGGTAATCAAAAAGCTGAAGGTAAAAAGCCAGAAGAACTTGAGTATGGTGTTTCAATCACAGACGGATGTATTGATTGGGAAACAACAGAGAACTTAATATCTCAAACCAGAGATAAGTTAATAACTGTGTTACCCTTACGCCAAAATAAGCGCACGGTGGCATAAATCCAAGCAACGCCTAAAGTGGCAAGAAAAATTTGCCAATAAGCCCCGTGCCATTTGATTCAAGGATAAGACAGAATGGCCGATTTATCGCAGCACTTAAAAAAGTTAGATACGCTGCGTGAAGGTATCGACGAGCTGGATACCCAGCTTGTCGAATTACTCGCAAAACGCAATCAAATTACAACCCAGGTCGGTCAAATTAAGGCTGAAGCTGGTATGCCCGTTTATGTACCAGAGCGTGAAAAAGCGTTGATCGCATCCCGCCGTGCTCAGGCAGAAGCACTTGGGGTGTCGCCCGATCTCACCGAAGACTTATTACGTCGAGTAATGCGAGAGTCTTATCACACGCAAAACAACAAATATCGCTGTGTGAAACCTGATGTCGACAACGTTGTTGTAATTGGTGGAGCAGGGGCACTTGGCCGTGTGTTTGTGAGCTTGTTCGAACGAAGTAATTACAACGTTTCAGTTGTTGAAAAAGGCGACTGGGAAAGTGGTAGAGCAACATCGTTATTAAGCTGTGCTTCACTGGTTGTTGTTGCAGTGCCTATTAATCTAACCGAAGCCGTGATTAGCAAGCTTACTATGCTGCCAGAGGATTGCGTGCTTGCAGATATAACCAGTATTAAAGCTAAGCCACTTGAGGCGATGCTTGCCGCACACAATGGTCCGGTTGTTGGACTGCACCCCATGTTTGGTCCTGACGCGCCTGGCATGATTAAACAGGTAGTGGTAGTGTGCGACGGACGTGGCAGTGAGAAATACAGTTGGCTCATTGAGCAAATGCGGATTTGGGGTGCTACCATTCACGACTCCAGCGCACAAGAACATGACCAAGCCATGGCTTATATTCAGGTAATGCGTCACTTCAACACGTTTGTGTACGGGCAACACTTAAAAGGTGAAGATCCTAATCTGGAATCACTCACCATGTTTAGCTCACCTATTTATCGTTTAGAACTCGCAATGGTAGGCAGGTTATTCGCTCAGTCACCACAACTTTATGCCGATATTATTTTCAATAACCCTGATAACTTTGCACTTCTACGTCGCTTTTACGAACGTTTTGGGATTGCATTGTCATTACTTGAGAATGGCGACAAAAAAGGCTTTGTAGAACAGTTCATGAAGGTCGGCGCGTGGTTCGGAGATTATGCGAAGAAGTGTTTAGTAGACAGCAAACAGATGTTGTTAAAAGCGGATGATGGTCAGCTTTTGAGAGACAAGTAGTTTTCAATAAAGCGGTTAATTGGTAAAAAGGTGAGCTTCAAAGCTCACCTTTTTCGTGTTAATCAGCCAGCGCACTCGCCGCGGCCACTTTGGTCGGGCTAATTTCTTCGCTTGGATAGCAGCCCAATACTTTGATGTAGCGGGTAATACCACGCAATGCATCAAGGGCATTTTGTACAGGGCCATCTTCTACATTGCCTTCTACATCAATGTAGAACATCTCTTCCCATGGATTACCTGGAATAGGACGCGATTCAAGCTTCGTCATATTGATGCTGTTCTCTCGTAGCACCAACAAGGCCTCTACAAGTGCACCTGGCTTTTGGATGGTAGACATAACAAGTGTTGTTTTAGCAGGAACTTGAAGTGGAACCACTACTGGGTTGCGCGCAACAACGATAAAACGGCTATGGTTTTCTTTTTGGTTTGCTAAGTTACTCTTTATAGCCATTAGGCCGTACAAGTTACCACCCGCTTCGCTGCCTATTGCGGCTACGTCATCGCGTTTAAGCTCACTAACTGTCAACATGGCAGACGAGGTGCTGTCCATGGTTTTCACTTCTACGTTCCCTAGTTCTGCTAAGAAATGGCTACACTGAGTGAACACTTGAGGGTGAGCGTAAAGCGTTTTGATTTTATCGATACTGGTGTTGGTTCCCACTAACAATGTATGGCGGATAGGGTGGGTGAGTTCACCAATAATACTAAGTTGGGTATGCTGTAGTTGGTCATACACTTCATTGATACTGCCAGACGTTGTGTTCTCAATAGGCAATACCGCGTAATCGGCTTCTGTACTTTCAACTTTGTGAATAATTTCAGCAAAGCTCTGACAGCCAATTTCCAGCAATTCGCCTGGGCGACGAGAGAAGTACTTTTGCGTTGCTAGATAAGAGTAAGAGCCCTTGTCGCCCAAGAATGCCACTCGGTTTAAGGGCAATGTACTGCCAGGGTTAGCGCGTTCAGCAAGCATAGCCTGCTGGTTTAAAACAGAGTCTTCAATAATAACGTGGAAAATTTGTGTCACATAATGAGGGTCTAAGCCGATGTTTTGGCCTTCTTTTATTAGGCGCACCAATAGCTGTTCTTCTCGCTTTTGATCTCTCACAGGAATGTGATGCTTTATTTTCGTCTCAGCCACTTCGTTGGTTAACTTTCTGCGTTCTGAGAGTAAAGTAAGTAACTCACTGTCTAAAGCGGTAATCCGCTCTCTAACAGTATCTAATGCATTGTCTGACATATCATTCCCGTGCTTATCGTATAAGAAAATTCTGCTAAAAAAAAACCTCCCAGTTGGGAGGTTTTCATGCATGTAGCCGCGCCTCCCTAGTTAAAGGATATAAACGCAAAAAAGAAAAGTGCTACGTGCATAGTATTCTGTTTCATAGGTTTGAATGTATGTTGAACGCCTATGTGTGTCAACCCATTTTTACAAATTGAATAGTTGTTTTTAATGTGGAGGGCTTGAAAAAGTAATTAAAATGCGCTGTTGGCTTTATAAAAAGCCAAACGGTTAGGGCATGAAGCGTTGGCAGGTGCCGTAAATATACACCTGCCGGTGGGTAATTTGAGAACGCCGTTTAATATTTTAGCGCTTAGTTACCTAATAGTGCTGAAAGCATTTGTCTTACTTCGTTGGGCTCAAAAGGCTTATCGCATAGCGCGTTCACACCTGTTTGCTGAATATTAGCCATATGTGCACTGTCAGCTGACTCTGACGTTACCATGATAATCGGTATATGTGTGGTTTCTGGATTAAAGCGGATAAATTCCGATAGTTCCCTGCCATCCATTTCGGGCATATTGTAGTCGGTAACCACGAGGTCAAAAGGTTCATCTTTTATATAAGTTAGCGCCATTGCGCCATTCTCTGCTTCTTTTATGCGTTGAAGCCCCATGCCTTCTAGTACGCGTCGAATATGATTACGCGCTAATTTACTGTCATCAACAAGTAGTACGCGAACATCGTGTACGTCAAATAGTTCTAATTCTAGTTCATCGTGATTGATTAAATCTAAGCTTGCGTTTAACGCACGAGACAAATGAAGGGGTTCAAATGGTTTAGGAAGAATTGCCGCAACACCCGCCTGCTTAAACTCTTCTAGTTTGCTCAAACGATTTTCACTGGAAACCAACATGAAGGGAATTGTTTTAAATGCGTCGTCTTCTTTGATGAATTTAAGTAGTTCTAGTGCGGTTCCATCTTCGTAGTACATCGCGCTTACGATTAGGTCAGCACCGTGCGCTTTTACCGCTGAACGAGCTTCGGAAAGGGTACTGACGGGGTCAATTTCCTTTACGTGTTCTTTTAACAACAAAGTGGTGATGATCTTTCTTTGTGTGTCAGAAGGCTCAACTAAAATAATGTGTAGATCAGAAATTGACAGCTTTTCCATTTCAGACTCTTTTTGTTATATGTTTATGAAAAAGTGAGAGCTCGCTAGCTGGCTAGCGTTACATTAGCCCCCAGCAAGCTTAACTTTATACCCTTTATCGGTAAGTAGTGTGCGGAGCTTTTCTCTGTCATCAGTTTGTACTTCAATGACACCGTCTTTCACTGCGCCGCCGCAACCACATTTTTTCTTTAGCTCAGAGCCTAGCTTTTTCAGCTCATCAGACGCGAGGTCTAATCCCTTAATCAGAGACACCCCTTTTCCTTTGCGACCTTTAGTTTCCCTGTGAATACGAACAACGCCGTCAGAAGACACCGAACGCGCTTGCTCTTTTGGCTCAGGCTTTATTTTGCCGCTTTCAGTACTATAGACCAAAAGGGCGTCTTGCCAGTCTTGCATACATACCTCAATAAATTGCGTCTTTCCATCTAAATGGCGATAAAAAAAGCATTACCATACGAAAGTTTAAGATGACTTTCATGGCGATGTGTAAAAGTTCAACTAGTATAAGAATAGCAAAGTTAAAAGCATGTGATGAAGCATTTCTGCTTACATTTTTAAGGAGCGAATATGGAAATAACGTCGAGCTATCAAAATCAAGGGAAAGTACTAGTGGTAGATGTAGGCACTAAGTTTGACTTTAGTAAGGTAGAAGACTTTAGAAACGCCTATGGCGAACTGGGCGCCGATGTCTCTCACATCACCGTAGATTTATCGCGTACTGAATACATGGATAGCTCTGCCTTAGGTATGTTGTTAAACATGCAAAAGGCACTCGCTGAAAGAGAATTAACCTACAGTATCGAAAATGCCCGTCCTCAGGTTGCTAAAATCCTGAAAATATCTCGATTCGATAAAAAGTTCGACATTAAGTAAGAAAAGCAAGTCGCTAAATTAACATTTTATCGAAGAGACATACGTGAAGATCCTCATTGTTGACGACGAGGCTATCAACCGTACATTGCTTACTAACATGCTTTATAACGCAGGCTATAAAGAGTGTATCGAAGCGGTGGATGGTGTTGAAGCTATCAAAAAATTTACGCACGAAAAACCCGACTTGGTTTTGTTGGATGTTGTGATGCCTGGGCTCAGTGGTTTTGACGTTGCACCCAAAATACGTAAGCTTGCGAAAGGGCCGTATCTACCTATTCTTTTTATCACCGCTTTAGAAGATAAAGAAAGCTTAGTGAGGTGTCTGGAAGTTGGCGGGAACGACTTTGCCACAAAGCCCTTCGACCGACACATTCTAATTGCCAAAATTCGAGCCCACTTAAAAATACGTGCTTTGAGTGAACACATAGAACAGCAAAATAAAGCACTTCGATTATTCAATCAAAGAGTGGCGAGAGAGCACGCCATTGTGGAACATATTTTTAGCCACGCTATTGTCAATCGACCCGAAGTAATGGCGCATTTCGACTGCTTCCTAAAGCCAGCTGAAACCTTTAATGGCGACCTCTTTCTATGCGAATCAAGCCCTAGTGGTGGTATTTATTTTGTGGTGGGAGATTTTACAGGTCATGGTTTGGCGTCAGCAATTGGTGCGTTGCCTGTAACCCGAGCTTTTCAGGAACTCAGCCAGCAAGGGGTATCTATTTCTGAGATTATTTCAGAATTAAATCGAATTTTAATTAAGTTTCTACCAAGTGACATGTTTATGGCCGCAGTGGTGGGCGAAATTAACGCGGGGGGCAATAGAATCAACTTATGGCAGGGTGGAATGCCGGCTGTCATTGTTCCTGCGAAAACTGATTTAGCGCTGCGCTGCATCCCCTCACGTCACATGGCATTAGGGATCCTAGACGAGCATGAACTCAACACCGATTGCGATACCATTCAATTAGGATGCAATGAACAGCTTGTAATTTGTAGCGACGGGCTAATTGAGAGTACTAATCAAGAGGGAGAAATGCTTCTTGAGGAAGGCTTGGTAAGAATAGTAAAAGAGCAAATGCAGACGCATGGGAAAATAGAATCCAATTCACTTTTTCTTAAGGCGAAAGAGCATTGCGCAGCCTCTTCATTTCACGATGATGTCACGCTAGTCGTGTTTACCTCTCAACCCATTAAAACGCCCGTATCACCAAAGATGGATTTTGGATTGCCATCGGTGCATGAAGTTGCGCTTGACGCACAACATTTGAAACAGCCTGACATTCTTCAACGCGTGCTACAGCTTGCGGGGCAATGTGAGGGCATTCAAACGGTGCGTTCGATAATTTATACCGTGTTGTCGGAACTGTTTAATAATGCGTTAGAGCATGGGATCTTGAAACTCGACTCAAAACTCAAAGCTGATAGTACAGGGTTCCATCAATATTACGAAAACCGCGAGGCTTCACTAAAAGCGCTTAGTCACGGGCGAATTAATATTAGGATAGAGTCTTTACCCCTTAAAGGTAAGGTGCTGATAGCGGTTGAAGATAGTGGTGAAGGCTTTGAGTGGAATAAGGCAAGTACGGTAGGCCGGCGTCATTCCGTTCATGACGAAAGCTTTGGGCGTGGGCTCCCTTTGCTTCACGCGCTGTGCGAACGAGTGTGGTTCGAAAATGGCGGGAGTAAAGTGGTTTGCTTACTTGATACTAAAATTTAGGCGCCTTTAGACAATATCTTTACGAGCAAAATGTTCATATTCATGTTTCTCTGAGGGCTTTTAAACTCTCACTTTACAGCTCTAGTCGCTGAGTACAGTTTACATAGACTTGCTTCCTTGGTCATCGCTGTAAATCTGTCCATCTAATCCAGCAATTAATCGAATTTAGCTTTTACCGAGTAAAAGTTTTATCGATACTCAAATTTCATTAACCGCGGGCGTTTCTGCGGTGACACAAGAAGTAGGGCCCCATGCTGAAATCATTTCTTAAACTTTTCGAAGACACGCATAAGCGTACAGAGCCAACGTATACCGTTGAATTGGCGACTGCTGCATTACTTAGTGAAATTGTTAACGCTGATAATGAGGTAACGGATAGCGAGAGAAGTGAATACGAGAAACAGCTCAGAAAGCATGTAAACATAGATGAGGAAGCGATGTCGTTGTTGCTTGAAAGAGGACAAGAGACGGCTGACGATTCAATTGACTTAGTGCGTTTTACTCAAGTACTAAATAAACACTGCAGCGCTGATGAGAAAAGAGATGTGATAAAGAGCCTCTGGGCTATTGCATACGCGGATGAATCTTTAGCGCCTCTTGAAGAGAGTACTATTCGTCAAATAGCTGATTTATTGTACGTTCCTCATAGCCAATACATTAAAACTAAACTTGAAGTAGTTGAAAGAACATAGCGTTCATCATCACTCAGTTAGTCTTTTTTGTATTAGCTAAAAAAATGGATTCAAATTTAGCGACCTGTACCTTACTATTGTGAACAAATAATAATAAAAGCTTAGCGGTGACAGTGCTGTTTCAGAGCCTATGGCATCACTTGCTTACAACAGCTTGCAGTACTGAAGTAAGGGTAGTTGAGTGTTTAGAACGTTGAAAATCCCAATTGGGCTTGTCATTGCATTGACGATGTCGGTGCTGGCGCTCTCTGTGGTAATTGTTAATAAATTAGAACACAACGCTTCTGTGGTGGATGTGGTTAAAGGCAATACCGCGACGTTAAGTAACGCTTTGTCGCTGCAGTTATCGGTTGTCATGGAGCGAAGTCCCGGTGATAACGTATTATTTTCCTCTCTTTTTCAACCGATAAAAGAACACGATAATCTTATTTCCGCCACGCTATATGACAACGACTATCAAGTCATTTCCACCATTCAACCTGATTCCTTAAGCCAGCTTTCCAATCAATCTGTTCCTCTTGATCCTGCAGAAATTCCATTTGGTGTTACGCAATACGACAATGTTATCACTGCCCATCAAATTGTAGGTAGTAGCCTATACCCACTTGGACATGTTGTTCTTTATGTGGACATTGAAGACACCATGGCGGCAAGTTCAGCCCGCCAGCTCATTAAGCAAGTGCCTATCGTTATCGCGGTTTGGCTGCTTTGCACTGGCACTTGTGTCTTTATTTTATACCGTTTGATTTCTCCTATTGGGTCGCTGAGGCAGTTTACTCAAGAAGTATTTGAGTCAAAAGACTATGCGCTGCGCAGTTCACTTAATACATCTAATGAAATTGGACAGTTATCGAATAACATTAATAGTTTATTGGATACCATTGAAGTTGAGTTACTCATCAACTTTGAGCAAAAGCAAACATTGGTTGATCAACAAGAAACCATGTCTCGTCTGGCAAACTTCGATAGTTTAACCGGTCTTCCCAATCGACAGTTTGTTCTCGATAACTTAAGACTTGAGCTAGCCAGAGCCAAAAGAAATGATGAAGACTTACTGCTCCTGTTTTTTGATTTAGATGGGTT
Organism: Alteromonas sp. W12; assembly: GCF_001924945.1. Lineage (NCBI taxonomy): Bacteria > Pseudomonadati > Pseudomonadota > Gammaproteobacteria > Alteromonadales > Alteromonadaceae > Alteromonas > Alteromonas sp. W12. The sequence continues at coordinate 878,379 of NZ_LQXH01000001.1, forward strand.
TAAGGGCATCAATGATTCTTTAGGACATGAAACCGGGGATCTCATTCTCATAGAGGTTGCTGACAGAGTTCAGTGTTTGCTGCGCGACGGCGATTTATTCGCGCGACTGGGAGGGGATGAGTTCTTAGTACTGCCCGATAGAGATGTGACTACTGACCAAGCGCAAAGCTTGGCAACGCGACTTATTACCGCATTTGATGAGCCTTTTGAACTGCGTGGCTTATCACTAACGGTAGGTTTAAGCGTTGGAATCGCTACGGCTTCCGATGCGGGCTACGACCTAAGCGAGCTGATGAGCAATGCAGACCTTGCAATGTATCGTTCAAAAGCGCGAGGGCGAGGCAGCTACACACTGTTTACACCTGATATGGTTGAGTCGCATAAGCGTAAACTCCACTTAGCTAACGGTATTGAGCAAGGAATCAGCAACGATGAGTTTGTTGTTTATTACCAGGTTAAAGTTAACAACGAAGGGAACGTAATCGGCGTAGAAGCGCTTATTCGTTGGCAACATCCTGAATTTGGCTTGGTCATGCCGAACGAGTTTATCCCCATTGCAGAGCAGGGCGGTAAGATCACTGCAATTACCCGTTGGGTAATTAAGCGCGTTTGTATTGATATGCCAGATTTAAAACAATGGGCCACGTCTCCGTTTAGAGCCTCAATCAATTTATCTGGACATGATTTGCGAAGCTCGCAGCTGTTTGACTACATCTACAATACTTTCAAGCTCTATGACATCAACCCAGAAAACATTGAATTTGAAGTGACAGAAAGTGCGTACCTAGAAAACTTTACTCTTTCAAACAAGTTCTTCAGACGCATCGGAAACATGGGGTGCGCCATAGCTCTAGATGATTTTGGAACGGGTTACTCCTCGTTAAGTTACCTGACGCAAATCAATATCGACACGCTAAAAGTTGACCGACAGTTTGTAATGGAAATTCAAACTTCAGAACGAAGCCGTCTTGTGACTGGGGCAATTATTGATTTGGCGAAAAGACTGTCACTCTCGGTATGTGCTGAGGGCATAGAAAACCTTGAACAGTGGAATTACCTTAGAGAGCATGGATGTGACAATGTGCAAGGATTTATGTTTAGCAAGCCCATCCCCTTATCGGAGCTCACTTGCTCTCCCTCCCATTACAGCGATAGCAGTTTCTCTATATAGCAAGGTATCGATAAAACCACTTTGACATACAGTGTTTCAAAGTGGTGTTTCTTTTTTGCAACATTTAACCTGTATGCTGAGTGGTTGATAGTACGCTTATTTGCATATGCTACTGTTTTTAATGTGCTTTTTCTTTTTGGTCTGAAAATCGCATAAGCAGTTTGAATGCAATTATGATAGTGGTTAATTGAAGACTAGTGGTAGTATCCATGAGCTTTAATAGCAGCATAACCTGATAACACAGGGCTGGTATCAAAGCGGATTGAGAAGGATTTTAAAAGCGTTTAGCGGAGGATTCATGATGAAACGTCTCGAAAAAGTTTTCTTAGCACTTTGTGCTGTTGCTGCAGTACAAGCCATTTCAGTAGCGGACGCGTACGCAAGTCCAGCGCGCTCGTTGATGCAGGAATTAGACACAGATAAAGATGGTCTGATATCACTTAAAGAAGCGGTTCGACACACAGGTCTACTGCGTAACTTTGGGCTGATTGATGACAACGAAGATGGCAAACTTTCCGAAGCCGAATTGGCAAAAAGCAAGTTGACGCCAGGCAATGAAAAGCTCACAGCAAGTGAGTAGATAAAATAATATATTTAAGAGGGTAAGGTTCTGATAAACAAGGTTTCGTTTGGTGAACGCTTGGTACAACTTGGTTCACTAAGGCAATTGACGCTAGGTAGTTTTGTACTGGCCCTTATCCCTCTTATAGCCTTACTTTGGCAAAGTCAAAGCGACTTAGCCAAAGTGGGTCAAATGACAACACTTGAAACACGGTTTGTTGTCGATGTTGTTAGCGACATGCAAAGACTCGATAACGCGGTCGTTGACGTAGAGCGCAGCATTCGCCAATTTGCTGTGTTGAGAAATGATAGGGTGGCATCTCTTTCTGATAACGCCATCGATCAATTTGCCGTGGCCGCTGACAATCTATGTCAGGCTCTCTCGGTACCAACTACCTGCACACGACTTTCAGAACAGCTAAATCAATTAGCCGAATATCGAGCGATTGAAGACCAGCTTTTACTTAATGCCTACCTTGCGTCAGTGGGCGATAGCGTCGACCAGCTTCGCGACGATGTAGAAGCCGCTATTACTGAACGTGTCAAAGTCCAGCAAGATGATTTAAATGCCATGCAAGCAAAACAAGCTTGGTCTACGGCCATGCTTGTAAGCGTTTCGTTATTGCTAATATTGATGGGGAGTCAGCTTATTGTGAACCCCGTTAACAACTTAAAAAAGATTATAAGGATCATGGCCCACAGCGATGGTCAGCTTCCACCCCTTTCAAGACAAGCGCCAAAAGAACTGATTGATGTAGAGAAAGATTTACATTGGCTTTATGATCGACTACAGCAGTTGGAGCATATTAGAACCGCCTTGCTGCGACACGCTGCTCACGAGCTCAAAACTCCGCTTGCCAGTATTAAAGAAGGCTGCAGCTTGTTGTCTGAAAACGTGGTGGGCGAGTTGAATAACAGTCAACGCGAAGTACTTTCGCTACTTACTGCTAGCACGCAAAGGCTCAACACGCTGGTGGAAAAGTTGCTCGACTACAACCTGCTGTTGCAACAAGCTCAGCCAAAAATGGTACAAAGTGACGTTAGTAAGTTAGTTTCTGCTTGTTTAGAAGATTACGCGCTCGCCATTCAGGATAGAGAAGTGGAAGTAAAGATAACTGCGTCCGAGGTGCGTATAGACGAGGAGCTGTTTAGAAGAATACTTGATAACTTGGTGTCCAATGCAGTCGCGCATGGCGCAGTGGGAAGACCGATAAATATTAGCCTTTATAACGAAAACGATAATCTTGTACTGGATGTTGCCAATCGCGGTAAGCGTATTGCTCCAGAGTCAGTACATACTTTATTTGAACCTTTTATCCGAGGAACCGAGCCGAGAAACGACAATGTCATTGGGACGGGTTTAGGGTTATCAATTGTTGCCGATTGCGCTCGACTGATGCATGGTGATGTGCGTGTTGTAGATGTAGACTATGCCGATGTTTGCTTTAGAGTGACCATTGGGCAACAGGAAAAATAAAATGAGAATAAGTGGTTTAATTGTCGCCTTACTGGTGCTGACAGGATGTCAGAGTTTAACCAGAAACAACGACAACGCAGGTGAGCCAGAAAAGGTGACGCCTGTAGCTAAAATAGAACGTGGCCTTTGTTTATTTGTTGAGCCTCCACAGGGGTTCGAGCACAATTGCGATGCAACCTATTGGCTTAACGCGTGGATTGACGCGGCCAACCAACCTTGGTTAGAGCGTAAGCAAGCATTAAAAGCGTTAGGTGATACAGCATCTGACACGCTTCACGCCTACGTTTTAACACTACCAACAGATACACCTTATCAAGACAGGTTGCGCGCGCAGCTTGCGTTAAATGATATTGCTGGAACATTTACACCCACTGCGCAAGAAGTGGTGACTGTTATTGCTGCGTCGCACAACAATCAGATCATGCAGCTTGAATCTGCCATGGTGGTGTTGGAGCAAGAAAATACTTCTCGTGGCGAGAAAGTAAAAGCACTTGAAATTGAAGCAGTTAACCTGCGCAAAAAACTAGAAGAATTGTTGCAGATTGAAGCAACACTGATGGATAAAAACAGGAGTACACAACAGTGAGCGAAAAGGCGAGTAGTAACCCTAACTTATTGTTGGTAGATGACGATAAGAGCTTATTGCGCTTATTAACCATTCGTCTGGAAGGCGAAGGTTATGAGGTGACCGCAGTGGAAGACGGTCAATCAGCGTTAAGAAAGCTTCAAAACGACAACTACGATGTAGTATTAAGTGACTTGCGTATGCCGGGCTTAGATGGTCTGAGTTTGTTTGAAGAAATTATGGGAATTAGAAAAGATATTCCTGTAATTCTGATGACGGCCCACGGCACCATTGCTGATGCGGTAGCAGCCACTCAGCGTGGTGTATTTGGTTTTTTGCCTAAACCTGTCGATCACGACGAATTACGCGCGCTGCTGCAAAAAGCACTTAGCCAGTCTCAAGCTGCACAGCCTGGGGATTGGGCAAAGGACATCATCACCCGTTCTCCAGAAATGCTAAATGTACTAGACCAGGCGTTCCGCATAGCTCAGCGTGAAGTGTCTGTGCTTATTAGCGGTGCGAGCGGTACAGGTAAAGAGTTACTTGCTAATGCCATTCATAAAGCCAGTAACCGCAGCGACAAACCATTTGTAGCTATTAACTGTGGAGCATTGCCTGAAAACTTGCTTGAGTCTGAGCTATTTGGTCATGCCAAAGGTGCGTTTACCGGTGCTGTAGCTGCTCACCCTGGTCTGTTTAGAGAAGCCGACGGCGGTACCTTGTTCTTGGATGAGATTGGCGATATGCCGATGACGCTGCAGGTAAAACTGCTGCGTGCATTACAAGAGCGTCAAATTCGCCCAGTAGGTAGTAGCAAGCACGTAGATATCGATGTGCGTATCATTTCTGCAACGCACAAAGACTTGCACAAAGAAATGGAAGAAGGCACCTTCCGCGAAGATTTATATTACCGTCTAAACGTGGTGAACCTAAAACTTCCGTCGCTGAAATCGCGAAGTGAAGATATTCCACTTCTGGCTCGCTCGCTGTTGCAGCAAAGCGCACAGCGTCATGGCGTGAATGTAAGCCAATTTTCTGATGACGCGATGCAACAGCTGGTAACCTCATCTTGGCCAGGCAACGTACGTCAGCTTGTTAACGTGGTTGAGCAGTGTGTTGCGTTAACGCAAACGCCGGTTATTCCGCTTCACTTAGTAGAGCAAGCCTTGTCAGCCACTAAGCAAAGCTGGCCAACGCTTACAGAAGCGCGCGATGCCTTTGAACAGCAATACTTGCACAAGCTTCTTAAAATGACCGACGGCAACGTAACGCGCGCGGCAGAGCTTGCTGGTAGAAATAGAACTGATATGCACAAGCTTATGAAAAAGCACGAGCTAGACGCAGCTGATTTCAGATAGACATAGTCGAGCTTGAAGAGTTATTAAACGCATCACTTTTTAGTGATGCGTTTTTGTTTTGCGATACGAAAAGCGTAGGGCTGGAGTTATGCTGGAAGGTGCTCTGAAAAAATAATGGCTTCAACTGTGCTGGCGTGGCTTTTTAAGCTTTCTATCTCAACATCTAAAAATTCACGTGGTTCATCAAACAGAAGGCATAACGTACCCAATTCATAGCCATCTTTGTTGCGCAAGATAGCACCTGCGTAGGCTCTTATGTAAGGGCTGCCAGTAACCAGCGGGTTATTAGCAAATAGCTTATCGGCTTTTGCGTCGGGAACAATCAAGTATTCTTCTTCGGCTATCGCGTAGGTGCAAAACGAGATATTACGCGGTGTTTCGGTAGCATCCATACACTGGCGAGACTTAAACCATTGGCGATCTTCTGCAACAAGGCTTACCAAGCAGGTTTTAGCATTAAATTCTTCTTGTACAGCTTTGGTGAGCTCGTCAAGTTGTTCGCTTGGGGAAGTATCTAAAATATCTAACGATTCAAGCGCAGCAATACGCGCTTTCTCATATTCATGGTTCATTGAGGTTATTTCACGGTAAATAATGGTGTAGTACCAAAATAGATAAGAGCAGCAGTTTACCGCTGAATTAGAAAAACGCTATCTATTAAAAAATATTGATAGGCTCAATGTCAGTTGCTCGTCATCAAAACAGTGAATTCTGCTCTGGTTGAGTTTTAATAGACAGGTTATTTAGCGCGAGTGATGGAGTAGTGTTGTTATACAAATCGATAAACTGCTGCGCTAACCAGGGAGCATCTTTGTTGTCTGGGCGGTGACAAAAAAAGTACACGTCTTTTCCTTCACTTTGCCAAATCTTCACTTTTTTCACCCAAGGTAATAAACAGCGTTGGTTGTCATCATCAACATCATTGCCTACAAAGCGCACAATGGGAGTATGGCCTGTAGCAATAACATTTACTGGTACACGAGGCTTTTTCTCTCGCACTTCCTCTAGCATCGCACGTCTATTTGTTCCCCCTGCGTCTAAAGAGCCAGTGAAAAGCGCTCGGGTGTCCATAATGATTCTGTTCGCACCGTGGCGGATCAAAAGTTGATTAAGCGCCTTTTCCTCGTCACCCTTTGCAAAAAACGCCAAGTGGCGCACTTCAACCGCTATGTTTAATTCTTGAGGTAACGCCGCTAAAAAGGTATCCAAAATGGATAGCTTTTCTGGCCCAAAAGAAGCGGGCAGTTGCAGCATCATGACTCCTAGCTTTTCTTTTAAAGGGCTTAATAAAGCAAGCTGTTGGGCAACCTCTTCATCACAATGCTGTAATTGATGTACATGAGTAATGTTCTGATGAAACTTGAAAGTAAATCTGAAGTGATCGGGTGTTGAATTGCACCATCTTGCTACAGCGTCTTGGTGGGGAAGAGAGTAAAATGTGGTATTCCCTTCAACCGTATTACACTCCTTAGCATATAGCGACAATCCATTATCAGACTTGGGATAATTAGCAAACCACGTGCTTGGCCAATGGCTGTGTTGCCACATTGGCAATCCAATATAGAGATTTCCTTGTGATATGGCTGATTTGTGCATATTTGTCATTGGGCTTTATCAAGCATTTGTTTATACTATGCGGCCTTTAAATCATTACATTATGCATGTTGTGGGCGGGCCAGCTAATTGGCCAGCAAGTTTACGCGATTTTTGGCAAAGTCTTAAGCCCAAAAGTAAGCGGTTTTGAACGCCAATTCACTGCATGCGAAGCAAGAAAAAACATCAGGGGTCAAGGACCATGCGCACAGATTACTGTGGGAATATCGATTCATCATACATTGGACAAGAAGTTACCCTTTGCGGGTGGGTTAATAAGCGTCGCGATTTAGGCGGTGTAATTTTCATCGACTTACGCGACCGCGAAGGTATCGTACAAGTGGTGTTCGACCCAGATTTACCAGACGTGCTATCGGTAGCTAACACGTTGCGTAGCGAATTCTGTGTAAAGCTAACGGGTAAAGTGCGTGCGCGCCCTGAAGGTCAAGTTAACAAAGACATGCGCACTGGCGAGATTGAGATCCTAGGCACAGGCCTTGAAGTGATCAACAAATCTGACGTGCTTCCACTGGACTGGAACCAAGAAAACTCAGAAGAACAGCGCCTTCGCTATCGTTATCTAGATCTTCGCCGTCCTGTAATGAGCCAGCGTTTACAATTCCGTGCAAAAGTAACCGGTGCTGTACGTCGATTTCTAGAAGAAGAAGGTTTCCTTGATATTGAAACCCCTATTCTTACTAAGGCAACGCCAGAAGGTGCACGTGACTACCTAGTGCCAAGCCGCACGCATAAAGGAGAGTTCTTCGCACTTCCGCAATCGCCACAGCTTTTCAAACAGCTTCTGATGATGTCGGGCATGGACCGTTACTATCAAATTGTTAAGTGCTTCCGCGACGAAGACTTACGTGCCGACCGTCAGCCAGAATTTACCCAAATCGATATTGAGACCACGTTCTTAGATGCCGATGGCGTAATGTCTATTACCGAGCGCATGATCCGCGACTTGTTCAACAAAATGCTAAACGTTGACCTTGGCGACTTCCCGCGCATGACGTACAAAGAAGCCATGACGCGCTTTGGTAGCGACAAGCCAGACCTACGTAACCCGTTAGAGTTAACAGACGTTGCCGACTTGCTTGCTAACGTTGACTTTAAAGTATTCAGCGGCCCGGCAAACGACCCTAAAGGTCGCGTTGCGGCAATTCGCGTACCCGGTGGGGCGTCGCTTTCGCGTAAGCAAATTGACGAATACACCAAATTTGTAGGTATTTACGGCGCGAAAGGTCTGGCTTGGATTAAAGTTAACGATGCTGGTGCAGGTCTTGAAGGTCTACAGTCGCCAATCCTTAAGTTCCTAACTCAAGACATCACTAACGCCATGCTAGAGCGCACTGGCGCACAAAGTGGCGATATTCTATTGTTTGGTGCAGACAGCTATACTGTGGTTACCGAAGCGATGGGCGCACTTCGTCTTAAGCTTGGTGAAGACTTTGAGCTTCTTGAAGGCGAGTGGAAGCCACTTTGGGTTGTTGACTTCCCAATGTTTGAAGAGTTTGACGGTCAGCTTCATGCTATTCACCACCCGTTTACCGCGCCACGTGGTTTAACGCCAGGAGAACTTAAAGCTAACCCAGCTGAAGCCTTATCTGACGCTTACGATATGGTATTGAACGGTGTTGAATTAGGCGGTGGTTCTGTACGTATTCACAATGAAGACATGCAGTCTACGGTATTCAACATTCTTGGCATTGACGATGAAGAAGCGAAGAACAAGTTTGGCTTCTTGCTAGACGCACTGCGCTTTGGTGCGCCGCCGCATGCAGGTCTTGCGTTTGGTCTAGACCGTCTGGTAATGCTTATGACTGGCGCGACGTCTATTCGTGATGTTATGGCATTCCCTAAAACGACCACAGCGGCATGTCCGTTAACATCGGCGCCTAGCCCTGCGAACCCACAGCAGCTTGAAGAGCTCGCTATTGCAACGGTGAAAAAGCAATCGTAATTTATGGCGTATAAGAAGCCTGAATCTGCACTGGTAGTGTTGTACGACCAACACTACCGAGTGCTGCTTTTGCAACGACAAGACGACCCCACCTTTTGGCAGTCGGTAACCGGCGCGTTAGAAGAGGGGGAGTTACCCTTAGAAACGGCATATCGTGAAGTGTGTGAAGAAATTGGCATCGATGCCAAAGCACACGGCTTTGTGGTTAACGACCACGATAAGCAAAACCAATATGAAATTCGTAGCCGCTGGCTACATCGTTATCCTCCTGGTACTGTGCACAACACAGAACACGTATTTTCCCTTCAAATAAACAGCGATTTACCCCTTGTCTTAACAGAGCACTTGCAGTACGAATGGGTGTCGAAAGACGAAGCGCTCGCGCGTTTATGGTCTCCCTCTAATAAAGAAGCGGTATCTTTGTTTGTACCGAGTGTGCCTTAATGGTTATACTGGGTATAGATCCAGGTTCTCGGATCACAGGCTACGGTTTAATTGCACGCAAGCAAGGTAAACTGGTGTATGTAGCAAGCGGATGCATTCGCGTTGGAACGGCAGATTTACCCTCTCGTCTTGCTAATATTTTTACCGGTGTTGGCGATATTATTCGTCAATATAAACCCGACCAGTTTGCTATTGAGCAAGTATTTATGGCGAAAAACCCTGATTCAGCGTTAAAGCTTGGTCAGGCCAGAGGTGCCGCCATTGTGGCAGCCACCCAAGCGCAACTTCCTGTTGCTGAATACAGCGCAAGGCAAATTAAGCAGTCGGTAGTTGGAAAAGGTGGCGCAGATAAAACGCAAGTTCAGCACATGGTAAAACACCTGCTGAATTTAAGCGGCACGCCACAGGCCGATGCTGCCGATGCATTAGCCGTTGCCTTGTGTCATGCACACACTGAACAGAGCCTGATAAACATGGCAGGGCAAGCCCGAAAAACCGTTCGTGGTCGTTTGCGCTAATACTGCTCGAAGCTCACGCTTTTACAGAGATAATTCATGATTGGACGAATTCGCGGTACGTTGGCTGAGAAACAGCCTCCAGAAATTCTTGTAGATGTAGCCGGTGTTGGCTACGAAATTCACATGCCTATGACCAGTTTCTACCAGCTTCCCGCGGTGGGTGAAGAAGTGGTGGTGTACACACATTTTGTGGTTCGTGAAGACGCCCAATTGCTGTTTGGTTTTGCTGATAAAATGGAAAGAGGGCTTTTCCGAGAATTGATCAAAGCCAACGGTGTAGGCCCAAAGTTAGGCCTTGCTATTTTATCTGGAATGTCGGCAAGCCAGTTCTTGGCAAGTGTACAAAATGAAGATGTTTCTGCACTCGTCAGCTTACCGGGTATAGGTAAGAAAACCGCAGAGCGTTTAGTGGTAGAGCTTAAAGACCGCCTAGCAAAATTTGGCAAGGCGCAGAGTATTGCTGTACCACCTCCAAGTGGCGACTTGCTATCCACCAACACTATTGTTGCTGTAAACGACGCTCGGGAAGAAGCACAAAGCGCGCTTATTGCACTGGGCTATAAACCTGCTCAAGCGAGCAAGCTAGTCGACAGCGTATATAAAGAGGGCATGGAAAGTGAAGCCCTTATTCGCGAATCATTAAAAGCGGCCATATAATGGCGCTCAACGAAGACAGCGGTTCTTAGTCTGCCTGTCTTCACGTCACCGTTTAAAGTAGAACTATCATGATTGAAGCCGACAGACTGATTACGCCTGAAGCCAGCACCGAAGACGAGGTCATCGACCGCGCCATTCGCCCTAAAATGCTGGAAGACTATACGGGGCAGCCTCACGTATGTGAGCAAATGGAAATTTTTATTCAAGCTGCGCGTAATCGCGACGATGCGCTAGACCATCTACTTATTTTCGGTCCGCCAGGACTGGGTAAAACCACGCTTGCGAACATTGTGGCAAATGAAATGGGCGTGAACATTAAAACCACGTCAGGCCCTGTGCTTGAGAAAGCTGGCGACTTGGCTGCACTTCTTACCAACCTTGAGCGCAATGATGTATTGTTCATAGACGAAATACATCGCTTAAGCCCAGTGGTAGAGGAAATTCTTTATCCTGCCATGGAAGACTATCAGCTTGATATTATGATAGGCGAGGGGCCTGCCGCCCGTTCAATTAAGCTAGACCTTCCTCCTTTTACGCTGGTAGGTGCTACCACCCGCGCAGGCTCGCTAACGTCGCCATTACGCGATCGTTTCGGCATTGTTCAACGATTAGAGTTTTACAACGTAAAAGACCTTACCAGTATTGTGGCAAGAAGCGCGAGCTATCTGAATTTAGACATGAACGATGAAGGTGCGCAAGAAGTGGCTCGTCGTTCGCGTGGCACACCGCGTATTGCTAATCGTTTGTTACGCCGTGTTCGAGACTACGCAGAAATTAAAGCAGACGGCACGGTGGGAGCCGATACGGCAGCGAAGGCACTGGATATGCTTGACGTTGATAAAGAAGGTTTCGATTACATGGATCGTAAATTGCTTACTGCTATTATCGAAAAGTTTGATGGTGGGCCAGTAGGCTTAGACAATTTGGCAGCAGCCATTGGTGAAGAAAAAGAAACCATAGAAGACGTGATTGAACCCTTCCTTATTCAGCAGGGCTTTTTACAGCGCACGCCTCGAGGCCGTATTGTGTCGCAGCGCGCTTATCTTCATTTTGGCTTCGCTCCGTCTGAATAATTTACCGTCCCTTTGTAAGAAGGTACAGATTCGTTTTAAAGGCCTAGCAGGATTGCTGGGCTTTTTTTGGCAACACAGAAAATACAGAAGCCGTTTCAAACGCTACAAGTAAATGCTCGTATGGGGGAAGCTTTAAGTTCAGAGCATTGAGATTGGATGGCGAATTATTGCATAGCGCAAGTTAAGCATGGGCCGCCAATATTTTGGTTTGTACCGATGCTAAATTACAGGCAAAAAAAAAGCCCGCTCATTGAGCGGGCTAAAACAACAAGTGTTGAAGGAAATAAATCCAGGGAACTCATGTCTAACAGGAGAATAACTCTTGCATGACCGTGCTAAGCACCATCACGCTCTGTACGACTGATGCTGTGCATTATAGGGAGAGCAGAAAAAACTACAATTGAGTAAAATTGTTGTTTTGAATTAGAAAAACTAATGTGTTAACTGGGTGTTTAATATTGGTTTACTTTTGATTAAATGTTAGCTTTGGTGGGGCTTGTGGAGTGTTTTTGTTCTGCATTTTGTCGCGCTAATTAGTTATTTTAACTCCGCTTTGGATTATTAAATTTTTGGGTGAAGGAATAGTTATGCATTTACATCAGGTAAGAGTGTATTACGAAGATACCGATGCAGGCGGTATCGTCTATTATGCGAATTACCTAAAGTTTATGGAGCGAGCCCGTACAGAGTGGCTTCGCGAGCTAGGTTTTGAACAAGACACGCTGATGGAACAATCCATCGCTTTCGTCGTCAAACACGTTGAAATGCATAACTATGCGCCTGCACGGTTCAATCAACTGTTGAGTATTGAAACTCGCGTTGTAGAATTGAAAGGCGCTAGTATGACGTTTCAACAAATTATTAAAAATGAACAAGGCGTTACATTGGTATCTGGAGATATCAAGGTTGCCTGCGTCGATTTGGCCGTTATGAAGCCAAAAAGATTACCACGTACTTTGTTAGGGGAAATTTCGCGTGTCATCTGATCTCACTTTTATTGGCTTGTTTTTACAAGCGAGTTTTATTGTTCAACTAGTTATGCTTTTGTTGCTAAGCGTATCGATAGCGTCGTGGACGTTTATCTTCCAACGCAGTAAAGCGTTGTCGGCGGCACGCAACGAAATGCGTCAGTTTGAAGATAAGTTCTGGTCAGGCGCTGACCTTAACCGTCTTTATCAAGAGCTTTCTGCCAGAACTAACCTCACAGGCATGGGCAGCATCTTTTGCTCAGGCTTTAAAGAGTTTGTTCGCCTGCGCAAGTCTAACACCGCTACCAACGGCATAGTTGATGGTACATACCGTGCCATGCGCGTTTCTATGTCTCGTCAAGTCGAAGAATTAGAAAGTCGTCTACCCTTTTTAGCCACGGCGGGCTCAATTAGTCCTTACATCGGTCTATTTGGAACTGTGTGGGGGATCATGAATGCCTTCATCGCATTAGGTGAAGTGCAGCAAGCTACCCTTGCTATGGTAGCGCCGGGTATTGCAGAAGCACTTATTGCAACTGCTATCGGCCTGTTTGCCGCTATTCCTGCGGTTATTGCCTACAACCGTTTCAGCCATCAGGTTGAGAAGCTAGAAAATAGCTACGGCAACTTCATGGAAGAGTTCTCTGCAATCCTTCATCGCCAAGCCGTTGCTGCGCAAGCACAACAACAAGCCTAAGCGTTTACATTCCAAACGGAGGACTTGTTATGTATGTAAGAAAACGCCGCAGGCCGGTATCAGAGATAAACGTAGTGCCCTACATCGACGTGATGTTGGTGTTGCTTATTATCTTTATGGTAACGGCGCCGCTTATTTCTCAAGGGGTAAAGGTAGATTTGCCTAAAGCAAGTGCCAACCCGATAGAGCAAGAAGATACACCACCGATTATTGCGTCAGTGGATGTTAAAGGTCGCTACTTCCTTAATGTAGGCGAAGACCAGGAATCGCCAATTAGCGAAGAAGAGCTTGGCGCTATTGTAAAAGCACAATTGACCAAAGAGCCCAATACGCCCGTAGTGGTAAAAGGCGATGGACAAGTAGCGTATAACGAAGTGATACAGCTAATGGTGTTATTACAGCAGGCGGGTGTGCCTTCAGTAGGGTTAATGACGGATCCGGTTGAGTAATATAGATATGTCGAAACCTGAAGTGTCGAAAAGCACGTCAACCGCTAGCCACTCAAACAACGCGAGTAACGGTGTAAGTGGTGATAAAAAGAACGGCAAAAGTGCCAAGCAAGCCAACAGTATAAGCCCAGAACAAGTAGGCTTGTACAAGTCCATTGGTTTGCATCTTTTTATTGCTGCGCTGTTGCTAATTAGCGTCAGTTTCTCTCCTGACCCGTTGCCAAGTATGCCGTCGAATGCGCCTGTGATAGAAGCGACGTTTATTGATGCGCAAGCGATTGCGGATCAAAAAAGGGAGCAGGCACAAGCTGAAGCTCAAGCAAGAGCCGAAGAGCAAGAAAGGCAAAGGAAAGCAGAAGCCGCGGCAGAGAAAAAACGCCAGCAGCAGCTAGCAGCCAAGCGTGCGAAAGAGAAGCGTGAAGCAGAAGCGGCTGAAGCGAAACGTCAGAAAGACTTGGAGCGCTTAGCGGCGCAGAAGGAACAAGAGCGTAAGGAGCGCGAAGCAAAAGCGAAAGCTGAGGCTGAGCGAAAGAAAAAAGAAGCTGCTGAACGCGCTGAAATGGAAAGGATCATGCAAGAGCAGCTTGCAAAAGAACAAGCTGCTCAGCAAGAACGTAGGCGAAAACAGGTACTTACTGAAGTAGAGCGCTATACCGCGCTTATTCAGCAAACCATTAAGCGCAATTTGTATTCAGACGACAGCTATCAAGGCAAAACCTGTCGATTGAATATTCGGTTAGCAACGACAGGGTTTGTTACGAGTATTCGTGTACTCGGCGGCAACGATGCGCTGTGTAGAGCGGCTGAAAGCGCGGTTCGCAGGGCCGAAAAGTTACCGGTGTCTGATGCGCCAGACGTTTACGAGCAGTTAAAAGACATTACTTTAAAAGTGGAATTATAGTGGTATGAAAAAACTAGGTTTATGGATAGCGCTTATTACGATGGCATTCAGTGCCAAAGTGTTTGCATCCTTAGAAATTGTGATAACCGAGGGCGTAGATAGTGCACGTCCAATCGGGGTTGTGCCATTTAAATGGAAAGGTCAGGGCAGTATGCCTGGCGATATTTCTAAAGTGGTGATGGCCGACTTAATGCGTAGTGGTAAGTTTAATCCGGTATCTGTCGACAAAATGCCACAGTACCCGGAGACAGCGGAACAAGTGTCTTTCACTGCATGGGCAACCTTAGGTGTGGACACGGTTTTAGTAGGAAGTATTGAGCCACAAGGAGGCGACCGTTACCTTGTATCCTATGAGTTGATTGATGTACTTAAAGGGCAAGTTGACAATGGGCAAGCTAAAGTACTCAAAGACGGCAATTTGGTATCGAGTAATGATCACGTACTAGCTGCCCGTCAGGCAGTGATCAACGGTCGAGATTTTCGCCAGTATGCGCATCGAATTAGCGACATTGTGTATGAAAAATTGACCGGTGTTCGCGGTGCGTTTTTAACGAAAATTGCTTACGTCATTGTTCGCGACCGTGACACGGTAGAAAAACCTTACCAATTAGTCATTGCAGACTACGATGGTGAGAACGAAACGCGCTTGTTGTCTTCGCCAGAGCCGCTTATGTCGCCAGTGTGGTCGCCTGATGGCGAGAAGCTTGCCTACGTTAGTTTTGAAAATCGTAGACCGCAAATATTCATTCAGAATATCTACACCAGCGAGCGTACGCGCATTACTGATTTCCCTGGAATAAATAGTAGCCCGGTGTTTTCACCAGATGGCAAGCAACTTGCAATGGTTTTATCGAAAGATGGAAACCCTGAACTCTATGTGATGGACTTAGCGACAAAAAATCTTCGCCGAGTAACACGAAATAGAGCGATTGATACGGAGCCCGCGTGGCTACCAGACGGCAGTGGGTTAATATTTAGCTCGGAACGGGGTGGTAAACCCCAGATATATAGCGTAAATTTAAATTCTGGGAAAGTAAGGCGAGTTACCTTTGTAGGTGAACAGAACCTTGGCGGTACGATTTCCCCAGACGGCAAGCAAATGATTATGGTAAACCAAACTAATGGGAACTATCACATTGCTAAGCAGTCTTTGGATGGTGGATCACCTCAAGTACTGACACGGACGTACTTAGATGAATCACCAAGCGTAGCGCCGAATGGAAGCATGATTATATACAGCACCCTTCACGAGGGAACCCAAGTGTTGTCACTGGTTTCTTTAGATGGGCGTTTTAAAGCTAGGTTACCAGCAGCCAATGGGCAAGTTAAATCGCCAAGTTGGTCACCATTTTTGTTCTAACAATTTAACGACTAAACAATAAAATTTAAGGATTAGTAGGATGCAAATGAATAAAGTGATGAAGAGCTTCATTATCGCATTGCCAGTAGTGACAATGATGGCATGTTCTTCAGGCCCTAGCGAAGAAGAATTGGCAGCAGAGCGTAACCGCCTTGCACAAGAACAAGCGGCTGCAGAAGCGGAAGCACGTGAAGCAGAAGCACAGCGCGTTAAAGCAGAAGCTGCACAGCGTATGAAGCGTCAGGAAGAAATGGTTCAGCAAGAAATGGAAGCGCTGAAAAACGAACAAACCGTTTACTTTGACTTTGACCGCTCAAGCATCAAGCCAGAGTTCCAGCGTATTCTAGACAAGCACGCGGCGTTCTTGGTGAAAAACCCAAGCACTAAAGTGACTATTGAAGGTCACACTGACAGCCGTGGTACGCCTGAGTACAACATCGCGCTAGGCGAACGTCGTGCACAGTCTGTTGAAACTTACCTACTTAATGCTGGCGTAAGCAGCAGCCAAGTAACAGTAGTTTCATACGGCGAAGAAAAACCAGCAGTGATGGGTTCTACTGAGTATGCATTTGCTCAAAACCGTCGCGGAGTGGTTGTTTACCGCTAATGACTATTCTAACGAATAAGACATTAAAAATGGGCGTCACTTTATGTGCCGCCCTTGCTGTTTCTACCGCATTTGCGCAAGCGCCTGTGGTAGACGCCAATGGCGGCAGTGAATTAGAGCAGCGTATTGTTGTGCTAGAGCGTATTGTTAAGAGCCGAACCGAAATGCAACACAGGCTTCAAACGCAACTAGACAATATGCAAATGGAAGTCGACCAGCTGCGTGGTGCGGTTGAAGTTAATACCAATGAACTTCAAAAAGTACTTGAGCGTCAGCGTGAGCTTTACCTTGAAATAGATAAACGGGTGGAAGCACTTAAGCAAAGCGGCGCGCTACAAGGTAGTGCCATGCCTAGTGCAGGTGTTGATTCGGGCTCTGTGAGCTCTCCAACAGCATCTACGCCAACGCAAGCTCCGCAAGCAGGTGAAGATGAAGCCTACGAAAATGCGGTGAATTTGATCCTTAAGTCTCGTGAGTACGATAAAGCCATTCCTGCGTTTCAATCGTTCATTTCACGCTTTCCCAACAGTGGTTACGCACCAAATGCGCACTATTGGTTAGGGCAACTGTTGTTTAATAAGCAGCAGTGGAGCGAAGCAAGTGAACAATTTAATATTGTAGCTAATCGCTTTACCGATTCTTCCAAGCGTCCTGATGCCTTATTGAAACTAGGTGTCATCGCTGAGCGAACGGGAGACAGTTCAACAGCACGTCAGCTGTTCCAACAAGTTGTAAATGATTACCCTGATTCTTCGGCAAAACGCCTCGCTGAATCTCGGTTAAATAACTTGTAATGAACAAAGCCTCTTTTAAAGAGGCTTTTTTATGAGTTAGAGAAAAGTTTTTTTCAAAAAATTCCATTTAGAGTGCATAAAACTTCTGCACCAAATTTCACTGTATTTCGTAGAAACCTGACTAAACTCAATTAGTACTGGTATAAATACTCAGCGATTTGTTTTCATTTTGACCGTTTAGTCGTAATTTGACAGAAAAATGAAAATAAAAGGACGTTATGGGTTGCGTCGAATAAAAATCTGAGTATTATATGCCGCCGTTGCCAAGACACAGGCAACAACAGGAAAGAAAGGGTCGTTAGCTCAGTTGGTAGAGCAGTTGACTTTTAATCAATTGGTCGCTGGTTCGAATCCAGCACGACCCACCACTTTCTCTCCTAGCATCAAATGATGGGTCGTTAGCTCAGTTGGTAGAGCAGTTGACTTTTAATCAATTGGTCGCTGGTTCGAATCCAGCACGACCCACCATCATTTGAATTGCGAAACTTATCTGTGTGTCACTTGATGGGTCGTTAGCTCAGTTGGTAGAGCAGTTGACTTTTAATCAATTGGTCGCTGGTTCGAATCCAGCACGACCCACCATCAAGTCTCAAGCTCAAATATTCCTTTTTTAAATAATCTCCTCAGTACAAAACACCAATGCTTATTGCGTTTTAAAACGCTACTCGTCTCATTTGCACTTTGATCTGGTTTACCTAACCCCATGTAGTAGAACAGGTAAGCATAACTACGACTATTTAATTCCCCTTATGTTGATTAGGTAGTGTGTAATTTTTATGACAGTTGGGTATAATCCGCACCCTTGTCGCAACAGAGATGTAGGTTAATGTCATTAGCATTTCGAGTGGATCAGGTAGAGTACCCGTTCCCAGCAAAACCACAGCCATTGTCAGAAGCACGTAAAGCTGAATTAAAGGCTGAGATCAAAGCTTTACTTAAAGCCCGTAACGCTGTGCTTGTCGCACACTATTACACCGACCATGAAATTCAGGCACTCGCTGAAGAGACTGGTGGCTGCGTGGCAGACTCATTGGAAATGGCGCGTTTCGGTAGAGATGCACAAGAACAAACCTTAATTGTTGCTGGCGTTCGCTTCATGGGCGAAACGGCAAAAATTCTTAGCCCTGAAAAAACCGTACTAATGCCAACACTTGAAGCAACGTGTTCGCTTGATATTGGTTGCCCGGTAAAAGAGTTTAGCGAATTCTGTGATCAGCACCTTGACCACACCGTCGTGGTTTACGCGAATACATCAGCGGCAGTAAAAGCGCGCGCCGACTGGGTAGTAACGTCGAGCATCGCGCTTGAAATCGTTGAGCACTTAGACAGCCAGGGCAAGAAAATCATTTGGGGCCCTGACCGACACTTAGGCTCGTACATTGCCAAGCAAACGGGTGCCGACATGCTAATGTGGCAGGGCGAGTGTATCGTTCACGACGAGTTCTCTGCACAGAAACTAGCAGACATGAAAGCACTGTATCCAAACGCAGCAGTTCTGGTTCACCCTGAATCACCCGCAAGTGTGGTAGAGATGGCAGATGCAGTTGGCTCAACCAGTCAGCTAATAAAAGCCTCGCAAACCATGGATAACGACACCTTTATTGTTGCTACCGATAAAGGCATCTTTTACAAGATGCAACAACTTACTCCAGAGAAGACGTTTATAGAGGCTCCAACGGGCGGTAACGGCGCTACGTGTAAAAGCTGTGCTCACTGCCCTTGGATGGCAATGAACGGCTTAGAAGCGATTAAGGCGTCTTTAACGGGCGAAACTGATGGGCATGAAATCTTTGTTGATGATGAATTGCGTAAAGGTGCACTCATTCCACTTGATCGCATGCTTAACTTCTCAGCCGAGTTAAAAGCGAAAGGCGGGCTATAAGCGCACGTTTTATAAGCACTTGCTGAATATTTTCCAGCAAGTCCTTGATTAAGCGCGCGGCTTTACCTACTATACGCGCGCTCAAGGGTTTTCGTCGTTGAAATCTTCTTGATACAAAATTTGGAGAGATGGCTGAGTGGCTGAAGGCGCACGCCTGGAAAGTGTGTATACGTTTATAGCGTATCGAGGGTTCGAATCCCTCTCTCTCCGCCAAATACAAAAAAACCGGCTTTAGGCCGGTTTTTTTGTGCCTACCGATCAGCGCTGGATGATGCGCGGATACTTTTCGCTTACGTAAAAAGAAACCCGCTATGAAGCGGGTTTCTTTTTAAACGCGATTGTTGCGACGCTGGTATGCTAAAGCTAATGGCTTTTCATTCGTGATGTCGCGCCGCTGCTAATTACTTCGCAACCTGCTGGTGAAGCTTGATTAGGTCAGGAAGCTTTTTCGCGTAAATCGCTTTCTTTGTACCTGGGTGAAGTAATTGGCTCACGAACGTGCGTAGGAAGCCAAGTACAAACGTTTGAACGCGATCAGCGTCTGCATCACTTGGGTTAGCAATAAGCTTTTCTGTTTCCGCTTGTACTTTGTGTACAATCGGGTCCATGGTGTCTTTTCCAGAAACTAGGTCATTACCAGTCACAACGCCTTTGCCAAGCAAGTCTCTAACTGCTGAGTATAAATCAGCAGAAACAGCGTTAGACTGTCCCCAGTTCGCAATATTGAATTCTTCAGCAATCTTATCTAGATCAGCAGTTGGGTCGTTCGACTTCAATAGGCTGTCGATAAGTTTATGGGCTTCAGTTTGTTTTACGGGTGTTGATAATTCTGACATGGTTACATTTAAAGATTATGTGGGTGAGCGCGTTATAAATATTCTGCCAGACAATGTCAACCCGTTTGCCGCCAATAAAGGCAAGAACGGGAGAGGAGCTTACTAAGTCATGATGTAAACATGGCGAACAAAGCACCGAAATAGCACCGAAATAACACAGAAATATTACTGAAAGAGTAGCAAAATAGAGAAAAGGCACCTGCTGCCAAGCACCCTTTATCAAATGAGTAAACGGGCTACGCGGAGATCCTATTCTCTTTGTCTACTTTATCTATCTTGCCTGTTCGACGTGCTGGGAAAGGCAACTTAATTGGACGTTCACCATTTAATGCAGCATGTTCTGATTTCACACTATAACTAGCGCTGTCTTTACTATGCATGCCCTTGGGTGTATCAGTTACATCGAAAAACGGAGCAACAGGCTGTCTGTTTACCTCTAGCTGGTAAGCAATTGCTTTGTTTTCGGTTTCTAAAAAGGCACTTCCAGCTTGCTTACCGAGTTTATAATCATGACGAAGCTGTGCGTCTGTACTACCTAACAATTTACTTTGAAGCTTATCTGACGCAAAAATTTGAATAACCTCTACGCCTTCTGGCGGGTTTTCAATAAACGCCAGCTCTTTTTGATACGCTTGCTCGTGCTGCAGCAGATAGTCGATGGTCTTTGGGCACGTGCCCGTTGCGCACATTACCGCGCTTAATTTTTGTAGCCAAGGCGACTGTACTTGAAAGCCTCTATCTACGGTGCGAATAACTACGATTTTCGTCGCGCCGCGCTTGTACGCTTCGGTAACAGGCAACGGTGCAGCCAAACCACCGTCTAGAAAGAAATCGGTATTGGCTGCCTTTTTTGTCTCGACATCAATGTGCAGCGGTACGCCCTGTTTGTAAAGTAAGGGGAGGGCGCTCGAAGCCTTGATAAGATCGACCCAGTTGTGAGTACTTTTCATTGGATCGAGAAAATACGCCTGTCTGTCTCTGGAATTTGTGGCGGTAAATAAAATTTCTCTGTCCGCAACATTAGCCTTCGCAGTATCAAGATCAAGTAAACGGTTCGCTTCTTGGGTTTTGTCAAAATACCAATCTAAATCGACAATATGCTTTCCCATTAAACCTCTTCCCATTTGGAAAAAGCGTTTGTGTCGAGTTAAGCCGCGAATAAGACGCTTTGCATAGCCTTTTTGACGCGCCACAAAACTCGTTAAGTTCTGTGAACCTGCTGATGTGCCAATAAGAATATCGAAAGGGTCGTGTCCGGCGTCTAACCATGTATCGAGTACGCCTGCCGTGAAAATTCCTCGCTGTCCACCACCTTCCGCAACCAAGGCAACTTTGCCATTGTTCGACATTTCAGCATTGCGTGCTTTTGAATAAGCGAGAGAAGGAGCAGATTGTTGACCCGACATGATAACCCTCTATTTGACCATTACTATAAATTGACTACTTGGTCTAATTGTAGGGAGATCACGACGCAGGAGAAAATTGAAAGAATAAATCGGACTGATAGGAAATAACTGATACTGAAACACTTTTTGTTATTTCATTGTGATTTTTGTGTTTACATATTGATCATTTAATCGCAGTCTAACAAGGTGTTGAAAGCTAAACTTTCATTGGGAGTCAATAATGAAAATTGCCGTGTTAGGTGCGGGAAGCATTGGATGTTATGTAGCGGGCTGCCTGTTAGCCTCTGACCCCACATTGAGCGTCGCTAATGCGCTTACGCTCATTGGCCGTCAGCGTTTATATGATGATATTACTGCCAATGGTCTTAAAGTAACGGATTGGCAAGGGCGTGAGCAGCTAACAAAGCCTGAGCATATAGCTTTTTCGATTGAGAACGATAGTTTAAGTCATGCTGACGTCATTTTGCTTTGCGTTAAAAGCCAAGATACCGAGCAGGCTGCTGCGATAATCAATCAGAATGCAAAGCAACCAGCAGTCGTAGTCAGTCTTCAAAACGGAGTGGGTAATGCACACCTGCTTCGCCAGCACATAAAGCAATGCGTAATTGCAGGCATGGTGCCTTTCAATGTTTTTTATAAAGGCAACGGCCATTTTCACAGTGGTACTGAAGGTAATATTGCCCTTGAAGACCCCAATAACCAATGTAGTGACATCATAAAAGCGCTTAACAACGCGTCGTTGCCCGTTACGGTTTATAACGATATGAAAGCTGTACAGTATGGCAAACTTATTATGAACTTGAATAACGCGGTCAATGCACTGTCGGGTATACCGCTGAAATCACAGCTAGGGGATAGGCAATATAGGTTGGTTATGGCAAAGGTGTTGTCCGAGGCGTTAGCAGTATTAAAAGCGGAAGGAATTGCACCAGCAAGAACCGGTAAGGTCATTCCCAAACTGATGCCAAAAATTATGAAGCTACCTAATTTTTTATTCAATGTGGTGGCTTCATCTACGCTTAAAATAGATCCCGAAGCACGTTCATCAATGTATGAAGATTTGGCACTGGGGCGACGAACGGAGATTGATTATTTGAACGGCGAGATAGTCAGGCTAGGTGAAAAAAATCACATAGCTACGCCAGTGAATAAGCATATTGTTAACCTGATCAAACAACATGAAGTTGCTCAGAAAGGAAGTCCTCACTTACCAGCAAATGCTTTACTGTTAAAGTGACAGATCTATCTAACGGTGTATTTCAACGTTAAATATTACAGTTTTGTGTCATTTTTGTGTCAGAGCACTTGATTCTTATACTAAAGTATATATCCTGCGCGCAAACTTCCGTTATATTTAGTGTGCTTTGCTTTTTCAAAATCGTTTTTCTTCTTGTCTTCTGTTGAGTGCTTTATGGGCGTCGCTTTTCCATACGACGGTTGTAGCGTCTGAGGTTGATGTCGAGCGCGAATCTAGCGCAACGTTCTCTCAATACAATGGCAACGGCCTTTCATTTCAAAGCGACAACAATACCTTCTCGCTTCGCGTGCGCGGTAGATTTCAGTTTCGCTATGCCAATCCCGGTATAAGCCAGCCTACCGAGCTTGCTGACTTTGAGCATAACGCCGGTAATCAATTTGGCGTTAACAGAGCGCGGGTCAAATTAGATGGTCACATTGGTTTGCCTTGGATTAAATATGGTGTGGAATATGATGCTGTCGACCAGCGCACGCTCACCGCTACATTATCCTTTGAAAAGTATGACGCGCTTCGGTTTAAGGTTGGTCAGTGGAAAGTCGAGTATTCCAGAGAACGCAGTGTAAGCAGTGGCGGCCAGCAAATGATGGATCGTTCAATCATCAACAGAATATTTACGCTAGATAGGCAAATGGGGGCATCCCTGTACGGTAATTTTGATGGCCCAGGCGCGGCCAATTTCAATTACTGGGTAGGAGTATTCAATGGCTCGGGCCGTGGTGATTATAGCAATCACGATGGCGAGAATATGTATACAGGGCGATTACAGTGGAATTTCTTAGGTGAGTCTGTCGGGTTTAAAAACAGTGACATTAAACGAACAGCTACGCCCAAAGCCGCTCTAGCAATAGCAGGTGCGAAGTTCAAAAGCCAGTTTACGCGTTTTTCATCGTCTGGCGCTGGTAATTTAGCCAACTTTAGTGTGGGCGAGATCGAAGGTCAGTACGACATTCAGCAGTTTGTGATTGATGGTGCCTATTTTTATAAAGGGTTTAATGCTCAAGCGGAATATCATGAAAAAGATATCGTGGATTTAGCGGACAACAATAGAGAAACTACGCTGCGCGGCTATTATGTGCAGGCGGGTTATTTTTTGAGTGAATCAATCAGCTGGTGGCCAGAGCCCCTTGAAATGGCTGCACGCTTCGGGACCTATTCGCCCCGAGATAGTGAACAAGACGAACGCTTTTTTGAAAAGACAGTAGCATTCAACTATTTTTTTAACGGCCACGAAAACAAACTAACCGCAGAGGTAAGCAGGGTTTCACTGGATCAGTTCGATACTGAAGTAGGGGACGAGACCATCTACTCTCTGCAGTGGGACGTCAGTTTTTAACTACTCACGCCGGGCGAGCAAGAAACTCACCTAGTGTGTTAACAAGGCGAGCCTTGTCTACGGGCTTGCCCACATGGGCATCCATTCCTGCCGCGTGACAGTTGTCGATATCTTGCTGCATGGCGTTAGCCGTCAGGGCAATAATGGGGGTTTTTAACTTAAGCACATTTCTTATATGCCGTGTGGCGCTAAGCCCATCAACTTCAGGCATTTGAATATCCATTAGTACCAAATCATAAGTGCACGCTTTCAATGCATCAATGGCCTTTTGTCCGTTTGATACGTGTGTTAAATCTAAATGGAATTCATCAAGAAGCGCTTTTATTACTTCAACATTAATGTCGTTGTCTTCTGCAAGGAGGACACGAGCGCCTTCTAGCGTAACGTGTTGCTGAGTTGTCTCAGACAGCGGAACATCAATATCTGCTGCAACAGCAAACGTGACATCAAAAGAAAAAGTAGAGCCTCGTTCTAATTCGCTTTCAAGCGTTAGTGAAGAGCCCATTAGCTTAAGCAGATTATTACTGA
Organism: Alteromonas sp. W12; assembly: GCF_001924945.1. NCBI lineage: Bacteria > Pseudomonadati > Pseudomonadota > Gammaproteobacteria > Alteromonadales > Alteromonadaceae > Alteromonas > Alteromonas sp. W12. The sequence goes on from NZ_LQXH01000001.1 coordinate 902,778, forward strand.
TGTTAAGCCCTAGGCCTGTGCCGCCATACTTTCTCGCTATGGAGCTTTCAGCTTGCGTAAAAGGCGTAAACAGCTTTACTTGGTTTTCTTTCGAAATACCAATCCCGTTGTCTTTTACCCAGCAGTGCAGGGCACAATGACTATCGTTCGACTCTGATACGGATAATCCAATTTCTATAATTCCTTTATCAGAAAACTTGATGGCATTGCTTATTAGGTTTGCCAATATTTGCTTAAATCTAAGTTCGTCAAACATCAAATCGTTATTAAGGTTTTTGTCGATATGAAGCTGGAGCACTAATCCTTTGCGTTCCGCTTGGTCTGAAAATATGTCGACTAATGTACACAGGCTTTCATTGATGTCGTGAGGCCTGATAGCCAACGTTAGCTTGCCCGCTTCAATCTTCGAAAAGTCGAGTAGGTCGTTAATAAGTTGAAGCAGCATTTCAGATGCATTGACGATTTTCTTGGTAAGATCCTTTGCTTGCACGTCTGCTGCGCGGCTCGCTAATGATTGTCCAAAACCAATAATGGCATTTAAAGGCGTGCGAATCTCGTGACTAATATTAGAAATAAACTCAGACTTCAACCGATTGTTTAATTCTGCTTTTTCTTTCGCCGTTAAGTAAAGCGCATTAGCCTGTCTTGATTTACTCAATAAAATCAGAATGATAACAATTGTTACTAGTGTGAGTGTGATAAGTATGACGAGCAACGTGGAAAAAAGTGATTGGGTGCGCTGAGCCTCTGTTTTCAACAAAAGCGCTTCCTCGAATGCTTTATTCTCATTCTCAAGTTGATTTGCTCTGTCTTTCTCTTGGGTTATCTGATCAATTAAGTTGGCGCTTTTTATTAGCTCTAAGTCTTCATATTTCTTTGCATTCAAATAGGCTTCATGGAAAACCTCAAATTGTTTGAATGCCAGCGCGTGATCACCTTTCGCAGCAGTAATGTAGGCTTCTGTTTTGTCCAGCTGTGCGCGCCAAGTCGTTTGCTCGGCTTCGCGGTTTTCATCGTAGAGTACACGTGCTTTATTGAGCGCGTTTGTCGCCTTATCCAGTTCTCCTAAACTAAGGTGAGCTTCCGCTTTTAAACGGTAAATTTCGCTATTGTAAAAAGAAGATGAGAGAGGGTGAGCAAGAACGATATCAGACAGTGTCAGTGCTTTCTGAAGATTACCTGAACGATAATAGGTGGTGGCGATACCGTAAGTGGCAAGGAACTCAGAATAGTTGATATCAATTTGTGAATCGAATTCTATGGCGCGCTCAAAGTAGTCGATGGCCTTGCTATAGTTTCCTAGATTTCTATACAGAATACCAATGGCGTATAGGTTGTCACTGACCAAAATTCGCTGGTTTTCAACTTTGGCGCCATCAAGCGATTTCTCATAGTAAGACAGCGCAATGTCATAAGCGCTGACTGATTGATAGTAGTCTGCCACAATTGCATAGTACAACGGTCGAAGCTTGGTAAGCGTATGTTTGGTTAGTATATCGTTTACCGTGTTGATAAGCTCAGCGTTAGGCGCAAAAACCTGCCCCTCGCTGTAAGTTAATACCTGGTAAATAAGCGCGTATGCCTTTACGCTTGGTGGAATATCAGGCGTTGCAACAACGCGGTTAAAGTGCTCGTAGGCTTTGTCGTAGTCTGCTGAAATACCATACATTCTTGCTACACCAGTAGCGATTGTAAGCCCTTCACTCGAGTTGTCTTGCAACGCAATCAGCGAATTTAAGATTTTTTCGGAAGGGCGTTGGTGAATCGAGAGTTGGTACTGAACATAAAGCGCGCCCACTTTTCTTTTTTCATCTTGCGTTAATGTGTCAGATAACAACCAAGCTTCAAGCTTTTTTATTGCTGCCCCTATAGGCATAGGCACTAAGGTTTCAACGTCCACTTTAATTTCGCTGACCTTGTCTGAGATAGATGCATGAGCACTAACCGTTCCCATACTCCAAGTTAGGGCAAGCAATAAAGCCAAACTAATAAAATGCTGCAAACTAAGTGACCCGAATAAATGCTATTTGTCTTATGTTAAACGATTAAGCACGTTTAGAATTTAATCAATAAGTCTAAAGTTGGTGATAGTATGAGCTCATCATTTTTTAAAAAGAGGAGAGTGACATGCAAGAAAGCACCAAACTCAACTATGTCGAATTTGCATCTCTAGATATTCGCCGCTCAAAAGCGTTTTTTGAAAGTGCGTTTGGCTGGTCTTTTACCGATTATGGCAGTGAATACAGTGCGTTTAGCAATGCTGGCATGGACGGAGGGATTTTTTCTGCACAACGTGTGATGAAGGCAGAAAGTGGTGCGCCTTTATTGGTGCTGTATTCCAATAACATTTCTGAATCGCAAGAATGTGTAGAAAAAGCAGGTGGAGCAATTACTAAACCGTTGTTTGACTTCCCGGGGGGCTGTCGCTTTCATTTTGTCGAGCCAGGTGGTAATGAGCTTGCTGTTTGGTCTGAGTCGGCAAAATAGCGCTATCGTGTCAACGAAGTCTAGTGATTCTGGCTTTTATAGTCTGATAAAAAACGCCTTGCGTGTAATGACACAGCAAGGCGCTCTAAATTCAGATTAATTAGCTATAAGCTTGTCGTTACTTTTGCTCAAGCACAATGCGCAGCATTCTGCGAAGCGGCTCTGCGGCACCCCACAATAGCTGATCGCCGACAGTAAATGCCGAGATATATTCAGGACCCATGTTAAGCTTGCGAATACGGCCTACGGGAATAGACAGTGTACCGGTCACTTTCGCTGGCGTAAGTTCTTGCATCGTCGCGTCGCGATCGTTAGGAATCACTTTTACCCACTCGTTGTGGTTAGCCAAGATTGTTTCAATTTCGGCTAGAGGCAAGTCTTTCTTTAGCTTAAGTGTGATAGCCTGGCTATGACAGCGCATGGCGCCAACACGTACACAAATACCGTCTATCGGCACTTCACTGCCTTTAATGCCTAAAATCTTGTTGGCTTCCGCTTGGGCTTTCCACTCTTCGCGGCTTTGACCTGAAGGTAGTTGCGAATCGATGTACGGAATTAAGCTACCCGCAAGCGGAACACCGAACTGTTCACTAGGGTAGTCTGCGCTTCGAATAAACTCAGACACTTGCTGGTCAATTTCTAAAATCGCGGTAGCAGGATCTTCAACTTTAGCTTTCACATTACTGTGAATTGCACCCATTTGATTAATTAGCTCACGCATGTGCTGTGCACCTGAACCTGAAGCGGCTTGATAGGTCATTGGCGAAGCCCATTCAACCAAGTCTTTCTCAAACAGGCCACCGAGTGCCAGAAGCATAAGGGAAACCGTGCAGTTTCCACCTACGTAGGTACGAATGCCTTTTTCAATGCCACTATCAATTTCTTTACGGTTTACTGGATCTAGAATAATTACGGCATCGTCTTTCATACGAAGCGCTGACGCAGCATCAATCCAATAACCGTTCCAGCCAGTGGCTCTTAAATCGTTGTACACGGCTTTTGTGTAGTCGCCGCCCTGACAGGTAATAATGATATCCTGTTTAGATAGCGCTTCGATATCGTGCGCATCTTCTAGAACACCAGCATCCTTTCCAGCAAAATCTGGTGCTGCACTACCTTTTTGCGAGGTAGTGAAAAAGGTGGGCTCAATGTGCGCGAAATCTTGCTCTTCTTGCATGCGCTGCATTAATACTGAGCCAACCATACCGCGCCAGCCCACTAAACCTACTTTTTGTTGTGACATTAAATTGAGAACCCTTGTTACTAAAATGAAAAGTACTTCACCACCTACGCCTTTTGCTCAACGCTAACACATGTACTTATGAATTAACGTGTCTATCAATTGAACGTAGAATGATGTCGAACGCCGCTGCTTTATTGTGCTGGCGCAATACCTGTCGTTTTTATTTTTGTCTTTGCAGTCTAAGTGTTATTTATCCCGCTGGCTAGATGGTTTTTATAAATAATCTATCGCTGATATAAGCATTTTAGAAACGGCTAGTTCATGGCAAAAAATTTAAATAAAACACTTGAAGGAGCAATCAAATCGCAGGGTAGAGAGTGAACCTGTATTAACCCCTCATTGTGTCTATGCACTGCTTACGGTCTAAAAATTGCTTTATAAATAGAATTAATCCCTCACAATGTGTGAGGAGATATACAATATTGAGATACGCTTTAAGGAAAACGTAGTTCTTAATATGAAAATAAAAGTGAGGAACGCATGCAGTACGATAGTCATAACAAATTTGCTACCACTACGGTATTTTTGCACTGGTTGGTTGGATTAACCATTATTGGCTTGCTTGCCACTGGGATTTACATGTCGGAAAACGGTGTGTATGCACTATACCCCTGGCACAAAGCGATTGGTTTTCTTGTATTCTTTGTCGCACTAGCACGTGTGGTATGGCGCATGAAAAATGGTTGGCCTAGCGCTGCTGCTAACTATAAGCCAATAGAGCATAAATTAGCGTCAGTTGTGCACTGGGTGTTAATTATCGCCACGCTCTTAATGCCAATTTCAGGCTTGATGGCGTCGGTATTGGGTGGGCACGGGCTGTCAGTTTTTGGTCTGGAGGTTTTCGCGCCAAATTATAGTGTTGAAGATCCTGAGAAAACGCTACCGATAAATTACGAGCTTTCCAAAGCAGGTGGCGCTATACACTTCTATCTTGGTTATACCGTTATTGTCGCACTCTTGCTACACATTGCTGGCGCTCTTAAGCATCATTTCGTTGATAAAGATGGCACATTGAAGCGCATGCTAGGCAAAACCATTGGGGAGTAGTGCTTAATATCCTAGTTTTTGTGTATACCTTCGTCATCGTAAAAGTATTTTGACTGAAGTTTGCACCTTGGGAGAACAGGTAGATAACTTTCACGTAGAAGCCGAGCTATTTTTGCTCGGCTTTTTTTCTTCAACATTTATTGGCTGCCATTACGTGATGCTGAGTCAGCAAAGAAGAGATAGTCATTGGGCGCTGAGACCTTGTTTTGTTTCGCTTTGTACATGGCAATGTCAGCCAGTTTTATTAACGTACTCATGTCATCGCTCATGGCAGGGAAAAAGGAAACGCCCACACTCATTGAAATAAAGGTTGGCTCTGGGTCGCCGTTAAAGTAGAAAGGTTGCTTCACCCCGTCATTCACTTTTTCTATGGCGCGTTTCACAGAAACTTCGTCTTCAGCTTGAAGTAATAATACAAACTCATCGCCGCCCCAACGTATCGCTACATCGTTTTTGCGAATTTTTTCCTGTAACTGTTCAGCCACAAAGATGAGTACTTCGTCGCCCGCATCATGACCGAAAATATCGTTCACCGCTTTGAAGCCGTTCAGGTCAATTAACGCGAGAGCGAAGTGGTGGTCTTTTCTCATTAACTTCGCAATCAGCTTTTCACCGCCATTGCGATTATAAATACCTGTGAGTGCATCGAAGTCTGCCTGTAAGGCCAGTTTCTGGAGTTCGTGTTTTCGACTAGAAATATCATTCAGCGTCAGCTGATAGTAGCGTTCGCCATCATCAGTGACTAAAGGGCTGGCGATTAGTTGAACCCATGTGGCGTCGTCAGTTTTCTCTGATTTTAGTTTATATTCACCTGTTGCAAACTCATTGCGTGCAAATGCCTCCGAAAGCGAAGTTTTCATTGCAGTAGGCGCTTCAAATAGCTCCTCAAGTAGCTCGCCATAACCTTGCTTTATCTCTAGGCCAATCTTTTCTACCAAGTCGTTGAAGGCCTTATTTCTAAGCTCGATAATTCCATTTTCCGCCATTAACACAGTGGCAGACTTTGCGTTTTCAAAAAGCATTCTGAAACGCTTTTCCAGAAATTCGATTTCTTCCCTAAGTTGACGCTCTTGAGTGAATTGCTCTTCGACTTTGTTTAACAGTTGATTGGTGTCCTGCACCAGCTCGCCTATTTCACTTCGGGAGTGATACTCCGGCATTTCAATTCTTTCTTTTGTGCCTGGAGTAATCTTATGCAGTGAACGACCCACGCGAAGCATAGGAGAGATTATGATGTAGTAGGTAATTATCAACGCAACAATGCCGACAACCACTGCTTCAACATACAATGAATAATTATTGTCAGTACTTATTTTTTTCGCCTGTTCAATAATGTGGGCAAAGTTAGGGTAAACATTGACCTCAGCCAAGGTGTCTTCAGGAATGAATGGGTGCCTCACCAAAAATACCCGAGGCTTGACGTCTTTGCTGATGGCATCGTTCACATTGAATTGATAATACATTGCATCGCTTTTAATAGACGCTGCGAGTATTTTTTCACTTTTAACCAAGCCGTTGATCGCCTCTTTTGCCAGATCTTCATCTTCTAAAAAAGCAGCGATAGACGCCGTTGCGGCAACGGTTTGGTAAAGTTCTTGAATATCGTTGTTCGCTTCACTAATTTCGTGCTCATACGTAGCGCGATAAAAAAATTCGGCGGTCGTAAGTACTACCAGCATAGCAGCAGCTACTAATATGAGTGAAAAACGAAACCCTAAGCCATGGATGTTAATCAAAGCGGTACACTACCTTCATTTTGTCGGTGACGTACGACTCATATACATAGGCTAAGGCTGACTCATCGTCTTCTAGCCGTTGTTTAACATCTTCTATAGTTTGTTCTATCGCAGGTGGTTTAACACGTCCAGAAAACTTCAGTCTAGACCAATACGCATTAACGCGAGCAAGGGGAAGGCCCACCAGCGATTTATAAAATTGACCTTTTAGCTCGTCATTAAGCTCTATATCGATTGGCGTTGCCTGCCTACCGTTAGGGAAAGCCGAGTACTTGCCCATGAAGAGATCTATAATCCCTTTCTTATCTAAAACCTGCACATCATTGTTTAAGTTAGTAACAACAACGATTTTCTCTTGTGATTGCGCTACAGAGGAAAAGCTATACAAGGCAAGCACGACAGCCAGTAGGGGTGAGAAGTGTTTATAAAAAGTCATCTCCTCCCCCTAAAAGCTGAAACTTAACGCAACAAAGAGAGTGTGAACAACCCCATCTTCATCATCTACAACAAGACCATCTCTGGCGCGTAGGCCAGTTCCTCTAGCTTCAACATCAGTTCGCTCAAGCTGCACTTTAAAGGCTAGGTTTTCTTGCAAATCCCAACGCCATCCGAGAGAAAGTGTTTGTTGATGATGTGCCAAGCTACTCGCTACTTCTTCTACAAAAACGGCTAGTTGAGCAGTGCTCTCGTTTATTGGGAAGCCAGGTTGCTCTTGGCTAAGAAAGTATGTGTCTGTCTTTGCAAATGAGTATAAACCGTAGAATGTATGCGCACCATAAAGATAGCTGAGGTTGAGGAAGCCATTAAAAGAGGGTCTCAACGCAATTGAATTTGAATCGATATATGATAGCTCGCCAGAAAGCTCCCACGCATCAAAATAACGGTTGAAGTAAACGGACGTATAGTGAATGGTTGTATCTTTAAGGCTTACTTCTTTAGCAAAGTCTATGGCGCCGCTCCAAAATGGCTGTAGCTGCGCAACGGAAGCAGCGACAACTGCTAAATCTTCGTCGTCATTGTCCGCTTCGGTTTGGGTGTGTTTAAGAGCAAGGCTCCAGTCGAATGAGACAAATTCAACACCAATTGAACGTAAGTTATTAAACCTAATCGGGTTGTAATCGTCACTAGAAAAGTCACTTTCTCCGCTTCCCCAAAAGCCTTTAATCAATAAATTAAAGTTGTCGTAAGGCTTAGTGTAGCTAATGTCTCCTCCATCAAAGCTTCTTGCGGGAACAATACCGTAAACCTCGGTGGGGACTTTCACCCAAGGATAGGCTATCGACACGTCTCTGGTATCACTGAAGTGAAAAATATCGGCCGCAAGTCTTCCTGCTCTTACTTGCCACGATGGGGTTATATCGTATCTTAGAAAAGCCATCTGGGTTATCGAATCCAGGTTTTGCTCATCTTGCTCTCGATAAACGAATTGACCCACAAAGTCTAAGTTATCAGAAACGCTGTAATCAAGCTGTACGCCAACTAAACTCAAAGGCTTGAATGCAAGGCCGCCTTTTTTCGCCGATTCAGCTTGAGACCGGTCTGAACGAAACTGATACCTGTCAGAATCGGAAGTTGCTGTTGCAACGGTGCCAAAACCACTAACCTTTACGTTCTCTTTTTCAGCAAACGCACTATTAACAATGAGGAAGCTCATCACCATAGCGATAACTGAGAAGGGCTTTTTAATCATCAATGCGTATCCAAATTCAAGCTTGTCTTTGCTAACACCTAAAAATCATACTTTCGAGCTGCTGGTTACAGTAAGAATAGTAAAGAAACAGGAAAACGTATGAAAAGTCAGCTTTTTTTATTTTTTTAACCGAGCGCTTGATAAATGCGAGTGGTATCTTCGAGCGTTGTTTGACCAGCATATCATTTAGCTTGTCGTTACTGTAGGGGGGATTCCTAATATGACTTATTGTTACTGCTGTTTTTTTATTTTCAACAGAAATGTTTGTAAGCGGCTTTCACTGTCTACGGCTCCAATTTGCTTTATAATTCCTGACGTAAAGGAGAAAAAACGTGAATGAATATGCTCGGTATTTTAACGGCTACCCTTCAACTATTGTGGAGCAAGCCTTACAGCTCATTTCCAGCAATCGGCTACAGCGTTATTTACTAAAAAAATACCCAGAGGCCCATGATATAACCACCGACAAATTGCTGTATCAGTACGCGACGGAATTAAAAAAGCGATACTTAAAAAATGCGCCACCGTTTGGGCGCGCCGCGTTTAAAAAGCAAGGTGATATGATAACTAACGCGCTAGGTACGCATACTTACCGTATGCAGGGTAAAACGCGCAAACACGACTTGGCCATTAATAACGATTTACTCTATGCCCCAGAGGCCTTGTTAAAAGCCCTTGTAGTGCATGAACTGGCGCACTTTAAAGAAAAAGACCACAACAAAGCCTTCTATAAACTTTGCTGCTATATGGAGCCAGATTATCATCAACTAGAGCTGGATTTACGTTTGTTCTGTGTGGCCGTATCAATGGGAGAAAACCCGTACACGTAACATGTGAACGCCTCATAAGGTGTTGCAATGTTTAAACCCGTGTTGGGTACAATTGTCGTGTGCTTGCTATAACTAAATTAAAGCCCAAGCGCTGGAATTAACGAGGAGTATTAATGAGCATTGCTAAAATTATGTCTACGCGGGTGGTTAGCGTGCACATGGATGACAGTTTACAGTCATTGCGCGAGCTCTTTGCTGCTACGGGGTTTCATCATTTGGTCGTCGTGCATGACAATAAGCTGCAGGGGATTATATCTGACAGAGACTTGATGAAATCGATTAGTCCTTTTGTAGATACCCTAAGCGAACGAAAGCTTGATCGCGCTACATTGGATAAAAAAGCGCACCAAATCATGACTCGTGAAGTCATTACACTTAACCCAAGTGACTCTGTTTATTCGGCTATTGAGCTTTTTAATACCCATAAAATTTCCTGCATTCCTATTATCGACACGAAAAGGCATCCAGTAGGAATGGTGTCGTGGCGCGATGTGATGAAGTTTATGCAAAGTAGGGTAGAGGCAAAGCGTTAGGTCGGTACTCGTATGTTATTAATAGTGAACACCGCTTTAAAGGGGAGTGGTCTCTCTACCTGCGTTTATAAATTGCGGTAAAGAGACCGTTAGTTTTAAAGCGTTAGCTTTTGCGGTAGCTGACTTTAAACAGCAAACTGTAGAGTACGGGCACAGCGATAAGTGTAAGTACCGTCGCAAAGGCCAGGCCACCCATAATGGTCACTGCCATATCGGCAAAGAAGGCGTCGAACAGCAGCGGCGCCATACCTAAAATGGTCGTTACCGCCGCCAGTGAAACAGGGCGTACACGGCTGATAGTAGCGTCAACAATCGCTTGGCGAATGGCTAATCCTTCTTCTATCTGAAGGTCAATTTCTTCAATAAGTACAATAGCGTTCTTAATAAGCATGCCAAACAAGCTTAAGAAGCCGAGTAGCGACATAAAGCCAAACGGCATATCGGTACCTAATAGACCAGAGACTACACCAACAATAGCCATGGGTACTACAAGCCAGATAATCAGCGGCTGACGAGCATGACCGAATAGCAATACTGAGATAATAAACATGACTAGGAAGCCAGCAGGCAAGCCAGCGCCCAGCGCTTTTTGTGCATCGCTAGAGCTTTCAAATTCGCCGCCCCATTCTAATGAATATCCAGCTGGAAGCTCTATGTCTTCAATAAGTGGGCGGATTCTCGCTAACGCTTTGGCAGCAGTTTCATCGTCACCCGGCTCAGCTTCTACCGTAATGGTGCGAACGCGGTCGCGACGGTGAATACGCATTTCTTCGGTCATTAACTCCAAGCCCTGAGATACCTGTGTGAAAGGCACATATTGGCGCTGTTGCGTAGACCATACTTGTGATTCACGTATTGATTGAAGCTCGGTATCTTCAGCCTTACCCATTTTTGCAATAATGTTGTAAGCATAATCGCCGTCTTGCACCGTACCTAGCTGAACGCCGCTACTTGCATACTGTATGGTCTGGCTAAAGTCACTATGCGAAACGCCAGCAATCCCTGCGTTGTAGTTGTCAAATTGCGTATTAATGGCAAAGCCTTTTTCACGCCAGTTATGTCGAACGTCTTTCACTTGTCCATCAGCAAAAAGCAGTGCTTTGGCTTCATCCGCCAGTTCGCGAAGTATTTCAGTATCTGGGCCTGAAAAACGGGTCTCAAGTTTTGCACCAGAGCCAGGGCCAAACTGCATGCGCTCCATATAAAAGCTAGCGTCGAAGTCCAGGTCGGTAAGCTTACTCGCAAGTGCACTTTGAATAGCCGGAATATTATCAAGTTCATTCGCGCGAACCATGAAAAAGGCATAGTTTTCGTTAGCACTTTTAGGCGCATAAGTGAGGGTGAAACGATCGGCGCCTTGCCCTATAAAGGTGGTTACAGCCGTGACGTTTTCCATTCCCAAAATACGAGCTTCAGCTTCTTTTGCAATGACTTCAGTGGCACGTATATCTCTATCTTGCGGGCCCCAATGATGCACAAAGAACAGCGGCGCGTTTGACGGAGGGAAGAAGCCTTGTTTTACCATGCCAAAACTTCCATAAGCCACGATAGTAATAGCAAACAGTGCACCAATGGTTACCCAACGAAGCTTAAGTGCGCCTAAAAGTGCACGCTTAAACCAGCGTTGCGATGCAGAAAGTTCGTTACCTGTGGTTTGCCCAATACCTTTGCGGTAAAAATATGCGCCAAGCACGGGCACCAAGGTTACCGCTAATACCCAACTTATCATGAGGGAGACCAACACTACGGCAAACAATGAATAAAGAAACTCGCCTGTAGCATCGTTTGAAAGGCCTATGCCTGAAAAAGCCGCAATACCGATAACGGTTGCGCCAAGTAAAGGCCACTGCGTTCGCTTAACAATAAAGCTGGCTGATTCTTTGGCTGTAGAGCCCGTGGCCATGCGCAGCATCATCCCCTCAGCAACTACGATAGCGTTATCTACCAGCATACCCATGGCGATAACCATGGCACCAAGTGATATCCTTTGAAGCTGAATATCCATAAGCCACATGATTAGAATAGTACCTAGTACGGTGACAAGTAGCACAGAGCCAACTACCACGCCTGAGCGCCATCCCATGAACAAACATAGCGTTAAGGTAACAACCGCCACCGACATAACGAGGTTATTAATAAAGCCAGTAACCGATTCGTCGACGACTGAGGCCTGATCGTAAATAGGCGTAAGCGTAATACCGACAGGCAGTTCTTGAAGCAGCTTTTCTACTTTTGCGTTAACGCGCTCGCCCACATCAACAATGTTAACGTCGGTCAACGCTGATACTGAAAGCGTAAGTGCTTCTTCGCCGTTGTAGCGTACATGAACGGGCTGTATGTCGGCAGGCTCTAACTTTAGCGTGGCAATATCAGCAACCCGAAGGGAACGGTTTGTGCCAGGCACTACCACTGACAGATTAGATATTTCTTCTAGTCTGTCTGGTGCGCGCTCTACAATTAGGCGCACATTTTTTTCGTCAACTTTAATACGACCGCCGTTGAACGGGCGCAGGTTGTCTTCAAAAAGAGAGGCGAGATCAGGAAATGAAATGCCTAAGCCCGCGAGTTGATAAGGGTTGATATAGGCCACTATTTGTTCTTTTTGAACGCCAGTTACATTTACCTTGGCAACGCCTTCTGTAGTCAGCAGGTCACGTCGAATAATTCGGGCGAATTCTCGAAGCTCCCGAGTATCGAAATCAGGTGCACTTAACGCGTAATAAAGCCCGTAAACGTCACCGAAATCATCAAATACCACAGGGTTTTGTGCCCCCGTTGGCAACGAGCTTGCGGTGTCGCGAAGTCGCTTTCTCAACTCATCCCAAATCTGTGGCAAGAGGTTACTGTCGTAGGTACTCTTAACTTCAACGGTAATTTCGGAAAGGCCCGGCGATGAAACTGACGTCACTTCCTTTAACTGCGGCATTTGCTGAATGGCAATTTCCAAGCGTTCAGTGACTTCACGTTCTACCTTTTCGGCACTGGCTCCAGGATAGTTGGTGTATACCTTTACTTGTTTGATGGTAAACGCAGGGTCTTCTAAGCGACCAATTTTGCTCATAGCCAAAATGCCGCCTAAAAGCAGGATGACTACCATTAGCCAAATGTTGACGGGCTTATCAATTGAATAGCGTGCGATATCCATAAATTACTTCTCTCCTTGGTAAGGAAGCACTTTCATGTCTGCACGCATTTGTGTTGCTCCAGCAGCAACCACTTGCTGGCCAAGGGTGATTTCGCCTTGGCTTTTACCCTCAATAATCGCTAGCTCATTTTCAATATGCTTAACGTTTACAGCTTGCTTGGTCACTGAACTTGTTTCATCGTTATATACCCACACTGCAAAGCCTGAGTCCTTGTCACCTACAAGTGCTCTTACTGGCACAACAAAGCCTTCTGGATAAAGGCTACCTTGTAGGCTGACTTTTACCACTGCGCGCGCGCCCGGTGTTAGGGGGAGTTCTTCGCGAGGCTCCATGGCAAACACCACTTCATAAGTTTGCGACACAGGATCAGGTTGGGTAGAGTGCTCTACATAGTTCACCGGATACCACTGACTGCGATTGGTGGCTAGTGTGGCGCTGGCTTGTTTTATCCCACGGCCAATATTGGCAGTAAGTAAGCGCTCAGGAACATTAATGTTGAAGTATATTTTAGACACATCTTGCAGGCGAGCAATCGGCGTACCTGCGGCAACAAAACTGTTATTTTCAACAAGTCGTTGAGATACCTTTGCATCAAAAGGGGCATATAGCTGTGTGTAGCTCAAATCTTGCTCTGCATTTTTTAAGTCGATAACCGCTAGTTCGTAAGATGTTTTTGCAGTATCCAGAGAGCTCTGTGCAACTAGCTTTTGAGCGAACATTTTCTCAATTCTATCAAGCTCTCGTTTGGCCTGATCAAGTCGTGTCGTAGACTCGTCCACGCGTCTTTCGAATGGTTTACGATCAATAGTGGCCAGTAACTTGCCTTTATTGATATCACTGCCTGTCACCAAGTCAGTCTGGATAAGGCGGCCTGAAACTTCAAAGCTTAAATCGACGGTTTTCACTGCCGATACAACGGCAGGGAAGGTGAATTCGTCAAAATCTGGAATGTTGCTAACCGTAGCGAGTTTGACATAACGAGGTGCAACGTTTGCTTGTTGCTCGGCAGGCTCTTCGGAAGAACATGCACTTAAAGTGGAAACCGATAAAACGCTTAGAAATAAAATGTGGGAGAATCGCATCATGGACATAGGTGTATGTAATCCATAGTCAGGGTAATTAAAGTATAGATGTGTAAACCAAGGTAGTGATGGTATGCACAACGGCAGCAAAGATAGTCATTACCTAAAGTAAACTGGTGAGTGCATTTTAGTGCGGTCGCATTGAAAAGTAAACTGTTCGGTGTAAAATGATCGGGTTAATGTAGCGGATAACTAATTTTGAGAATTTCCATATGGTAGGCAACACACGTACGCGTAGCGACATCAAACGCGAAGCCATTATTCAGGCGGCAACACAGGCATTCCAAGAGTTTGGCGTTAACGGCACAAGCATGGATAAGCTGGCTGAACTGGCAAATGTGTCAAAGCGCACTGTGTACAACCACTTTTCTACAAAAGAAGAGCTGGTGATGCATTTGGTTACGCAACAGTGGCAAACGGCTATTTTAAATATAAATAAAAAGTACGATGCTACGCTTCCGCTAGACGAGCAGCTAGAAGACCTTATTTTGCAAGACATTGAGTTTATGGTGAGTGAATCACACCTCGATTTAGCTCGGGTTGCGATTGGCCACTTCTTCTACGAGCCGGAAAAGCTAAAAGATGAAGTTGCGCAATTAAAAGCCCAAGAGACGGCTATGCACCGCTGGTTAAAGGATGCCAAAGCCGACAATAAACTAGCGTTTGACGACTTGGATCGGGTTGTCGATGAAATTGATAGCTTAGTAAAAGGGCAGTGCTTTTGGCCTCAGCTGTTCAAAATTGAAGATTCCCTCAGCGATAACGATAAGAAGAGCTTAGCAAAACACACAGTGGCTTTGATTTTAAGCCGCTATGCTGTTGTGTAGTTGGCAGGCTATATCGATGAGTTTGTTCAAGGCTCTTTCAGTATTGAAGGGCCATTGAACTTTTACTTCCCAAACATTTTTTCCGCTTATCCGTCTTCGCGCTAACTTCACAGATCCCTCTTGATTCAAACGGACTACACTTCAGATGATGTAGCCAGTAAATACCTTTTCACTTAGCTGTTTGTTCTCCCTGTCGCTCGTCCTCCGACACCTGCAATATGCGCCTCTACAATCGTACGAAATATATTCACCTGCTTATTCTTTAGTCTATTTTGGCGCGATTTGAGTCTTATTTGTCTAATAAATTAAGAAAATTTATAAAGAGTTTTTAAATTTTGTCGCTTTTGCTCTCGTCATTTGTTCTAAATTTTTATAATATCCCGACCAAAAATAACAACTATTATTATTTGCAATTGCAAAATTCGGCAGAAAGCCGGGTCGTGATAATAGGGTTTTACAGATTTTTGAAAGTAAACACACAACACTTACAGAACACTTGGAGAGCAATTTTGAAATTCAAACTTACGAGTATTGCTGCTGCGATAATTCTAAGCCCAGCAACTTTTGCTGCTGATATGGAAGATATTGAGAGACTAACGGTGAAAGGGAAGTACCTTTCGGTTAACCAGTCCAACTCAATTAAAAGCCCTACACCAATTATCGACGTTCCACAGAGCTTGTCGATTATTACGGCTGAAGAAATAACGGCTCGCGGTATTACTAGCATTGGACAAATTATTGACTACGCACCAGGTGTTAATACATCGCAAGGTGAAGGTCACCGCGACTCGGTAGTATTCCGTGGTGTGCGCTCTACTGCAGATTTCTACTTAGATGGTAACCGTGATGACGTTCAATACTACCGTGCACTTTACAATGTTGAGCAGGTAGAGATTCTTCGTGGTCCAAATGCGTTGCTATTCGGTCGCGGTGGTACGGGCGGTATCTTAAATCGTGTATCTAAGAAAGCGAAAACGAGCGATAAGTTTGTAAACTACAACGTATCTGCTAATACGTTTGGTGCATATAACTTACAGTTAGACACCAATGTTGACACGGGCGATAAGTCGGCCCTGCGCATTAACGCCATGTACGAAAGCCTAGACAACCATCGCGACTTCTTCTACGGAGACCGTTACGGCTTCAACCCAACGGCACGCTTTGAGCTAAGCGATGACACAATTGTTGATGTGTCATATGAATATATCGACCACGAGCGCTTTATTGACCGCGGTGTGCCAACTGCCAACGGTGAACCAGTAGAAGCGTTTGAAGAAATCGTGTTTGGCGATCCAGATAACAACTACCAAACATTGGGCGCTGACGTGTTCCGTGCAAACGTTGAGCACACTTTCTCAGATAACCTGAAAGGTAACTTCAACGCTTTTTACGGTGACTATGACAAAGTTTACTCGAACTTTTATGCGGCAGGTTATAACGCTGAGACTGAGCAAGTAACGCTAGACGGATACGTTGATACTACGCAGCGTGAAAACATGATCTTGTCTTCTAACCTAGTTGGCGAGTTTGAAACGGGAAGCATTGGGCACACGGTTATCTTCGGTGGTGAGGTTATTAATACCAAGTCAAACCAAGATCGTTACAACCCTGTGTTTGATTCCACTGACGGTGATAGAGAAACGTTTAATATTTCACGTCCGTTAAGCTTCCGTGGTTTAACTGGTACAAATGCTGAAGGCGTAACAGTTACAGCAGACTTCTCTGACTTGAACGACGATACGCATGTAGACTTAGATGTATACTCTTTCTATGTTCAAGATGAAATTGCACTATCAGACAACTTCGACCTTGTACTAGGTGCACGTTTTGACAGCTTCGATATTGAAGTATTCAACGCGGACCCTGAAGTTTTAGAGACACGCAGCAGAAAAGACGAAGAAGTGTCACCGCGTGCTGGCCTAGTGTATAAGCCACAGAAAAATATCTCTATATACGCTAGCTACAGTGAGTCATTCTTGCCACGCAGCGGCGAGCAATATGCGAATATTAATGGCGACGCAAACGCGCTAGATCCAGACACGTTCACTAACCAAGAAATTGGTATTAAGTGGGACTTCAACGACAGCATGAGCTTTACAGCAGCTATCTTTGAGAACGAGCAGACGTCATTGGATAACGACCCGAATGACCCTGAAAGCTTTGTTGAAGTTGACTCAGATGTATCTGGTTTTGAGCTACAGCTGCAAGGTTATATCACAGACAAGTGGTATATTACTGCAAACTACAGCAACCTTGACGGCGAAAACGCAAGTGGCGTAGAGCTTCGTGAGCTGCCTGAAAATACGATGTCTGTGTGGACAACCTACGAAGTGAATGAAGTATTTGGCTTCGGCATTGGTGCTACATATCAGGACGAAAGTAAGGTATCGACAAGTGCTTCATCGCCTGTACTACCTAGCTATACGCGTGTTGATGCGTCTGCTTACTACACGCTTAGCGACAAAATGCGCCTTCAGTTAAACGTTGAAAACTTGACTGATACGCTTTACTTCCCGAATGCACACTCTACGCATCAGGTAACAGTAGGTGCGCCAATTAATGCGCGTCTATCACTGATTGGTTCTTTCTAAACTAACCGTCAGTTTTAAAATATTGTTTAAAAGCCATTCGCGAAAGCGAGTGGCTTTTTTTATCTTTGCACTTTGTATTTAGAGGCTTTGTGCTCTATTCGCCTTGCTTTGCAAAGTCGATAAGTGTCTGTCCATCCATACGATAGCCTAACCATTCACTCTTTGGTTTAGCGCCAAGTGACTCGTAAAAATCGATAGCTGGTTTGTTCCAATCTAATACGCTCCATTCGAAACGCCCGCAGTCGTTTTCTACCGCTGTTTTAGCTAAGTGTTGCAATAACGCTTTCCCTGCACCCAGGCCACGTGATTTTGGTGAAACATACAAATCTTCAAGGTAGAGTCCATTGCGTCCTTGCCACGTAGAGTAATTAAAGAAATACACAGCGAAACCAATAGGCGCGTCAGCGCTTTCACACATTACACAATGCGCGGTTGCGCCTTCTCCGAATAATGTTTTTAATAGCGCTTCTTCATCTGCTTCTACTTCATGCTCTGCTTTTTCATAAATAGCAAGTTCCAGAATGAACTGGCGAATTTGTGAAATATCCTCAGGCGTGGCTGGTCTTATTGAAATGGTGTTGGTCATGGTGACTCCCATCATAAATAATCAAAAAAAATGAGCCAATAAAGGCTCATTTTAAAACAGTTAGGTGTTTGTAGCTTTTCTCAGCGATAAAAGCTAGTCCATCGATGCACTTGGCTGAGGTACATGTGTATGAGAAGTACTATTGCCGTCGTTATCCTTAGTAGGCTTTTTGCGTACAATCTTGCGCTTAATAAACGTAAACGGACCACGTAAATCAAGCAGTATTAAGTACAAGCACGGCACCAATATAAGCGTTACAAGCGTAGCGTAAAGTACAGCAAAACCGAGTGCAGCAGCCATTGGTACAACAAACGCTGCCTGTAGGCTTGTTTCAAACATAATGGGCAGTACGCCCACAAACGTAGTGATTGAGGTTAACGTAATCGCTCGGAAGCGCGCGGTACCAGCTTCGGTCACCGCTTCTTTAATGCTGTAGCCTTGTGCACGGCGCTGGTTCACAAAGTCAGTCATAACTAGTGAGTCATTGATAACAACCCCTGCGGCAGCGATTAGGCCAAAGTTAGACATCATAGATAAGTCTAAGCCCAGCACAAAGTGGCCGAAGACTGCGCCTGTAAAGCTAAATGGGATAACCGACATGATAATAAGTGGTTGCCCATAACTTTTAAGTGGTACAGCAAGAAGGATATACACCATGATCATGGCAGCTAAGAAAAACAATATCTGCTCATTCTGTTGCGCTTGCTGCTCTTCAATGTCACCACCAAGTTCAGTCATAACCGACGGGAACGACTCTTTTAATTGAGGAAGTAGCTTCTCTCTAATTTCAGTGACCACTTCGTTTGGCTCAATCTTTTCTTCATCGATATTGCCCCAAATGTAAACGCTACGGTATCCACCTTCACGGCGAATGTAGCTTATACCTGGTTTCTCCTCTAAGGCCACAACATCACCCAGCATAACTTCCTCACCATTAGGCGTGGTGATCAAAGAGTACTTCAAGTCGGCGAAGCGTTCGCGGGTAAGTTCTGGGTAGCGCACCATTACTTTCACTTCTTCACCGTTTCGAATAACACGTTGTGCCTCGCCGCCGTAGAAGCCTGCACCTACTTGAGAAGCGATATTAGATAGAGTAAGACCCAAGTCGTACGCAACTGGAAGCAATGTCATTTGTACTTCTTTGCTTGGAGGGTCGATAGTTGAGCTAACGTCAAACAAGCCCTCTTGCTGCTGCAGCATTTCAATAAACTTAAGACCTGCTGCGTTTAGAGTGTCGATATCAGGGCCAAAGAGTAAATAACCAAATTCGCCGTCATCACCATCACCGTTTACGTCATCAACTACGGTAAATGATTTCATGCCGGTAATTTCAGGAATGGCTTCGCGCCAGCGACGAGCAAGCTCAAACGTGTCGATAGGGCGGTCTTCTTCATTAACTAACGGCGTTAAAATACGGCCTTCAGTTCTGTCATCGTTAAACGCAAGGCGGTCTCTTATCATGCCTTGACCAAACTCATCGATGATTTGTTCTTCAACGTCTAAGATTGTTTGCTCAACAATTTTTAACGCGTTAATGGTTGCTAAATCTGAGACGTTTTCATTCATCTCTATTTTAACGCTTGGGAAGTCATGAGGTACTTTCGGATTGGGAACCATTCTTACGTAATTAGCCCCAATAAGCCCCATACTTAGCATTAGCATTGCGACGAACATCATGAGTACAGCCCAGCGCCATTCAATCGCTTTTGCTAGAGAACGCTTGTAAGGACCGTTAACAAAAGCAAAGAATCGCTTGTTAAAACGCGCCCGCCAGCTATTTTGTTTGACTGGGGAAAATTTAGTGTGGGCTAAGTGCGCCGGCAGAATGAGCTTAGATTCAACTAGACTGAATGCTAAACACAAGATTACGACAACAGCGATATTGTAGAAGAATGCGCCTTCAGGCCCGCTGCTTAGCGTAAACGGAGCAAACACGGCGATAGTGGTTAAAACACCGAATGTGGCGGGCGTAGCTACGCGCTTTGCACCGCGGATTACATTGTCAACACCGCCACCTTTGCTTTCAATTTCGGTGTAAGCACTCTCGCCAATAACAATGGCATCATCAACCACAATACCTAGTACCATGATAAATGCGAACAGCGATAGGATGTTTATGCTTACACCAAACAGAGGCATTAGCATCATGGCACCAAGGAAACATACCGGTAAACCAACCATAACCCACACGGCAAGCCTAAAACGCAAGAACAGGGTTAACATTAGCGCCACTAGAATTGAGCCTTGAACCAGGTTCGACAACATCATGTCTAAACGAGCGTTAAGGTAATAGGTCATATCAACCAGAATTTCTAGACTTACTCCTTGAGGAAGGCTTTCGTTTTTCTGATCAATATAGGCTTTTACGGTTTCGGCTACAGGAATGGTGTTTTGGGTTTTAGTGGCTTTAACGGCAATATAGATAGCGTTCATGCCGTTGTATTTAAAGTAGCGTTCGCCTTCAACAAATCCATCGTTGATATAAGCGACATCGCCCAAGGTTACCTTCGCGCCGCCCGCCCCAATTTTAATGGGAATTTGCTTAAACTCATCGCCGCTGTAGTACTGGTTTTCAACACGTACCGATACAATACCTGAGTTAGTTCTAAGCTGACCTGCGGAAATGTTGGCAGAGTAACTATTAATTGCCTGTGTGACATCGGCAATAGTTAAGCCGTACTTCCTAAGCGTATCAGGTTTAATTTCAATGGCAATTTCATCGTCCGGCGTATTGGCTTCAACCAAAGAGATAGAGCCAAGTTGTAGAAGCTCATCTTCCACCTCTTTTGCCAGCACTTTGAGTTCTGATAAAGGCAAGTCACCGACAATAGGCATTTCAATAACTTGCTGCTGGAACTCTACTTGGGAAACATTAACCGGCTCCATGCCAGCGGGGAAGGTGGCAATACTGTCAACGCGAAGCTTCACCTTATCAAGTACATCTGTTAATTCAGCTTTAGTGTCAATTTCCAGTGTAACTGCACCGCCACCGCGAAATGCACGTGAAACCGTACGCTTAATCTCAGTAATGTCTTTTACTGCTTCCTCAACTTTAATGAAAATACTCTCTTCAATCTCTTGAGGTGAAGCACCAGGGTAGTTGGCTTCAACGGTGATGTAGTTTATTTCGATATTTGGAAACATCTGACGCTGAATAGTGAAATAGCTCGCTATCCCCATGATGATGATAAAAATCATCAGTAGGTTGGCGGCCACGGAGTTTCTGGCGAACCAAGAAATTATGCCGGTTTGTGTATCGTTGTGGTTTTCCATGACAGCTCCTTAGTTCGCTTTTGCTGTCACAATTTCGGTCGTGGTCTCAATGACCTTAACAGGCATACCGTTTTGAGGATATTCGGGCAAACTCATCACGACTTTTTTGGCATTGAAATCGCCTTGAATAAGGAAGTCGCCATTTTCTTCGCGAACAACTTTAACCTTTTGCGATTTTAATCTGTCTTCGTCATCTAACGTCCATAACAATCGATTGGTTACCAACTCTTGAGGTACGCGGTATACGTCGCTAAGGGTTTTTCCTTCAAATGCGATTGTGCTATATGAACCAAACTTCACGATAGGCTTCGACGAATTGATGGCGTAAGGATCTTCAATACGGGCAACGAAATAGCTCATACGCGTGGTGTTATCTACCACACCCGTATCACGGTGAATGGTACCTTTTACAGTAGCGCCCTGCACATCATCTACTTCGATGGCGATTTCACTACCAATGGTGTTGTCTGCTAGAAAAACACGGTCAAAGCCGGCTACAGGGAAGGTTACTTCAGCGTATTCGATGTTGTTAATGACAGCGACTGGCGTGCCTTGAGTTACATAGTCACCAGTGCTGATATCTCTAGATACTATAAGTGCATCGTATGGTGCTTTTACCTTACAGTTGTCTAAATCACGCTTGGCGATTTTAAGCTGCGCCTCTGCTGATTTTACGCCAGCTTGCGCACTCATTACTTGAGGTTTGCGAAGGTAAAGGTCAGTAACCCGTGCGTTAGGCATCGTTTTCGCTTCTTTGGCAGCGACATCAGCTTGGGCTTGCTCTTGGATAAGCTGTGCTTGCGCGCTAGCGAGGTTAGCTTCAGCCAGCAATAGTGCCGCTTCATATGCGTCAGCTTCTATTTCAAATAAGGTTTCGCCACGTCGAACCAGACCGCCGCTCACAAACTTAGGGTTCCAGCGCTCAACTTCTCCCGATACCTGAGCTGCAAGGTTTGTGGTTTCAAGGGGCGTTATTTCGCCATACGAGGTAAGTTGAACGCGCACGTCTTCTGGCGATAAAGCTTCAATGGTCACCGTTGGGCGGGTATCAACTTCTTCTGTAATAGTATTGTCAGAGGCAGAGGCTTCGATTCCTTTCATACCTAAGTAGCCTACTAATAAAACACCAATAGGCAGTGCAACTTTCATCCATTTCATGGCTAAATCTACTTTTATAGCGAATACTTTACATAGTGTAGCGCTAAAGTGTTTCAGGAATACAGCGCAAATGTAACTAAACATGAGTCAATTTTGTGTAAAGTCAGTTAACCGTACTGATTTAAGCAGGGAAATTGGTTTAGTTTCCTGAAAAAGAGGGGGAGCTCAACGACGAAAATTCGCACACGCAATCTCGACCATTATCTTTGGCATAGTAAAGTGCTTGGTCTGCTCGACGAACGGCGCAGGAAATATCTATATCGGGATTTACTTCGCTCACCCCGAAACTACTCGTTACATGGATCTCGCTACCGTTAATATTAAGCGGTGCGTTGTTCAAAATATCTCGAATATTTTCCAAAGCATTTACAGCACCTGCTTCATCAGTGTCGGTAAAGATGAACATGAATTCTTCGCCACCCCACCGTGCGAGAATATCTTGTCCTCGCAGACGAGAACTAAACACTTTTGAAATCTGACGAAGGACCTCGTCACCTTGTTCATGGCCTAAGGTGTCATTAATACTTTTAAAGCGGTCAATATCTGCAATGGCGACCGAAAATTTACGTTTGCTTCTCAGCATTCTTGCGTACTCGCGCTCTAGACACTGCTGCGCGCCTCGCCGGTTTAACAACTGAGTTAAGTGGTCATGCTTGGCCTGGCGCTCAAACTGCTCACTTAAATAAAGCGCGGTGTCGTAACTCTTTTGTCTACTGTACTCATAAAACGCCGACAGAAATGAAACGGTTAAAAAAGAATACAGTAAACGAGTTTTAAACGCGTAGGTGTAGTTTGCTACAAATGAAGCGTCGTTGAAGCCAAACAGCACGATGGCGCTAACTAGCGTGTAGGCAATAAGTGCGATGAGGCCTCTGACAAAGCCTGCAAAAAACATAGTGACTGGCGGCACCAAGTAAATCCAAAGGGGACCGGTATTGTCTTTACCACCGGTAATCAGCAGCAGGAGAGTCAGTACCATTAAACAGATAATGAGAAGTGTTATAGACCATGTACGAGCTTTGGCTGATGCAAACCGAACTTGTAAGCGCTGTGAAATAGCAAATACTACACTGGCAGTATAGAGCGTAGTTGAAAGAGAATATTCACCTTCAATAAAAGCCCTGGAGCCAAGCAAGAACGTGATAGACATACCCACTGCCGCAAAAAGGTTCACCACCATAATGCGTCTGTTGGTTTCATCTTTGTAGTGACGGCTTACACCACTAAATACGTATTGCTTGAGAGAGCCGAACATGATTAAGCAGATTTTGTCACAGTTTTTCTAATATCTTCTGCGAGTTGTTGGATAGTATTTCTCATTGCTTTGATACTTGGAGAAAATCCATCATCTTCCAGGGGCGTTTTGAATAAAAATGGGTAGCTTTGCGTTTGGCCTTTCACGTGAGTAATCACATATTGGCCAGATAGAATAACTTCCCCTTCATACGTGCTGACAAAATCATTGAGGTGCAACGCCATATGAACGGCTTCTTCACTTGCGTAGTGATCGGGGCGAAGCAATGACACTTGCTTTGATGCTAACGCGCTGGTTAGCGCCTTAGTAAGCCCTTCGTCTACAGGTTCGGCCCATAAGTGACTGGTTGAGATATGCAAGTTGGTGTCACTGGTTTGGTACACCAGCCCACGGTGTTTGAGATATTCCGGTAGGGTTATCTTATCTATTACAACAGCCGTTGATGCTTTGTTTACGGTATATGCACTGTCACCTGTGGTGTGAAGTAAGTAGTATGTCAGCGAACGAGGCGCGCTACTACACGCCGATAATACGCAGGTGAAAAGCGCAAACGCACCGATAAACAGTGCTTTACCTGTAGGTTGAGATGGGAAAACCTTAAACTGCTGTATCATTCTATTTATTCCTTCCATCCTTGTTTTTGGATGTTTCGCTATGGCAATACTGTCAATTGACATTCACTGTAGCGTATTACTTTCTTAATATCGGCTAATTATCAAGGATAAAGAGCATTCATTTTTCACACCATTGTTGCTCGAAAATTAACCGCGCATTTGTTTGACTCTACTGCGCTAATTCTTCGCTTTAGGTTGAATGTCCGCTTCATCATCCTTTGAAAATATTAAACTATTCGGAGACTGGTTTAGCTTTAACAATAAAGGCTGAATGTTGCGCATGGTTTCTTGCAGCGCATCAACGGTCTCTTTTATCTCAGACTGGTTAAAACCACCCTCGCTGTAATTTTTAAGCAGGCCATCAAGGCTAACAAGAACCTGATTAAGATTACTATTTAATGCTTTCGCATCAATATCAGCAATAAGTACATCAAAGTCGCTGCTTGCCGTTTCCACAGACTCAGCAGCTAAACGCATGTCTTCAACGGCTAACTGTACATTTTCCACCATTTCCTTAAGCGGAAGCTGATTGATTTTGTCTAAAATTGCGTCGGCCTTTTGCGTCAATTGCGTGAACTCGTTACTAACAGTAGGAATTACTTCGTAGCCGTTAATCACTTCAATGCCGCTGTTACTGTCAGCGTCGGGTACATGCTGTAAATCAACGTACAAGCCACCGGTTAAAACATTGCCCATGCGTAACGACGCCCGAAGATCTCTCTCAAGCCAGTTTCGAATGGTTTGCTTGATTGCACTAAGGCCTTCTTTAGTATCTGGCTGCCTTGCTTTGCCAGGGTAAATATTAATAAGCACGGGGATGGGATAATCTCGCTCCAAAATGTTGCCATCCAAAGCAGGGAAGGAGTTGATAGCAGTCACGTTGCCAATTTCAATACCACGGTACTCAACCGGAGCGCCAACGGTTAGACCTCGCACACTTTCATCGATAAGTAGCAAGTATTCAGCGGCGACTTTATAACGTGCATCTGAGGCGGATGTGCTATCCCCATAAATTGTGAAAAAGGCGTTATCTAGCACTTGTTCACCTTTTGGCACGCCGTCAGGGATCCCAAAGGTAATACCGTTCGCTAATAGGGTTTCCAAGCTGCCTGTTTCAACGCTTACACCGTTCGATTCAAGCAACAATTTAACGCCGCTGACATCCCAGAAACGTGTCGTGTTGGTTATGAGTTTATGGTAAGGCGCTTCAATAAATGCGTCGTAATACACCACACGTTCTTCAATATTAAAGGTAGCGTCTTCAAACTCGCCAACTTTAAACCCTTTATAAATAATAGGATCGCCAGGTTTGTAGGCAAATTCGTCGTCACTTTTTAACATAACATGCAGCCCTGGAGTGCCAGGAGGCGTAACCGGTGGGCGTTCAAGTGCCGTAAAATGGAGTTGCTCTTTGCCTTTATCATGGGCTGACATAGCAATATAGCTGCCAGACAAGAGGGTGTTGAGCCCTGAAACTTCAGAAAAACTTATACGGGGGGCGACAACCCAAAATTTTGCATTTTCATTGAGTAGATGGGCCGCGCTTGCATCAATTCTGGCCGTGACAAGTACGCCGTTTAAGTCAGGTTTTAGCGTTATCTTTTTGACCTGTCCAATATCTAAGTCGCGCACTTTTATTGGTGTTTTGTTTACCTCAATACCTGTTGCCGAATGCAGCTCTATCGTAATAAGAGGGCCCTGATTCTTCCATTGGTAGTACACCATCCAGCCACCAATAACGATAACAAGAATTGGGATAATCCAAATGCGAGAAATGGACGAGGTCGGTTTGACCTTAGCTTCATTAATGTTCGGATCGTTTGTGGTCATGGTAATTGCTTCCACTGCTGCCAAATTAGCCTCGAATCAAACGTCATCGCGGCTATCATCGTTACAAATACAACGGCACAAAAGGCGAGTGCCGCTTGGCCCGGATAAATAGACATGGTGTTCCCCATCTGAATAAGGGATACCAGCACTGCTACAACAAAAACGTCTATCATCGACCAGCGGCCTATCGCCTCAGTGATGCGGTAGTAACGTATACGTAATTGTTTTGAAGTGGTTTTCTCTCGCTGTACGGAAAAGTTGAGCCAAGCAAGAATAATAATTTTTGCTACTGGCACTACCACGCTGGCAACTAAAATAATAATCGCCACTGGATACGAGCCCGATTCCCACAACGATATGACACCACCAATAATGGTATTGGGCGTCTCTTGGCCAAAAAATTCAGTATACATAATTGGCAGTACATTAGCAGGAATATATAAGATACAAGCGGTGATCAACAACGCCCACGTGCGCTGAATACTCTCTTGCGCTTGTGCTTCACACAGTGGTTTAGGTTGTGGTGGTTGGCCTTGAGACATCCACATGGCGTAGCGTGTGGGATCAAATTGGGATATACAAAGAGCCGTGAACGCTGAAAAGCCAACGAATGCGTAAAATGATAGGCCTATGGAAACGTCGGCCAATTCGGTAATTTTTATAAGGCTAACCAAGGTACCAACAAGAAAAATTTCTGCCATGCTCCACGGTAAGAGGGCTTTCACAAGTTTGTAAAGCCGCGGCAAGTAAAAGGGGCGTCGGTTTTGTATTTGAGCTAACGATAACAATAGCAGGCCGCCGAGTACCATTCCGGGCAGCAGTAACGTCGCTAAGCTGGTTATTATTGCTAGCGATAAATAATCGTTTTCAATGAGTACGGTAATGCCGGTGGGCAAGTCAATACTGTGCTTTTGACCGCTTGCTTTAAATGTCAGAAAGTTAAAAGGTAACGAAAGTAATAAAAATATCAGGGCACTGAAAGTATAAGCGAGCAACTTTTCGCTTGCGCCATCGCGATGAGATATTAGTGTGTGGTTACATACTGGGCACACGGCCCGTTGCCTGTGTGCTAGGACGGGAATGTGTACCTGAGTATGGCATTGCTCACAAACTATAGATAACGTATTTGATTCAGCCATATGCTTTTGCACGCCACTTTTTGTATGCTCGTTGTATGATAGATAGCAGCCTAGAGGTATAACCCGTTGATTTTTAGAATCAACAGCATAGCTTATTGCAGGCATGTCGGGAAGTATAGCCAGTCGTATTTAGCAGTATAACAACAATAATTGACGATTAAGTGATGGAAATAGCAAACGAAATTCGTAGTGTATATGGAAAAATTAAGAAGCAGGTAAGTCGTTTATTCCTGAAAAGGCGTGTTGGTTTTTTACGTTTTTGGATGAGTATTACCTTTGCTCAGCGATGTTATTTTTTAGCAACCAGCATGCTTTTGTTGCAAATATTTCTGAACATAGAAAGTAGACTGTTTGAAGCAATAATGTTTGGTTTTGCTCTTACGGGCATTGTTAGCGAGACATGGCCCAGGTTCATGACACTTTGGAACAGCTTACCAGGTAAAGCTGTGATTCTGTTTGTATACGCAATCATCGCAAACTTTGCACTCGCCTCTGCAAGTGGATTAGTGAATAGCATAACTGGCGTATCAGCAAACGCCTTGCCCTACAGTCACAATTTTGCGCTTATTCTTATGGTGCCAAGCTGGTTCTTTGTTACCACCATGTTAGGGCTCGTGGGTGGCATGCTTCTTATTATTTTCTATCTGTTTTTCTTACTGCTATTGAAGCCGTTTGGCGTTGCGCGGTTTTGGCATCCAAAACACTATCGGTTTGCTACCTCTACCACATTGGCAAGATTAGCATGGACATTGGGCGTGGCGCTGCAGCTGGGAGTTTTAGCTGGGCAAGTTGGGCTACTCTCTGAATTTAGTAGTGAAAGTGCTAACCCTTTAATAAGCATAGAAAACGTAACGGAAAATGAGCTTGAAAATGGTGAAGCGCAACTTACTAAGGAACAAGCGGAAGATATTTCTGAGTTAGAAAAGGACTTAACCACGCTACTGACTAACGCAAAACAAAAGAGTGTTGATTACAAAAAGTCACAACGACGTGCCTTAGCCTATTTCATTTATGAGTTTGAAGCTGACTCACTCTCACGCTGTGCTCATCCTGAGGGAACCCGCGTTATAGAGCTTAACGACTACGAAATTTTGCAGATTGAAAAGACAGATGAAGTGGAAGAGGGATTTGTTTACACGGTTGAACCTTGTCGCTCTGCTGCAATTGGAATTTCAGTAAGTCCGTAAACTAGCGCTGAGATAATAACGGTTCAAGAAGTAAAAAAGCCCGCATGTAGCAATCTACATGCGGGCTTTTAAATCTAGCGAACAACTGCTTAGAAGCTAGCGTTGCCCGGTGTACGTGGGAATGGGATCACGTCACGTACGTTTTGCATGCCAGTTACGTATGCTACAAGGCGCTCGAAACCAAGACCGAAACCTGAGTGAGGTACGGTGCCGTAGCGGCGAAGGTCGCGATACCACGCGTAGTCTTCTTTCGATAGGCCCATTTCGTCAAGGCGTGCATCGAAAACGTCTAGGCGTTCTTCACGCTGTGAACCACCGATGATTTCACCGATACCTGGCGCAAGTACATCCATTGCTGCAACAGTCTTACCGTCATCGTTAATGCGCATGTAGAACGCTTTAATATCTTTCGGGTAGTTTTGCATGATAATTGGCGCACCAACGTGTTCTTCTGCAAGATAGCGCTCGTGCTCAGAAGATAAATCGATACCCCATTCAACAGGGAATTCAAATTCTTTGCCGCAGTTTTGCAGAATTTCGATAGCGTCAGTGTAGTCCATGCGAACAAAGTCAGAGCTTACTAACTTTTCTAAACGCTCAATGGCGTCTTTCTTAATACGCTGAGCAAAGAACGCCATGTCGTCAGGCAGCTCTTCAAGCACGGCCTTACATACATACTTCAGCATGTCTTCAGCTAGTTGTGCTACGTCTTTCAATTCAGCAAACGCCACTTCAGGCTCAATCATCCAAAACTCGGCGAGGTGACGAGACGTGTTTGAGTTCTCTGCACGGAACGTAGGGCCGAAGGTGTACACCTTAGACATAGCTGTGCAATATGTTTCAACGTTAAGCTGACCTGATACCGTTAGGTAGGTTTCCTTGCCGAAGAAATCTTCTGAATAGTCAACATTGCCTTTGTCGTCGCGTGGAAGGTTCATCATATCAAGGGTTGATACGCGGAACATTTCACCTGCACCTTCTGTATCGCTTGCCGTTAGAATAGGCGTAGAGATCCAGAAGTAACCTTTCTCATGGAAAAAGCGGTGAATCGCCTGAGACAAACAGTTGCGAACACGGGTTACCGCGCCGATAACGTTAGTGCGTGGGCGAAGGTGCGCATATTCGCGAAGGTACTCAATGCTGTGACGTTTAGCGGCCATTGGGTAGGTATCAGGGTTTTCTACCCAACCCAAAACTTCAACGTCAGTCGCGTCAATTTCAACGGCTTGGCCTTGGCCCTGAGACTCTTTCACTGTACCGGTAACCGATAATGAGCAGCCTGCTGTTAAGCGCTGGATATCGGCATAATTTGACAGAGAATTTAGCGCAATAACTTGTACAGGATCGAAGCAACTACCGTCGTGTAGTGCAATAAATGATAACCCCGCTTTAGAGTCGCGGCGTGTTCTTACCCAACCCTTTACGGTTACCGATTCGCCAACGGCGTACTTACCTTTAAGTACGTCAACTACGGGCGCATGCGTCATGTTAATTTCTCCGTCTTACTAATTTTATGTTGTTGCTTACTATTGAGTCATTTTCAACAACACAGTGCATTAAACTGTGAATGAAAAAATGCACTAAAATTTGCTTTATGGTCAATGTTTTTGGATTGCCATGCCGATAACTTACTAGAATCTGTATTAGCTTTTCGCTTTTCAAAAAGGCATTTCGCAATTCGCTTGGTGCCAAGTATAAGCAAAATACAGATCGAAACATGACTTGGTGATGTAAAAATAACCAATGAAATACAATCCAATAGCACGCTAGTATACCCAACATAAAGCGGGATGCCAGAGAACAGAGTGACAAATGGGAAATAAAAATGATTCGAACACGCCAGTGTCTCAGCAAGCACAAGAACCGAGTGCTACGCAAAGTGACGCTGACCGTTCTAGCGATGCCGAAAATGAGAGAAGTTCTATGACTTACGAGCAACTTGCAGAGCGACGTTCAACGCCCCGTTCTAAAACGCCTTTTTATAAGGTGATGCTTGGGTTAAACATCGTTGGCTGGGTTGGCATGGTTGTCGTACTCATACTGTTTCACTATGCGCGCCCTGACTTTATCAGTGGCGTGCAGCAGTACTGGGGAATAAAAGGCGATACCAGTTGGTCTGAAAGTCATTTATCGGCCATGACCATCATGCTGCAGGTATGTTTAATAGTGAGTTTGGTTAGCATAATTATGCGTGCCAGAAGAAACCGTCGTCAAAGCGATAGCTTTGGCATAAACCTATTCATTTTATTTGCTATTGCGGCGATAAGCCTAATCACACTGGCTACCACACTGGGCCTGTAAATAGTGAAAGCGCTCTACATGGGGTGCACGACAAAAACATAACTCAAGGACAAATAACAAAGCTTTGTGAGTAGCGCTTTCGACAAACGGCGTTTATGTCACTTGATGGGGTTGCTATGAGCTTCCCATCAAGTGAGCGATGCATAATAAGCGTTATTAATTACAAGGCTTGCGGCAATAACTTAGATAAAAGCGGCTTGGATAAGCCAGTACGTATAGGCCGCGTAGGCCAGCACGAATGCTCCGCCTTCCAGACGGTTTAAACGTCCTTGGCGCTTAATGCCAATACAGAAAATGAATAGGGCAATGGTTGATGCGAACATCACCATAACGTCGCGGTATAAAAACTCAGAACCTACGGTCATTGGCTGAATGGTGCCTGCAATGCCCACTACTGCCAAGGTGTTGAACATGTTAGATCCGATCACGTTACCAATGGCTAAATCGTGTTCGCCTTTCTTCACCGCCATTAGCGATGATGCAAGTTCTGGTAACGATGTACCAATTGCGATAACCGTCAACCCGATAATAGTATCGCTAACACCAAAGAAAGTGGCGACTTCTACCGCGCCCCATACCAGCATACGCGAGCTTGCAACTAGCAATAAAAGCCCCGCAATCAACCACATTACGTGGGTTTTTACAGTACCTTCGTTGCTATTAATCTCTTCATCGTATTCGTCGGCGAGGGCGTCTTTGTCGCCTTTCATGCCGTGATAAATACTCCAAGAAAGCAGAAGCACAAACAGTCCTAACAAAGAGAATGCGTCGTCTTTCGAGATATTTAAGTCCCACACCTGCCATGCGGCAAAGAAGGTGATGCCAAGTAAAACAGGCAGCTCTTTCTTAATGATTTCTGATTTAACCGCAATAGGACTAATGATTGCGGTAAGGCCAAGGATTAACAAGATATTGGCGATATTAGAGCCATAGGCGTTGCCCAGCGCTATGCCAGAGTTGCCTTGAATAGCTGCAAACACTGAAACGATGATTTCAGGGGCCGATGTACCAAACCCAATGATGAGCATACCGATGAGCAAGGGGGAAACACCGAAATGATTGGCTACCGATGCGGCACCACCTACAAACTTCCCTGCGCTCCAAAGCAAAACCGGTAATCCGATTAAAATAGCCAAGCTGGCTAATAACATACGTACTCCTTAAACCATTCGTATCTTGTTTGCTTACTTCAATGTATAGGCAAACTCAATAAACAAAAGTCGTTTCAATCTATTCAAATGCACATTAGTTTTTGTTGTCTTAACGATGAAAAAAAGCCGTGCTGATAATGCTATGCAAATGATGAGTAAAGCGTAAACTCAGCGCTACTTTAATCGTGTTTGTAAATTGAACAAACACAGTAATAATTGTAACTGACAACACACTATTTAGAAGCGAATTACATGCACAATACACTGATTGTTACTGATGATGTTACTCCTTTTTGTAACACAGCTTTAACCGTGCTGACTTTTCAAGATTATCTTGCTGAGTTTCCAAAGTTGAACGAGCCCAAAACACGCGTTATCAACATTTGTGATACTACGCGTTACTTAAGCGAAGGGTACTATTGTTCACTTTTGGCTCAGGCACGTAATCACTCTGTATTGCCTTCTGTAAATACCATTAACGATTTACGCATGGCGGAAGAGAAAAGTATCGATCGCATCGTCTTCTCTTTGTCGGTATCTCAAGACAATACGGAAATTACTGATGAGCCTATATTAGTACTTTTCGGCGAAGTGAAAGATCAGCGCTTTAAGCGTTTGGCGCGCCAAGCGTTTGAAAAATACCCGTACCCTGTTTTGGTGTTAAGCCCAACAGTTACCGATACGAAAGTGTCGCCTAAAGCCACGGGTAAAGTACAAATTGAAGGCTTTGCAAGCGTACAGGCAAAAGCGTTTAAGGACTTAAATGCCAAGCAACAAGCGCGTTTCATTGAGCAATTAGAAGCACATACCAAAATACAGTGGAAAGCCGGTAAAACGAGCAAACGTACTCGTTGGGATATGGCCATTTTGGTTAACCCAGAAGAGAGCACGCCGCCTAGTGACGAACGCGCCATTA
The DNA here is from genome assembly GCF_001924945.1 of Alteromonas sp. W12. Lineage (NCBI taxonomy): Bacteria > Pseudomonadati > Pseudomonadota > Gammaproteobacteria > Alteromonadales > Alteromonadaceae > Alteromonas > Alteromonas sp. W12. Next base: position 935,400 of record NZ_LQXH01000001.1, read on the forward strand.
AAAACTTTGTGAAAGCAGCTGAAAAAGTGGGCTTTCGCGCAGATGTCGTGAGTCGCCTGTCGCAAGAAGAATTGGGTCACTATGATGCATTGTTCATTCGTGAAACGACGGCGATTGACCATCATACTTACCGTTTAGCGCGTGCCGCAGAGCGAGAAGGCATTGTGGTTATGGACGATACCCAATCAATTCTGCGCTGCTGTAACAAAGTGTACTTGCAGGATGCGTTTGCTTATCAGAAAGTGCCAGCGCCGAAAGCGACGTTTGTATCGAGCGCTACTGATGAAGTATGCGAAAAACTCATAGCTGACTTTGGTTTGCCGCTTGTTTTAAAACTGCCAGAAAGCTCGTTTTCCCGCGGCGTGCATAAAGCTGAAAATAAAGAAGCGTTAAAAACGCGCTTAGAACAAATGCTGGCTGAATCGGCACTTGTTTTGGTTCAGGAATATATATTCACTGAATTCGACTGGCGAATTGGTGTATTAGGTGGCAAACCTATTTACGCTTGCCAATACTTTATGGTGCGCAACCATTGGCAGATATACAACCATCAGGGAGACCGATTCTCTTCGGGGGGATTTGCCACAATGCCAACGTTTGAAGTGCCTAAGCCGGTGTTACAAGCTGCTATCAAGGCCGCTAAAGCGGTGGGTGACGGCTTGTATGGTGTAGACATCAAGCAAACCGGCAATGCAGTTTATGTTATTGAAGTGAACGACAACCCAAGTATCGACTCGGGTGTTGAAGACAAATATTTAGGCAAAGAACTGTACGAATTAATTATGCAGGAATTTGCTGACAGGTTGGAGCAAAGAGGGCGATGATTACATCGGCTGAGCGAGTAATTGAAGTGAATAATGCAAGTCCACAGGAAAGCGCAAATCGTGCATATGGCCTAGCTGAGGGCGCATCTAATACTAAATCGACAAATAGTGTTGGTGTGCCTTCTACGCAGTCGAGTGTAGTGCTGCGCATTGCGACATTACACGATCTTGCTTCGCTTCAGCACATTGAGCAAACTTGTTTCACCACCGACAGGCTAAGTAAAAGTCGTTTCAAATTTTACATTGATGCACAGCACGCAGAGCTTATTGTGGCCGAGCGTGAGCCGTCGACTTCAAGTTCTAACCTCGACAAAAATAAGCCGAGTGTAAATAGCATTGTTGGCTATGGACTGTTGCTACTGCGTCGTGGAACGCAGCTCACTAGACTGTATTCTATCGCAGTCTTGCCTGAGGCGAGAGGGCTTGGCGTTGCTGAAAAGCTCATAAATAGCTTGGGGGAGCGGGCGCTTTTGCGGGGAAAGCGATTTATGCGCCTGGAAGTGGCAGTAGGTAATGCTGGCGCCATTGCTCTGTATAAAAAGTTAGGGTTTAGTCAGTTTGGTATGTATACCGATTACTACGACGATCACACTGACGCATTACGTATGCAAAAAGTGTTGGTGCCGAGTAAATCAGTTAAGCCAGAGGTTTATCCGTGGTACCAACAGACGACTGATTTTACCTGCGGTCCATCAGCATTAATGATGGCAATGTGTGCATTGAACAATCGCTATGAAATGACCCAAGAAAAAGAACTATCGTTGTGGCGTACTGCTACCACGATATTTATGATGTCAGGTCATGGCGGTTGCCACCCGGTTGGATTAGCGCTCGCCGCGGTAAACGAAGGTTATGCAGCGAAAGTGGTCATCAATCAGGATGTCCCGCTTTTTGTTGATGGCGTTAGAGATACTAACAAGAAAGCGATAGTCGAAAATGTTGAGTCGCAGTTTATGGCAGAGGCACGTAGAAAAGGCATTTCTGTTGAAATCTCTGACTGGCGAGTTGATGTTATCGATCAAACCCTTAAAGCTGGCGGGGCAGTATTGTGCTTAATCAGCACTTACGCGTTCGATAAGAAAAAGGTTCCCCACTGGGTTGCGGTGACTAGCTGCGATTCTCATTGCTATTACCTGCACGATCCAGATGCGAGTGAGGGACAGCCTGTCGAGTATCAACACATTCCGGTTGCCCGCGAAGACTTTTTAAGGCTTGCCAGCTATGGCACGCGTAAAGTAAGAACATTGGTACTCCTTAAAAAGAAAAAGTAACACGAATTTTTGCTTAGGCCTGAGGCACGGAGAATGCTTGAGGCCTCATACCATTAGTTCGCAAAGATAAATACCCACTTAACGAAACTTAACATAGCCATAACCTTGGTGTGCTTACCCAAGTATTAGTGATGTACTTGCGTAACATTAACCTTTTTATTTAGCGTTTTAAGTTGTTTTACTAATTGAGAAAGCTCTTTCACCGAACCTGAATAATCAATGTGCTTATTCATTTCCTGGCCTTTCACAGCACTTCTATAAAGCGCCTCACTTTCAAAACACGCAGTTTGCTCATTAAGCGTGTTCCATTCCGCTTTTAGGTCGCTTGGAATACAGTGACGTTTTGCAATAATTTTGTCTTTTATTTGCAACACTTTCCCGATTAATAATTGTGCATCTGTTGGCATAATAATATCTCCTGTATAGCTTTTTGTGTTTAAGTTGCTGTTTATCAAAGGCATTAAGTGTTTACTTTGATAGGCGTAGTGTAAATTCAGCAACATCTCAACACACACTCATAATAAGTGTTGCAGCAAAGATGCCAACTCTTACTAGATGATGATTTAGAGCACGCCAAATGTGCCTAAATGCGGATCGCAACTGATGAGGCTCAATAAAGCGAGAAAGAGAGCGAGAAAAAGAGAGCGAGGAAAGCTAAAACGAAAAATAGCGAAGCCGACTGACGGATAGAGAAAAAGCCCGACCGATTCTAGTGCATGGCTTGCATGATGCCTTGAAATCTCAGGCCATGAAATACCAAAGCCATGCAGCTCATTAAGATCTAATGTGTTGGTTTAGTTGGACTGGTAGAAGTGGCTTTTTAAAAAACAATAAACCACGTATCAACAAGATAAACCCAAGTGCTATTTATAAGCGTAGCGTTTGGGTTTATTTTTAATTTTCTTAACCTGACAATAGCAGAAGTGTGGCGTCCAAATTAACAGATTAAGTAATATAGCGGTAACAAGGCTGAACACAATTGACGAAGGCGTTAGTGGGACAGAGGGGCTGAAATTATCTAACACGCGCTTGAGCGTACCATATTGAGAAGGCGAGGCCATAAACACAAGCTTTTCGAAGTAATGACCGTGCTCTAGCTTCCTCATGCCTTGCTCTAAAGTGGTGATCTGGGCGAAGCGTGTGGCTTTCATCGAGGCATTCTCTCGCACAACTGGCTCACTGTTTTTCTGTAAGCTTTCAAGCATGGCTTCAACCGAAGAAAAACCATGCTGCTTGGCGAGCGCTGACGAACTAGAAACTTCATCTCTCAGTGCATCATAATAACCATTGAGGTATTGACGATAATGATCCGCCAAGATGGGGACTTGAAGTGTAATGATAAACAAGACTGCAAATACAACTTTATCTAAAACACGTACTATCATTCAAATCTCGCTATAAACACTCTGCATTAATGATCTAATTAGTGACCCGCTTTAAAGTTGAATGTTCACTCTATAACAAAACTAACATCAACCCTCGGGCCAATTGACGTCAACTGGTGGTTCAAAACTCATATTTCACCCAAGAAGATAGTTAGCGTAACAATCTCACACACTATTTCAAGGCGGTGTAAATCGCATGGGTCAGCTTACTTAACTGCTCGGAAGATATAATGTAAGGAGGCATAATGTATACCAATTTCCCGAATGGCCGTATCCACACGCCATGTTTCACAAAATGGCGTTGAATTTCGGCAACATTGACGGGATTTACCGTCTCGACTACCCCTATAGCACCTAACACCCGTACGTCAGCGACTCGCGGCAAGTCTGCACATTTTGCCAATTCGGTTTGTAATTGTTTCTCAATGACAGGGACTTGTTGCTGCCAATGATTTTCGTTAATGAGCGACAGGCTGGCATTGGCCACCGTGCAGGCTAACGGGTTGCCCATGTAGGTTGGACCGTGCATAAATACGCCTGGCTCCCCTTGGCAAACCCCTAAAGCCACGTCTTCGGTACACAAGGTCGCGGCCAGTGTCATATAACCACCCGTAATCGCTTTACCCAAACACATGATGTCAGGCGAAATACCTGCATGCTCGCAAGCGAAGAGCTTACCTGTACGGCCGAAGCCAGTAGCAATTTCATCGCAAATTAAAAGTACGTCGTAGGTATCGCAAAGCTGTCGGCAGCGCTTTAAGTATTCGGGGTGGTAAATACGCATGCCTCCCGCGCCTTGAACAACAGGTTCTAGGATAAGGGCTGCCATCGTGTGGTGATGCTTTTCAAAAATCTCTTCAAGTGGAAGAATGTCATCTTCGCTAAACGTTTGGCCAAAGCGAGTTTGAGGAGCGGGCGCAAAAATCTGCTTGCTTAGTACACCCTCAAATAAACTATGCATGCCGTTAACGGGATCGCACACGCTCATTGCAGCGAACGTGTCGCCATGGTAGCCATTGCGCGGCGCGACAATGCGTGACTTCTCTGAGCGCCCTTGACACGCCCAATACTGAATCGCCATCTTTATCGCAACTTCAACAGACACTGAGCCAGAGTCTGCTAAAAATACACGCTCTAAACCTGCCGGCACCATGTTCAGTAACGATTTACACAAATCTACCGCCGGCTGGTGGGTAATACCGCCAAACATAACGTGAGAAAATGCGTCAATTTGCTTGTGCGCAGCATCGTTGAGTACAGGATGGTTGTAACCGTGAATAGCTGCCCACCAGCTAGACATGCCATCTACTAGCACTTCACTTGTGGCCAAGGTAAGTTCAGCGCCTTTTGCACCAACTACTTCATAGCAGGGAAGGGGATTAACCGCCGAGGTATAAGGGTGCCAAATGTGTTGTTTATCAAATTCTATATTGTTCACAAATTAACCGTTAGTAAAGGTTTTAAATTGGTCAGAGTTGACAACTCGATATTGGGGCATAGACTAAGCCAGCAATAATAATTAGTAAAGGACAGTCAATGACGCTGGCTAGTGCGCCTTCTGCGCAAACGACAACTATTCGAAACGATTGGACCAAAGCCGAAGTCGAAGCTTTGTTTGCCATGCCATTTAACGATTTACTGTTTAATGCCCAAGTGGTGCATAGGCAGCATTTTAATCCGAATGAAGTGCAGGTTAGCACGCTTTTGTCGATTAAAACCGGTGCTTGTCCTGAAGACTGTAAGTACTGCCCGCAAAGTGCTCGGTATGATACGGGCCTAGAGAAAGAGCGCCTGCTAGAAATTGAAAAAGTTATCCAGCGTGCGAAAGAGGCAAAGCAAGTAGGCTCAACCCGTTTTTGTATGGGAGCTGCTTGGCGAAACCCACGCGACAGAGACATGCCTTACATTTTGAAAATGGTTGAAGAGGTGAAAAGCTTAGGCTTAGAAACCTGCATGACGCTAGGTATGTTGACCCGCGATCAAGCTGTGGCCTTAAAGCAAGCGGGCCTTGATTATTATAATCACAACCTTGATACCTCTCCGGAATACTACGGCGATATTATCACGACCCGTACTTACCAAGACCGATTGAATACGTTAGAGAACGTGCGTGCTGCAGGTATGAATGTTTGCTCTGGGGGAATTGTTGGCATGGGAGAAACGGTGAGCGATCGGGCTAGTATGTTAGTGCAATTAGCAAACCTTCCTGAGCAGCCTCAAAGTGTACCTATTAATATGTTGGTTAAAGTAAAAGGTACGCCACTCGATAGTGTAGAAGACTTGGACTATTTTGAGTTTATCCGCACTATTGCCGTTGCTCGTATTATGATGCCTAAGTCACATGTGCGCTTGTCGGCAGGCCGCGAAGCAATGAACGAACAAATGCAGGCGCTTTGTTTTATGGCAGGCGCGAACTCTATTTTCTATGGCTGCAAGCTGTTAACCACGTCAAATCCAGATACCCATGAAGATGTAATGCTGTTCAAAAAGCTTGGTATTAATACTGAGCGTACAAGGGATTACTCAGACGAAGCACATCAACAAGTGTTAGAAGAAGAAATTGCCCAGCAACAAGAACAAGCCGACGACAGTAACGACTTGTTTATTGATGCAACCAAGCCTAAGGTAGCGCCAAAGAAACAGCATTTAACGGAGGCGTAATGGCCTTTCACTGGTTAGACGATTCGCTGAGCGCGCGTGCCGAGCAAGGCTTGCTGCGCCAGCGCCACTGCCAACAATACGAAAAAGACAGCATTATTTGTATCAACGGTGAGCACTACCTTAATTTTTCAAGCAATGACTACTTAGGCATGCGCCAGCATGAGGGTGTATTGCAAAGTTGGGTTGAGGGACTAGCGCAATTTGGTGGTGGCAGTGGTGCATCGCCTTTGGTAACTGGGCACACACAGGCTCATTTGGCGCTAGAAGCCTACATTGCCGATGGGTTAAACCGAGAAGCTACGCTGTTGTTTAACTCTGGCTTTGCCGCCAATCAGGCACTGTGCATGGCACTTTTTCCTCACATGTCTCACCCTAATAAAAGCGCGAGTGCGGGTCATATTATTGCCGACAAGCTCATGCACGCTTCGTTTTTAGAGGGGGCGCAATGTGTATCTGACAGCGCTAAGCTTCGCCGTTTCAAGCATAACGATCTAAGTCATTTAGAGAGCCTGCTATCGAGCGTTTGTCAAAGCCAGGTGCCCGATGCGGTTGGTAATTCTGGTGCAAACCAGCAAGACACTCTGATTGCCAGTGAAGGTGTGTTTAGTATGGACGGTGACGTAGCGCCTTGTGAAGATATCGCTGAACTGGCCGCTAAATATAATGCATGGTTCATGTTAGACGATGCACACGGTATGGGTGTATTGGGTGAAAACGGCTTCGGCACAGCAGAAGCACTAAACTTAAGCCAGCAACAAGCGCCTATTGTTATGGGAACATTTGGCAAAGCAGTGGGCACGGCCGGCGCCTTTATTGCGGGAAGCCAAACCCTAATTGATTATCTGGTGAATTTTTCTAAACATTATGTGTATTCCACTGCCATGCCACCAGCACAAGCGGTCGCGACGTTGTACTCTCTTACACATATCGCCAGTGATACTGCCCGCCGCGAAACGCTGCATAACAATATCGCCTATTTCAGAGACTCGTTTCAAAAACGTTTTGGACAGACACTCAATTCAAGCGAGAAAGACAAAGCACCAATTGAAATCACTTTGGGGCAATCACAAAGCGCGATTCAGCCTATTATCGTTGGTAGCCCAGAACGTGCAATTGCACTAAGTGACGGGCTAAAACAGCGCGGCATTTGGGCAACGGCTATCAGGCAGCCTACTGTACCGAAAAACCAAGACAGGCTGCGTATTACGCTTACGTCAAATCATTCATCACAGGATATTGACGTATTGCTTGATGCCCTAGAGCTTTCACTTAATAACTTTCTGTTAAGTGAGACTGCAGTAGAAAAAGAATCAGACAGCGCTGTGAATACTCCTGACTCTGTAAGTAAAAAAGAGATGTAACGATGTCACTAAGTCCCGCTATAAAAGCTGCTATGTCGGCAGAATCGAGAAGTCTCTTCGACGGTAAGCTGTCGCGTGACGCGGCGCAGGCGGCTTTTAAGGCAAACGGGGCTTTTACGTCCGAGACATCATTTGAATCTGAGGGGGCGACCAACGCTAAAGGGACTCTCACAGTTAAAAGTGCTTACCCTTCTGATTGCTCTTCCAAAGCTGCGGCACATTTGAATGCTGAGGAAAACGCTAAGACTGAGAGCTATGTTACAGCTGAAGGCTCTATAACAACTAAAGGCGCTGCAAAAGCTGAACGCAATGATACTACTCCAGCAATTAACGAGCAGGACGTGGCACATCGTTTTTCAAAAGCAGCCGCGCAGTACAACAGTATTGCAAGTGTTCAGCGCATTATTGCCAAGCAGGCATTAGCGAACTTACCGATAGACCTACAGGGGACGGCTCTTGATATTGGCTGTGGTACCGGAATTCATACCCAAGCGCTTGCAAATAAAGGTGCAGCTGCAACTGGCGTAGACATTGCCGAGGGCATGTTGGCGCAGGCCAGAAAAATGTACTCTGACCCCATTTTTATTCAGGGTAGTGCTGTTGATTTGCCTTTCTCTGATAGCCAATTTTCAACCGTATTTTCATCTATGGCGCTTCAGTGGGTTAGCGATACTGGGCTTGTTGCTAATGAGATAGCGCGAGTGCTTGAAAAGAGTGGTATTGCCGAGCTGGCGATTATGGTGGCGGGTTCATTTAGTGAGCTTAAAACGGCGCGCAAAGTAGCGCAGCTTCCACAGGCCGAAACCTATATGCCAACAACCGAACAATGGGTAAATGGTTTTAAGCAGTCGGGCCTTTCTTTGCAACGAGTGATTACTAAGGACTATGTCGATACTCACTGCGATATTATGTCGCTATTGCGCTCTGTGAAAGGGGTGGGGGCAGGTGAGACCGGCCGAAAACAACCGCCGCTCACCCGTCGAGATATTAAAAAATTAGCTATGGCTTACAGCAATATGAGCGGTGTAGAAAGTAAGTTACCGCTTACCTACCGCGTGAGTCATTTTAGATTGGAAAAACGATGAAGCAGTATTTCATTACCGGTACCGACACCGAAGTAGGTAAAACCTATGTTACCTGCCAACTACTACAAGCTGCGCAAAAATCCTCGTTAAGCGCCATCGGCTACAAGCCTATTGCAGCCGGATGCGAACAGATAAACGGCGAGTGGGTTAACGAAGATGCGCTAAATATTCAGAAAGCGTGCTCCAAAATACGCACAAATAAAGCCATTAAAATTACAGATAATAACCAGCTAAAAAGCGCAAATGAAAAAAACGAAGAAAGTGGACAGACACTTCCTTTGCATCAAATAAACCCAATTGCACTAAAACCGGCTATTGCACCACATATTGCTGCCCTTGAAGAAGGTGTTGCGTTAACGTTAGACGGAATAGCTAGAGGGCTTGACGAACTGCACGCCTATCAACCAGATCTTTTGTTAATGGAAGGTGCAGGTGGGTGGCGTTTACCGCTAACGGTAGGTGATGAGTATACGCCCACTTACTATCTTTCTGATGTCGTGAAAACACTCAAAATGGATGTGATTTTAGTTGTAGGCATGCGTTTGGGTTGCTTAAATCACGCGCTATTAACGGCAGAAGCAATTCGCGCTGATGGACTTACCATTAAAGGATGGGTTGCGAACGACATCACGGGTAACATGACGCGATACCAAGAAAATCTGCACTCTCTTAAAGCCATGTTACCCGAGCCGCTACTGGCAGAAATTCCCTACCAAGTAGCGCCTAATGATGAGGCGCTATTCGCCGCTATCAAGCAAATAAGTTAAATCATCACCTGAATGAATTGATGTTTTTTCTTCACCTAAAAAGATAAAGCCGTCTTTTTCACCCACTAGGGTAAGTTGATTATGAGTAAGGCGCAGCGCTGTGCCTTCGCGAATAGCAACTACTGGCGTGGTTGGATTAAGCGTGGTGAACTCTGCCAGACGTTGGTCGCGGGTTTCGCCATTGTGGCCCGGCGGCTGATAATCGGTGTAGTGCGGGTTTAACTGAAACGGCACGATATCTAGTGCATCAAAGCTAGGCGGCTCGATAATGGGCATGTCGTTAGTGGTTCTAATTGATTGACCACAAATATTCGAACCCGCACTCCAGCCAATATAAGGCGTACAATCGGCGATGGCGTGCTTTATTGGCACAATAAGCGCGTTTGCATAAAGGGTAGAAAGCAAGTGAAAGGTGTTTCCACCGCCTACAACAATGGCTTGGCCGTTTTTCTTTGCGTTATTTACAGCGGCAACCGGATCTTCAACGGTATGTAGGCCCGTAACCTTGCACTCTGGCAGGGCGGTTGCAACGGCGTCTACATAGCTATCGTACGTTTGAGTGACGGCGGCATAAGGAACAAATAGAAGGTCGCGAATTTCGCCTAAGTGTGCAAAAATAAGCGCTCTAGCGTGCTCTAAGTAAGCCTCGTCGCCTTGACGTGAGCTACTTAGCATAAGTACATGTGCGGTCATACTAACTCCACAATTTTTCTGACGGCGTATCATACGTGAAACTAGGCATAAAGTTTAGTCGCGCTCCGTCACTGCGTTGAAATAGGATTTTGAATGAAACAATCTACATCGGTGTTGTTCGTGTGTTTGGGTAATATTTGTCGTTCTCCAACCGCAGAAGCCGTGTTCAAACACAAGGCTGCACAAGCCGGATTAAATATTGAAATTGACTCAGCGGGAACCCACGGCTATCACATTGGTAACCCGCCCGATAAGCGTTCGCAAGCCGCAGGCGTAGAACGAGGCTACAGTTTCAAAGGGCTAAAATGCCGACGTGTGGATGAAAGCGACTTTGAGCGATTTGATTTCATTCTTGCCATGGATAACAGCAACCTTGCTAATTTGCACGGTATGTCGCCTAGCCAGTACCACGATAAAATTAAGCTGTTTCTTGATTTTGCAAATGCAGACGATAAAGAAGTACCTGATCCATATTATGGCGGCAAGCGCGGCTTTGAGCTGGTGTTGGATCTTATCGAAGAAGCGTCGGACGGTTTGATTGCGCATATTAAACAAACCCAACAACAATAAACGCAAATCATATTGATAAACCATCTCGAAAGCCCACGTTGAGAACCCGTATTGACAATGACAGGAACTAAACGCACCGCCGTCACTTTGGTTGTAATAACAGTACTTTTGTCACTCGTCATAGGTGTGGTAGGGATTGTTGGCGTGACAGGGCTGTCTGATACGGCGGCTGAACTAAAACAGCATATTATTGTTCAGCTTCAAATACCGCTTATTCTCACTGCGTGTTTAGTAGGGGCGGCACTGTCTACAAGTGGCGCTACATTGCAAGTAGTACTGCGAAATCCCCTGGCAGATCCGGGAATTATTGGGATTACGAGTGGCGCAAGCTTGGTTGCTGCGCTTTTGCTATTGCTCACCCCACAATGGGCTACAGCGTACCTACACTATTTACTGCCTTTGGGATGTTTTATTGGTGCGTTGTTATCTACATTTATTATCTACCGCTTAGCCAGAAAACTGTTGGGCTCCTCTACGGCTGTTATTCTAGCGGGTATTGCCATCTCTACTCTTAGCGGCGCCGTTATAGCGTGGCTTTACATGTTCAGCGACGCTAATGCCCTGCGCAATCTTACTTTCTGGTTAATGGGTAGTTTGTACCAAACTAACTGGTTAATTTTGTCAGTGGGCGGCCCGTTAATCGCTGTTGCTGTCGCATTACAGCTTTATTTCGCCGGCGATTTAAACAAGCTCTATGCTGGTGAACTTGCAGCAAAAAGTAGTGGTGTGGATGTGGAGAAACTCACTGAGCGCGCACTCATTGTCTGTGCTATTGCTGTAGGTACTGCGGTGTCTATGGCAGGCTCTATTGCTTTTGTTGGCTTGTTAGTACCGCATATCTTACGTTTGATCATCGGGCATAATAATCGCTATTTGTTGCCGTTAAGTGCATTGAGTGGTGCAAGTCTGCTGATGCTGGTTGCGTTAAGCTCTGAAATGACCCGTGCCATTACGCTTCCGGTGTCTATGGTAACAGCTACGTTAGGCGGTCCATTATTAATTTGGGCATTAGCTAAAGGTCAAATAAAAGGGTAGTGGAGGGGAAATGAAATGACGACAAACAATTTTAGACCCCAGCAACGCCCTGATTCTGGCAGCAATGAACGAATAAATGCTAGTGAGCAAGACACCATAATTACTAACCCTAAGCAAAACGTTAGCGTTAAAGATGACGTTGCTGATTGCAATAGCCCAGCGAATAGCCATAACCTAGCAGATAGTCGTACCGTTTTAAGCTTACAGAATGTAAAAGTGGCATCGCGACTTTCGGTGGAAGGTTTACGTGCAAAAAAAGGCGAGTGTGTTCACATTATAGGGCCAAATGGGGCAGGGAAATCAACGCTGTTGCTTACCCTTGCGGGCCTTATTGACGCTGATGAGGGCACCGTCATGCTGCTAGGCAAACCAATGAACGATTGGTCGCTGGCAACACTTGCGAGTGTGCGCACCTTATTAGCGCAACAAAGCGAAAGTGGTTTTCACTTGACGGTAAAAGAGTACCTAAGCTTTTATGCAACAGCACAGCAAGATGAACTAATTCCTCCGGTTTTAGAAAAAGCACTCGAAATATCGGGTTTCTTGAACCAAATTGTCACCCAGCTTTCTGGCGGTGAGCGTCAGCGAGTAGAAATTTGTCGTTCGCTTTTGCAAATATGGCCGCAGTTAGAGCGCGGAGAGGGGGTAGTGCTTTTAGACGAGCCATTGCAAGGACTTGATATAAGGCATCAATATGCACTGGCTAGTTTGGTAAAATTCCTTTGCGATAAAGGGAATACCCTTCTTATGACGTCTCACGATATCGCGCTTAGTGCCAACTATTGCGATAGTTTATGGCTTATGCAAAAAGGTCGTATGGTAGCGTTCGGTAAGCCACAAGAGGTGGCCACGCAAACAAACTTAGAAAGTGTGTTTGAATGCCATTTTGCTATAAGCAAGCACGATAACTTTCTAGAAATTCAAGTTTGCGCACCTATTTCCCTAGAATAAATGTGGTAAAGTGCCCCCAGCATTTTTTTAGATTCACATTTTCACATTAAACTGATTAGAAAAAAGCGCTACAGACGCACTGTTAAGCGCGTTACAGTCTTTTTATTCGAAGCGTCTAGCTTCAATAAATATTTTCAGTAAAACGTTTGCCCTACGTTTTTTATTCAGGAGAACACCGTTGAGTAATTGGCAAGTAGACAGTTGGAGAAATAAACCTATTCTTCAGCAACCAGAGTACGACGATAAAGCACGTTTAAAAGAAGTAGAGCAAACATTAAGTTCTTATCCACCGCTTGTATTTGCTGCTGAAGCCCGCGAGCTAAGACGCCAGCTAGGTGAAGTCAGCTTGGGTAAAGGCTTTCTTTTACAAGGCGGCGACTGTGCTGAGTCGTTTGACGAATTTAATGCGCCTAAAATTCGCGATACCTTTAAAGTTATTCTTCAAATGGCCATTGTGCTTACCTTTGCTGGTCGTTGCCCGGTAACTAAGGTTGCCCGTATGGCAGGCCAGTACGCCAAGCCGCGCTCATCAGATTTCGAAACCCGCGGTGGCGTGACTTTGCCAAGCTATCGTGGTGATATCATCAATAACTTCGAATTTACCGAAGCGGCCCGTCGACCAGATCCTGACCGTTTGTTGGAAGCCTACCATCGCAGTGCGTCAACACTGAATTTACTTCGCGCGTTCGCGCAAGGTGGTTTGGCCGACCTTCATGAAGTTAACCGCTGGAACATGGCGTTCGTTGAAAACAATCCGCTTAAAGAACGTTATTCTGATATGGCCAACCGTATTCAAGATACCCTTGAGTTTATGGATGTTATTGGCATTAACGCGCAAACCAGTTCTACGCTGCACGAGACCTCACTGTTCACGTCGCATGAAGCATTGCTGTTGAACTATGAGCAGGCGCTAACACGCATCGATACCCTTACCGGTAAGCCTTACGATTGTTCGGCTCACATGGTGTGGATTGGCGAGCGTACCCGTCAACTTGACCATGCGCACGTTGAGTTTTTCCGTGGCATTCACAACCCAATTGGTGTGAAAGTGGGGCCAAGCATGCAAGAAGACGAGCTTATTCGTTTAATTGATGCGCTTAACCCGCTAAACGACCCAGGACGCCTGACCCTGATTACGCGTATGGGCGCCGATAATTTAGCCGACAATTTGCCACGCTTATTGCGTAAAGTGAAAGCTGAAGGCAGACATGTAGTGTGGAGTTCTGACCCGATGCATGGCAACACGTTCTCGGCATCTAGCGGCTATAAAACCCGTAACTTTGATGCAATTTTGAAAGAAATTAAGCAGTTCTTCCAAGCTCACGAAGCAGAAGGTACTCACGCAGGTGGTATTCACCTTGAAATGACCGGTCAGCACGTAACGGAGTGTACTGGCGGCGCTTATGAAATTAGCGATGAAGACTTAGCGCAAGCCTACAAAACGCAATGCGATCCACGCTTAAATGCAGACCAAGTACTTGAAATGGCATTCTTGGTGGCTGATCATTTGCGTAATGCGTAATGCGTAATGCGTAATGCGTAATGCGTAATGCGTAATGCTCAAAGTAGCCATTATCGCATTGGCAATTTAGAAAAACGGCATCGTTGAGATGCCGTTTTTTCGTTTTAAACATTAGCCAGTTGTTAGAGCTTACACTCTTCAAAATTTTTACTCTTTAAGCTCTTGATGTGATTTTTCTCTCAACAGTAATGGCTAACAGCATAAACTGATAGCCGAACACCGAAAACAAAACATCAAAGCTATCAAATGTTCGCTCTTCCATCCCAAGCTGCATAAGCTCATATCCTATAACGCCTAATGCGCAAAAGAGCGCGGTAAGTTTTTTATTGCCATTCGTTACAGCGAAAGCAAAAGAACAGGTTATGGGAACCGCCAAAAAGTTGGGTGCAGCGTTAAGTATCAAATTACCATTATCAGTTCTCAGCTCCATCGTATGTAGATAGGTAAAGTAGCTACATAGTGCGAGACCGCCATAATAAACGACATTAAAAAGCCATTTACCAATCGCTTTGGACTTTACATAATGGCTAAAAAAAGAAACGAGCACGTTTGTCACGACTTACCAAGTATACGTCTGTTCCAATAGTTTATGCTCGACCTCGCTGAGGCGATACTGTTTTCAATATAGTTGTCGATCCCTTGCTTCCCACCTATGCTGTCATACACGTACGAACCTAATACTCCAAACCCCACACCAATTAGGTAGTTCCCACCGCTTACTTGCTTTACTTCATGGTTAGTTAGTTCTTTCATTGTTACATTCCTTATATATTGCTTTGTTTGGTTGAGTTTCCAAGCAACGTTACATATCGTCGCAAGTGAAACTTATCAGTGGGAAAGGGGAAAATCTCCTGTATCCAGGGCTAGTTTTTATTTTCTGTTTAACAGATAGAAGCCGCAGACTGTCTTAATACAATGGGAAGGCATTTAGTTGTTTAGCTCCTGAATAAAGGGGCTAGGTTCATCAGTTCTCTCGTTAGTTCATTAGACTTTTACCTAAATTTTACGCGTATATTTGAGGTTAGGTTGATATGCTCGTTGTGTTGAAGTAAACACGATTGACCTATGACCCAATTTAAACACGGTTTCTATACACTCTTTATTATGGCTGTGGCTATTTTAGGGTGTTTAGCACTTAGTAACTGGTTACTGCCGCTTGGCGGTATTCTGCTCATTCTACAGCTTGCGTGTGCCATTGTGGCGTTAACGACCTCAAGGTTTTACGGCTTGCTTGCAGGGGTAGCTGGAGCACTGAGCTTTAATTATTTTTTCACCGAGCCTTTGCACTCATTTCAAATTGCAGAAGTTGAAGACAGCATAAATTTTGTCGTTTTCATCATTGTAGCCATCCTCATTAGCGAGCTTGCTGTCTACGTCAATTCTCAACAACATGCACTACAGGTTGTTAAAACACAATCTAGTGTCCTGCGATCTGTGTCCCACGATTTGCGTACGCCGCTCTCTACCATTATCGGTTCTGTTGAAACCTATATGACATATCAAGATAAGCTTGATGACATTGAGAGACAGGCACTGTTAGAAGGGGTTCACGATGAAGGTAAACGCCTTTATGTTTACGTTGAGAACCTGCTTCAAGCCACACGAATTGAGCATAACGCGTTAGCGCTAAATTTAACCCATGTAAACCTGACTGCCTTTTTAGTTAACCTTGAAAGTCGTATTAACAGTGGACGACTAAAAGTGATCAACAACAGTGACAGTCGCGGTATAACTGTGTCTGAATCACTGTTTGAACAAGCTTTATTTAACGTAATTGATAATGCCCTTAAATTCAGCGATGACAGTGTATTGCTGATGGTTAGCCACTCTGATGGAGAGTTTAAGTTTCAAATAGCCGATAAAGGCGAAGGGATCAGCGATGAACAGCTAAAAGCGCCAATACAGCTTTTTCAAACCAGTCGTCGCAGCGATAGTGGAAAAGGCGGCATTGGCTTAGGGCTAAGCGTAGCAGCAGGCATAGTTCACGCCCATAGTGGTGCTATCAAGCTGTCGAATACCACACCAGGCCTTCTCGTCAGTATTACAATTCCAAAAAGGGATTAGCGCAATGAGCCACACCATTCTACTTGTTGAAGATGATGCGAATATTCGTCAGATGCTGAGCATTGCGCTAGGTGCAGAAGGCTACCTTTGTGTTGAAGCTGCTTCGGTTCGAGAAGCTCTGTCATTGTTTAATCAGCACCGTCCTGACCTTGTCATACTCGATTTAGGGTTACCTGATGGTGAGGGGAGTGAAGTACTTAAACGCATAAGAGAATCTAGTCGCCTGCCAGTGCTCGTGTTGTCTGCAAGAGATCAGGAGTTAGACAAGGTCGACCTGTTGTCCCGGGGGGCCAATGATTATGTTAGCAAGCCTTTTGGGATCAGAGAGCTTGTCACTCGGGTGAAAGTACTGCTTAGAGACTTCAATCCTGTGGTTGAGCCCACAACGCCCACACGACAGATTGGCAAGATAGCATTGGATATTACCGAGCGACGGCTGCTCGTTGAAGGCGAAGTTATCGCGCTCGCCCCAAAAGAAGTTCAGCTTCTTGACGAGCTCACAAAACAGCCTGGGGCGTTTGTTAGTCAGCAAGAATTGTTAAGAAGAATATGGGGTCTGCATCACAGTGAAGATACCCACTACATCCGCGTTCTTGTAAGACAGCTAAGAAAGAAGATAGATCCGTTCGAGAAAGATTTAATAGAGACAATGCCTAAACAAGGCTACCGAATAGCGGTTGATAAACCGGAGGCTAATTAATGTCGCACTTTAGTGTAATTGGGCTTGGCAAGTTTGGCTTAACGGCCAGTTTAGAGTTAATTCATATGGGACACACCGTTACAGGAATTGACCAAAGTGAAAAGCTGGTTGAACAGTATGCAGGTGAGTTTACACAGTGCGTTGTGTGTGATGCCAGTGATGAGCGTGCACTCAAGGAATTAAACTTGTGTCAGAGCGAAGCCGTGCTTGTTGCTATTGGCGAGGATATGCAAGCTAGCTTACTGTGTACGTTAGCACTAAAAAACTTGGGCGTAGCCAATATTTGGGTGAAAGCTAATAGCTCTGCTCACCACGCTATTTTATCCAAGCTGGGTGTGTCGAAAATTATTCATCCTGAAGAAGAGATGGGAGCAAGGGTGGCGCAAGCGCTTAACTACCCAATGGTTAATGACTACTTGGGTATAGGGCACGGCGTTTATATCGTTGATGTCATTTTGTCTGATCACTTTTCTTCACAGCGCTTAAAAGACGTGCTGTCCGTCGGTAAGGGGCAAGTCTCTTGTTTGTTAGTTAAGCGAGGTCACCAGCTACATCATAATCCATCGTTAGATTTTGAAGTTACTTCGAAAGATACCGTTATCCTCTGCGGCCATAGAGAGAACCTTGTTAAAATAGCGCCTAGGCTAGCACAATGAACAGATGGGATCCTGGCTACAGACCGATAGAGCGCTCGCCTAAAGGTATCAACAAAATTCAGGTAGGGCCGCCTCTTATTCTCTCTCTAAGCTTTGTGGCGGTGATTTTCTTAGGCACCGTTATCCTAAAATTACCAATGATGACTCATGAGCCCATCTCGTGGATCCAAAGCCTATTTACTTCCACATCGGCGGTGACAGTAACGGGTCTTGTGGTAGTCGATACCGGTTCTGTTTTTACAACAGTTGGACAAGCGGTGATTGCGGTTTTAATCCAGCTGGGGGGCCTAGGGTTGATGACGTTTGCCATCGTCACGCTCATTGCCTTAGGAAGTAAAATCAGTTTCTTGCAGCAATCGGCAGTGAAGGAGGCGTTTAATCAAACAGATTTATCAACGCTTGTATCTACAGCAAAGTCGGTACTGATTTTTGCCTTCTTCGTTGAGTTAGTGGGTTTTTGTATTCTGTCGGCCTACTGGATGCAGGAAAAAGGAGTAAGTGAAGCGTTATTTCACGCGTTTTTTTACACCATCTCTGCGTTCAACAACGCAGGGTTTGCATTAAGTGGGGATAGTCTTTCCGCCTATGTGGGAGACCCGGTTATCAACATCACTATTTCTGCATTATTTATTATTGGTGGTCTCGGGTTTTCCGTTTGGATAGAGCTTCATAAAAAGCGCAGATGGCAACGCATCTCTGTGTATGCCAAGACAATGATATTGGGTACGCTAATTGTCAATGTAACCGCCTTTTTGCTTATCTTTGTTATTGAAAGTGATAATCCTGCAACCTTGGCGAACCTCGATACTCAAAGCGCATTATGGGCATCTTGGTTTCAAGCCGTTACTCCAAGGACAGCCGGCTTTAATACGCTGGATATAGCGTCGTTAGAAGATCCAACAACAGCACTAATGTTGTTGTTAATGTTTATCGGCGGGGGCTCAATGAGTACCGCAAGCGGTATAAAACTGATGACTTTCATCGTTTTGATCATTGCCGCATACAACTATATTCAGCGGGGAGCTGCGCCACGACTCTTTGGCAGAACAATTTCAAATGACACTATCAGCAAAGCGCTAGCGCTTACGATGATTTCCATAGGTATTACGTGGATAGCTATTTTTCTTTTATTAATGTCAGAAAAAGCTGACTTTTTGGATATCGTTTTCGAAGCGGTTTCTGCTCTTGGGACCGTGGGTCTTTCCAGAGGGTTAACTGGCGAGCTGTCAAACAGTGGTGAGTGGATCATTATCTTACTGATGTACGCGGGTAGATTAGGGCCTTTAACATTGGCTTATTTTATTGCCAGCCCTCGAATAAGCCGCATTAAATACCCAGAAGCTAAGCTAGCAATTGGTTAACCTGCAAAAATAGCGGCTCGTTCATCTTCACTTAAAATACCGACGAAGATGGTTTCTCTTCTTAAGTTGGCTGTGCGCTCGTCGTCAGCCAAAAGAAGCGCCTTAAATACGTCTGGTTGATGGCGAACCTCAATTATTCCTTTCCAAAGAAGGTAGCTTCCATAGCGCATCATTTTGTTGTGATAACGGGTTTCTAATGTTTTTTCGACTTCTTCGAATAGTTCTGGTTGCAACATCAGTTTGTCGGCAATGGCATTATGTATTTTTTTGATACGTTCGTTTACGTCACTTCGACGTTGCTTTCTGGGTCTTGCTAGCATAAATCTTCGTGTGGTTAGAGTTTACTCATTTTGCCATTAGGGGACGGTGAGTCCCCTTGTGATTGCTAGTCATCATTTAATAGCGGTTCTACAACAGACTCTAAGCCGTTTAGCTTAATTTCATACATTAAAGCGAGCTGTTCACCAAGCTTGTTTTCTGGAAAGCCTTGCTTGTGAAACCAGACCAAATAGGGTTCAGGTAAATGAAATAGGCGTCTTCCAGCGTATTTGCCAAAGGGCATCACTTGGTTAATAGCGGCTTTAATAAGCGTTGGATCCATTTACTGATTACCTTTTGTCTTGGGATTTTCGTTGAGGTCTTCATCTTCACGTTGTTGTGCTTGCCATAGTGCTGCGTATTCACCACCTTGCTCAAGCAAATAAGTGTGTGTCCCTTCCTCTACAATGGTACCGTTTTTAAGTACAAGGATCTTGTCGGCATCAACAATTGTGGACAGTCTATGGGCGATGACTAAGCTGGTGTGTCCCTTAGCAGCGTCGCGAAGGGCCGCTAATATCGCGCGTTCTGACGTGCTGTCTAACGAGCTGGTGGCTTCATCAAAAATCATGATTGGCGCGCCTTTAAGTAAGGCCCTTGCGATAGAAACGCGCTGCTTTTCGCCACCAGACAGTTTTAGGCCTCGCTCACCTACCGTTGTGTCTAGCTTTTCAGGTAGGCTTTCTACAAATGCTTCAAGATGCGCGAGTTTGATAACTTGTTTAATGTCTTCATCGCTGGCGTCAGGGTTACCGTAGCGAATGTTCTCCAGCAAGGTAGTGTTAAACAGCACCGTATCCTGAGGGACAATGCCGATATGTGAACGCAGACTTTGTTGCGTAACCGATGTGATGTCTTTTCCATTTATCGTGATGTCGCCCTGTTGAGGCTCATAAAACCGAAAGAGTAGTTTCATCAGCGTTGATTTTCCCGCGCCGCTTTCACCCACTACCGCTACTTTTGAGCCTGGCGGTACATCAAAGCTTAAGCCGTTAAGTATCTGTCGATTATCAGTGTATGCAAAATGAACATTGTTAAATCGCAGTGCAGGGTTCGCACAGGTTAATTCTGTAGCGTCGTGGGCATCTTTTATGGCCGGAGTTTGGGCGAGAAGGTCAAACAACTTATCGATATTCGCAAGGCTCCCTCGAATTTCACGGTACACAAACCCCAAGAAATTTAAGGGCATAAAAATTTGCATAGTGAACGCGTTTATCAAAACAAAGTCACCTATGGTCATCTCGCCATTCATGACGCCAAAGGCGGCGTTTGCCATCATAGATGTCATGGCGATAGCGATAATGGCAGCTTGGCCGCCATTCAATGCAAATAGCGACAAGCGGTTTTTTCTTCGTGCCTTTTCCCATGCAGCTAAATCCGTGTCGTAGCGATTGGCTTCAAAGGATTCGTTGTTAAAGTATTTAACGGTTTCAAAATTTAGCAGGCTGTCTACCGCCCGGGAATTGGTGGTCGAGTCAGCTTCATTCATCTGAGTAACAAAGCGAGTGCGCCAATCCGTCGCTTTCATCGAAAAGCCAATGTAAGCCACCACGCTAACTACAATAATTAACGCGAAAGATACGCCAAACTGAAACAAGAGTAAGCCTACAACAAGAGTGATCTCTAATAGGGTAGGAACAATATTAAACACCATAAAACGCATAAGGAAGCTTACGCCGTTGGTACCGCGTTCTATATCTCGTGACAATCCGCCTGTGCGTCGATTTAAATGAAAGCCCAAGTCTAAGTTGTGCAAATGTTTAAAGACTTTTAGGCCAAGGCGGCGCATGGCACGCTCTGTAACCCGCCCAAATAGCGTATCGCGTACTTCGCCGAGCAAAACATTCAGTAAACGCAGTGTTCCGTAGGCAACGATAAGGCTGATAGGTACCGCTAATGCAAGCGTGGTTAGGTCGCCATTTAAGCTATCGACAGTGTATTTCAATACATAGGGTAGGCCGATACTGGCAAGTTTTGCTGCTACTAGGCAGAGTAGAGCAAGAAATACACGGTGCTTGAACTCTAGGAGATAAGGCCAAAGCTGTGAGAGAACGTGCCATTTAACAGGTTCGTCGACATTGGTAGGAAAACGGTTTTTTCTCATTTTATAGTGTGCTTTATTATTGTGTTTACAGTGTTATGAACGCGCTGATTTAAAAAATCGCTTTTCGTAAACGTTGTAATAGATATTGAGCTAACCTGCTCGTGTAGGGCGATTTTCGCTTTTTGAAGTACGTTTTGAAATAGGCTAGAGATTAAAATGGTCTTATTTATAGCGATGAATGTGTTTAATTTTGGTTTCACCGCGCGTACACTAGAGGTAGTTTAATTTAGTTACCTTGTTATTTACTCAATGTTTTACTGGCTTTTGTTAGATTGAGAAAGCCGTGAATTGAATGACTAAGCAGCACAGGATTAAGGAGTTAGTTTGTTAGAAGATAGTTTCGGTAGACAGTTTCATTATTTACGTTTGTCAGTGACCGAAGCGTGCAACTTTCGTTGTCAGTACTGTTTGCCAGACGGATATGAAGGCCCGACGAGCGATCAGTTTATGACGCTAAACGAAATTGATACCTTGCTCAAAGCGTTCGCTAAGCTAGGTACGTCGAAAGTGCGCCTAACAGGCGGCGAACCAACGCTGCGAAGAGACTTTCTTGATATTTTACAGCTAACAAGTAATACGCCTGGTATCGAACGTGTAGCGATGACAACACATGGAGCGCGAATGGAAAAGTTTGCGCATCAGTGGAAAGAAGCAGGGTTACACCAAGTAAATGTAAGTATTGACAGTTTAGATCCCCGTCAGTTTGCCGCTATAACAGGACAAGACAAGCTTAAAGCTGTACTTAGAGGGTTAGACGCAGCGATTGATGCCGGCTTAGACGTGAAAGTGAACTCTGTCTTACTCAACGATTTTTCCGATAGCCGTCTCCATAGGTTTCTTGCTTGGCTAAAAGATATGCCAGTAACGCTCCGGTTTATAGAGCTAATGGAGACAGGCGACTTAAATCAGTTTTTCAATAAGCAACATCAAAGTGGTACGCCGCTAAAAAGTACGTTGTTAGACATGGGCTGGCAGCCTTTGTTGCGTAGAAAAGATGCGGGGCCAGCGCAAGAGTTTTACCACCCTGACTATGCCGGTAAAATTGGCTTAATCATGCCTTACAGCAAAGATTTTTGTAAAACTTGTAATCGACTACGTGTTTCTGCCCCAGGAAAGCTTCACCTATGCTTGTTTAGTGAAAACGGGATAGACATGAGACATCTTCTTGCCACTGGAAATGTGGATGAAGTGGTCGCTTTTTTACAAGATGTGCTCGGCCAAAAACACGAAACACACTATTTGCATGAAGGTAAAACGGGGGCAACCAAGCACCTTGCCATGCTGGGAGGCTAGTTAATTGGCTCTACGTTAAAGGAAAATGTAGGGCAAAAAATATATCGAATAAGTTTGGTTTGTTGTAAAAATGAGCTATATTCAGCGGTGTAAGTATATTAAAAATAATAACGATAAAGGAAGTATATGCATATCAAGGACAGTGCGCGTCTTTCCTACCATTATATCACCGAACAAGACGCAGACTTTTTATGGGAGCTCGACCAAGATGAGCTTGTCATGAAATATATCAACGGTGGCAAGAAGTCTTCTAAGGAAGATATTCGGGAAATCTTTGTTCCTCGTTTCCAAGCCTATTCCAATCCAGCTCTAGGGTGGGGACTGTGGCGCGTGGAAACGCTAGTCGAAAAGGAAAGCATTGGTTGGATTTTGGTTCGACCCTTTGGCTTTTTTACTCAACACCCCGAAAGTGACAATATGGAACTAGGGTGGCGTTTTAAGCGCCATACGTGGGGCAAGGGCTACGCAACAGAGGCTGCGGAGTCTGTTAAAGAGGCGCTGTATGATATAGGTGTTGAAAAATTCTCTGCTATTGCTAATCCGCAAAATAGTGCGTCTATCAATATTATGAAAAAGCTAGGAATGACGTTTAGTCACGAGCTTGAGTATAAAGACAAACTCTATCACGAGACAGTAGTCGTCTACTCTAATTAAGTAAGCGTATTGGTATAAGAAGGGCGAGGGGAATAACTGACGTTATCATTCGCTCTTTAGAATGCTTTTCACGTTCTCGTAGCGAGAATACTGATCTTCTGACAAAGCTGCCGACTCGAGTGTTTCTCTGCATTTTTTGATGGCCGAAAGGGTGTCGGGAAGCATAGGCGCGTTAGCTTTTCGGGCCCTTACTATTGCTTGAAGGTAGTTAAGCGCAATAGAGGGATTTTTAGGCATAACGCGGAACGCTTGAGCAAATGTTGTGTAAGACTGTTCTAAATTACCTCGTTTATACTGCGCAACGGCGGTGTTGTTAAGTATTTTAGGGCTTAGCGTAATCGCCTCTTTTTCTTCTTTCTCTTGTTTTAAGTAGGTGGCCATGAGGTTTAATTCATCGTTCTCCTCATCCTGCCTTGATGAAATGGCGTCTAAGATCGCAAGGGACTCTTTCTTCATTCCTACTTCATGAAGGGCTTTGGCTCTATCAAGCAAGGCTTCTGTGGAGTGGTGTTGGGCATGATCTGTGTGAAAATCTGACAACAGCATTTGTGCTTTCACTGTGTCGTCTTTCAAATAATGAAGACGCGCGTCAATCACCGTCAGCTCATCGTTTAAGGCTGCTTTCGGGTGAGCCTTTTTCAGCTGTCGCAAATACTCATTAGTTTGTTTAACTATGCTGTTTACGTGTTCGGGCTCAGATGTCATAGCAAAATCAACACCCGCTCTTGCGGCAGTTAAATAAATATCTGGCTTGTCATGGATAGAGTCTTTCGCGTAGCGGACCACCTTTTTAGCGCTGTTAAACTGACTTTCGTAATCATGGGTGATCCGCGCTAAATTTATCGCTAACTTATGTCTAGCAATGTTTTGAGGGGAGATATTGCACGCAAGCGATGTACACTCCAGCGCTTCGTCAAAAGCTGACTGCTTAATTTGCAGTTTGGCGAGTAAGTCATAGGCCTCAAGCGCAGAGTCAGGTCGCATTGCTAACTGGATAACTTCTCTTTCGGCATCGTCCAATTCATTGAGTGCCAACAGACTCTTCGCGATCCCCATTTTTGCCCAGCTAAAATCTTGAACGTTAATTATCGATTCAAAAAAGGCTACGGCTTCTTGAAACCTTTCTGTGATTATCAATAAATCGCCTTTAATCTTCATCGCTAGCGGAAAGTGTTCGGCTTGCTCAGGCTGCAATAAAAAGAACTCAACTTCAGCCAGGGCTTTTTCGTAGTCCTTTTTATCCATGAATGAATAGATATTCTTTAGCGCTTTTTTCCTTGATAAAACTCTGGAAAGTCGCCTGTCTAACTCGTTAACCGAAAAGGGCTTAGCGATAAACTCATCCGGCTGTAACTCTATGATGGCGTGGACGACTTCTGCTGAGGTATCTGCACTGGTGAAGATGAATGCGCTGGTAAGAGGTAGTGATTGAGTTTCGTTTAGTTGCTCAAGTAAAAAATAACCGCCTTGTTCAGAGCGCAAATTATAAGAGCAGATAATGGCGTCATAATCATGTTCTTGCAGTGCGGAAAGGGCATGAGAGGGCCTATCAACATAGTTCATGTTCTTGAAACCTAACTGCTCAAGTGCATAGTGCATATGGCTTTTCGCCAGCACCTGGTCTTCAGCAATTAACAACTTAGTATTTCTAGCTAAGTGTAGTTTCATCAATTAGTTGCCTCTGAAACATGAGAACCCTTATTTTTCTTACCATATCACGGTAAGTACACCTTAAGTATAGTTCTTTATGGAGACTATCGCATAATGGAAGCTGCTCGTAGCTGAATTTCAGTACTGGTTATTGATAATGATTGCTGGATTTGGTGTAGGAGTAGCCAAAATGCTTTAACGTGACAACGACTAAGACAGAGTTAGATTGTTGTGTTTCTAAAGATTGAGATATATTGAGAGGGATGGTGGACGCTACTGGGCTTGAACCAGTGACCCTCGCCTTGTAAGGGCGATGCTCTCCCAACTGAGCTAAGCGTCCGTATTTTTAATTTCACTATTTAACCACGGTGAGGAAGTGGTGGACGCTACTGGGCTTGAACCAGTGACCCTCGCCTTGTAAGGGCGATGCTCTCCCAACTGAGCTAAGCGTCCATATTTTTTATTTCACTGTTTAACCACGGTGAGGAAGTGGTGGACGCTACTGGGCTTGAACCAGTGACCCTCGCCTTGTAAGGGCGATGCTCTCCCAACTGAGCTAAGCGTCCATATTTTTTGATTTCACTGTTTAACCACGGTGAGGAAGTGGTGGACGCTACTGGGCTTGAACCAGTGACCCTCGCCTTGTAAGGGCGATGCTCTCCCAACTGAGCTAAGCGTCCATATTTCTTTAAAGCTTGCCTAAGCAAGTGGGGCGGTATTATAGAGTCGGTTCCGTTAGTGTCAACAATAAAATTAAAGAAAAATGACTGTGTGCCCGAATTTTAGACACTCTGGCTGCATCTTAACTAAATTGATGAAAAGAACAGCGTTTTTAATCGCGTTTTGAATCCATCGATAGACAAAAACTGCAGCGTGGGTTTACACGAAAAAGCTGGAGCTTGGGTGGACAGACACTCGCTTCTTACTAAGAGTTGAAATAGAGGTTGGCTGGAATTGAAGTGGACAGTCACTTATTTACCACAAACATATAATTAAATTGGCCTCGCACAATGGGGCTTCGCACAATGGACACACACTCATTTTTTAAAAGAAGAAGTGGCAAACAAGAGCAAAGTGGACACCCACTTTTTTTTTCGTAGCTAAACGCTAGTAAACCTAACCAAATAAAAGTGGTGCTTACTTTATTCTTGAAATATCAATTGAATTACCAAGTGGACAGTCACTTATAAAACACGAAACGAAAAAAAAAGGAGAGAAGGAGAAAGGACAGACACTCACGTAAACCTGATAAAGTGCGTGCAGAATCTTTTTATTTAAAGTACCTGGTCTTTTCGGACACCCACTTACTTTTTTGAAGCTATTATCGGTTCTGTCACTCTCTGATCATTGGACTTTTTTGAGTGTGTGTCCACTTCAGTAAGAAATGAATTTTGAAAAAGTGGGCTTCAACAATAAGTGTCTGTCCACTTTATAGCTCACTTTCTTCGTACCATCTAAACTACTTCAAGAGATTTCTTTTTCCTTCTATTCTTATCTTACTTTTGAAGTCGCGCTTACACTGGTAGAATGCGCCCAACTTTAGAAATACATTAACAATAGAGAGTGACCATGTCGGTTGTTACACGATTTGCACCCAGCCCAACAGGCTATCTTCACGTTGGCGGCGCACGAACTGCGCTTTATTCTTGGCTTCTTGCTAAAAGCAAAGGCGGCGAGTTTGTTCTTCGTATTGAAGATACAGATATCGAGCGTTCAACTGAAGAAGCAAAGCAGGCCATTCTAGACGGAATGCAATGGTTAGGTTTAACGTGGGATACGGGGCCAATCTATCAGACTGAGCGGTTCGATAGATATAAAGAACTTATTCAGCAGCTTTTGGATGAAGGTAAAGCGTATAAATGCTTTATGAGCTCTGAAGAGTTAGATGCGATTCGTGAAGCGCAAAAAGAACGTGGTGAGAAGCCTCGCTACCCAGGTACGTGGAGAGACAGAACGGATCATCCAGAAGGTCAGCCTTTTGTTATCCGCTTCAAAAACCCTCTAGAAGGTAAAGTGGTAATCAATGATCACGTGCGTGGAAAAATCGAGATTAGCAATACTGAGCTAGACGATCTTATTATTCAGCGCTCTGACGGTACCCCTACATATAACTTCTGTGTAGTTGTTGATGATTGGGATATGGGTATTACTCACGTAGTTCGTGGTGAAGACCATATTAATAACACGCCACGTCAAATCAATATTCTTGAAGCGCTTGGTGCACCAGTTCCAGAATATGCTCACGTTTCTATGATTTTGGGTGATGACGGCAAGAAGTTATCTAAGCGTCATGGCGCTGTAAGCGTGATGCAATATCGCGATGATGGTTTCCTACCGCAAGCTGTGCTTAATTACCTTGTTAGGTTGGGGTGGTCTCACGGCGACCAAGAAATTTTCTCAGTTGATGAAATGATTGAGAAATTCAGCTTAGATGCCATTGGGCAATCTGCATCGGCATTTAACACAGAAAAGCTAATCTGGTTGAATCAACA
The DNA here is from genome assembly GCF_001924945.1 of Alteromonas sp. W12. Classification (NCBI taxonomy): domain Bacteria; kingdom Pseudomonadati; phylum Pseudomonadota; class Gammaproteobacteria; order Alteromonadales; family Alteromonadaceae; genus Alteromonas; species Alteromonas sp. W12. Next base: position 962,817 of record NZ_LQXH01000001.1, read on the forward strand.
CTACATTAAGACATTACCAGCAAGTGAAGTTGCGTCACACGCTAAATGGCACTTTGAAGAGTTGAATGTTGATTTAACGACAGGCCCTGCGCTCGAATCTATTATCGCTATTCAGGCCGATAGAGTAAAAACGCTTAAAGAATTAGCTGAGATTTCTACGTACTTTTATCAAGACTATGAAGATTTTGATGCGAACGCAGCGAAAAAACACCTTCGTCCAGTCGCTCGCGGCCCATTAGAGCTTGCTAAAGATAAATTAATGGCAATTGAAGAGTGGAACCCAGAAAATATTCAGGCTGCTATAAATAGTACAGCCGAAGAATTGGAAGTGGGCATGGGGAAAGTAGGTATGCCGCTGCGTGTAGCTGTGACAGGTGGTGGTAATTCACCGTCGTTAGATATCACGTTGAATCTTATCTCAAAAGAGAAAATTGGCGAGAGAATCGACAAAGCGCTTACTTTTATAGCAAACAGAGAAAATTCATAAAAAAAGCGTTGACATGACAGGGGGGGATGCCTAGAATGCGCCCCGCTGTCACGGAACAGTCACACAAAATGACTGGTACCATGATGGGGCCATAGCTCAGCTGGGAGAGCGCCTGCATGGCATGCAGGAGGTCGGCGGTTCGATCCCGCCTGGCTCCACCAAGTCACATTGAGATGTGGTTTGATATAGGCTGAAGTTGTTAACGCAGCTTCGGACTGAAAATTCGAAAACTTAGTTTCGAAGAAAGAATTCAGTCCCCTTCGTCTAGAGGCCTAGGACACCGCCCTTTCACGGCGGTAACAGGGGTTCGAATCCCCTAGGGGACGCCATATTATCGCGTCACAGTCGATTAAAACTGTGAAATAGGCTGGAGTTGATTAATCAACTTCTGACTGAAAGTTTCAGTAAGGAAAGGTCGCTCAGTTCGCTGACTCACTTTTCCTAACTGAAATCTCGAAAGCGGTGCTTTCGACAGAAGATTTTCAGTCCCCTTCGTCTAGAGGCCTAGGACACCGCCCTTTCACGGCGGTAACAGGGGTTCGAATCCCCTAGGGGACGCCATTTTATCGCGTCACAGTCGATTAAAACTGTGAAATAGGCTGGAGTTGATTATTCAACTTCTGACTGAAAGTTTCGGTAGGGTAAGGTCGCTCAGTTCGCTGACTCACTTTTCCTAACTGAAATCTCGAAAGCGTTACTTTCGAAAGAAAATTTTCAGTCCCCTTCGTCTAGAGGCCTAGGACACCGCCCTTTCACGGCGGTAACAGGGGTTCGAATCCCCTAGGGGACGCCATTTTATCGCGTCACAGTCGGTTAAAACTGTGAAATAGGCTGGAGTTGATTATTCAACTTCTGACTGAAAGTTTCGGTAAGGAAAAGTCGCTCAGTTCGCTGACTCACTTTTCCTAACTGAAAATCTCGAAAGCGTTGCTTTCGAAAGAAAATTTTCAGTCCCCTTCGTCTAGAGGCCTAGGACACCGCCCTTTCACGGCGGTAACAGGGGTTCGAATCCCCTAGGGGACGCCATATCGAAAAAACCAGCCATTCGGCTGGTTTTTTTGTTTCTGGCTTAAAACTTTGTGGACAGACACTGCAATTAAATCTGTAAGCAAATAGATGCAAAGCCATTTTAAGAAAGCTTCAGTGGACAGACACTCTCCTTTCCCTCTTTAAACCATCTACCTAGACATACACCGATCATTTTCATCGGAATTTGCAATTCTTACAAAAGAGGCGTCAATGCCTTCGCGCAAGCACTTTTCAGAGGTTCAATGCGTAAAGAACTCATGTCACAACCCTTTAAGAAACTTTTGTGTGATAGATACGTGAGCTTGTTGAACTGTTATGATCTAAAAAATACAAAAGAGGTGTTATATGCAGAATTATCCAATTGGAACTCCTGGTGAGCCGTGGGGCGAAGAAGAAAAAGCCCAATGGAAAGCACAGCAGACTGTGAAAAGAAGTTATCAGGAAGAAGTACTTAATAAACTCTTCAACATTATCCCTGAAGGCTTTGAGTTAAAGCAGTATGGCGCACTTCCTTACGATACAGCGCGTTACCCACTATATGTTGTGATTCCCAAGAGTTTTGACGCTGAAAAGCCGTCTGCACTCGTTACAGGCGGTGTTCACGGCTACGAAACGAGTGGTGTGCAAGGAGCGCTTCAATTTATTGAAACAAAGTTGGCTCAGTACGCAGAGCAAGTAAATATAGTTGTGGTGCCATGTGTAAGTCCCTGGGGATACGAGTCGATAAATCGATGGAACCCAATGGCATTAGATCCGAATCGCTCGTTTTACAGTGATTCTCCTGCACCTGAGTCTGCTCAGCTTATGCAATTAGTATCTGACTTAGCGTTATCTCTTACGCTTCATATTGATTTGCATGAAACGACAGACACGGACAATAGTGAGTTTAGACCAGCACTAGCTGCACGGGATGGGGTGAGCGATGATAACTGGAACATTCCAGATGGTTTCTATACGGTTGCTAATACTCCAAGCCCCCAAATAGAGTTTCAAAAAGCAGTTATTGAGGCTGTGAAAAAAGTAACGCATATCGCACCGGCCGATGAAAACGGAAAGATTATAGGTGCAGATGTGGTGAGTGAAGGTGTAATTTGCTATGACAAGAAGTCGTTGTACCTTTGTGGAGGTATGACAGATGCTAAGTACGTCACAACCACAGAAGTCTATCCCGATAGCGATAATGCGACACCCGAGAATTGCAATGATGCTCAGGTGGCCGCAATTTGCGCTGCACTCGATTATTTAAATTAGACGCTTGAACGTTTAGACGTCTAGATGTATATTTGGGCCTCTTTTTTAGGAGGCTCTTTGTGTTTACTTATTCTGCGGTTATTTACGACGGTAAAAAGCAAAATTTAGTGAGGTATGACTGTGGGACAGACACTGAGTTTTCCTCATATCTTGAATCGCGCTTTGGTTGTCATGTTTGTTTGTGGTCCAATAAAGAGCTATCAGAAGCTACAATGGCAGCTATAGTAGCTTCGCGAGTAGAGAGTAAAAAAGACGGTCTGGATAAAACAGAAGCTTTATGAACTTAATTTCCCCATGTGTAGCCTTGTGCAAATTAACCGACGAAGACATTTGCATTGGGTGTAAACGTACGATTGAAGAAATCATTAATTGGCGGACATACACAGATAATCAAAAGAAGGCCGTATTCACTCGCCTTGAAAATTTAGAAAAGGAAGCCGCTACCCAGTTACAGCCTCGTAAATAGGCTAAGTGCGGACTTCTATCAAGAACTTTCTACGTATGGACAGACACACAAGCTTTCTCCATTCGTACAAAATTAGAAACCAGCATCATTCTCACATGAATTAAAGTGTTCAGCGGACAGACACTTACTAAATTTAAACGAACGAACGGACAGACACACAAGCTTTCTCCATTCGTACAAAATTAGAAGCCAGCATCATTCTCACATGAATTAAAGTGTCTAGCGGACAGACACTTACTAAATTTAAATAGCTGCAATTTAAAACCACCTTAAATGCACCTTAAATAGACAGTCACAGAAGTTGAAAAACTAAGCATCAAAGCCTGGCTGATATAAGTGCTTTTTGCTAAACTCCCGCGCCGATTTTATGTTCTATAAACTGAGATTTTTGCAATGAAAGTAATGCTTGCCCCTATGGAGGGCGTTGTCGACCACTTAATGAGAGATATGCTCACTCGCGTGGGTGGTTTCGATCAGTGCGTTACTGAATTTGTAAGAGTGGTCGATCAAAAGTTACCAAAGAAAACGTTTTATAGACTTTGCCCTGAGCTTCACAATGGAGGCAAAACTCCGGCAGGTGTGCCTGTCCGAGTTCAATTATTAGGACAACATCCACAGTGGCTTGCAGAGAATGCACAAACAGCAATAGAGCTGGGCTCTCCTGGTGTTGACCTAAATTTTGGTTGCCCTGCCAAAACAGTTAATAAAAGTAAGGGCGGGGCGGTTTTGTTGAAAGAAACCCAAACCCTTTATGACATTGTGAAAGCTGTTAGGGATGCTGTTCCTGCAGAAATCCCAGTTTCAGCCAAAATCAGACTAGGTTTTGAAGACAAATCTTTAGCTGTCGAGAATGCTATAGCTATCACTGAAGCGGGCGCTTCTGAGCTCGTTGTTCATGCGCGGACCAAAACGGAGGGGTATAAACCACCGGCTTATTGGGACTGGATAGCGAAGATCAAGCAACACACCGATATTCCACTTGTCGCAAATGGTGAGATTTGGAACGCTGAAGACGCTCAGCGTTGTCAGAGCCAATCAGAGTGTACCAACCTTATGATTGGACGAGGTGCATTGGCAATGCCTAATTTGGCGCTGAGCATTAAGGAGGGGGTTGCACCTATGCCATGGTCTGAACTGGCTGCTTTGCTGATTCAGTACTCTGGCTACGAAATTTTTGGTGATAAGGGCAAATATTACCCCAACCGAATTAAGCAATGGTGCGGCTATCTGAAAAGACAATACCCTGAAGCTGAAGTTCTGTTCAACGACATAAGGCGCCTAACGAAATCTCAGGACATTGTTGATGTGCTTGCACGCCAAGCCGATATTTAGCCAAGCATTTTTGCAATGGCGTTAGAGGTTCACGACAGATACCTTTGGGCATTTGCAACGTTTGGACGACATGCTCTTTTGCAGCATTTGGCGAAATTCTCCATCATCTCGGGGCAACCGACAGGCCCAGTAAAAAGTGTTTCAAAATTACTGGTTACTAGCTGCCAGTTCTCTTTTGTCATGCCAAGCTTACTTAGCAAGCGGTTAGGAAGCTTTGGGGTTATGCAGGTATCGTTATTGCGCTCCGCGTTAAGTGTATCAGTTATAAGCTGCAAATAATCACTGAATGCGAAGGGCAACGGCACCGTGCTCTTGTAGTGACTATCGCTAAAGGGCATCAAAAACTTAGGCGTTTTATTCGAGCGTTTGGCATTCAAGCGATATTGGATACTAGTATGGTGAGAGTTGCCTAGCGTCGTTGCTATTTTTGCTCGAATGGGATTTAAATCTACGTAAGCCATTACACTAGCCAGTGCTTTCTCATCGAGTATAGCTTGTGACTTGAACCTTCTTTCCCAGAAATAGCCTTTACATTCATCTTCTTTATTTGCTCTTCGAGCAATGTATTCATTGAGCATACGCATAAACCAGCTAATGCTTTGAAGTCGCTCTCGGTATATAACAGATAGTGATTTTAATTCTGCTAGCTCATCTAACGTTACAGAATCAAAGTTTTCTAAATATCGCTGCACTACGGGCGGGCATTTATAAAACATCCTCCACCGAAGCAAGACCTCATCCATCGTCCAGCCTTCAGCTCTGCCTTTTGCTATATGCAAGACCACATGAATGTGATTGTGCATAACAGCGTAGGCGCATAAGTCGATGGCAAAAGCTTGAGAAAGCTTATGGAGCCTGTCTTGAATCCACTTTCTTCTATGCTCATAGTTTATGCCAGTGCGGGCATCGCGACCACAAAGGTAAGATTGCCTCACGCAGCGAGAAATGCAATGGTAATAAGGTGTAACATCAGTATTTATTTGCTTGTATCGAGGTAGAGGCATATCCGTATCCCATAGTTATTTATTGACATTATGAGATTTACGGCGTCAATTTTAAGTGGTCTTTGGGACAGTTTTAGGGACGGTTACTTCAAATGAGAGCTCATTCAATTCAACCTCATTATGAGTATCAATCGAAGTTGAATAAATAGAACTGAAAATCGTGGACAGACACTCGAGCTTAACAACGGATAAAATCCATCGTTGCGTCAAATAGACTAAAAGGAAAAAGGACAGACACTCTTATTTAGCGAGTGTCTGTCCCCAACAGTTTTCAATAAGATGGAATTTAAACGTATACATCAACTCTAGAACCCACACGCCCATCGTTAGTGCTTGAGGTCTGCTGTGTGCTCTGAGGCTGAGGCTCGCGACTTTCTTGCACATTACGGGGCTCAACCTGTTGAGTAGGTCGCTGTGGCGATTCTAAGACAGTGGAAACAGGAGACGAATTAACAGAAGAAACGTCCATAAACAAACCTCGCATTTAAAAAATCACTTAATAAGATTAGCACAATTATTGAGCGCTAAGAATTAAACTTCTTAAGTGTCTGTCCATAAAATTAGCGATTAAAGGCTGTGCCTCAGCATTTGGATGAATACCATCGTTTTGCATTAAATCCTTATTTAAAGCTATTTCTTCAAGGAAAAAGGGAATTTTTTGAACGTCCTGAGCTTCCGCTACTTTATTGAAGTTTTGAGTAAACATCTGCGTATAGCGCTTGCCATAATTAGAAGGAATTTGCATTTCTTGCAGAAACACTACGGCATTACTCTCCTTCGCAACACTTACCAGCGAATCTAAATTATCCCTAATCTTACCGATATTATGGCCCTGAAGGCCGTCATTACCGCCCAGTTCAATCAATACATGGGTAGGGTTGTGTTGCTCTAATAAACGGGGAAATCGCGCTAAACCGCCGTCAGTAGTCTCTCCGCTTACCGCAGCATTTACAATATCAATCGGAATGTTGTCGTCTTGCCACATCTTTTGTAACAAACTGACCCAACCCTCATGTTGCTGTAATCCATAAGCCGCGGATAAACTGTCACCTAAGATAAGTAAAACCGCATTTTCGCTTGTGTCGCTCTGCTCTGCTTGATCTGATAGCGCTTGAAAGGGTATTAAAAGAATAAGTAAAAAAGCGAACAAATAACGAAATTTAACAAACACGAATTGATGACCTCTTATGATAAAAGCTAATGCTGTAACCAAAGTAGTGGATACGAGTGAAGGTTCACTGCAGATCCTTCGTCCTATTTCTTTTGAAGTCAAGTCTGGTGAGTCCGTTGCCATTATTGGCGCGTCAGGCTCGGGTAAGTCAACCCTTTTGGGCTTGTTAGCAGGGCTTGACCAAGTTACAGAAGGAGAAATTTTCTTAGATGGTGAAGCACTTCACAGTATGAATGAAGAAGAGCGCGCAATTTTAAGAGGAAATAAAGTAGGCTTTATTTTCCAAAGCTTTATGTTAGTTCAAAGCTTAACAGCCTTGGAAAATGTGATGCTACCGGCAGAAATTGCAGGACTTGATAACCCAAAGGCACTAGCTTTGGATATTCTAGAGCAAGTCGGTTTGAAACATCGCGCGCATCACTTCCCTAATCAGTTGTCGGGGGGCGAGCAGCAGCGCGTTGCTATAGCGCGAGCATTTATTACCTCTCCCAAAATTCTTTTCGCCGATGAGCCTACCGGCAATCTAGACGCCAAAAATAGTGAAAAAATCGAAGCGCTGTTGTTCGAGATGAATAGAGAAAAAGGCACAACTCTCGTACTCGTAACTCATGATAACGAGCTTGCGGAACATTGTGACAGGCAACTCACTATGAATGCTGGAGAACTCATTGAAACAACCGGCGCGAACACAATGAATAAAAAAGAGGCGGTTTAGATGTCGACGTCTTTTAATTTAGCTTGGCGGCTTTTCAAGCATGAGGCTAGACGTGGTGAACTGACCATTATATTGCTGGCCATTGTGCTATCTGTGGCGGCCGTGTTGTCGCTCTCGCTTTTTAGTGAGCGTTTACAGGGCGCTCTCAAGTCTCGCTCTGCTGCGTTTATTGCAGCAGATGCTCAACTTCGCTCAGACGATCCTATAAACGAAGAGTGGTTGGCTAGAGCCCAAGAAGAGGGCCTTGCGACGGCAAAGCAGGTGGCAACACGTTCAATGGTGTTTAAAGGCGACGAGATGTCGCTTGTTGATTTGCGAGCTGTGAATGAAGCTTATCCACTGAAAGGGACAGTCAATATTACTGACCAGCCGTTCGGAGAAAAACGCAATACTGCAGAGTTACCAAAATCTGGCGAAGCATGGGTACAGTCTCGGCTTTTTCAGAGCTTGGGGCTTTCTATTGGCGATAGTATCGAAATTGGCGACGGCACTTTTACCGTTACGCATGTACTGGTAGATATTCCAGATGCAGGATTCAGCGTGTTTAATACTGACCCTATTGCGCTAATTAACTTAAACGACTTGGAAAAAACTGCGATAACCGGGCCAGGGAGTCGCGCTCGTTATGTGGGCTTTTTTGCCGGTGATGCGGGTGACATAGAAAACTTCAATACCTGGTTATTGCCCCAATTAAATGACGATTTACACTCGTGGCGTACAGTCGAAGATGACGAGTCAGCGATAGGGCGTTCTGTCGCAAGTGCTGAGCGCTATTTTCTGTTAGCGAGTTTGTTAGCAATAGTATTAGCGGCCGTTTCCATTGCTGTTGCTGCTCAGCGTTATGCTCAACGTCACTTTGACCCTGTTGCAATAATGAAGACCTTGGGAGCAACAAGCAGCACCATTCGAAAAGTCTATTTGTTCCAAATTTTATTTATCACTGGGCTTGGTATTTTTATTGGCCTCGTTATAGGTTTTATCGGTCAGCAAGTGGTGGTTTCACTTGTAGCGGACAGAGTGGATGTATCTCTTGACGTGTGGCATTGGCGACCGCTTTTAATCGCAGTTGCTACAGGCGCTACGTGTGCATTGCTTTTTTCCTTATATCCGCTTTTGCAGCTATTTTCAGTTCCCCCGCTTCGCGTATTAAGAAAGGACATATCAGCGAATTTACGTTCCAGAAGCATTCAGTTCGTGGCATCAGGTGGTGCGATATTTTTATTGATGTGGATGTATAGCCGCGATTTAAAAATTAGCGCTATTCTTTTCGTTTCCGGCGCTGCGTTGGTGCTCGGATTACTTGGTGCTACGTATATCTTAATTGCAGTAGGTCGCAAGCTGGGCAGTGGAAGAATGGGGGCGTGGCAGTTGGCATGGGCACGTATTAAGCGACGTGCAATGGACAACAGCGTGCAGCTTATTAGCTTTTCCGTCACCATTATGTTGCTTTTAGTGGTGCTGGTAATGCGCAACGATATGGTTTCGCAATGGCGCTCGCAATTGCCAGAAGGTACACCGAATTACTTCTTAATTAACATTACGCCGGATATTCAACCCGAGTTGGACAGACACTTCGCTGACAATGGCGTAAAAATCGAAGAGTTTTATCCTGTCATTCGAGGTCGATTTGTTTCGGTAAATGGAGAAGGGGTAAACACCGAGGTTTCTAAAGAAGATGAGCCGAATCGAGAAGGCCGAAGAGGTTTAGGCAGAGAAGCGAACCTAACTTGGAGTAACACGCTTCAAAAAGAAAACGAGGTTATTGATGGGAACTGGCATGGCGATGAGGATAAACAATACAGCGAAGGATGGTTCCCGGTTTCCGTTGAAGAAGGCGTTGCAGAAAGGTTGAACATTAAGATGGGCGATCGGCTTACTTTTAATGTGGGCAGCGAGATTGTCGAAACGAAAGTAACCAGTATCCGTACGGTGAATTGGCAAACCATGCAGCCCAACTTCTTCTTCGTCATTCATCCCGAGGCGATGACTGCATTTAGCCCAACTTATATTACTAGTTTCTACCTTCCTACCGAGAGAAAGGCAGAGTTAACTAACCTACTTAAACCGTTTGCATCAATAACTATGTTCGACGTTGATGCTCGAATTAATCAGTTGCGAGAGATTGTGGATCAAGTGTCTGTTGCCGTTGAATTTATTTTGGTGCTGGTATTGTTAGCGGGCAGCTTAGTATTGATTGCTCAAGTACAGGCGAGCATGGATGAACGCAGACAGGAAATAGCCATACTTCGAACACTCGGTGCAAAGGGGGCATTGATAAGAAAAAGTGTTATTTTCGAGTTTGTTATCATTGGTGTAGTAGCAGGCTTTATGGCAGCAATGGCCAATGAGTTGAGCCTTTATTTACTTCAAACCTCAGTATTTCAAATGGAAGCAAGCTTACACCCAGAATACTGGGCAATAGCGCCAAGTGTTGGCGCTGTCGTTGTAGGCATATTAGGTGCGTTTGGATGCTGGCGTTTGCTTACACTTAATACCAGTCAGATGCTGCGGAATATGGTTTAGGTATTGTTGCGTTAGTTTAAAATGCGCTTTAATACAAAACGGACAGACACTCGGTTAAGTGCCGTTTGGATTAAGGGCATTGGACAGTCACTCAATTCAAATGAGTGTCTGTCCAAAAGGCACATAACGAATTTCAGTAATTCATTTAAGCGTGATATATCTCTCTTAGCGCCTCGTCGATAGAAGGGAATTCAAAACTGAAGCCGGCGGTAGTAAGCTTTTGAGGAATGACTCTTTGCCCCTCAAGTATCATCGTCGACGATTCGCCCATTGCTACTTTCATAACAAAGCCCGGGACATTGAACAGGCAAGGTCGGTTAAGTGATTTTGCGAGCGCTTTAGAGAACTCCTTGTTCGTCACTGGTTCTGGTGCCGTTAAATTAAATGCACCAGAACATGCACTATTCTCGAGCAAGAAGGAGATAGCACGCACCATATCTTGTAAGTGGATCCAGGCCAAATACTGACTACCACTCCCAAGTGTACCTCCGGCCCCCAATTTAAACGGTAGTGCCATTTTTCCTAACGCTCCGCCTTTTTCGGTGAGAACTACACCAGTTCGAAGCGTTACGACACGTGTCTTAGCTTGATCTACACTTTGGGCAATAGTCTCCCATTTAGCGCACAGTTCATGGGTGAACTCGTTATGAGGAGGAGTTTCTTCAGTTACAAGCTTGTCTCCTTGATTGCCGTAGTAACCAATCGCGGAGCCCGATAAGAAAACAGGCGGAGGCGCATCACAACTATTTATTTTTGAGACTAGCTCAGAAGTGATGTCCCAGCGGCTATTGCAAATTATTTTCTTTTGAGTGTCTGTCCACCGCTTATCGGCGATAGGCTCACCAGCTAAATTAATTACTGCGTCGAAACTTTCAAAATTTTCTATCGAAGAAACGTTCTCGACGATTTTGACGTTATCCCCCAATTTGCTCTTTGCCTTTGCAAAGTCGCGAGAAATCACCGTAAATTCATGTTCTCGAGAATATTGACGAATAAATTCGCTTCCTATCAGCCCTGTTCCACCGGTCAAAAGAATGTTCACAATTAGCTCCTCGAGGTATGACCTTATCCCGTCTTATTGCAAGATAGCGTCAGGGACACGGAATCAGAAAATCTGAGGGCATGGGGCTTATCGACCTCAACCTCAGCGTAGCGCACCGAAGAATGTTCTGCGGCAATGCTTAGCACATCGGCGGTAAGTTTTTCCAGAAGAGAAAAACGGTTGTCTTCTACAAGCTTGATGATTGCCTTTGTAATCGTTTTATAGTTAAGCGCATCACTCATATCGTCGGTGTTCGTCGCTTTTTCAGCGTCGTAATCAATTTTCACGTTAACAACAACGTCCTGCTTGTTTTTTATTTCATCTTCATTGATGCCGATGTATGTGCGTAGTCTTAAGTTTTTAATTTTAATAGTGGCAAGATTAAAGTTCATTGAAGTCTCTTGTTTGTAGTTGTTTATAAGTCGTTGTAAAGTGTTGTCGTTTCAGTCAGGAATGTAGCACAAAATGTCAATGGAACTACGCTCGCCAACAGCAAAAATTCTAATCGTTTTAGCATGTTTAGTAGTGGTAATGGCTGGTATTAAAGCCGCCAGTACGATCATGGTACCGTTTTTTCTCTCTATTTTTATAGCGATCGCGTGTAGCCCAATAATACGTTGGACTTCGAAATTTGGCGTGCCTAAATGGCTCTCTATAACTTTTGTTATACTGCTTATCGTTGTTTTTGGTTTTCTTTTAGCTGGCTTAGTTGGCCAGTCTATGACCGAGTTTCGAGAAAATTTGCCAGAATATAGAAGTAAGCTTGATACAGAGTTTGCCTGGGTTGTGTCCAAATTGGCTGAATTTAATATTCACATCAATAGAGAGTTAATCGCTTCGCACCTTGACCCCGCAACGGCTATGTCTGTAGCAACAAATTTCATCAGCGGAATGGGCGGCGTACTTTCAAACCTTTTCCTTATTCTTCTTACTGTCATTTTCATGCTTTTTGAAGCAGACAGTATTCCACGCCGGTTGCATATTGCCCTTGCCGATCCAGGAATGAAACTAAAGCATATCGACAGATTTATTCGCTCTGTGAACAGTTACTTAGCGATAAAAACTGTGGTCAGTTTAGGAACAGGTCTGATTATTGGTATTTGGCTGTATGTGATGGGAGTAGATCATTTCATGCTTTGGGCTGTGTTGGCTTTCATGCTCAACTTTATTCCTAACATTGGCTCAATTATCGCTGCTGTGCCCGCAGTGTTGATAGCCTTTGTTCAACTTGGGCCAGCCTCAGCAGGTTTCGCAGCGCTTGGCTTTGTGCTTGTTAATACCATCATGGGTAATATGGTGGAACCTCGATTGATGGGTAAGGGCATGGGGCTCTCTACACTTGTAGTATTCCTTTCGTTAATATTTTGGGGGTGGCTGCTAGGCACCGTTGGAATGTTGCTATCAGTTCCGTTAACCATGGTGGTAAAAATAGCATTAGAGTCTCGCGAAGAGAGCAAGTGGCTTGCTGTGCTGTTATCGAGTGAAGGTGAGAAGTCTGCGTCGTAACTTAGTGGAAGTAGAAAGTGGACAGACATTCAATCGATTAAAAAAATCTCTCATTGGTCTCTAGCTAAACAGTCAATTGAGAATGTGTCTGTCTGCCCCAAACTTTTGGGCAAAATTAAGTGTGTGTCCACTTTCCATACGCACCAAATTTTTGTAGGAACTCAAGTGTCTGTCCACTTTCATACTAGAGCAATTGAAAGCTCAAGGATTTAACGGTCATGCACAAACTTCGTTGTACTTTTTAAAGCACTATTCGTGATTGGGAAATTGAATAACGATACGAGCACCGCCAAGCGAACTGTCCTCGATGAGCATTCTACCTTCGTAGATTGAAACTAAATCGGCCGCCAACGCCATGCCTATTCCGTGGCCTTCTGTATAGGTATCAAGTCGAGTTCCTCGTTCTAACAAAAGCACTTTTTTGTCGTCAGGAATACCAGGGCCGTCGTCTTCTACTTTAATTGTTAGCCAACCATCACTTTTCGTCACTGATACGATAATTCTATTGGTCGCTGCTTTACATGCATTGTCTAGAAGGTTGCCACATAGTTCCATGAAGTCGGTCTCGTCTCCTTTAAACTGAGTATCCTCATCCAGTTCAAACTCAATAGTAAGGGCTTTATCTTGGTAGACCTTGTCCATTGCATCGGCAAGCTTGTGCAAAATGGGTAATATATAGATAGCTTGTTGCCAGCCAGATTTTCCAGCACTCGCTCTTTTCAGCTGGCGTTTGATGATTCGGTCAATTTGCTGTAATGCTTCGTTTACCTCAGTAGGTAAATCGCTAGTGCCCGATGCTACTGCCAAAGGCGTCTTCAAACTATGTGCTAAGTCTCCTAAACTGTTTTTATATCTCGCCCTTTGGGCGGCCTCAGTTTGAAGCAAACCATTAATGGATTGTTTTAAGGAATCGAATTCAACGGGATAGCGTGATTCTAACTGGCGTTTATGTCCACTTGAGGCTTGTGAAATTTCGTCAATTAACTTCCTAACAGGAAGAAGTACTAGGCTAATCCCGATAATAATAAAAATTAGGAGCGCTATACAGAGCGTGAAAATCCACTGCCACGTCGTGTCTAAGAATGTATTCCGCTCTGCTTCAAAAAGTGCTTTACTGTTAAATATATAAAACCGAACAGGCTCGAAGTCTCTACTTGAAGCAAATTCCGCAGTAAAGGCGTATACAAAAAACTCGGAATCTTCTTCAAACTTAGGTGTATGAGAATCCAAAAATAACTCGTTACCGACTGCAACGTCTATCTCAGGTGGTGCAAAGGTATATTCAAGAGCTGAGGCTGACTGCCAAATTACTTCGTCTCGAAACACAATCACGCCAAGATAACCTGATCCCGGAAGGTTTAACTGCTCTTCGTATAAAATTTCAGGCATATAGGGCAGGTCGCCATCTAACTCGAAAGCCGATAACAGACCTAAGTTCATCAACCTAAGCTCACTCATCTTGGCTTGCGTAAGGCTATCAGTATATGCCTCGTCTAAAATGACAACAGTAAAGGGCGCAAATAACGCTAGAAGAACAATCGCTAGAAAGATACTCCGAAGACGTAGCGACAATTGCCTCATAAACTTCTATTTATCCTATAGCCTCTACCTCGAAGGGTTTCGATTGGCTTTAACTCACCGGTCGGGTCCAGCTTTTTCCGCAGTCTTCCAACGAAAACCTCTATGACATTACTATCTAAATCGAAATCTTGGTCATAAATGTGCTCGGTTAGCTCTGTTTTTGAGATGACCTTTTGCGGGTTAAGCATAAGGTACTCCATGACTTTGTATTCGTAAGCTGTTAGATCCAGAGCTTGACCGTTTAACGATAGTTCTTCACTAACGGTATCTAGTGAGATAGGGCCGAACTGAATGGTTGGGTTCGCTTGTCCTGAAGCTCGTCGAATTAGTGCTTTTGTTCGAGCAAGTAACTCTTCGTTATGAAAGGGTTTGGTGAGGTAGTCATCGGCTCCGGCATCAAGGCCTTCCACTTTCTCTTGCCACCTATCTCTAGCAGTTAAAATGAGTATAGGGCAGGAAATATCAGCTTGACGGGCTTTTCGTATGACCTCAAATCCGTCTAGCTTTGGCATGCCGATGTCGACGATAGCCAGGTCATAGCTATATTCTTTAATGAGAAAAAGCGCGTGCTCGCCATTATCTGCGAGGTCTACGCTATAGCCATTTTGCTGAAGGAGCGCATCAAGCTGGGTTAATAATCTGCTATCGTCTTCGGCTACGAGGATACGCATGTTAGTCCTTATCTTTATTTGTTTTTACCTTGCCTGAGCGTTTGTCTACATCTACTGATACTACTCGCCCTGACTTTTTAAGTACTTTTACCCGGTAGTTTTTTGAGGTCTGTTCAACTTTTAAGACGCGTCCATTTACAGCAACGCGAGCACGCTCAGCAGCTTCGCTTTTTGATATATCGCCGCCAGAGTCTTGAAACGCCAAAGCTGGCGCTGTGTTAGACAAAGCTAACACTAAACAAACTACTGCAACACGAAGCGATAATTTCATACAACCTCACAATTATTATCCCACTCAGGCCAAACTACAGATAAGTATAACTTGGTTAACTGAACCCATTCTGAACTAGGTTTAGTCTACCTTGCGGAGCAAAAGCTGTATATAAGCCTTAAGTAAATGGCATTTACGAAAGAGCAAATATTGTGGACAGACACTTAGTTGCTAAGAGGCCACAAGTCAAAATGAGAGTGTCTGTCCACAAGTCTATTTCTAAGCTTCAAAGTGACGCATATATTTAAGTGCTCTCGTTAGTAAGTCATATTGAGTAATCTTTACTCCTACTTTGAAAAAGTGTCTGTCCACTTTGTTGATTGTTAATAAGGGAGATCAATGTTTATTGTGCAAACGAGTGACTGTCCACGGTTTTTGTAAAATAGTTCACAACGCTCATTTGGATCTACGAAAGTGTGTCCAAAGCTGTACCTAACTGGCGTGTAGTGAAGAGCTTACGTTTCTCAATAACTCTTTTGGCAGCTGAGCGGGATGATATTGACTTTTTTGGCATGCCACGTGCGAGGCATAAGCTTCAGATGAATCAATAAAATGAAAATAAGGCGTTTAGTTCAACTGCTCAATTCAATAGTAACGTCGGACAGACACTTATTTTCAACAAGGAGGAGCTATGTCTAGCGATATTAAGAAAACAATGTGGAAAGCAATGTCAGATAGTCCAAAAGTAATGGTAAGTCTGGTAGGCGAGGATATGCATGCCGAGCCTATGTACGCCCAGCTTGATAAAGACGCTGATAGCGAGTTTTGGTTTTACACTAGTCGAGACAACCGCATTGCTAAAGGTGGAAAAGCCATGGTTCATTTTGCATCCAAAGGTCATGATGTATTTGCTTGTATCCGAGGCAATCTCACTGTTGAATCACGTAAAGAGGTGATTGCTAAATACTGGTCTAATCCAGTAGAAGCATGGTTCGAGAAAGGTAAAGATGATCCTTCTTTATTAATGCTTCGCTTCGAACTTATAGATGCAGAAGTGTGGGATGCAGACCCTTCACTCAAAGGCATGTTTAAAATGCTTACTGGTAAAACCGTAAAGCCAGAAGAGATGGGTGAACACGAAAAGGTCGATCTTTAAACGCAGTATAATGGGCCAATTTTATGACGAAGTTTTGAGGCGCTGGGACACTTACTCAGAGGAGCGAGTGTCTGTCCACAAGGGATTGTTTATTGCGAATGTTGGCTGATTATTAAGTGACTGTCCATTATCAACAGTATGAAGCTTGGCAAATAATTACGAGTGTGTGTCCTCATTAGTTTAGTAAATGAGTGACTGTCCACACTAGTTGCACACTAGTTGACGAGTGTGTGTCCTCATTAGTTTAGTAAATGAGTGTCTGTCCACACTAGTTCGATAAATAAGTGTTAGCTTTGTTACTGTTGAAGCAACAAAAAAGCCCCTTAAAACCGGAACTATTCGGTCTTAAGGGGCTTTTGTTATTTATCGCAGTTTACTACATAGCGTTTAGCTAAAAGTTAAGGCAAAACCTTTTTGTAAGGTTTAACTACAACACTTTCGTAAACACCAGCTTCGATGTACGGGTCGGCGTCTGCCCATGCTTGAGCAGCTTCTAGTGAATCAAACTCTGCTACTACTAGCGAACCAGTAAATCCGGCTGGACCAGGATCTGGGCTATCAACAGCAGGGAAGGGGCCTGCCATAACTAAACGGCCCGCATCTTTTAATGCATTCAAACGTTCAAGGTGAGCAGGTCGCGCCGCTAGGCGTTTTTCTAGACTGTCCGCCACATCGGTTGCACAAATCATATATAGCATACGTTTATCCTTTTGCCGTAGCTGCTTTCATGTTTTCAACAAAGCTGCCGAGCTCGCTTAGCATTTTGTGACTGTCCGATAAATTGGCTGCGATAATATTCACTGTCGCCGAGCCTGAAATTGCGCCAGCGGCACCTGCGTCAATAGCAGATTTAACCTGTTCCGGTGTAGAAATACCAAAGCCTAACAATGCTGGCGCTGCTTTGTGTTTGTTCAAGCGCTCAATAAGTTCTGAAGCAGGCACGTTTGCGGCAGTTTCTGCGCCAGTAACGCCCGCACGACCCAGCAAATACGTGTAACCTTTCGAGTATTCCCCGATTTTTTCCATGGTTTCGTCAGTAGCATTAGGTGGAGCAATCAGAATTTGTGAAATGCCAGTGGCTTCGGCTGCTTTTTGAAAAGGTGCCGCTTCGCGAATTGGCACGTCAGCGACCAAAATTGAGTCAACGCCTGCCTCTTGCGCTTTATTGTAAAAATTTTCGATGCCTTGGGCCATTACTAAGTTGCTGTACAGTAGCAAGCCGATAGGCACATTAGGATATTTTGCGCGAACACGTGAAATAACACCCAAGCAATCTGCTACCGTCACCTTATTACTTAACGCGCGAATGGCAGAAGCTTGTATTGTGGGGCCATCAGCAATGGGGTCAGAGTAAGGTATACCTAACTCAAGTGCGTCAGCACCGCTTTCTACTAGCTGGCAAATAATGGCTTCAGATTGCGCTAAATCGGGGTCACCAACCATTACGAAAGGTACAAAAGCGCCTTGGTTCTTTTCATCAAGGCCGGCAAACATTTGTGCATATCTATCCATTATAAATCGTCCCCTAAAATGTTGATAACGTGCGCTAAATCTTTGTCGCCACGACCTGATAAGTTAACTACGATGATGGTTTCTTCTTCCGCTTCATCTGCCATATTAAGCGCGTGCGCTAAGGCATGCGACGATTCAAGGGCAGGAATAATACCTTCTTTTCTTGCAAGCAATTGGAATGCGTTCAGCGCTTCTTCGTCGGTGGCAGCCACGTATTCCGCTCGGCCAATGTCGTGAAGATAAGCATGCTGAGGGCCAACAGCAGGGTAGTCCAGACCAGCAGATACTGAGTAGCTCTCTTCAATCTGGCCTTCTTTGTCTTGCATAATGAAGGTGTAAGCGCCGTGAAGAATACCTTTTGTACCCGTCACGATAGTTGCGCCGTGCTCTTTGGTGTGCACACCTTTACCCGCAGGCTCAACGCCCACTAAGCGTACAGATGGCTCATCAATAAAGTCTGCAAACATACCGATAGCATTTGAGCCTCCGCCCACACATGCTACTACTGCGTCAGGTAAGCGACCTTCTTTTTCCATAATTTGTGCACGAGTTTCTTCACCAATCATACGGTGATATTCACGAACAATA
This sequence comes from Alteromonas sp. W12, assembly GCF_001924945.1. Lineage (NCBI taxonomy): Bacteria > Pseudomonadati > Pseudomonadota > Gammaproteobacteria > Alteromonadales > Alteromonadaceae > Alteromonas > Alteromonas sp. W12. The sequence continues at coordinate 981,062 of NZ_LQXH01000001.1, forward strand.
GTCGGGAACGGGTGTGGGCCCGCGGCTGTGCCTAACAAATAGTGGGCTTTATCATAGTTTGCCGACCAGTCGCGCATGGCTTCGTTTACGGCATCTTTAAGCGTACCAGAACCGGCATTTACAGGAATAACCTCTGCGCCCATAAGCTTCATACGGAACACGTTTGGCGCTTGACGCTCAACATCTTTCGCACCCATATAAATACGTGCTTTTAGCCCCAATAATGCACATGCTAACGCGGTTGCAACACCGTGTTGGCCCGCGCCTGTTTCGGCGATAACTTCTTTTTTACCCATTCGCTTAGTCAGCAGCGCTTGGCCTAACACCTGGTTAGTTTTGTGAGCGCCACCGTGTAGTAAGTCTTCACGCTTTAGGTATAACTTTACCTTTGGGTTACTTACCAGATTGCGAGTTAACGTCATTGACGTTGGGCGACCGGCATAATCTTTTAACAGAGATAAAAACTCTTCGTTAAATGTCGGGTCGTCCTTGGCATCCAAAAATGCTTTTTCCAGCTGGTCTAGCGCTGGAATAAGTAGCTCGGGCACGTACATGCCACCAAATTCACCAAATTTTGTATCTAACTGGTTCATTACGTTGTCCTGTATTTAAATTAGTAACGGCGGCAAATGGCAAAAAGCGCGTCGAGTTTTACTTCGCTTTTCACGCCGGGTGCAGTTTCTACGCCTGAATTCACATCAATAGCACCACAGCCGGTTGCAATAGCTTCTGCAACATTCTGGGCGTTAATACCGCCAGCAAGCACTAACTTATGCTTCGCTTCGATATCGTTTAATAGCTGCCAGTTGAACGCTTCGCCTGTACCGCCTTTGGCATCACCCACTTGGCAATCCAGAAGAACACGGCTTACAAGGCTATTATTTAAGTGTCTGTCCACTGATTCTGGTAGTTCGTCAGAAGAGGTTGCTTTAACACCTTCGACTTTCCAAATTTCACAACCTTCTGGAAGTTTGGCAGCAAGCGCTGAAATGTAATCTTCATCTTCGCTGCCGTGAAGCTGCACGGCAAAAAGGTTGAGCGAGGCGGCGAGTGATGCCACTTCATCAATGTCGTGATTAACGAACACACCAACAAAAGCACCCTCAATGCTCTGCGTTATAGTCAAAGCCTGTGCTTCGCTCACACAGCGTGGCGATTTTTCAGCGAAGATAAGCCCGCCAAAGCTAGCGCCTTTATCAAACGCCATTTGCGCTTGTTCGGAGTTGGTAAGCCCGCACACTTTAACTGCGCCATTCACTAATGTTTTCACAGCGCGTGGTAGGTCAGCCTCGGCCATTAACGCACTGCCCACCAAAAAGCCTTGGGATACAGGCGCTAAACGAAGCACGTCTTGATGTGTGTATATGCCCGACTCTGAAATAACCACGTAGTCGTGCGTGGCTTTTTCAAGCATGGGCACAAGGCGTTCGGTTGTGGCTAAATCGGTAGAAAGGTCGCGTAAGTTGCGATTATTGATACCAATGATGTTGGCTTCAAGGGCAATAGCGCGCTCCATTTCTTCTTCATTACTTACTTCGGTAAGAATGTCTAATGACAGAGCATTGGCAACGCTTGCCAACTCGCGATATTCGTCATCATTTAGCACACTAAGCATTAATAGCACTGCGTCGGCATTATAGTGACGGGCTAGATACACTTGATAGGTATCAACGAAGAAATCTTTGTTAAGCACAGGCTGAGCAACACGCTCAGTAACATAAGCTAAGTACTCAAATTTACCTTGAAAGTACTTCTCGTCTGTCAGCACAGAAATACCGGCAGCATAAGGCGTGTAAGCCGCTAAGATCTCGTCTAAATCGAAATGCTCTCGAATAAGGCCTTTTGAAGGCGATGCTTTTTTGCATTCGAAGATAAAGCCTGCGTTTGGCTCACTAAGTGCGGCAAATAAACTCTTTTCGGAAGGAACTAGGTTCGTCTTGAAGCTTTCCAGCGGCAGTGCATCTTTGCGTGCGGCCACTTCTTCTCGTTTGTCTGCAACAATTTTCTCAAGCACATTAGCCATTCGTGCTTACCTCCTGAGTAATTTTGGCAACCTTCGTTAATAACTGCATGGGTAACCCTTCGGCCATAGCGTTCATCGCCATTTCAGCCCCTTCTTTGAAGGTTGAGGCTTTGCCGGTTACTTTCAACAGTGCCCCGCAGTTCATGGCGATAGCGGCACGGTGCGCCTCTTTACCTTCGCCGTTTAGCGCTGCTTCAACAAATTGTCTGTTTTCTTCAGGTTCACCGCCCTCAATCGCAGAAAGAGGATAATGAGGTAAACCGAAGTCTTCGGCGGTAACGGTAAGCTTGCGAATATCGCCATGCTCAAGGTCGTAAATCATTGATTCGCCGTGAAGCGCCAGTTCATCCAAGCCATCGCCATGCACTATCATTGCGCGGTGTTGGCCAAGCAGCATAAGGGTTTTTGCGTAAGGTTCAAGCAGTTCAGGAGAGTATACGCCGAAAACCCCATGAGTTGGACCCGCCGGGTTTGCCAGCGGCCCCAGTATATTAAATAAGGTTCTGGTCTTCATCGCAGCGCGCACGGGGGCTGCGTGGCGCATACCGGCGTGATAAACCGGTGCAAAAAGAAATGTGAAATTTGCTTCATCTAAGCACTTGCGGGATGTTTCTGGGCTAATTTCTAAATTAAGACCAAACTGGCGAAACAAATCAGCAGAGCCAGACTTACTCGATACACTGCGATTACCGTGTTTCGCCACCTTCACGCCACAAGATGCGGCAACTACACCGGCTGCACTGGAAATATTAATGGTGTTGTGGCCATCTCCGCCTGTACCAACGATATCTGCAAACTCATAAGACGGTGTGGGAAAGGGTAGTGCATTGGCAACCATGGCACTCGCTGCACCTGCAATTTCGCTAGGAGATTCTTTTTTCATTTTCAGCGCAGTCAGCACTGAAGCAATCATCACTTCGCTTTGCTCACCGTGCATGATGCTGTTAAACAAGCTGTATGCTTCGGTTTGCGACAGTGATTCTCGCAACATAATTTGTTCTAGTAGAGGGCCTGCGTTAAGCATGGTTCGCTCCCTGTAACGTTAAATAGTCAATACTTTGCTTTAACAGCAAACTGCCGTGGGCTGTTAAAATAGATTCTGGGTGAAATTGGAAACCCAACATGCGATCTTCGCTATTGTAAACTGCCATTACGGCCTCACTGCCGTCATCGTTTATTGTAGATGCGCAAACAGTAAGGTTTTCAGGCAATGAATGTGCCACTAAAGAGTGGTAGCGTGCCACATGTAAGGGCTGCTGTAAGCCTTTGAACATAGCATCTTCAGAATGAGTAATGGCAGAAGATTTGCCGTGCATAACTTGGTTGGCGCGACCTACGGTGCCGCCGTAATGCTCAACAATAGCTTGATGGCCTAAACAAATACCAATTACGGGGAACACGCCGTGTACTTTTTTAAGTAGCTCAGGCATACAGCCAGCTTCACTTGGTGCGCCTGGGCCTGGCGACAGCATAAGAAGCACTGGGCCTTTCGTTGCTTGTTCCTGCATTCTTTCAAACAGAGCATTTGCTGAAACCGTGTTGCGATAGACTTTAATGTCTAGGTTTAAGGTGCGCAGTTCGTCCACAAGGTTGTAGGTAAATGAGTCTACATTGTCGAGCAAAAATAGGGTGGTCACTTGCTGATTCATGCGTTGCCTCCTTCATTTAACGCAACGTTGATACTTTCAGCTTCTTCTTGTAGCGCTGTTTTTACTGCGCCAATTACCGCTTGTGCCTTAGCGCGAGTTTCATCAGCTTCAGCTTGTGGAACCGAGTCATATACTACACCTGCACCCGCTTGAATATAGGCCGTACCGTTTTTCACAAACGCTGAACGAATGACAATACAAGTGTCCATATCGCCTTGACCATTCAAGTAGCCAACCGCGCCGCCATAACTGCCGCGGCGTTTTTTCTCTACTTCGCGAATTAACGTCGCTGCGCTTACTTTTGGTGCGCCGACTAGGGTGCCCATATTCATGCAGGCTTGATAAGCGTGCAGTGGATCTAAGTCGTCACGTAGCTGGCCAACCACGCGTGACACCAAGTGCATCACGTGAGAGTAACGGTCAACTTTTAGCAAATCTTTCACATAGCGCGTACCTGGGCGACTCACCTTTGCCACATCGTTACGGGCAAGGTCAACCAGCATAATGTGCTCAGACTTTTCTTTGGTGTCTTCGCGAAGGTTAAGCTCAATACGGCTGTCTAAATCTCTGTCGATACTGCCATCAGGGCGCTTGCCGCGCGGACGGGTACCCGCAATCGGGTAAATCTCTACCTGATTGCTTTCTCTTTCGTATTTAAGCGCTGATTCAGGAGAGGCACCAAATATGCTGAAAGTGGCATCTTGCATGTAAAACATGTAAGGGCTTGGGTTTGATTCTTTAAGTTTAGCGTAAGCAAGTAGCGGCGACGGGCAGGGGAGAGAGAATGTGCGCGAGGGCACAACCTGAAAAATGTCGCCGGCTAAAATGTGCTGTTTTAAGTCCAGCACATGGTTGCAGAACTGTTCATCACTTAAATTAACGCTAACTTCGACGCTTGGGTCAAAAGAAGAAAGTGACTGTCCGTTTTGAGTTTCGTTTGAGTTTTCTGAGTCGGAAACGAGTGACTGTCCGCTTTGTGCTTCACTTTCTACATCAGCAATCTTCGCTCCATTTGTACTTACTAGCACGGGCTTAGCAGGCATATCGTGTAACTGCTGATGAATGGCTTCTAAGCGCTGAGCAATGGCAAAATATTGCTGGGCAACGTCTTGTCCGCTAAAAACACTGCCGATTAAATGGGTCTCGCGGGTTTGGTGGTCAACGGTAATTAAGGTCTCTGCCAAGTAAAACACAAAGTCTGGACAGTCATTTTCACCTTCTGCAACATCGGGTAATTTTTCAAAGCCTGCTAGCATGTCATAGGCAAAAACACCGCCTAAGAAAACGGCGTGGGGATGTTGGCGAATTGGCGTTATCTTATTGATAACAATGCGAAGCGCGTCCATTACGCTTGCGGCCTTTAATCGACTGTCTTCGTCAAGTTCACCGTCGGCTTCATCACACACCAACGTAATTGAAGTGTCTGTCCTTTCTTTAATGTGTAAGCCTTCAGGGGCGTGGTCAACAAATAAAGGTAACACTGAAGCGCCGTTGCCTGTCAGTGCTTTCACTTCAACGCGGTTGCCCCGGCATTCCATGCGCAGTGCTGCGTCAACCATTAACAAGCTTTGTAAATCGTCTTTAGAATCAATTTCTGCCGACTCTAAAAGCAATGCGTTATTTTTATTGCCACAAAGGTGGGCAAACGCGGCAAGTGGATCATCGACATAGTGTCCCACCTGCTCAATTGTCTCTACCTTACCTGGAGAAATCCCCAGTTCCGCTAAACTCATTTTTGCTACTCTCCAACTGCAAAAAGACAAAAAAAAGGCCCGTATAAACGGGCCTTTATGTGTATTCATTCACGCACTACAGTGCACACCGCCCGTTAAGTTAGGGAGTGCCACCACCAAGCTGCAACTGTCACTGCTGTTGAAATATTGTATGAATGCATGAATTACTCGTTGTTTTTCCAAACTTCAATAGGATTTGAAGCGGTTAGTACGTATACTTTGTGTGTATAGAAGAAAACAAATTGCCGTTTGTGTCAACCTAAAATTTGCATAAGACATTGAAAATAGATCTACACAGTCATACAAAATTTTCTGATGGCCACCTAACGCCAGAAGAATTAATCCTTCGCGCGCACACCATGCAGGTGGATGCGCTTGCCGTTACCGACCACGATACCGTAGCCGGTTTGGAAGAAGCACATGTTACCCAATCGAAGCAAAAACGTGCATTAACCATTATTGATGGTGTTGAAATTTCTACCACTTGGCACAGTTTCGATATCCATATAGTTGGACTAAATGTGGACAGACACTGCCCAACGTTTCTTGAGCGGCTGCAAGGCCAGTCTCAAACCCGAGAAGCCCGAGCTGAAAAAATTGCTGATAAGCTCGAAAAGTGTGGGTTTGAAGGTGTTCTTACGCGAGCAAAAGCGCTGGCGGGCGTTGGCCAGGTGACACGGGCGCACTTTGCGCGCGTATTGGTAAACAACTACGGTGTGCCAAGTATGGACGCCGCGTTTAAAAAGTATCTTGGCAAAGGCAAACGAGCTGCAGTTAAAGCAGAGTGGCCAAGCATCGAAACGGCTATCGAGTGGATCCACGATGCAGGTGGACAAGCTGTACTGGCTCATCCTGCTCATTATGATATGACAGCGAAGTGGCTACGGCGCTTGGTGGCCTTGTTCGAACAAGCCGGTGGCGACGCCATTGAAACCGCATTTCCAGGTATCAATAAAACCAAACAAGAGCTTATTAATGAGCTTGCAGAAACCCATCAGTTATTAGCATCGGCGGGCTCTGATTTTCACTTTCCGTCTCGTTGGACTGAGCTGGGTAAGAACCTCGGCATTAGCAGTAAGCTCACACCCGTATGGCATAATTGGAAACAATTTGAAGGGCAGATGGTTGAGAGCTAAAAAAATCTAATTTGCAACGCTCTCGGTATAAATGGGCAAGGTAAGGCAAATGGTTCACGTACGGTTGATGAGCGCTATAGCTAATTAAAATGCCGAGAGTTGGTTAGTAAAAAGCTTAAAAGCGAGTTTTACCATCGAGCTTAACCAGCAAGCTTTACGAGTGGACAGACACTTACCTCGTTGGCAAAGTAGTATCGCTCTGCGCGTTTAAGAAAAGGAAGTAATTATGAGTCAATTTTTCTATGTGCACCCCGACAACCCGCAAAAGCGCCTAATTAGTCAGGCTTGTGAGTTAATTCGAGAGGGGGCAGTGGTGGTGTATCCGACAGACTCAGGCTACGCCATAGGTTGCCAAATGGAAGACAAAAAGGCGCTTGAGCAGTTGTGTCGTATTCGTCAAATCGATAAAGACCACAACTTTACCTTAATGTGTCGAGACATGTCTGAGCTATCAATTTACGCAAAGGTAGACAACACGGCGTTCAGGCAAATTAAGAACAACACACCAGGGCGTTACACCTTCGTGTTGAAAGCGACCCGCGAAGTACCAAAGCGTTTGCAAAATCCTAAACGTAAAACCATAGGTATTCGCGTGCCCGATAACGCCATTGCACTTGCATTATTGGAAGAACTGGGCGAACCATTGATGTCTACGTCTTTGATTTTGCCAGGCAATACCATGGCTGAATCAGACCCAGATGTCATTCGCGACAACTTAGAAAAGCAAGTAGGGCTTATTATTCATGGTGGTTACATTGGTGAGCAGCCCACTACCGTGGTTGATTTGTCGGAAGACACACCAGTTATTGTGCGACATGGCACGGGTGATCCGTCTCCCTTTGAATAACTTTCGTTAGGCTGACTTTTTGAAGAGACTGTTTTAAATAGGTTATTTTAAATAGCTTCTTTTGCTAGTTGCAGGTGAAAGTTATAGTAGGAAACCGTAAGCTAAGTTTCTAAGGCCTGTAGCGCTTCAGTTTGCAGCGAAGCGCTGCAAGTTCTCGTGTGAACGCGTAAATAATAATATCAATAATCGCCGCTTTGTTAGCGCGTAAAAACGGTTGTGGAACTGTGTCAGAGTTTGTTGAAGACAATAATAACGATAATGACGCCTCTATTGAGAAGGGGCTTTCGACACCTGTTCAGCAGCCGTTGCCACTTGCGTTTATTAATGGCGAAGCGCTAATTGAAAAGCCTGAAGATCTCTTCATTCCCCCCGATGCACTAGAGGTCATATTAGAAACCTTCGAAGGGCCGCTCGACTTACTACTTTATCTGATTAGAAAACAAAAGTTTGATATCACCACACTGCCCATCGCTGATGTTACCAAGCAGTATATGGAGTATGTGGATGCCATGATGTCGCTAAAATTAGAGTTGGCGGCAGAGTACTTGCTGATGGCAGCCATATTGGCAGAAATTAAGTCTAGGCTTCTACTTCCTAAACGCAGTGACGATTCCGACGAAGAAGAAGACCCTCGAGCAGAGCTTATTCGCCGATTAAAAGAATACGAGCTAGTAAAGCAAGCGGCAGAAGATTTAGATATTCAGCCTAGGCTTGAACGGGATATTTTCACCACTCACGTTGAACTAAGTGAGAATGTGGCGCCAATCCGCATTGAGCCCGATGTATCTTTAGCTGAAATTGTATTGGCATTCAGTGCGGCCATGAAGCGCGCTGAAGCGTTTGAACACCATACCATTGCACGGGAAGCACTGAGCACGCGAGAGCGCATGTCGCTCATCTTGTCGTTACTCACAACAACAGAATATACGCCACTTGAACGCCTATTTACGGTTGAAGAAGGTAAAGCTGGGGTAGTGGTTTGCTTCTTAGCAGTTTTAGAATTAGTAAAAGAACAGCTAATTTTATGCATTCAGGCAGGTCCTTATGCAAAAATTCATGTAAAATTAGGTGCCCATGAAGAAAATTAACACGGCGCAGCTTAAACAATTGGTAGAGGCAGCAATATTTGTTGCTGATAAGCCTATTTCAAAGCAGCATTTAAAAGAAACGGTACTCAATGAGTTTACCGTCGCTGATAGAACCTTGAGTAAGGTGATTAACGAGCTAAAGTTAGACTATCAGCCAAGAGGCATTCAACTGGTGGAAGTAGCAAGTGGCTATCGCTTTCAATCGTTAGATGCGTTAAGCCCGTGGTTAAGCAAATTGTGGCAGGAAAATGCGCCAAAGTATTCTAGAGCAATGCTCGAAACCTTGGCACTCATTGCCTATCGTCAACCTATAACCCGCGGAGAAATAGAGCAGGTAAGGGGCGTGGCGGTAAGCAGTAATATTATAAAGACACTCACAGAACGAGACTGGGTAAAGGTAGTAGGTCACAAAGAAGTGCCTGGGCGACCAGCGCTTTATGCAACTACCAAAGGCTTCTTAGACTATTTTTCGATGACGTCGTTGAGCGATTTGCCCAATGCTGATGCTTTCGAAAACATGGCTGAAAGCGTTGCGTCAGACTCGCCGCTTAAGGTGTTAAATGAGGCACCGTCTGAATAGACCGTGCGACCGTAAACAAGCAATTAAAGAGTGAAAACCCATGACTGAAAAGTTGCAAAAAGTACTGGCTAACCAAGGGCTAGGCTCGCGACGAGAAATGGAACGTTGGATTGAAGAAGGCCGAGTATCGGTCGATGGCACCAAAGCAACATTAGGAGATAGAGTCGACCACACCGCACAAATCCGTGTTGATGGTCATTTGCTATCTCGTCAAACAGAACAGCCAATTTGCCGAGTGTTGATGTACAACAAACCCGAAGGTGAATTGTGTAGCCGTCACGACCCTGAAGGTCGCGATACGGTATTTGACCGTCTACCCGCTATTCGACTAGGGCGCTGGATCACCGTTGGTCGTCTAGACATGAACACCAGTGGCCTGCTGTTATTCACTAACGATGGTGAACTAGCTAACCGCCTAATGCACCCAAAATGTGAAGTAGAACGCGAGTACGCAGTACGTGTATTCGGTGAGGTAACAGGCAAAACACTACATACCCTTCAAAAAGGTGTAGAGCTGGAAGACGGCGAAGCAAAGTTCCTGACAATTTCAGGTGCGCCTACGCCGCAGCATGCTGAAGATGAAAGCATGAACCGTTGGTACAACGTAACGTTGAAAGAAGGGCGTAACCGCGAAGTGCGTCGTCTTTGGGAGTCGCAAGGCGTGCAAGTTAGCCGCTTGATCCGCGTTAAATATGGTCCAATTGAACTGCAGAAGCGTCTACCGCAAGGTGCGTGGGTAGAACTAGGATTAGAAGACGTAAACGCGCTTCGTAGCCATGTTCAATTGCCGGATGAAACGCAAACTATGGTTAATGTACGCCAGGGTAAACTTGACCACGCTCGTTTAAGTCGCATGCGTCGCTCGGTTAAAAAGCATAAAGTGCGTAAGCAACAAGGCTTAAATAAACGAGCTGGACGTCCCGCCAAACGTAAGTAATACTTAATTTATTCTTCACGTGTAAGTGATTACTCAAAGCCGCAAGCGTTCGCTAGCGGCTTTTTTATTTCAGTGACGTGCATTCTTCAACGTAATCACTAGGTTTGTCTCCAATTTAATTCTGATTTCAGTCACGATGATTACGATCTTCTTTCTAAGCGATGGCGTAGCAAAGTGTGAAGCTGCTACGTCAAGTAGTGTAAGACAAACACGGAAAAGGAGAGAGTAATGAAAGATATGCCTCAGTTAGGAATGGGAACGTTTCGGTTGAAAGGTGACGAGGCCCGTGAGTCAGTCAGTAAAGCGCTAGAGGTTGGTTTCAGACACATTGATACCGCACAATTTTATGACAACGAAGCACAAGTTGGTGATGCCATAAAAACCAGCGGCCTTGATAGAAGCGAACTGTTTGTCACCACCAAGGTGTGGCACGAGTCATTGGGCGATGCTCATTTTATTCCAAGTGTTCACGAAAGCTTAGAAAAGCTGAAGCTAGAATATGTTGATTTGCTTCTTATCCATTGGCCATATCCTGGCAATGATATTTCACTCGAAAGTTACTTAGGCAATCTTGCGAAGGCGAAAGAGCAAGGGCTTACTCGTCATATTGGGGTGTCTAATTTCACTATTGATTTGTTAGATAAGGCCGAAAAGGTTCTTGGTAAAGGCGAGATTTACACCAACCAAATTGAAATCCATCCTTTCATGCAAAATAAGAAAGTTGTTGAAGCGTGTAAGGAAAAAGGCATAAAAGCGACTGCATATATGCCATTTGCGGTAGGAAAAGTAATGAAGGACGAAACGTTATTGCGAATAGCGCAAAACCACGATGCGACGCCAGCGCAAGTTGTTCTGGCGTGGATGGAGAAACGTCACATTTACGCAATCCCTTCATCAACCAGTAAAGTACACTTGGCAGAGAATTTAGCTTACGGTGGTGTACATTTAACTGATTCAGAGCTCGCGCTTATTGATGACCTAGATAACGGCGACCGAATTGTAAACCCAGATTTTGCTCCAGACTGGGATTAACGATTTAAAGAGCGCGTTTGTCTTTAGACTACTAACGAGATAGCGTTTAATTTTACCTAGCTCTGTGTACTAGGCTAAAGTCAGGGGCCGCCTTTGAGGTACTAATGGCGGCCATTGAAGAGTCTTTGAATTACCGGTTCAGATTAAATCGATAGATGTGACTTGGTATGGACTCGTGTAAAGGTGTTTTTTAAGGCATGTGATACCGAAAACATCACATGCTCTATTCGGCTTGCTCTATTTCTTTGATGACTTTGGCGGGGTTACCACCTATGACCACATTGTCGCCAAAAGACTTAGTTACCACCGCGCCAGAGGCCACAACCACATTGTCTCCCAACGTTACGCCAGGGTTTATGACCGCCATACCACCAATCCAGCAATTATCGCCAATAGTAATGGGCTTGGCGAACTCGATGCCGGTTGCCCTTTGTACAGGATCTAATGGGTGCGTAGCGGTGTACAAACCGACTTGAGGCGCAATCATGCAGTTATCACCTATCGTGACCTTCGCTGCATCTAAAATCACACAATTGAAGTTAGCGAAAAAATTTTCGCCTACGTGAATATTTTCGCCGTAATCACATTTGAATGAAGACTCAATGTAAAGCCTTTTTCCAGTACTACCAAACAGCGCTTTTAGTAGTCTTGTACGCTTTTTGTGGTCACTTTGACAAGTTGTGTTGAGCTCGTCTAATTGCATACGGCATTGCTTGCGCAATGCCGATAATGTTTTGTCTGACGGAAAGTATAAATCGCCAGCAAGCATCTTTTCTTGTTCAGTCATGCATTTCCAGTAGGTAAGCTTAAATGATTAAGCCAATACGTTACTGTGCACTGCCGTAGCTTACAATGACTTTTTGTTTTAGTTCATCGCTTTCAATGTCTAAGTTGACAGGGCGGTGCAAAACAATGCTGCCGTCCACAGTAACCGATGCACTAATCGATAGGGTAGGTTTGTTGTCTGATTTCTTGCCCCAAGCGCTTTCACTTTCCTTATATACGATATCGCCTAAAATGTGAGAAGAGCCAGACAAAGTAATATCGCCGTTGAGTGTTTTGATGTGTTTTTCAATGGTTGTATCGACGGCTGTTATGTCTCCATTCACTGTTTCAACGCTACCGCCAATTGCACTTTGCGTAGGAAGCGTAACATTTCCATTCACGGTCTCTACACCCTTAAGCACATTGAGGTGTGAAGCTGCACTTACATCGCCATTTACAATATCGATATTTCGGACAGACACATGGCTACCCATTTCAAGATTGCCGTTAACGATGCTGACTTCATCCGCGCCACCATGATCGCTAATTTCCACATTGCCATTAACAGAAGAAATATCACCAGCGTGTTTCCCTTCAGCTATGTCAATATTGCCTAGAATAGAACTGAAATCGCTGCCTTCTAATGCGCTAGCGTCGCCAACATGGATAACGCAGCCAGTAAGCAAAGAGGCTGAAAGCAACATAGCTGCACTAGCAATAATAGACTTTTTCATATTCTTATATCCTTGATTGTTTCATAAATACTTAATAACACGCTTTAACGGTATTGATATCAAACACAAATTTTGTTGTGTATTTATAAAATACATTTCACGTATCATGCCACTCTTAAAAAGCATTTAAAATCAAAAGGTTAGTTTAATATGCTAAAGGGGGGAGACTGCATCAATGGTGTAATAACTAATTTTATAGTTTCATCTGCCACCGGATGGCGAATTTGACCATTTTGTACCACATGGCCCTAAGCTCAGAAGGGGACAGACACTCGCTTGAAGAAATTATTTTAAAGAAATGGACAGACACTCAATGTGAGTACATCTGTTTGGTTACAAGCTGCTTTTTTGAGTGTGTGTCCGAGAAGTACAGGCAAGGTTTTAGCCTATGTGAGTGTCCGTCCTCGAACTGTATTTGGTTACAAGCTGCTTTTTTGAGTGTGTGTCCAACGAGTACAGGCAAGGTTTTAGCCTTTGCGAGTGTCTGTCCTCGAATTTTAATAGTATGTTGGTATATGTGGTTTTTACTTTTTAGTGAGGTTAGGTGGCGATGATAAAGATTTATCACAACCCAGAGTGCGGCACGTCTAGGAATGTACTGGCGGTGATCAAGGCCGCTGGGTATGAGGTGCAGGTTATTGAGTATTTACGTGTTGGGTGGGAACGTGAACAACTAACTTATTTATTGAATGCAGCTAACCTTAACCCTCGACAAGCGCTTCGCACAACAAAGTCGCCTGCTGCTGAATTAGGGTTACTTGATGAAACAGTGAGTAACGAAATCATCTTTGAATTGATGCTGGAACATCCCGTTTTAGTGAATAGGCCTATTGTTTGCATTCCCAAAGGTGAACACGAAAAAGCAGTTTCTTTACCTCTTGGGAGAGTTGAAGGTAATTCCTATTCGAATAACGCGAAAGAAACAGTGAAATTATGCCGGCCAAGTGAAGCTGTACTGGATATTTTGCCTGTATGGCCACAAGGCCCTTTTGCTAAAGAAGACGGCACACCACTTATAGACCAAGATGGTAAACGAGTAATTTAAACGGAGTAGTTTATGCAGGACAAGTACACGCAATTGAATAAGGCTAAAAGGCTTGCATTGGCCTGTTTAATTTTTGCCGCAAGTGTATTTGTTTTAACGATTTTACTTCCTAAGTTTTATCCAAACTTGCAAGGAGCATGGTGGTTGGGGCTTATTAAGATGGCCAGTGAGGCGGCGCTCATCGGTGGTCTAGCTGACTGGTTTGCAGTGACGGCATTATTTAAGCCAATTCCAGCGAAGTACCCCATTCCGCACACCAATATCGTGGCTAGTAACAAGTCTGTTATTGCTAATAACCTGTCATTGTTCGTTAAAGAAAAGTTCTTTCATCCTGAAGCAATAGAGAAGCTAATTCGGGACAGCGACCCTGCAAAGGGCGCGGGAAGGTGGTTGTCACAGGATAGAAACGCTACCCGTCTAAGTCGCTTTCTATGCGATGCTTTTGCAGGCGTTCTGCGTGTGCTCGATGACAAACCTGTGAAAGCGTTTATCGCTAAAACCGCACAGAAGGGCATTAACCAACTTGATCTTAGGCAATTGATGGCAACCTCGTTAAGCGCCGTTACGAAAGAGCGCCAGCATCAGGTAGTGCTTGATAGGGTGTTAGGGAAATTGGCCTCACTGCTTGCAGAGCCAGAAACCCAAATCTACATAGCAGATACGTTAGTAGTCTGGCTAAAAACTGAATACAGTCGTATCGAAAAGCTATTGCCGTCTAGTTGGCTAAGCGAGCAGGGGGCACTCATTGCTGTTAAAGCGGTTTCAAGTATTTTGGAAGATGTATACGAAGATGAGCATCACCCCATTCGCCATGCATTTGATGAGCAAGTACACGAATTCCTCTACGAACTACAGCACAGCCCGTTAATGGAGAAAAAGGTAAACAGCTATCGGGAAAAAATTATTAATGACCCAGCGTTAAACGCGTATGTTCAGCAATCATGGGCCAAGTTTCATCAATGGCTTTTAACGTCTCTTGAACAGCAAAATGGTAAAGCAGAAACAAAGGTGTCGAGCCTTTTAAACGATTTGGGTACCACGTTAACGCAAGACAGTGAGCTAGCAAAAGCGTTCAATAAGCACATTGGAGAAGCGGCTAAATATATGGCGCCTGAGTTGGCTGAATTTCTAACCCGTCACATTCGCGACACCATCAATAGTTGGGATGAACGTGAAATGGCTGAGCAGGTAGAGTTGAATATTGGCCGCGATCTTCAAAAAGTTCGCATAAACGGCACGATCGTAGGCGGGTTGATAGGTGCAATATTGTTTGGCATAGAGGCACTGCTTGGCCTCTAGTCATTTATTTAAGCAAGTCGCATTAGCTGGTGTGGGTATGAATAGCTTTAGTGTCGCTGTTAATCAGCGCTAAAACGCAAACTATAAAGCAACCATTTCAACGCTTTCTATTGGCAACAAATCTTAAAAAAGTCTACTTCGCCGTTAGTGCAAATACCAAATTATCAGCGTCTATTTTGCCTTTCAAACCGCCTTCAAGCACCGAGCGCTCTAACCTTTGAATGTTGTAGTCCGCTGAATAAAGAGCGTCGACGGTTTTTTCGTTTACGCTAAAGGGAGGGCCGGCCATTTCATTCTGGTCATACTCGAAAGAAATGATTAGCTGGGGGGCGCATTGAGTAATGGCCATTAAATGCGCAGCATATTGCTCGCGAAGCGGGCTAGGCAGCGCGACTAAAGCGGCTCTATCATAAATGCCCGTAACGTCACCTAAGTCGCTTGATGTAAGTTTAAAGATATCACCTACGTAAATGGTTAAACCGTCTTTAGCGTAAATTTTACCGTTGGAAGTAGTGGTAACAGTAGGCTCTACACCTAGCTCTTCAAACAGCTGTATAATAGCCACTTCGCTTAGCTCAGCACCAACCACTTCACAACCCTTGGAGAGTAACCAACCAATATCTCGGGTCTTTCCACATAGTGGTACAAAAATGCGCTTTAAAGATGTGCTAGGACTATCGTCGCCAAACAGAAAAGACGCATACTTTACCAGAAGTGCATTCCCTTCAGGTTCGTGAAATCCAATCTCGTTCTTTTGCCATTTACTGTGCCAAAAACTATGTTCCATATAAACCTCAAGTAAGTAAGCGATATATCTCTAAAAAAACAGACGTTTTTATGAAGGGTATTAGAAACAAAAAAGGTAGCGAGAAACGCTACCTTTTAAACAAAATTAGTTATCAAGCGGTGTATTGAAGTCTTCAGATAACTCGAAGTCACCTTCAACCGTTGTCACTTTGTTGTCTACAAAGTTAATCACCATTTGCTTTTGAAAATCTTCACCACGCTTTTTCATACCGCGCTTCATATCGTAAACGTAGTACCAAGTGTCATCGTCGAATGAGTCTTGAACAACAGGGTTACCTAGTACATAAATAACTTGTTCTTTTGTCATTCCAACGCGCAGCTTTTCCACATCTCTTTGATCAAGGAAGTTTCCTTGAGGAACGTCGATTCGATAAATCCAGTTCGAGCAAGCGGTTGATGTTAGTGTGATACCAAGAATTACTAATAGGTGTTGCAACTTCATGCGTTAATTTGTCCAGTATTGCCTTTGTTAGTGTCAATGAACTTCGCTAAAGCGAATTTCGAGACTGTTTTATTGCAAGCGCGAAGGCATGCTACATTGACAACTATGACCAATCAACTGCATTTTAGTTCGATGCTGCGCTTTTAAGCAGTTCTTTTGCATTCGCTAGCGCCGACTTGGTTACTTTATCACCGGCTAATAGTCTTGCAAGCTCATCGATCCTGTCTTGCTTCGTCAACGCCAACATCTGGGTTTCAGTACTTTCCCCGTCGGTAAGCTTGGTAACAAACAATTGATTATGTGCCTGTGCCGCTACTTGAGGTAGATGGGTAACACACATTACTTGCGATTGTTTACCTAATTTACGTAAAAGCCCGCCAACGATTGATGCTGTTGGGCCGCTAATGCCCGTATCGACTTCATCGAAAATCATAGTAGGGGTAGCGTGATGGCCGCTCGCGATAACCTGAATAGCCAGTCCTATACGAGAAAGTTCACCACCTGATACGACTTTTTCTAATTTGTCTGCATCTTGACCAGGGTTGGTAGACACTTTAAATTCTACGGTATCTAGACCTGTGCTCACCGGCTTCTTAAGTTCGTCGTATTGAATCTGAATATCCACTTTTGCGTGGGGCATATTCATTTGGCGAATTTGCACTTCAATATCTTCGCTTAGCTTACCAGCAGCACGTTGCCTGCTCTCGGAAAGCGCTTTGGTCGCGGTTAAATACGTTGCTCGTGCTTCTTCTACTTCGCCTTCAAGCGTACCTAACAGTGTTTCCTGTTCCGATAAAGCATTGAATTCGGCGGCTAGCTCTTGGTGATGCTGATAAAGTCCCTCTGGCATCACAGTATGTTTACGGGCAAGTTCCATCGCCTTCGCATAGCGCGCCTCAACTTGCTGTAAGCGAAGTGGATCGATCTCTAAGTGATCGCAGTAGCTACGTAGCTCTCCTGCCGCTTCTTCTACTTGAATTGCTGCATCATTAAGCATTGCAATGATTGGCGTTAAACTAGCGTCGTGCGCCTCTAATTCGCCTAAACGTTCAATACTGCTTTGTATAACTGACAGTGCGTTGCCTTCATCGCTTTCATATAAATTGTATACGCTAGTCTGTGCTTGCTCTAAAAGGCTTTGCCCGTTACTCAGGCGTTTGTGCTCTATTTCTAACTCTTCAAATTCACCCTCTTCAATGGCGAATTCATCAAGTTCTTGAACCTGATAAGTTAACAGCTGAATTCTGTCTTCGCGCTGCTGGGCTTGTTCTTGAAGCGCCTTTAACGTGCGCTGCTTATCACGCCAAAGAGAGTAGGTTTCTCTAACCTGCACTAATATGTCGTTGTGCTTAGCGTAACCATCGACTAATTCCCTTTGATGGTCTTCTTTCAGCAACTGTAGGTGAGTATTTTGACCGTGAATGGCCAACAAAAACTGGCCTAAGCCTTTTAACTGCTGAAGTGAGGCGGGAATACCGTTGATAAAAGCTTTTGAACGGCCTTCCTTTGAAATAACTCTGCGAATAAAGCAGCTATTCTCATCTTCATCTGAGGTGAGCTCATGTTCATCGAGGAAGGCTTTAGCTAATACATTGCCGTTTAGAGAAAAGTGAGCAATGATCTCCGCTTTTGCGCTGCCTTTTCGCACCGCATTGGCATCAGCGCGCTCGCCTAAGCACAAGCTTAAGGCATCAATAGCAATTGATTTACCTGCACCGGTTTCTCCGGTTATAGCAGTCAACCCGTTTTCCAGTTGAACTGATAATTGTTTTACAACAGCAAAATTAGAAATAGAAAGATGCGCTAACATAACCACACTCGAATAAGTTGAACATGATGATATATACAATAACTGATAATATATACAGTATTTTTTCTGTGTAAAGTTAAGTCGTAAATATTTTACTTAAAAATTAAAGTGGATTGTGAAAAGATTAAAGAAATCAATATTGTACAGAGCGTTTGAAAAGGAGTGGTTATGAGTAACCCATTAATAATAGGCTGCGCTAGATGCGTTCGTTACAGTGGTTATACAGTAGTAAATTAGCTCAATGCTAAGTAGCTGAATAACTCAAAAGCTAGCGGTAAACAATTCCACAACGCAGTAGAGAACCTGATAGCAAAAAGGAGAGCGTAAGCTCTCCTTAAAATTCAATTTCAATTAAATAGCAGGTAGTCCGAATAACTATGTGGCTTACCAGCAATTATACATTATTGCTGTAGCTCACCGCTGCCAGACTCAATGTGCGCGCGCACAAACCACTGGAACTGTTCTAAATCTGCAAGTTGGCCGGTGATCATATCTTCCGATACTGGGTCAATTTCACCTAAAAGCTCTAACGCTTTTCTATGGTCACCATTTACACCGTCATATACGGCATCCAGCGCCTTAAGGTGGTCAAGTACTAAACCTTTACCCAATTCATAATCGTTCCAGCTGCGACCTTCAACAATGGCTTTTGGTGTACCTTTCGGTACGCCACCTAACGTGGCAATTCGCTCTGCAATTGTGTCGGTCATTTCGCGTACCGCATCTACCTGCGGGTCCAACATTTCATGCACACCGATAAAATTTGGTCCTACTACATTCCAATGAATGTGCTTCAACGTTAACTGTAAATCTAATAGTGCAACCAATCGCTGATCCAATACCTTGATTGTTTTGGCAGCTGCATCGTTATCCATTCCAGGGGCTGTAAATTTGATATTGGTGTTACTCATGATATCTCCTATTGAATGCAAATAAGTCAGCGGGATGCGAAACATCATTTAGGCCAAATAACAAAGGCCTTGTGCTGACGACTTGAAGTAATAGGTGCAACAGGTATGCCGAAGTCTTATATTTCTATAAGTCTTGGTTTTCGTTAAGGAAATTAGAGAAGATTAAAAAATCTTTATTTTTCAAGCCTGTAGCAATCAAGAAAATGCTACAGGCTTATGTAATAAATGCACATGGAATCGACTAAATGGAGCAGGGAGGTTAGTAAAGCTTACTACCCCAACCTAACTTTTTACGAAGTACATTGAAGTAGCTGTAGCCCTTAGGGTGAACAAGATGAAGCTTGTCTACGCTTTTGTTTATTCGAATTTCATCACCAGGTAGCACCGGCAGAACAATATGGCTATCGCAACTCACTTGTAGCGAGTCACTATTAACCTTTGATACTTTCATCGATACCTGACTGTCAGCATCAACAACGATTGGACGGCTGCTCAGTGTGTGAGGAAACATGGGTACCAACGTAAGTGCATCTAGCTTAGGCATAATAATCGGTCCGCCCGCTGATAAAGAGTAAGCCGTTGAACCTGTAGGTGTGGCTACTATTAATCCGTCGCTGCGCTGACTGAATACAAATTGCTCATCGATGTAAATTTCAAATTCCATCATATGGGCAACTTTTCCGTGGTGAAGCACCACTTCGTTTACAGCAGAGTTGTTACTTTTAAGCTTTTCGTGTCGATAAACTTCTACTTCAAGTAAGAAGCGCTCTTCTACTACGCATTCACCGTTAAAGATAAGGTCAAGTTGTTGAACAATATCATCGGGGTGGATATCAGTTAAAAAGCCGAGATTCCCGCGGTTTACACCGACAACGTGAATGTCAAAGCGAGCGAGCACACGTGCTGCACCAAGCATGCTGCCGTCACCGCCTACCACAACGGCAAGGTCAGCCTCTTTGCCAATAGTGACAAGGTTACAGCTTTTGAAGTTTTCGGTTTCAAGCTCTTCAGCAATACTTTCCTCAACCAATAATTTACAGCCTTTTGCCAATAAATATTCGGCAAGAATGTTTAGGCTGTCGTGGGTTGCAGCGTGCTGAGGTTTTCCAATTAAAGCAACGGTTTGATAGGGCATGGAATGCTAATGTCCTTTCATTTCCAATGGTTGGACATTAGCACAGGTTTTTTGCAAAAGAAAAGCGTAAAACGGCACACAGCGCAAGGTTTAGCGATCTTCTAACCGATTATAGTCGAGAAGACCGCCTTCAATAGGATAGCGCTCGCTAGACCATTGCATTAATTTATCACTAAACGCCCAAAAATTAGGGTTGGTTCGGCGCATGCCAACATCGTCGAGCAGGGCTTTGTAATCGGCTTCGCTTTTAATGGATTTAAGCTTCTCAATCGAAGACGTTATCTCTGAGGCATTGATATACCAGAATGCGTCAGGGTAACTGCCCAACAAACCATGAACTAGCGTGATTGAATCTTTAGAAGGCTCCCGGTTTTCCTCTTCTGCAAATAGGCTATTTACATTGTAATGCGCGCTATTTCTAAGGGCAGTGAATACATCAATGTTGTCTGGGTTTTTGTCGTCTTGAATCACAATCATGGTAGTTTCAGGCATCAACGTCGCTTGTTGAGCAGGAAGCGAATCTAAGCGCTCTAATGCTTCGAACTGTTCAGCTGATAGCAAACGTTTATTGTAGGTTGAGGCGTTCGGTTGAACTTTAGCCAAGTATTGCGATAACAATTGATAAAGTTCTTGTTGAGGATTATCTGTTTCGAACGCTATGCCAGAAGGCTGTTCGAAACTGTTGATATCACCTTCCAAATAATCGGTAAGTTCAGGGCTTGCGTTTTGATACCAATCGTCGAGAAGGTCATGGCGGGTAGTTGGAGGAAGTAGATTAAGGAAGTTCGATTCACCTTCCATGCGCAAGAAATCCATATACAAACGGGTCATTAGTTGGTGACCATAGTTGCCGTAAACGTCGAAGCCCGCCACGAGTAAATAGTGAATTCGCTCTAATAAGGCATAGTCAATCACCCATGCCGTTTTGGTCGGCTTACCAATCATTCCTTTTGCTACAGTGGCGTTATCGAAATGACGAAATACGGTCAAGCTGGCATTTGTGTTGTTGCCGTCGCCATCCCAAATGCTCGACATGTTTAGGTGCTCACCGTTTTCAAACTCACTATTTAAAAAGGTAGTTCTTGCACGCATATATTCGCCTTGGCGCTTTGCGTATTTAACCCAGTTTACCGCAAGGGCCGAGCTATCTTTTTCAGCGGGAAGGTGAAGGTTTTCTTTTTGAGAAGCGTAAAAAGCATTCACTTTTTCAGATGCTGCAATGTCTGGGTCGACAAAGAACACCCAGAATCGATCGTTAATGACGTTAAGCGCGACTTGGCCTCTGCACACGGGACCTTTGATATAACCCATAATAGTGTTTTGCGCGCGCTCAAGCATAAATCGATAACGACTTTCTACTGGCAATAAGGTAAAGGCCGTTAATGGATTGGCCGCCACTTGGGGTTTGTATGATGGCAATGTTTCTACAGAAAATTCTGCGTCGACAAACCACGATTGCCATTTATCCATCAGTGTTTTATTAATGGCGTACGCTTGATGTGTTTTACTCACAATAGTTGAATGCACTGGCTGTAGACGATAGTAAACGCGCTCGACCTCCGGATCGTCGAAGGGTCTGCGAGTAGCAATAATATCTAACGCTTGTCCGGGTGGTGTACGCGAGCGCACTAGATTAAAAAACTGAGGCGTTTTACCTTTTTCTGAAATATCTTCGAAATAGAGGTGAGACGTAAACAAGTGTTCGTAAATATAGCGTGCGGAAAGCTGCATCTTGTTGCTATCCCCATTAAGCCACACTTCCAAATCAAGTATGTTCTCATTCAGTTCTTGTGAGAGCGCTTTGGGTAAAGGTAACGGCGCACCATGGTTTAACCACTGAATGAGTGTCGTGTGCTCTGCATCCGACAGGGCTGGCAGTGCGTAGGGCATGCCTCCCAGGGGCTGGCCTGCTATGTACCCGCCCATTTCATCTATTGTTGGGCATTGGTTTTGTCGATTTAAGCTTATATCGAAATTGTCACCTAAATGAGCGGTGTTGGGCAAAGGGTGCTGTTTTTTTAACAAAAGCATTTGCGCTAGCACCGAAGATTGGGTCGGCGAAGCGTTAGGTTTTTCTTTCGATTCGAGCACGTCGAAAAAGCCACGCTCTCGCCATGCGTCTACGTTGTGGGCGTCGAGAAACATTCTATTGGGTTGGGCAGCGGTGAGTCGTGTCCCTTCATAGACTTTTTCTTTGTTAGCACCTCTGGCTATACCCTCTGGAGATGACATCTTTAGTTGGCATGGCGCATCGTAACAGGCGTGGCAGACAACACAGCGCTGCGTTAGTACTGGGTTTACTTGTGTGTCAAAGAAATTGTCGGGCAAATTCTCCATGGCGGGCATGACGTTGTTTGATGAAAGTAAAGGTGCGTCAGGTTTCGGCCATTGCCATATCGCTATAGCGATAATTGCTATAAGCAACGAAATCATACCGAGTTTCTTCATAATCGTAGTCCACAGAAAAGTTCTAATCAGTTTATCACTCATTTCACGTACGGTGATGTTAATAATTAACCATTAACTCTTGGCAATGGAAACAACCACGTATTTGTAAGTATTTGGAGGAAAGCTGGAGAGGTAGTGGGGCGGTAACATTATTTTTACATTGTCATTGCTTTGGGCGTTGTACTAGGTATGCTGATGAAAAGAATTCGCAGCGAGGGAAACATGTCTCATCAAATTATTCTGCCAAGAGTGATGCACATAGGGAAAGGGGCGAGTCAGCGGGTTGCTGAAACGCTAAAAGGACTCAACTGCCATAAACCTTTACTGGTTACCGATAAAGTTATGGTTGAGTTGGGATATAGTGCTGCCATAGTACAGGTGCTGGAAGAGGCAGGAATAAGCGCCGATGTATTTTCAGATACGGTGCCAGAGCCCACGGTGAGGTCTATTTATCGCGGTGTGGATGCATTCAAAACCCACGCTTATGACAGCATCATTGCTTTAGGTGGTGGAAGCCCCATCGATAGCGCAAAGGCCATCGCTATTTTGGGTAAGTACGGTGGCGAAATGCGAGACTACAAATTCCCGCGGGTTGTAGATGAAGCGGGGCTGCCGATCATTGCTATTCCCACAACAGCGGGAACGGGCTCAGAAGCAACGCGATTTACCATTATCACCGACGAAGATACCACAGAAAAAATGTTGTGTGTTGGTTTAGGGTTTATGCCAACGGCAGCCTTAGTCGATTATTCATTAACGCAAAGTTTGCCTGCCCGCGTGACAGCCGATACAGGCATTGATGCGCTTACTCACGCTATTGAAGCGTTTGTTAGCCGCAAAGCCAATCTTTACAGTGATGCACAGGCGTTATCAGCCATGGCGTTAATTGCGCCTAATCTACGCACTGTTTTTGCAGACCCAACAAATGAAACGGCGAGAGAATCAATGATGCTGGGTTCAACGCTCGCGGGCATTGCTTTTTCAAACGCCTCAGTGGCCCTTGTTCATGGAATGAGTCGACCCATTGGCGCTGCTTTTCATGTGCCCCACGGCTTGTCGAATGCCATGTTGTTGCCCGCGGTTACCGCCTTTTCTATTCCTAGTGCCTCTGTGCGTTATGCTCAATGCGCTCGCGCTATGGGTGTTGCTACCCAAAGTGATTCAGATCAGGTGGCGAATCAAAAGCTTATCAACGAACTAAAAGCACTGAATGCAGATTTGCAGGTACCTACGCCTGCCGACTTCGGTATTGATAAAGAGGCATTTTTTGCAGCGACGTCAACAATGGCTGAACAAGCTCTGGCATCAGGTTCTCCCGGTAATAATCCACGCATCCCTACCATTGAAGAAATGGTTGCCATCTACGTATCTCTTTGGGAATAACGCTTTTTGCGAAAACACTAAATGAAAAAAGACTGCTTATTGCAGTCTTTTTTATGTGAAAAGAAATATTGTGTAAAAAGCTTGCGGGCTATCGTGCCGTCCAGCCCCCATCAAGCACCATGGTTTGCCCAGTTATATTGCGGGCACTGGGTGACATTAAGAAGCTTGCGGTATCGGCAAGCTCTTCAACGCTAACAAATTGCTTTTTAGGCATGGGCTCTAGCATTATTTTTGTTATTACCTCTTCCTCGGTAAGATTGTTTTCTTTTGCCTGAGCTGCAATTTGTTTTTCCACCAATGGTGTTTTCACATAGGCAGGGCAAAGGGTATTGATAGTCACATCACAGTCACTCGTTTCAAGGGCGATGGTTTTTGCAAAACCCAAGAGCCCGTGCTTTGCCGCCACATAAGCTGATTTATACGGTGAGGCTACCAACGAGTGAATAGAGCCTACATTGATAATGCGCCCATAATTTTGCTTGCGCATGGCTGGCAAAAAAGCTTGGGTTAACAGAGCAGGGCCAACAAGCATGATATTTATAAGCTGCTGCCACTTATCAGCAGGGAAATCCTCTATGCGTGAAACGTGCTGAATACCGGCATTGTTTATAAGTACATCAACGGTATGCTTCCCTAGTACCTCAGGTAGCGCTGCGACTTGTTCTGCATTGCATACGTCTACCGCTACTGCGCTGGCCGATCCGTCTAAATGCGCAAGTCGAGTCACAGCCTCTTTTGCTGCCCGTTCGTTTATGTCGGCGATGATCACATGGTGCCCTTGTTTCACCATTGACTCAGCAATGCCAAAGCCAATGCCGCTTGCTCCACCCGTGATAAATATTGTGCGCTTAGTCATTGTTACTTCCGTTGGATTTATTTAGTGAAGGTGCACTATTTAATGAAAACAGCAGCTGTTTTACTGCGTTTATTTGTGCGCCGTTCCTGTTGGCGTAATCGCCAGAGGCATAGCCCCACCAATCCCAACAGCCTTGTGGATTTAACGGCATGAATAACGACTTCTTAGTTTGCGGATAAAGCACAACAATATTGTTGTCATCAGCCCATTCATTCAGCCCCGTTTGGGTAGTGTAGGCATCGCCTACAGCATCTGCATACTGGTTACAGCCGTGGAAACTAATATGGGCTCTGCATGGCTCGCCTTGTGCACAGCTTTCAGGCACATACACAAAGCCTTCACTTGCTAATGTTTTGGCATCGTCACCCGCTATTTTTTGCTGATCAATTGAATGAATTTGCCCTGACAGTGACTCGTCGGGTGTCGAAACATCTTCAACAAGATGAGAGAGCATAGCACCTGCTGCATCGTAATCGCAGTTTCCAATGAAGGGGCTCTCTGATTTCATGCAGTTAACCCCATTGTTTTTGGTGGGAAAAAGGTGAGCCATCGGTTTGTCATTGATATAGGCAATATTTTGTGTGTCTGTCCACAATTTGTATTGCTCAAATAATAAATCGCTCACTGGTGCAATCACTCTGGTGTCTTGCGTACCGTGAAAAAGCCAGACTTTTGTGTCTTTCATATTGGAAAGCGACGCAATTTTTCCTTCAGTTTCATACTGTTTGGCTTTTTCATTCAGCGCTTCAAGGTTAATTTCTCCCTCTACCTTGTTCACGCACTGTGCCAGGGCAGTGGTTATATCACCTTGTGCACAGAAATACGGGCCGCCAGCAATAACGCCAACGCCTTTTACCCAGTCACTGTGTGCTAACTGAAATTGTGTTGCCATGTAACCGCCTGAGGATAAGCCAGATACGGTAACGTTCTTTAAATCAAGAGTGAGTGACGGAAGCGCGTCTTGCGCAGATGACTCGTTACCGAATACCGGTACACTAACGGCAAGTGCGCTTAATACAGACAGACAAAGCGCGTGGCGTAAAAAGGGGGTAGATTTCATCATTGCATTGCTGCCTTATCATTTTCTAAAAATTGGCGAATAGCCTGAGCCTGAGCGGATACATTCGTCACGCCTTCCAAATGACCTAATTTGCCATTTAGCGTAACCAATGTGCTGTCGTTATTCATTGAAGTTAAACCATGGTGTGCACTTTGCGATAAGTAGGGCATAAGAAGCAAATCAGTTTGGGCTGGAATAAACAGCGTTTTCGCCTTTATCGACGCCAGCCCTTGCTCAAGATTACCTTGATGCCCAGCAACGAAGAGCTGGCAAGCTCGAACCAAATACAAAAGGTGGTTTGCGTCCATGGATTTTGCCCGGGTCTTTGCTCGCTCACGTAGCCAATTCACAATACTGTGTGATTGACGTATATCATTAAGCGGCGCCGACTCAACATTTTTATACCCTAACGTGTTGCCGGTTTGGTTGAAAAAAGAAGGGGTAAGGGCATTTTGCGTAATTAACATGAGCGAGGCAGCTAAGCCATTAAGGGGGGCTTGCTCTTTGGAATAAGCGCCGTTGTTCCAGTTTTTATCTAGAGTGATTGGCGTTGCCCAGTGTTCCAATGCCGCGGTAGTCCATGCATCGCTTTGACCTGCGCCGATAACTGAAATCATACGTTCAACCCAGTCTGGGTAAGCGCTCGCCCAATCGATAGCTTGCATAGAGCCCATAGAAGGCCCAATAACCGCATACAGTTTGCTAATACCTAAACTTTCGAGAAGTGCTTTTTGAACATTGACAAAATCACGTATTGTCACGACGGGAAAGTCTAAGCCATAGGGTTTACCTGTATCTGGATTTATTGACGTAGGACCGGTTGTAATAACGTGCGGGTCGTAAGCGTTTAGATTGGCCAGCGTATCAACGCTTATTACATAAAAGCGGTCTGTATCAATCGCCTTGCCGGGGCCGATAATACTATCCCAGTAACCTGGCGCTGGATCGTTTTCATCGTACTTTCCAGCGGCATGAGAAGATCCAGAAAAATAGTGGGTAATCAGTATAACGTTACTCTTAGCATCATTTAGTGTTCCGTACGCCTCCCAGCCAACTTTTACGTTTTTAATTTTTTTACCGCCAAAGGTTGTGAAATGAGGCATTTCAAAAACGCGTTTTTCTACCATCAGCGCAGCATTGGAATGCGAAGCGCTTGGCAAGGAAGAAACGGGCTCAGAAGTAGGTGCTTTTGAAGAACTGAGCAATGACGATGTATCGTCGGATTCGCCAGCAATGCCCTGGCAATGTACCGTCAACATTAGTGTGGCAAATAATCCCACCAATGAGCGCTGTTTTTTAACTAAAAACACCTCAACCAAGTTTGCTAATGCTAACGGTTTCTGTACTCGTTGTGAGCTGAGCTGTTTCAATAGCTTATTGATTCCTTTGCTCTTATTCCACACTAACGTGGAAGCAAGCGTCTTGTTCCAATTCATACTTTCTTATCCTTTTCTCAGACCGCATTTTCAGATGGCAATATTTTGCAAGAGTGACCTATTTGTCATGCGGTCTTCGACTATATCGTTGGCTTTGACTAATGCTACATAATGCTAAACAGGCCAATGGCCATAGCAAGCCCAATAACTGGCACCACAACTGTTAGCGCACCAACCGCCCAGTAGGCAGCCTGATGGGTTTCGTTACAAATGGCGCGTATGGTAGTAACCACATAGCCATTGTGAGGTAACGAATCTAATGCGCCTGATGATATAGACACAATTCTATGTAGCTGTTCTGGCTCTACGCCTTGGTCAAGGTAATGCGGAGCCACCAAGGGTAAGGCAATGGCTTGTCCGCCAGATGCACTTCCTGTTAATCCTGCAATCACGCTTACGGCAATGGCGGCACCAATAAGCTCGTTACCAGGAATTTGGGTCATAAGCGCTACTGTTGTTTGAAACGCTTCGGTGTTTTTTGCTATAGAGCCAAAACCTACAACAGCGGCGGTGTTACCTATGGCGATCAATGCGCCGGTGGTACCCGCATTTATGGCAACAGGTAAACTGTGAAAATGTTTGTAGTTAATAGCCAGCAAACACAGTACGCCGCCGCCTAACGCCAGAATAAGCGCAAGCTGAGCGAGTTCTTCATGGAATAGAAACGAAATGACTAACACCACGACTAACGGCACAATTCCGGTAAGCGGGTGGGGTAGCGCTCTGTCTCGCACTTCAGGGTCGCTTGCTCTGGCTTCAAACACCTCGCCGTTATTAACGGCTTTTCTGATCATCTTAGCAAGCCACCAGTAACCGAAGCATGCCATGAATATGGCGACGACAAGGCTAACTTCCCACGCGGCAAAAGGGGAGGTACCTAAATACTTTATAGGGATCCAGTTTTGGATTTCTGGCGAGCCCGCGGAGGTCATCGTAAATGTTACCGACCCGAATGCCATGGCAGCAGGTATGAAGCGACGGGGTAGGTTGGCATCTTTAAACAAACTCACCGCCATAGGGTAAACAGAAAACGCTACCACAAACACGCTTACACCACCGTAGGTCAAAATAGCGCAAGCTAGCACAACAGCTAATACGGCACGCTTGTAACCAATTTTGGTGATAATCCAGCGAGAAACAGCATCTGCTGCGCCTGTGTCTTCCATGAATTTACCGAATAACGCACCAAGTAAAAACATGAAAAACCAAGAGGCGATAAAGCCAGAGAAACCACTCATATAGGTTTGAACGAAGTTTACGTCGCCGGTGAAGACGCCGATATTGTTGGTAATGGCAACTACAAGCGCACACAAAGGTGCAGCAATAAAGAGGTTCATTCCGCGTATTGTCAAAACAATAAGCAACAACAGACCGCCTACTAAGCCAATCATACTTAACATAGTTATTATTCCTTAAAAAATCTGTGACCGCAGATGATCCTAAACAGTTAAGTCGATTTAAGATTTGCTTACACTCAAAACCACAAAGTGTATACAAATCAGATAAAAAGCGTTCATAACAGACATAAAGTTTGACGTTACTTTTATCAAAATCCCATAGTACGATGGTACTACATACTATTAACAAATAATTAACTAAAGTGATTTTGACCGTAGGCAATACATCCGGCAGTGACCAGAACTTAGAACAACAAGGACTCACTATGTCTCAATCAATACACACAAATGGCTTGGTTTTACCCTACCAATCACATTCAGCCTCTGTTAGTACAGTAGAACGCAAAAGCGATTCAGTTAAGCTCCCCATTCGCAGCCTTTGTGCCCTAGCGGTGGCTAGCGTTTTAAGCACAGCGCCAGTATTTGCTCAGGATAGTCAAGCTGATGCCGATGCCGAAGCGCAAAAAGGAAAATTAGAACGCATTGAGGTGACAGCGCGAAAAACTGTAGAGTCGCTACAGGAAACGCCGGTAGCTATCACGTCTATTGGTGCGGTTGAACTTGGAGAAAAAGGGATTAGCGTGCTGACTGAAGTGCAGCAGTTTTCGCCCAACACTACGCTACAAACTAGTCGCGGTACCAATTCCACCTTGACGGCGTTTATTCGCGGATTGGGTCAGCAAGACCCGCTTTGGGGCTATGAACCAGGCGTGGGTATTTATGTTGATGATGTTTATATTGCTCGCCCACAAGGGGCCGTACTTGATTTGTTAGACGTACAGCGTATTGAGGTGTTACGTGGCCCGCAGGGGACGCTTTACGGAAAGAATACCATTGGTGGCGCGGTTAAATACGTTACGAAAGAAATGACCGGCGATACGCAGATGAACGTTGAAGCTACGGTAGGTAGTTACAGTCAGCGTGATATCAAAGTGACAGGTCAAATACCGCTGATTGAAGACACGGTGTATCTAGGCGTGGGTTATGCCAACTTAAACCGCGACGGCTTCGGCGAATATCTGGTAAGCGCGTTGCCCAATCAAGATAAAGAGAATTATAACAAAGATCTCTGGGCAGCACGTGTAACGCTAGAAGTTCACCCGAGTGAAGATTTGTTTTTCCGTATTGGGTGGGATAAGACCGAAGACACATCAAATGCGAAAGGCGGCTACCGTTTAATCCCAAGTATATTAACTGATGCGCCCGTGCCTGATTCAGTTTTCGATTCGTACACCAGCTTACCTACATGGAATAAAGTCGAGTTAGAAGGCTATAACTGGCTGGCACGATACAGAGTGAATGATGATTTAGAGCTTAAATATATTGGTTCGCATAGAGAGAGCTATTCACCTACCAACATTGATTTTGACAATACGCCTCTGCCTATTTTTGATGTACCGGCAGAGTATGACGACAGTAATGATACTCACGAGATTCAAGCGAATTATACCGGGAACGCGTTTAGCTTAGTGTCAGGGCTCTATTTTTACGATGGTGAGAGTTGCGGTAATTTTGATGCCATTTTAGGTGTGTTAGGTCAATCGCTTGGTGCCTCAGGGTTAACGCGGGAAGTGACGGGTTGTAATAACTCAGAAAGCTGGGCTGCCTATGCGCAGATGAACTATGACGTAACCGATAAACTATCGCTTTCGCTTGGTGCCCGATACACCGATGAAGAAAAGACCGCGTTTGTAAATAACGGTCTGGTATTCGCCAATGTTTATCCTTATACCGACTGGATTGATGGGTACGTGCGTCCCGACGGACAATTAGTACCTCAAGTACTTGGGACAGACACCGATGGCGATGAAGTGTTAGACGCGCCAGCGGTAGAAAGTTGGTCGCGCTTTACCCCGCGAGTGGGCGTGGAGTATCAAATGGACCGCGATACCATGTTCTTCGCGAGCTATTCACAAGGCTTCAAATCGGGCACGTTTAACCCTCGTGCTCAGACTAACGAGCCTGGTGTTGAACCAGAAGTCGTTGACAGCTTCGAAGTGGGTGTGAAGAGTGACTTAACCGACGCACTTCGTATGAATATCACATTGTTCTCTTACGACCACAAAGATCGTCAGTATATTGGTGTAGAAGGAGATTTGTCTGATCCAACAGCCCTTGACCAGCGACTGCGCAATGCTGCAGAAACGGCTGCAAAAGGCGCCGAGTTGGAGATGACGTGGGTAGCCACGGATAACCTTCAGTTTGACGTTGCTTATGGTTATATTGACTTTGAGATTAAGAAAAACAATGCAATCCCTCCGTTGATTGGTCTAGCAAGTACGCCAGAGAATACCTTTAATCTTAATGCCAACTACCTACTAGAAACGAGTTTTGGGGATATTACTTTCAACGCCAACTACTACTATCGCGATGATTATCTTATCTTTGAAACCAGCGATCTTATTCAACAAGATGCCTATGGTATGGTGAACTTAAGC
This sequence comes from Alteromonas sp. W12, assembly GCF_001924945.1. Lineage (NCBI taxonomy): Bacteria > Pseudomonadati > Pseudomonadota > Gammaproteobacteria > Alteromonadales > Alteromonadaceae > Alteromonas > Alteromonas sp. W12. The sequence goes on from NZ_LQXH01000001.1 coordinate 1,012,053, forward strand.
GCGCGCTGGGAAAGCGTTGAAGGCGACTGGTATGCTGGACTACACGTCAAAAACCTGACCGATGAAGAGTATTTGGTTGGTGGTTATGACTTTGTCACGCAAGACGATGAAGGTAACTTTGGTCCGGGCCTAGGTGGCGATACGACACTTATCGGTTATTACGGTGACCCACGTACAGTTCACCTTACGGTAGGTTATCGATTCTAAAAGGTATGTTCTGAAGAAGACCAGCAACACGTTTCACGCCTAGGCCATTGCGCTTAGGCGTGCTCACGTTTGCTCGACCTCTTTCGATTGGGTTGGCCGGCGGATATTTCCAGCAGTGAAGGGCGTGGTGCGGACCCTTACCCAATTACAGATACGCAATTACAGATACGCCAATAAGATTAACCTTTTTTTATCGGCGTGGTAGTATGTTGATTAACAAGGTAGTTACAAGTTGATAGCATTATGTCTGTGAAAATCTTGATTGCTGACGATCACCCTCTGTTCAGGGCTGCGATGTGCCATGCGTTAGCTAGTGTGGAGCATATCGAACTTGTAGAAACCTCCACGTTCCCCGATACGCTCACTAGTCTTGAAGAAAATGACGACATCGATCTGCTTTTCTTAGATCTTACTATGCCAGGCAATGAAGGGTTAAATGGCCTTGCTGAGGTACATGCGCTCTATCCTGATGTACTTGTTGTTGTTATTACCGCACAAGAAGAGCCTGATGTTATGGCAAAATCGTTTGCGTTAGGCGCAAGCGGTTTTATACCCAAATCAGCTTCGGTCGATTGCATTATTGACGCGGTAAATACGGTGTTAGACGGTGAAACTTGGATCCCGCCTTCAGTTCACAATGCATCAGCTACGATGCCAAATGCCACTGCATCGAATGCGAATGGCCACTCTGGCCAAGATGATTTCACAAACCGATTAAAGCAACTTACCCCTCACCAACTTAAAGTGTTGCGAATGGTATCAGACGGCTTGCTTAACAAGCAGATTGCTTACGAACTGGCCATTTCTGAGTCCACCGTTAAACAGCATGTATCTGCAGTATTGAGAAAGCTTGGTGTTATTAACAGAACCAAGGCCGGTATCGCGTTCAAAAATGCAATGCATTTAAGTTGAGCTCACTGCAAAACATGAAGTAAGCCGAGACAGCCCATATTTTTTGAGAAGGAGTGCGCGGTTAGTCACCCGTACTTGCCTTGTTTCCTTTTTGAAAAGGCATTTTTACAATGCAGCTCGTCGTGTTCAATCGATCTTCTTACATTCCTGTGATAGCGTAAAAGTTAAAAGGATTAACTTACTGGCATAAAAGGATATTTATGACGCGATTTATTTTACTTTCCCTTCTTTTTAGTTCTTTCAATGCGTTTAGTGCCGTTACAGCATGGACAGATTTCACTCTGGATAACGGCCACGTTTTTTTGCCTGTTACTATAGAAGGCATCGAATCTCGGGTCATGCTGGACTCAGGGGCGCAAATAAACAGTATCAACCGCGCGTTTATAGGGAAGCACGATTTAGACCCTGATAAAGGACGCCCTGTAACCGTTAAAGGGGTGTACGATGTTGAAAGGCGTAACGCTTACAATAATGTAAACGTTGAAATCTTTGGTACTGGTTTCGAGCTAGATTCACTTGTCGAATCCAGGTTAGGCCATCACTCTAATGGTATGTTATTAGGCGCAGGTTTTTTCAATAACTTCATTGTTCAATTAGATTACCCGCACAAAAAAATTCGTTTGGTGACACGTGATTCACTGGATATGTCGGAGGTAGCGAACGTTCGTGCAGACTCCCAACAAGGAAGCGGTATGCCTATCGCTCAAATAGAGATTAACGGTGTAGCTTTATGGTTGCTTGTCGACACGGGTAACTCAGGCACAATTTTAATTGACCGACGCGCAGCATCAAAGGCTGGATTGCTTGACAAAGTGGAAGGCGCAAGTACCTCGTTCGGTGCGAATAGCTCTGGGGTTAATGAGTTCGCTACGTCTGATGTAGTGAAGTTTGGCCCATATGAAATTGGCGATGTGAAAGTTAGCTTTCCTGCTGAAGGACAAAAAACAAACTTAGAAAGTCAGTATGAACGGACAGGCAGCCGGATTGCAGGAAAGCGGGTAGTAGGCTTAATTGGCTATGATTTATTGAAAGACTTCGTGGTAACACTCGACTATCGTTACGGGAAGCTTCACATCGCGTTACCGCAAAAGTAAAAAGTATTTTGTGCAAACCCACTACCAAAAGAAGATGAAATATTTATTGCCGTACTACAAATGCGATCACGAGTTCTCTATTAAACAAGCGATTGCTTTAGCAGTCGCTTAAGTGCCGCAGGCTTTAAGGGTTTTGGCAGGTAGCTAAATTGTTGCTCCGCCGCTTCTTCTCTGATGTCGTTACTTCTGTTGGCAGTGACTAAAATCTTTAAGGCAAAACTCACGTTATTTTCAGAAAGAATCGCTGCAACGTCAAAACCGGTTTCGCCATAATTTAGGTGATAATCGGCGACGAGCACATCAAAGTGTTCTTGTGAAATACTCGATACTTCAGTTCCGCCCGCTATCAATGTTGTACTCCCTCCCCAATCTCTCAGTAAGGTACACATTGCATTTGCCACTTGCTCGTCATTTTCTACAAGTAGAAAACGGGTGTCTTTCAAAAATGAATTGTTGTTTTTATTCGCTGAGTCTAAAGAGGGCATTTGATGGGAGCGCGAGGAGACAGAGCGAGAACGGCTGTCTAATGCGCTTTTTTGAGCGCTTACTGAATTATTTGGCGCACTAGCTGGGTTCTTCGTTAATACCGAGTTATTAAAAAAAGAGTCAACATGGTTAGTGTTGCTTACGTGCGCGGAGGGTATCGAGGCTTCCCTTTGAAATGCTCTAGATACAGCCACACTGAAGCAGCTTCCTTTATTTGGCGATGAATTCAGTCCGACTTCATGACCGAGTAGTCGACATATCTTATCTACAATAGTCAGGCCTAATCCAATTCCTTCGCCTTTGTTGTTGCTCTCTAGCTGATGGAACTCACTAAATATTTCATGCTGTTGGTGGTCGGCGATACCTAGCCCGGTATCGTAAACACAAAGCTTTATTACCTGCTTGGTATTTGTGATTCTTGTGCGTCTCACGCCCACCAAAATACGGCCTTTTGCGGTATAGCGGACTGCGTTGGACAGCAAGTTTTGAAGCACCCGTCGCAGTAGCACTTTGTCCGAGTACACCATAACTTTGGTCGGTACATACTTGAGCTCAATACCTTTTTGCTTTGCAATGACACTAAATTCCTGCACCAATGAAGACAACATATCACTGACTGGAAATTCAGTCTTTTGAGGGGTAAGCACGCCAGCGTCTAATTTCGTCATATCAAGTAGCATTGAAAGTAAGCTCTGAGCATTGTCCAAAGAATTCACCACGCCTTCAGATAGTGTGGCCAGTTCACTGCCTTGCGTCTTTTTGCTGAGCATGCTGGCAAATAATGTTGCGGCGTTGAAGGGTTGCATGAGATCGTGCCCAGCTGCGGCCAGAAATTTGGTTTTGCTCTCGTTAGCTTTGTCAGCGCGTTGTTTGGCTTCTTCTAATTCTGCTGTACGCTGCGCAACCCTTGCCTCCAAGTCTTCTTTTGCACTTTCTAATTCTTTTTGAATGGCTATGTACTCAGTGATATCGCTATAGGTAGTCACGTAGCCGCCACCAGGCAGCGGCGCGCCGTTGAGCTCTATCACTTTTCCGTCAGGCTGTTTGCGAATATGTTTATGACGGGTGCCTTCCAGCATGTAGCTAACGCGCTTTTCGATAGATGAGGGGCTAAACAACCCCCGGTTTGCGTTGTAGCTAAGTATATCGGTAATGGGCATGCCCGCTTTTAGAAATCCTTTAGGGTAGGCAAATAACTCCACGTAACGTTCGTTCCACGCCAGTAGCTGCAGTTTGTCATCAAGCACACTTATGCCTTGCTCAATGTTTTGCACTGACGATTGAAGTACCTCGTGGTTAAACTGAAATGACTGAGAAGCTTCTTCTACCCAGTCAACCAGTTCTGGAAAGCTATCGCTGCCTGTATCTGCTATGGCACCCAGTAATATACGAGCACTAGGTGCTCCTACTTGTGCAGCAAGCAACTTATTTACCCTGTCGATAAGCGCCTGACTGGCATAACCACTGCTAGCGGCGCGATTGACGTCAACTGATAGCTGCTTAACCAGTTGAGAGTGCGTGGCACTTTCGAGCACACGTTCGGTGAGTGCAATTAAGTCCCTCACTTTTACCAGTAAACGAGGTGTGTCGTGATCTGTGAGGAGCGTATCATTTGGCTTCATGCCACGTCTTGATGTAATCAATGCAACCGTAACGAATGTTAGGCAATTAGCCAACAAGGAAAAGGCAAAGCCCAAACCAAGCGCTTGGTCAGTGGGTGCTGGGTTGAAATAATAACTCGACAGTAAGCTTGGGTAGAGGAGGAATGCTGCCCAACATGTAAACCCTACTAATAAGGCACAAATAGCGGCAGCTTTGTTGCTTTTCGTCCAGTAAAGACCAAACATAAGTGCAGGCATGCACTGTGCTAATAATGCTATAGCAATCACCCCACTTTTAACCAGAGGTGCAGCCTGACTTATATTCAAGTGATACCAGAGCGCAATGCTAAGTACGACCACAACGGTAATACGACGTATAGACAGTATTTTGTTTGGCTGCATTGAACGATTGGGCGAAGTCTTTAGTCGCGCTTTTAGCCAAAGTGGCGTAACAACATTGTTCGAGATCATTATTCCCAGCGCCAAGGTTGCAACAATCACCATGCTGGTGGTTGCAGAAAGGCCTCCTATGAAAGCAAATGACGACAGCGCGATATTTTCAGCATGTAAAGGTAGGGCAAGCACATACGCATCAGAGCTCGTATCCACTGGCAGCAGCATTTTTCCTGCAAGTGCAATAGGAATAATAAAAAGGGTCATGCCAAATAAATAGAGGGGAAATAGCCACCTTGCTGTTCTAAGCTCCCCCTCACCGTTCTGCTCAACGAAGTTCATATGAAACTGTCGTGGCAAAACGAACATAGAGCAAACGCCCAAAACAACATGTGATACATAAACCCAGGGTGCGCTATCAGCATAAATGACTTCTCGAGCACTGGCGTTTGAAGCGGCGTTAGACACCAAATCCAACACACCATCGAACAGATAGAAGCAAACGAAAACACCTACAGCGCACAGGGCAACAAGCTTTATAACCGATTCAAACGCTATAGTAAGTAGCAGGCCGGGGTGTTTGTCGGTCAAGTTGAGTGTACGGGTACCGAAGATAATGGCAAATAATGCGAGCAAGATAGCTACGTAGATACTTAACCATGGCGTGCTTGTATGTGCGTCGTCAGTCAACAAATTTATTGATTTCGTAATGGCGTCTAACTGCAGGGCAATGTAGGGCACTACACCGAAAAAACACAGTAAAGTGATAAGCGCGGCAATCAAGTGGGAGTGCTGGTATTTGAGTGAGATGAGGTCCGCTAAAGAGCTGATGTTGTGTTGTTGACACAGTCTGCTTATATGAAGCACCACAGGAAACGCAAATGCCATAGTTAGCATAATTCCTAAATAAGTAGGGATGACTGCCCAGCCATATTGTGCCGCTTGCGAGGTAGTGCCAAAAAATGCCCAAGATGTACAATGCACGCCCAATCCAAGGCTGTACAGTATTGGATGTTGCCGGTTGTCACGCAAACGCTTATCACCCCAAAATGCTAAAGCGAAAAGTGCGAGGAGGTAAAAACCAACAATAGTGCCAACCGTCCAAATACTTAGCATAGATATTCCGTGTCGTTGCGCTCAATGAGTTGAAATGGTAGTAGTGCGCTTTTATCTAGAAATTACATTAACACGGTTTTTACACTCGTCACAGGTTCATGGAACAGGGCAGTAGATATTGGAGCTCTCTGGGCAAACAATAGGTTTAATAGCGGGTTGATATGAACCGCATTTGAGCCGGAGTTAATGTACCTAGGTTGAGCTTGGCGCTAGCGAATTAACATGAGTACGTTAGTCTCATTTCCCTACTTATAGATTTTTTAGCATTACATCCACAAAAATATTGTGGATACCCTTGATCACCTTAAATCTAGCCCCATAACTAAGCGCAACAGACTTATTCCCAATAATTTTAACGTTATTGGGCAATGCCTAATTAAGAAAAACGTTTGGAGGTAGGCATGAGCGATAATCGCGACGTGCAGGCAGAACAAGAAAATACAGTTGATCAAACTGTACAAAATGCTGAAGAAGCGCAAGTAGAAGCGTCACAAGCAGAAGGCGTAGAGCTTGATGAAAATGCACAACGCATTTACGAGCTAGAAACGGCACTTTCTGAGGCGCAAGCCACAATCAAAGAGCAGCAAGATGGCGTGCTTCGCGCGCGTGCAGATGCTGACAACGCACGTCGTCGTGCTGAAGGTGAAGTAGAAAAGGCGCGTAAATTTGCCCTTGAACGCTTTGCTGGCGAGTTGCTTCCGGTTATCGATAACCTAGAGCGTGCTATCGAAATGACCGATGGCGACAATGAAGCGGTTAAGCCGCTTCTAGAAGGTGTGGAAATGACCCACAAAACTTTCTTAAGCACTATTGAGAAATTTGGATTAAGCCTTATTGATCCGCAGGGCGAAACCTTCAACCCTGACTTGCATCAGGCAATGTCTATGCAAGAAAGTGCAGACCACGAGCCAAATACGGTGATGGCGGTCATGCAGAAAGGTTATCAAATTAACGGCCGCTTGTTACGCCCTGCCATGGTTATGGTATCGCGTGCGCCAAGTGGTGGTGTGGACACGCAAGTGTAAGTCACGCTTTTTGCGATAAACACACAAAAATGTCAGTTTTTTTACTGGCATCTATTGAAAAGGCTGGGGAATAACCCCACTAAAAGTACAGAATTAAGAAACTTTTTCGGAGACACGAAATGGGTAGAATCATTGGTATCGATTTAGGTACAACGAATTCATGTGTCGCAGTTCTAGACGGCGACAAACCTCGCGTAATTGAAAACGCGGAAGGCGATCGTACAACCCCTTCAATCATCGCTTACACAAACGATGGTGAAACATTAGTTGGTCAGTCTGCAAAGCGTCAGGCGGTAACGAACCCGACTAACACATTATTCGCAATTAAGCGTCTAATTGGTCGTCGCTTTCAAGATAAAGAAGTACAGCGTGACATCGACATCATGCCTTTCAAAATTGTAGGTGCTGATAATGGTGATGCGTGGGTAGAAGCGAAAGGCGAGAAAATGGCGCCTCCGCAGATTTCTGCTGAAGTACTTAAGAAAATGAAAAAGACAGCTGAAGATTATCTTGGTGAAGAAGTTACTGGCGCAGTTATCACTGTTCCTGCTTACTTCAACGATTCTCAGCGTCAAGCAACTAAAGACGCGGGTCGCATCGCTGGTCTTGAAGTTAAGCGTATTATCAACGAGCCAACTGCTGCTGCTCTTGCCTACGGCATGGACAAAAAGCAAGGCGACAACGTTGTTGCAGTATACGACTTAGGTGGTGGTACGTTCGATATCTCTATCATCGAAATCGATGAAGTAGACGGCGAACACACGTTTGAAGTACTAGCAACTAATGGTGATACTCACCTTGGTGGTGAAGACTTCGATAACCGTGTTATCAACTACCTAGTCGAAGAGTTTAAGAAAGACCAAGGCATCGACCTTCGTAAAGACCCGCTTGCTATGCAGCGTCTTAAAGAAGCCGGTGAAAAAGCAAAAATTGAGCTTTCTTCTTCACAACAGACTGAAGTTAACCTGCCATACATCACTGCTGATGCAACAGGTCCTAAGCACTTAGCTATTAAGCTTACTCGTGCAAAACTTGAGTCTTTGGTTGAAGACCTAGTTAAGAATTCACTTGAGCCGCTTAAGAAGGCACTAGCTGATTCAGATCTTTCTGTAGGCGACATTAACGACATCATCCTAGTTGGTGGTCAAACTCGTATGCCGCTAGTACAGAAGTACGTGACTGAATTCTTTGGCAAAGAGCCACGTAAAGACGTAAACCCTGACGAAGCAGTTGCAGTAGGCGCAGCAATTCAAGGTGGCGTACTGTCAGGTGACGTTAAAGACGTACTACTTCTAGACGTTACACCTCTGTCTCTAGGTATCGAGACTATGGGTGGCGTGATGACTGTGCTTATCGAGAAGAACACGACAATTCCAACGAAGAAGTCGCAAACGTTCTCAACTGCTGAAGACAACCAGTCTGCGGTAACAGTACACGTACTACAGGGTGAGCGTAAGCAATCAAGTGGCAACAAGTCTCTTGGTCAGTTCAACCTAGAAGGTATTCGTCCAGCAGCACGCGGTGTACCGCAAATCGAAGTAACATTCGATCTTGATGCTGACGGTATCCTACACGTGTCTGCGAAAGACAAAGACACAGGTAAAGAGCAGAAGATCACTATCAAAGCCTCTTCAGGCCTAAGCGATGAAGAAGTAGAAAAAATGGTAGCCGACGCGGAAGCGAATAAAGAGTCTGATAAGAAGTTTGAAGAGCTGATTCAAGCGCGTAACCAAGCTGACGGTATGGTTCACGCCACACGTAAACAGCTTGAAGAAGTTGGCGATGCACTAAGTGCAGAAGACAAAGCGCCAATCGAAGAAGCACTTTCAGCACTTGAAACTGCAGTTAAAGGCGAAGACAAAGCGGACATCGAAGCGAAAACGCAAGAGCTTATCCAAGCATCTAGCAAGCTGATGGAAGCGGCGCAAGCTCAGCAAGCTGCAGCCGGTGGCGCAGAAGGTGCAGAGCAGCAAGCATCTTCTGGTAAAGCAGACGATGACGTTGTTGACGCTGAATTCGAAGAAGTGAAAGACGACGACAAGAAGTAAACTGTTGTGTCAGGCCCGTTACTTAGCATGTTAGCGGGCCGTGTAAGCAGTTCAGGCGCAGCAGGAATTTCTTGTTGCGCCTTTGTTGTGTAAATGACTTGGCTTTATTGAATGTGTGTTCAGGTTATTTTCACAACAGTCAGATGTAGATTCGATGAGCATAAAATGCTTATCGACAAAAAGTAGGATATGTAAACGATATGTCGAAACGAGACTACTACGAAGTACTCGGGGTAGATAAAAGCGCAGGCGAACGCGAAATTAAAAAGGCGTATAAGAAGCTGGCGATGAAATATCACCCTGACCGTACGCAAGGCGATAAAGGCCTGGAAGATAAATTTAAAGAAATCCAGGAAGCCTACGAAATTCTGTCAGATTCGCAGAAACGTGCAGCATACGACCAATATGGCCACGCGGGAGTAGATCCTAACCGTGGTGGCGGTGGCTTCGGTGGTGGTGCCGATTTCGGCGATATTTTTGGTGATGTATTTGGTGATATCTTCGGCGGTGGCCGAGGAGGTCGTCAATCTCGCGCACGTCAAGGTTCAGACCTTCGCTACAACTTAGAGCTAACGCTTGAAGAAGCGGTTCGTGGCAAGAGCGTAGATATTCGCGTACCAACTTTGGTCGAGTGTGAAGTCTGTGATGGTTCTGGTGCGAAGAAAGGCTCTTCACCTAAAACCTGTCCAACCTGTCACGGCAATGGCCAAGTTCAAATGCGCCAAGGTTTCTTTGCTGTTCAGCAGACTTGCCCAACGTGTTCGGGCAAAGGCAAGATCATTGAAGACCCTTGTAATAGCTGTCATGGCCACGGTCGTAAAGAAAAGACTAAGACCCTTAACGTTAAAATTCCAGCTGGCGTAGATACCGGTGATCGTATTCGTCTATCAGGCGAAGGTGAAGCTGGGGAGAACGGTGCACCTCCAGGTGATTTATACGTTCAGGTCCACGTACGTGAGCACGATATCTTTAAGCGCGATGGCAACAATTTGTACTGTGAAGTACCGTTAAGCTTCACTACGGCAGCCCTTGGCGGCGAGCTAGAAGTGCCAACGCTAGATGGAAAAGTAAAACTGAAAATCAGCCCTGAAACGCAGACTGGCCGAATGTTCCGTCTACGTGGTAAAGGTGTTAAATCAGTGCGAAGCGGTGCCATGGGCGACTTAATGTGTAAGGTTGTGGTCGAAACACCAGTAAACTTATCATCTCGCCAAAAAGAACTACTTCAAGAGCTTGAAGAGTCGATGGGTAAAGCGTCAAGTAAGCACAGCCCGAAAGCGCAAGGCTTCTTTGACGGCGTTAAAAAGTTCTTTGACGATTTAACGAACTAATTGCTTAGTAGTACATACTTCATTTGAAAGCCCTCAGTTGAGGGCTTTTTTGTTTTTGAAAGGCATTTAAACGCGCTCTTATGAGTGGCCAATTATCCATGCAGATTGTTATTTGTAATAGAAAGTGCTCACTTTAAGAAGGAAAGGGGGAGTTAGTCTTTTCTTTACTTACTTTTACCGCTAAAAATCTTGCGCATCATCCGACTATTCGTCACGATAACCCAAGTATCGGGACTTTTAGCTTGTTGATTACAAGGCTTAAAAGCCCGTTTGAGACCAATGAATAATATTTATCTAACAAGGGAACAGGCATGAAATTTTCAAGTAAATTGCTACTGAGCGCTGCCACGACAGGCGCAATCTTATCAGGCTCGGTATTAGCTGCTGACGTGACAGAAGCAACGTCAGAAAAACACGCGGGAGCTGCAACACAATATCGCCAGGCCGTTTTTCAGTTAGTACGCAGTAACATGGGACCGTTAGGTGGCATGGCAAAAGGTGCTCTACCATTTGACGAAAGCGTTATGGAAACAAATGCCGTACGTCTAGAACAACTTGCTGACATGATGGGCGATTATTTATCAGTTGATACCCGTAAGTTTGACGTTGAAACTGGCGCAAAAGATGAAATTTGGGAAAATTTCTCAGATGTAGAAAAGAAAGTGATGGCACTTAAAACGGCAGCACAAGGGCTTCAAGCAGCTGTTAAAGCGGGTGATGAAAGCGCGTACAGAGGTGCAATCGGTAAAATTGGTGCAAGTTGTAAATCATGCCATGACGACTATAAGAAGGACTAGCCCAAGCTTGTTTTTCAACACGTGAAAGCGCTCTAATATCGGGTCAGTAAGAATGTACTATTGCATTTTACTGACCCAAAACCTCGATTAGTACTTCGATGTGTTAATTAGTATTTTATAATTCAATCATACAGATAAATTGAGAGTGGCGCTGAAGCGCAGACTCGCAACCTTCCTCAAACAGTAGTGTACTTTTTCGTCCAGGGCTTTGTAGGTAATAAGCATCAGGCATCGCCACACACTTAGCCACCTCAGAAATTGACTTCATTATAGCCTTGTAGAACGTGTCTACGAGAGTACATCGTTAAGGCCCATACGCTGTGGTATATTCATAAGTGCTTAACAACAGATTTTTAATATGGAGATAAGATGCGACCCTCGCTAACGTATGTAGGTACACTGGACGATGTTGTAGAGCGTTTTCCTTGGCAATTCGACGCTGATATAAACTACTTTAATCAATTGCTAGTGAGGAAGGCTATATTAGGAGAGAAGATACTTATCAATGATGGGTATTTACTTAATAATAGTGCGGCAAGGCAAGCTATTCTAAACCCCAGTTGTTCTCCGCTCACGTCACTAATCGAGCAAGGTTTTGTAAGGATCTTATCGCGGAACGCCGATTTAGTCTCCTTACCAGAGAAAATGGCGGATCAAGGTGTTGCCAGTTTCAACGTTTTGAAAAATTCTGCCGAATGGCCAAGTTTGAAGCGAGAATTACGTAAGTGGCAGCCACTGTTAGAAGAAACGGATAATTTTATACCTTGGCCAGAAAAACACATCAGTCATGGCTTTGATCAAATGATCATGCGGTTGGCTGAACGCACACCAGAAGACTTATCAATTGGCAGTGTCAGTCATGACCAGTGGCGACGAGTGTTTGATTTGTATGAACAATCAAATCGATACGACAAAGAGGCTACCCGAACCCGTTGGGAGTCTGCGGTCACTGAGTGCTTAGCTGATAACCATCAAGGGCGTTTAGCTATGATGCACCTGGCCTGTGAGGCGTATCACTACAATTTCGGTGTTTGCTTGGGCAGCCAGACGTCTTTGTCGAAACAGCAAATTTTGGTCGAAACACGGTTTAGCTCAGCGTTTGCTGATTTATCCAAAGTAGATCAAGAGTTACAAATGCAGCACGTTTCAATACCCGGATTGCGTGTACCGCAAAATATATCAATGAATAGCGGGCCAAAATGGGCGGAACTAGTATCTCCGTTTAGCGATGTCGGCAAACAGTTGAGAGCATACCGTCAAGCTCAAGATGACTATTTTTCTGGGCAAGGTACAGAAGAGTGTTTAACTGCTGAGGCTCGTGCCTATTCGAAGCAGTTGTCATCGTTGTTTGGTGAAAAGCAATCGGAATCTGCAGTCGCGAGGGTCGCTATTGGCGTAGGCTTTTTTGCTGCGGGGCTTATGGCGGCGGGTCCAGAAGTAGCGGCAGTCCTTTGGCTGACAGAAAATTACTTGTATCCGACAATAACGCGTAAATTCAAGCTGCGTGACCGTGAATTTTTTAGCAAAAATACACCACTTCCCACGCAAACTGTTTCTAGCGCGCTAAGCTCAGTAGTGTTAGATCCTGTTCAGATAAAAGAGCTCGCAAGTACTATCCCGGATTTCAAATAGTTAATTCGTAATAATAAGAACTTTCCACGGGTTCGAAACGTTTCAACGGGTTTTTGCTGGAAATTTGTACAATTCTTGGCTATGTTAAACACTCAGGCTTGGCGATAATTTTCTTCGACTGAAGGTACGCGTTTAGGTACCCAATCTTCGCAGGTCCTGCTTTTAAAAAATATAAAACAGCTCGTAGACAACTGAAACAGCAAAACTTGTAAAGCGCTTAAACCACGACACAACTTTTCATCCTTTTATTGTCGTGCTGCTATCGTTTGTGCTGAATTCGAAGAGATATCAAAAGGTTTGCTTAGATGGATTTACGCAGTGAACGCATGTTGTCAACCATGCGCACAACACAGCAAAACATTTCTGTGTTGCTCAATGAAAGTCGAACGAAAACAGAGGCTCTGTGTATATTACTTGCCTCGGTAAACCCTAGCAATGGAAGAGCAACGGTATTATCTTGCGACGTAAACCACCTATCATTAGAAGCCGAGAGTGTTGTTTTTCCTTCACATGTATTGCTCATGCTCCCGCTTACACCTTTGAGCGCTCCAATACCTTGCAAAGATTTTATCTTTCCCCCTTCACTCGAACATTATGCTGATAGCTATGTAGTAGTTGCTACCGTGCGAGATATGCAAAATGAAGTAATGGGTGTTGTTCTCACTTTTGTACGTCACTGTGTATTGAGCCCTCTACAACACACATTGATAGATATTACGCGCCAAAAAGTAGAGCTTAGTTACCAATACGAGCTGGCGCGTCATCCCTATTCAGACAAGTTATCCGAACAGCTTGCCTTGTTAGAAGAGGTGAGTTCAATTTCTAAAGTGGGCGCGTGGGAGATTGACAGATTCACAGGCGTACTTTCTCTGACTGAGGTGATGAAAGCCTTATTAGGCTTACCTCGTGTAAAAAGCGTCGGCCTTAATGAAGTGCTCGATATGCTTACCTCGAGTGATAGAAGAGACTTAAAGCAGCGCGTTTTTAAAGCGCTTAAAGAAGATAGAGAGTTCGTAAAGCACTTTGAATTTCACGACAAGCAAGGTCGCAGAAAAAGTATAAAACTAACCGTGTTCTTACAGGTTCAGCGAGGAAATGCTAGCGGAATTAAATTAACCCGGCTTTATGGCGCAGTGCAGGATGAAACGGAAATACAGCGTCTATCGGATTCACAACATAACTACACAGATTATCTGACCAGTTTATTGAATAATGTGGATAGCGTGGTGTTAAGCATAGATGAACATGGCACTATTCTAACTGCAAATGAACGCGTTTATTCTGTATTAGGCTTTGAGCCCGAAGAGCTGATTGGGCAAGATATAAAATTAATATCAACCAAGGTGCAAAATACCGATGCGCCTTCTTGTTTCATAAACATACCAGCGGGTTTAGCATGGTGTAGCGAAAATGGCTCGGTAAACGAATGTCTTCGCCATAAAAGTGGTAAACGTATTGCCTGTGAAGTTAATTTGTCGAAATGCTCTGTACATAATCAACAATTAATTATCGCCTCAGTGCGCGATATCACTAATCAAAACCACGAAATTGAGCATTACAAACAACTCGCTTTAATCGATACGGTGACAGGTCTTCCGAACTTACACCAATTTGAGCGATACCTTGGCGATAAAGCTCATGACGACAAGTCATCAAAACCATTTGCCACGTTTATGCGCGTTGCTATCTGTAACATAAAAGAATACGAAAATGCGTTTGGGGAGCCAACGATAGACTATATTCTGAGAATTTTGGCCAGTCGCTTCATTCGCATATTCGAAATTAACAAGCGCAATTCAGCCAGTATATTCAAATGTGAGAGAGGTGCTTTTTATATTCATCTTCATCAATATTTTAGTGAAGAAGCACAGTCTCTAAATGCTGCACACGATTGCGCTATTCTTATCCACGATCACGTGCTAGCGCCAATAACCCTGCACAACAGCCTCTTAAATATTGAAACGCAAACCATAAGTTGCACGGTTCCAACGAAGCATTTTTCGTTTAAAAAGATAAAAGAACTATTGTCGAGAAAACCTTTAAGAGAGGTAAAAAATACTTCTACTTTTAAGTCGGAGCACGAGTATTTTCATGTTAATGCAATTGATATCGAGCGGTACAATTACATTAAACACTCTCTGAGCAGGGCTATTTCTAACAACGAGTTATATATTGAGCTTCAACCTCAATACGATGCAACGAAGAACGTTATAAGCTCAGAGGTGTTGTTAAGGTGGAAGCATCCTCATATGGGTACAGTAAGCCCTTCTGAATTCATTCCTATTGCCGAAGAGAATGATTTTATTGCTGAACTCGGGCTGTGGGTGTGTAACGAAGCCTGCGGGTTACTTAGTGAATGCCAGTCAAAGAAAATTAACACTAAGTTGTCTGTTAATATCAGTGCAAAGCACTTAGCGCGAGCTGATTTTGTGAAGAAGTTCGTCGCAATAGTAAATAAGTGGCGCGTGTCACACAAAAATTTAACTCTAGAGCTCACTGAAGGTGCATTGATAAGAGGGGTGAGCGTTATTCAACGTCGCGTTAGAGAGTTAGCGGAACAAGGGTTTAGTTTGTCTATCGACGATTTTGGCCTTGGTGACTCAAATTTAAATTATCTTCAAGATTTGCCAATTACCGAACTGAAAGTAGACAGAGTATTTGTCGAAGCGATGGAAGGCTCGCAGGAAAAAACATTATTGGTTACAAGTATTTGCAACATGGCCAAAGCGTTACACATAAATACCGTAGCTGAGGGAATAGAGACAACGGGTCAATTAGATCAAGCTAAGGCATGTGGTTGCGGAGCATTTCAGGGATATTACTTAGATAAACCCATGAGTGTAGATGATTGGAAAAGTAAAATTAGTGAGAAGCAATATAAAGAAGGTAGTTAACCTTACGCAGTCGAGGGCTTATTCAAGTATGCGTTGAAACAACCGCTTCGGTACCTCTTGTTATCAAATAGGGAGGTAAAGTTTAAATTTATGTAAATCAATTTGTTAGTCGATCTACGCCTGAAGTCTTATTAGTAGATGTCATGTAACTATCGTAGGGTGAAGATAAACCCTACTCAGGACATGGTTATGACTTATAAAGATGAATATATTGCCTCGACCCAGCACCCCGATGAGTTTTGGTTAGAACAAGCACAAAAGCTAGCGTGGTTTCAACCTCCTCAAAAAGGATGCCAACCTACAGATAATGGCTACTTCGACTGGTTTAGGGGAGGGCAGCTTAACACCAGCTATTTAGCGCTAGATCATCACGTAAAAAATGGTCGTGGCGATAAAACCGCGCTTATTTATGAATCACCTGTTACACAAACCACTCAGCACTTTACTTACAAAGAGCTACTGAACCGTGTTGCCGAGTTCGCAGGCGGCTTATCCCGCTTGGGTGTGACGAAAAGCGACCGCGTGATTATCTACATGCCCATGATCCCGCAAGCAGTGATCGCGATGCTTGCTTGCGCTCGTTTGGGGGCTGTGCACTCTGTGGTGTTTGGTGGCTTTGCCGCAAATGAGCTTGCAGTACGAATAGATGACGCAAAACCGGTAGTTATTGTTACTGCGTCATGTGGCATTGAAGGCAATAAAGTTCTACCGTACAAACCTCTTGTTGATGAAGCAATATCATTGGCAGAGCACAAACCACAGGCATGCGTGTTGTATCAACGCCCTCAGCTAATTGCTGAGTTAAATGAAGCAACTGACCACGATTGGCTCTCTCTGGTTGAAGCTAGCGTGCCAGCTTCTCCTGTTGCCGTCGATGCAACTGACCCGCTTTATGTTCTTTATACTTCAGGTACAACCGGTAAACCCAAGGGAGTCGTTCGAGATAATGGCGGGCACGCGGTTGCTCTTCATTATTCAATGGGCGCGATTTACGGTATTAGTGAGGACGATATTTTTTGGGCTGCATCGGATGTTGGTTGGGTGGTCGGTCATTCATATATTGTCTATGGCCCGCTCATAAAAGGCGCAACGACGGTACTGTACGAAGGAAAGCCCATTGGCACTCCTGATGCCGGTGCATTTTGGCGTATGATAGAGTCTCACAAAGTGAATGTGCTTTTTGCAGCTCCAACAGCATTTAGAGCGATACGAAAAGCGGACCCTGATGCTGAGTTTTTATCTAAATACAATACGTCGAGCTTGCGTACCTTATTTATGGCGGGTGAACGTCTAGATCCGCCAACATATTTCTGGGCGAGCGAGAAAGTAGGTGTTCCTGTTATCGACCATTGGTGGCAAACCGAAACTGGCTGGCCAATTTGTTCAAACCCGATGGGGCTTGAGCCAATGGCTACGAAACCCGGTTCATCAAGCGTGCCTACACCTGGGTTTAACGTAAAGGTATTGCAAGGTGCTGATGAACAGCAAGTAACCGGTGAAAAAGGCGCTATTGCTATCAAGTTACCGCTTCCCCCAGGTTGTTTGACAACGATTTGGCAAGACCATCAACGGTTTGTCGATGGCTATTTACGAGAATTCGAAGGGTATTACAGTACCGGAGATAACGGGTACGTAGATGAAGATGGCTACGTATTTATTATGGGTCGCACCGACGATGTCATAAACGTTGCCGGGCACCGGTTATCTACCGGTGAAATGGAAGAAGTGCTTGCAGGACATCCTGCCATTGCTGAATGTAGTGTAATAGGCATCCATGATGCACTGAAAGGGCAATTGCCAGTTGGCTTGGTACTGCTAAAAGACGGCGTTACCGTTGATGAACAGGCACTTGAACAAGATTTGGTTCAACGGGTTCGTGATAAAATTGGGCCAGTGGCGTGCTTTAAGCGAGCCATCGTCGTCAATCGTTTACCCAAAACACGGTCAGGTAAAATACTCCGAAAACTGCTGCGTCAAATTGCAGCCAATGAATCTGTTGCCGTACCCTCAACCATCGATGATCCGTCAAGCGTAAGTGAGATTGAGACGCTCATGCGAGAGAAGGGCTTGGTCAACAAGCCCACGGCTGTTTAGCTAGTAGTAATATTCATCTGCCTGTGGGGCTGGCGGGTATACTTCAATAGCCACATATA
Organism: Alteromonas sp. W12; assembly: GCF_001924945.1. NCBI lineage: Bacteria > Pseudomonadati > Pseudomonadota > Gammaproteobacteria > Alteromonadales > Alteromonadaceae > Alteromonas > Alteromonas sp. W12. Next base: position 1,029,742 of record NZ_LQXH01000001.1, read on the forward strand.
CAGCTGCTGCGGCGATGAGCGCCACAACAAAAGCACGTAGAATTCGCGAGTCAGTAATACCTGCTGTTGCTGACTCCTTATTGCCATGCACCATGGCGGGAACCAATTTTTGCTTCTTATACACGCTGTAAAATATTACCGCGCCTATATGAAGTGCGATAACGTAAAGTAACACATCAAAGGCAAGGTGATGCAGAGTGTTCATTAGCGCTAGTGTTTCTTCTCCGGCTAGCTGGCGATAGGGACCGTCTAAGAAAATATCATCGGTCATGAACAATCCCGATACCGCTTGTATGGCAAGCAACACTAGCATAACGACCACAAACCATCCGCCTAAAGGGTTGTGGCCAATAGCGGGTTCGGACTGCCTATTAAATAAGGTTTTTATATAATTGAAAACCTTTCTGGGACCAGTAATAAAGCTACTGAACTTGGCGTGTTGCGTACCAACAAATCCCCAGATTATGCGGAAAACGATAAGGAATAAGGTGAAGTACCCAATGTAAAAGTGCCATTGCACTTTGTTTTCAAGCCATTCTACTGTTGCATATTGCGCTAAAAGGCTCGCTACAATAAGCCAGTGAAAAAGCCGGGTGGGAATATCCCATATAAGAGTTTTTTGCATAGTAAATTTAGTTGGGTTGTATTCTGACTTATCCACACTCGCCGTTCAGCGGTGACGCATAAGTACTCGGTCATCTGTTAATTGACATAGCGTCGCTTAACTTACTCTATAAAACAAGTAGGCCCAACGGCAGAAAACCTCTGTTTGTCTTAGTGTCGCAATTAGGACATGTTGATCTTTACATCAAAAATGCGCAGTAAAGCTCAACATGTCCTAAGCATCGTGTACTGAATTTTTTTTACATCCGAGCCTGAAGTTTTGGCAAAGGACTATGCAGATTGGTAGTGGTTAAATCTTACCGATTCCTTGTTATGCCTATTTAATATGAATCTCACATTGCAATAGTGACGGCATTTGGCAAAATGCCTCACAGTTGAAGGTTTAAAAAAGTGTAAAACGAAAAAATGAAAGTAGGATTATTTGGCGCCAACGGGCGTATGGGACGGGTTTTAGTTGAAGCGCTAGATTTAAGTGACGATGCACAACTTAGCGTGGCAACGGTACGCGATGATTCACCTTGGGTTGGACTAAATGTAGGCGAACTTGCAGGCATTGGCAAAAAAGACGTTGATTGTACTGCGCTATCAGATTTAAGTGGTAATGATGCAGATGTAATGATCGACTTCACTCTGCCTTCAGTTATTGAAAGTAATCTTACGTGGTGCGTTAAAAATAAAATGCCTGTTGTTATTGGAACTACTGGATTAAACGATTCACAGTTGGCGGCACTCGACGAAGCAGCAAAGCATATACCTATCGTGTTTGCGGCTAATTACAGTGTGGGCGTAAATTTAATGCTTTCCCTAGTTCGACAAGCTGCAAGTGTGCTGGGTGAAACGGCTGACATCGAGATAACAGAAGCACATCACAGATTTAAACAAGATGCGCCTTCTGGTACAGCCATGGCCATTGGTGAAGCCATTGCCGACGAATTGGGCCGTGATTTAAAAACCTGCGCTGTATACGGCAGAGAAGGAAAAGAGCCTGAACGCGACCAAGGTACTATTGGCTTCGCAACAATTCGAGCCGGAGACATCGTCGGTGAACACACAGCCTTATTTGCAGATATTGGTGAGCGCCTGGAGATTACGCACAAGGCATCAAGTCGACTTACTTTTGCGAAAGGCGCAGTGCATGCAGCGAAGTGGTTGTATGGAAAAGAACCTGGTCTATACTCCATGGTTGATGTACTTGATTTAAAGCTATAGGCGTTTTTATGCCAGCATGCTGTAGCTAAATTAGCAGGCGAGCTTGAGGGCGTTATCAAAGTGTTAAACTAAAGTTGCACTTTAAATGAGCAATAAGCCGTACTTTCGGTGGTTCTGCGCAAAAATGGTGGTATAAGCGGTATTTTAGTAAATTATTACAAATAAATTTGCCATTTTCGGTCAGTGATGTATACTCGCCGGAATTTGCCAGAATTTCGTATTCTGAGGCCGCCAAAATGGCTGAAGAGTGCGGTTTTATTAGCTGCAAAGATCGTAAAACGGGATGTATTGTTATCAATAACTCCCGTTTTTTGTGGGGTTTGTGCAGAAAACTGCACAAACACATAGTTATCCTTAATCTGGAGGTTGACTTGGCTAATTCTGCCCTTTTGGTGTTAGAGGATGGTTCTGTTTTTAAAGGTACGGCGATAGGCGCTACAGGCTCCGCCGTTGGGGAAGTCGTTTTTAATACTTCCATGACCGGCTATCAAGAAATTCTCACCGACCCATCCTACGCTGAACAACTCATCACCCTTACTTATCCACACATTGGCAACACCGGCACTAACGAAGAAGACGTCGAAGCAGATAAAATCTGGTCGAAAGGTCTAATCATCCGTGACCTACCTCTTGTTGCTAGTAACTTTCGTCAACAGCAAACTTTGTCTGAATACCTTAAAGCGAAAGGCGTTGTGGGTATTGCCGACATTGATACACGTCGCTTAACGCGTATCTTGCGAGACAAAGGTGCACAAAACGGCTGCATTATTTGCTCTGATGAATTAGACGAGTCTAGCGCACTAGCGCAAGCAAAAGCTTTCCCTGGTCTTAAAGGCATGGATTTGGCAAAAGTAGTAAGTATTACTGAGCCAAAAACATGGACAGAAGGCAGTTGGGAACTTGGTAAAGGTTATGTAACACCAAGCGAGTTCAAATATCACGTTGTTGCTTTTGACTACGGTGTTAAAAATAATATTCTTCGCATGTTAGCTGACCGCGGTTGTAAAGTTACGTTAGTACCAGCGCAAACGCCTGCTGAAGACGTACTAGCCATGAATCCTGATGGTGTATTTTTGTCAAATGGCCCGGGCGACCCAGAGCCATGTGACTACGCAGTAACCGCAATCAAAACTATCGTCGAAACCGGTACGCCTGTATTTGGTATTTGTCTTGGTCACCAGCTACTTGCTATCGCAAGTGGTGCGAAGACAGTGAAGATGAAGTTTGGTCACCACGGTGCAAACCACCCGGTTAAAGACCTTAAGCGCAATGTAGTTATGATCACTAGCCAAAACCACGGTTTTGCAGTTGATGAGTCTAGCTTGCCAGATAACCTAGAAGTAACTCACATTTCGTTGTTCGACAAGTCGCTGCAGGGTATTCACCGCACCGACAAGCCTGCGTTCAGCTTCCAGGGTCACCCTGAAGCCAGCCCAGGTCCTCATGAAGCGGCACCGTTATTCGACCACTTCATCGAACTTATTGAACAACACAAGCAGTAGGAATTAGCCCGCTATGCCAAAACGTACCGACATACAAAGTATTCTTATCATTGGTGCTGGCCCTATTGTTATCGGCCAGGCTTGTGAATTCGATTATTCAGGCGCGCAAGCGTGTAAAGCCCTTCGAGAAGAAGGCTACCGTGTTATTTTGGTTAACTCTAACCCAGCAACCATTATGACCGACCCAGAAATGGCAGATGCGACTTATATCGAGCCTATTCACTGGGAAGTAGTTCGCAAGATCATTGAAAAAGAACGTCCAGATGCCATCTTACCTACAATGGGTGGACAAACTGCGCTTAACTGTGCGCTAGAGCTAGACAAGCACGGCGTACTTGAAGAGTTCGGTTGTGAGCTCATCGGTGCAACGGCAGATGCAATCGATAAAGCAGAAAACCGCGAGCGCTTTGACAAAGCAATGAAAAACATCGGCCTTGAATGTCCACGTGCGGAAATCGCGCACAGCATGGATGAAGCGCACGATGTACTAAGCCGCATCGGCTTCCCTTGTATCATTCGTCCGTCTTTCACCATGGGTGGAACCGGCGGCGGTATCGCGTACAACATTGATGAATTTAATGAAATTTGTCACCGTGGCTTAGACCTTTCTCCTACCAACGAGCTTCTTATCGATGAATCGTTGCTAGGTTGGAAAGAGTATGAAATGGAAGTAGTACGCGATAAAGCAGATAACTGCATTATTGTATGTACTATCGAAAACTTCGACCCTATGGGCGTGCATACCGGCGACTCAATCACAGTTGCTCCAGCACAAACCCTGACTGACAAAGAATTCCAGCTAATGCGTAATGCAGCGATGGCTGTACTGCGCGAGATTGGTGTTGAAACCGGTGGTTCAAACGTACAGTTCGGTGTAGATCCGAAAACTGGTCGTGTAGTAATCATCGAAATGAATCCTCGCGTATCGCGTTCATCAGCGCTTGCTTCGAAAGCAACAGGTTTCCCAATTGCGAAAGTAGCAGCGAAACTTGCGGTAGGTTATACGCTAGATGAATTAGCAAACGACATAACAGGTGGCCTAACGCCAGCATCTTTCGAGCCGTCTATCGACTACGTAGTGACTAAGATCCCACGCTTTAACTTTGAGAAGTTTGCCGGTGCTAACGACCGACTGACTACTCAAATGAAGTCGGTAGGTGAAGTGATGGCCATTGGCCGTAACCAGCAAGAATCACTGCAAAAAGCCCTTCGCGGTCTTGAAGTAGGTGCGACAGGCCTTAACCCAATGGTTGACCTTGAAGACCCTGAATCACGCAATAAAGTGGTTTATGAACTTCGTCAGCCTGGTGCAGAGCGCATTTGGTACATCGGTGATGCATTCCGTATGGGCATGACGGTTGAAGAGGTATTTAACCTTACCAATATCGACCGCTGGTACCTTGTACAGCTTGAAGATCTTATTCTTCTTGAAGCTAAAGTAGCAGAGCTTGGTTTACCAGGTATTGATGCTGACTTTATGCGCGCACTTAAGCGTAAAGGCTTCTCTGATGCGCGTCTTGCTGAGCTAACCAAAGTGGCAGAAAGCGATATTCGTGAAACTCGTCGTGACTTTGGTATTTCTCCTGTCTACAAGCGTGTAGATACTTGTGCAGCAGAATTCTCTACCAGTACAGCTTACATGTACTCAACGTATGACGAAGAGTGTGAAGCAGCGCCAACTGACAAAGACAAGATCATGGTTTTGGGCGGCGGTCCAAACCGAATTGGTCAAGGTATTGAGTTCGACTACTGCTGTGTTCACGCGGCGCTTTCAATGCGTGAAGACGGTTACGAGACCATTATGGTTAACTGTAACCCTGAGACAGTATCTACCGACTACGACACATCAGACCGTCTGTACTTCGAGCCAGTAACGTTGGAAGATGTACTTGAAATCGTTGCTAAAGAGCAGCCTAAAGGCGTTATCGTGCAGTATGGTGGTCAAACGCCACTTAAACTTGCCCGTGCTCTAGAGGCGGCGGGTGTACCGGTTATCGGTACCTCACCAGAAGCGATTGACCGTGCCGAAGACCGTGAGCGCTTCCAGCAAATGGTGAACAAGCTTAACCTCAAGCAGCCGGCGAATGCCACGGTAACTAACGTTGAGCAAGCGCTAACTATGGCTGAAGAGATTGGCTTCCCGCTAGTGGTTCGTCCAAGCTACGTGCTAGGTGGTCGTGCGATGGAAATCGTGTATGACCTCAAAGATCTTAAGCGTTACCTTAATGAAGCGGTTAAAGTGTCCAACGACGCGCCAGTATTGCTAGACCGTTTCTTGGATGATGCTATTGAAGTTGATATCGACGCTATTTGCGACGGTAAAGACGTAGTGATTGGCGGCATCATGGAACACATTGAACAAGCGGGTGTTCACTCTGGTGACTCTGCGTGTTCATTACCTCCACACTCGCTTTCAAAAGAGATTCAAGATGTCATGCGCGAACAAGTTAAAGCCATGGCGCTTGAACTTGGCGTAGTCGGTCTGATGAACACACAGTTTGCGATTAAAGATGGTGAAGTATACCTAATCGAGGTTAACCCTCGTGCAGCACGTACCGTTCCATTCGTTTCTAAGGCAACGGGTGTACCTCTTGCTAAAGTTGCAGCACGTGTAATGGCTGGCGTGAGCCTAGCCGAGCAGGGCGTAACAGAAGAAGTGATTCCACCTTTCTACTCTGTGAAAGAAGTGGTGCTTCCATTTGCTAAGTTCCAAGGTGTTGATCCACTGCTAGGCCCAGAGATGCGCTCAACGGGTGAAGTAATGGGCGTTGGCGATACCTTCGAAGAAGCCTATGCTAAAGCTAACTTAGGTGCGGGTGCGCCACTACCTAAGCAAGGTAAAGCGCTTATTTCAGTACGTGATACCGACAAGCCTCGTATGATTGCTCTGGCAAAAGCGTTGGTTGAAGCGGGCTTCAGCATTGAAGCTACCCGCGGTACAGCTACCGAGCTTTATGATGCAGGCATCATGAGTACTGTGGTTAATAAGATGTCTGAAGGCCGCCCTAATATTGTTGATGCAATCAAAAATGGCGAATACGCGTATTTGATTAATACAACAGAAGGTCGTCAAGCCATCACCGACTCAGTGTACATTCGTCGTGAAGCCTTGCTAAACAAGGTAACCTACACCACGACAATGAACGCAGCGTTCGCAACTATCCGTGCTAAGTCTGCTGATGACCGCAATAAAGTGGCGTCAGTTCAAGAACTACACGCTAGACTCAAACACTAATGACATACGCTAGGATACGAGGTATCCTAGCAATATTACATTTGTGTGAACGAATAAAAAGTGCGCCTTCGCGGCGCACTTTTCTGTTTAAATTACTAGCTAAGTGAGACGGTATTCATGAGTCAGTATCCAATGACAGCGCGCGGCGCTCAAATGCTGCGTGACGAATTAAATGAGCTAAAAACCAAAACACGCCCACGTATTATCGAGTCTATTGCCGAAGCACGTGAACATGGTGACTTAAAAGAAAATGCTGAGTATCACGCGGCCCGTGAGCAGCAAAGCTTCTGTGAAGGCCGCATTCAAGATATTGAAGGCAAGCTATCAAATGCACAGATTATCGACGTTACCAAAATGGAAAATACGGGTAAGGTTATTTTCGGTACTACCGTAACCATTCTAAACGTCGATACCGATGAAGAAACCACCTACCGTATTGTTGGTGATGACGAAGCTGATATTAAGAACAACTTGATTTCGGTTAATTCACCTATCGCTCGTGGTCTAATAGGCAAAGAGCTTGATGACATGGTAACGATTCAAACGCCAGCCGGCGCAGTTGAAGTTGAAATCATCGAAGTAGAATATATCTAACTACGCTAGCCAGCAGAGTCCTTCTGCTGGCTATATTTTCCGTCACAAAACTTCTGAATCCGATCATGGATTTGTAATCTGTTAAGCCAAAGCGTTTTTTAATTTTCTTGCCTGTGTATTGTTGTTTAATAAGCATTGATTGAACTCAACGGTTAGCCCAGTTCCTGCTGCGCTCGTACTTTAAGAATAAAATTAAGTGATGACGCTGTCCCGTTAGCTCACTTTTGCGTTTTCCTATCCCAAAATACATGCGATTTTTAGTATAAAAATCCAGCGCTTTTACAAAGAGGCCTATACTTAGCTCTGGAACCAGTTGTAGATGTATCGGTTTTATCACCTTTTCATTAATCCGTTGCTTCGAAAGAAGTGATGCATCTCGTACTGTTAACACAACCATCTTAGCTTTACGTGACCTTATTCGGGGGTTAGGCCAGTCGATAAGCACAAGCTCTCGATTATCAAACAATTTAGAAACGGCGTGCGCTGAAATGCTAGGTGACGCTGGGAGTACTCAGCAACTCACCACTAATATTGCATCGGCGGTTGAAGAGGTGGCGGTAACAAGCCGTGAGATTGCCAGTTCTTCGTTGGCAACGCTTAATGCGAGTCAAAGCCTAGATCGTTTAGCTGACCATTCGCTCTTAGCCAACGACAATATACGAAAGAGCATGGTAGTGCTTTCTGATGATATTCGAAATGTTCAATCTAATGCCGCTCAAATGGAAATGAAAGTCAGCGAAATAGGAAATATACTGGAAACTATCAATACCCTTTCCGACCAAACTAATCTTCTCGCACTTAATGCAGCAATTGAAGCTGCTAGAGCAGGGGAGCATGGCCGAGGCTTTGCCGTCGTTGCTGACGAAGTAAGAAAGCTTGCACAAAGTAGCAGGGAATCGTCAGATAAAATATCTACGCTGTTAGTGAGCCTAAAGGACGCCAGCGTAATTGTTGTCGATGATATCAACAAGAATGTTGTATCTATAGAAGCGTCAATGAATACAACTATTGAAGGGCGGCAAACTGCGGAAAAGGTGAAAGAAGCAGCGTGCGAGCTCGAGCTTATGGCGAATAATATGTCGTCTGCGGCCGCGCAACAGTCAGTGACCACGGAAGTGGTAGCTAAAGATGTAGTAGCGGTTGAGGACGCGGCGCGGCACGAACTTCACATTGGACAACAATTGTCTGAGCTGTCTGATGAAATGCAGCGCAACAACCAGTTACTGCAACGCACTATTGCGGGGTTTAGCGTAGATTAAGAACGGTAAATAGCTCGAGCTTAAAAAATTGTAGTCTCTGACTGGCGGGGCGCTCTACTTAAAATCATTGCTCAATCTACTTACACTAAGTATGATTTTTCCTTTTGTTTTCGAAAGGATGCATCATGGCTTATGATTTTGGTTCTCAGACGCTAGGGATAAAGAACCCATTTAAGACAGAAGGAGCGCTTAGAACACTAGGGGGTGTCTTAACGCTATTGTTAGCGGTTTACGTTGTTTTCACAGTACCGGCAATATTTGAAGCCAACAAGGTGAAAGGCTATACCTTGCTAGCGGTTGGTTTTGTTTTAGTAGTATCGGGAATACGCCATACGGCGGTTGGTATCCTTCAACTTATGCGCTTTTTTGTAGGTAGAACGGTTCCCACTTCACTGGCCTACAACTTCTCAAAATCTGAACAAGATGCTGCTCAGGCAGAGCAAAAATCCTTGCTTTACTCAAAAGAATCACTGCACTCTATGCTTATGGGAAGACGAAATACTACCTTTGAGGAGCCAAAAGGCTGGCTCGCTCGGCTAGTTCACAGCGTTTTTCCTAAGCTTGTTTTCTTACCTTACCCGCTACGCCATCTTGCCCAAGAAATTTTAGCCATGGGGGCGACACTTATCGTGGGCTTAGTTACCTACGCCATCGTCTATTTTTTAGTAAGTAATGGCTTTGCAGGTGAAGTCGCAAAAATTGTCGTTATGCCTGTTCTTTCTTTGATATTGCTTATCTATTTTGTTGCCAACTGGACCTCTACGGCAAAGGGCATCCATAACGAAGGAAACTCGCAACTTGCTAAAGCGGGAGGGTTGTCAATTGGTGTAATCATTGGATTAGCACTTGTCGTTCCTCTTGGTGCGGGTGTGTTTCTCGATGGTGTGGTGGGAAGTAATATCAATGAACTTAAAACCTGGTCTGAAGAACACGCTTTTTTTAGCGCTTGGCTGAACTTTGTATACCTTTTCATCAGTATCGGCGTGGTGATAGGTCTTGTATTTCCATTACTTAAAAAGCGCATGGATTTAGTGACACCACAAACTGAAGTCAGCGAATTTCGAGCAAACATGCAAGAGTCTGTTCATCCCAATGAGATTTTTATCAATATAGAAAACATCGTGCTTGCCAACCGTCGTTACAAGGAAGTCCCAAACAGAATATACGCAGACTTTGTTCCTAAGCTTAAAGAGCAGGCTGAAGGGAAGGGTAGTTTCGAAGGGGAATTACTGATAGAAACTCAGCCAACCCTCAGTGAGGGGTTGGCATTACCCGGAGGGGCTAAAGTAGCGCTGAGCGCCATTGCGCAAGTTGCCGTCGTTGTTGCCGCGGTATTGTTTTACTCATCTGGCGTACAGCTCGCTGAGCTACTACATCTGGTTATCAATATCGGTGTAGATAACAGCGCACTGTTGAACAATGCTTTTTCTATGGTCAATAATTTGCTCATGCTGATATTCGCTTGGCTTACTTTCAGAGCGGCAGGAAGTATTTTAAACAACGCGTCTCACATGTTTTGGGGCGAGCTGAACTTTAACTCTTTGCTTATGTACATGAAAACCGAAGGCACGTATACCGAGTCTAGAGTTTCAACAGGTATGGCAATTCACGATTCTACACGGTCTGAAAATGTCGTAGTTAGAAGCAGTATCACACCGTGGATCATTACTAGCCGAATTAACACTTCTATATTCGCCACTAGCGGTATGAACAATCTGGAAGCCCCGCGCTTTGTAATGGGAATGAACAAAAACGACGGAGAATTGAAGGAAATCGTCGACGAAATTAAAGCATTCTTACGCGGTAGAGAGACCATCGCTTCCATCACTAATGAATCAGACTTAGCCAATGCAAGTACCATTCATCAAGTTAATCAACAAACCCGAGCGTTTAATAAAAACCCTGACGATCGTCTAACACTTAAAGAGACGGAAGAAAGTGCAGGTTTTCTTCGAAACGAAAAAGACAGTGAGTGAGGAGTGAGGCATGGCTGATATTAAAACACTAGATACAAAAGTTGTGTACGAAAACAAATGGCTTCGCGTAAGAGAAGACAAAATACAACGCAGCAGTGGAAACGAAGGCATTTACGGGGTGGTGGAAAAGCCTGACTTCGCTATTATTTTGCCGATAGAAGGCGATACGGTTTACATGGTTGAGCAATATCGCTATACCATAAAAGAGCGCCAGCTTGAGTTGCCTCAAGGTGCATGGGAAAGTAACCCTGATGTCGACCCTGTTGAATTGGCGAAAGGTGAACTTAAAGAAGAGACAGGCTTAACTGCAGATTCAATGGAATATGTGGGTTTTCAATATTTAGCATACGGTTTTTGTAATCAGGGTTATCACATTTATGTAGCTAAAGGCCTCACCCAAGGCGCACAAAAACTCGATGTTGAGGAAGAAGACTTGCGCGTTGTTTCACTCTCCTTAAATGAATTAAAGGAGAAAATAAAGCGTGGAGAAATCAAGGACGCAAGCACCTGTAACGCAGTGGGGTTAGCCATGCTTAAGGGGATTATCTAAACACCCTGTTACAATTTGCTGACTGTTTTTTCCTTTCTGAGAAGCTAGGGTTTACAGTTTATAACTAAAAACCATTTATAAAGAGATATTTATGGCGTTCAAAGGAAGCTTTTCCATTACTCAATGGGACGAAGACACACTTAGTGAAAGATCGGAGGGAATTAAGGTATCTCACGCTAGTATTAAGCAGGTGTATTCTGGTGAAATGAGTGGCGAATCTAATGTCGAGTTTTTGATGTCTTATCAATCTCAGATGTCTGCCAAATTTACCGGGTTTGAAAGCTTCGTTGGCGTAGTAAACGGTATGCGCGGCACGGTTACTTTTCAGCATGCCGGTAAGTTTGAGAATGGAGTTGCAAGCAGCGAATTTATATCAATTGAAGGGTCTGCTACAGGTGAACTGACGGGAAAAAACCTTCGAGGTAACTTTAAGTCTGGTGAATCGGGTAAAGCTGATTACGCCATTGAAATCGACAACGCTTGATTAATGGGTAAGCGCCAACGAAAAGCGATTTTTTTAAGCCCAAAAAAAACGGCGCCGAAAGGCGCCGCTAAAAGTTGGGAAACAAACCAAGAAACTAACTATTAATTTTCAATTAAACGAGAACCAATCTCTATTTGACGAGGCTTCTTGGCTTCAGGAATGACTCGCTCCATATCGATGTGTAACAGACCGTTTTCCATATCTGCAGCTAGCACTTTTACATGGTCGCCAAGTTGGAATTTACGCTCAAAGTTACGCTCTGAAATGCCCTTGTGTAAGAACTTACGCTCTTTGCTTTCTTTATCGTCCGCTTCCGTTTTCTTCGTGCCCGTAATCGTCAACGTGTTTTCTTCAACCTGAATAGAAACGTCGTCTTTACTAAAGCCGGCAATAGCCATGGTTACACGATACTTGTCATCGCCAAGTAACTCTATGTTATACGGCGGGTAGGTACTTTGCTTCTCAGCACGAGATGCTGCATCAATTAATGACGCTAGGTGATCAGAACCAATGAATGAACGGTAAAGTGGAGATAGATCGATAGTACGCATAGTCATATCCTCAAAATTAAGCAATATGTTAAAAGTTTAAATGCCCCGACTCTGCGGCGGCGGTTTTGTCGACCTGACCTTTCAGCGCCGACAAAACATATATAGGAATGGCCCAAATACTTTTCAAGAAAGAAAATGCATATTTTTTCCAAAAAACTTGGATTTAATTTTAAGTGTATGTATTTATTGGTTTTATTTGTTTCTTTTTTTACGGCATGAAATGAATCGCGTGCTTTTCAATAAATATTGAGAAAAAAACTCACATACAATAAGTGTATGCGATGTTTTTTATAAAACATTTAGCAATTGTTTAACCAATCCGGTTGTTTATAAATGCTACAATTTGGTTAAGCAAAATGTCTTACCACTTTTATTTGTAAATTTAAAAAATGAAGAAAGAAGTTATAGTTTTAAATTGCGGCAGTTCGTCCGTAAAGTTCGCGATAATTGACGCTGACACTGGAGAGGCTGGACTGTCTGGTATTGCTGAAGCACTAGGTAATAGTGATGCTAGTTTGTCTTACAAGTTAAACGGCAAAAAAGAAAAACGCGCACTACCTGAAAAAGCTGGCCATACCGAAGCGTTAAGCGCAATTTCAGAAGTTATCGCTAGTACGGGCGTTAAGCCTATCGCAATAGGGCATCGTGTTGTTCATGGTGGTGAAAAGTTTAAGCAGGCTGCACTTGTCGATGATAGCGTACTAAAAGCAATTGAAGATTATGCAAGCATGGCTCCGCTTCATAATATGGCGAACCTAAAGGGGATCGTCACGGCGCAAGAGGCTTACCCTGACCTGCCTCACGTAGTCGTATTTGATACTTCTTTCTTTCAAACCTTACCCCAAAAAGCCTTTATTTATGCTTTACCCATGTCGCTTTATCGCGAGCACGGCATAAGACGCTACGGATTCCATGGAACCAGTCACAAGTTCATACTTGATAGCATGGCAAAAATTCTTGAGAAGCCGGTTTCAGATACCAGCATTATCAGTGCCCACCTAGGCAATGGCTGCAGTGTGTCGGCTATAGAAAAAGGTGTGGCGGTAGACACGAGCCTTGGCTTTATTCCTCTTGAAGGCTTAGTTATGGGCACTCGCTGTGGCGACTTAGATCCGAGTCTACCGGGAACGCTGCAGAAGAAGCTTGGCAAAACCGCAGATGAGATAAGTGATTTACTGAACAAACAGTCTGGATTACTTGGTATCTCAGAGCTGAGTAACGACTGTCGAACCCTTGAAGATGCGGCGCTTGAAGGTCACGAAGGTGCATTATTGGCCATTGAAATTTTTTGCTATCGCTTAGCTAAATACATCGCGGGTTATATGGTAGCCGTACCCACGTTAGACGCTATTGTATTTACAGGCGGAATAGGGGAGAACTCATCGCTTATTCGTGAGACAACTATGGGGTATTTCGCCCACTTTGGAATTAGCTTAGATGAGCAAAGAAATACCGACGCGCGATTTGGTCAAGGTGGAAAGATTACCGCTGATACCGCATCAACGGCAGTTTATGTTGTGCCTACAAATGAAGAATGGGTGATAGCCGCAGAAGCTGCAACCTTCGCGTAAATTATATAAGCAACGCCAACGCGTTAGCAAAAGCAGGAGTAACTATGTCTCGCAGAATTATGTTGATCCCCGTAGGCACAAGTGTGGGCCTAACTACGGTCAGCATGGGCCTTGTTCGTGCTATCGAGGAACAAGGCATAAAGCTCAATTTCTTTAAGCCCGTTGCACAGCCACGCAAAGGCGATAACGGCGAAGAGCGCTCTACAGCAATTATTGCGCACCATGCCAGTGTGTCGCCCATCACGCCTTTCGAGCTTGAATACGTAGAGCGAATGATCAGTAACGACAGCACCGATGAGCTCTTAGAGGAGATCATCGAGCGGTTTGAAGAAAGCAGTGTTCAAGAGGCTGTTACTGTTATTGAAGGATTGGTGACAACTCGCCATCATCCTTATGCAGAGCGCCTGAATTTAGAAATTAGTCGGGCACTTGATGCCGACATCGTTTTCGTGGCTGTGCCGGGAAATGAGTCGACCACAGATATCAATCATCGCCTCGAAATCGTTGTAGACACCTATGGCGGTCACAAAAGTCAAAAAGTAGTGGGCTGTATCTTCAACAAGGTTAACGCGCCTTTTGATGAACATGGTCGCTTACGCGCTGATATTGGCGCAATAGAAGCCCCTGAGCACGACGAAGAGCGAACCCAAGCGTTACGTGATTTGCCTATTTTCAAAAAGGGCTTGAGTCTACTTGGCACAATTGACTGGAGCGCTGATTTAGTATCTCCTCGCGCCACCGACGTAGCGAAGCATCTTAACGCTAGCTTGTTAAACGAAGGCGAACTGGCTGAGCGGCGTTTAAGTAGTGTCACGTTTTGCGCGCGAGAAATTCACAACATGACGCACACCTTAAAGCCGGGGGCGCTACTTGTAATGTCGGGTGATCGCGGCGATGTTTTTGTGTCGTGCTGTTTAGCTGCATTAAACGGCACAAAGCTAGGCGCGCTCTTGCTTACTGGCGGCTATCAGCCGGATGAAAACATTATGGCGTTGTGTAGCCAGGCCATGGAAACGGGCTTACCGGTTATGCTGGTAAACTCCAATACGTGGCAAACAGCACAAGCACTTCACGCTTTTAATCAGGAAGTACCTGTAGATGACAGTAAACGCATTGAAAAGGTGATGGTTCACACTGCGGAAAGTTTAGATGCAAGTTGGGTAAATTCACTTACCCAAAAAGTGTCGCGCCAGAAAAAACTCTCTCCATCAGCGTTTCGTTTTTACCTAACAAACCGTGCAAGGCAGGTAAATAAACGCATTGTGCTTCCTGAAGGAAACGAGCCAAGAACCGTGGTGGCGGCCTCTATTTGTGCCAAGCGGGGTCTTGCTCGTCCTGTATTGCTAGGCGATGAAACTGAGATTAGGCGGGTAGCAGAACAGCAAGGTGTTGTACTGAGCGAAGGCGTTGAGATTCTCTCGCCGTCGGCCATTAAAAAAGACTATGTTGAGAGCTTAGTGGCGCTACGCGGCCATAAAGGTGTGACGGAAGTGGTTGCCCAAGAGTTGTTAGAAGATAACGTAACTCTGGGCACGATGATGCTTCAGCAAGATGACGTGGATGGATTAGTGTCAGGTGCAGTAAATACAACTGCGAACACTATTCGCCCAGCGCTCCAGTTAATAAAGACCGCTGAAAACGCGTCTTTGGTGTCGTCAGTATTTTTTATGCTGTTGCCTGACCAAGTTTTGGTTTACGGCGACTGTGCAATTAACCCAGATCCCAACGCTCAACAGCTCGCTGATATTGCTATTCAATCTGCGGAATCTGCACAAATGTTTGGCATTGAACCGCGGGTTGCGATGATTAGCTACAGCACTGGTTCGTCAGGTGCAGGAAGCGATGTAGAAAAGGTGAGAGAAGCGACCAAAATTGCGCAAAGCCTTCGCCCTGATTTACTTATTGATGGTCCACTTCAATACGATGCAGCGGCTATCGAAAGTGTGGGCAAGAGCAAGGCACCAAATAGCCCTGTTGCTGGTAAGGCAAACGTGTTTGTTTTTCCTGACCTCAATACCGGAAATACCACTTACAAAGCGGTACAGCGTAGCTTCGATCTAGTGTGTATTGGCCCAATGCTGCAAGGCATGCGAAAGCCCGTTAACGATTTAAGTCGCGGTGCATTGGTTGACGATATTGTATTTACCATAGCACTTACTGCTATTCAGGCGGCAGGTAACGTTTAACGTTCTATTTAACAGATTAGACTACCTATCTGTTGTAAGGTAGTTGCTGCTAACAAAAACGGCGCTACTTCATTTGAAGTAAGCGCCTTTTTTTGCGCTTTTGGTTGTATTTTACTCACCCATCAGCTTGTCATTTTTGAGGGGGATACTGTTATTATTTGTATCTCTGGCATTTATGATTACAAAAGCCTCATTGATAAAATCTAAAGTAATCTTGATCCTTCCGTTTTGATTTCCATTTTTTAGTGCTTCTGGAGATGTGTAAAAGATTGCGTTTAAGTCCAGGTCTAAATCTTTACCATTTGGTAATTCAACGGCTTGTAGAGATGAGTCCAAAATCGCTAAAACATCTTTTTTCGCTCCACCAATAAACCAGTCATATACATCGTTTCGTTGGTAGCTAGCTGACAAAAATTCGTAGGGAGAACCTTTGACCAAAATGACGCCCTTAGAGACATAGCCAGATTTATTGTCGAAAGTATTAAGAGAATATTGTGGGTGAGTCGGAGATATTATGTGTGTTTTACTATCTAAAGATGAGTCGTATAGCTGGTTAGAAAAGTTAGCGATATAGGCACCGAGTGCATCTCTGAAGCGAAAGTAGAGATCTATGTCGCGTTGTTCACTAGTTGAAAAACTAACAGGGGTGGAGTTTGTAACTGGTTCTCCATCGCCATCAATTTCTAAACTAGTGCGAAATTTATGTGCGGTCGCATTCCTGAAGTTTACAACGGCTATATTGCTTGAGCCGACTCTTTTCTGGCTCAGTTCTGCTGCCCGTTTCATACCGTCATAGGTACATCCATTACATGGGGTAAGTTTAATAGTAGCACTGGCTTCATAGCTGACGAGTGTTGCCGCAATAACTACAATTACTGTAAATAATATAGCCTTAAGATTCATAGCGTCTCCTTCAATTCCTTGGATAGACGAATTCTTTGAGGTTAAAACGATTCTTTCGCGAAATTAGTATCGCAAGCTCGCTTCTACTGGTTTTTAAAGTAATACAAGTTGGATAGGTCCTACATTGGCATAGCATAAACATTGTTTCAACCCGCTGCTATTGAGCAATCAGCGCTGCCTGCGTTTAATTAAGACCGCGCAAACAAACAGCAGAATAACAATAAACCAAACACCTAGCTCTTGAAGATGGTAATACGGTGTAAACCCTCTGGTTGCGACAACTGGCGCCGAAATATTACCTGCCATGAATTGAGGTAGCCGAGCAGTTATTTCGCCTCTGTGGTCTATAAAAGCCGTAATGCCATTATTTGTCGCTCTAACGACAGGGCGGCCTAACTCAAGGGCGCGCATTTGCGCTATCTGCAAATGCTGAGCAGGCCCATGTGAGTGACCAAACCACGCATCATTACTCACGGTTATGATCATGTCGGTATTTTCAAATACATTTGCCATCACTTGATGAGGAAACGCAATTTCAAAACAGATAGCGGGGGCTAGGTGAATGCCGTTAGCTTCAAGGTTTGCCTGTTGATAGTCACCTCGAGAGAATGATGACATAGGTAAATCGAATAGGGGAGCGAGCGGGCGAAGCCAGTCTTCAAAAGGTACGAATTCGCCTACGGGCAATAGATGATGTTTCGAAAATCGGTTGTTGTGGAAATATTGATAGTCGGGATAAGCGGCATCTGGCGTACGTTTACCTAGCACAATTAGGTTGTTCCACGCTTCATCAGTTTCCCAGTTGTAATTAACAATACCCGTAATAAGTGCCGTGTTCTCTTGAAAGGCTCTTTCGTTAACTTTAGCAAGATAAGGTTGGGCTAATGGTTCTAACTTAGGGACCGCGGCTTCAGGCCAAATGATGAGGTCGTTATCCCATAAGCTTTCAGTTAATTTCCAGTAGGTGTCCATGGTTGGACCATCTTGCTCTGGCACCCATCGCAGACTTTGCGCGATGTTGCCTTGAGCCATGCCTACTGAGTAGGTTTTTTGGGGGGCAACCCAAGTATGTTGTTTAAGAAGGTAGCCACTGGTAAATAAGCACAGTGCCACTAGCACTGCGTTGGCGAAAGTTCGCTTATTGTGTATCAACGCAAATAGCGTAGCGCTGATAACGATAAGCGCGCTTATTCCCGTTTCTCCGATGATTGGCGCAAAGCCTGAAAGAGGGCTCTCTAATTGACTATACCCTAAAGATAACCATGGAAAGCCGGTTAGCATCCAGCTTCGTAACCACTCAGCCGCAACCCAGAAAAGAGGTAACGCCATTGGCCACAAGTGGGGAGAGAAGTACTTGGCGGTTAACTTGGTGGCAAGCGCAGGATAAAGCGATAAGTAACCACATAGCAACGCCATAATGCCAATAGATGCCGCAATGGGAAGCCCGCCAAAGTCGGCAATACTCACATGAACCCAGCTTATACCCGCTCCAAACCATCCCGCACCGAACAGCCATCCGGCTAATAATGGACGATGTTTGAGCTTTATCACCTGACGTATAGCAAGTGCAAGCGCAGGAATAGTTAAAAGCCACATGTTAAAGGGAGCGAAAGCAAGGGTTAAGCTTGCACCACTTAGTAAAAGAAGAAGGTGGGGAGTAAACCGTTTCAGCATAGGAGTCATCTGATCGTGGTTAATAGAGTTGTTACGTCAACATAGGGTGAGCACGCATAAAATCATGCTGCCCTATGCTGAAACAGGCGTAGTTTGCGTTACTTCACTATTCGAGCGAAGGCACTGAAACCTTAAGTTGGATAAGTCGGCGCTTATCAGAGTTAGTCACTTTAAATTGAATGTCGCCAATGGTGATTTCGTCATTGGTTTCAGGCATATGACCAAACGCTTTCAGCACAATACCGCCAATAGTGTCGGCTTCTTCTTCGCTAAACTTGGTTTCAAAAAACTCGTTAAAATCGTCAACCGGCGTTAAGGCTTTAACAGAGTATGTTGATTTATTTAACGGGCGAATATCATCGGTACCATCTTCTTCCGTATCGTATTCGTCTTCAATTTCACCCACGATAATTTCAAGGATATCTTCAATCGTGACTAGACCAGACACACCGCCATATTCGTCTACAACAATGGCCATGTGGTAGCGTTGCTGACGGAACTCTTTAAGCAGAACGTCCACGCGTTTGCTTTCTGGAACAATAACCGCTGGGCGAAGAATATCGCGAAGGTTAAATTCTTTTTCCGCGTTAAATGCAAAAGCCAAAAGATCTTTTGCTAACAGGATACCTTCGATGTGGTCTTTATCTTCGCTGATAACGGGGAAACGGGAGTGAGCAGATTCAAGCATTACAGGTAAAAACTCTTCTACCTTTTGCTCTACATCGATGGTGGTCATTTGAGCGCGAGGGATCATGATATCCCTTACTCGCATTTCATTTACCCCAATAACCCCTTCAATCATTTCGCGGGTTTGTGGGTCTATGATTTCGTTCTGTTCAGCATCAGTAATAACCGATACTAACTCTTCTTTACTTCTCGGCTCGCCAGAAATTGAATTTTTTAGTTTATCTAACCAACTCTTGCCTGATGAGCCGTTGGTAGAGTGAGGATTATCGTCGCTCATAATGTCCGTTTAATTGTTAGTTCAACGCCAACGTTAAAATGGTTCTCGCTGGTCGTCAATGTTTTATTGTTATTAAGTGTTAAAGTACTTAACTAACAATGGTTTATATTGAATTGTTAATCAATAGATTCGTAAGGATTAGCAATGCCAAGGTGCGCAAGAATATCAATTTCCTTGCTTTCCATTTCCTCAGCTTCCGCATCGTCCATATGGTCGTAACCCATTAAATGCAATAGCCCGTGAACAGTCATGTGCGCGTAGTGGTTGCTTACGTCTTTATGCTGTTCTTCGGCTTCTCGACTAATAACGGGGGCACAAATAACCAGGTCGCCTAAAAGGTTTATTTCTATACCTGGAGGCGCTTCAAACGGAAAAGATAAAACATTTGTGGGTTTATCTTTTCCTCGGTATTCATAGTTAAGGCTTTGACTTTCGGCTTCGTCAGTAAAGCGAATGGTCACTTCTTGCTCAGCTAACCCTTCGTAATTGAGCACGGCGTTAGCCCAAAGCTCAAGTTCCGAAGGTGAGGGAATGGCCGACAAAATGGCCTCGTCACCTTCAAACGCTTGCTGTACATCAATAATGGCACTCACGATGCGTTGTCGTCTTTCGTTTGCGTGGCATTATCGTCTTGAGAAGCCTGTTCACGTTGAAGTCGCAACGCTTCTTCTTTACGTGCTTTGCGAAGACGCTCTTGTTCAGCATCGTGCACTTCATAGGCTCTTACGATGCGCGCAACCACAGGGTGGCGGACCACGTCTTCAGCGTTAAAGAAGTTAAATGAAATGTCATCCACTTCACTTAACACTTCAATAGCATGACGAAGACCTGATTTTGCACCGCGAGGTAAGTCTACCTGCGTGATGTCTCCGGTGATCACCGCTTTTGAATTGAAGCCAATACGGGTTAAGAACATTTTCATTTGCTCTACCGTGGTGTTTTGACTTTCATCCAGGATAATAAAGGCATCGTTCAGCGTTCGACCGCGCATATAGGCCAGCGGTGCAACCTCAATCACGTTGCGCTCCATAAGCTTTTCTACTTTCTCGAAGCCCAACATTTCAAATAGGGCGTCGTAAAGCGGACGAAGGTACGGGTCAACTTTTTGTGAAAGGTCGCCGGGCAAGAAACCGAGCTTTTCACCCGCTTCTACCGCCGGGCGGGTAAGCAAGATGCGGCGAATTTCTTGTCGCTCAAGCGCGTCCACAGCAGCAGCGACGGCTAGGTAGGTTTTACCCGTACCAGCAGGTCCAATACCAAAAGTAATATCGTGGTTTACAATGTTCGCCACATATTGCGCTTGGTTAGGGTTACGCGGCTTAATCACACCGCGCTTGGTCTTAATATTCACTTCTTTGCCGTAGCCGCCTGTTGCGTCTTTTTCAATAACACGGGCTTCTTGAATGGCAAGATGAACTTGTTCCGCTTCTAGCTCGGGAATACGGCCCTTAATAGGCTGAGTTTCTATATAAAGAAGCTTAAGTAATTCGCTGGCACTTTTTATTTGCTGCGGTTCACCCAACACCTTGAATGCGTTATTGCGGTAGGTAATCTCTACGCCTAACCTGCGCTCAATTTGTTTAATGTTGTCATCAAAGGGGCCACATAAACTCGACAAACGTTTGCTATCTGCCGGTTCTAATTCAAATTCGTTACTAACCAATGTACTCAAGCTACTTTTTTCCTCGCTATAAAATGTATTTAGGCTGGGTTAAATTGACCCACGCCAAGCTCATCGGGCAAATCTGCCTGATGCTTTGCCATGATAGATTGGGGCGAAACGGCAACACGCAAGCCCATTTCGCTCTCTCTGCGCACAACTTCACCACGTAATGAGTTAGTGAATACGTCAGTGATGTTTACATCAACGAATTCGCCAATCATGTCTGGTGTGCCTTCGAAGTTCACTACACGGTTATTTTCAGTACGTCCCGAAAGCTCCATTGGGTTTTTCTTCGACGGACCTTCAACCAAGATTCGCTGCTCTGTGCCAACCATGTGACGAGCAATACGAAGGGCCTGTTGCGTAATACGCTGCTGTAGTAGGTGAAGACGTTGCTTCTTAGTTTCTTCACTTACGTCATCTACTGCGTCGGCAGCAGGCGTACCCGGGCGAGCACTGTAAATAAAGCTGAAGCTAAGGTCGTAATCGACTGCCTGAATCAAATCCATGGTGGCTTCAAAGTCGGCATCTGTTTCACCTGGGAAACCAATAATGAAGTCGCTCGACAAGCTAATGTTCGGGCGAATTTTCTTCAGCTTACGCATTTTAGACTTGTATTCGATTGCTGTATGACCACGCTTCATCAAGTTCAATATACGGTCAGAGCCGCTTTGAACAGGCAAGTGTAGGTGGTCTACTAACTCCGGAATAGAAGCGTATGCCTCTATAATGTCATCTGTAAATTCAACCGGGTGTGACGTGGTGTAACGAATTCTGTCGATACCGTCGATGGCCGCTACCAATTCAAGCAGCTCAGAGAAACGACAAATTGTACCGTCGTAATTTTCACCGCGATACGCGTTAACGTTTTGACCTAGAAGATTGACTTCACGCACGCCTTGACCTGCAAGCTGAGCGATTTCAAGCAACACGTCGTCAACAGGACGGCTTACTTCTTCACCGCGGGTGTAAGGCACAACACAGAATGTGCAGTATTTTGAACAGCCTTCCATGATTGAAACGAACGCCGTTGGACCTTCAGCACGTGGCTCAGGCAAACGGTCAAATTTTTCAATTTCCGGGAAGCTAACGTCAATGACTGACTTTGCGCCGCCCTGAAGCTGATTGATCATTTCAGGCAAGCGGTGCAGTGTTTGTGGACCAAATACTAAGTCTACGAAAGGCGCGCGTTGACGAATAGTATCGCCCTCTTGAGAGGCTACACAGCCGCCCACACCGATAATAAGTTCAGGTTTATCTTGCTTAAGTGTTTTCCAACGTCCCAGCTGGTGGAACACCTTTTCCTGTGCTTTTTCACGAATTGAGCATGTGTTAAGCAAAATAACATCGGCTTCTTCAGCACTTTCTGCAGCACTGTAGCCATGCGTTGAGTCTAGTAAGTCTGCCATTTTCTCCGAGTCGTACTCGTTCATTTGGCAGCCCCAGGTTTTGATATACAGCTTTTTAGTCATAACAACTATTCGATAACCTGTTAGTGTTCCTGTAAGTGAGAGCAGTTTCACCGTTGTTTAGAAAAGGTGGCTGCCAGAATGTTATTTTACGTGAGGCGCTTAAATCACCACGTAAAAATCACTGATAATGTCAGTTACAGGAAGATGTTCAAAATAGCCGCATATTTTACCTGTTATGCAAGCATATTCCCAGTATCTTGAGACGATTCGTTAAGAATTGATCTAGGGCAAGCCAGTTCTACGTTTTACTTCACAGCGCTTTGTGTTTTAAGACATAATGCAAGTGCGTGTTTTAAGGAGAGTAAATGGTCGATTTTTGTATAAATGGCGGCGGTATGGTAGGTGCTGCACTTGCGTTGGGACTTGCTCAGCAGCAGTTTAAGGTAGCAGTGATAGAGCCGTATCTACCAGCACCTTTTAACGCTGAGACGGGGCCTGACTTAAGGGTTTCAGCCATCAGCGAAGCATCGGTAACGCTGTTAAAAGCCCTTGGTGCTTGGGAGCACATAGCCGCCATGCGTGTTAAACCTTACACAGGCCTTAGCGTGTGGGACGACCCAGCCCATCGAACAGACTTTACCGCACAAAGTATCGACATGCCCCAGCTAGGCTTTTTTGTGGAAAACCGATTGTTGCAGCTGGGGTGCCACCACGCATTAAAGCAGTTTGACAATGTTGAGCTCATTACCGGACAAACGGTGCAAGATATTCAATTAACGAATACGGCTAAGGTCAGCCTTTCGAATGGCAGAACCATTGAAGCGAGCTGGCTTGTTGGCGCAGATGGTGCAAACTCTCAGGTAAGAAAGGCGGCGGGCATTGGCACCACAGGTTGGCAATATGCGCAGCAGGCGATGGGGATCACTATAAAGATGGAGAACGCCGTTGAACCTGTAACCTGGCAGCAGTTTACATCGAGTGGCCCTAAAGCCTTTTTACCTATGTTTGATAACTTCGCTTCGCTGGTTTGGTATGACTCGCCTGACGAACTCAAACGGATTAAAAGTTTAAAAGCGAGCCAACTTGAAAGTGAAATTCTTAAAACGTTTCCAGACGAATTAACCAGAAATGGCAATAGCTTTTCAGTTATTGATAAAGCGATTTTTCCGCTTACCCGTTCTCATGCCAATCACTATGTGAAAGGCTGTTGTGCGTTAGTTGGTGATGCAGCACACACTATTAATCCGCTTGCCGGACAGGGTGTTAATTTAGGTTTTAAAGATGTAGAAACCTTTCTTTCTGTGTGTGCTGAATTCAAGCCATTCGGTAGCGACAACGCATTGTCGCTAACCGATAAAGTATTTTCTCAAAGGCTTATCAGCAATTATGAAAAGCCACGAAAGCGAGATAATTTGGTGATGATGACGGCAATGGATGGGTTTTATACCTTGTTTAGCAATGACGTTGCCCCCATAAAATGGATAAGAAACCAGCTTCTTTCTGTGGCGCAGCGCATAGAGCCTGCTAAACAAGAAGTGCTCAAATATGCGATAGGGTTACGATAATGGAAGTGTTAATTTTACTGGCGGTGTTATTTGGTGCGCTAGCATTGATTATACCGCTAATAGAACGCTCTAAAATGCGAATCAGTAATGAGGATGCTGCGAAATGGGCTAAGTGGATTTGGCCCTTAATGGGGATTTTGCTTATCGCCCAGTTGTTGCGGTTACTGTTCTCTTAGCTGCTGCTTAGGTTTAAAAAGTCACAAAATCTAGCCACTTGCCGAACTCAAATCAATTCACTTTTTCAAAGGTTCAATGGAATGACCGTACAATTTTCGCAAGGGTTCTCCAATCAATGTCCGTGGGTTAATCTAAAAGGCTATAGCCTTTATTATATTTGGCAAGGGCATCCAGCAGACGAAGGCGAAAAACACTTTTATCAGTTGAAGAGTAAACCTGACCCTGAAAAGGTTGAGGTGATGTCTGCCTGCTGGGATGGCTATGCAGGCAGTTACCAGTTAAGTGCTGAAGGAAGCCTTATTCTCACTCGGTTTCATTACTTCCTCCCCAACGGGTTAGGGGAGTCCGATGCCTTACTTGAGGAGTTACACGGCGACTTTTACTTAGAATTTAGAACCCACTTTGAAGGCGATCAGCTA
The DNA here is from genome assembly GCF_001924945.1 of Alteromonas sp. W12. Lineage (NCBI taxonomy): Bacteria > Pseudomonadati > Pseudomonadota > Gammaproteobacteria > Alteromonadales > Alteromonadaceae > Alteromonas > Alteromonas sp. W12. The sequence goes on from NZ_LQXH01000001.1 coordinate 1,054,260, forward strand.
TATGTACCGTTTGCTGATGGTAGAGTGACTGTTGACCAGGAACAGTGGGTTGAGGTAAAGCGAGCCTACGTTAATGTGAAAACGGACAAAAATGGTTTTTCCACTTGGATTAAACGGTTCATTCCGGACCGCTTGTTTAAGTAAATCAGGGCTCATCCAACTGGTTTCACGGCAATTTTCATGAAATGCACTGCGTCAGTTTTTGTAAGCCTTCATCTACATTAATGTGTTTGTTGTGGCCATTGTCCTTTCAAATCGATAATGACTTTGTCTATCATCTTAATAGTTGTTTGATTATCGTCTTGCAGTAAGGCAAACGCTCGTAAGCCAACGAACTGATTTTGAAGCCACTCTGCGGCTGTTGACGTTGGCGTATGTTCAGGCAGCTCACCTTTTTCGATACAGGCTTCAATAATATTTCTAAAACCAGCCTTAAGGGTTTGCATGCTCTCAAGTACAGCTTTTTTGGCAATATCACCAATGAGTTCTAATTCTGCAATAGACTTAACCAACAAGCACTGGCGCATGTAGCGTTGCTCGTCGGGGCCAGTTAATGCTGTTTCAAAAAAGTGGTAAAGAGCATCTAAAGGTGATTGAGCTTCTGTGACTTGCTTTAAACGTTTTGCACTGTTGTCTGCATAATGCTCAACAACAAGTTTGAATAAACCTTCTTTGCTTTGAAAACGCGCATAAATACTACCCGGACGCATATCCAATGCCTGCTGAATATCACGCATGCCAGCCGCCTGAAAGCCTCGTTGCCAAAAAAGCGTAGTGGCTTTTTCTATAATCTCATCGTGGTCATATTTCATCGCTGCATACCTTATACGTGAATATTTTGAACATATGTTCAATTATCGCTTGAACGATCGTTCAAGTAAACCTATTATTATTGGCATACGAGTTGTGAGTAGCGCAAAGCGTTGCTTGCAGTTTTTGATCACATCAATAGGAGAGTGACATGAGCGATTTTACTTTACACACGAAAGAGAGTGCGCCAGAAGCAGCGAAGCCTTTACTTGATAATTCGCAAGCAGCATTTGGAATGATTCCAAATCTACATGCAGTAATGGCAGAAGCGCCGACTTTGCTTGAAGGCTATCAAGTGCTGCATAAACTAGCGCAAGAAACATCGTTCAATGCAGAAGAGTTAACGGTGGTTTGGCAGGCTGTGAATGTAGAGCACGCGTGTCATTACTGCGTCCCAGCCCATACGGGTATTGCTAAGAGTATGAAAGTGCGCGATGACCTAATTGAAGAGTTGCGAAACGATGAAACACTGTCTGACAGCAAATTGAATACGCTTAAAGAAACTGTGCTGGCTGTAACTCGCGGGCGAGGTAATGTTGATAATGCGCAGCTTGACGCATTTTACAGTGCTGGATACAAGCATCAGCAATTGTTAGAAATCATACTTATATTGGCGCAAAAAGTGATGAGTAATTATACCAATCATTTGGCCGATACGCCTGTAGACGAACCTTTCAAAAAATTTGATTGGTCGCCTAAATAATCATTTGATAGCTCTTTTAAAACGGAAGCAAGGCTTCCGTTTTTTGTTTCTGGCTTAAACGCTTGCGAGCAATCTCGCAAAAACTGAATAGCAGTAGGCTACACAGTGTGTAGATAAAAAGCGCAAACAGCATTTTTCTATTCCTATTCAAAATACGACTATTAAGACGCTAAGGGCAGCTGCGGGCTTAATTCTTCTACGGTTTCCATTGCAACTAACTCTTCGTATCCCTTTTGCTGCAACAGTGTTTTCAAATCGTCGCAATTACTGCATCTATTTTGTTTAGCGATCGCCACTGCTTCGATGAAACACGACAGGTGAGTTATAGATTGTGTTTGTGTCATGGTCTACTTCACTTTTGATTTTACGTAAGTTCGTTGTTTCCATTTTTATTGGAATTACTTTGGCTTAGCCTGAAGTCACTAATGTGACGCTAGCATTATGCTTTTATGAAAAATAAGGGTGAAAAGTTCAAAATACCTTGAAATGTATATACATAGGCTATACATTTTGTATTCGAATAATGTGGTAGTACTTGCAGATTCTCATTGAACGACATACTGCACGTATTGGTATTTGCAAGGATTTAAGGTGTCTGAAAAAAACAATAAAAAGAAGAAAAAGAATAGTCAGATGATTATTCGAATCAACGACGAAGAGCGTGCCCAGTTTATCGCGTTATGCGAAGACCTAGACACTTCTGCTGCTCGTGAAGTTAGACACTTTATTCGAGAATTTATTGCCAAACACGGCGATCAATAGCGGCTTTGCTAAACGTTATGTGAGTGAAGCGAACACTACAAATAAAGATAAGGATTTACATCATGGCTAAGAAAAAAGAGTTAAAAAAAGCGATTAAAGCAACTAAGGCGAAAATTTCTAAGCAAGAAGGAAAGCTTAAAAAGCTTAAGAAGAAGCTTAAAAAAGCATAAGCGCCTATTTGGCACTCATTAGTGCAAATTTAGTATGAAAAGCGCTCTGAACGGAGCGCTTTTTTTGTTTCATGTACTCTAGTCCAAATTACCTTTTGTGAAGGTGGCACCTTCTTACCGCCTCTTACCACCAGTGCAATAGATGATTCCGTCGCTTCATCTTCAAAATTCCGCCTGTCGTCGATATTAAGGATTTATTACAACTTTAGTATTGTGCGAGCGAATCTTTTTGTGATTTACTCAGCCTTCAAGCACCGCGTGCTTTTCATCTCTAATAATAATAAGTCTGATCAGACAATCTGGCGTTTAGCAGTACCCCAACAACAGAAAGAAGATATTGTATTTCAACGCGTTTTTGATTCACGAAATACAAAACTACACACTTCGAAAAGTAAAATTTAAAAGAATTCAGGAACAACACAATGCAACAGGCAAAATTTAACGCTTCTGCTTTCAAGCTTTCCCTCATTGCTTCTGCAATTGCAGGAATGGCTTTTTCTTCTTCGTCAGTGCTTGCACAGGAGCAAGCTTCTGTTGATGAGCAAGATGTTGAGCAAATCCAAATTGTAGGTTCACGTCGCGTTGGTCGCACCATCAATGACTCCCCTGTACCTATCGACATTATCGATGCTTCATCTATAGAAGCAACGGGGCTCACTGAAACCAACATGATCTTAAACCAGTTACTGCCTAGCTTTAACTTCCCTCAGCCATCTATTACCGATGGCACCGACCACGTACGACCAGCGCAGCTGCGTGGTTTAGCACCAGACCACACGCTGGTATTAGTTAATGGTAAGCGTCGTCATACCTCTGCGCTTCTTAATTTAAATGGTTCGGTGGGGCGTGGCTCTTCAGCGGTAGATTTAAACGCTATCCCGGCTAATGCGATTAAGCGTATTGAGGTGTTGCGTGACGGTGCTGCGGCTCAGTACGGCTCAGACGCCATTGCCGGTGTTATTAATATTGTTTTGAAAGATGCTGCCGAAGGCGGTGAAGTGTCGGCAACGTATGGTGCTAATGTTACAACAATGGACGGTGTGCCTAACCTTGAAGGTGTGAGTGTTGGTGCTGACGGTAATTTAGCATTCGCTGAAGGAAGCGACAGAGACGTAACCGATGGACAAACCTTTACCCTTCGCGGCAACGTAGGCTTCGAATGGGGAGACGACGGCTTTGTTAACGTATCAGGTGAATACCGCGACCGTGGACAGGCGAACCGTTCGGACTACGACCAGCGAGAAAACTATGCGCGAGACGCGGACGGCAACCTAGACCCTCGTGAGCTTACGGTCAACCGCTACAATCACGTTTACGGAAATGGTGAGGTGGAAGATTACGCCTTGTTCATAAACGCGGGCAAAGCCCTTACTGATAGCGTTGAGTTTTATACTACCGCAGGCTACAGCACTCGTGATTCGGTAGGCGGAGGCTTTTACCGTCGTGCTCAAGATTCACGAAACGTAGTTGAAATTTATCCAGACGGATTCCTACCTTCTATTCAAACTGACATAACCGATATGTCGCTGCTTGCTGGTATTAAGGGCTATGGCGATGTGTGGAATTACGACTTGTCCGTAACACATGGTGGTAATGAGCTTGAGTATGGTGTTATCAACACCCTAAACACGTCTTTAGGTCCAACGAGTCAAACTGAGTTTGACGCGGGTACGCTAGAATACAACACCACAATTGTGAATGCTGACGCGTCACGTTTGGTAGATACCGGGTATTTCTACAGCGAAATGAACTTCGCCATGGGCGCAGAATATCGTCATGAGAGCTATGAAATAACTGCAGGTGAAGAAGGGTCTTACATACAAGGTACGTTTGGACCTGGCGGCGTGGTGACTGACCCGGTAGACGGCCCGTTTGGTGCTGCTGGTTCGCAAGTATTCCCAGGCTTTACACCAGAATCTGCAGGTGAAAACAGCCGTCATAACTATAGCTTCTATGTGGATGTAGAAGCTGACGTTGTAGAAAACTGGAACGTAGCAGTGGCAGGGCGCTATGAAGATTATTCTGACTTCGGCAGCACGTTTAATTGGAAAATGTCTCACCGTGTAACCCTGAGTGATGCATTTGCACTTCGAGCGTCAGTATCAACCGGCTTTAGAGCACCTTCGCTACAACAGCAATTCTTCACCTCTATCGCGACGGTATTTGTTGATGGCGAGCCAACAGAGACGGGCACATTTGCGCCGTCAAGTGATGTTGCGCAAGCGCTGGGCAGCCCAGGCCTTGATGCAGAAGAATCGAATAACTACAGCGCAGGTTTTACCTACTCGCCAACCGCCGATTTCAACCTGACAGTAGACTTTTACCGCATTGATATTGACGATCGTATCGTGCTGTCTAACAACCTATCAGGTGAGGGTATAGAAGCATTACTTGCGGGTACGGGAGCTAATCAGGCACGATTCTTCTTAAATGCGATAGATTCGCGTACGGAAGGTGTTGATATTGTTTCTACCTATACGCTTAATACGTCAGATTATGGTGCGTTTAACTTTAACGCAGGTGCCAACTTTAACGATAACGAAGTAACAAGTGTTATCGATGCACCTGAGGTTTTGCAAAATGCAGGCTTCGACCAGGCTAACTTGTTCGATGATGTTGAACTACGTCGCTTCGAAACGGCTTCGCCTGACAGCAAACTGAATTTAGGTGTTACGTGGAATTATGACCGCTACACAACAACCTTACGCACTACTCGTTATGGTGAAGTGGAAGACCCATCGTCAGTTGAAGCACGCAATGAAATCATTCCATCAGAGTGGATCACAGACCTAGACGTTCGCATTGCGTTAACAGAAGGACTTACCGTTTCTGTTGGTGCTAACAATTTGTTTGATGTGTATCCAGAAACAACCCGTGAACTTGTGGATGATGTAACTACGTTCTCGCGTTTATTCCCGTATTCAGGCTTTTCGCCTTACGGTTTTACAGGCCGTTTTGTTTACGGAAAAGTTTCGTATAGCTTCTAAATAGCACCGGTTCTTGAGTGCTGAAAGCCAGTTGATTAATACGCAACTGGCTTTTTTTGTACCTGTTACTTAGTCATTTTTCTCAAAGGTAACTGCACAGCGATGTTCATTTAAAAGCGCAAAGTCTTCTTTGGGAATAAAGGCGTCGTAATCACGTTGCAGCTTAACTTGTGCCTCTTTTCGAATTTTACTGCGGCGTATAGCCGTTACGAAATTGCGCATTTCATGGTGAGTAGATAACTCTAGCTCAGGGACTGAAACAGGTGTGCCGCTATCATCTTTGGCAACCATGGTAAAAAAGCTGTTGTTGGTATGTTTGACCTCGTTGGTTTTGATATTTTCCGTAGTGACTTTTATCCCTACTACCAAGGATGTGTTTCCGACATAATGAACGGTAGCGTCGAGGTGAAGCAAGTCACCCACTTCAACAGGCTGTAAAAACTCGACGCCATCAACGGTAACGGTTACACAATAGGCCCCTGCGTGTTTACTTGCGCAGGCATAGGCGACTTTATCCATTAACGATAAAATGACACCTCCATGCACCTTACCGCCAAAATTTGCAAAAGATGGCACCATTAATTCAGTCAGTCTTGTTCTTGAAAAAGCGACATTACGTGCAGTCATAAACAACCTTTGATCTTAAGCCCTTGAAAAGCGCCGAATAAGCGTTCATATCAGTATTAGATTTACCCTACCACAAATTTTAAGGAATGGTTTTGTCACAAACGCATTTTTATCAACCAAAAGAAGGTCATGGCTTGGCTCACGATCCGTTTAACGCGATCATCGCACCGCGCCCAATCGGATGGATCTCTACAAAATCAAAAATGGGAGTGTTAAACCTTGCTCCTTACAGTTTTTTCAATGCGTTGAACTATACGCCGCCAATTATCGGCTTTTCAGTAGTAGGCAGTAAGAAAGATTCACTGGTAAACGTGCAGGAAACGGGTGAGTTTTGCTGGAATCTTGTATCGGAAGATTTGATTGATGCGATGAACACGACGAGTAAACCTCTGGCACCTGAAGAAAGTGAATTTGACCATGCAGGGCTTCAAACTGTAGAAAGTGAAGTGGTAAGCGTTCCCCGCGTTAAAGCGAGTAAGGTGAGCATGGAATGTAAGCTAACTGATGTGGTACAGCTTAAGACCGCCTCAGGTGAGGAGGTGAATAGCTGGTTTATCATGGGTGAAGTAGTGGGTGTACACATTGATAAATCACTCATAGAGAACGGCGTTTACAGCACGCTGAAAAGTGCGCCAGTTACCCGTGGTGGCGGACGAGGCGATTATTACACTATTTCCCGAGATAACTTTTTCGAAATGCTAAGACCAGAGGGATAGAGCTGGCGATGCTATCTCGATAGATTATTGAGGTCTTCTTGTAAGGCCTCTATTTGTTCTAGTACGGCTAAAAATTTATTTCCAAACTCTGTTACTTGGTATTCAACCCGAGGCGGGAGCTCGTGATACACCGTTTTTTTCAGAATACCAAATTCCGTGTTCTTCTTCAGGCATTGATTTAATACTTTGGTGCTTAGTCCGTCTACAGTACGCACCATTTCACCGGGGCGGTTAATGCCATTTGCCAAGAGTTGGTAAACGGTAAGCGACCATTTACAGCCGTAAATCGTCTCTACCATGCGCGCGCTTTCTTGAGGTGGTATTTTCCGCTCGATTTGTTTTTCTTTAAAATTCATAAAGATGTACCTAAAAGTACTTGCTGAACCAAATTATACTTACTATTCATGGAGTTATCTAAGGCGTAAGGTTATCACGAATTGAAAACAGTGAGGGAATTTAAAATGTCACTTTTAAATGATTTTTGTGAAAACCGTAACGCGTTAATTGTAGGCGGTTCAAGCGGTATAGGTCTTGCCACCGCTAAGTTATTGGCGAATGAAGGTGTTAACGTTGTGCTTGTGGGCAAGAATGGTTCCAAACTGGAAGAAGCAGTGAAAGCGGTAAGTACATTCACAAATGTTTCAACCATTAGCATAAACGCTATCCAAGTTGACTTATATAAGCCTGCAGACGTACAAAAATTAATAAAGTATGTAGAAGATGCAGCTATACCTTTTCATTACTTAATAAATGCTGCAGGGTATTTTAACCCTAAGCCATTTTTACAGCATACATGCGAGGATTATGATGTTTATCATGATTTGAATAAAAGCCTATTTTTCATCACCCAAGCGGTAGCCAAAAGAATGTCTCAGCACAGTGTTGGCAGTATTGTTAATGTTGGTTCTATGTGGGCCAAGCAGGCCGTTAAGGCGACTCCTTCGTCTGCTTACTCCATGGCAAAAGCAGCGCTGCATTCACTTACTCAGCATCTGGCCATGGAACTTGCCGACGATGGCATACGTGTAAATGCAGTATCGCCAGCGGTAGTTAAAACACCTATTTACAATGCGTTCGTTCCAGAAGAGCAAACCGATGAAGTATTGGAAGGTTTCAATGCGTTTCATCCGATAGGACGTATAGGAACTCCAGAAGACGTGGCACATGGCATCCTTTATCTGTTATCAGAAAGAGCTAATTGGACTACCGGTACCGTATTAGATATTGATGGTGGTGTAATGGCAGGTAGGAACTAATAAATAGGACGTATCATTATCTTGCTTTGTCTTCATTCTAATAACACGAAGCGAGATGATGTATACGTTTATTCGGTAACAATTGCTTGCTCTAAATAAAACGAGATTATCAATGATGCTTAATATGAACTTTGATGAACGCCTAGCGATCAATACGCAAATGCAAGAGTGGCAGGCGTCACCGTCTTCTACGGTATGGCGGAAGCCTTTAGAGCGTGAAGCAAAAGAGTCTGGTCATACAACTAGCGTCGTGAAGTACGAAGCTGGCGCGAGCTTTAAGCAGCATAGTCATCCTTATGGTGAAGAAATTTTGGTGCTTGAAGGTGTGTTTTCCGATGAACACGGTGATTACCCTGCAGGCACTTACTTGCGTAACCCGCCAGGCAGTGAACATAGCCCTTTCAGTAAAGAAGGCTGTGTGATTCTGGTTAAGCTGAATCAGTTTGATAAGCGCGATTTGAGTGAAGTACGGGTAAATACAAATAAAGCACAATGGCTGCAAGGGCAGGGCGGTTTACAAGTGATGCCGCTTCACAGCTTTGAGCACGAGCATGTGGCGCTAGTTAAGTGGCCCGTGGGAGAGGTATTTAAGCCTCACAAGCATTTCGGAGGTGAAGAAATTTTTGTGCTATCGGGTACATTTAAAGACGAACATGGTGCATACCCAAAAGGCACATGGTTGCGCAATCCTCATATGAGTCAGCATCATCCTTACGTGGATGAGGAAACAATAATATGGGTGAAGACAGGGCATTTGCCAGTAGCGTTGTAGGCCTGCAGGTAAATCAAAACCAGTGTTTTACATGCGGTCAATTGCAACAAACGAAAAAGGCTAACCCGAGGTTAGCCTTTCTTTTGTTTAATCTCACTAGGTCAAAGTTAGCCTGGTAACATCTAACTTTAAAACACTCACCTAGTAAAAGCCGGACTTAATCCCAAATACCCTCTTCTGACTTACCCTGTATTTCACAGTCGCCCGCTTTGTATTCCATGTTTGCGCCACTGTCTTTTTTCTTAAAGTAGTCTTTGCTGATAGACACAATGGTAGGAGTCATCCACACAATAGCGATGATGTTAATCACCGTCATTAGGCCTAACGCCATGTCGGCCATGGCCCATACCTGAGGTAGGGCTGCCTGTGCGCCCCAGTAAATCATGCCTAAATAACCAATAGTGTAAACTGCACGGCCTATTTTATTATCTAGCTTGAACATGTGCAGGTTACTCTCGCCATAGGCATAGTTTGCCACTACAGACGTGAATGCAAATAAGCTGATGGCGGCAGCCACAAAGTCAGTACCGCCTTCGCCTAGGTGACTGCTCATCGCATCTTGGGTTAGGCGTATGCCTTCCATTTGATCAGAGCTTGAACCGCCAGCAAGTAAAATGATGAAGGCAGTAGACGTACATAGCACGAGTGTATCTAAGAAAACGCCTAGCATCTGAATGTAACCCTGTGATACGGGGTGATTAGGGTTTGGCACAGCACTCGCCGCAGCGTGCGGTACAGAGCCGCTGCCTGCTTCGTTTGAATAAAGCCCGCGCTGAATACCATTTTTAATGGCCGCACCGAGTGCACCAGCGCCAGCTTCCTGCAAGCCAAATGCCGATTTAACGATATCGAGCAGCATGGCTGGCAGTTCGGAAATATTAATGAAGGTAATAGCCAAAGCCACAAGCACGTAGCCTATTCCCATAAATGGCACCACAAACTCGGCAAAGCGCGCAATGCTTTTAAGGCCTCCCACGACGATTAAGGCTGCCAGTGCAATAATGGCTAGGCCTACATATTCTGTGGGGAAAGAGTACGCATTGTTTAATGCATCGGTAATAGTATTGGCTTGAACGGCGCTAAAGACAAAGCCGTAGCCAAAGAACAAACATAGAGAAAATGCGACTGCAAGCCAGGTTTTGTTCAAACCCTGCTTGATATAATAAGCGGGACCGCCACGGAACTCGCCGTTTTCGTCACGGACCTTGTATAGCTGACCTAGTACACTTTCGGCAAAGCCAGTGGCCATACCTAAAAGGGCAATCATCCACATCCAAAAAATAGCGCCAGCACCACCTAGAGATATAGCAACCGCGACGCCAGCTAAGTTACCCGTGCCTACGCGAGCCGATAAGCTGGTACATAAAGCTTGGAATGAACTGATCCCATCCTTAGTAGAAGTGTTACTGCCCTTTAGTAGGCTGAACATATGGCCGAAGTGCCTAAGCTGCACACCGCCAAGTTTAACGGTAAACCAGATACCACATGCAAGCAGCATAATGATAAGTACCTGACCGTCTCCCCAAAGAATATTGTTAACTAATGAAACGAATTCGTTTATCACGCACTTTCCTTCGTTATTGTTTTAATTATTGCTCGGCGTGTAGAAATGAACTGAACATGACAGGTGCGTTGTCAGAACAAACGCTTCGGCTTAAGCAAACTTATATTTGCTAAACCTTGGAATAAGCCGAGCTATATCGATAAAAAACCAATACTAGCACGACAATTAAATGATTGGACAATGAAAACGTACTGAAACTATGACGTTTTATGCTCGCATATAGCAAATTTATTCATTCATGGGGGAGAAGAACACATTTGCTGAACAAAACGAGAGTACAAACAAAAAAGCCGCTCAAAAGAGCGGCTTTTTCAAGAATATGGCTGGGGTAACAGGACTCGAACCTATGAATGGCGGGATCAAAACCCGCTGCCTTACCAACTTGGCTATACCCCAATATTGGTGCGGAAGGAGAGACTTGAACTCTCACGCCGTGAAGCACTGGAACCTAAATCCAGCGTGTCTACCAATTCCACCACTTCCGCAATGTAGACTTCCAATTAAGGAATAAGTAAAAGTTGGTGGCTACGGCGAGATTCGAACTTGCGACCCCATCATTATGAGTGATGTGCTCTAACCAACTGAGCTACGTAGCCTAAACTTTTATCTTCAATAAAAAGCCGCTCGATGAGCGGCTTCTCAAGAATTTGGCTGGGGTAACAGGACTCGAACCTATGAATGGCGGGATCAAAACCCGCTGCCTTACCAACTTGGCTATACCCCAAATGGTGCGGAAGGAGAGACTTGAACTCTCACGCCGTGAAGCACTGGAACCTAAATCCAGCGTGTCTACCAATTCCACCACTTCCGCGTAGACGCTAGCTATAATAGTCATTCAAAAAGAATGGCTGGGGTAACAGGACTCGAACCTATGAATGGCGGGATCAAAACCCGCTGCCTTACCAACTTGGCTATACCCCAGTCGTGGTGCGGAAGGAGAGACTTGAACTCTCACGCCGTGAAGCACTGGAACCTAAATCCAGCGTGTCTACCAATTCCACCACTTCCGCGCAGCTAGACTTTCCTAAAAGAGATAAGTGAGAATTGGTGGCTACGGCGAGATTCGAACTTGCGACCCCATCATTATGAGTGATGTGCTCTAACCAACTGAGCTACGTAGCCTTGCTATTCTCTTCCCTCTCAGGAAGTGGCGCGTATTATGCGTATATGACTGGCAACCGTCAACCCCTTTTTTACTAACTTTTTTTAAATGCTCATTAAGTGTGCGCATTAGGGCGAAATACGCGCAAAAAGCCGTGAAATTGAACAACTTGCACGAAATAAGCTAGCTATTTACCACGCTTTGTTACTGGTTTTTGTTTGGTAATAACATACGTCAATAGGGCGCGGGCCATACGTATTGTCATGAAAAAACGGGTTATCTAAGTTTCTTCCTGTGTTTGCCCGTTTTTTATATTCTTCATGATGCGGCGTTTGTAAGAAATAAGGTGCCGCGTTGTTTGCATGCACAAAAGCCTGCTTAATTTTGCTTTCTTGCGTTATATCATCTAGAACGCCACCTCTGTCCATATTTCCTCGCGGCAACTTTTGAAGCACATCCATACCGTGCAGTACGCGACCAACGACCGACATATTTCTGTCTAAGTGTCGTGGTGCTTGCCCAATCACAATATAAAACTCCGTACTGGCTGTATCTTTCTCGCTATTGCGAGCAAACGCCACAACACCTGGGCAATGAAGTCCCCACATTTCTTTTCGGCTTTTATCAATGCCTACTGGAAAGCCATCTAAAAATCCGGTGTTAGGCGCAAACATATCCTGATTCTCAACCACGTTTACATTGCTATTAAGCGGTTGCGTAAATTCAGCGTTAATAGGTTTAAGCAGATTCGGCGGAAATTGTGATGCGTCATGCGTATCGTTGCTGCCTGCCTGTGCCACAAACCCGTCTACTACACGATAAAATGCTTGTTCGTTATAAAAGCCTGCGTCTATTAAACTTTTAAACCTGGCCACATGTTTTGGTGCAAGGGTAGGGTGAAGCGCAATAACTACATCGCCATATGCAGTTTTAAACGTCACAGTATTACTCTGAGGAACTTGATACCAACTGGCAGTGTTACTTGCTAATGCTGGTGCCTTTTCAACAGCATCGCTACTGATTTGTGAATTCACTGGATTAGTTTGAGGTTCACTGGCAAAAGAAAAATTAGCCAGGCTTAACAAGCACAACACTTTAATTGAGGTTCTTGATACTGAAAATCGTTTGGCGTGCTGTGATTTGCTGCAAGTTAAAGGGCGTGAAGCGCAAAGCTGATTAATAGTCATTACAAAAGCCGTTAGTTTTTTACTAGTTATATCAGGCCTATGTGCGCTTCACAATTATTCGCTAGAAACAAAAAAGCCACCTTGCGGTGGCTTTAGTAAACAGTGCTAATTTCTACAATAGAAATTACACGTTAAAGCGGAAGTGAATAACGTCACCGTCTTTAACAATATAGTCTTTACCTTCTAAACGCCATTTGCCTGCGTCTTTCGCACCTTGCTCGCCATTGAACTCAACGAAGTGCTCGTAGCCTACGATTTCAGCGCGAATAAAGCCTTTTTCGAAGTCGGTGTGAATTTTACCTGCCGCTTGTGGTGCAGTTGAGCCTTCAGGGAAGGTCCACGCACGTACTTCTTTTACGCCTGCAGTAAAATATGTTTGTAGTGTAAGAAGACTGTAACCCGCACGAATTACGCGGTTAAGACCTGGTTCTTCTAGACCCATGTCTTGCATAAACTCTTCGCGTTCGTCGTCTTCAAGCTCAGCAATATCAGACTCGATTGCCGCGCACACTGCAACTACAGTGGCATTTTCGCCTGCTGCAATTTCTTTAACCTGATCAAGATACGGGTTGTTTTCAAAACCGTCTTCATTCACGTTTGCAATGTACATGGTTGGCTTAAGGGTAAGCATGTTCATGTAGCTGATTGCCGCAAGCTCTTCTTTAGTCAGCTCAAGTGAACGTAGTAACAAGCCTTCGTCTAGGTGCGGCTTAATCTTCTCAAGCACTTTCATTTCGTACTTGGCATCAGCATCGCCACCTTTGGCGCGCTTAGCAACACGGTGAAGTGCTTTTTCTGTCGTTTCTAGGTCAGCAAGTGCAAGCTCGGTGTTAATAACATCGATATCGTCTTTAGGGCTAACGCGACCTGCAACGTGAACAATGTTCTCATCGTCAAAGCAGCGTACTACGTGACCAATAGCGTCAGTCTCACGGATGTTAGCAAGGAATTTGTTTCCTAAACCTTCACCTTTAGAGGCACCTTCAACCAAGCCAGCAATGTCTACGAATTCCATGGTAGTAGGAATAACGCGCTGAGGCTTTACGATTTCAGCCAACTTGTCCAAACGAAGATCTGGCACAGGAACAACACCTGTGTTTGGCTCGATAGTACAAAACGGGAAGTTTGCCGCTTCTATACCTGCTTTAGTTAATGCATTGAAAAGTGTTGATTTACCTACGTTTGGTAGGCCAACAATACCGCATTTAAAACCCATGGTATGGATCCTTAGTTTGGAAAAGTGATAACTGGCTAGGTTTACCCTTTGTGCGAGTGTAACCTGTTTTGTGCTTGCTTAAGGTCTTCTTTCAGCAAAATTTCTGTACAGCGTACCGCTTCATCGATGGCACTTTCAATGGCTGCTTTTTCTTCTGCTGGTGGTTTTCCAAGAACATGGCCGGTAACGCGGCTTTTATGACCTGGATGACCAATACCTATGCGCAAACGCAAAAAATTCTTGTTGTTACCCATTTTAGCCACAATGTCACGCACGCCATTTTGACTAGAGCTTCCGCCCACTTTGTATTTTGCAACACCTGGGGGTAAATCTAACTCGTCAAACGCTACTAATATTTGTTCTGGTTCTATGCGGTAAAAGTTAGCCAGTGCTGCTACGGCTTGTCCACTTTTATTCATAAAGGTAGTGGGGTAGAGCAAACGGATATCTTTGCCTGCAATGGTAATGCGAGCAGTTTTACCGAAGAATTTGGTTTCTGGTTTTAGCGGGGCGTTGTAGGTGTCGGCTAGTTGGTTGAGAAACCATTCACCGGCATTGTGTCGGGTATTTTCATATTCGGGGCCTGGATTACCCAGACCCACGATAAGGCGGATATCAGCCAAGAGGATTATTCCTCAGAAGCTGCTTCTTCGCCGTCTTCTTCTGCGTCAGCCGCTTTAGGAGCAGGCTTAACAGTTACAACCGCTAGGTCGTGAGCTTCGTCGTTCTTCGCAAGTTCTACTGAAGAAACGCCAGCTGGAAGAGTTAGGTCAGAAAGGTGTAGCGTTTGACCCATTTCAACACCAGCCATGTCTACTTCGATGAACTCAGGAAGGTTCTTAGGTAGACAAGTAACTTCGATTTCAGTTACGTGGTGCTCAGCAATACCGCCAGCTTTAACAGCAGCAGATTTCTCTTCATTTACGAAGTGAAGTGGTACGTTAGTGTGAACGTCTTGACCAGCGATTACACGTTGGAAGTCAATGTGTGTGATCTTTGGCTTGAACGGGTGACGTTGCATATCTTTAACTAGAACTTCAACAACTTTACCGTCAAGGTTAATCTCAAGAACGTGAGAATAAAACGCTTCAAAGTCAGCAGAGTTGTTTACTTTGTTATGATCTAGTGTGATAGAAACTGGTGCTTCTTCACCACCGTAGATGATACCAGGAAGCTTATCTTCGCGACGTAGGCGGCGGCTCGCACCTTTCCCTAGGTCTGTACGAACAGAAGCGTCTAGTTTGAAATTTGCTTCAGACATTGTCTGTCTCCAAAAATATAAGTCTAATAATGTGGATTTTTGCGACCAAAACCCACGGTAAAATGATGTGAATTACGTTAAAAAGTAATTTTCTATGCGCAATAAAACACCAGCCCAAAATTCAAGGGCGGCGAATTCTAACACCACCTACCAAAACATACAATTACAAAGGCAGATAAAATATCCAGCTAAGCAAATGCAAGTATTTGCGTTACTCACAATAAAAGAAGCGCACCTTGGCGCGCTTCTATCATATTTATAGAAAAAAGCATTTTGTTAAGACTAACTTGACCGCTAATTGTCTCTTTCCAAAGGCTCAATAAGATCAACAGGCCTTAGGAACATAGCAACTTTTTACACAAGCGTTTACTTCGTCAGCACCACTCTGTAATGGGCTTTACCTTCTCTTAATCGAGCAATAGCCTCATTTACGTCATCAAACTTGAAGGTTTCGGTCACAGGTTCAATATTGTGGTGTGCAGCGAAATCTAGCATGGTTTTAATGGTCGCGGGGCTTCCCACTGGCGAACCTGACACACTTTTCTGACCACCAATTAAGTTAAACGCACCAATATCTAGAGGTTCAAGGGTGGCGCCTACAAAGTGAAGCCGGCCTTTCGGTGCCAATGTAGATAGATACAAGTTCCAGTCAAGCTTTACATTTACGGTTGAAATAATTAAGTCAAACCGACCGCGCGCTTTTTTAATCTCATCTTCATCACGGCTATTAATCGTATCTGACGCACCTAGCTCTAGCGCTTCCTTCTTTTTAGATTCGCTAGAAGTGAACGCTACTACCTTACATCCCCATGCATTTAAAAACTGCAGAGCGAGATGGCCCAGACCGCCAATACCAACTACACCCACTTCACTGGTTGGGCTAATACCAAACTGGACAAGAGGGTTGAAAACGGTAATACCTCCGCAAAAAAGAGGGCCTGCCTTTGTGCTATCGATAGCATCGGGAAGGGGAATAACGGCACGTGCTTGGGCGCGCACTTTATCTGCAAATCCACCGTGACGACCACCTATGGTCATCGTAGCATCGGCACACAGGTTATGATCGCCTTCTTCGCAGGTTCTACAACTATTACAGTAGCCTGAATGCCAGCCTAAACCGACACGCTGTCCCACCTTAAGTGACGTTACATGTTCACCTATTTGGCTAATTGTGCCGACAACCTCATGACCAGGCACAAAGGGATATTCTGTCATGCCCCATTCATTATCGAGCATGCTTAGGTCGCTGTGGCAGATACCACAGCTTTCAACGTCTATTTCAACGTCATGTGAGCCAAGCTTACCGGGGTCGTATTGAAACTTTTCCAGTTTTCCACCCGCTTCTTTAGCGGCATATGCATTTATCATCAATAACCGTCCTTTTAAGTGTTGCAGTGCAACATTCACGCGTACGCAAAAATTCTATAATTGCTAAATCGCTAGCTTAATTACCTTTATGAATAATTTGCTACACGCAAAGCTATATTCGCGATCATTGTGTTTGCAGGTTATCAATGACTTTACTGGTATCGAGTACTTTAACGCTTGATACTTGAAGCACCGTACCGAATTGTGTAAAGGTCATCATATCAGGTTTAGGCGTACCTTTAACTTCCACAACAAGGCCGTTCTTTTGATAAGTTTCATCTAAACCATGTAGCGTATAGCGATCGCCATTTTCAGCAATAAAAGCGTAAAAACCGCCTTCGAGATCTTTATAAATAATACTGCCCTTCATGGTGACTTCACCTTTTGCATTATCTTCTACGGCTTCAGCCTGAGTAACTGGTTCGGCTACCAGTTCCTTGGGCATAGAACTCTTATCATTAGCTTGAACTGTGGAAGATTTGTCTTTCATTTCAGTTCCTTGTTTCTCAAGATCTGCTTGTTTCACTGAGTCGTCATCTCCAGAGCAGCCCGCTGTATTTAAAAGGGCAGCAATTACTGCAACAAGGCATAGTGTTTTTGTTTTCATTTTATGTCCTTAATATTAGTTTTAACGCACAACAATTCTTAACGTTAAACCTAAAATTGATGAAAAGAAAGTCACATTAACGAGTCGGAAAACGGCAATAAAGTATATTTAAGGCGTAAACGGAATGTGTTTGGCTTGATGTACTGTTCTTATTCTTAAGGCGATGTTCGCTTTCAAAGAAAAAAGAAAGGTAAAAAAAGAGCCGGCGCCACTTACATGGGCCAGCTCTTTGGTAGGAGTAACAATATTTAAATTTTAGTATTCAAACATTGCTGAAATAGACTCTTCGTTGCTGATACGACGAATAGTTTCTGCAAGCATCTCAGATAAAGTAAGCTGTTTTACTTTTCCAATTTGCTTCATCTCTGCACTTAGTGGGATAGAGTCGGTAACGATAATTTCGTCAATAACAGACTCTTTAAGATTGTTTGCAGCGTTGCCTGAAAAGATAGCGTGAGTCGCGTAAGCATAAACACGGCGCGCGCCATGTGCTTTAAGTGCTTCGGCTGCTTTTGCAAGCGTACCGCCTGTATCAATCATGTCATCGACAATGATGCAGTCTCTGTCTTTTACGTCACCAATGATGTTCATTACCTGAGCCACGTTCGCTTTAGGGCGACGCTTATCGATAATGGCAAGGTCGGTGTCGTTAAGTAGTTTCGCAGTAGCACGTGCACGTACAACACCGCCAATGTCAGGAGAAACGACTACAGGGTCGGCAAAATCACGTCTTACCATGTCAGCAAGAAGGATAGGAGTACCGAATGCGTTATCCACCGGAACATCAAAGAAACCTTGAATCTGTTCGGCGTGTAGGTCGATAGTAAGTACGCGGTCAACACCAACGTTAGACAGGAAGTCAGCCACTACTTTCGCAGTAATTGGCACCCTAGCTGAACGAACACGACGGTCTTGGCGTGCATAACCAAAGTAAGGAATTACTGCTGTAATACGACCAGCTGATGCGCGACGTAGTGCGTCGATCATCACAATAAGTTCCATAAGGTTATCGTTAGTAGGCGCACACGTAGACTGGATAATAAAAACGTCCGAGCCACGGACGTTTTCATGAATTTCTACGCTGATTTCACCGTCACTGAAACGGCCAACTTTGGCATTTCCAAGTTTGGTGTAGAGGCGATCGGCAACTTTCTGGGCAAGTTCTGGTACGGCATTACCTGCAAAGAGCTTCATATCTGGCACAAGTGGTTCCTCAGTGCGTTGATAAAAGAGGTTTGGCTGGGGTAGCAGGACTCGAACCTACGAATGGCGGGATCAAAACCCGCTGCCTTACCAACTTGGCTATACCCCAATTTTTAAGTTCTTGTCCGATGTGGCGTACACGCTATCTTTGTTGTTCTAATTTATCTAATAGTGGTGAGCGATTCACACCTTTTGCGACAAAACTCTGCCAAGTTTCAGGCATTTGAGCCCTAACTTGTTCGGCTAAAGTGTAGTCAGAAAAAGTGGCAAACACGCATGCACCTGTGCCCGTCATTCGCGACGGTGCGTAGTGTACCAACCACTGTAATAATTTTGCAACTTCAGGATAGCGATTCGCGACTAATTGCTGACAATCATTCCAAGTTTTTTCAAATTTATAGTCTTCCCAACGTATCGCAGGTGTATTTCTGGGCAAATCCGGCGAGGTGAACACTTCTGCTGTACTGACATGAACATTTGGGTTCGCTACAAGAAAATACTGTTCTTTTTGGGGAGCTGGCGTTATGTCTTCTCCAACGCCTCCTGCAAATGCTGTTAGACCTCGCACAAAAATAGGTACGTCAGCGCCTAAAGATAACCCAAGCTCAGCCAGTTCATCTTCACTTAGCCCTGTGTTCCAAAGGTGATTAAGCGCCACTAACGTGGTGGCTGCATTCGAAGAACCCCCGCCAATGCCGCCCCCCATAGGAAGGCGCTTGTCTAACGAAATAACGGCACCTTCATTACATTTTGTTTTTGTTGCCAGCAGCCGCGCTGCTTTTACAATTAAATTGTCATCGTCCGGAACCCCATCCAGTGGGGTTTCCATGCGTATGATTGTGTCGTCTGTACTTATGTCAAAGGCGAGTGCATCGCCGTAATCCAGCATTTGAAACAGACTTTGAAGCTGGTGATAGCCGTTGTCGTAGCGGCCAAGTATATGCAAGAAAAGGTTCAGTTTAGCGGGGGAAGGCCACCAATCTTTATGTTCTGAAACAGATGAGTTCACTACAGAGTCCACTGATAAATTTTAATTTTAAGCTGAGTATTAGGCATGTCCGGCGTTTCATTCTGGGTAAGCGTTATGCTGTGAGGCAACCATACAGATGTGCCATCATCTAGCTTAACACTACCGTAATTACCGTAAGCAACTTGCCAATTGCGGCAACCTTGGCAATAGCTTTCAAGGGTATTAACCAATCCTTTTTCAGTTAGGGTAAATTTATCACCGTCTAGCGGTAAGCCTTTTACCCAAGACAATAGTGATTCCACCGGAATGACCATTCCCGTTATCTGGTAAATAAGTGGTTCTGGTAGAGCATCTACATACGTTTCACCGTCAGCCTCTAATACCGACTGCTGCTGGGTAACGTTAAGGTTAACCAGACTTACCCCTAGAAAATTGGTTAATCGAAAATCAAAATCACCGGAATCGTTTTTCCAGACTAAATTAAGGCTGGCCGCTTCCTTTCCTTGGCGAAATGCAATTTTTCCGCGCATTTGCCACTGATGTACTTCAGCAACTTTTTCAAGTTGGGCCGTGAGGTTTACCGCGTTTTCTGGGCCTTTGGGAGCGGTTGTGCATGCGCTCAGTACGAAGCAGAGAAACAACAGTAGGGAAATAAAGCGAATCATTAAGGCGCGTTACCTGTATAAAAATAAAACACATTTAATTGTGACATTATGGGAACACAGTTTCACCAACACTTTCAATCATTTTGGGTTTTTCGTACAATGCCGCTCCGACGTTGCCAGCACAGATTTTAATGACTTTACTCGCCCTCGGTATTAACCACAAAACAGCACCAGTAGCACTTCGCGAAAAAGTGGCCTTTACACCAGATTCTCTGGTGGAAGCGCTTGCGAGTTTAAAAAAGCTGGAAGGCGTAGATGAGTCTGTCATTGTATCGACCTGTAACCGCACTGAGCTATACGTCAATACTCAAGACGACACCGGCCAAAAGCTTCTACAATGGTTAAGTGACTTCCATCACTTAGATGTAGAAGAGATTGCCAATAACAGCTATGTGCTCGCGCAGGATGAAGCGGTTAAGCACATTATGCGTGTAGCCAGCGGACTTGATTCACTGATTTTGGGAGAACCTCAAATCTTAGGTCAGGTGAAGCAGGCGTTTGGTGATGCAAAACACTCAGGTATGGTGAGCAGCGAATTTGATAAGCTGTTTCAACATACGTTTTCGGTGGCGAAGCGAGTTCGCAGTGAAACAGATATAGGTGCAAACGCGGTAAGCGTGGCATATGCAGCCGTTCAGTTGGCCAAGCATATATTCGCTGAACTACCAAAACGTTCAGTGTTATTAGTGGGAGCTGGCGAAACCATTGAACTTGTGGCTCAGCATTTGAAAGAGCAGGGCGTGAGCTGTTTGGCGGTGGCGAATAGAACCGTAGCGCGAGCAGAAGCCTTAGCTGAAACACTAGATGCGAGTGTGTTTACCTTATCGCAGGTGCCGGAGCACTTAAAAGACTTTGATATCGTGATAAGCTCTACTGCTAGCCAACTGCCCTTAATTGGCAAGGGGATGGTGGAGAAAGCCCTTAAACAGCGCAAAAATATGCCGATGTTTTTGGTGGACCTTGCGGTACCACGAGATATTGAGTCAGAGGTTAACGAGCTAGGCGATGCCTATCTTTATACTGTTGATGACCTGCAGCATATTGTTCAGAAGAATTTAGAAAACCGCGAGCAAGCAGCAAAAGAAGCGGAAAAGCTCATCGACAAACAAGCTGGCGACTACATGACGTGGAAGCAGTCGCAGCAATCGATAGATTTAGTAAGACAGTATCGCCAAAAAGGCATGGCACAGCGTGACGATATTGTGGAAAAAGCCAAAGCGCAATTAGCGGAAGGTAAAAATGCCGAAACGGTATTAGAAGAAATGGCGTATAAATTAACCAATACGCTATTGCACCCAACAACCTTAGCGTTACGCGAGGCTGCCATGCACGATGACCCGGCGTTAAGCCGATGGATGGGACAGGCATTAGATTTATCTGACTTTTCGTCAGACGATAATAAATAAGGTAATAAAAAGCATATGAAAGAGTCGGTAGTTAGGAAACTCGAACACTTAGTCGAGCGTTTCGAAGAAGTTCAGGCGTTGTTAGGCGACCCTGGAGTTATCGGCGATCAAGATAAGTTTCGCAACTTGTCAAAAGAGTTTAGTCAGCTAGAAGATGTAGTGGCAGGCTTTAATGCTTATCAGCAAGCACAAGAAAACTTGGCTTCAGCGCAGGAAATGTTGAACGAAGATGACGCTGAAATGCGCGAGATGGCACAGGAAGAGATGAAAGATGCCAAGGCGGAAATTGAACGCCTTGAAACTGAACTTCAGGTGCTACTCCTGCCAAAAGACCCTAACGATGATAACAACTGTTTCTTGGAAATTCGCGCTGGTGCGGGTGGTGACGAAGCGGCAATATTCGCAGGTGACTTGTTCCGCATGTACAGCCGTTATGCCGAAAGTCGTGGCTGGCGTGTAGAGTTGGTTAACGCCAATGAAGGCGAGCATGGCGGTTATAAAGAAGTCATTGCGAATGTTAGCGGCGATGGCGTGTACGGCGTATTGAAATTCGAGTCGGGCGGTCACCGCGTACAGCGTGTACCAGAAACCGAATCACAAGGCCGTATCCATACCTCGGCATGTACCGTGGCGGTATTACCAGAAATTCCAGAGTCGCAGGCAATTGAAATTAATCCTGCAGAGCTTCGCATCGATACCTTCCGTGCATCAGGTGCGGGTGGTCAGCACGTTAACAAAACCGACTCGGCTATTCGTATTACTCACTTGCCAACAGGCTTGGTAGTGGAATGTCAGGACGAGCGTTCACAGCACAAAAACCGTGCGAAAGCGATGTCGGTACTTCAAGCGCGCTTAAATCAGATTGAAGAAGAAAAGCGAGCAGCAGAAGAGGCTTCTACTCGTAAGAGCTTAGTCGGTAGCGGTGACCGCTCTGAGCGAATTCGTACTTATAACTTCCCGCAGGGACGTGTAACCGACCACCGTATCAACCTGACTATTTATCGTTTAGACGAAGTAGTGGAAGGTGATCTGAAACAGCTTATCGACCCAATTTTGCAAGAGCATCAGGCCGATCTACTGGCCTCTCTTTCTGACGAATAACGCTGTCTTGTTACACAAACTGTTTATAGAAAAACAATGCGCATAGACAACGCCTTAGCATGGGCTGCTGAACAACTAGAGGGTGGGGAGTCACCCTCTGTTGATGCAAAAGTCATGTTGGCGAACATTCTAGGTAAGTCACAAACTTATCTATTCACATGGCCTGATAAAACCTTGGACGCCGCCCAGAAAGCGCAATTTGAAGCGGATGTGGCCAAGCGTAAACGGGGTGAGCCCGTGGCGTATATTATCGGCAAGCGTGATTTCTGGACCCTGTCACTGTTTACCTCGCCAGATACCTTAATTCCACGACCGGATACTGAAGTATTGGTTGAGCACGTGCTTAATTGGGCAAATCAACAATCCTCTGCACCCTTATCAATCTGTGATTTGGGAACCGGTACGGGCGCTATTGCGTTGGCATTAGCGAGCGAACTGCCAGAAGCATCCGTTACTGGCGTAGACTACCAAGAGGGGGCGGTGAAGCTTGCTACCCGCAATGCTCAAGCTAATAGCATAGCCAATGCGCATTTTGTGCAAAGTGACTGGTTTAGTGCGCTGGCAGGTCAAACCTTCGACATTATTGTTTCAAACCCACCTTACATAGAAGAATCCAGTCCATACCTTAATGAGGGCGACGTGCGTTTTGAGCCTAAAACAGCATTAACCTCGGGCAGTGATGGTCTAGACGACATCAAACAGATTATTAATAACGCGCCGCAATATCTCAATAAAGGTGCCTTACTTGCATTCGAACACGGCTTTGACCAAGGGGCTGCGGTAAACGCTTTGCTCGTAGATGCGGGATTTGTAGACGTCAAAACTGTTAAAGACTACGGCAACAATGACCGTGTAACGCTAGGACAGTGGCAGTAGTTTTCAACCTCCAAAGAAGTTATCTTTTCTGTAGTTATCAAAATTTAATTGCAAACTTGCTTATATTTTGTTTTACATTAGTATCTATTAAGCGGTTGTAAGACCTCAAAAAGCACTAAGTTAAACAATCTCTTACACTACAGGACGTACCAGATGAATGATGACTTTCTTTTCGCAGAAGATGACGATGAAAATGAAGTAGATGATCTGGGTAGCTGGAAAGTACTCATTGTTGATGATGAACCCGAAGTACACGCCGTTACCAAGCTGGCGCTAAATGACTTTAGTTTAAACGGCAAAACCCTTGAGTTTGTTAGTGCCTATAGCGGAGAGGAAGCGAAGGCCATTTTCAAAACCCATGATGATATCGCCGTTGTGTTACTTGATGTTGTTATGGAGACTGATGACGCCGGTCTTAAAGTGGCGGAGTATGTTCGTAACGAATTAGACAATCATTTCACGCGTATTATTTTGCGTACTGGACAACCTGGCCAAGCCCCTGAAAAAGATGTCATCATTAATTACGACATCAACGACTACAAGTCGAAAACCGAACTGACCGCGCAAAAACTCTTTACTGTTATCATTGCAGCGCTCCGCTCATATCGAGATATTATCGTTATCGAAGAAAATAGACGCGGCCTTGAAAAAATTATAGATGCGTCTGTGGATTTATTTTCCTCCCGTTCCCTCGAAAAGTTCATGCAGGGCATCATTCAACAGCTGGCGTCTATTCTGGGCTGTTCAAAGGATGCAGCCTACATTACTACAGCGGTGGCAACTACATCGCGTACTATTAATACCAGCAACAACAAACTGGGTGACGACGAACTATATGTTTTTGCTGGCAACGGTGAGTACGCCAGTAAGGAAGGGGTGCCTTTAAAAGACGCGATTAGCGCACAAGAATATGCCCTGTGCGCAAGAGCTATGCGCGATAAGCAAATTGTTTATGCAGAAGATCACGTTGTGGCTTATTGCAACAGCAAAAGCCACAATGGCGCACTCTTGTACTTGTCAGGATTACCGAGACGAATAGGGGAAAGTGATCGTCATCTGGTAAAACGCTTTTCAGACAGTGTTCAGCTTGCTTTTGACAACGTACTTAAAACCGTAGATGTTGAAGCGACGCAGAAAGAAATAATTGAGCGTTTAGGTCGAGCGTTAGAGCATGAGTCAAATGCATCAAATAATCTCACAAGAATGGTTGAAATGGCGCAACTGTTGGCAGAAAAGGTTGGGCTGAACGAGCAAGACATCCACGCATTACGCCTTGCCGTGCCACTCCATGATATTGGGACGTCTATAGTGCCTAAATCTATTTTGCACAAAACGACGCCGTTAACCGAAGAGGAAGTATTTAAAATACGTCAGCATGCTGAATTTGGTTACCAGATCTTGCGAGATTCAAGCCGGCCCACTATCCAACTTGCAGCAATGTTAGCAAAGCAACATCACGAACGCTGGGATGGAAAGGGATATCCAGACGGGCTTAAAGGCGAAGAAATTGATATAAAAAGCCGTATTGCCACGTTAGTTGATGTGTTTGATGCACTGTTAAACGCAAGACCGTATAAGCCAGCGTGGACAATTGATAAGGTTGAAGCCGTATTGAAAGAGGAAAGTGGCAAGCACTTCGACCCTGATTTAGTTCAGTGTATGCTAAATGACCTTCCGGCCTTTATGGCAATTCAAGCTCAATTCCCTGACGCATAATGATTTATTTCTCCGTTATTTACGTACTGTAATACGTTACAATAACAGCCTCTAAACAGGCGCCATAATTAAAACGAAGGCAGGTGCTACATGCACCTGTTTTTTTGAGTCTGCTACTCGTATTCTGAGTCTGTTGAATTTTGCATTGCTGTAAAACTAAATCGGCTCAATTAACACCTGTGTTAAAGTAACCAGAAGCAGCCTTACTATCTAATAAGAACAGGAACACATTATGTACATGATGGCTAAACACCTTCACATGACCGCCGTTGGCTTGAGCATATTATTTTTTGTCTTTCGCTTTATATGGAGTCAATTCGACGCTACAGCACTTAGCAAAAAATGGGTTAAAATTCTCCCTCATATCATTGATACCGTGCTATTAGCCAGCGCAATTTGGCTATGCATTATTTTGTCTCAATATCCTTTAGTTAATGCATGGCTCACATTTAAAGTTGTGGGCGTGGTGCTGTACATAGTGTTTGGATTGTTTGCATTGAAAAAAGCCAAAACAGCGTTAGGCAAATGGAGCTTTTTCGTAGCAGCGCTTGTTGTGCTTATGGCAACGGCTATGGTTGCTGTAACCAAACAACCTCTTTTTTAAGATTTAATTGGAAATAGATAATGTCTGAATCTCAACAGATTATTAATGTAGGTAACGTTGACGTTGCCAACCACTTGCCGTTTGTTCTGTTCGGTGGAATGAACGTACTTGAGTCTCGCGATCTCGCTATGCGTATCGCAGAGCACTATGTTGAAGTAACGCAAAAGCTCAATATCCCGTACGTTTTTAAAGCCTCGTTTGATAAAGCGAACCGTTCATCTGTGACTTCTTACCGTGGGCCTGGCATGGAAGAAGGGTTGCGTATTTTTGAAGAAATTAAGTCGACCTTTAACGTTCCGCTTATCACTGATGTGCACGAACCGCACCAAGCAGCTCCCGTAGCTGAAGTAGTGGATGTTATTCAACTGCCTGCTTTCTTGGCGCGCCAAACCGACCTTGTGGTTGCAATGGCAAAAACCGGCAGCGTTATCAATGTGAAAAAGCCTCAATTCTTAGCACCGCATGAAATGCGTCACATCATAGGAAAACTAGACGAAGCGGGGAACGATAAGGTTATTCTTTGTGAGCGTGGTAGCTGCTTTGGTTATAACAATTTAGTTGTGGATATGCTTGGCATGGACGCAATGAAAGAATATGCCCCAGTAATATTTGATGCGACTCACGCACTTCAAATGCCGGGTGGCCGTGCGACGTCTGCAGATGGTCGTAGAGCGCAAGCTGCACAGTTGGCCAGAAGCGGTATGGCATTGGGTTTGGCAGGGCTATTTATAGAAGCGCATCCTAACCCTGATGAAGCACTATGTGATGGGCCTTGCGCACTGCCGTTGGCAAAATTAGAGCCTTACTTGCAGCAGATGAAAGCACTAGATGAGTTGGTGAAAGGTTTTGACGCGTTAGATACAAGTAATACCTAAGCTAGTATTTGATGGCGTATGCCGGTGCAAGCACCGGCATGCGTATCAGGTGTGTGAGTTGCTTATTCCGCTTCAGAAACGTTTACGCGCTCTTCACCTTTTGTCATTGCTAATAAGTTCTTGTGAAGCTGAACTTGCGTCTCTTCAGCTAAAATCGCTTTAGACTGCTTTTTCACAACAATATGCGCATCGTTTTCTGGCAGTACTTCGGCCATTTTTACGCTGGTCATTGCTGTGTTGATTAACGATTGTAGATTGATCTTTTCTGGTTGTGCGTTAGCATTTGCAGCAGCGCTTACAAAAGCCATTACAGAAACACTAGCTAAAAGTAATTTTTTCATTTTCACACCTAATAAAAATAATTAAATAATTGTTGATGAATGTTAAAATGTTTAACAAATGTTCATCATAAAATGCTGAAATTAAATGTTCTTTTTTAATTTCGGGTAAATTATAGTCAGCGGGTGGTGAAAAATAAAACGAGTAAAAGTATGGGTTGTCATTAGAAAAACTAATGAATTTGTCATGCTTCGGTCACACTGGATTAAAAACGATATATGCATCGACGTTTACCCCCTCTCAACGCCTTGAAATCGTTTGAAGCGGCTGCTCGCCATTTGAGCTTTACTAAGGCTGCCGATGAGCTGTTTGTTACGCAAGCTGCCGTTAGCCACCAGATAAAAGCGCTTGAAGATTTCTTATCGATGAAGCTATTCCTTCGAAGAAATAGAACCCTGCTTCTAACCGAAGAAGGTCAAGCTTATTTTCTTGAGCTAAAAGATATCTTCAAAAACTTACAAGACGCGACAGAAAGGCTACTTGCGAAGGGCAGTAAAGGTGCTATCACGGTAGCGATGCCGCCCAGCTTTGCGAGCCAATGGCTGGTACCCCGTATTCATAAGTTTAGTTTGGCGCATCCAGACATCGACGTACGCATCAAGGCAGTTGATTTCGATGAAGGCTTCTTAGAAGACGATGTAGACGTTGCGATATATTACGGCAAAGGTCGTTGGGCTGGTCTTCAAGCCGACCAGCTACATCGAGAGTTTCTAACTCCGCTTTGCTCTCCAATGCTTTTTCAAGGCCCCAAACCTTTATC
The DNA here is from genome assembly GCF_001924945.1 of Alteromonas sp. W12. Classification (NCBI taxonomy): domain Bacteria; kingdom Pseudomonadati; phylum Pseudomonadota; class Gammaproteobacteria; order Alteromonadales; family Alteromonadaceae; genus Alteromonas; species Alteromonas sp. W12. The sequence goes on from NZ_LQXH01000001.1 coordinate 1,081,883, forward strand.
CAGCCTGTCTGACTTACGGCACCACGTGTTGCTTCACGACTTAAGCCGTACTGCATGGAAAAATTGGTTGAAGCATGTAGGTGTGGTTGGCGTAAACGTTAACCAAGGACCGGTTTTCAGTCACTCCATGCTAGTTTTGCAAGCCGCTGCACTCGGTCAAGGCATTGCGTTGGGTAACACGGTACTTGCAAGGCCGGAAATTGAAGCGGGAAGGCTAGTTATGCCGTTTGAAGAACGAGTGGAGAGTCGCGATGCGTTTTATCTCGTGTGTGAGGAATCACAGGCTGAACTAGGTAAGATTGCGGCATTTAGGGACTGGATTTTAGCGCTGGTCGAAGCTGAACAAGAGGACTTGTTGTAATATGACTAAGTTGAACACCATTGCTGAACAGCCTAGTTTTGACATTGAATTGCATGAAGCCGATAAGCCCTTAGCGTGTTTGATACTAGGCCATGGAGCCGGCGCCGGTAAGGAACATGAGTTCATGCAAGACATTGCGAAGGAACTGGTTGCTAGAGGTATATCAACCGTTCTTTTTAACTTTCCCTATATGCAAACCATAAAAGCTACCGGTAAGCGTAGGCCTCCCGATAAAGCCGATAAACTTATGTCACATTTTACTGCGGTGATTGAAACCTGCAGCAAAGATAACAAAGCCTTGCATAACTTGCCTGTGTTCATCGGTGGAAAGTCGATGGGCGGGCGTATGGCGACCATGGTGTACGAAGCGGTGAGCAATGTAAAAGGCGCGATAGCGCTGGGCTATCCGTTTCACCCTCCTGGTAAGCCAGAAAAAACACGAACCGAACATCTGCAAACGGCGTCTAAGCCTTTGCTTATTATTCAGGGTGAACGAGATACCTTTGGTACAAAGAGCGAAGTAGAGGATTACAAAAAGCGCAGCGTATTATCTACAGACATTGAATGCGCCTATTTAGACGACGGCGATCACAGTTTTAAGCCTCGCAAATCAAGTGGCAAAACGCAGGAAGAACATATTGTTACCGCTGCCACGCTTACCGCTTCTTTTATTGAAGCCCATTTAAATAATTAATGGTTAATTAGAAATCAGAGCGAAAGACTAATTTAATGAAAACTGAAAAACTTAGGTTTGCCTCCGTTGCTAAACCTTACCTTATTATTGGCGCATTGCTAGCGGGCCTTTCTGTAGTACTAGGTGCGTTTGGCGCACATGGTTTAAAAAGCGTATTAACTGCACAGCAGCTCAACACGTTTGAAATTGGCGTGCGTTATCAAATGTATCACGCATTAGCCTTGCTGCTTTTGCCTGCGCTGTCAGGCGTTGTCTCATCGACGTGGGCTAATCGGGTAGCGTTTTGTTTTGTTACCGGAACGGTGTTGTTTAGTGGAAGTTTATATGCGCTAGGAATAAGCGGTATTAAATGGTTTGGCCCGATAACGCCTTTGGGTGGCATGTTCTTTATTATTGGATGGGTGTTGTTAGTGATAGGACTGATAAAAGGTCATGATTTAAACAAGCAACAAAAAGAAGAGCAGAACAAAACTCACCACATGCCGGGGGCAGGTAATGTCTAACGCCAGTATTTTAGGTTATTGCCGACCTGGTTATGAAAACGATACGGCTAACGAGCTTACCTCTCGTTACGGTGAAGCCCAGTGTTATGGCTACCCATTATCTAAGAAGAACAGTGGCTTTGTACTTTATCATTTATATGATGCCACGCAGCTTGAGCAAACCATTACCCAGTTTGCTGTTCACGACAGTATCTTCCCTCGTCAACTGGTGGCTGTTTTTGCCACGCTAAACGATATAGAGAAAGAGGACAGGGTAGGGCAAGTGCTCGAGGCTTTGAAAGAGGTAGAAAAACCATTTCAAATTTTTGGCGCCATAGACGTCGAATACCCAGATACAGAAGAAGGTAAAACCCTCGCAAAGTTCTGCCGAAAGTTTACTGTTCCTCTTCGCCAAGCCCTAAGAAAAGCGGGATGGCTCACCGCAAAGGAAAATTTAGGTAAACCAAAGCTACATATTTTCTTTGAGTCATTTGAGATTTGCCATATTGGCTATACATTACCCAGTCATGCTAGTGGCGATCACTTGGGTATTTGCCGGTTAAAGTTCCCAAGTGATGCGCCGAGCCGCTCGACGCTTAAACTTGAAGATGCTTTAGTGAATATGCTGAGCGACAAACAGCAGGCTAAGGTACTTCGCAGCGGTGGACGTGCCGTGGACCTAGGTGCATGCCCGGGTGGTTGGACATATCAGCTAGTGAAGCGCGGAATGTATGTTGAAGCTATCGACAATGGACTTGTAGCCGATAGTTTAATGAGCACGGGCTTGGTTGAACATCACGCGGCAGACGGGTTTACCTATCGACCACAATTTGGTCGTGTAGATTTGCTGGTATGTGATATGATAGAGCAACCCGATAGGGTAGCTAAATTGATGGGTGATTGGTTAGTTAAGCACTGGGCAACGCACGCAATATTCAATTTAAAGTTACCTATGAAACAACGTTATGAAACTGTAGTTGAAGCCATGACGTTGCTAAGAGGCCGATTAAATGCCTTGGAAGATGCATTTGCGGTGAAGGTGAGGCATCTCTACCACGACAGAGATGAAGTTACAGTAACAATTGTTCGCACTTCAAAAGATGAGGTGTGATTTTGTTATTTTTCAAAAAAGTGTCATTAATTAATAAGTTATTGATACTTAAAGAAAAGAATTGATGGTGGCGCGGATTTTGGCAAACGAATTTAAGGTTTATGCTAAAAAAGGTGTAAATCTGGTATAGAAATCCTTTATAATCCGGCCGTTTTTTTACTCTGAACCAATGAAAGTGAACTAATGTCAGACTTATCTCATTACAGAAACATTGGTATTTTCGCCCACGTAGACGCGGGTAAAACTACCACAACAGAACGTATCTTGAAGCTTACTGGTAAAATCCATAAAACTGGTGAGGTTCACGATGGTGAATCAACAACTGACTTCATGGAGCAGGAAGCTGAGCGTGGTATTACCATCCAGTCAGCGGCAACAACCTGTTTCTGGAAAGATCATCGCATGAACATCATCGATACTCCGGGACACGTTGACTTTACAGTTGAAGTATATCGTTCACTTAAAGTACTAGACGGCGGTATCGGTGTATTCTGTGGTTCTGGCGGTGTTGAGCCTCAGTCAGAAACTAACTGGCGTTATGCTAACGAATCAGAAGTTGCGCGTGTAATCTTCGTAAACAAACTAGACCGTATGGGTGCAGACTTTTACCGTGTAGTTGGCCAAGTTAAGAAAGTACTTGCTGCTAACCCACTAGTAATGACGCTTCCAATCGGTATCGAAGACGAGTTTAAAGGTGTTGTTAACCTTCTAGACATGAAAGCGTACATCTGGGACGATTCAGGTCTTCCTGAAAACTACGAAGTTGTAGATATCCCAGCAGATATGGTTGATAAGGCTAACGAGTACCGTGAGCAACTAATCGAAACTGCTGTTGAGCAAGATGACGACCTAATGATGGCTTACATGGATGGTGAAGAGCCTTCTCTAGAAGACATCAAGCGTTGTATCCGTAAAGGTACTCGTGACCTAGCGTTCTTCCCAACATACTGTGGTTCTGCATTTAAGAACAAAGGTATTCAGCTAGTTCTTGACGCGGTTGTAGACTTCCTTCCGTCTCCAACAGAAGTTGATCCACAAGATCTAACTGACGAAGAAACGGGTGAGCCTACTGGTGAAGTTGCAACAGTATCTGTTGACGAGCCGTTCCGTGCACTTGCGTTCAAAATCATGGACGACCGTTTCGGTGCCCTTACGTTTATCCGTATCTACTCTGGTAAGCTAAACAAAGGCGACACTATTCTTAACAGCGCAACGGGTAAAACTGAGCGTATCGGCCGTATGGTTGAGATGCACGCTGATGAACGTACTGAACTTACTTCAGCACAAGCAGGTGACATCCTAGCTGTTGTTGGTATGAAGAACGTTCAAACTGGTCACACACTATGTGATCCTAAGCACCCATGTACACTAGAGCCAATGATCTTCCCTGAGCCAGTAATCTCGATTGCTGTTAAGCCAAAAGACAAAGGCGCTAACGAAAAGATGTCTATCGCTATCGGTAAGCTAGTAGCAGAAGACCCATCTTTCCAAGTTGAAACTGACGAAGATTCTGGCGAAACCATCCTTAAAGGTATGGGTGAGCTTCACCTAGATATCAAAGTAGACATCTTGAAGCGTACTTACGGCGTTGAGCTAGAAGTTGGTCAACCTCAAGTTGCTTACCGTGAAACTATCACACAAGCAGTTGAAGACAGCTACACGCACAAGAAGCAGTCTGGTGGTTCTGGTCAGTTCGGTAAGATTGATTACCGCATCCGTCCGGGCGAAACTAACTCTGGCTTCAAGTTCACATCTACTGTTGTGGGCGGTAACGTTCCTAAAGAATTCTTCCCTGCAATCGAAAAAGGTTTTGCAGGTATGATGGAAGTAGGTCCTCTAGCGGGCTACCCAGTACTAGACGTTGAAGTTGAGCTATTCGACGGTGGTTTCCACGCAGTTGACTCATCAGCAATCGCGTTCGAAATTGCAGCTAAAGGTGCATTCCGTCAGTCAATGCCAAAAGCAGGTCCTCAAATTCTTGAGCCTGTGATGAAAGTTGACGTATTCAGCCCAGAAGACAACGTTGGTGACGTAATCGGTGACCTTAACCGTCGTCGTGGTATGATCAAAGACCAAGAAGCTGGCGCTACTGGCGTTCGCATTAAGGCTGACGTACCTCTATCTGAGATGTTTGGTTACATCGGTCACCTACGTACTATTACATCTGGTCGTGGTCAGTTCTCTATGGAATTCAGCCACTACTCAGCTTGTCCTCAGAACGTAGCTGACAAAGTAATTGAAGAAGCGAAAGCACGTAAAGCTGCTAAGTAATTAGCCTTTGCGAACGTAAGCTGACCTTGGGTTAGCTTACGCTTCAAGAAATACTAAAAAGCCGGTCGCATGACCGGCTTTTTTTATGTCGAGTGTCCCATCCTGAAATACGTTTAGTACATCTTATATGGCAGAAACTTACCTGACATAACTACGCTGACACGGTCACCTTTAGGATCGTTTTCGCGCTGTAAATCCATAGAAAAATCAATGGCACTCATGATGCCGTCGCCAAACTCTTCATGAATTAATTCCTTTAATGTAGTGCCATACACACTCACCAATTCATACCAGCGGTAAATAAGTGGGTCGGTAGGGACTTCTGTGGGTAACGAGCCTTTGTAGGGCACGATTTGAAGCCAGGCAATCGCTTCGTCGGTAAGCTCAAGTAACTCACCCACGGCTTCAGCTTGCTGCTTTGTCATGGCCATTTGTCCTAAGCAAGCTGCTGTACTCCATTCTTTTGACTGACCAACAACTTCGGCAATCTGACTCCACTTTATGCCTTTTAAAATTTTGGCTGACTGGATCATGTCGGTAACTTGGGTTCTCGATGTAATCATTTGCATTTCCTTAAAGGGTTAGTTAAACAAAATGAGCGTAACTAGATTGCTGAAAATAAGTGCCAGTATTAGCACCTTGTACACAAAAAGAGGGTGTCGTTTTACTAACGGCTCGTACGCCGTATGTTGTGATGGATTTGGGTAGCGAAGCGAAAAAAGAAACTCAGATAGTGAAGAAAATCGCTTATCAGGGTTCACATGCAAAGCACGTTTAAGGGCGCTATCAACCCAATTAGGTATTGGCCGATTAGGAGCCAATGCGGTTTGGTATTTTAACTTTTTCTGCTCGGCCAACGTGCGACAGTGAGCGAGCTTTGTGCCATAGGGGTAACGCCCGCACAAGAGATAGTAGGTGAGGACGGCTAAGGAAAACAGATCAGAGCGCTCTGTGCCTACATTTCCTAAAAAGTATTCAGGTGCGGAAAAAAGTGCAGCGCCAGGAATAGGTGTGTCACTATAGAGGCTTGGGGCATCGGCTAAGGCTGCTGAACCCAAATCTATAATTGTACAGTGCCCTTGTTCGCTAATAATAATATTGTCGGGGCGTATATCCCTATGAACAATGCCCTGACGGTGCATTGCCTGTAAACCTTTACCAACCTGCTCGATTATATTCCTAACTTGCTCTAATGGCGGCGTAGGATTATCAACAGCCCATTGAGCTAGCGTTTGACCTTGAACATATTCACTTACGCTGTAAAAAGCAGAAGGAGGGTACGGTAAACCCAAATCAGTAAACGTTGGGCTTTTGATAACGTGTGCCGAATTAATCCGTCTCGAAAACCAGCTTTCTATTAGGAACCCATTTACCATTTCTGGTGATAGGGTAAAGTCGGTAGCCGGCGTTTTTACAACCAAAGGGCTGTTTCTGTGCGTAGCTTCACAAGACGAATTGGTGGCAATAAAAACATGGCTTCGGGCCGACGTATAAAGCTGTCGTTCTAGCTTCAGTCCATCAACATCATCACCCGTCTTAAAGTTTGCGGCAGCAGGCTCTTCGCATACATGTTCATCAGACTGCTGATTTGAGTAATGAATCGCAGCATCAGAAACCTCAGAATTGGTTATAAGTTGGTCGCCCAACGGCCTGTTAAGTTCAGATGAATGAGGTGAAGTTGAAACGCCTGTATACAGTGGGTGTCTGTGATCGTCTAGGCCATCATGGCTAGCTACAAGAACCTTTACGAGAAGTAAGGTGAGGTTGTCATCGCTTCCTCTAGTAAATGCCTCATGTACTACCAACGCAGCTTGGTTTTCAGAAAGCGTATCGGCCTCACTGATTTTCATAAGAATGGTAGGTAGCGAAACAAACTCATAAACCCCGTCGCTACTTATCGAAAACGTGCTCGATGAGTTGAGGGTGAGTGTTGTGTGGTCGATGTCTATATGTGCTTGAACGCCTAATGCTTTAGTAAGATAACTCTGCGAAGGTTCACTTTCCGATACTTGACGATGAGGTTTTGTGAGTAAGACAGGCGACTGTGCGTTCTTAGAAATAGCCTGAATTTGACAATCCCCCACATGAAATACATCCATGTGATTGCCTGTTACCACCGCCACTGTTAACGTGCACACATAACCTTTTTCTGGTGTATAGCAGAAGGGACTTCTTTGCGTACGTGTGTAAAGCAGCGCGTTTATTTCCTTGATAATGGTTTCAGCGCGCATCTTAACCGACCATTGTTCCGGCGCCATATTAAACAGTTTAATAAACTGACTGGTAGCAAAGTCGCTAGCAACTTGGCTAACCGTACTGCTACTTACACCGTCGGCGATAACAAAAACGCTGCTTTGATCTGGGTTATCAGAAACATGAAAAGCGTATGCATCTTGGTTTATCGCTTTAACGCCGGCTGTAGAAAATGCACTTACACTGAGCGTGTTAGCTGGTGGGTTAATTGGGGCGTTTAACGCGGCTCGCTCATTCATGTTTAATTGCTTCTTACCTGCATATTTAATTATGAGCCCAATTAGTTATTTCCAAGGAAACGGATAACGCCATCATGACGTGTCTTGTAGGGACAAGGCATGATGGCTTTAAGATAAGCGCCTTAATTAAATAGGCAGTGTTTGCGATGCAGCGGCTTTATCAACAGGGATAGTACGTTTGGGTAGCGTCTTAACGTGGGTGGTGTACAGGGTTAGTCCAGTAAAGGCGAGGCCACCAACAAGATTTCCAAGTGCAGTTGGGATCTCGTTCCAAATGAAGTAGTCCATAACCGAGAAGTCGCCGCCCATAATAAGGCCAAATGGGAAAAGGAACATGTTTACTACTGAGTGCTCAAAACCCATAAAGAAGAACAGCATGATTGGCATCCACATGGCTAGTACTTTTCCGCTAACGTGAGTTGAAATCATTGCACCCACTACGCCTAGCGACACCATCCAGTTACACAACATGCCGCGAATAAAAATGGTGAACCAGCCTGCAACACCGTGTTCTGCGTAGCCCAATGTACGAGCTTCGCCAATGCTGGCTACCTTAGTCGCGATGGCACCGCCATCCACGTTATACCCCATGGTAAAAATAAACGACATCATAAAGGCCACGGTTAATGCGCCACCAAAGTTACCTAAAAATACTAATCCCCAATTCCGTAGAATTTGTTTTGGCGTCACGCCAGGTCGCTGTGCAAGCCAAGCGAGTGGAGTAAGTACAAACACGCCGGTTAATAGGTCAAATCCCATAAGGTAGAGCATACAAAAGCCCACTGGGAATAACACTGCGCCAAGAAGAAATACGCCGGTTTGAACGGCAATAGTAACGGCAAAAACAGCGGCAAGGGCCAATATTGCACCTGCCATATAAGCGCGGATTAGAGTATCTCGTGTAGACATATAAATTTTGGCTTCGCCTGCATCTACCATCTTGGTTGCAAACTCAGCGGGGAGAAGATAAGCCATGGTTTCACCTCACGTTGTCGTTATTAATAAGTTGTCATCTGTGTGTTGGCGTTTACTGTTTCAATGCGTTCCAGAAGATCAAAAAAAGGCGTCCGCAGCGCTCTCGTAAGAAAGAACTGGGGACGCCTTTGTCCGAAACTCATGCATTGTGGTAGCTAACAAATAAACCGTCGGTTATGTGTACGCCTTTGTACTCTAAAGCCCGTTGGCAACTAATACTTGTATAAGCGCCTTCGTACTTGTGTTATCCATTTGTACAAAGCTAAAAAAGTGCCAATAACCAAAATGTACCTAAATATGTTATTTATTGCTATTAAAAACAATGGCTTGTGTAAATCCTTGGCTGAGTTGATAGGCGCTTGCGCCTAGGCACTATTAATTAGTCTGCACTAAAAAGGGGGGAGTGTGAGTGTTTAAGGTGCAACCGGTTTAACCATTTCCTACTTCAATGCCTGTTTTAACATTTTTAACTGATGCTTCATGGTTGGATAAACTTTTGTCTCTTGTGTTCGGTGTGCGTATTTTTCGTGCTCAAATAGTTCACACAGTAGTCTTAGTGCCTTGGCAGCATCTTCGTTTATCAAAGGGTTAACTTCACTCATAAAGGCGGACAAGGTTTTATTCCCTCTTTCTTTTCCTGTTTTAGCTTCAACGCATTTTATTGCGTTTAGTAAAACTCTGTGTGAGGGCGACAGTGTGTTGCGATGCGTTTTGGGTAAAAAATAAAGTGCTAAAATAAGCCCAATTAGGCCAATGGCGGAAAGAAATACAACTCGCATTTTTTGCGGCGTTAGCGAGCCTAGTAATTCTTCAAGCATGTTGGTTTGCGCAGTATTGTCAAAGCCCAGTACCCATTTACTCCACGAGTAATCGAGCTGTTGCAACCAGCTTTGTAACGTTGCAAAAATAGCAGCGTCGCTAAGGTCGCCCAAAATACTGGCTTCACGAGACTCCCCAAGCTCTTCCAAAGCACGTTCAAGCCCGAAGGTTAAGCGTGACGGTGCCACCATACTCGTTGGGTCGTGTCGAATCCATACACCATCAATAAATGCTTCCACCCACGCATGTGCATCGTACTGCCTTATTTGCAGCACATTGTCATTAAGTGCGCTTCCGCCTTGGTAGCCTGTCACCATTCTTGCCGGTACCCCTGCGGCGCGAAGCACATACACCATGGCGCCTGCGTAATGGGCACAAAAACCTGAGCGTTCTTCAAATAAAAAACGGTCGATGGGGTCGGTAGGCATGGCGTTCGGCGATAGGGTGTAGCGGAAGCCCCCTTGATTAAATTCACGCATTATTGCGCTAACTATTTGCTGTGCGCTTGAGTATTGTTTGGCAAGTGTCTGTCCCCATGCTCTGGCTTGAGGGTTGCCATTCATGGAAACCTGAAGGTTTAGTTGCGATTCAAAATTTCCTATTCCGCTAGTGATTTGAGCAGTTGGATAGTAGCGCAGATAAAACGCTTTTTTACTGGATATTGGGCTATTCGCCCTTAACGTAAAATCAAAAAGACTTCTTACGAAAATACTGTTCTCGCGGTTGTTGGGGGTCGAAGGCGCTAACGCAAACAGCCACGTTTGCTGTGTGGGTTCCACGATCAATTCATAACTTATCACTTGAGGCGTATTTTCCTCGGCCAGAGCTGACAAGGGTGTTGGCTTGCCCATGTAAGCTAGCTGCTGCTCTGCCTGTTTGCGCTTGTCGCTAATAGACCAGGTTTTCCCATCAAAATGTTCTAAGGTCATAGCGCGCCAATACCTGGACGGTGCAACAGGGACTGCTTCTGCGTTTTCAAATGTGGCGCTGAAAGCCAATTCAGATGAACTTGCAAGTGACGCAATATCACCAGGCGTCACCGTGTCAGAAAGCCCGGTTTCAGTCGACTTTGACGTGGGCATCTGCCAAAGCGGAGGGAGTTGGGGAAGCAGTAAAAACAGTAGCAGCGCGATAGGGAAAGCTTGGACAATAAGCACGGTCACGAATTTAATGCTTTTTGATTTGGGTATTCCTGCACCGTGATAAATGGCAGTCGCGAATAGCAGCAGGGCCAGTATTCCTGTATAGCCAATCCACGCAAATACGCTTAGAGACGAGATAAATCCGCAGCCGATCAAGAACAAACAGGTACATACAATTAAGTGAAAATCTCGTTTTTTCTCAACCAGCATGATTTTGAGCGCGCACGCGACGGTCAATAGGTTGATCATGCTATCAAGCAATCCTACTGAGAAGCCAAACCACGATAATGCGAACACTGCCAATATCGCCAGTAGATTAACCGTGCGTGATGTTGGCAAACTATTCAACGCACTAAGGCCTGCGGCCCTCACTATCACTGCGCATCCGCCTAGCATGATTACCCATGTCATAAGCGGCGCGGTGAGAGTGAAAAGAATAAAAGAGAATGCTATGCAGAGCATAAGCACAGCCACGGACGTTGGTTGGCTAAACACGCTTTTAACAACGGTTAATTGTGATAAACGGCTTAAGATAGCGGAGTTCATTTCGTTGACCTCGCTCTTTCACTCTTTATGGAAGATATTGAGACCGTTTTATTTGAGGTTGAAGAAGCTTGTGATGAATGCGAATTCAAACAAGCAAGTGCACTAAGACATTCGTGCCTATGTTTTACCCCGCGAGCAGGGGCAATGCTAAGCCCTTTGTACTGTATTCCAAATACCCGGTCTGCGCCTGTCCAAGACAATGTTGCATAGGTAAGTGCCGACACGGCAGTTTCCACATCGATGTTTGAGGGAACTGAAAGTACAAAACTGTCGCTTTGCAAGGAGGTAAAGGATTTCGAAACCCAATTTCCGTTTTTCGCCACATGCTTCCACGATACGCGATTAAGCGGCTGTCCAACTTCGTAATCGTTTAATGCGTAGAAGTCCTCGTTACTTGTAAGGTCGTTAACCTGACTGACGCTATCCGACTCATTAGAACTCGCTACCTTATTAACAGTGACCGGACCTTCTTGAGGTTTTGCGTAGACAGTGACTTGTTGGTCAAAATCGAGGTGGGTCCAGCATTTGTATAATCCCAACGGAAAATCGCATGCAATGGTTAGTCTGCCGAGTGCAAATCGCCCCCGTACTGGTATTGAAAGAGGCACGCTGAGGGTTTGCGTTTGTCTTGTACCCGCAACTTCATTGTCGTTTAAAGAAAAGCTGTACGTCTGCTGTTCCACTGAGATGTTTTCATTGCTTGCATGAGCAGTCGTATCCATGGGGCGCACTGTATTTAGCCACTTTATCGCTAATACACCATTGCACGTTTTCGTTGGCGCTGCCGGGTGAGGGGTAACCTGAAGCTGTAATTCACCCTGTAAATTACAGTGAAATGGACTGGGGGGCGTCGCTTTAAGCGTTAAACGCGCAAAGTTTTGATGAGTGTAAAACAGCGTTAATAGCATAATGCTTAAGCACAAATAGCTAAGCAGCAACATCAAGTTGTTTTGGTAGTTAGTGCCAAGTAAAAACAAACACAGCGATAGAATAATAAAAGACCAACCGAATCCGCTCGGCAATATAAAAATACTGTTTAAGTTGAGGTGATGTTCGTGAGAAGCCGGAACTCGCCTGTCTAACCACTTTAATAGCCTACGTTGTAGGTAATTCGAAAGTGAAGCTGGCATTCTACGCACCTTTAGCGCTCCGAAAATTCATGAATGCTAGGCTGCCAGTGGGTCAATACTATCGAGTAATTTCTGGCTCAGTTTTTCACCGTCAAAAGCATGGGTTTGCTGCCCTTGTGCCAACTGATGTGAAGACAATGTTAGCCTATGAGCGGTAATGGCCACGAAGACGGCCTGTACATCTTCGGGAGTAACATATGATTTTCCGGAAACAAACGCCCAAGCTTTGGCACCTTGTAGTATCGCTCTACTCGCTCGTGGCGATAGGGGGTTAGGGTAATCATTACTTTCTCGACTTTCACTCACCAATCTTAGAATGTAATGAATAATGGCATCGCTGGTATGAATAGCGGCTACCTCTCGTTGCATCTCGCGCAAATTCTCCTCATTTAGTATTTGTGCAAGCGGTGCTGATGCATCCTGTTGCAATAGCATGGCTTTTTCTGCTTCCCACGCTGGATAGCCCAAAGAGATACGCATAAAGAAACGGTCGAGTTGGGACTCTGGCAAGGGATAAGTGCCCGATTGATAGCTTGGGTTTTGTGTAGCAATAACAAAAAATGGAGAGGGTAGCGCGTGGGTTACACCATCGATACTTACTTGTCGCTCTTCCATCGCTTCTAACAGGGCGCTTTGTGTTTTGGGGCTGGCTCTGTTTAGCTCGTCCGCTAACACCACTTGGCTAAAAATAGGGCCGTGTCTAAACGAAAAGCGCTTTGCCTCGTCTTGTTCATTACTATGAAAAATGTTTACGCCCAACATATCTGATGGGAGTAAGTCAGAAGTAAATTGAATGCGAGAATATTGTAGGCCAAAAACTTGGGAAAGCGCATGAGAAAGGGTGGTTTTACCCATTCCCGGTAAGTCTTCAATTAATAAGTGGCCATTGGCAAGTAAACAAGTTATTGCGAGTTTTAACTGGTGATCTTTACCAATAATTTTCTGACTAAGAGCCCGCTGTACATTGATGATATCTTGGCGCATATAATTGTCACTTAAGTTTAAAGTTACTCTGTCACACTACGTATTAAACAGTGAGAAAGCGATTAAGGCTTTTCTAAGGATGTTGCGCAATGATGTTTAAGTTCATGTCTGAGTTCATGTTCTAGTTTACATGTTTAGCGAACGGTAACGAGTGCCGACAATGCGGTGTTTCGAAGGTCACTACTTCTTAATAATAGCAACGATAGTGAAAGGCTTTCTATTGAATTACCTGTTAAATTTTATACGCAGGTATATCAGCGACTTGATGGTTCGTTGCGTTGTTTCTCCTATGTTCTTAATGTTGTTAAGGCGACGTCTATTTTTGAAAAAGTAAAAACGGCTTACATGGACTTTATCGACAGCAAATACGACGGGTTGGGAAGCAGTAAAACGTCACTTTCTTATCTTATTAGCATAGATTCCCGCAAAACATCTGTTATTAAGTGCTGCGTAGTTTATCTGTGTTGTCTATAATGGTGCCTCTTAAAAAGGAAGTAGTTATGAAAAGCATTGAAATAGATGACGATTTATATGCCTTCATCGCCAGCCAAACGAAGCATATTGGTGAGAGTGCATCACAAATTTTAAGACGTTTACTTTTGCCTGAAGACGGTGCCGTGTCCCACGGTGTCCAGCATGGTGGGGCTTCATCTACATCTGTAAAAACAAGCGAACCAAAAAGTACAGACGTTGTAGAAACCGCAGATAACGCAAGTGAGTCAACACCCGAAGTTGAAACTCAAGAAGCGACTAAAGTACAAACCAAAGCGCCTACTAAAGCGACAGCCAGTTCAGCAGTTAAAGCAGAGCCAAAGGCTGCAGCGAAGAAAGCTTCAGCTAAAGCAACGGCAGCAAAAGCGCCTGCGAACTCAAGGGCAGCTAAAAAGGTTTCGGAAGTTTCTTCAGTAACGCCAGCAACAGAAGCTCACTCGAAAAGAGACATTCTTGAAGCGGTGTCAAAAGATGCATTAGGCACATTTACCAAGCGCGTTGATCAATTCCTGTTTGTTTTAAGTGCAGCGCACAAGCTTAATGCAGAAAACTTTACTCGTGTTGAAAGTATAAAAGGTAAAAACCGTACGTACTTTGCGACAAGTAAGGCGGCATTGTTGGAAAACGGCAGCAGTACTAATCCTAAAGCTATCCCTGATAGCCCGTTCTGGGTGGTAACAAATAACAATACTGCCAAGAAAACGAATATGCTGGAACAAGTTTTGCGTAACTTAGGCTATCAACCCGATGTTATTGAAACCGTGATTGCGCGTTTCTCTTCAGAAGGTAAATAGCAAGCCAAGGTATAGAACAACGAAACTTCTAAATAAGGATTTTTTTCATGGCATTACATCCGCAGGCTGGACAGCATGCAGCAAAAGAGCAACTCATTAACGTAGCGCAGTTAGTGAGCCAGTATTACAGCTATAAACCGGATATGAATGACCCGGGTCAAGCGGTCTCTTTTGGCACGTCAGGTCACAGAGGTACAGCTTCCAACGCTACGTTTACCGATACCCACATCAGTGCAATTTGCCAAGCATTGGTAGAGTATCGTAAACAAGAAGGTATCGACGGTCCGCTGTTCGTTGGTAAAGATACCCACGCGTTATCTGAGCCTGCCATGATTACCGCTATCGAAGTTTTGTGTGCAAACGGTGTCAATGTTGTCGTGCAGCGCGCAGACAATGAAAGCATGGGCTATACGCCGACACCTGTTATTTCACGTACTATTATTCGCTACAATCGCGCAGGTAACACCGACAAAGCAGATGGTATCGTCATTACGCCTTCTCATAACCCTCCTTCAGACGGTGGATTTAAGTACAACCCGCCTCACGGTGGGCCTGCCGATAGTGATGTAACCAAACAAATTCAAGAACGCGCCAATGAATTAATTGCAGATGGCAATAAAAATGTTAAGCGCATTGATATTCGTCAAGCTACCGCGCGCAAATTGGTTCGTGAAGAAGACTTCATGGAACCTTATATTGAAGACCTTGCAAGCGTTATCGACATGGAAGCGATTGCAAAAGCTAACTTGAAGTTAGGTACTGACCCATTAGGTGGTGCAGGCATAGGTTATTGGTCGCGAATTGCAGATAAATATGGCTTGGACATTACCGTTGTTAACGACGCGGTTGACCCACAGTTTGGTTTTATGCGCCGTGACAAAGACGGTAAGCTCCGTATGGATTGTTCGTCTGCCTATGCGATGGCAGGGCTTATCGAGCTGAAAGATAACTTTGACTTAGCTTGGGGCAATGATCCTGACTTCGATCGTCACGGTATTGTGTGCAAAAGTGCGGGCCTAATGAACCCAAACCATTATTTGGCCGTGGCTATTAACTACCTTTATACCCACCGTCCAGAATGGCCTAGCGATTTAAATATCGGTAAAACACTGGTGTCTAGCAGTATGATTGACCGCGTAGCCAACAGTTTAGGTAAACCTTTAGCTGAAATGCCGGTAGGCTTTAAATGGTTTGTTGATGGTTTATCAAACAGTACCATTGGTTTTGCGGGTGAAGAAAGTGCTGGTGGAATTTTCCTTGAACGCAATGGAAGCACCTGGGCGACAGACAAAGACGGTTTTATTCTTTGTTTGCTGGCAGCTGAAATCCTAGCCATCACAGGCAAAGATCCTGGCGAGCACTACAAAGCGCTAACGGAAAAATTTGCAGCGCCGGTTTACAGCCGTGTTGACGTAGCAGCAACCCTTGAACAAAAGCAAAAGCTTTCGGCGATGGATGCATCTGTCGTCACTAGCGATACGTTGGCGGGCGAGCCTATCACTGCCGTTCAAACCCATGCGCCAGGTAATAACGCGGCAATTGGTGGCGTTAAAGTATCGACAGAAAATGGCTGGTTCGCAGCGCGTCCTTCTGGCACCGAACAAATTTATAAAATCTATGCGGAAAGCTTTAACGGTGAAAGCCACTTACAGGATCTAATTGCTGAAGCCGAAGCCTTAGTCGGAAAAATAATTAAATAAGTACAAAAATAAATCACTTTAAATTCCTTTTTGTAAACTTAATGTTAAGAATCGCATGAATGCATACGAATTCATGCGATTTTTTGTTATTTTAACAAAATTATTACAACATAATCGTTTAAGCGCTGCTATATTGCTGTCATATTCTGAAGTTATTCTGTAATTAAATTACGTTTTCGGTGTGTAAACACCGCTTCTACTTAAGAGTGAGACGCAAAATGAACGCAAAAGCGACCAAGACGCAACCCTCTCCAGTGATCGATAAGGCTGCATTCAAAGCAGCGGTTATTAAACACTTACACTGCACGCTAGGCACCGACGAAAACAAAGCAAACAATCACGCTTGGTGGAAAGCAACGTGCGCTGCAATTCAAGAACAAGTACTTGAAGGGTTGCGCAAAACCCAGAAAAGTCATTACCTGAACGACACCCGCGCCGTTCATTACTTTTCTGCTGAATTCCTAATGGGCCGTTTGCTTTCAAACAACCTGCAAAACTTTGGCTTATTCGATGTGGCTAGTGGCGCGTTGAAAGAGCTAGGTGTTGAAATTTCAGACATTCTTGAAGAAGAGCCTGATATGGCGCTAGGTAATGGTGGCCTTGGCCGACTAGCGGCTTGCTTCATCGACTCACTGGCGACAATGGAATTACCTGCAATAGGTTATGGTATTCACTACGAGCACGGCTTGTTCCGTCAGGAAATTAAGAGTGGTGCGCAAATTGAGCGTCCAGACAGCTGGCGTGACTACGGTAATCCATGGGAGATTTGCCGTCCAGAATCTATTCAAGAAGTATCGCTTTACGGCTATGTAGAGACTAAATATGGCGACAACGGACGAGTGCTAAAAGAATGGCACCCTGGTTCAATTGTTAAAGGTGTGCCGTGGGACATTCCGGTTGTAGGCTACGAAGGTAAAACCGTAAACGTACTGCGGTTGTGGCAGTCAGAAGCGTCTGACTACTTCAATTGGGACGTATTCAATGCTGGTGGTTATGTTGATGCACAGCGTGAAAATGTATCAGCTGAAACGATTTCAAAAGTACTTTATCCAAACGATGAGACCGAAGCGGGTAAAGAGCTGCGTCTTATTCAGCAGTACTTCTTCTGCTCGTGCTCGCTTAAAGACATTATCCGTCGTTACAAGCGTGCTCATGGTGACGATTGGAGCCGTTTCGCCGATCAGGTTGTTATTCAGTTAAACGACACGCACCCAGCTATTTCTATACCAGAGCTAATGCGCATTCTTGTTGACCGCGCAGAGCTTGGCTGGGATGAAGCGTGGGGCATTTGTACAAAAGTATTTGCATATACCAACCACACCTTGCTACCAGAGGCACTTGAAAAGTGGCCAGCGCGCATGATTGAGAAGATCCTTCCTCGTCATCTAGAAATCATTTATGAAATTAACCACCGCTTTATGGCAGAGGTTGATAAGAAGTGGCCTGGCGACAATGCCATGAAAGCTAAGCTTTCAATCATTGAAGAAGGTAACGAGAAGATGGTTCGTATGGGCCACCTGTCGGTAATCGGTTCATTTGCCGTTAACGGTGTGGCAGAAATGCACTCTCGTCTTGTTAAGTCGTCTCTGTTCCCAGAGTTCGATGAACTGTATCCAGGTAAGCTAACTAACGTAACCAACGGTATTACACCACGCCGCTGGTTGAAAGCGTGTAACCCAGCGCTGTCTAAGCTAATCGATAAAAAGATTGGTGAAGACTGGCCGCGCGACTTAGACAAACTGCAAGGGTTAGCTAAATTTGCGAGCAATAAAACGTTCCAGAAGCAGTTCATGAAAGTGAAGCTTGAGAACAAAGAGTTGCTAGCAGAGGAAATTCGCAAGTCACTTGATATAGAAGTAGACGTTAACGCCATTTTCGATGTGCAGATTAAGCGTTTGCACGAGTATAAGCGTCAACACTTAGCGCTTCTGAATATTATGGCGCTATACCGTCGTATTCTAGAAAACCCAGACTACGATATGCACCCGCGTGTATTTGTGTTTGGTGCTAAAGCGGCACCGGGCTACAAGCTTGCGAAAGATATTATCTTCGCAATTAACAAGGTAGCGGATAAGATCAACAACGATCCACGCGTAAATAACAAGATTAAAGTAGCATTCTTACCAAACTACCGTGTATCACTCGCTGAAAAAATGATTCCAGCGGCAGACGTATCTGAGCAAATCAGTACGGCAGGTAAAGAGGCATCAGGAACCGGTAATATGAAGCTTGCGCTGAACGGTGCGGTAACTATTGGTACACTTGATGGTGCAAACGTTGAAATTGCTGAAGAAGTGGGCGATGACAACATCTTTATCTTCGGACTTACAGTAGAAGAAGTGAACGAGCTTAAAGCGAATGGCTATAACCCACATGACTACTACTATAAAGATCCAGAAATTAAAGCTGTGCTGGATTGGTTAGAAACGGATTACTTTACGCCAGGTAAACCAGGTGCATTGGTGTCAATTAAGCAAAGCTTACTTGATAACGGTGACCCGTACATGGTGCTTGCAGATTTCCGTGCTTATTCTGATGCACAAATTGCAGTTGATGCTGCATACCGCGACAAAGAGCGTTGGGCAGAAATGGCCATCATCAATACAGCGAAGATGGGTAAATTTACCTCAGATCGTTCAATTCGTGACTACGTAGAACGCG
This sequence comes from Alteromonas sp. W12, assembly GCF_001924945.1. Lineage (NCBI taxonomy): Bacteria > Pseudomonadati > Pseudomonadota > Gammaproteobacteria > Alteromonadales > Alteromonadaceae > Alteromonas > Alteromonas sp. W12. Next base: position 1,100,537 of record NZ_LQXH01000001.1, read on the forward strand.
TTTGGAAACTTTCACCGTGTAAGATTGAAAGCTAATCGCAGAACCGCAAAGAAATAGCCCGGCAGTGGTACACTCGCCGGGTTTTTTATTACCCTCTAAATACTTCTTCATTGTTTCGTATTGGGTTCAAAATACGGCACAGTTTGTTCTTAACGTCACCAGAAATAAGTACTACAGCCATGTTTTTTGTCCAATACTAGGCTAATGTTGTACAAAAGTATAAGACGGTATACAAAATAATACGTTACTGTCGTTGCGCCTTTCGTAGCGCCATGGTTTTATATAACTAGTTGTTTTTAGTACCTCGAAGCGTAAAGCTCAAGGAAAACATCATGAGCCAACACACATCACTGGCAACCATTCCCAATCGCTATGCGTTTATCGATAGCATTTCGAAGCAAGCATCTCGCAGTGCTTCTATTTCATTGATGCTGGTCGATGTAGTACGTTTTTCTGATGTGACAACCAGTCTGGGCATTCATGTAGGCGATCGCTTTTTACTTGAAATAGCCAACCGCATCCAACTCCTATTTGGAACTGCGGTATCGATTGGCCGTATCAGTGGTGATGTTTTTGGCATCGTTTTTCCTAATGAAAGTAATGAAACCGTAATGCGACAAATGTTCGAACGCTTAGTCGAGCATTTCAAAACGCCTATGCATTATGATGGTACGGCTTTTATTGCAGACTTTAACGTAGGTGTGGTGTGCAGTATTAAGAATGACTTTGATATCACTTCCTTTGTTTCCCGAGCGGAAACGGCTTTAAAACAAGCAAAAGAAAACAAATACGAAAATTACTTCGCGTTGACTAAGTCAGACAAAACCGACACGGGCAGAAGTTTGGCGCTAAAAGCAGATTTAAAACGTGCATTAGCACAAAATGAACTCGAGCTTTACTATCAACCAAAAGTCGATCTGACAACGCTAGAAGTAGTGGGGGCTGAGTGTTTACTTCGCTGGAATCACCCTCTTGATGGCGTCTTATTTCCAGGTCCGCTAATCGAAGCGGCCGAGTCGTATAATATGATGAGCGAACTGGGCTACTGGACGCTTGAGCAAGCCTTTAGGGCGCTCTCGGAATTGGACCTAATGAAGCGGTCTTTAATGCTGTCTGTGAATATTTCTCCTACACAGTTATACGACAACCAGTTAGTTCCAACCCTGACGATGCTGAGTCGTACGTATTCAATGCCGCTTTCGTTAATCGAGTTGGAGCTTACCGAGGACGTGGCACTGTCTAATTCATTAATGGTGAAAAAGCAGTTAGATGAGCTGCGAAGCTTAGGCGTATCTATTTCTGTAGATGATTTTGGTAAAGGGTATTCAAATCTTGCTTATATTCGAGATCTGGATTTGGATGCGCTGAAAATCGATAAGTCCTTTGTGATGGAACTTGAAGCTCACCCTGTTAATCGCGCCATTATCGAAGCGGCGAAAGTGATAGGGCATGCAAAAGAGTGCTGTGTAGTCGCCGAGGGCATAGAAACCGTAGAGCAGCTTCACATACTCAGAGAAATAGGGGTTACACAAGGGCAGGGATACCTATTCTCTCGCGCCATTCCATTCGTTGATTTCGTACAGCTTACCCAACAAGAGATAATTATCGGCAACTCGCCTAGACGCGCTCAAGCGTAGTATCTGAAAGTGCGGCAATCTGTAGTTCCGTTGTTCAATGCTTACAGCTACTGGGAATTAAACAGTGAGATAACGTGATTTTGAAGGCCTGTCTGGGTACACTGGAAGCATTCGAGATTAGACAACGTAGACAAAGCTCATACTTATGCAAGAACTTATCGAAAGCGGCCAATTTTTAACACTTTCTCGCCGTAATTCCGCATTATTTGAACGCTCTCATCAATTTACATTAGCTAATGGTACGCTCGTCGATATTACCGCACCTGGCATTATCAGTTTTTCAGTACAGCCAACCTCTAAGCCTAATAAACGCATTGTTTTATCGTGTGGTGTGCACGGAAATGAAACCGCACCTATCGAAATCTGTGATGATTTGGTTAAGGGGATCCTTACAGGGAACATAACGCTGGCACATGATGTTTTGTTCTTATTTGGCAACCTGCCAGCGATGGATATTGCAGAGCGTTTCGTTGAAGAGAACATGAACCGCTTGTTTAGCGGTGCACACTCGAAGGGCGAAGGTTTAGTGAACGCAGAGCGCGTTCGTGCTAAACAGCTCGAAGATGCTGTGGCGTCTTTCTTTGAAGCGGGTGAGGGCACCCGATATCACTACGACCTACACACAGCAATTCGCGCCTCAAAAAATGAAAAGTTTGCGGTATATCCTTATCTTCATGACAGAATACACAGCAAAGGGCAGTTGGCATTTCTCGCAGCGTGTGGCGTGAAAACCATATTGCTGTCGGAAAGTTCGACAACCACCTTTAGCTATTTCTCGTCATATCGATACAACGCGCACGCGTTTACGGTTGAACTTGGCAAAGTGCGTCCATTTGGGCAAAACGATATGCGTCGATTTGAAGATGCGAAACAAGCGATAACGCAGCTAATTACTCAAACCAAGTACGCGCCTACGGTTGAGATGGGTGACCTTGATATTTATCGCGTGAACCAAGTTATAAACCGAAACGAAGAACAGTTTACGCTTCATTTCGATGACGATACGCCAAACTTCACTGACTACCCTAAAGGCACGGTATTGGCTTCTGAACCGGGTAAAGAGTACATAGCAGAGCAGGACGGCGAAGCCATTGTTTTCCCGAATGCAAAAGTGGCCATTGGGCAACGCGCCTTGTTAACCGTAGTGCCTACTACGTTGGATAAGCTAGATGTTTAAACTTGATAGCCGTTTACACAATGATACATTTTTTGTCTGTGATCTTTCGCTGTGTCGTGTACTGTTGATGAATGATAGTCAGTTTCCGTGGCTCATTTTAGTGCCAATGAAAAATGATATTGCGGAAATTATCGATTTGTCTGAAGAAGAGCAGATTACTTTACTCAAAGAGTCTGCATTGGCATCAAAAGCCATGCAGGCCTTGTTTTCACCACTTAAACTTAATGTGGCAGCACTAGGCAATGTGGTAAGGCAGCTTCATGTTCATCACGTCGCACGTTTTGAAAATGATTGTGCGTGGCCAAAACCGGTGTGGGGCAACCAGCCAGCAGTGGCATATAACACTAACGATGCTCAGGCACTTGTTCAGTCCGTTAAGCAGTGGTTTGAAGACAACAGCTAGAGGGCGCACGCCCTTAATAGCGACAAATAAACAGTTCACATTAAAAGGAGTTACGCATGATTGTTTCAACTACCCCAACGCTTGAAGGGCATAAAATTGAAGCTTATTACGGTATTGTTGTGGGCGAGGCCGTGATGGGCGCAAACGTATTTAAAGATCTTTTCGCTTCTATTCGCGACATCGTGGGTGGTCGTTCTGGGTCGTATGAAGAAGAGTTAACCACCGCACGTAAGTTAGCGTTTACTGAGCTTGAGCACGAGGCCAGAAGCATGGGCGCAAATGCTGTGGTTGGCATCGACTTAGACTATCAAGTGATTGGCGATAAAGGCAGTATGCTTATGGTGAGCATTAGCGGTACCGCTGTGAAAACAACCCCCTTATAAAATCAAAAAGCTCGCACACCTCAAAGTATGCAATTACCTACTTGATCGAAGCGAGGTTTTCGCCAGTTGTTCATAACGACGGCAATACCTCGCTTTTTCGTTCCTATCTACCCTCAAAAGTTCAAACTAAGGAAATGTAATGCTAAGAAAATGGATGTTTGTCCTACTCGCCGCATGCTCCTGTCAGCTATTTGCGCAGGACGCACTGAAATATCAAAAGCCGTCTAAAGAAATTCTCGATTTGGTTGACGTTACGCTAGCTCCAGCGACACTGGTAGACGATGCACAACAGAATATGGTGCTGTTGTTTCGCGACAACTATAAGTCGATAGAAGACTTATCGAAAGAAGAGCTTCGTTTAGCAGGGCTAAGAATTGACCCTTCTACTAACATTGGAAGCCGCGTAACATATTACAACAATCTTCAGGTTCAGCGGGTAGGTAGTAACGATAGCCTTACTATTAAAGGTATGCCAGAAGCGCCTCGGTTAACCAATTTTACTTGGTCCCCTAACCAGCGCTACATGGCATTTACTCATACAGCAAAGAAAGGCGTTGAACTTTGGGTGCTTGATATTGAAGCAGCAACCGCCAGAAAGGTCTTTGACAAACCTATCAATGCAAATATGAGCGATACGTTGAACTGGAATGCGGATAGTCGTTCTCTTTTGGCTAAAGTCGTACCGAAAGACAGAAAAGCGTTAATCGATACCAGTGTTGCCGTGCCAAGCGGCCCAACGATTTCAGTAAGTGACGGCAAAAAAGCACAAAACCGCACCTACCAAGACTTACTCAAAAACAAAAACGACGAGTTTAATTTTGAGCAACTAGCGCGGTCTGAAATTTATAAGGTTCCACTAAAAGGCAAGGCTTCACCTTGGCTTGCATCAGGTATGTATGGCGATGTTAGCGTTTCTCCCGCCGGCGACTATGTGATGGTCGAGGAATATAAAGCGCCATTTTCTTATTTAGTGACCTATCAGCGCTTTGGGCACAGCATTAACTTATACGATAAAAAAGGCAAGCTAGTAAAAACGCTCGTAGACGTTCCGCTTATTGAAGACCTACCACAAGGTTTTATGGCTGTTCGAACGGGGCCTCGCGATGTTCAATGGCGCAACGACAAACCCAACACGATTGTGTATGCCGAAGCGCTTGATGGGGGCGACCCAGAAGTCGAGGTGACGCACCGCGATAAACTTATGCAGCTGGAAGCACCGTTTAACGGTGAAGCAGAGCAAATTCTTAAAACAGAAGACAGGTTCTACCGCTTCATTTGGAATAATGATAGCGTTGCCATCGCCATGGATTATTGGTGGAATACGCGCAATATTAAAACGTACTTGTTTAGCCCAGACCAAAGTCAGTCTGCGCAAATTATTTCAAACAGAAGCTATCAAGATAAATACAGCGACCCTGGCAACTTTGTTACCCGTAAAAATGGCTATTTTAAAGATGTGCTAGCAGTAGAAGGAAATAATGCGTTTTTGTTAGGGGATGGGTTTACACCTGAAGGACAGTTCCCATTCTTGGATAAGTTAGATTTAGAAACCTTGGAAACAAAGCGCGTATATAAAAGCGCGTACACAGACAAATTTGAGGACTTGCGTGATTTCAATATTAAAAACGATCGCTTGTTGGTAAGAATTGAGTCTACGCGTGACTACCCTAATTACTATTTCCGCAATTTAAAAAACAATACGTTGACGCAATTAACACACTTTGAAAACCCGTTTGAAAGCATTCAAAACGTAAAAAAAGAAGTGATTACGTACAAGCGTAATGATGGATTGGACTTAACGGGCACTTTGTATTTGCCAACAGACTATGAGCAAGGCAAGCGCTACCCTATGATCTTATGGGCTTATCCAGAAGAATTTAAGGACAAGTCAAGCGCAGGTCAAAACACGCAAAACCCCAATCGATTCATTTACCCGTGGTACGGTTCACCTATTTATTGGGTTACCAAGGGCTACGTTGTATTGGACGATGCTTCATTTCCTATCGTAGGAGAGGGTGATGAAGAGCCAAATGATACCTTTAGGCCTCAGCTCGTTGCTAATGCAAAAGCGGCGATAGATGCACTTAACCAAAAAGGAATTATTGACCCAGCGCGTGTTGCAGTGGGCGGGCATAGTTATGGTGCGTTTATGGTGGCAAACCTGTTGTCGCACTCTGACTTATTTGCCGCAGGAATTGCACGTTCTGGTGCTTACAACCGCACACTCACACCATTTGGTTTTCAGTCGGAGGAGCGCCATTACTGGGATGCACCAGAGGTGTATTACACCATGTCGCCATTTATGCATGCTGAAAAAATGAAGACCCCGCTTTTACTTATTCATGGTGAGGCTGATAATAATTCCGGTACATACCCAATGCAAAGTGAGCGTTATTTTAACGCGCTTAAAGGCTTAGGTGCGGTGACACGTTTAGTTATGTTGCCTAAGGAGAGTCATGGATATCGTGCCAAGGAAAGTGTTTTGCACACGCTTTGGGAACAAGATCAGTGGCTTGAAAAGTATGTGAAAAACAAGGGTGCTACACAATCAAAGTAGCGTATTGTTCGCGTTGCTAACAAGACTAAAAAGGTGGCAAAGGCCACCTTTTTCTTTTGCTGTAAAACGCAGCTTTACTTGGCCGTATTTTCTATTGGCTGTTCAATAGCATCAGCATCAATGGCAATCGTATCTACGATAACTGCGCATGCTGCATCACCCGTAATATTTAGCGCAGTGCGGATCATGTCGAAAATTCTGTCCAAGGCAAATAGCAGGGGTAAACCTTCAATGGGAATGCCGGCAGCAAGCAACACCGCAACGACCAAGAATGATGGCCCAGGAACGCCCGCTTGACCAACCGCGCCAAGGGTAGAGGTTAGGATGATGGCAACATATGCACCTATTGATAAATCTATATTGAAAAGCTGCGCAAAAAACACCGCTACCAAGCCATAATAAATGGCATTTCCGCTCATGTTGATGGTGGCGCCTAACGGCAGTACAAAAGATGCCGTTGCGTTTCTTACACCTAGCTCATTCTCTACTGTATTCATAGTAACCGGCAGTGTCGCCATGGATGACGCGGTCGAAAGAGCTACCGCCTGAGGCTTTTTCATAGCCACGAGAAATGATTTAGCCGACGTTTTTGTAAATAGCTGTACCAAAAGGGGGTAAACCACAAAACCAAATACTAAAATTGCCGCAGTAAATACCAAGAAGAGTTTGAATACCACCATGAGCGCGGCAAAACCAAATGTTCCTACGGCCTCTGCCATTAAACCAAATACGCCGATAGGCGCGATTTTCATCACACAGTTGATCATCCACACCATGGCATCAACGATAGTGTTCACGCCATTTAAAATAGGCTCGCGGCTCTTTTTAGGCTGTTTAGAAAGGGCGAGGCCAAAGAACAAGCAAAACACCAGAATTTGAAGAATGTTCGCGTTGGTTAACGAGGCAAATACGTTAGTGGGGATCATACCCGTAACGGTAGCCCAAAATGAAGGTAGCTCACCTTTAGAGGCGTATTCACCAGAGAACATACCTTCTACCGCAGAAACGTCGATACCTATTCCTGGCTTAAACACTTCACCCATAATGAGGGCCAGTGTTACGGCAAGTGCTGACGTTAACCCAAAATAAGCAAGGGTAGATAGCCCCACTTTTCCTGCATTAGTGCTGTTGCCAAGCCCCGCAGCGCCAGAGATAAGCGCTACTGCCACCAGTGGAATGACCAGCATTTTTATTAGGTTGATAAAAATGGCACCTAGTGGTGCGAACATTTCAGCGCTTTCACCCATAAAGGCGCCAACAGCGGTGCCAATAATCATAGCAATGACAACTTGTACGCCGATATTGCCCAGTAAGGATTGTTTTTTAGACACGTCTAGAACCTCTTAGAGTGTGTTTAAATGTGAAAAGTGATTTGTGAATGAATAATTAAGAGCCCTAATACTCAATTGCCCGCGTCGGCATAAACAATGGGTAAAAGCTTCTAATTATAAAAGCCTCTAATTATAAAAGCTTTACTTAGGCTTCGATTAAAATGCCGCGATTGACGCTATCAGAATAGGGTTATTTCATTGGGGTGTTGCTGTCTTTATCTTGGTCTTTAACGGATGTATTCGCGCTTTCACTGTCTTTGTTCGAATCGTCGCCACTATCATCATAAGGTTTAGAAGGTGTCGGAAATTTAAATCTAGCACTGTATTTAAGCAGCGTGATATTCCCAATCACAACGCCCAATACTAAAACAATAATGATGATGACCCAGGTAATACTCATAAAAATTCCGTAGGCTACAGCCCTTTGTTCAATACATAGCGATTATACAAGCTAGGTAGCTGTGGCAAAATACATGTTTTGCCTTCTATATCGCTTTGTTCGATGGCTTTCGTAAAGCCATCTAAGTGCCTGGCATTTTCGAAAGCACACGCTGTGTTTCGAAAGCTTAAATGCCATGGCTCTACTGCGACGCCACCCGTATTAACCGAAAAAGGACGATAAAAGCCAAACTGTTCCATATTGTCAGCTAGCCAACATGAAAGGGCATGGCACGGTCCGCCAGAAAGGTATTCGCTTTCGACAAGATTAAACTTGCCCCCCCAGTTATGCACGGCAGCTCTGTCGTACACATCGATGTCAGTGCCCCAATGGTGGCGACTGCCGCCGGGAAGTGCTGACCATGTCAAAATAGCATGTAGCTTTTCATTATCGCTTAGTGCCTCGAATGGCAGTTCATCACCGTTGGTATCAAGAAGCTGTGCTTGACCTGCCCATTTGCGGTTAAAAATGGCAGTTTGCCTGTCGAAATCTCGAAAGCTACTGACCAACTGTAAGTCTATACCGTCTTTTTGCGCAGCATCTTGCATGGCAAGAAACGGCGATATCACGTCGCGATGCAGTCTATGGCCGTTGCCAGCATCAACGAGATAGTCGTTGTGCTGGCCTAACCACGCTTTTTCTGGCACTTGATTCATAACCATCAATAGCGGCTATTGAGCCAGCAAGCGTTCTAAGATACCGAAGTACATATCAGCAAGCTGTTCAAGATCAGACATTTTCACGCACTCGTCAATTTTGTGAATAGTGGCATTCACCGGGCCTAGCTCTATCACTTGTGCACCTGTTGGCGCGATAAAGCGACCATCTGATGTACCGCCAGCAGTAGACAGCACGGTAGGTGTTCCTTTAACCGCCGCTATTGCACCTTGAGTGGCTTCTAACAGGGCACCCGTATCGGTCAAAAAGGGTTGACCGTTAAACGTCCATTTAATCTCGTACTCCAGTTCGTGGGCTTCCAAAATTGCCGTGACTCTCTCAATGAGAATTTGGTCGGTTACTTCCGTTGAAAAACGGAAGTTGAAGCAAACGTGCATCTCGCCCGGGATCACATTGCCCGCACCTGTACCCGCGTGAATGTTTGATATCTGGAAGCTGGTGGGAGGGAAAAAGTCGTTACCGTTATCCCAATGAGATTTAGCTAGCTCGTCAAGGGCCGCCATTGCACTGTGAACAGGGTTTTTAGCTAAATGAGGGTAGGCGACATGGCCTTGGACACCTTTTACTACTAAATCACCCGTTAATGAACCTCTACGGCCATTCTTAACAATATCGCCTACTTCGTCGGTTGAAGAGGGTTCGCCAACAATACACCAATCAATTTTTTCATTGCGGGCTTCAAGGGTATCAATAACGCGGGTGGTACCGTTTATAAAAGGGCCTTCTTCGTCGCTAGTAATAAGGTACGCAATACTTCCCTTGTGATCAGGGTATTTGTTCACAAACTCGCGGGTGGCTACTAGCATAGCGGCAAGACTGCCTTTCATGTCAGCTGCGCCGCGCCCATGTAGATAGCCGTCAACTTCTGTCGCGGTAAATGGCGGTGTTTTCCATGCTGACTCAGGGCCACTAGGCACTACATCAGTGTGGCCTGCGAAACAAAATACCGGGCCTTCTTTACCTCTGCGAGACCAAAGGTTCGTCGTGTCTTCAAATACCATGGTTTCATTATTAAACCCTAAAGCACCTAAAAACTCGCCCATGGCTTCTTGGCAACCTGCGTCTTCTGGCGTTACAGAACGGCGGTTTATTAATTGTTTAGCAATTTCAATAACAGAGTCGTTTAACAAAATATTTCCTCATACTGCGCGGGTTTGAAGCCAATATAAAACGCGTTGTCATGAACAAGGATAGGGCGTTTAACCATGGCAGGATGAAGCTCTAGCAGGGCCAGTGCTTTATCTTTATCTAGATTCGCTTTCTCTTGCTCTTCTAGCTGGCGAAAAGTCGTGCCGCGTTTGTTGAGCATTGCTTCCCAGCCAAGCTCAGACTCGGCGCGTACAAGAAAGTCGTTATCTATCCCGTCCTTGCGGTAATCGTGAAATGTGAAAGCGATATCGTTGTCTGCTAACCATTTTTTTGCTTTTTTAATGGTGTCACAGTTTGGGATCCCATAAAGGATTGTGCTCATGGTGATTTATTCCGTACTACTTTGTTGTTTGTAAATGAAAGACGCTGGTTAGAACAGTGCCATTATGTGGCGTTGTTTCGAAGAGCTAGAGAAAATAGAAAACCGTAATAGCCCGAAAACAGTGCGCCTGTACATTTTTGTTTTTCAATGTGCTACATCATACAAGCTGTTGATACGTTGATAAACTCACTTGCGATGATTTTTAATAGCACATCATTCAGGGCTGAAAGCCTGTTTTACATTTAGGTCAACAGGCCTTAGAGGTAAAGTGTCAACAACGTATCTTCGCCCGCTTCGACAAACTTTTGATGCGTAGGCACTACGCCTATAAGCGCATTTGCATTAAGCAACGTCATTGAACAGGTATTGCTAACACCGCGCTGCTTCAGCCATGCAGCATTCACGGTAAAAAGTACTTGTTTAAGTCTTATTTCATCGCCCCGCTTCAAAGAACAGGCGAATTGTGCGCCATGCAAATGACTAGTATCGCCACCATATTTAATCTTGCATTTAAGGCCCGCGCTAGACTGTATGTCAATTGCATAATCTAGCGGGGAAACAGTTAATACTTTACCAGCGAAAGGCGATACGACAGTATTTGACGTTGAGCTTATTGCTGCACCAGGCCCCATAAGGCCACTTTTATAGTAGGGATCGTCAACGTGTGAGAGTGAAACCACTTGTCCTGAAAACGGGCTTAAAGTTACAAACTGCTTGGTAAAACTGTCTGGTGCGTATTGTAGTTGCTTAGCATTCACAGTATTAAACGTCCTCACTTACCGAATAGCCAGCTTTCTTAAGCGCACTAATGGCATCTTTTAGTTTATTGTCTTTTACTAAAAAGAAGTCAGTGTCGAAGGTTGATACCACAAATATAGCCACTTTTGCAGATGCTAACACTTGGCCGATTTGGGCCATGATCCCTACCATGGACAAGTGCAAAGGCCCTAACAGTTCAAGTGCACGCCAGCCTTCATCACTATCTAGTGACGGTACGTCTACCGAGTCAGGCACAACAATAGATAGTTCATCTTCTGTTTTACCTAAGAAAAAAAGAGGGCTATTAAGTACAGATGCGGGGATATTGGTTTCAGGATCCAAGCTGTGAATGGTAAACAAAGATTCTCTGACTAAAAGTGTTTGTTTGGGCATGAGAAACCGAAAAAAAGATAACTTCGAAGATATTCACATTAAACCACTAACTGTGATTAAGTGCTACGTGTTATCCACTTAATCTGTGGATAAGTTTGTTGAGTAGTTTGGGGCTTTGTTGTAAGTGCATGTATTTAAAAGGATAAATAAACTGTACAAACAATGTTCAGTGGATAACATTCTCAATTTTACAAGCATTTTCCACAGGCCATGTCTACAACTAAAATAAAAAATGTTTTGTAATTTTGCAATTTCTTAGCTTGACAACCATGGCTTTTTTCAGAAATTTGCGTATTACTAAAACGCGAGATTCAAATGATCGAACTCTTTTGGCCATGTTGATCTTTGATGTACAGCAAAGGTCAATAGACTCTAGCCTTTTTACCTTTAAAACATCAGTACATTAAAATGATCTATTAGTTAACAAATATTCGGTAAAGTATTACTGTTAGTAGTTAATTTAGTCCTGGGTTTTGCTTATTGAAGCAATGGGGCATTGCGCTTATCAGTTATGTAGCTTACTAGGTATTTGATCTCTAACCAGAACAAGAGCGCTGACTAGAAAAAATGCCTCAACTATAAAGAGAGCCCTAACAAAACAACCGCCCTAAACAAAAAACAGAGGGAGAGACAATGTCAGATTCTTCATGGTGCGATATTACGGTAGAAAACGCAGACGAACTTGTCAGCTTTTATGAAGCGGTGATGGGATGGAAGAAAGAACCCATAGATATGGGTGGCTACAATGATTATGTCATGATGAAGGCCGACGGCACACCTGTGGGCGGCATTTGTCATAAGCGGGGTGAAAACGCGCAGTACCCAAGCGGATGGATTAATTACTTTACCGTAGAAAATCTAGATGCAGCGTTGAAAGAAGTTACTTCCAAAGGTGGAAAACAGGCGGGTGATATACGTCATCACGGCAAAGACAGCTTTTGTGTCATTATTGACCCAAGCGGCGCTGCGTGCGCGCTATATGAAAAAGGCAGCAAGTGATGAGACTTGCTGCCCTAGTATTGTCTTAGCTATCTACTTACTTGTTTAGTACGCCGCGATTTACCTGATCGCGTTCAATCGACTCAAATAGTGCCTTGAAGTTACCCTCGCCGAAACCTTCATCTTGTTTGCGTTGGATAAATTCAAAGAATACTGGGCCGAAAACGGTTTCAGAAAATATCTGAAGCAGTAGGCGAGGCTCACCATTTTCCGTTGTGCCGTCCAATAGAATACCGCGCTTTTGTAGCTCATCTACGTTTTCGCCGTGCCCAGGAAGACGTTCTTCAAGCATATCGTAATAAGTGTTTGGTGGAGGCGTCATAAACTTCATGCCTTTCGCTTTAAGCTTGTCTAAACACGCCACTAGGTCGTCACAAGCGAAAGCGATATGCTGAATACCTTCACCATTGTACTTCATTAAAAACTCTTCAATCTGGCCACCACCGCCAACCGCCTCTTCATTTAGCGGTATGCGAATTTTACCGTCTGGCGCCGTCATTGCTTTCGATAATAGACCTGTGTATTCACCTTTAATATCGAAATAGCGAATTTCTTTAAAGTTGAATAGCTTTTCGTAGAACCCTGCCCAGAAATTCATGCGGCCGCGGTACACATTATGGGTGAGGTGATCGAGCGTATGGAAGCCACATCCTTCAGGATGGCGATCAACGCCTTCAATCCAATTGAAGTCGATGTCGTAAATGGTATTTTCACCTTCATAACGGTCGATAAGGTAAAGCATCGCACCGCCAATACCTTTAATAGCAGGAAGTTTCAGTTCCATTGGACCGGTATGGGTATCCATAGGCTGAGCACCGCGGGCAAGCACTTCTTTATATGCGTGCTGTGAATCTTTAACGCGGAATGCCATACCGCACGCTGATGGACCGTGTTCTTCGGCATAATAGGCTGCATGACATTTCTTTTCGTAGTTACTTAATAAATTGATGTCGCCTTGACGCCATAATTCCACGTCTTTTGATTTGTGGCGAGCAACAAGGGTAAAGCCCATAGCTTCAAAAATGGGTTCCAACATGCCCTTTTTAGGCGCAGTGAACTCTAAAAATTCAAACCCGTCTAAACCAATAGGGTTTTCAAACAAATCAGCCATAGCGATACATCCTCAACGTAAATCACATTTTATAATTGTTACCTGATTGTAAGGTCGCAGTGAAAAAGCAAGCAATAGGTGTCGAGTTCAGGGATTTTGGGCATGGAAAGCAAAGCTGTAACGTTTTGTTTTCACCCGTGAATGAGATGCTGTGTTAGGGAAAGCTAACTTCCCCTAACTGTTTGAAAATAAATGCTATTAAGCAAAGGTGATGCTTGTCGGTAGTGTTCAAAAATCAGTACAATTGCTCGTTTAGGTATCAGTACGCGTAACGTTACTAATCCCAGGGCGCTTATTTTTCACCATCGTAGTACTTTTTAAGGCCTTTCCAGCACGCCAAATAATCTCGTTGTCGAATATCACTGTTTAAAGCGAACTCCGTTGGCGCAATGGCATAGCGAGATTCAAACATAAACGCCAGCGTGTTTTCATAACGCTGCGGTGAAAGCTCGGCGTTCGAGGCTTTTTCAAATACTTCAGCTTCTGGGCCATGGGGAGTCATACAGTTGTGAAGGCTCATGCCGCCGGGCACAAAGCCGTGTTCTTTGGCGTCGTACATCCCCTCAATTAGCCCCATAAACTCGCTCATAATATTTCTGTGGTAATATGGCGGGCGAAAAGTATTTTCAGCAACCATCCACCTTGGAGGGAAAATAACGAAGTCAACGTTCGCCGTACCTTCCAGCTCAGATGGTGAGGTAAGCACGGTAAATATCGACGGATCCGGGTGGTCAAAACTTACGGTGTTCATAACGTTGAAACGGGACAAATCATATTTATAAGGGGCAGAGTTACCTACCCAAGCCACCACATCAAAGGGAGAGTGATCGAGTTTTGCTTCGAACAAATTTCCACAGAACTTGTTTACCAAAGTGTGAGGCGTCTCATTATCTTCAAACCAGGCCGTGGGATAGCAAAAATCACGCTGGTTCGCATAGCCATTCGCGCCTACCGGGCCGCGCTCTGGCAGCACAAAAGGATGACCGTAGTTTTCGCATATATATCCGCGAATTGGCCCATTTATAGGGTTAACCGAAAATCGAACGCCACGAGGAATAACGGCAATTTCACCTACAGACAGGTTGAGCCTACCAAACTCGGTGGTGATCAGCATGTCACCTAGCTGAGGGACAATAAGCATTTCTCCGTCTGATGAGTAGAAAACACGATTTTGCATATTAGCACTGGCACTGTAGCAGTGAATGCCCATACCTACTTGGGCTTTAGCGTCACCGTTAGTGGCGATGGTTACAAGCGAGTCTACAAAATCAACGTCTTTGTCTGGTAAGGGAACAGGATCCCACCTAAGTACATTCGGAGGGCAATGGACATCAGACTCAGGTGCTGTTTTCACCAGGCCGTTATCAATTTTTTCAAAGTCGCCCATAGCAATAGAGGGGCGTAAACGATATGTCCAGCTGCGGCGGTTTTCTGCTCGTGGGGCAGTAAATGCTGTACTGCTAAACTGTTCAGCGTAAAGCTTATAATTCACTTTTTGTGGGCTGAACTGGCCTTTAGGAAGGGCACCCGGCAGCGCCTCTGTCTCGTGCTCGTTATTAAAACCCGTTAAATACGACAAATTATCCATAAACCCTCCCACAGGCGGCCATCGATGTGGCTGTACAGATGAATGCAAAATAAAGTAGTTACAAATGAAACTATGTGATTTAGGCTAGAGGTAAATGAAATGTAAATCAATGGCGATGGGCGAGTAGAGGGAATAGAACCAACGTCATTTGGTACGCTAGCTTTACACCTTTTATGTGATGCCCATTACAAGGTTACACGTATTGTGTGTTTTTTAATGCACGATATTAGCTGTGAAAGTTACCTGGGTTAATGTTGAACGCGCCTGAACGCTCGACCGATGGTAGCGACACTGTGGGTATAAGTAACGCCTAAGGTAAATGAAAAACAACCATGGCTTTCAGGGCGGTCGCAGAAGTAAAAATAGCAAGAGTAATACAGTGAAAAGGGCTTAAAACATGCAGCTAGAAGATATGCTTGCCTACAAGGTAGCCATGCTTGCGAGCGATTTAAGTGAATCGCTCTCAAAAGAATATGCAGAATATAAACTTACTAAACCAGAGTGGCGAATCTTGGCCACATTAGGCGGCCGAAATGAAAGCTCGCCAAAATCACTGCTAACGGCAAAAGAAATCGCTATTGCAACACGACTAGATAAAGTGCAGGTTTCGCGAGCGCTGGAGCGATTGGTTAAGCGAGATGCTATCGTTAAGCGTGTGAGCAAGCGAGATAAACGGGCCACATTAATTTCATTGTCAGTGGAAGGAGAACGAATCTATCGGGCGCTGTTGCCTAAAATTGTGGCTTGGCAAAATAAGCGTTTGGAAAATATCACTGAAGATGAGTATCGAATATTTGTAAAAGTGATAGATGCACTAACGCCTTAAGATTCGGGTGAAGTCGTTGAAAAGTCTGGTCTGAGCAGATGTGAAGGCATTGCTATAAAGGTTACTTTCGCGCCTTTAACTGTTAAATTCCCCCGAACTAATCAAATGGGGAAGTTATTGGATTTATTAGTCATGTTGCTTCCCCTTAAATATTTATCAAGCGCTTTATACAGCGCTTCTATTTGGCGCACAGTGAGGACATTGAGTGGCACCCTTAGAAATATACGCAGGTAAAAAAGCACGTGAATCCATAATGAAAAACGGGTTTACGCCTGAGTTATTTAGCTATTTTCTGGGGGCTTCTGGCGGCCCGAAATGGTTTTCTTTGGCTGGTCTAGATCGCGTACTGTTTCCCGAATGGTTTGCCAACGTTGAGCATCAAATACATGTAATTGGTTCATCAGCGGGTGCGTTTCGTATCATTTGCGCTGTACAAAACGATCCCCTAGCTGCCATAAATCGTTTGGCTGCTTCCTATTCAACAACAACTTATAGCAGCGACAAGCCTACGCCTAGAGAAATTACGGCTAAAGCCGAAGACTTGCTGAAAGAAATGGTGGATGAAGCAGGTAAACAAGAAGTGCTGTCTAACTCCCGCTTTAAAGCGCACCTGATCGTTGCTAAATGTTTAGGTGCTACTCGTTTTGAAAGTAAGTTTAGGCAACTTTCGGGCTTGGCGATGAGTGCAGCGGCCAATACAGTGAACCGACGACACCTTTCACGTTTATATACACGCTATGTGTTCTCTACCCCGAATACTGAATTTGCGATAAAAGACCCGTATCAACTGCCTACTCAGTACCACACGTTAACCCACGGAAATATTCATACCGCGCTGCTAGCATCGGGTTCTATTCCTGTGGTTATTGAGGGCGTACAGCAAATTGAAGGTGCGCCAGCTGGAATGTATCGAGATGGCGGTATTATTGACTACCACTTCGATTTGTCCTTTGGGCCAGACGATGGCTTAGTGTTATATCCGCATTTTTACGACAAGCCCATTCCAGGCTGGTTCGATAAGGGCTTGAAGGGCAGGGTGCCTCATCGGTCAAGCTACGATAACGTTGTAATGCTAGTGCCTTCGGCATCGTTTGTTGCTAATTTGCCTTATAGCAAAATCCCCGATAGGAAAGATTTTGAAGTACTCGATGCAAAAACGCGCATCAAGTATTGGCAAACAGTATTGAAAGAAACCGACAGGTTGGGTGAATATTTTATGCGTGCTGTTAACGATGGATCCTTAGTGGACGTTATCAAGCCGCTTCCATTTAAAATGATTTAAGTTAATCGCAATTGTTGAAGAAAATGGCTAATTGCTGTCAAATTAGTCACTTGAATCGTCATTTGATAAGTTTTCCTTGCAGGCAACGCTCGTGCTAAGTATTATACGCGCCGTTGCTTGGCATTCGCCCACCTATCAGGTGCAACAAAATTCTATATGCGTCTATAGCTCAGTTGGTTAGAGCGCTACCTTGACATGGTAGAGGTCCCCTGTTCGAATCAGGGTAGACGCACCATCTTACGATTTAATTTCATCTTTTATTTACCCAAGTTCTGCGTAACACGCACTGCTACCCTTTTCTCTATTCAGCGATATTCACGAGCAATTTAACTTTTTAATGTCGGGTGGTCTGTGTGATTTGGACTACACTAAAAGAATGGTGGCCATTTTTATATCTTTGCTATCTAACAATTTAGCACTCGCGGGAGTACGATGAGCTTACAGAAATACCAAGAGCCCCCGTTATTTGAACAGCATGGTTCGGCTGAAAGGCGGTTCCTTCAGCTTATTAGTGCCTTGCCAAAGGTATCGGTGCAAGGTTATGACAAGCACCGAAAAGTCATCTACTGGAATAAATCAAGTGAAGACATGTATGGCTTTCGTGAGTGCGAAGCACTAGGTCAAAAACTTGAAGATCTCATCATTCCCTCGTTCATGAAAAGTGAAGTGATAAAGTTACATCAGCGATGGATAGATTACGGTGAGGCAATTCCTTCAGACGAACTCGTGCTTGAGAAGAAAAGTGGCGAGCCTATCCATGTTTTCTCATCTCACGTCATGCTGAAAGAAGGCACAGATTCACCCGAAATGTATTGTGTGGATATTGACCTGAGTGAGCAGCACAACATCAGGCAAGAACTTGAGCGAATGGCATCCACAGATTTGTTAACCGAGTTGCCTAATCGACGCCTGTTAGAGCAGTTTTTGACGTCGTCCATCGAGGATGCATCGCGCAATGAGTCTGGCTTCGCTTTGTTTTTCATTGACTTAGATATGTTTAAAGAAGTTAATGACACGCTTGGGCATACCTGGGGTGATGAATTACTGCGCTCTGTTTCTAAGCGGCTGTCAGATTGTCTGAGCGAACAAGGCTTACTGGCTCGGTTCGGTGGAGACGAATTTGTTTTTGTCGCCACACAAGTGACCTCTGAAAATGAAAGTGCTGACATTGCTAAGAAACTTACTGAGTGTTTCAGGCAGAGCTTCGCGCTTAGCACTGAAAACGTGCATATCACTTCAAGTATCGGTATTAGTATGTACCCTAAAGACGGAAGTGAGATTGATGATCTTCTGAAAAATGCAGACGTCGCAATGTATCAGGCGAAAGCTGAAGGCCGAAACCGTTTTCATTTTTTCACCCACGCTTTAAGTCAGAAAGTTCGACAACAGCGAAGTATCGCAGCCTATCTCCATGAGTCTTTGGTTAACGACGAGTTTGAACTCTTGTATCAACCTCAAATCGATTTGCTCACTGGAAAAGTGGCATCGTGTGAAGCGCTGTTAAGGTGGCGTCCTAAAGATGAGGATAGGGCTGTTCCACCCAATATCTTCATCCCCATCGCTGAGCGCAGTGAGTTAATTGTTCACATTGGAAATTGGGTGTTAGAAAAGGCGTGCAAACAGGCACAGTTATGGAAAGAGCAGGGCATTAATATTCGCGTTGATATCAATGTTTCAGGAAAAGAGTTAGAGCAGAATGCTTATTTCGAACGCCTAAGGGAGTGTCGAGAGCGGCACGGTTTACTGCCTAAAGATATTGGGTTAGAGCTTACCGAAAATGTGCTTATTAAGTCTGACAATACGATTTTAGAGAATTTGAGAGCGCAACGCGACCAGGGCGTTGAAATATCGATTGACGACTTTGGTACGGGTTATTCTTCGCTTAGTTATTTAAAACAGTTTCCCGTTAGCCACTTAAAAATAGATCGTTCATTTTTAAGAGGTGCACCGGAAAATGCCTACGATAGCGCGTTAATGGAGGCTATCGTGAATGTTGGTCACAAACTCGATTTAAACATTGTTGTTGAAGGCGTGGAAACTCAAAATCAATCGAACTACTGCAAGTCTCTTAACGTTGAATATGTGCAAGGCTTTCTGTATTCAAAACCCATTAGCTCTGACGCCATTGTAAAGCTGCTTAACGAACAGTAAATGCGGTTCAAAGGAGGTGTATATGAAAGAGATTTTCACAACACCGCCTTAAACGTTTCATCGAATCGACGCACAATAAATTCGTATAAAGCGCGGGGTCTCACATAAAGCGTCAATACTTATCCTGACGTTCAGTGCCTCAGACCAGCGAGCTTACACTTAGTACATTGTCCAAAGTGAGGGTTTAGAAAAGTAATAGCCTTGTTGGTGTTCAACGTCTAGTTTGCTCAGTGCAACAGACTCAGCCTCGTTTTCTACCATTTCCGCAATAACGTGGATATTAAGGCCTTTCGCAATATTGATAAGGCTAGAGACAAATAACTGATTATCTTTGTTGGTATGAATTCCCTGGGTTAGCCGTCCCGAAAGCTTAACGAATTGAGGCTGAATTGCCCTTAAACCCGCAAGCGAGGCAAAGTTATCGCCAAAGTGTTCTATGGTAATTCTACAGCCCAGCTGTATGAGTTGACGGCAAAAGTTCTCGGCTACTTCTCGATGGTGAATAAGCGCTGCATCTTCGACTTCAAAAATAAGTCTTGGGCATAGCGTTTCCCGGGTTCGAAGCTCTTCAATTAACCATTTTCTAAACTCGCCGTTGGCAATTGAGGCGTTACTAATATTTATAGCAACCTGATGAGACGTTACCGTTAGCTTTTTAAACACGATGCCTGCTACCAACTTATCGACTTGAGGAATAAGGTCCAATCGCTCTGATGCGGGGATAAGTTGCGCCATGGGTATAACATCATTGGTGTCTTTGTCTTTAAATCGAGCAAACGTTTCGTAATATGCTGGTGCGTTTCGCTCTACATTCATCACGGGTTGAATTAGAATATCGGCATATTGCTGTGACACGATGTAATTGAGGCGCTCACGCCATTTTGTATTGCTATGAACCTGAGACACTTCTGAAGAAAACTGCCATCCTTTTTGCGTTTTCATTGCCGCCATCAACGCACTGTCAGCACTTTCCATTACCTGCTGTAACGACATTTGGCTAGAAAAACGTGTAACGCCCATCCACGTTGCTTTGCTTCCATCTCGAAGTGGCGTGGCGTTTGTAAACTGCTTCGACATATTTTCTAACATCAAATCCCGTTCGTCCCGCCCCATAATTTCACTTATCAAGGCGAAATCTCCGCCTGATAACCGAAATACAAAGCCACTTTTGCAATTGTGCTTCGCCTCATGCACAAGAAAGTCCGCGATAGATTTTACATAATTGTCACCAGCTAACATGCCCAACTTAGTATTTATAGTGGTAAGTTGAGCGAGCCTGATGAGAATAAGCTCTTTTTCCTGGAAATTAGACGTGTCAGACAACAGCGCGCGAGTGTGTCGCTCGAATGCACTGCGGTTCGACAACTTCGTCAATGTATCTTTATTGGCTTCTGTTTTGAATCGCTCAGATTGCTGAGCAATGTCATTAAATTTTGATGCTAACGACGTGGTTAGGGTGTTCACTGTGCTGGTAAGTTGGCGGTAATCTGTTGTAAACGCATTTACCTGCGAGGGGGTGAAGTCGTGGCTATTTATCTCATTAAGCTTCTTAATGGTGTTGGCAATGGGGCGCCTAGCAAATTTGGTTACCGTGACGATATATAGCGCGAGGGCGAAAAATAGCCCACAAAAGATAATAGCATTTTTGATGAGAATAGCGGTGATTTCAGTGTAAATATAAGACGTGTCTGACGTAACTAACAAATAACCATCATTGTTCGAAAAAGGAATTTTCTTGTTAACGGCAGGTGCGGAGTCCAGCTGTAAGTACCAATTAGGAACAATAGTGTTAGGCGAGCGCTCGTACTTCGCAAACACATTTCCTTCGACATCAATGACTTTGGCTGCAGATAAAAACGGCTGCAATACCATTTGACGAAGCATGGCATCAATCACTGATTGCTTCGACTGAGACGACAAGGCAGAGGTTTGTAAGACGGTTGTTTCGTAACGCAGCCGTGCTTCTTCAGCTTCTTGCTCGATTGACACTGAAGTGCGAGATTTTATTTCGCTTAGCTCAATACTCGACAACACCGTAAATGCTAAAAGCATAAGGGCAAAAACGCCCAAATTAATTTGACTAGACAGCTTCATTGCTAGCAGTTAGCTCCTTTAACTGAGAAATTTATTATTCGCCTCAACCAAATCGAGTGCTATCACTTTGATTGAGGCTTTTGTTATACCCGCCAATAGTGCCTAAGCGGCGAATAATAAATGTACTGCAAAACATAGAGTTAAGCGAGCAATTAAGAGCCCAGAATAATGAAGCAAGCGCTGTTTATTAGCTACTCACCTTTCGTCTAACCACCAGGTTTTGTTCGGAGCTTCGCCTGCACCCTTAACCGGAACAACTTCGCCAAAGATAGGAATACTGGTGGGAACACCCTTAGTACCAGCAAGGTCTGTGATTTTTATTAAAGGCTCATTCCAATTATGTAGTGCTAAATCAAAGGTACTGTTGTGCACAGGCATCATGACACTCGCTTGAATATCAATATGGGCTTGCAAGCTCTCTTCAGGCAGCATGTGAATGTCAGACCATAGCTCGTTGTATGCGCCGGTTTCAATCATCGATAAATCAAACGGACCGTACTTTTCACCAATAGCTTTAAATCCGTCAAAATAGCCCGAGTCACCGCTGTAAAAGATGTTGGTATTTGCAGATTTGATAACCCAACTTGCCCAAAGAGTTTCGTCTCTATCAAATAAACCTCGCCCTGAGAAATGCTGAGACGGTGTGGCCACTATTTCAATGTCGCTCACTTTTGTATTTTGCCACCAATTTAGCTCAACAACTTTATTTGCATCCACACCCCAGTCACGTAAATGATTGCCAACTTTTAGCGGTGTAATAAACACGTCGACTTTGTTTTTTAGTATTTCAATACTGCCTTTATCTAAATGGTCGTAATGGTCATGACTTATGATAACGGCATCTAATTTAGGCAAGTCTTCCAGTGAAATTGGCGCTTGGTGGAAACGCTTGGGCCCCATCCATTGGACGGGAGAAGCACGTTCACTAAAGACCGGATCGATCAAGATATAACGTTTGGCAAGTTTCAATAGGGTAGTAGAGTGGCCCAGCTTTATCACGCTGTCTTCTGCAACTGCGTCAAGCATTTGTGGTGTAAGTGCCGACACGGGTATGTCAAACGTTGGCGTTGCAGCATCTCTATTGTCACGAAAATACGCTTTGGTGACTTTCCACATGTCTCGCCACGTCGTTTTATATTCAATATGAGTATTAGTGAATTTTTCAGGTTGCGGCGCGCTCGCAGCAAGGGTGTTTGAAGAACCACAGAAAGATGTCATAAATAAAACTCCAACAAGAAAGCGTGTGCGATTAAAAACGGGCATGCTCTCACCTTAAACAAAAAAAGTATACTGCACAGTGTAGTTTACCCATAATAAACTAATTTTGTTGAAAGTAAACTGTCGGGTGTAGTTTTTGTTGAGAAGGATAGATTGCAGCTAAGCGATAGTATGCAGCCAGCATGAGTAGACTCTCCTCATGCTGGCTGTTAACAATATTAGGTTCGCACCGTTTTTGTGCTACCTACACGAACTAGCGCACAACTAATCGAATTTGTTGTGCGTACTTTTTATTCTGACTTTATACCATGGAACGTACAGTGCAGCACAGGCAATATAAGCAGTGTAAGTACGGTGGCAACGGTCAGACCAAATACAATAACAACTGCCATTGACGCGAAGAACGCATCAGAAAACAGCGGGATCATACCCAGTATGGTGGTGATGGCTGCCATTGAAACGGGACGTACACGAGATACTGACGCGGCTACTACGGCATCGAATGCGCCACTGTTACCCTTTGCCTGTACGTTTATTTCTTCCATTAATACGATCCCGTTTTTAAGCACCATACCAATAAGGCTTAAGCTGCCGAGCAGCGCCATGAACGTAAAGGGTGCACCAACTAGCACCAACCCGCCAATAATGCCGATAGTGGTGAGTGGAATTACGCCCCATATCGCTAACGCCTGACGAAGCTTGCCAAACAGCAAAACGGTGATAATGAACATACCTAATATACCAATAGGCATACTTGCAAATAGGGCGCTTTGTGCGTCTGTTGAGGTCTCATATTCGCCGCCCCATTCAATGTGGTAGCCATCAGGCAGTTGAAGCTCTTCTACAAGAGGGCGAACTTTAGCTTGCACGCTCGCAGCTGTCTCACCGGATAAAGGCATGGGCTCTGCATAAACCGCCAGCATCCGCACCCGGTTGCGGCGTTTGATGATAGGGTTATCAAGCGATACATCCACATTGCTGATAACATCAGCCATGCTTATATATTTACCTTGTTCTTGGCTCCATACGTTGAGTGAGGCGAGGTTATCTATGTCATAGCGCTGGTTTGGATCGTTGCGCATGACAATAGGTATTAAATCGCTACCTTCGCGGTAAAGGCCCACAGTCTCACCTTCATTGTTCAGTAAAAATGCGGTGTGAACGGCATCTCGCGTTACGCCGATACGCCTGGCTTGTTCTTCCAGAAACACAGGTTCAACAAATGGGACTTTGTTGCTCCACGACAAGCGAACGCTGTCCATGGTTTTCTCTGCTTGAAATATGGCTTCAATGTCGCTGCTAATCTCACGCAAAACTTCAGGCTCTGGTCCGTAAATTCTCGCTTCAATTGCCGCTTTTGCAGAAGGGCCTACTTGAAGTGCTTTTACCTTGTATTGCACATTAGGGAAGTCTTCTCGCACCAGCTCGATAATTTCTCGCATACGAGCATCACGAGACTCAACCGTATCAGTTTCAACGATAAGCTGACCATAACTGGCGTATCTGTCTTCTGGCGCATAGGTGAGGGTAAGGCGCTGTGCTCCACCGCCAATAACGCTTGTTACGTTGGCGATATTCTCCATGCCTAACACGTTGTCTTCTAAGCGACGAATAGACTGCTCGGTGGTTAAGATGTCGCTACCTTCAGGCAACCATAAATCGACGAAAAACAGCGGTGTGGATGAATCTGGGAAAAATGCATTTTTTACGAATTTACCTGACGCCATGCTGCCTACTAATGCAACAAGTACCAGTACAATTGTCACGTAACGATGATTGATAGCAGCAGTAAGCACACGCTTGTATACCGTAAAAATAATGCCCTTATATGGGTCGTCATCTTCGTCATTAGCTCCGCGCTCTTTTTCAGTTTTAAACAGTAAGTCGAAAAAGAAGGGGGTAATGGTAAGTGCGGTGATCCAACTTAAGAAAAGCGAAAAGCAAAGTACCCAGAAGAGGGAGCCGACGAATTCACCTGTGGCATCTGGCGATAGACCAATTGGCGCAAAAGCGGTAATGGCAATCACAGTCGCGCCAAGCAGCGGCAACCCATTTTGCGATACCACGTCTTTTGCCGCCTGAAGCTTGGTTTGTCCTTTTCTCACACCAATCAACATGCCTTCGGTTACCACGATGGCGTTGTCGACCAACATGCCAAGAGCAATAATAAGCGCACCCAAGGAGATTTTTTGCAACTCAATGCCTTTTACCGACATCAATATAAAAGTGCCAAGAATGGTAAGCACAAGAATGAGCCCCATCAGAACGCCACTGCGCCAGCCCATGAAAAGTAGCAGCACGAAAATAACGATGGCCACGGCTTCAACAAGGTTAATAAGAAAGCCAGTTACAGAATCGTCGACCACTGTGGGCTGGTTGTAAACGGTATCCAGCGTCATACCTAGGGGCATACGCTGCTCTAGCTCGGCTATTTTGCTATCAAGTCGTTTACCTACATCAACTACATTTACCGCCGACGCGAACGACACACCAATTGACAGAGCCGGCGTGCCAGAACTGTGATAAAGGATTGAAGGTGTATCGTTAAGCTTGCGCTCAATAGTCGCGATATCTGTTAAGCGAATAAGGCCGCTTGCCGGTGAGCCAATTACCACCTGACCTAACGCCTCTAGGTTATCAAATTCGCCAGTGGGCTGTATGGACAGGCGCTTGCCCTGAACCTTAATCGAACCCGCGTTGCCCACTACATTTTGCGCGGTTAAAAGGCCAGCAATGGATTCTGCAGAAACATTAAGGGTTTTCATTTTATCGTGATCTAACGACACAATAATCTGTTCATTAACGGTACCGGCAATCGACACCTTTTTTACACCGTCAACAAGCTGAATCTCTCGCTGCATTAAATCTGCAAAGTCTTCCATTTGCTTAAGGGAGTAGTCTTCGCTTTTAAGAGTAAGCAGCAGGCCAAAAACGTCACCAAAGTCATCATTCACAATCGAGGTGCTGGTGCCAGGTGGCAGCGATGCTTGTGCATCGCCCACTTTACGGCGCAAGTTGTCCCAGTATTGCTCTAGGTCCTTGGCCTGAACACTACTTTTAAGCTCAACAGTAATTTGCGATAGCCCAACCATGTTTACTGAGCTGATTCGTTTTACGTTGGGTATACGCTGAATCGCCTTTTCAAGCTGCAGCGTAACTTCTTCCTCAACTTGCTCAGGCGTTGCCCCTGGGTATTGAGTAATAACCAGAGCATTTCTAATGGTGAATTCGGGAAACTCTAGCTGACCTAAGCCAAGAAAAGTCACAATGCCGCCAACACCCAAGATGATGGCGACCATCCAGCTAATTACTTTTTGACGAAAAAAATACTCGACCATGGCTTATAGGCCCCCTTCTTTCGTCCACTCCGTAACAGCTTGGCCTTCTTTTACAAGATGAGCTCCAGCAGCAACGATTTTATCATCGTCGTTTAGCGGGCCTTCAACTAACAGACCGTTGGAAATACCGCGCGTAATCATCACTTCTACTGCTTCTACGGTGCCCTTCGTCGCGTCGCTATCACTGGGTTTAAAACGCCATACAATCGCTTTGTCTGGATCTGCATTGTCGGTAACCACCGCACCAAAAGGTACTAGCCAAAGCTTTGCGTTAGACTCAATGAGTTTCGACATATCAAGTAATACGGTGGCGCTCATGCCCGCTAGAACATTGATGTCGTCTGGTTCTGGCAGAGTAATTGTTACCTCATAGCTAAGCTCGCCTTGTCGCGTGGTGCTTTCGTGGTCCTTATACATGGCCGCGTAACGCTTATCTGGCATACCTGAAAAGCTCACCCATGCCATTTCAGATGTACGATTTTCACGGGCTCGTGAGCGATCAATCATACGCATTTTTTGTTCTGGCAATTGAAACGTAACGTCGATTGCGCCCGGCATATGAAGCTCGGCAATGGTCTGCTGCGGTACAATGACTTGGTAATTTTCAACAGGAACAGACGCAATAAGCCCCGCAAACGGTGCGCGAAGCTCCGTATAGCTTAGCTGGTCCTGTGCGTTGGTCAGACTGGCTTTAGCGGCTAAAAAATTGGCTTTCGCTTCATCAAAAGTAGAGCGGCTTACCGCGCCTTTTTCAACGGAAGCCTCCATACGTTCAAACATAGCCGATGACACGTCAAACTGAGACTGAGCGGTGGCTAACTGTGCTTTCGCGTCTCTATCATCAAGTCTAGCGATAAGCTGGTTCTCTTTAACTTCTTCACCAGCTTTTACTTTGAGTTCTTGGAGTTTGCCGCCGATGCGAAACGAAAGGTTTGAATATTCAGCCGCTTCCACTTGCCCCGGGAATTTAGCAATGGTTTCGTCTGAGTGCTGCACTTTATAAAGCGTTACCGGTGTTGATGAGACTGCTTTGGGAGGCGTGGGGGCTTCTTCACACGCACTTAATCCAGCTAGTGCAGTAAATACCATCACAGTGCGCAGGGCTAAGCTGTGAAAGAGACTTTTTTCAGACAACATGGTAACTCTCCATTTAAATAGACCACTTTTTATTCCCACTAAGGCAATGGGTTATCTTGTACAAGGCGCGTGTTAACTTCTGAACGTGAAAGATAAAAAGCCAATATACGACAAGTTTGATATACATACAGGTTATAGCGCTTTTTTCCCTTTTCGATCAGCTTTTTGTTTATTTTTACAAGGCGATAGTATGCTACCACCCATAAATATTCGTGGGTGTCCGGTCACTATCAGACAATTACCCTCTCGAAATACCGCCGGCTAGCTCACAATTCACCCTAATCAGGTTTCTCATCGGGCGAGAGGTTTTCAGCATAGCCTTTCGGTGGTGGCGTCCAGCCACGCATTTTCGAATGCTTGTCGTGTAAATCTGCTTTTAGCGCATTTTCGATTAGCGACTCAAGTTCAATAAAGAGTTTCAGATAATTATTGTCTACTCGTTCTCCGCTGGCCTCATCCGCCCACGCGTGATACAGCACATCGTTTTGCTGAGCCTCAATATTTTTATACGCCATTTTTTGCCGTTCAACTTGGAAAGGGTGAATATTGAGTGAGCGAAGTGCCTCTGCGCCCATTTCAAGAGCGCTGTGGTACGTTTCTGATACCACAAAATCTGCACCCAACTGGCGCAAGCGATACCCATGACCGCGATCAAAGGCACGCGCAAGCACTTTAATGTTAGGAAATGCGTGCTTGGCGTATTTCACCATTTCGGCAGCGGTTTCTTTATCGTCTATAGCAATAACTAATAGCGATGCTTCATGGGCGCCAGCAGTATGCAAAATGTCTGGTTTAGATGCATCGCCAAAATAGGCTTTGGTGCCAATCCGTCTGATAAGGTCTATTTGCTCAGAGCGAATATCAAGCACAACGGTATTTACATCGTTGGCCACTAAAAGACGGTTAATGATTTGTCCAAAGCGCCCAATTCCAGCAATAACGACGGTGCCTTTCTCGTCAATTTCATCTTCAGCTCGCTGTGATTTCGCGTTTTTGTAGCGAGGAATGATGGCCTTGTCGAAAAGAATAAAAAGTCCTGGTGTTAGGAACATTGAAATGGCAACAACAAGCGAGAGAACAGAAATAATGTCGCTGGGAAGCACATAGTTTTGCGAGGCAAAACTTAATAGCACAAAGCCAAATTCACCCGCCTGAGCAAGGCTTAATGTGAATAGCCATTTGTTAGTGCCTTTTATTTTAAAAATTAAGGCGATGATAAACAGCACAATGGCTTTCACAAGCATAACAGCTACGGTTAGCCCTGCTATTAGCATCGGGCTCTCACTAAGTACGGAAAAGTTAATGCCTGCGCCTACCGTTATGAAAAAGAGGCCTAACAATAAGCCTTTAAACGGCTCGATATTAGCTTCAAGTTCATGCCTGAATTCACTGTTTGCCAAAACTACACCGGCCAAGAATGCACCAAGGGCGGGAGACAGACCTACAAGTCCCATTAGTGCTGCAATTCCTATAATGAGCATGAGCGCTGTGGCGGTAAAAATTTCCCGTAAACCCGACGCAGCAACAAACTTAAATAAGGGGCGACTTAAGTAGTGTCCTCCAATGGTTAAAAAGGCAATTGAGCTAATGATCACAAGACCTGAAGCCCAAGGGGCAAGCCCGTCAACTAAATTAAAGCTATCGTGTGACCCTGTATCGCCGCCATGTGCATTTCCTGCTTCGACCAGTTCGGGTATGGCAAGGAGGGGGATAAGCGCAAGCATGGGAATAACCGCGATATCTTGAAACAACAACACAGAAAAAGCGCTTTTACCACCTTCTGTTTTTTGCAGCCCTTTTTCTTGCAACGTTTGTAAGACAATGGCGGTTGAAGAGAGGGCGAATATAAGGCCTATTGTAAGGGCAATACTAAAAGGCTGATCAAGCAATATGGCTACGCCTGTGATAAGGGCGGTGGTTAACGCTAGCTGAAGGCCGCCCAATCCCATTAGTTTTGACTTCATCGCCCACAGCGAGCGAGGCTCTAGTTCTAGCCCAACCAAAAACAGCATCATGACTACACCGAATTCAGCAAAATGTTGAATGGCAACAGTTTCGTCACCAACAAGGCCGAATATCGGGCCAATCACTAGCCCGGCTATTAAATAGCCTAGTACAGACCCTAATCCAAGACGCTTCGCAATGGGCACTGCAATTACGGCGGCGACCAAATAGATAAATGCATATAAGAAATAGCCAGTCACGTTACTCTCCTTGCGACGTACAAAGGTCTGCGAGATTCTCGATGTGCTTTGCTTTTTCTAGATTCAGGGTGTTAGTGGTCAATTTGTTTAGCAAGGTTGTCCACTTACCTCTATGTTCAGCAACGCGATGCTCTTCTTGCGCAGTACGAGAGCCAAAGATCGCAAAAGGAGCAATGTAGGTCATGTGCGTGATCTGAGCCATTTGCTCTAAAGGCTGGAGCAGTTGCCTGATGGTGTAATGATTAAAGCCATCAGTTTGATAGGCTTCTTCCTTACCGCCTGCACTTAATGCGCAAAGAAATAATTTATCTTTAAGTGCAGTGCCTTCATGCCCATAGGCAAAACCATATTCCAACACTAAATCTTGCCATTCTTTTAAGATTGAAGGTGTGGAATACCAGTAAAGTGGAAACAGAAAAACAACGACATCGTGGTCAACTAAACGCTGCTGCTCCCGCTCAATATCAATATTGAAATCTGGATACTCTGCATACAAGTCAACAGCAGTAACGTGTTTATTCATTTTTGCTTCGTGAAAAAGCGGCACATTTACTTCTGAACGGGTTTGCGCGGGGTGGGCAAAGAGAACCAGTACTTTCTTACTTTTCTTGGTGCTCTCTACATTGCTTTCAATGATGTTCTCGTCAGTCATACATTTCTACTCAGTGCTACAGCCAGCTCTCGTTGAGCTATAAGGAGCCGTTGATTTTTGATGTGCAAAACACGGCAAAGGTCAAAAGACCCTAGGTTATTCATTAATTCAATCTGTACGTTTAGAGCAAATAAGAATGTGTTTTTCCTCAAAGTTATAAGGTTACCAATATTTATTAGGTTGAAAAAAGTAACCTGATTACCATTATGTACTCACGTATAAAAACAGCTTCGAATAGAAGCGTCGACGGAACACTATTTTTAACTTTTGCTTAGAACAGTATAAACATGAAAACACCAGTAAAAACACTCGCACTTGCATTATCTTTACTTTCTCCCCTTGTTTCTCTTTCTACTCAAGCCCTGCCGCAAGGAAGTGAGCTTAAAGCTGGGGCTGCGGTATGGAACTTGTTTGATGACGCAGACCGTTACGCATTGCATGTGGCTTATGTTCACAAACCGCTCGAATCATTTTACGGAATTCGACCAACAGTTCTCTTGGTAAACGCAGATCAAGGCCAACACTATTTCGCTGCGGGGTTGGCAAAAGACGTCTACAAATACAATGACTTTTCAGTACGCGTTGCCTTTCACGCGGGCATTGTTGATGAATCTGAAAATTTAGGCGACACCATTGAATTCTATTCATCACTTTCCGGACTCTACAATTTTTCTGAATCATTTTCGCTAGAAGCTGAAATTGGCCACATTTCTAACGGCGGGCTAGGGGACACGAACCCTGGTTCAGAATCGTTTGTATTAAGTGCTCACTACCATTTCTAATCTCGCCTAAACAAGTTGTGCCTTAGTTCGTTCGTTAAACAGCCCGCTTAAAACGCGGGCTGTTCATTTTTGGCAAAGACTTTTTTAACTTAACTTTCTGTCGGGCAAGGTGCGCCGCCGTTAATCCAAACCGACATTGCCTTAGCAAACTGTGCATGTGTCCCAGGAGCAGGTGTTCTGCCTGGGCCGGGGTTCCATGCCCATCTCACTAATGGATCATCACTGACATGATGCTCAAATTCTTTTTTAAACGTTTTCATGTCATCTCTTCCCCCACGTTGAGCAAGAAAAGAGTTCAAACGTGGGTTTAACCAATTGTTGCATAATTTTGAGGGTGTCATGTCGCTACCAATAATCATGGTAGGAGGCGGCATGTGCCACACGAAACCTGGCATAAGGTCGTTTGCTGCACCAGGCGGCCTGCCGGGTTCACGCGCATTTTCATCTTGGTGACATCCGCGGCAGTTTACGGGGTGCGTTTCGCCAACCTGAACAAACTTTCCATCTTGCACCGCCATTTTCAAGTTATTCACAGAGGTAATGTTCATAGGGTGGGGGACGCTGTTGTCGCCCACTGTCGGTCGGTGAGCGCCATCTTCAATAACACCGTGACAGTTCACACACCGTGGATGTGTTGCTACATCGAACAAGTAGTTAAATGCTGTCGTTGGGTTAGGATCTTGCTGATAAGCTTCAAAAGCAGGTGTTGAGTTAGCTGCTTTTGAAGTGCTAGCGGTCAAATTATTATGGTCGCTATCGTCATTTTTATTTGCAATACACCCACTCAGGACGAATGATGAGAGAGCACCAATTAATAGGACTGTTATCATTTTCATCATACTGCCCTTATGCTTTTAATGCTGCGGTAACGTGTTGAGCAAGCATGGGCAAATGACGTAGCCGTACACCAATGGCTTGGTACACGGCATTGCCGATAGCCGGCGCGACACCAATAACGCCTGGTTCACCCAGTCCTACTGGAAACTCCTCACTTTCAACAAGTTCAATATCCATCTCTGGGACATCGTTCATACGTAGAGGAAGGTAGGTATGTAAGTTTGTTTTTGAAACCTGACCGTTTTTCACTTCGTTATGTTCAAACAGTGCCAAGCTCAGTCCCCACAGCAGTGAACCTTCAAGTTGTGCCATCGCGCCATCTGGATGAATAACAATACCAGCATCAGACACAACCCATAACTTCTTAACCGTTATCTTTCCAGTGCGCTTATTAACGTGAACATGAGCTGCAGTCGCGAGCCAAGCTGGCATAGTGCGTTCTTGACCTGCACTTACGCTATAGCCAATGCCTTCATCAGCACCAAGTTTAACATTCGCCGTCTTTTTCTTAAGAATTTCAAGCGTATTGGCAAGTCGTGTGGCACCGCCGACACTTTCAGGCGCTTTGCCCCCTTGTTTACCTTTACCATCTAACATAGCAAGTCTGAAGTCGACGGGGTCTTTGTTGGCTTTCACTGCCACTTCGTCAATAAATGATTCTAAGCCCCATACAATCCAACCTTGACCTACCGAACGCAGCCAACCTGGCGTAAATGTATCTTGTGCTACCTTATTGTTAACCGCACGGGCGCGATGGTGAGACATGGTGTACCAATGGTCGGCGCCAGATGCCGAGAACATATCGACTTTTCCTTCACCGTTTACTCCTGGTGCTAGAAATCCTGGTGCCATTTTTAGTGTTGGCCAGCCTGCCGCTAGCGCATGCTCCATGCCTAAAAACTGATTATTTTCATCGAACGACGCATTAAACAGTGAAGTAGAGGCAGAGCGGGGTTGATCAAATAATGTATCATCCGGGCGCATGAATACCAGTTTGACTGGCTGGCCAGCAGCTTTAGCTGTAAGCAAAGCTGGAACAACCCAATCACCAAAAAGGCGTCGCCCAAAGCCACCGCCAAGATAATACTGGTGAAGGACCACATCACTTTCTGGGACCTCTGCGGCTTTAGCTACAGTAGGAAGTGTTAGGCTCTGCCACTGGTTACCCGTATGTATATGCCATTTACCACCTTTAAATTCAGCAATGGCGTTAAGTGGTTCTAGCTGGAAATGATTGGCAGTCGCTGTGGTGTATAAAGCTTCAATGGTTTGTGCCGCTTTTGTTTGCGCCAGCTCTATATTTCCTTCGTCTACAAAAACGGTGCCTTCCTTACGATCGCGTACAATTCTTTCGCCTTCTTTTTGTATATCAGCTTCAGAAACATTAGCGGTTTTACCGGCGTTGTAGCTAACTTTCACCAAATCAACAGCTTTTATCGCAGTAGGGTAGTCTGTAGCCAATACAGTAACCCAACCTTCGATAGTACCGCTCGGATCGGTAAGCACTTTATAACCTTTATATCCTGGTAGACTCTTAGCCTTACTGTCGTCGACATTTGTTACTGTACTGCCATAACGAGTCGGAGGCAGAATGGGGCGTGCATAAAGCATGTTTTCCACTTCCACATCAATGCCGTATACCGCAGTACCGTTAGTTTTAGGCGGGATGTCGAGTGCTTTGTAGTCTGCGTTAACACCGATAAGGTGGCGTTTTTTACCCGGTTTAATTGGCAATTCAGCAAGCTCATCTGCACTGAATGTTTTGTCTACTTTGCCATTCGCTACGATATCGCCGTAGCTAATTTTTTTGTTACCTGAGATAACAAAGCCTTTTTCTGCCTTACAACTATCGGCAGGCACGCCAAGTAGCTTCGCACCTGCATCAATTAACACCATGCGGCCAGCGGCGCCCGCCTGAGACATTGGCTTGTAAGTATGGAAAATTGACCAAGAGCCGCCTGTTACCATGTAGCCCCATTTCGGGTCTGTATCAACGTGCACTATAGACACTTTCTCCCAGTCGCACTCAAGCTCATCAGCCAAGATTCTAGCGATTGGCGTGCCGATATGCTGACCCATTTCCGCTTTGGCTATGTTGACGGTAACGTTGCCATCTGTATCCATTTCAAACCAAATATTTGGAGAAAACTGTTTGGCTTCAATACTTTCTTTCGCCGACAGCAGGGGTGGAATAGCGGCAGCACCAAATGCCATGAATAAAGACGTTTTCACTGATCCCACCATAAAAGACCGGCGAGATAAGTTGATCATGTCTTTCTTTTCTTGAGAGATATTTTTCATGCTCATGCGTTTTCCCCTTCTGATGAAGCGGTTGGATCAAAGTATTGAACAGAAGACGTTGCAGCGCGCTTAATCGCCTTTTTTATGCGCGCGTAAGCCATACAGCGGCAATAATTGGTGCTCATGTGATTAACAATATCTTGGTCGCTCGGGTTTGGATTTCTATCTAGCAATGTCGCTGCTTGCATGATTTGGCCAGACTGGCAATAGCCACACTGAGGAACCTGCTCTTCTACCCAAGCAGATTGCAGCGGATGCGCGTTGTTGAAGCTTTCAATAGTGTTTACGTTCTTATCTTTAGCTAACGAAACGGGATAGGAGCAAGAGCGAATAGCGTTACCATCAATATGTACCGTGCATGCGCCACACATCGCTACACCGCACCCAAACTTGGTACCTTTTAGTCCAAATTCATCGCGTATTACCCAAACGAGAGGCGTATCTGATGCAGCATCTGTCTGCACTCTTTTTCCATTTAACGTAAATTCAATCATGGTTTGTGTCACCGTGAAGTTAATGTTTAATATGCTCTCGCCAAGGCGCTGTACTTGGTTTGAACGGTCTGTTTTGCCTGTTTTAATTGGAATTATTAAAATCTGGCCGCGTTGGCTCTCCCTTTAATAACCGCTCACTCCATAGACGCCCGAATGAACCTTTCGAATTGGAGTTAGACTAATTAACTAAAGGTATACTAGAGGCCAAACTTGCTTATGTGGTCTATTTTAGTTACCTTGTTCAAACAAACAATTAGTATACTTTTAGTAACTAGGTGGCTTTTTTAGGAAAATAGATGGAAAGTGAAATAAAAACAGACGCTAAGGGTAGAAAAACCGTTCTAAATACTTGTACAGAGCCTTGTGCTATAGAGCGTGGAATGCGCCTAATTGGTGGAAAGTGGACGGGTTCTATTATTTATCATCTCAAAGATGAGCCTGTTAGATTTAACGACCTGTGTAGAATGCTTGGCGGCGCCAGCCGGAAGATGGTCGATCAGCGCCTTAAAGAGCTGGAAAACAACGGTATGGTGATCCGCAACGTTATCGACTCTCGTCCAATTGCGGTTGCTTATAGTCTCACCGAGTTTGGGCGCTCAGCGCTAGATATTCTTGAACAGCTAAGAGTCTGGTCTGAAAACCACACGAATGATTAAATACCGCTAGCGGTGAGCATTTATCTCACCGCATTTGCTTTATAAAGCGCTAGACCGACACTAGCGGTAATCGAAGTACTTTTTCAACAAGCTCTCCGGCTTTTTCTTGGAAACCAACAAAGTGTTCAGTAGCTTCATGAGCATCAAGGGCATCCTGAGATTGCCATTTCTCCGTAATAACAAACACACCCTCTTCACTTGCATGTAGGTCATACATCACTGCGCCGACTTCTTTTCGGCTTGATTTAACCAAGGGTAACAATGCGTCTAAAAGTGCATCTTGTTGGTTTGGTTGAGAATAGATTACGACTGAAAACTCGATCATTTTACTGTCCTATTGAGAAAAAACGCTAACATAGGCAACTAACGGAGTAATGGTTAGCGTTTAAAGCTGACTAGCAACTTTTTTCAGGTGAAAAGCAATCTCCACCATCAAATGCCTTTTACCGCTATGTCGCAGTTAGACGCTATCTAAGCCTTTTTCTTAGATGCATTTTTTAGCGAATGAAAAAAGTTAATCTATAATGACTTATACTAAAGTATAAAAGGGTGCTCATTATCCTTTGAGTGCCACCTCTTGAGGCGACGGAATGCAATTACCGAACGGGGCGATGCCCTATGTTTGAAAAAACTTTTCACTTTTGTCCTGTTGGGCTCGCTCACGTAAGCGTGGATGGAAGCTTTATACGTGTAAATAAGCGACTGTGTGATTTTTTAGGATATTCTGATGAAGAACTAACGACGTTAACCTTTCAAGAATTAACTGCGCCAGATTATCTTGATGAAGATCTAAGTTACTTAGAGCGCCTGATGGCAGGTGATATCGATGACTATGCGATTGAAAAGCGATATGTAAGGCGCGATGGCGAGCAAGTTTGGGCGAAGTTAACAGTGTCTTTAGTAAGAGATCAGCGCGGCAACCCAGACTATTTTATTTCTATTGTGGAAGATATCGACGAGAAAAAGCGCATCCAGTCTGAGCTCTTTCAAGTTGATGCCTTGTTTAGCAAAATTGTTAGCGCATTTTCTGATAGAACGTTTATATGGGTGGCGACGCCAGACTTGTCTAAACTGCAATACGTTAACGATGGCTATTTAAACATATTCGGTCGCAACGAGTACGAACTTTACTGTAACCCTATGAGCTTTATTGATCATGTACATGAAGATGATAAAGCACGGGTGTTAAAACTGTTCAGTCAACGCCCTTTGCAGAATTGGGATATTCAATATCGTATATACGACTCGAAAGGCGAAGTGAAGTACCTTCACGATCGCGGAAGCTTGATATTTGACGACCGTGAAATGCAGTCGCTTATTTTAGGTACGGCCGACGATATAACAAGAGAGAAAACACAGCAGCAAGCTCTGATGAGCGCCGTCACTAAATTAGAGCACCTGTCGAAAACCGACTCGCTCACTGGACTTGCCAATAGGAGAGAGATATTTAGCCAGTTAAGTGACGAAATTTCTCGTATGGATCGTGGCCAACAAACGTCAACGCTTGTTTATATAGACTTAAACAAATTCAAAGAAATTAACGATAAATACGGTCACAAGGTAGGAGACAAGGCGCTTGTTGAGTTCTCTGAAAGAATGAGTGGTTTGCTTCGTGATAGTGATAGATTCGGTCGTATTGGAGGAGATGAATTTGTCATCTTGCTCTATGGCACGGGTGAAAAGGAAACGGAAGCTTTTTTTAATAGGGTTGCCCAAAGCGACTTTGAAGTTAATGTAGATGGCAATAAGGTAGTACCAATTGGCTTCAGTGTTGGCTGGGTTGAGTGGAGCGAAGGGATTGAAACCGTGCAGGAGTGGCTAGATAAGGCCGATGAGGTAATGTACGGAAAAAAGCGTTATCAGCAAGTTTTAACCGCGATTGATAAAGCGATGTAGACAGCTATTCCTGAGACTCGATATCTACATCGCTTTCGCCATTCTATTTTTGTCTTTGAGCGAACCAGCGCGCTATTTCCTGACGCTCTTCGTCTGTCATTTTTGTCTTGTTTAAAAATGGCATATCTTTGGTCACAGTGGTTCTTCGAACCACTTGTGGCGCAAACCTTTCAATATCTTCCCATGTATCTAATACTACGCCTAAAGGCGCGACTTTAAAGATATCGTCGGTTGGCGTGCGCGAGTGGCAACCCACACAATGGGTTGTAATTAAGCTTACTACGCGCTCATTGCTTACTTCAGAACTCGCTTGGGCGACTGCATTGTTAGCCGTTACTTTTTTACCTACTTCATCGACAAGGCTCACATCTTCATGTCCTTCATTCGATGTATGTGATGGCGACTGTGGCCATGACACCCATAGGGCGATTGCTAGCATGGCGACTGCGCCAGACACTAAAATACCAGGTTTAGTGGTGCCTACATGACGCAAGTTAAAGAAATGACGTATCCAAGCGGCAGCGGCCATTATCGCAATGAGTACCAGCCAATTTTGCGGGTGTTGATACGTCATGGGGTAATGATTTGAAATCATGATAAACAGCAGAGGCAGCGTAAAGTAGTTATTGTGTACCGAACGCAATTTAGCGCTCGCACCCCAAGTAGGATCAATATCTTTCTTATCGGCTACAGCTGCTACCATTTTGCGCTGGTTCGGCATGATGTTGAAAAAGACATTCCCTGCCATGATAGTGCCAATAAGCGCACCAACGTGAATATAGGCACCGCGACCGCTAAACCACTGGGTAGACAGGTAGCTGACAATACAAACAAGCGCGACTAATCCAATACCGAAGGCAAGTGGATATTTTGCCAATGGGCTGCGACAAGCAAATTCGTATAAGCCTAGTCCGCCAAAGATTAACCCTAAACCTAAAGATATTGCCGTGGTCGGTGACATGGCGTTTACCGAAGGGTCGATAAGATAAGCGCTAGCACCAAAGTAATAAACAATTATGAGTAGTGCGAAGCCCGATAACCACGTGGTATAGGCTTCCCACTTAAACCAGTGCAGTGTTTCTGGCATTTTCTCTGGGCCATAGGCGTATTTTGCGACCTCATAAAAGCCGCCACCGTGAATAGCCCATAAGTCGCCTTTGATACCTTTATCCTGCTTCCATTTAGGTGGCGTGCGTAGATTGTTATCCAACCAAATGAAGTAAAACGACGCGCCAATCCACGCTACACCCGCTACAACGTGGAACCAACGTACAAATAAACTTATCCAATCTAGCCACGGCATTATTGTTCTCCTTATTTAGGGCCCAAAGGCCCTACAGCAGCCTGTTATTAATGATGTTCTTTTTTATAGCGGCAGGTGCCGCTTATCCACGTTTGGTCGATAGCGCGGTCATCACCTAAAATACTCAAGGCAAAAAACACATCGTCAAAGTCCGCGTCTTCTTTTATTCTCAATTGTGTCAATTCGTCAAACCTAGGCTCAACAACGATAAAGTCAGCGGTGGTGCCTGGGTTTAAGTTGCCTATTTCATGATCAAGCGCATGAGCTACGGCCGCGCCTTGGGTCATAAGATAAAAGCCTTCTAACGGGCTGATGGGCTCGCTGCGCAATTGACTAACCTTGTATGCATCGCCGTAGGTTTTAAACATGTTAAACGTAGTGCCTGCACCCACATCGGTGGCCATGGCCACATGGACCTTGTTAGCACGCGCTGCGGTCATATCAAAAAGGCCACTTCCTAAAAACAGGTTAGATGTCGGACAGAAGGCCACCGTTGCGCCGCTTTCGCCTAAGCGTGCCCATTCGTTAGGCGTAAGGTGAATGCCATGGCCAAACACCGCACGTTCACGCACAAGGCTGTAGGTGTCATATACATCTAAGTAGCCGTCCGCTTTAGGGAATAAGCTCTTCACCCATGCAATCTCGTCTAAGTTCTCAGACAAGTGTGTTTGAATGAAAACGTCGGGATACTGCTTGGCAAGTTCCCCTAATGCAGCAAGCTGCGCTTCAGTACTGGTTGGCGCAAAACGGGGCGTTAGCGCATAGCGGTTGCGGCCCTTGTTATGCCAAGTTTCAATTAATTGTGCACTGTCAGCTTGTGCTGTGTCGGCGCAGTCATTAAGCGCACTAGGGCAATTCCTGTCCATACATACTTTACCGGCCACAATTGCCATATCAATTTCGCTTGCTGCACTAAATAATGCGTGGCTACTGCTTTTATGAACCGTAGTAAAAACAAAACCTGTGGTAGTACCGTTCTTTAGCAATTGGCGTAAAAATACATTAGCAATGGTTTTAGCGTGTTCACTGTCAGCAAACTGCATTTCTGTGGGAAACGTATAGTTTTCAAGCCAGCTCAACAGCTGCTCGCCATAATGAGCTATGCTCTGTGTTTGCGGATAATGCAGGTGGCTGTCTATTAAACCTGGCAAAATCCACTTGCCTGAAAAATCTGTCACAGTGGCAGCCGGGTAGCGCTTTGCTATCTCTTCAAATGTGCCAATGTCTTTTATTTCTTTATTGTCTACTAACAAACCACCGTCTTTGAATATAGCGATGTCATTATCGAACTGTGTAGTTTGGTTAGGAAAGTGCGCAATGCTTGCACGAAAAAGCTGCATGTTTGTTAGCTGCCCCTGTAGCTGCTGAAACCGAATGGAGAGATTAGAAGTGGCACATGATAATGGCCGCCATTCTCATCAAGTTCAAATGTAATATCAATGTGTGGGTAGAAACTTTTGCCATGCGTTTCTACAAGGTAAGGCTTGCAGTGAAAGCGCAGGGTATAAACGCCTGCGGCAAAACCGTCTTCAACGCCCCAGTTGTTAAAACGCCCGTCATTATCCGTTTCACCCGAAAGGGTGCTACCGTCAGGTAGTGTAAGTGTAAGGGCAATGCCTTGTGCTGGCTTACCTAATGTAGTGTCGAGTACGTGGCTAGAAAGCGTATTCATACTGTTTTCCTTAAAACTATTCAATGCGTATTGACCATTTTTTTGAAAATACGGGGGTTAATCCAGCGCTTTGTTAATACGCAATAGGGTTATCTTTATTTGCTCTGCAGCAGCATTGGTAATCTCTTGCTTTGTGGTATTGGGTAGCCTAGCTTGTAATGCTTCTAACATAGTCTGCGCAGAAAGACCGGTGGCACAAATAATAAAGATAAACCCGTGCTTGTCTAAATAGGCGTGATTGGCTTCTTTTAACTGGTGTAAAACGGCTTCGGACGCGCTGGCTGTACCCGACTGCTCGCCCGCAGCAATGGCTTTAGTATTTGCAAACTTTTTGCGCAACGAATCAACGTCACCAATCATGGGGTGTGCCGTAAAAGCTTCAAGGTAGTCGTCATCACAGCATTTGGCCCACGCGCTCTTCGCTTGATTAACAAGTGCGTCCTTGTCGTTGTAGGGGCGTGCTTTTACCATTTGATAAATCCAGGTTTTCGCCGCGCAGCATTGCTCAAACCAAGAAGACGCCTCTTCAGCGCTTAGCGTATTTAATTCTTTAAGTGTCACTGGTGGTGTCCTTTTCTTTGTGAAAAGCTGTAACGGGTTTCTCACTGTATTTGTTACTGTTGCCTGCCGTTACTTCTTTTACATGAAGACGCTCGATAATTTGCGCAGATATAGAAACGGCAACTTCAATTGGTTGCTTGCCAGGGATATCTCGGTTACCTATTGGCGTAAATAGCCTTGCCAGCGCGTTGTCGTCAAACCCACGTTGAGTCAGCTTGGTAATAAAGCGCTTTGCTTTGGTGTCTGAACCAATTAACCCAACAAAGGGGAGGGAAGGTTGCTTTAACGCCTGCTCTGTAATGCGATAATCCAATTGATGATCGTGGGTGAGTATAATCAGCCAACTGTTCTCATCAAGGTGTCTAACTTCGCTCTCTGGTGTTTCTTCCACGACTTTGTGCACGTTGGCTGGCAAAGACGATGGAAACAGTTCCTCGCGACTGTCTATCCACGAGATGCGTACAGGCAATTGAGCCAAAATAGGCACCAGTGCTTTTGCAACATGGCCTGCACCAAAAATGGCGATGTGCTGCTGATGAACGTTACACACGTCAAATAGCACCTTTACCGCGCCGCCGCAGCACTGTCCTAAAGAACTGCTTAACGGGTAGCTGTGAAGTTCAGTGCATGCTTCGCCTTTTGCAAGGTACTTTCGTGCGCGGGCAATGGCATCAAACTCAAGGTGCCCTCCGCCAATGGTATCGATGCTCTGTGAAGCGGTAACTACCATTTTACTCCCAGGTTCACGAGGTGTAGAGCCTGCAGTGCCAACCACAGTCACAAGCACATAGCCTTCATTACGCGCTTGGCATTCGGCTATTCCCTCATACCAGTTTGTTGCACGAAATGATTGGGGCGCGCGAGATGACTTTGCTGCAGTGAGTGTCATAAAACACCGCCTCGACTGGAAGAATGCTGCATAGCACTTACTGCATTTAACACCCGTTCTGGTGTGGCTGGTGTATCTAGTTGCGGATCAACTGTGTAGCCAGATAGGCTAGATATGGCGTCTTTAAGGGCGCACCACACTGAAATAGCCAGCATAAATGGTGGCTCGCCAACCGCTTTTGAGTGGTAAATGCTGTCTTCAGCGTTCTTTCTACCAAACAGCTTCACATTAAACTCTTTTGGCGTATCGCCAATAGCTGGAATTTTATAGGTCGCCATATTTTCACTTATCAGCTTACCCGCTTCATTCCATTTAAGGTCTTCTGTGGTAAGCCAACCCAGACCTTGAATAAACGCGCCTTCTATTTGGCCAATATCAATGGCAGGGTTAAGGCTGTTGCCAACATCGTGGAGTACGTTAACTTTATCTACCGTATATTCACCGGTAAGTGTATCGACAGAGACTTCGCTCATTGAGACGCCATAGGCAAAATAGAAAAACGGACGGCCTTCACCGGTGTCGCGGTTATACTGTAATTTTGGGGTTTTGTAGAAACCGCTTGAAGACAAGGATACACGAGCAAAATACGCTTGCTGCACAAGCTCGGTAAAGGTAATTTTGTGCTCATCCAATACCACGTGCTCATTAATGAATAGCACGTCGCCAGCGCGGTCCTCTAGACCTAAGCTTTTGGCAAAGCACTCGGCCAAACGGGCTTTTAGCGTAATACACGCATTTTGTACGGCTTTTCCGTTTAAGTCAGTGCCGCTTGAAGCAGCTGTTGGTGAAGTGTTAGGTACTTTGTCAGTGCGTGTGGCAGTGACTTCAATCATATCCAAATCTAGTCCAAATTCATTGGCTGCAATTTGGCCTATTTTGGTGTGAAGCCCTTGGCCCATTTCAGTACCACCATGGTTCACCTGAATACTGCCATCAGTATAAATGTGCACTAAAGCGCCAGCTTGGTTTAAATGCTTCGCGGTAAATGAAATGCCAAACTTAACAGGCGTTAGCGCTAAACCTTTCTTAATCACCGGGCTTTCGCGGTTAAACGCTGCAATAGCTTCACGGCGCTGCCAATACTGAGCGGTTTCTTCTAGCTCGGCAATCATATCGGGCAGAAGGTTATGTTCTACCTTCATTCCGTAGGGGGTAAAACTACCTGTCGTGGGGCCGTATAAATTACGTTTTCTTACCGATAGGGGGTCGCTGCCAATAGCACGGGCAATTTTATCAATCATGGCTTCAGCCATAATCATACCTTGCGGTCCGCCAAAACCTCGATAAGCGGTGTGCGATACCATATTGGTTTGCAATCTGTGGCCAACAATGTCGCTATCACCTAAGAAATAACCGTTGTCCGCATGGAACATAGCTCTATCGACAATGG
Source organism: Alteromonas sp. W12 (assembly GCF_001924945.1). NCBI lineage: Bacteria > Pseudomonadati > Pseudomonadota > Gammaproteobacteria > Alteromonadales > Alteromonadaceae > Alteromonas > Alteromonas sp. W12. The sequence continues at coordinate 1,143,146 of NZ_LQXH01000001.1, forward strand.
CGTCAGATAAATCAGGCGAGTGCCCACAAATACCATTGATTGTCATGCGGGTGGCTTCAATTTTACCTGTCTCGTCAAAGGCCACGTCGAACTCGTTTTCGAACGGGTGACGTTTGCCAGTAACATGCATATCGGTGAAGCGTGGTAAGCGAAGCTTAACCGCACATTGATTGCGCGATGCCAGTAAAGCCGCTATACAGGCCCATTGCGCGGCTTGCGTTTCTTTTCCGCCAAAGCCGCCGCCCATACGTCGCATGTCTACCATTACACTGTGCAATTTTACATCTAGCACTTCGGCAACGAGTTTTTGTACCTCACTGGGATGTTGACTAGACGTATAGATTTTCATGCGATCTTCTTCATCAGGGATCGCAAGGCTCACTTGTCCTTCTAAGTACATATGTTCCTGTCCACCAATACTAAGCGTGCCATGTGCTTGGTGGATCGCTTTTTCAAATGTACTTTCAACGCGGTCAGTGTGTTGGCCAAACCGATGTAGGGGACGCACAAACGTTTGCTGCTGGTGGGCAGCTTCGGCACTAAGTATAGGTTTGGCTTCACTCACCTCTACTTTCCCTTTTAGCGCAGCTTGTCGGGCAAGGTTTATCGAAGTGGCAAGTACTGCAAATACAGGCTGACCGAAGAATTTGATTTCGCCATTAGCAAGTAACGGATCGCCTTCGAATACAGGTCCAATATCTTTATGGCCAGGCACGTCGTCAATCGTAACCACATCTACAACGCCTTCACTTTGGCGAACAGCGTCAAGATTTATCGAGTTAATCGTACCTTTTGCGCATTGGCTTACACCAACTGCAGCATAAAGAGTGTCTTGAGGTTCAATAACATCGTCAACATAGTTGGCGCTGCCCTGTACTTGGCGTGTTGCGCTCTCGTGCTTTTTAGATACGTGAACGACACTTTGCTTGTCGTTTTGTTGCAGTGGATTAGGGGCATCAATTAACTTACGCATGCTGCACCACCCGTGTTTCAATTTGGTTTGCTGTTTGGTTCTCTAACCAGAAGCGATGCCACAGGTTAGCTAAAACAGTTTTACGGTATTGGGCTGTAGCGCGCACATCATCGATAGGTGAAAATGCATCGAATAAGACTTGTTTGCCCAACGTTAAACATTCGTTGCTAGCGAACTGCTTACCTTTCAAAACGTTTTCTAACGCATTGCAGGTTGACGGAACTGCTGCTACACCACCAAAGCCACTGCTAATGGCTTCTACCTTGCCGTTGTCGAGTGTGACATTAAATACGGCGCATACTGCAGAAATATCATCTTCAAATCGTTTCGATATCTTATATGCAGCTAATGCTTGATTGGGCTGTTTCAATGGTATTTCTATTGCACTTATCCATTCATCTTTCGCCAGCATGGTCTCGCGATAGCCTGTGAAGAATGTGCTAATTGGGATCATACGAACGCTCTCGCCGTTATCTAAATGCAGTATGGCATTCAACGCGAGTAGTAACGGTGGCATATCACCAATAGGGGAAGCGTTAGCCACGTTACCGCCAATGGTAGCCTGATTGCGGATAGGCAACGAGGCAAATCGGGTAACAAGCTCAGCCACTTGCGGAAATGCATTTAGTAATAAAGGTGCCGCATCATTTAGCGGTACAGCTGCACCAAGAATAAGAGAATGCTCGCTTTTGGTGCATTGTTTTAGTGCATCAATATGCGTCACACTGATAAGCGTTTCTACATCTTTTAGCTGTTGCGTGAACTGAAGGCTTAAATCCGTGCTGCCAGCGACTAGCTGTGCAGTTGGATGCGCTTGAATCAGAGTCTTCAGTTCTTCGCGAGACGTTGGCGTATGGATATTGCCCGTACCAGTGGGTTTCTCACCAGATAATGACAGCAATGTAGAAAGGGTGGCAGCTTGGCGTGCAGTGAATTGATCATCAGGTGTTTGTTCGCACACCGCCATCGTAGCATCGATAATAGGGCGGTAGCCTGTACAGCGACACAAGTTGCCTGATAAGGCGTGCAGCACATCGTCGCGATTTGGTTTTGAATTGCTGTGATATAAGGCAAACATCGACATGATAAAACCAGGTGTGCAAAAGCCACACTGAGAACCATGGTGATCAACTAACGCCTGCTGTACGGGGTGTAAGTGTTTACCATCGTTCAAATGCTCAACAAATAAAAGCTGCTTCCCATGAACTGCACTCATTAGCGTGATGCAGCTATTCACTGTTCGATAATTAAGTTCTGCAGCGCTATTTGAAGAGGCTGGTTCCACAAGTACTACGGTACATGCACCGCAGTCTCCTGCTGCACAGCCTTCTTTTGTGCCTGTTTTTTTGCGATGTTCGCGAATAAATTGTAGAAGGGTGAGGTCGGCCCGCGCTTCATTTAATTCAACGACATCGTTATTTATTAGAAAGCGAATCATACTCACACCTTCTTGTTCTATTCATTCTTGTATTCATTAATATAGCTGTATTTTTTCAATAAAAGTAGACCATTTGGTCAATTTATTGCTTATAAAAAAAGGCCGAGTTCTAAAAGGCCATGATTTTGCGCAAATTTGATTGGAAAAAAAGAAGTGATACCTTTCTATTTTTCTTTTGCTAAGCACTACGTCGATTTGTTAATAAAGATTAAGGCAAGATTCGTGCAAGGTTTTGAACTATTCGCGTAATTCGTGTTTTAGTATGGTTAACACTCCCTGCATAGGGTATGTATGATCTATAAGAGCATAGCAACTCGTCGGCAATAAATGCTAACCTATCGAAAAGGCATGCAGCATTTATACTGCCCGTGCGCTTGCAAAGTAGATTGCAAAGGAATTTTAATAATAATGATGAAGGTAAAAAGTGCTGACGCTGGCGTTGGCGCTATGAACAGAAGAAAAATACTCCAAGCCGCTGAAAAATGTTTTGCACAGTTTGGCTTCAAAGGCACAGCAGTACAAAAAATTGCTGATGAAGCAGGACTTCCTAAGACTAACGTTTTGTATTATTTCAAAACAAAACAAGAGCTCTACGTAGCGGTACTAGAAGAAACCCTCTCGCTGTGGAACTCACGTTTTGATAAAGCCACAGTAGAAGACGACCCAGCCGAGGTACTCGCCAATTATATCGCCGAGAAAATGGAAGTGTCGCGAACGCATCCAATGGCCTCTAAGATCTTTGCGATGGAAATTATCAATGGTGCACAAAACTTAAGTGGCTACTTTGATGAAGAGCATGCGCTTTGGATGAAAGGGCGACTTGCGGTTATTGATGGATGGGTAAAGGCCGGCAAACTGCCACCTGTTGAAGGTGAATACTTGCTTTACACAATCTGGGCGAGTACCCAGCACTATGCTGACTTCTCTGCGCAAATAACCCGTCTACGCGGTAAAAAGATGACAAAATCAGATTTTGAAGACGCTACAAAACAAGTGGTAAAACTCGTGCTCGGTGGCTGTGGGTTATCTGTGCCAGAAAACTTCGAGGTGTAGCATGACAGAGTCTGTTTACCCTCGTGATCTGGTTGGTTACGGTCAACATGTACCTCACGCTAAGTGGCCGGGCGACGCAAAAATCGCGATTCAGTTCGTATTAAATTACGAGGAAGGTGGCGAAAATTGCGTGCTTCATGGTGACGAGGCGTCGGAAATATTCCTATCGGAAATTATCGGCGCACAAGCGTATAAAGATCGCCACCTCAGCATGGAGTCTATTTACGAATACGGCAGTCGTGCAGGGTTTTGGCGTTTACACCGTTTGCTTAATAAATACGACATTCCTGTTACTGTGTTTGGCGTCACTATGGCTATGCAACGACACCCTGACGCCGTAAAAGCCATGATGGATTCAGGTTGGGAAATCGCCAGCCACGCCATGCGCTGGGTGCATTATCAAGACATGGACGAAGAGCAAGAGCGTAAACAAATTGATGAGGCGATTATTCTTCATGAGCAGTTAACGGGCAGTAAACCTGTAGGTTGGTATACAGGAAGAACGAGTCCGAATACGCTGAAGTTGATTGCAGAGCGCGACGATATCTTATATTGCGCCGATTCATATGCTGACGACTTACCTTACTACGACTGCCATTACAGCAAGCCGTTATTAATGGTGCCGTACACATTAGACACCAATGATATGCGCTTTGCCACGCCTCAGGGCTTCAACAGTGGGGAACAGTTTTTCACCTACTTAAAAGATGCGTTTGACGTGTTGTATGAAGAAGGAGAAGAAGCGCCTAAGATGCTATCTATCGGCCTTCATAATCGCATAATAGGACGGCCCGCTCGACTCGCCGCACTTAAGCGCTTTATCGAGTACGTTAAATCTCATGATAAAGTATGGCTAGCGACACGAGAGCAAATTGCCCGTCACTGGTTGGAGCTTCATCCTAAAGATGGTGGTGACAAGCCGCGTACGTAGCGTTTACAGTACGCCTACTATATTTGAAGTACAGTAAAGTGAAGAGACGAAAGTGAAACAAATGGAGCGCTATCGCCTTCACTTAATAAAGGACAAAACCATGAAAACAAAACTAGCCATTATTGCCCTTGGGGCGCTAGCGCTGACAGCATGCTCAAAGCTGACTAAAGAAAACTACGATAAATTAGAAATGGGTATGTCTCAGGACGAAGTTGAAGCAATTCTGGGTTCAGCTGACAACTGCGGAAAAACAATGGGTACCATGGCATGTACATGGGGCAATGAAGACAGTAAGCACGTTAAAATTGTATTTATGGGTGATAAAGCCGTTACTTTCACTTACGATGGATTGAAGTAAACGTATATCTTTTTCACTTGCTTAGTTTAATAAGAAAGGTGGCGTTGAAAGCCACCTTTTTTGTATCTAAAGCGTTAACTTACAGGCACGCAATAAGCGCCGTTGAATTATTTTAAATCCAATAAGTATCGTAATAAGAAAACAATCGCCAGTGCATAAGTGAGCGGTGTTACTTCTTTAAATTTTCCCGTACCTACCTTAATGCCAACATAAGTAATAAAACCAAGGGCAATGCCTTCGCTAATACTGAATGTGAGCGGCATGGCGATAAGTGCAACAGAAGCAGTGGCTAACGCACCTAAGTCGTCGAAATCAACCTGTCGAATCGATTCCATCATTAAAATACCTACCATCAATAGCGCTGGCGTAGTGGCCATTAGCGGGATAACTTTCATTAGCGGTGTTAAAAATAGCGAGAGTAAGAAGCAGACAGAAACCACTACTGCGGTAAGCCCGGTTCTGCCGCCCGCCGATACGCCCGTAGCGGACTCCACATAGCTAGTTACTGGAGATGTACCCACTAATGCGCCAGCAATACTCGCTGATGCATCGGCTGTCATTGCTGAGCCAATTTTCGGTAGCTTGCCTTCGGGAGTAAGTAGATTGGCTTTTCGAGATACGCCGATTAAGGTGCCAATGGTATCGAACATGTTCACAAACATAAGTGCGAAAATGAGGTCCCACGTTTCAGCAAGGTGATCGATTGGGTACCAAAAGTCCATTGCCATAAAGGTGTTTGAAATAGATTCTGGCATGCCAACTACAGCAGAAGGCGTTGCAGTTAAGGTACCGTTTTCAGTGGGGATAAAAGCACCAATTAAGGTGAGTGTTACGATAGAGATTAAGATAGCGCCAGTAACGCGTTTCACCATAAGAACGATAGTAAAGATAATGCCGATGAGCGCTAACATTACTGCTGGCTCAGAAAGGTCGCCAAGCTGTACGAAGGTTGCAGGATTATCAACAATCAGCCCCGCATTTTTAAGGCCGATAAAGGCAATGAACAAACCTATGCCACACTGCACGCCGATTTTGAGAGAAGGAGGTATAGACTCGGCTATTTTGGTTCGAACTCCGGTGAGAGAAAGGAGTAAAAAGAGAATGCCGTTCCAGAAAACAATACCAAGCGCTGCTTCCCATGGAATTTCACGACCAAGACAAATGGTAAACGCGAAAAAGGCGTTCAAGCCCATACCTGGTGCCAACGCAATAGGGTAGTTAGTCATTAGCGCCATCATTAAAGTGCCAATACACGCCGCTATTGCTGTCACTGTAATTAGGCCCTCTACGGGCATGCCACTTAACCCAAGAATACCTGGGTTCACCACGAGTATATAAGACATGGCTGCGAACGTAGTAAGTCCTGCAATGATCTCTGTTCTTACTGTTGTTCCGTGTTCCTGCAGCTTAAATAGCCGTTCGATTACGTTGTTGGACATCAAGAGTTCTCTGTTAGTATTTCATTGTGTGTTTTGTGCGTTGAAAGCAATAAACTGACCAATTAGTCAACTTGTTGGTGTGTTTTGTGCTAACTTACTTTTCAGTACAATGATTAATTAATCATTGCGTGACTCAAGGTCACTAGCCAGGCAGCACAAAGCCAGCCAAACGGTTAGTAATCAACATAGATGAAGTCAAAAAAACCGCAAACAAAACCTAAATGAGCAATAGAACTCGTTTACAGATAGCATTAAAGATAAACTATTACGCACCAATTAAATGCCATTGCATTGTTGTGGTGCAAATAAGTGAGGGGCCATGTCGCTGTCATCAATAATTAAAAACATTCCAAAGGCCGAACTGCATCTGCATATAGAAGGTAGCTTAACGCCTGAACTTATGTGGCGCCTAGCTGAAAAGCACAGTGTATCACTTCCTTATGCTAGCGTGGAAGAGATAGAAGCGGCGTATAACTTTGAAGATCTACAAAGCTTCCTTGACTTATATTATGCAGGGGCGGGCGTGCTTCGCGATGAGGATGATTTCTTTGCTTTAATGTGGGAATACTTAACGCGGTGTCATGAGGACAATATCGTCCACACAGAAATTATGTTTGATCCGCAAACCCATACAGAGCGTGACATAGGTTTCGATATTTTCATGCCAGGCTTTTTGAAGGCGATGGAAAAAGCAAAAGATGAATACGGTATCAGTAGCTATTTAATCATGTCTTTTCTTCGCCATTTGCCTGAAGATGCTGCTTTCGATACGCTTTCTGCAGCAGAGCCCTACTACGAGCACATTACGGCGGTAGGGTTAGACAGTTCCGAACTTGGGCATCCCCCATCAAAGTTCGAACGTGTTTTCAAAAAAGCCAAAGCGCTGGGATTTAAAATTGTCGCCCATGCTGGAGAAGAAGGACCGGCATCTTACATTTGGGAAGCCATCGAGCTATTGGACGTTGATCGTATTGATCACGGTGTGCGCTGCCAAGAAGACGAGGCGCTTATGGATCTCTTGAAAGAAAGACAAATTCCACTCACTGTTTGTCCGTTAAGTAACCTCAAGCTGTGTGTGATAAATGATATGAAAGACCACAATATTGTCCAGCTTCTTGATGCTGGGCTTCTGGTCACGGTTAACTCTGATGATCCTACGTATTTTGGTGGCTTCCTAAATGACAATTTTGAAGCGTTGCACCAGTCTCTGGGTATTGACGAAAAAACAATTCGTACGTTGGTAGCAAATAGCTTTAAGGCAAGTTTTTTGCCGCAGGAGCAGAAAAACCAGCTTGTTGAAAAGGTTCTTTCAGCCTAGGGCCTGTTGACTTTTGGTGTACGAATTTTGGTCTAAATGGAAGCCTTTTAATCGCGAAACAGTCCTGCAAGCCTAGCGGGCTAAGTTAAAGGACTGTGACAAAGAGTAAAAGGCTTCCATAACGACCCCTTCGGGCAGCGCCTTTGTGCCATCTATACTGCGTTGAATGTTCTCGATTTAGAACCACTAAACCGTCAAACATTCGCCTTGTCTAGATGGCACACAGACCGCTGCAAAAATGTACAACAAAGGTCAACAGGCCCTAGCAAGGCGAGGAGTGGAAGATAGTCGAGTTAGCTTCTGGCGATTAATGCGAGAAGCTAATGTGATTTTACGATTGCATGACTGCAATAGTTTGCTTAATCAAATTGTCTAATTCTGTGATGTCTTGAACGATTTCGCTTAAATCGTCTTGCTTGGCTTTGTTTTCAATAGATGATGCCTTTTCCCGAATGGCATCGGCACCTACATCGCCCGACACACCTTTCATAGCATGACTGTTGAATCTAACAGCTTCAACATCCAATGCGGTCGCTGCACTTTTAAGTGCTTGTTGTTTTTGTTCTATTTGCGCGAGGAACATTTCAACAATACGGTTCAATAACCCCTCATTTCCACCCAGCCTGCTTATTGCGGCATCGCGGTTCCATAATTGTTCTCGAGTGGGCGTATCGTTTGAGTTAGATGTGTCCATATGTGCCACCGTAATTGAAGCGTTAAGCCAGTGTACAATAAATGTTCTAAACAAAAAACAGCAAGTTCAGCCGCTTAGCATAGTGCGGTTCATAAACCGGCAAAACCTAGACTAAAGACTAATTTTTTTTTAAGTATCTCGGGCGATACTTATTCTGATATTTGTTACATGGTGTGGAATTTCTCATGGATAATGAGACACAGAAAGTAGTCATCATTGACGATGAACCAACAACACTCTTGTTATTAGAAAGTGCAGTAGAATCTCTAGCAAAGGTTGTTACGGTCTCGCAAAGCGCGAATGCGTTTTCGGTGATAAAAGCACAACTTCCTGATTTGGTTGTTCTAGATATAAGCATGCCTGAGCTATCTGGCTTTGAGGTCTGCAAGCAGTTAAAAGCGTGTCCAGAAACGGCAGCTATTCCAGTAATCTTTGTCACTTCCCATAGCGATCCAGAAAATGAACATGTGGCATTGTCGTTAGGTGCCATAGACTTTATATCCAAGCCCATTGATATTGGGTTGTGCCAGATGCGAGTTAGAAATCATCTCACTATTCAGGACCAAAAAACGAAGCTTGCTCGTGTTAATCACGAATTAGAAGCAGAGAAAAAGCAGCTTGCTATTACTCTCAAATCTATAGCTGACGGCGTTATTTCAATTAACGCAGCAGGGGATGTAACGTTTATTAACCCGGTAGCGCAAAGGTTAACCGGTTATAGTGAAACGGAAGCCCTTGGCAAACCTATCGATGAGGTTATGAATTTAAGAGATGCCTCGACAAATGAGCGTCTTTTAAACCCCGCTCTTTACGCACTAGAAGTGATGCGTCCGGTAGCTATGTCTTATAACGCCACGCTGGTAAGCCGACACAATCAAGTATTCAGGGTAGAAGATACAGCGTCACCGATTATTGATGAGGATGGCCAGCTTTCTGGCGCGGTTATCGTTTTCCAAGATGTGTCAGAAGCCATTGAAATGGCAGTGAAGATGACACATTTAACCAATCATGATCAGCTCACGGGCTTGCCAAACCGAGTTCTGCTGCACGATAGAGTTGTTCAGGCTATCACTCGTTGTTTTACCTCTAAGCAAAGCATAGCGTTACTGTTAATCGATATCGACAATTTCAAGTACCTCAATGACAGCCTGGGGCATCAAGTCGGCGACTATATTATTGCGTCTATTGCAAAGCGCCTTGCAAAGGTTGTTGGAGAAAGCGCTACGCTCGCCCGCGTGGGTGGCGATGAGTTTGCCTGCTTACTTACTGAAATTGGTTCGGGCTACAGTGCAGACAGTATTGCTATGGCGTGTTTGCAGGCGGGCAGAGAGCCCATTGATATAGACGGTAAGGCCCATCAACTTAGCTTAAGCATTGGAATTAGCCTTTATCCCCAAGATGCTGTTAATGCGGAAGAGATGATGCGCCATGCAGACTCAGCCATGTACCGCTCTAAATCAAAAGGCAAAGACACTTTCAGTTTCTTTTCAAAAGACCTGCAGCATGCCATGCATCATCGTGTGGAGATGGAGATAAAGCTTAGAAATGCTATCGAGAACGACAGTCTCGCCATTTACCTACAGCCAAAATATAACTTTGACGATAGCGCAGTATTAAGTGCGGAAAGCTTAGTCAGAATGTTCGACGAAAATGGAAAAGTTATTGGACCCGATGAATTTATCCCGCTGGCAGAAGAGACTGGGCTAATACATCAGTTAGGTAAGCAAGTGTTGCAAAAAAGCTGTGAGTTTGTCGCTAGATGCAACGAATTGGGGCAAGACTTCAAAGTGGCGGTCAACGTAGCTGCTAAACAGCTTTCAAACCCAGGCTTCGCAAAAGAAGTTGCTGAAATTATCAACGAAGCGGGTATCGCTGCGTCGTCTATAGAGTTGGAGGTAACAGAATCAGCCCTAATGCATGACTTTGAGCAAACCCGAGATATCCTGAACGACTTGGCTTCATTGGGCGTTACTATTGCGTTGGATGATTTTGGTACGGGCTATTCAAGTCTCTCTTATTTGCGTCAGTTTCCATTGAATGTGCTTAAGATAGATCGCTCTTTCGTTATTGATATGGATAAAGAACAGCAGGCACATGACATCGTAACGGCAATAGTGCATTTAGCATTAAGCTTAGAGTTAACCATTGTTGCCGAAGGGATAGAGACCCAATCTCATTTTGCCGCGCTCAAAGCACTTGGATGTCACTTAGGGCAGGGGTATTTTATGTGTCGCCCTATGGGGATGGCGGATTTCTTCACAAAGTTCATCGATGATTGCCAAGTTGCGTGAGGTTCACTAGACGGCGTGCAGAACGCTATCGATAGACCTTCTTTATAACCTTGTCTTTCGAACCATACCTACTTGGAAGCAAACTAGCTGACTTTTCGATACAAATTTGGATGTAAGGTGTTAGACTTGCGTAAAGCGTTGTTATTACTTTGATATTGTAAAAGCAGAAACAACGGAAGCGAGAATGGTCACCTTGGTGTAGTAATAATAAAAGTACCCGATGAATCGAAAAGAAATAAAACCCTACGCAGAGTGTAACGTACTTATTGTGGACGATGAGCCGATGAGTCGTATGCTGCTTGAATCCATCCTAGAGTCGGTGTTTACCTGTGCTACAGCCGAGTCAGGAGAAGAAGCCATATCCTACTGCGAGGCAAACCTTCCTGACCTAGTCCTGCTTGACATGAACATGCCAGACATTAGTGGGTTAGATGTTTGTACCGCTTTAAAAGCCTCGCCTGAAACGAATCATATCCCCGTCATTTTCGTTACATCTACAATGGATATTGAGAGTGAAAATGCGTGCTGGGAAGTAGGGGCGTCAGACTTTGTCATGAAACCGGTTAACGCTTCTACGTTAACGCATCGCATCAAAACACATCTGCAAAATAAGCTTCGCACCGAATTCCTTGAAATGATGACATTTCACGATCAGCTAACGGGTTTGTACAATCGTATGTACTTAACCAACGAAATTCCGTTACTCATTAAACAAGTTGCGAGAGACAAAGGTACGGTTGGAGCAATAATGATCGACATCGATTATTTTAAGCTTTTCAACGATACGTACGGGCATCTCGAAGGCGATATTTGTCTTCAAAAAGTGGCGCAAATTGTATCGGACACGGTTAAACGGCCGAAAGATGCCGTTATTCGCTTTGGCGGCGAAGAGTTTTTAGTCGTCCTCCCCTATATCGACCATCAGGGCACAAAGCTAGTGGCACATCAGCTTGTTGAGGCTATCGCCAATGCAAGAATTCCACATGGTAAAGGGATAGAAAATCGCGTATCAATAAGTGCAGGCTTTGCAGTTTGGAAAGCTACGGATGTGGTTGAAGACGATGTGGCTGCGCTTATAGAAGACGCTGACATTTCACTGTTTGAAGCAAAAGAATTAGGGCGAAACCAAGCCAAGGGCTGAGGCCACCGCCCAATATCCCATCATAAAAATAGAATTTCTAGCCTATTGTTTAATATCCCGTATTCAAATCCCAAGCTATCATTATAAATGCGGGGCCGCTGTGCACGAATCGAGCAAGGCGGCAAGAATCTTGTGGTCTTTACGCTTGGGTAGCGAACCATGGTTTATTTTGACGAACAATCGAGTTTGAATGTGAAACTGGAACACCAGTTGAAGGCATCGCTAACCAGTTTGGTACAGCGAGGCTGCGATTCGTTTGGCGTGTTTCAAGGTTTACTTTTACAGCTGGACGAAGAGACAGTTAATATATTGGTTAAAGCTTCGTCGGCGTATGCACCCAACTTTAAGTCGGTCCCTTCTTTCTCTACCTGTGTGCCTGTAGACAACTGTTTCCCTGTAAACAGCGCTAAGTGTTCTACTGCATTTAAACAATGGTTTTCTACTTATTTTAATGCCGAAAAATACATTCGAGGCCGTGTTCATACCCTAGATGGAAGCCAAGTCTGCTTAGTCTTTATTAATGCGTGCCCGGAACAGTCGGTAAACCTCGACAAGCTGTCGCTGTTAGACGATTGCCTGAGCGTGATGTTGGATAAGTTTCATCTCGAAAAAGCAGAGACCAATCAAAACACGTTGTACGAAAAGTTACAAAGTGTAGCGAACATAGGCACATGGGAAGTTGATTTGACCACTAATGCACTTAGCTGGTCTTCACAAACTCGGCTTATTCACGAAGTCTCAGAAGACTTTGTACCCACATTAGAAACAGCTATCAACTTCTACAAAGAGGGGTTTGATAGAGATGAGATAAACCGCATTGTCTCCCACACGGTCGCTACGGGTGAACCGTGGAGTGCAACGCTTGAACTTGTCTCCGCCAAAGGTAATTCGGTTTGGATAGAAACCCACGGCATGGCTGAGATGAAGCACGGAAAGTGTATTCGTTTGTTTGGGACTTGCCAAAACGTAAACAAGTCGGTGCAACTTAGACTCGAATTGGATGAGAGAAGAAGAGAAGCCGAAGCTGCGTCTAAAGAACGTGGCATGTTGTTATCCCGCATAAGCCACGAATTAAAGACGCCGCTTAATGGCATTACCGGCATGCTGCAGGCGCTCAAGTTCGAAAATAAAGAAAATGTGCGAATGCGCAAAGCGGATGTGGCGCTTCATAGCGCAGACCGCTTATTGTCTCTTATAAACGATGTTTTGGATTACACCTCCATCATTAACGGCGAATTCTCACTAAAATATAGCGATTTTTGTGCGCGTTCGTTAATTGAGGATATCCTAGATGTATTTAAAACAAAATGTGCAGAGAAAGGCGTAAGGCTTTACGCGGTGCTGTCTTTTGACGAAAACACTTATGTTCACGGAGATGCCGCCCGAATCAGTCAAGTCATTACAAATTTACTATCGAACGCGGTTAAATTTACGCCGAAAGGGTATATTTCGGTGCAAGTTACGTTAAAGCACCAAGGCGATGTGCCTATCTTACTTGCGTCAATTGAAGACACTGGTGTGGGCATGAGTGATGAAATATTGTCACGTATTTTTAGACCATTTCAAAACGACACCGCCAGTGCCTCTGAAGAGTTAAATGGAAACGGTTTAGGGTTGTCTATCGTCAATCAACTTGTTGGCAAAATGGATGGCGAGCTTGAAGTGCGGTCAAGCGCAGGGAAAGGCTCCTGTTTCGATATTGCTATACCTGTAGAAATGGCAGTTTTAGATAAAGAAAAGCAGAGTGACGTTGTCCTCTCTTCAGACTTGCTTAGCGTTCCTCTTAACGTTTTGGTTGTTGATGACAACGATATAAACCGTTTCGTGCTTGCATCCATGCTAGAGAAGTTTAATTACCTTCCAGATGAAGCCGAAAATGGCGAAATAGCCGTTCAAATGGCCCGAGCTAAAAAATACGACATTATATTTATGGATTGCGCTATGCCAGTGCTCGATGGGGTAAGTGCGACTAAGATTATTGTCCAAGAAAACTTATTGCCCAAGCACGGCCGTATTGTGGCTGTAACGGCAAATACTACACCTGAAGATAAAACTAATTGTAGCAATGCGGGCATGGCCGATTTTCTTGCCAAGCCCGTGGTACAAAATGACGTTACCCTTCAGGTGCGCCATGCACTAAATGCTAAATCAGTGACAGCGTAGAGGTTAAAGTGCGTTTATTCCGCTGAAGGGGGCGTATCTTTTACGGTTTCCCAATGCGTTACAATATAGTCTGTAACCTGCGAACCGACATTATAGGCGGCTTCTATAGCGGCTCCCATTGCTGCATATCCATCGCCAGAACTCTCTAACTTTAGGTTCTCCGCAGCGCTCAACGATGGTGGCTGCATGGTAAAATTGCTCGCCGTTCTAAGAATAAGTAAGCGATCTTTGTTGACTAACCCTGCATTGTCCAAGTAGCTCAAGCTTTGAAGTGTTGCTGAGTCTTCCATGCCCGAGGTAACAAAATTTCCTTTGCCCTGCGTCCAGTATGCCACCCAATCGTTTGCCCACGTATTTAGTTTTTCGCCATGCCAAAAGGTAGAAGCAGATAAATGCGCACCCATAGATATATTGGGAAGTGCCCTCGCATTAGCTGAGTTGGTGTACTTGGCTCTCAATGCATCCATCGCTTCGTTGTTTAAAAGCTTGGTGTCTTTTGTCAACGAATAGGCCCACTTTGCTAACGGTAAGTTCAGCGCGTACACCTCGCCATTTGGGCTGTTGTTTACGTCTACAGCGTCAGCGTTTTCAAAAGGCGCATGAGTAAAGAGGGGGAAATAACCCGTACTCCACTGAGACGGAATTTCTCTAGCGTCAATTTGATGTGCTAGGTCGCCATCGACTACGTAATCGGTCCAAATTGCACTTCCAATGGTGTTATCCGCTGGGTCGACTCCCGCGATCCCTGCGACCAACCAATAGGCTTGGGATAAATCAAAGCGAGGATCAAGACCTAGTGCCATTATTGCTGCTGAAGCGCGCGCAATGCCCATTCCCGTAACCATACCGATTACACCTGTATCAGGATTGGCGTAAATATCGTGAAAGCCATGAGGCAAAGGGTATTGGGTTGTGAGTTTCTGGCGAGCCTTCCACAATTGAAATTCACCAGGCGCGTCGCCTTCGTCGTTGCCAATTTCGAACATACTTACCACAACAACCTTCACTTTCATTGGCGGCTTAGCGTCATTGGCTTTAACACTGGCAGAATAACTACTGCTACAGAAACCCAAAAACATAGCCAATATAAATAAAGCGTTGAAAAAAGCAGACCGTTTTTGTTTAAGCAGTGGATAAAAAGAAAGGTGCATTTAGTACTCCTAAAAAAGAGCCCAGCATAATCAAACTGGGCTTCTTATCGAAAAAACTTACAGGCCTGAGAGCGTGTGTTGAACGTTCAATCTACACATGAAGCACGACCACGCTCAAAGAGTATGCGAACTTAGAATGAGTAAGTAAATTTAGCATTCCAGTGACGCGGTAGTTCAGGTAGTACAATTTGACTACCAAATAGATCAGGGAAGTTAGAGCGGAAATAACGCTCGTCAGTTAAGTTTTTAACGGTTAAGTTTAACGACCAATCTTCCGCCTGATATGACAAGCCAGCATTGACTAACGTGTAGGCTGGAAGTGTCACTGCAGCTGAGTAGCCAGACGCGACCTCATCCACATCCACAATACTCACGTTGGCAGCATAACCATTTTGGAAGTCATAGGTTGCTGTCAGCGTGTAAATATTTTCAGGAATACCGGCCTTTCGTCCGTCAGAGTTTGTTTCTCCTTCACCAACAAGGTTAAGACCTACTACGTTCCCGCCAAAAATTAACGAAGGATCATCAAGAGCAACTAAATCGTCAGCACCTAAGAACCCAAATTGGTTTCCATTGGCAAGTGCAGTTAAGTTGATAACTTCTATATTTGTATAGCCAGCAGAAACAACAAGGTTCTCATTGACTACCCAACGAAGTTCAAATTCGGTGCCTTCGTTATTGGTTGTGTTGTTGGTGACCGTATTCTGAGTATTGAAGTCGGTACGCTCTTGCTCAAAGAATGAAAGGGCAAAATAGAGTGTATCGTCAACGAGAGAACCTTTAATACCGTATTCCATCAGCTCAGAGGTGTCGAATGCACCGCCACCACCAGGTTGATTAAGTTGGCCAACACCAATCTCGGCGCCCTGGCCTGCAACAAGGGTAGCTTGCTCTGCTGCAGTGATATAAGGAATAAGGCCAAATTCAAATTCATATGAAATACTAGCGTTCCAAGACCATCCATCTACGGTTTCTTCAGCATAAACTGGTGTTTCATCTCCAGTAGCACCCAGAAGTAAATCCGTGCGCGATGTGCTTTCAATATCAATAGTGTCGTATCGTAAACCTAGTACTAAGTTTAAACCCCAGTCCCAAGTTAAATCGGTCATTGCAGCAATGCCTAAGTCTAAGTAATTACCTACGTCATAGTTGTCGTAGTTTTTACCCGAGCGGGTAGACAAAAGGCGGCGATCGAGCGCTGAAGACGGCATGGTTAGGTCGCGACGATTAAAGAACTCGTAAGTAAAGTCATCGCCGTGCTCAAAGTCGGTATAGCGTACAGATGGAGAAAATTGAAATTGCGCTAATAGTCCGTCGTTCTCATATTCTGTCGCAAAAATTAGTTTGTCTTCTATAACCCAGCTGTCATGGAATTGTGAGAAGCCATAAGCATTTTCGTTTATGTTGTCGTATGCATCATAGAAAAGCTGGTTGCGAATTTCCCAATTATCCGTGTAGTAAATGGTGTCGAAGTAAAGCGTTATGGCTTCGTTACCAAGTTGGTCATCAGGTGCTACCAAAGTTTGGCTACCACTTAAGGTCGTAGTACCTGGGTTTTGTAATGCCATTAGAGGATCGAAAAAGTCGCCTGTAACCGAATCTAATGGGACAGCTGGCGTGAAAATAAACGGTGAAATCAAGTCGGCGACTTCAGCATATTCTTCGTGACTGATTTGACCGTCGCCGTCCGTATCTAATGGTTGAGCCGTACCTGTAATATAGGTTCCGTCGTCAACTAACTCCTGAGTTAATCGGTTCCAGCCGGCCACTTGGTTACCATCGTAGTCGTGGTACATACCACCAAATTCGAAACGAAGGTTATCGGTAATATCGATATTAAATGATGCTTGAAGTACGGTTTGATCAGTCTGGGTATTGTCGTAGTAACTGTCAGAGTTTTCTAGCTCACCGTATATGTAGTAGCCCATTTCTTTACCGGCAACACTAGTCGGTCCGCCAACTTCTGCAGTTAAAATGCTTTTGTTCCACGACCCCGTTGTATAAGACAACGCGCCCGTCGGTGCATCTAAATACTGCCCCGATGACGCACGAGCTGACTTGGGATTAAAGTTCAGATAACCACCAATTTTAGATGGGCCGTAAATAGGTGATGCCGGACCACGAACGATGTCAATTCGGCTGGACGCGCCAATAGGCGTAGGGTAGTTACCTGGGTTGTCTAAGCGCTTAACACCGCGGAAGTAAGTTTCCCCGGGCGTGCCCCGCACATCCAGAGAGCCTGCAACACCGAAGAACGACTGTGTGAATGTACCTGGTGCGAATGCGACGAGTTCATCAATGTCTGAAACGTTGAAGCGCTCCATTTGCTCTTGAGAAATCGTGGACGCTGAGCGAGGCGTTTCGAGAATAGATTTGCCAAAGCCAAAAACTGACTCAACGTCTTGGCCAGGAAGGCTCCCAAGGGATCCTGTTACCTGAATTTTTTCAACGTCTTTTTCTTTAACCTCTGTCTCTTCTTGAGCAAAAGCTTGCGACGATAGCGCGACCGCGGTAGTCATTGCAAAAGCTTTTGCTAGAGGAGATAAATTGAATGTAGTGTTTTTCATGGTTTCCTCGTTATTTTTAGTTGCCCCTTTTTAGGGCTCTATTCACGCATTTTTATATGCGTTTTGTTATTGGCAAGAGAGTTAGCAGGATGAGTGCCAACTACTTGTCCAGTTGGTCAACTTTTAACCTTCTCTTAAGTTGCTGAATTATAGGGATAAAAATATATAATGTTGTTCTTATATTGTTATTTTTATGTAAATAAACTCAATCGCATAAATGCATGCACTTATAAGGTGATTTTTAGCGAGCTTTTGCACTAAAAAGAGCAGAGGTTACGCCCGGTTGTCCGTCTATACTTAAAATGTGTGTCGAGTGAGCTGAGTGCTTAACAACCTCATGGTTTACAACGGCTTTTTCATTGAGTGCTTTCGGCGCCCTACGGTTACCTTCTGGCTTTGGGTTGTGAATAGGCTCGTAAGCAGGGTTGTCCTGAGCAACGCCAGTGCTGCTTTCAATTTTTTGTGCACTAGCGTGTGGGGAAGCAAGGGGCTTTTTTCCAGGTAAGGTTAAATCAAGGATGACGGCGGTAAGGCCGGCCGAGGTTACTGGGGAAAGTAAGATATTTTCAAGCCATGAAGGCAATTCAGAAAGGGCTTCTGGTACCATCATTACACCAATCGCCATACCTAGCGCACACGCTGTCACCAAACTACTGCGCCTATCAAGTGCGTAGCTGGCTAATAGCTTTAAACCGCCCACGGCCACCATGGCAAACATAACCAGAGTAGCACCGCCAAGAACTGGTTTGGGAATAGCCTGCAGCACACCACCTACAATGGGGAAGAACCCAATAACAACGAATAGCGCTGCAACAAAAAAGCCGACCTTTCGGCTGGCGATGCCGGTTAATTGGATAACCCCGTTATTCTGGCCAAATGTAGTATTTGGAAAGGTGTTGAACATGCCAGCAAGTAACGAATTTACGCCGTCGCCCAAAATCCCGCCTTTCACCCTTGCAAGATAAATCGGACCGCTCACAGGCTGCTTACAGAAAAGGCTATTTGCGGTTAAGTCGCCAGCCGTTTCTATTGCACTAAACAAATAGATGAGCGCGATAGGTAAAAAGAGAGTGATATCAAATGCAATGCCAAAGGCAAAAGGGGTGGGGATCGCTATGACAGAAAGCGAAGCAAGGCCGCTGAAATCTAATCCTTTTGTAATGCCAACATAGGTTGCACCAATTGCCATACCAATAAAGATGGCGCTTAAACGCAGCCAATGATTTGTTGAGGCGTTCAAGAAAACAATGATGAGCAACACGCCAAGGCCGACGGCTAAGTTTTCTGTGCTGGCGAAGTCAGCCGCGTGAAAGCCGCCTGCAAGATCAGTCATGCCTACGTTTATCAAGCTTAGCCCAATAGCGGTTATTACAATTCCTGTCGTTAATGGTGTAATGATACGTTTGAGCTTATGTACAAATAGACTAAACACCACTTCGACCATGGCACCCGCCATAGTTAATCCAAACAACAAAGACAAGACATCTTCGGGTGTTCCTCCATCCGCCTTGACCTGATTTCCTGCCAGTATCAACGCACTAATAAACGCAAAACTGGTACCTTGGATGGCTACCAATCCACTGCCTACCGGGCCTATACGCTTTGTTTGAATTGCCGTGCCTAAGCCGCTTACAAACAAGGCCATACTGATAAGATAAGGCGTGTATTCAGTAAGGCCCAGTGTTGATGTAACAATAAGAGTCGGCGTAATGACACCGACAAAGCTTGCAAGTAAATGCTGAAATGCCGCGGTAAGTGAAGGAAGAAATGCCGGACTATCATGTAAATCGTAAAGTAGTTCGCTGTGATTTGAAGACATGGTTATTTCCTTGTTATTTCCTTGTTATTTCCTTCATTGGCGCAGACCGAGGCGGCAAACTCGCAGATGAAATCACTGTAGCGTTCCACGTTGCTGTTTAGAGGTTGTACTTTGCTGTTTGCAGAAGGTATTTGGTTAGCGTTTTCCGCTATTAAGGCTAAAAACTGTGTTAGATCTCGGTTTAACTCAGTAAGTAGTTGCTCTTTTTTCTCGTCTTGTAAAAAGCTGTACTTGATACTGTTTTGACTCAATGTAACTAGCTCACTCCAGCTTAGATTGAACTGGGTAAATGCCAGGTAATATTCATCTGTGAGTGTGGCATCCCACATCCCTCGGTCGTCGGTTGAAAGTGCAGTGGGTACACCGGTTCTTAAAAGTTGAGGAAAGGGATGAGCGCTCAAATCATCGATGTATTCTAACTTTAGGTTTGAAATTAAATTGGTTTCAATCAAATAGCGGTTATGGCGCATGAGCAAATACGTTGAAGGATCTTTTAGCAGATTAATACCATGGCCTATTCGCTCTGCGCCTAACAATAAGGTGTCGCGAATATTGGTATCTGCATGCTCAGATTCACCTGCATGAAAGGAGAGGCGAATGGCTGGATATTGAGCTCTAAGTCTCGTTATGGGCGCTAAAAAGCGCGTGGGTTGACCTCGGGGATCGTCCTCCCTGCCAACCAAATTTATCCCTACATACCATTTTCTATTGGCGTCTACGAATTTGAAGATCCAGTCTAGTTGAGCTTCAATGTTGTCAGTAAAACGAACCAAGGCATATTGAAAACGAACGGTGACACCAGTAGCTTTCGCTGGTTCGCTATCGAGCATGTCTGTAATAACTTTGAGCGCTTCAGCAGGGGGAAAGCGGCTCCCATCTGCGCGATTCATAAACCTAACGTTCATTTGCGTTTCTAAATAGCGCACATTTTCTTGTTGATACAGCTGCATGTTTCTAAGCAGAACCTGCGCTGTAATATAGGGGTTTTGAGTAAGCTCGCTTAAACGCTGCCAGTGAAACTCAAAAAACTCCTCTCGACCTTCTTCTGGCTTATCAAGTTCAACACTATGGATAAACGCTTCTTGTTCTTTGTTACTTAGGGCATTCAGCGCTTTATATTGCTTTTGCTTACATTTCGTTAGTTTAGAGTGGGTAGTGTTAGAAATAGTATGAAACAACGGCGCCGAGTCACACTCGCTATGATTTATCTTAGTGAAGTACTGATAGCCGCCGTTTAGTGCTTGATTAGTTGCTAGCTCATACCACCATTTGCCGTACGCCGAGCCTGATAAGTGATGGTGCAAGTCACCGCCTTTTGGAAACTGTTTAAGTAGTTGATAGGTCTGTGAATCGGTCAATGACTGAGTATATTGCTTAAACCAACTGTTTGCGTCTTCTTCAGTAGGAAAGGGGCTTGCGGCGGAATAAAGACCAACAAAGGATAAAGACAAAATGAACAGGGTTCGTACAACAAATGACATGAGCAATTTTTCTTAGCAATAGTTGCTCTGTGGTTGCAAGATATTGACCAGTTGGTCTGCTTGGTAATGTGTTTTTAAGTTGTTGTTTTAAAGTGTT
The DNA here is from genome assembly GCF_001924945.1 of Alteromonas sp. W12. Lineage (NCBI taxonomy): Bacteria > Pseudomonadati > Pseudomonadota > Gammaproteobacteria > Alteromonadales > Alteromonadaceae > Alteromonas > Alteromonas sp. W12. The sequence goes on from NZ_LQXH01000001.1 coordinate 1,164,060, forward strand.
TTTTATGTGGATTTGGGTCAGGATCAAATAATTAGGCAATTCGTAAGCCCCATTTTGGTGCCTAAACAAAAAAATGCGCTAAATTAGCGCATTTTTTCAGAGCAGTGCGAACGGTCGTTTTAAAGGACTACGCCTTCATCTAACGTCACAAAAATTGAGTGGCGTACTTCATTGTACATTGCGCGGGAACAATGGCCTTCGCCTTCTGTGTCTTCTAGCAATAGTACGTCACCTGCTCCAAACACGTGGCGTTCACCGTTAGACACCGTAAATTCAGCACGCCCTTTAATTATGAAAAGGAGTTGTCGCGCCGGCGCTGGATGCCACTTAAAATCATAATCTGCAGGCGTTTCGCGAAAAATGATCTTATCGGCTCCAAATTTTTCTGAAAGCATGCCGATGGGACCGCCGTCTTTTAGCGCAATCTCCACTTCGCCAAAATGACTTTTGCCTGCTTCATCGTTGTAAATCCTTGTTATTTTCATTACTAACCCTTCATTGAAACTTTACTGATTTGACCACTACGTATGCTTGAGCTTGCTAATGGTTTTATAAAGTACTGACAAACTTGCGGCCACGTCATCAATAGTAATAGATTCTGCAGGGTGGTGACTTATTCCGCCCTTACAACGTGTAAACAACATGGCCACAGGGCAAATATCTGCAATGGCCATAGCGTCATGACCTGCACCCGAGGCAAGGACTCTTGGCTTAATTCCGCTTTCTTCTACCCCCCGAACGAGTGCTTCTTTTAGCTGGCTATCGCAATGCACCGCAGGTGCGCTGTGGGTTTGCTCCCGTGTTAGCGTTATTTGTCTTGCATGCGCAATGGCATCAAACTTTTGCAATATTTCTGCCAATACAGAATCTCGCAATTCATCATCTTCGCTTCTGATATCGAGAGAAAAACGTGTGCGACCAGAAATGACGTTAACACCGTTTGGCGCATTTTCAATTTTACCTACCGTGGCTACAACGCCCGGACGCTGCAAGCTTATGCTCTCTACAGCCAATAACATCTCTGCACTTGCGCACAATGCATCTCGTCGCATAGACATTGGCACAGTGCCAGCGTGACCCGCCATGCCTTCTACTGAAAAATTAAAACGTTTTGCACCTGCAATAGCACTGACAACGCCAACAGGCAGATTTTTTTGTTCTAAAACAGGGCCTTGTTCAATGTGAAGCTCTATGTAGCCCAAAATGTCAGTACGGGAAATAGCGGCACTGTTTACTGCATCGAAATTAAGGCCGAAGTTCGCCATGGCTTGCTCTAAGTTCACGCCATTTTCATCTTTTAAATGACGCCATTGCTCTTGCCACTTACCGGTGAGCGCGCGGCTTCCTAAAAGGGTGGTGCCAAATCGCGTGCCTTCTTCATCACAAAAACCCACAATATCGATATGAAAAGGGAACTTGGTTTGCGTGCCGTCAAACATAGCGACCAGCGAAATAGCGGCGACCACGCCTAGCATGCCGTCGTACTTTCCGCCGTTAGGCACAGTGTCGAGGTGGCTACCTAGAATTAATCGCGGTGCGTTGGGCACGCTTGATGTATAGCGCCCCCATATATTGCCAACGGCGTCTTGCCAGGTGGTCATTCCTGCTTCAATCATCCACCCTGAGGCGAGTTGATTTGCAAGCTTGTGTTGTTCGGTCAAATAGCGCCTGTCTAAACAGGCTGGGTCCTGGCTTAAGGTGCCTAATGTTTCGCACCTTGCCATGACTTGCGTAGCCAATTCAGCAAATTCTGCGAATTCACCCATTGGTGACTCCCGCCGCTTTAGCCTTAGCATAAACGCTAAGCGCAGCATCTACACCTTTACCAGCAGGTAGCGCAAACCCTTGCATACGAAGCACAGTTTCAAGGGACTGGAGGGTATGTAACACGGCATCTTCTCTGGCGTTATAGCCCATAGTGCCAATGCGCCAAATTTTTCCTTTTAGCGGACCAAAACTAGTGCCTATTTCAATGTTAAAACGCAGAAGTAAGGTTTCGCGTACCTCTTCGCCATGAACACCCTCGGGAATATGAACACCTACAACGTTGTACATTTTGTGTTTCAGATCGCCGAAGGGCTCAAGTCCCATGGCCTGAATACCGGCTAGCATCGCGTCGCCCGCTACTTTGTGACGAGAAATCACGTTCTCCTGGCCTTCTTCTAAATGCAGGCGCGCGCATTCACGGGCACAATAGAGCATACTGGCCGCTTCGGTGTGGTGATTTAGTCGCTCCTCGCCCCAATAATCCATGATCATGGGCAAGTCGAAGTAGTTAGAACGAATTTTAGGGCCACGCGCGGATTCATGGTGAGCATCGCGAATGCCGGCTTCAACGTGGTGACGGGTACGCACGGTTTTAACAAACTTGTCGCTTAGTGTAATAGGAGCACTGCCTGATGGGCCTCCTAAGCACTTTTGCAGGCCAACTGACACCGCATCTAATTTCCACGCATCAACGTCTAGCGGGTTCCCACCTACTGAAGCTGTTGCATCGCAGTAAAACAACACATCGTTTGCTTCACAAATCGCGCCAATTTCTGCAAGCGGTTGCAGCATGGTGGTGGACGTATCCCCTTGAACAATGGCAAGCAGTTTTGGTTTTACGTCTTTTATCGCCTTTTCAATCTGTTCAGGCGTAAACACTTCGCCCCACGGCACTTCAATGGTGTGAACTTCAGCGTCGGCGCGCTCTGCAATTTCAGCAAGCAAATGCCCAAAACGCCCGAAGATAGGCACGAGGACTTTATCGCCTGGCTCTATTGCCGACACCAATACAGCTTCAATTCCAGCGCGCGACGTACCGTCAACCAAAAAAGTTTGCTGGTTTTTCGTATTGAAAACATCGCGGTAAAGTTGCATCACCTCGTTCATGTAGCCAGTCATTACAGGGTCATATTGACCTACTAACTGGGTAGACATGGCGCTTAACACACGGGGGTAGCAGTTAATTGGGCCCGGGCCCATTAGCAAGCGAGGCGGCGGGGATAGTGGAGCAAACGTTCTGTTAGAAGCTTCTTTAGACATGTGGGCACTCCTAGATAAGCACTTGCGCTAGCATGCGCAAGCCAGTGATGATGAGAACAACGGCGAAGATTTTCTTAAGTAAGCCAGCGTCTAGCTTATTGGCTATGCTTGCACCGACAGGCGCAAATAACACGGTGAGCGGAACGATGCAGACAAACCCCAGCAAGTTTACATAGCCGTACGTAGCGAAGGGCGCATCAACAGGAGTGGTACCAACAAATAGCAGCGTGAGTGCCGCTGGAAGCGAAATAATTAAACCGACTGCAGCAGCGGTACCCACCGCTTTGTGTGCTGGGTAGTTACAAAATGTGAGAGTCGGCACGGTTAACGTACCGCCACCAATGCCTACCATAGAACTAAATAGGCCAATGCAGGTTGCCATAATCGACTGACCCGCGCGGCCCGGTAGCCCTTTAAATAGCGCGTCTTTCTTGCCAATAAGCATATTAATGGCAGACAAGGTTGCAATAATGCCAAACAGTAAGGTAAGGAACGTCGGGTTAACAGCCGTCACCGCATAGCTTCCGGCAAGCACGCCAATTAAAATGAACACTGCCCACGCTTTTAGCAACGCAAAGTCTACATTGCCCTTACTGTGATGAGCACGAATAGAGCTTACTGAAGTAGGGACGATGGTTGCCAATGACGTGGCCGTGGCTATTACCATTGCGCTCTCAGGGGACACACCAAGGGCTTGGAACAAGAAAAACAGTACCGGCACAATAACAATGCCTCCACCTACGCCAAGCATTCCTGCTAGTATGCCTGCGAACACGCCTGTTCCCGCAAGCGATAATATAACCGTTAGGTTATCCATTAAAAACTGCATGTGATTTCTTTCTCTTTAACGTTTGTTGGTTTAACTATTTGTCAGTGCTGCGTCTTAGCCACTGCGAATAAACTAGCGATGTCCAAAGTAGGCTTTGCCGTCACTTCTTGGGTCGCTTGCGCCACTCACTGTACCTTCTGTGTCGCGAATGATTGCACCAGCATGACCCATGAGTTCGTTGCAAGGATCTACCGTCACCATATCGTGGCCCCGTGCCAGTAAGCTCTCACCTACGTACTCAACTAAGTCACGCTCTGCTTTTAAGTTGTGACTCTGATCGCCCCAGGTTCTACCAAGTAGCCAACGGCCGAGGGAAATAGCTTTGGCGATAGGTTGGCCGTGGTAGACATGACGAGCAAACAGCGCCGCTTGGGTTTGAGGCTGACCTTCACCACCCATGGTGCCGTAACTCATGCGTCGACCGTCAACAAGCTCAGCGAAAGCGGGGTTAAGTGTGTGAAATGGTTTCAAGCCTGGGGTCAAATATTGGTTACTGTTTGGATCGAGTGAAAACGAAGTGCCACGGTTGTTCCAAACAATGCCTGTTTGCGGGCTCACTACGCCCGAGCCGAACTCCCAGTAAAGTGACTGTATGTAGCTCACCATTCGGCCTTCAGAATCGCAGCAACCCATCCAAATAGTATCGCCGTGCTTGGCTTCATGGGGCCAAGGAAGTGCTTTATCTAATGAGATGTTCTTCACCATTTCATCAAGCACATCGTCACTTAACAGGCTTTGAAGACTAACAGGCGTACGAGATGGGTCGGTTACGTTCGCGTTACGCGCAATGAAGGCTTGTTTCGTGCATTCAATAAGTAAATGCACCATGTCAGCATCGGTGCTGCCTAAATGCTGAACTTTGTCGTACAAGGCTAAAATAATGAGCGACGCCACACCTTGTGTGGGCGCCGGCAAGTTATAAAGCTTGCCTTTGCTGGTGGACACTGACAATGGCTCAACAATTGTCGCTTTGTAATTGTTAAAATCTTCAAGACGAATAGGGGAGCCGGCGGCTTCTAAGTCTTCAGCCAGCTGTGAAGCTAACTCACCGTGATAAAAATCATCTAACCCTTTTTCTGCTAAATGCTTCAAAGTTTCAGAGAGCTTTGTTAGCTTTAAAATTTTACCTTTTTTAAGGGCTTTCCCCTTAATCAAAAACTGAGCGAAATTTTCATCCGCACTTAGCTCTTCAAAGGTTTTGTTGCTGGCATCCACCAAGCTCTGGGTAACTTCAATCCCCCAGTTAGCTTGACTAATCGCCGTATCGAACAATGTGCTTAACGGTAAACCGCTTTGCCATTTGTGACTTAATTCAAGCGCGGCTTGCCAACCAGCAACTGCGCCTGCCATGGTTAATGCTGACTTTCCGCCTCGGCTAGGTATGGCATCGCTACCCTCGTAGAAAGAAGGTGTCGCGCCCTTTGCTGCTACGCCAGATGCATCAATGCCAATCGGCTTTTTACCAGGTTCACTGATTAGCCAAAATCCATCACCGCCCATGCCATTCATGTGCGGGTATTCAACCGCGATAGATGCTGCAGCAGCTACCATAGCTTCAATAGCGGTGCCGCCTTTTTCTAATATGTTTAAGCCCACTTGCGATGCCGCAAAGTGAGGGGCAGTAAACGCTATATTTGGTTTTTCACTCATTTTTAATTCCTTCAAAAACTCGGCAACCGCGCAGTCAGTTTAAGCCCAAATCAGGCAAAATGACGGGCGCTTAGGTCTTACTTCCGCTTTCTAGTTTCAACTTGAATGCGATAGGGCGCTAATGCTTTTTTTAAGTGCAACTTAAAAAAACAGGCGCGCTTTACACGTTTAGCGAGTGGTTAGCTTTTTTGCTAACGCGAGAAGTGCAAGATCGTTGCCTTTTTTGCCCACTAGCGATAATCCGCATGGGGCGTTGTGTAGGGTAAACAACGGCAAATGAAGTTGGGGTAATCCTGCAAGCCCAGCTATCGCCGTGAGTGCGAGCAGAGCGTTTCTATCATTTGCCAGCGTTGTTTCATCGGCATCACATCGAGGTGCTACACCGGGTGTCGTGGGAATAATCAATACATCTATTTCTTCAAACAGCGTGTTTAAATGATTGATTACCACAGATTGTTGCGCTTTAGCTTGTTCTACTTCTTGCGTTGTTATGGTTTTACACCAATTCAAGCGCAACATTATATCTTTGGCGATATCGGGTTGAGTGTATTCAATCCATTCGCCATGTTGCTGCCATATTTCATTGCCCTGTAAGGTACGAAAGGTAGCGGCAGTTTGTAAGGTTTTTAAATCTAGCTGTGTCTCTGACAAAACAATACAGTCGTTGTTATCTGCCAGCGCTGCAAGCCATGTTTTGCACAGCGATTTGTGAGCGGCCTGCTCAAATAAATGCGCTGCTATGCCAAATCGAGGCGAACCTGATATTTCACTTTGTGTTGCGCTATCTATGCAGACATTGGCAACTCTAGTCAGCGTGTTTAGGTCGCGTGTCATCCAGCCCACGGTATCAAACGACGGAGCAAGTGCCACCATATTGTCGCAGGCCACAACGCCGTGCGTGGTGCGAAGCCCCCATAACCCTTGATAGCTAGACGGTACGCGAATAGAGCCGCCGGTGTCGGTGCCAAGCCCTATGTCGGCAAGGTGCGCGCTAACGGCCACCGCTGAACCTGACGAAGAACCACCAGGTATATGAACTGGTGCCACTGGGTTTACCAGTGTTTCGTAGTGCTTATTCTGCCCGTGTAAACTGTAGGCAAGCTCATCAGTGATGGATTTGCCTTTGAACGCGGCACCCGCTTGAAGCATCTTTGCTACGCAACGATTTGTGTTTTTCGGAATCGCGTGTGTGGCTAACCAATCAGGATTTCCTGCTGCGGTTGGTAATCCTTCAATGTGAAACAAATCTTTTACTGCCAGACCTAGTCCGCTAAGCGGCAATTTACTTTGACTTTTTGCCTGATTCAGCGCTTTTCCTGACGCCGAAAATGCGTCATCTTTAACACTACCGTCAAGACTGAATGCGATTTCTAGGTTTTTAATTGCCTGTGTGAACTTGGCATCACAGGGCTTCAGTACAAAAGGAGAGCTCACAGCGCGTTACTTATTCGTTATTGTTTCTTTATTCGTCTTTAGATTAATGAAACAACTGTTTCATTGAAAAGTCAAGAGAAACGAACGTTACTTCATTGGACATTTTAGTACGTACATTATTTTCTGTGAGTTACATAATTGGTAAAGCGCTGAGTAAATTGATAAAAAACTAGATAAGTTTCTAGAAACCTTGGGGGTTTTGCTTCAGGTATGCAACTTCTTCTGGTGTCGACTCGCGCCCTAAAATTCGGTTGCGGTGGGGGTAGCGGCCAAACATTTCAATAATCTGTTGATGGCGCTTTTCAAAGGTGAATTCTCTTTCAAGGCCTTCTTGTGAAAATAGTTCCAATGCGACGTCGTGGATTGCGAGTGATTCACTATGCATAAACGGCATATACAGAAACGCGCGCTGCTGCGGTGTAAGTACCTTGTCGGCTTCAACACTTACCGCTTCTTGCGCAAGAACCAAAGCAATGCTGTCTGCACTGAATGCATCTTTGTCATTGCGATGAATATTTCGCGAGAATTGATCGAGAAGAATTATTTCGGCAAGACGACCGGTAGCCGTCGCTCGCCAAGGCCACAACTCGCCCTTTATGGCTGCTGCGCGCAATTTTGAAAATCGCGAAGTGATCGTTTTATCTAGTGCTGCATCTTCCTTAAACCATTGCTCTGGGGAGAGTTCTCCAAACCAAAAGTCTAGCACACCGTTAGCTTCTTCCATGACTACTTGCGTTTTATCCATATCAACTCCAACCACACGCTTTTAGCAGTGAAATTAAATTAACAGGTACGTTTTTATGCATTAAAACCCAAAATAAGCGTTGTGAATTAATACTTATACCCATTTTTAAGCGCTTTAGTTCCCTTTACGCTTGCAAAATAACAATTCTCTGCTATCCGCTCTCTTTATAGTATTGCTTAAAAAGTGTTCTGTGGGAAGTGTTAACGCTTTGGACTTTCTAGTTCATCCATTTGAATGTAGATGTCAGTAATAGCGTCGACGCGGTCTGCGGCCTGGCTTCCTAATACTTCGTAGGTAAGGTTACACAGTGATGCAACCAGGCTCATTGGAGCCGCGTAACTATCAAAAGGCGAGTCACTGCCAATGTGGGTAACCAGCAGGTGGTCGACATCGTGACGATATCCTTGGCCCGTTGGATCGGTAATTAATACGGTTTTACAGTGTTTAATGCTATTTAAAACAAACTTGAATTGTCGGGTTCTACGACGAAAACCAAAAAGTACGACAAGATCATTTTCGGTTAGGTCGATAATATCTTCACTAAGTGTTTGACCGGGCTGGGGAAGCACACGGACCGACGCACGAATTTGTTTGAGCTGCTGCCTAAAATGAAGTGCAATGGGGTAGGCGTTTCTAAAACCAATCAAGGTGACCTGGCCTGCTGATGCCAGCAATTTAGCAATATCTGTCAACGCCTCTGAGGAAGTGCTTTCAAATGTATTGGCCAAATTCTTACTATCATTCTCATGCTGAAGTACGCCACTTGAAGGGCTTACAACAGGCACGCCTTGCTCACGTAGCTGAACAAGCGCCTCTTTAGCTTGCTGATGCGAGTCAAAACCCAGCTGGCGAAAGAAGCGACTGACTGTGGCCTTTGACGTCCCCGTTTTTTCTGCAATTAAAGACGTAGATTGACTTAATACTGCGATAGGATTCTGCTGAATATAATGCGCAATAGCCTTGCCCGAAGGGGACAAAGAGGCATAGTGGTTTTCAATTTGCTGTAAAACGTCGCTAGGGCTATTTTTTGTCATTGGTATCGCCTTATACATCTTATGCAATTATTTCACGACTTTTGTGCGATATACAAACACTACCTGAGTTCAACGCGTTCACGTACTTTAAAATAGGTTTTTCGAAGCCGATTATTGAAGTAGATCACTATAATAAGCGTTGTTGCTCATTACTAAAAAACGCTTACAAGTTTCCACTGCTCTTAAAAAACCTTATCTATATAGAGAGTTACGAATGCGTAGTGAAGCATAGGGCTAAAGTAGCACTTAATTAATCACTCATGCTTTGCAAATTGGCACTACACTTTCATAGACATAAACCGTAAAAATTCATAAAAGTGTCATCGGTTGGTAATTATCTTGTTGGTTTAGCATCGATTCTAGTTAGTAAAAACGTTTGGGGAATCGATCAGCGAACCTAGCATGATCGAGAGAAAGAGGTGAGTTGTGGCAAAGCTGTGGTCTGAATTGATCTTGCTCTTTGTGGTGATTCCCTTTGCCGTTCTCTACTGGATAAAGCATTTTGCAAATTATCTCATGCCTATTTTAGGTGTTATGGGACTTTGTTGCTTAGCTATCTTGTTAGCAGATAAGCAATTTAAACGCATTAAATTGTGGCATTGGGAAGACTATCGAACGCATTTAAAAATTACGCTAAGGTTATTTTTGCCTTGGGCGAGCTTACTGGCGCTGGTAGTTTACTTTTTTAAACCGGAATTGTTCCTACATTGGCCTATGAACCAGCCATGGATGTGGATAGCTACATTATTGATTTATCCGTTAGTGTCGGTCATCCCGCAAGAGATCATTTTTCGAACGTACTTTTTTCACCGTTACAAGCGAATACTGCCTTCGAAATATGCAAGGTGGGCCTTAAGTACTTTTTTATTTGGTTTAGCCCACTTAGTGTACGGTAACTGGATTGCTGTAGTCATTTCTTGGATTGGCGGTGGCATTTTCGGTTATAGGTATATGCAAACTAACTCGACGCCCGTGGTGGTTATAGAACACGCTATATGGGGCAGTTTTTTATTTACCATCGGGCTGGGATCTTATTTAGTTATCGCGTCGTAGTTATTTATATTAAAAACCGAAACACATGAACGCCAAGGAGTGAGGTGATGTTCAGTGCGCAACAAATATTACAACCCTCTATTTTAAATAATCGAGCGGGGCTTTCTTTCTCGCAAACCGACAGCGAACCTTTTATACAAACTTTGCTTCAACAAAGTGACGAAGGTGGCGCAATAAGCAGTTTATCAAGTGCACAGTCGCTACTCTCTCAGCTTTGGGAGAACTTTGTTTATCGATTACCGGGGTTGGCACTAGGCTTAGTTATCATGGCGGCGTTTATCCTTTTAGCGCCGCATATTGCCAAGGTTTTAGTTAAACCGTTAACCCGTACGACCACATCTCCACTGCTGCGCTCAGTCATTCAAAGAAGTGTCAGTTTAGTCTTAATTTTACTCGGTATTTATCTATTTTTGTTCTTAGCTGGGCTCACCGGATTTGCAATCGCGGTGGTGAGTGGTACAGGTGTGGTGGGGCTTATTCTTGGTTTCGCCTTTCGCGACATCGCCGAGAACTTTATTTCAAGCCTACTGCTTACTATTCAACGCCCCTTTAGAATAGGGGATATCGTACAAATCAACGATTTCACCGGCATCATTCAGAAAGTTACGGCACGTGCGACTACACTGGTGGATTTTGACGGCAACCATATTCAAATACCTAACGCGACTATTTACAAAGGGATAATCAAAAACCTTACGGCCAACCCGCTAATGCGTGGTCAGTTTGTTATTGGCGTTGGCTACGATGCTGATATACAACACGCTCAGCAGATGGCGCAAGAAATTACGTCAGCACAAGACAACGTGTTAATCGACCCTGAACCGCAAATTCTTATCGATGAATTAGGCCCCTCGACCTACAACATCAAGGTTTATTTTTGGGTGGATGTAGAGAAAACGAGTGTACTAAAAATGGCGTCGGTGCTGATGCGTAAAATCACTCAGGCCTTCTTAGAGGCGAATATCAGTATGCCTGATGATGCGAGAGAGCGCATTTTCCCTGAGGGTATGCATATTTATCATGCTTCCGAAAAAGGCGCTTCAAGCGCTAACCCTTCAGAAAACGTAGCAAATGAGTTAAGTGAAAGTACGACAGAACAAAAGAACGTAAAAAGTTTTGATAGTGAACAAAATAGTGGAGAGGCCACAGAAAATCGAAACGAAAGGTCAAGTGCTAAAGGGGCTGGAAATTCGCGCCCACAAGACTCGAAAATTAATGATGATGTGTCTTCCGAAGCTCATGAAATACGAGAGCAGGCTCGGAATTCGAGAGACCCTGAGGCAGGAGAAAATATTCTTTAACATTTGTTATGTGAAGGATTATTGGAATGTGTCATTTGCCCTCTTTTCAAATCTAGAAGGGAACCGAACATATTGAACGTGCTTCGGCAAAGCTGGCCAGAGGTGAGGAGATGTTCAGCAAAAGCTGGGCTGGTGGATTTGCTCGTCGCGCTATTAAACAGGCGCGACGGGCGATAGATTACATCTACCAAGGAATCCTTGCCATAAGTTGACATGCGCTTTCATGACGCTGCTGTATTGATTGAATCCGTCTTGTGACTGTTGCCTGATGTAGTGTTTGAATTCCTCGTGCAGCGACGGCTGCGCAAGCCAGTCTTCCCATAATGGCGCTAGTTTGTAATGGTATTGATTTACCAAACTTCCTACAGGTTGTATTTCCTCAATAAAGAAAAGATAGAATACATTACGCAATATTTTTGCTTTGTCGCTGGCGCGGCCTTCTGGGCAGCTTACAGCATCAAGCTCGGTTTCAAGCATATTCGTAAGCAATGAGAGGTTTTGCGTTAAGGTTTGTTGTGTATGCCAAAGTGTAGCGGGTAACCTGGCTGAACGTATAATTTTTAACTGTTGTTCAAGCTCGCTGCTCTCAATAATACTCTCACTATTATTTTCATTCGTAGCCTCTGTTTCTGTATCGCTCGATGCTGTATTGGAAGAATACATATCGCTCAAGAGCAATTCTTTGTTACTTAAGCTGTTGATGTAATAAAGCGCGTTTACGCTAGAAAGTGCATCTCTATTATTTTCAACTGAGAAAAGACGTTCAGGTGTATTAAGCGCCAGACGCAATTCTTGGCTCCCTTGGACTAGGTTTGCCCACGTTTTACTGTAGTCTTGTATCTTTTGTTCACGCCACGATGCGATGGTTGCTGCCAGTGCCGCGTTTCTCTGGTTAGACTCGTTTTCTTTCGTGAGCGCTGCTTCACAGCTTTTGAGTACATCAAGCAGCTTGCTCTCATAAACAAGCCGCTGTGATGGCAGCTGACTTTTTCCTAGCGACGTATTGCGTTCGGCAACCACTGTGCCTAACTCACAATCTTGCAGCGCATAAAACTCACGCAGGTTTATACTCACGCCCTCAATAGCGTGTTTAAGCGTGGCGGAGTCAGCAAGTTTGGGAAGCGGGGTGGTAATCTTATCGTTAAACGAATCGGGGAGGGGCGTATCGAGTACACGCGAGAGTCGTGCGGCGTAATCGTTAATGCTTTGCTTTACGGTACTACCGCCAAAACAGCCTAGCAACGCAAACATGGCAACGCTGATGACACCAGCGCGGCAAGCGTTTCTTAGTTGCGAAACTTTTGGGTGCCATGGTTTCACTTGGGAAATATTCACGCGGAGGCACCAGTATGAAGTCCGCGCCCGCCATCGACATAAATGATTTGTCCAGTGATGTAAGGGGCCGATGCCAAGAACGACAATGTTTTAGCAATGTCATTTGGTGTACCTAGTTCACCCAGTGGAATACTCGATATCAGTTTGTCTTTTTCGTCCTCGTCCATTTCCCGTTCTGGCCACAAAATTGCCCCTGGCGCAATACCATTTACGCGAACGTTGGGGGCTAAGTCTATAGCTAACGATTGGGTTAGTGAGGCAAGACCGGATTTAGCAATGAGGTAAACACTGTGTTTGGGGAGTGGGCGGTCGATATGCATGTCGACCATATTGATAATGCAGCCTTTACTTACCGCTAATGCTGGTGCCAATGCTTGTGACAAAAACAATGGCCCCTTCACGTTACTGCCTATCAGAGATACCCAGTCGTCTTCTGAAATTTCGCCCACCGGAGTGGGGTAAAAACTAGAAGCATTATTTACTAAAACGTTTATCTGACCCCAAATGTCTAACGCTCGTTGCCCAAGTGCACTTACTTCGTCTGAATTACAAAGGTTGGCTTGGAGACAGGTAGCAGAGTCCTCCCGCTGACTATTTAGCTTTTCAGCCAGTGCAAGTGCCTCGTCTTTAGAATGCCCATAATGGATAATAACGCGATAGCCTTCGCTATGAAGCTGACACGCCATGGCGGCGCCAATTCGCTTTGCTGCCCCTGTAATGAGTGCTACAGGGCCTGAGTTTGTCATAATAAAAGCTACTCTCTATTTTAAATCGACTTATATCTATTTACAGTTTGCGGTGCTTTCTTTCTTAATCCGCAGGTAAAGCGGCTGATGGGCAACAAATGCAAGCGAATTTGTTTGTCACATCAATGCGTGTAAATGTCATCTATTATTTGTTTGGCTTGCGTAATGTAATGCGCGCCGAATAATAACCCGTGATTTAAAATATGGTAAAGCTGGTAAATTGGTTTTCTTAATCGGTAATTTTTTTCAATTGGGGTGTGTTGATGGTAACCCTCAAAGAATGATTGGGGAAAGCCACCAAACAATTCGGCCATGGCAAGGTCGGTTTCCGCATCGCCAACATACACAGCGGGGTCAAATAACACCGGTCCTTTTTTATTAAAGCCTGCATTGCCAGCCCACAAGTCGCCATGAAGTAGTGAAGGGTGGGGTTGATGTAAGCTCAAGAGATGTCTTATTCGAGTAATAATATCGTCTATATTGCCATCTTCGCTTTTCCATGTACCAATTGATGCCAAGCGTTCTAGCATACTACCAATCCGTTTTTCTGCAAAAAAGTCAGCCCAAGACGCCATTCTTCCATTGGTTTGTACACTGGCACCAATGTAATTGTCATGCGGCCATCCATAGCTGGTGTAGGCGTTAACCGCATGAAGAGCAGCGAGTTGCTGTCCTAAAATGAAATAGTCATTATCAGTGGGTTCAATAAATCGAACGTGAGAAAGTACCAAATATTCCATATTAGGCGTTTCATTGGCTGTAATTCCATGGCAAATGACTCGTGGGGTAGCAATGGTTTGCGTGCTAGCGATGGCCGCTAGTCCTTCGGCTTCATGAGATAATTGCTGAGTATCATCATATTTGCGGGTTTTAACAAAGTAACGATGGGTCGTATCTTTTATGATGTAACTTTCGTGTGTATCTCCGCCACTTACTCGTTCGGCTTTTTGGCAGCTAAAAAACTGCTGGGTTTCATCTGAAATATGCTCGCTGATAAAATGCCACATATTGCACGCTCTGCTTGTTTTAATGCTTTTTTCAAGGCGATTGGAGTGTTGAGTGACTACTTTCCTAAGGCACACGAGAACACCAGCGAAGAGCCAGTCCAGCAACCTTTATCGCCTTACACTAAAGTATGGGATAAAAACGGTGAAATGCATAAATTCCTACTCAAAATCTTCCTAAACGAAATCAAACCTTCACAAATTAGCCAATAAAGGCTTTTCGATATTGAAGTTGCCCCTACACTGGTTATAATCCACAACTTGCTTTAATACTGAGAAAACTCAGTAAGTTCGACGCGTATACAGTTTTGCAGTACCAATGCGCTGTATTTTTATGCTGTACTTTAGTCGCTTCAAATAAAGCAAGTTTCGAGTGCTATAAAGCACGATTAAATTTTCAAAAATATGCATGTGGCGCAGAGTAGGCGTCACCACTGTAAAGGAATTAAAATGCCTGTAATTACCCTTCCTGATGGAAGCCAACGCGCTTTCGATAACGCTGTTTCTGTACTAGATGTTGCAAATGATATTGGCCCTGGTTTAGCCAAAGCAACCATTGCAGGAAAAGTAAACGGTGAGTTAGTTGACGCCGTTGATATGATTGACGCGGACGCACAACTTCAAATTATTACTGCAAAAGACGATGAAGGTTTAGAAATTCTTCGTCACAGTTGCGCGCACTTGTTAGGTCACGCTATCAAACAACTTTGGCCTAACACCAAAATGGCTATCGGCCCTGTTATCGACAACGGTTTCTACTACGATGTTGATATGGAAGAAAGCCTAACCCAGGAAGATTTAGCTAAACTAGAAAAGCGTATGCTTGAACTGGCTAAAACTAATTACGACGTGGTTAAGAACAAAGTGAGCTGGCAAGAAGCACGCGATGCATTTGAAGCGCGCGGTGAAAGCTACAAAATGGAAATTCTTGATGAGAACATCAGCAAGGACGACCGTCCAGCACTGTATCACCACGAAGAATACACAGATATGTGTCGTGGCCCTCACGTGCCAAACATGAAGTTCTGCCATCACTTCAAACTGATGAAAGTGGCAGGTGCTTACTGGCGTGGCGATAGCGACAACAAAATGCTTCAGCGTATTTACGGTACTGCGTGGGCAGATAAGAAGCAGCTTAAATCTTACCTACAGCGCTTAGAAGAAGCTGAAAAGCGCGACCACCGTAAAATTGGTAAAGCACTTAACCTTTTCCATTGGCAAGAAGAAGCGCCGGGTATGGTGTTTTGGCACAACGACGGTTGGTCAATTTACACCGAGCTAGAAAGCTACGTGCGTAAGAAGCTTCGTGAATACGATTATGACGAAGTTAAAGGCCCATTAATGATGGACCGCTCGCTTTGGGAAAAATCAGGTCACTGGGACAAGTACGCTGAAAACATGTTTACGACTGAATCTGAAAAGCGTGAATATGCCGTTAAGCCAATGAACTGCCCAGGACACGTACAGATTTTCAACCAAGGTTTGAAATCGTACCGCGACCTGCCTCTTCGTATGGCTGAGTTTGGCTGCTGTCACCGTAACGAACCATCGGGCGCACTACACGGTCTAATGCGTGTTCGTGGCTTTACGCAAGACGATGCTCACATTTTCTGTACTGAAGAACAGATCCTAGAAGAGGTGAGTGGCTGTATTAAGATGGTGTACGAGACATACGCTGCGTTTGGTTTCGAAAATATCAAAGTTAAGCTGTCTACTCGCCCAGAAAAGCGCGTAGGTGCTGACGAGATTTGGGATAAATCAGAAGCTGCGCTTGCAGATGCACTTAAAGCTAATGACATCGAGTTCGATTATCAGCCTGGAGAAGGTGCGTTCTACGGGCCGAAAATTGAGTTTACACTGCACGATTGCTTAGACCGTGCATGGCAGTGCGGAACCGTACAGCTAGATTTCTCAATGCCAGGTCGCTTGGGCTCTACTTATGTAGCAGAAGATGGCGAACGCAAAGTGCCGGTTATGATTCACCGCGCTATTTTGGGTTCACTAGAACGCTTCATTGGAATATTGACCGAAGAATTTGCAGGTTTCTTCCCACTCTGGTTGGCACCTCAGCAGGTAGTGGTAATGAATATTACCGACAAACAAGCTGAATATGCCTCAGATTGTGTAAAAAAACTGCAAGAATTAGGTTTTAGAGCAAAGTCTGACTTGCGAAATGAGAAGATCGGCTTTAAAATCCGCGAGCACACTTTGAAGCGTATTCCGTATATGCTAGTTGTGGGCGATAAAGAAATGGAAGCGGGCGAAGTAGCAGTACGCTCTCGTCGCGGTGACGACCTAGGCAAAATGCGCCTGGAAGACTTTATTGCCATGGCTCAACAAGAAGTTGTTGAAAAGACGATTAAGTAGTTGAGCAAATTGTGTATAATGCACAATTAAGGTGTCTGCTTTTGGTTTTACTTTGGGTCAACCGACCTCCCAAAAGCAGACAAAAGAATTAAATGTTTGGAGGAATAGCACATTAAAGGCGCTAACAACAAGGCTCAGGGCGACAAAGCCCGCATTAACGATGAGATTAAAGCCAGAGAAGTAAGATTAATTGGCAAAGACGGTGAACAGGTTGGTGTGGTTTCTCTAGCAGAAGCTACTCGTAACGCAGAAGACGCGGGCCTAGATCTAGTAGAAATCAGTCCGAATGCCGAGCCGCCAGTCTGTAAAGTTATGGACTATGGCAAATTCCTCTTCGAAAAAAGTAAAGCTCAAAAAGAGCAGAAGAAAAAACAGAAGCAAATTCAGGTCAAGGAGATTAAATTTCGCCCTGGCACTGATGAAGGCGATTACCAGGTCAAACTGCGCAACCTGCGTCGCTTTCTTGAAGGTGGTGATAAAGCCAAAGTTACGATCCGCTTCCGCGGTCGTGAAATGGCGCACCAAGACATCGGTATCGATCTACTAAACCGCGTTAAAACCGATTTAGAAGATATCGCTACATGCGAGTCTTTCCCACGCCGTGTGGAAGGCCGTCAGATGATCATGGTGCTAGCCCCAAATAAGAAGTAGTAACGGTCTAAAGTTTTAAGGAATCTGCACCCTTAAACACCTTGCTGCTAAACATTAACCGGTATGAAGTGACTGCAACACGAAAAATACCGATATTAAACAATGCGGAGTTTTAGCAATGCCTAAAATGAAAACTGTAAGCGGTGCCGCCAAACGTTTTAAGAAAACGGGTTCTGGCCGCTTTAAAAGCAAACAGTCTCACTTACGTCACATTCTGACTAAGAAGAGCTCTAAGCGTAAACGTCACCTTCGTGGCAAAAAACTGGTTCATGACTCTGATACCAAATTGGTTCAGCGCATGTTGCCTTACGTATAAGACTTAGGAGACTGATTAATGGCTAGAGTAAAACGCGGCACTATCGCACGTGCTCGTCACAAAAAAGTCCTCAAGCAGGCAAAAGGTTATTACGGCGCACGTTCACGTGTATATCGCGTAGCGGTACAAGCTGTAACTAAAGCTGGTCAATATGCTTACCGTGACCGTCGTCAGCGCAAGCGTCAATTCCGTCAACTATGGATTGCACGTATTAACGCTGCTGCTCGTCAAAATGGTATGTCATACAGCCGTTTCATTAACGGTTTGAAGAAAGCCTCTGTTGAAATCGATCGTAAGATCCTTGCCGACATCGCAGTACATGACAAAGCAGCTTTCAGCGCACTAGTCGAAGCGGCTAAAGGCGCATTAGCTTAATTATTAACTAATTAAGTTTAAGTTCTTTCGGAAAAAGGCGAGCAGGATGCTCGCCTTTTTTCGTATTTGGGGTAAAGATAAATCACTCTATTTATGGTGTTTACTTGTTGCTGACTTTGCACGCCTTTAAGCAGCTAATATGAATAACTTACTGAAAGCGTTGCTGCAAATACTTAATAATTTCTGAAGACTCGTACAGCCAAATGTCCTCTTCAGGAGTTTGTATGCGTAGGCAAGGGGCTTTCACTTTTCCTCCGCCTTGTGCTAATTCATCACGATACGGAGACCCACTCGATATGCTGTGTTTACGAATAGGTAAATTCATTTTATACATAGCACGGCGTGTTTTAATACAAAAAGGGCATGCAAAAAATTGATAAAGTGTTAATCCTTGTACGGCGTTTTCGACTTGCTGTTGTTTATGTGGCAATCGTTTGATTTTTGTGCCACGAGTAATTAAATCAAGCAAGGCGATAAAGCCACCAAGTGCGTTGCGAATTAGGGAAATAAATAATCTCAATTTTATGACTTTTAAGGTTAAGAAATAGAGCGGCGCAGTATAGCAAAAATTCTATATAGGATCTTATATGAAAGAAAGTGCGAATAATCGCCAAGTGCAAGGGCATAGCAATTAAGTAAATTGCAACGACCCATACCGATAAGTTAACGATTGCTGAGGCGATAGCGCGTTTCCCAACAAGCAACGCCGGCCAGGCCTGTTAAAAGATTTTCTTATCTCGCGTGGGCTACCTGTTATCGTAGTTTCAATTCAGAGGTTGCGTGCGTGGTGAAAAATCATATTTACGGGCACAAAAAAAGCGGCAAATTGCCGCTTTTGTATAACCTTTGTGAGTATTATCAATAAGCATTCTTATTTTTAAAACCATTGAAAACTGTCATGAACACTATTTTGATATCAAACCACACAGACCACCTATGAATGTAATCTAGGTCGTATTCTACACGCTGAACCATTTTGTTAACTGTTTCGGTTTCGCCACGCAAACCATTAACCTGGGCCCAACCAGTTATTCCAGGCTTAACTTTATGGCGTAACATGTAACCTGTGATTATTTTTCGATATTGCTCGTTGTGAGCGACCGCGTGTGGCCTAGGTCCAACGATTGACATACGGCCTTGTAGAACATTGATAAACTGCGGAAGTTCATCCAAAGAAGTTCTTCTTAAGAAACCACCAATCTTGGTTAAACGCGCGTCGTTTTTAGTAGCTTGTTTAATAACTGCACCATTATCTTGGGTAGTCATAGACCGGAATTTGTAAACCGTAATTTGTTTACCATCTAACCCGTAACGCTTTTGTTTGAAAATTACGGGACCTTTAGAAGTAAGCTTTACTGCTGCAGCAATACAAAGCATAGGTATTGATATCATCATCAATATTAAAGAGCTTAAAACAATATCTTCAAAACGTTTTAATATATCACTGGCGCCTTGAAATGGTGTGTCATAAACACTAAGCGCCTGCACGTTGCCAACCGTTTGCCAACGAGCGTTCAAAAGATTGTACATAAAGAAGTTTGGTACCACATAAACGTTCGCAGTGGTGTCACTGCATTGCTCTAAAATTGAGCGGATTCTGTTTTCTGCGCTCATAGGCAGTGCAATATATATGTAATCAACTTCATTTCGTTTAGCCATTTCTATGGCCTGCTCGATGTTTCCTAATACGGTATTTTGCATTTCATGAGGAAGTCTACTCGTATCTCTATCATCAAACAAACCGTTAAATCGAATTCCAAGGTGTTCATTTTGCTGTATCTGAAGTGCAACATTTGCTCCAAGGTGCGTTGCGCCAATAACAATTGAACGCCTAGAATTCATTCCGCTTTTTCTTATATGAAATAGGAATTTACGCATTACAAAACGCCAAGCAATCAGGCCGACAAACGATGTCGCAAACCAAGCTAAGACCACAAGGGGAGGGGTATTAATGTTTTGAACAAAAAAGTAACCTATCGTTAAGGTACCTAGAATACTTAGAGCCCACGTTATTGCAGCAGCTCTTAGCATTTCAGGTGTGCGATGACCGCGCCACGAGCGATAAAGCTCAACACCTTCAGCGGATATTTGAAAACAAATCACGTTGACGAATAAAAGAATCAGACTAGTAGGGTCGATAATAGACTCGAAGTATGCGGCGCACGAGTAATAGAGTAGTGTTACCAATGATAAGTCTATAAGTCGGTAAAGTGTTGAAAAGCCACTCTTATTTCGCACTGCAAGGCCGTCACTGGCGTTAGAATCAACAGGGTGTGATTTTAGAACTTTATTAGATTCTGCTTGATTGTCCATTGAGAAAGTCTCTAAATCGATAAGGTAAAAGGTGTTAAATTGCTTACTTTAATTTCACCAGTTCTAGCTACAAACGGCATCTAAAAGTTACAAACTGATAAACAGCATAGTTCCTGTAGCAAAGAATGTGCCTACAAAAGAAAAGTATATGCCTACATACAGTCGGATCAGTAAAGAAATGATGCCTCTAATAGCGGAACAAACCTATGACTATATGATTAAGCATTAGTATATATTACCTCTGTTGTAATTTTATTACAAAATAAGCTTTATGGTATTTTGAATGTTGGTATCATTAGTATTACTTCAAAGTGCTGTGAAACTTGGTATTAAAAATAAAGTTGAAACAATTTGATGCTAGCGTGTTTTTTTATGGCATGAATCTAGCTATGTCTGGGGTGAAGCTAAATCAATTAGATAGAAGTTAAACTTCTTCCTTACATCGAATATTATATAAGCGTTTTAGCGAAAAATATATTGTCGCCCATATGCCGATGGTAGGGAAAAGTGCTCTATGGTGTCTTATTGGGCTTGAATACTATTTAGAAAAACATTTAGGTAAATCTAAGCTATTTTGAATAGCAAAGTGAAAGTAGGGAAAGGAAATGAAATATCAGAACAAGCTATTGCTATCGTTGGTTGCTATTTGCGTTGCCAATTCTGTAGCAGCTCAACAACAAGGAAGGATTGAAGCAGGGCAATTTGACATTATACCTACTCTTAACACTTCCATGAGCTACGTAGACAACGTTGCTCGTGCAACCGACGGGCAAGCAAAAATATATAGCTGGCGCTCAATTCTATCACCTGAAATTATTGCAGCCACAGAGGTTGACGGAAACCCGGTGCAATTTGGTTATCGGTTGGAGCGCGGTACTTTCTTTTCAAGTAGTGCAGATGACTATACTGACCATTTCGTTGAAGCACTTACCGATTATGAGTTAAACAGTCGTCATGCAATCAATGCAATTTTAAGATACGAAGACGGGCATGAGGACCGAGGTACGGGGTTTTCATTAGGTGGCGGGAGTGACTTAACCACACCTGATACTTATAAAAGTATGTACTACGGCGCTGAATATACATACGGAAGTTTAAGTTCAGCTGGTGAAGTAGTGTTTAAAGCAGACAGAACCACTTTAGATTACGACCGTAATGAATTCGCGTACCTTATTAGAGACAGGGCGACCAATAGAATTGGGGCCGAGTTCAATTATCAAATTGCCCCCTCTACTGAATTAGTGTTCGATTTCACACGCTCATTTATACGTTACGATAACAATCTGCTTGAAAACTCTCTAGAGAGTAATGAGAACCGTCTTTTGGTTGGTATTGCGTGGGAAAACACAGCCGCAACTTCTGGTTATGCAAAAATCGGGTATAAAGAAAAAGATTTTGCGGCAAGCAGCCGGGATAATTTTTATGGAACCGATTGGGAAGTAGGTATCGAGTGGCAACCACTTACATACTCAACTGTAAACTTCTCTACCTCCGCAGATACTAATGAAACTAATGGTGAGGGTAGTTTAATCCGCGGTAGAAACTACAGATTATCTTGGACACACCAATGGCTTGAACGCTTAAGTAGTAGCTTGCGGTACGCAAGAGAAAACAATGAATATATTGTTGATGATGAAGACTTTACCAATCGAGATGACAAATTGTCTATTTACGCAGCGTCTTTGAATTATGAAGCTAGAAGGTGGTTAAGCTTTTCACTGTTTTACAGAATTGAAGACAGAGACAGTAATAGAGAAGCAATCAATTTCGACCAAAGTGTGGTCGGTGTGTCAGCTGAGGTTACATTGTGATAAGCAATATAAAAAAAATATCTTTCCTTACTCTAGCCATATTTTGGAGTGTTTGTGCTTGGGCTCAAGAAGGGAACTTAAGTATGAGTCAGTACCAGCTTGGCTCTGGCGACAGAATAAACATAAGCGTTTTCGGGCAAGATGATCTTTCGATGGAAATTCGCTTGCCCGATGTTGGCACGATTAACTATCCATTTCTTGGGGAACTAAAGCTAGTTGGTATGACCGCTGCTGAAGTTGAGAGTCTTATTTATGAAGGCTTATTAGGAGATTACTTAGTAAACCCGTCCGTTTCCGTTTCAATAGTTGAGTATCGCCCGTTTTTTATAGACGGTGAAGTAAAACGCCCCGGCGGTTATCCATACCAACCAGGTCTATCTGTTAACAAAGCAGCGGCGCTTGCTGGTGGTTATACTGAACGTGCAAACAAAGATAAGATAACAATAGTGCGAGAGACTGACGGACAGCAGTTTGAATTTAGTGTCTCGGTTACAGATATGATCCAACCGGGTGATATCGTAACTGTAAACCAGCGTTTCTTTTAAAGTATAACTATTTTGTGAGCTAACTAAATGGCAGTAAAAATTACGGAAGATACAGATAATAACGAGCTCATTGACTTAGGGCACTATCTGGGAATTATTAAACGTTACAGCTTAAGAATATTACTTCTGGCTATCGCCTTTACAGTGTTAGTCGCTATCTTAGTAATGAAGATGACGCCCCTTTACACATCTTCTACAACTCTGCTAATAGAGGCAGAAAAGGCTAACGTGGTGTCTATTGAAGAAGTATACGGGATAGACACTAAAAGCAAAGACTATATGGCAACGCAGTTTGAAGTATTGAAGTCGCGTCAAATTGCTGAAAAAACCGTCGAAAGCCTCTCCTTGTATGACAACGCTGATTTTATGCCCGAGGAAAATGAAACATCGTTCGTTTCTGACTTGGCTGAGATGTTTCCATTTCTACCTCAAAAAGAAAAAGTAGAACTAACTGAAGAGCAAAAAGTCGCTAAGTTAAAGCGAAAAGCCACTCACCTACTTATGAGTGCTACAGATGTATCGTTATTAAAAGGTACTCAGTTAGTTAGAATATCCGTAACTACTGAAAAGCCTACCTTATCTGCGCTTATTGCAAACACTATTGCAGAAGTTTATATCGAAAACTACCTTCAAGCTAAGCTAGATATGACAGCTAAGGCTACATCATTTCTTACTGACAGTATTGATGGTTTGAAAACTAAGTTAGATGTTGCTGAGCGCAATCTTGTAAGGTTTTATGAAACTAATCAGGTTGTGAATATTGATGGTGTAGTCGGTCTTGCGTCAGACGAACTAGAAAGGCTCAATATTCAGCTTTCTGAAGCGGAAGTAGAGCTTAAGTTAAACAGTGTCATTTTTAACCAAATCAAAGATAGTAAAGCTATTGAAGATGTGGCCAGAATACCTGAAGTCTTGAATCACCCTGCTGTAAGGGACGTTAGAAGAGATGAAGGTAAAGCATTAACAAGAGTCAGTGAGTTAAGTAAGGTCTATGGTCCGAAGCATCCTAAAATGATAGCGGCCAATGCTGAATTGACAGCAATTAGAGATACGCTAAATACTCAAATTACCGATTTAATAAGCAGTATCACGACTCAGTATGAATCTTCGAAACAAAAAGTGGCTCAACTTCAGAAAGAAGTCGAAACGTCTAAAGCTGCGTTCAGGTCACTGGCTGAACTGGATAATAAACGCAAGGCTCTAGAGCGAGAAGTAGATATTAACCAGCAGCTTTACGATTCATTTTTTACTCGACTAAAAGAAACTGATGAGCTTGGTGGCCTAGAATCGGCCAACGCTCGGGTTCTCGACAGTGCGTTACCGAGCTATACGCCTTCTAAACCCAATAAAAAGCTATTTATTGCAGCAGCTTTTGTGCTGAGTTTAAGTTTTGGTATCGCGCTTGCCATTGTTATGGAAACGCTTAATAGTGGCATTCGGTCTGTAGACGATGTAGAGAAGAAGTTAGGGCAGCGTATGCTTGGCTTAATCCCTTGGCTTGCCCACAAGAAAAAGACAGACTTACCTATTCGTACGTTTTTTGATGGTAAGAAACATCAATTTGCCGAAGCGGTTAGAACGCTTCGAACAAGTCTTTCTTTGTTGAACATTGAAAAAGAAAACCAGGCAATTTTGGTTACATCAAGTGTTCCCAAAGAGGGGAAGACCACTGTATCTATTAACTTAGCTTTTGCTTTGGGTCAGCTAGATAAGACTATATTAATTGATGCTGATTTACGTCGACCAAGCATAGGCAAACAGTTTAATATTCCTAGTTATCAACCTGGTGTAGCGAATCTTGTATTGAAGTCGCATAGTTTTGAGGAATGTTTGGTTCGAGATGAAGAATCAAATATTGATATTCTCTCTGCAGGAACTATCCCTTCAAATCCGCAAGAGCTATTAGCAGACAAAGGCTTTGACGAGCTTATTACTAAGCTTAAGTCTGAGTATAAGTATGTGGTGGTAGATACGGCACCTACACAGGCTGTAAGCGACTCTATGATCGTAGCAAACTCCTGTGACTCTGTTATTTACGTTGTTAGGGCTGACAGTACAAGTGACAAAGTAATCAATAATGGCTTATCGCGATTCCTGCAAGTGGGCCACCGTCTTGATGGGGTGGTACTGAATCAAGTAAACTTGCGCAAATCAGATGTAGCACAAAGGTACGCCGGCTTTTATGACCAATACGGATATACCAGTCAGAAAAGCAGCTAAAAAAATTATTGATAGATCTTCATAGTCACATTCTTCCTGGCATCGATGATGGTGCCAGGACTTTAGACATTGCCCTTGAAATGGCTCAGCAGGCAGCAAGTTGTGGTATAAGCCATATGGTATGCACTCCTCATATACATATGGGGTATTTTGACAACTCTCTGAGCTCAATAGAAGCCGCCTTTCTCTCTTTTAGTAAGCACGTTAAAAGAGAGTCAATTCCTCTTTCTCTCTCATTTGCGGCTGAAGTTCGTGTAAATGAGTTAATTCCTATATGGTACAAAAGAGGTGAATTACCTTTCTTAGGTACATACGATGGCAAGAACGTACTCCTTCTTGAAATGCCACACAGCCATATCCCACAAGGTCTTGATGTGCTAATAAA
Organism: Alteromonas sp. W12; assembly: GCF_001924945.1. Classification (NCBI taxonomy): domain Bacteria; kingdom Pseudomonadati; phylum Pseudomonadota; class Gammaproteobacteria; order Alteromonadales; family Alteromonadaceae; genus Alteromonas; species Alteromonas sp. W12. The sequence goes on from NZ_LQXH01000001.1 coordinate 1,189,201, forward strand.
ATGGCTATTGCGCAATAATATTCAGCCACTAATTGCTCACCCAGAGCGCAATAGAGAACTAATTGCCGAAAATCACAAATTTAACTGGCTTCAAAAACAAGGGTGTTTGTTTCAAGCAACAGCGGGAGCTTTCGTCGGTCGCTTTGGTGATAAAGTAGAAGAGTTTGCATTTAGGTTATTAGAGGAAAGGGCATTTCATGTAGTGGCGTCAGACACTCACGATTTAGTCAGACGACCCAATGATATGGAAGCTGCCTATGAAGTAGTCGCGAGTTATGATTATACGTATGCAAAAAAAACTTTTCTGGAAACTCCTAGTGTAATAACAGCGCGGGAGAAAAAGCATGCAAGTTGACATTACGTTCGCACATTGGAAGGAAAAGCTTAAATGGCATCATGCGCTTACTTTTTTAATTGCTTCCATAGCTTTATTTAGCTTTTTGGGAAGCGCAAATCAGTTTTTTGTTAGCAACACCTATTATAGCGTTAAAAATAGTTTGGATGGTTGGAATAGCGCTCCTTCTTCAGTTTCTGAAAAAGACGTTGAAAAAGCTCTTACAAAGATTGAAGAGGTGATTGATAAAGCACCAAACAATGCGCTTTATTATCAATTGCAAGGGCAGCTTTTCGAATGGTTACATTTCAGTACGGTCGTAGCGAGTGACTTAGAAGCAGCAACCAAAGCGAATAATGGACCTAACGAACTTCACAGTGCGATGCTTAGCTATAGAAAAAGCTTAAAACTAAGACCTAACTGGAGTGGGGGCTGGATAGGGTTAGCCTCTGTAAAGTGGAAGCTTGGCGAGCTAGATAGCCAGTTTTATCAGTATTTAGATAACGCGGTTAGCGTTGGGCCACAAGACGCTATAGTGCATAGGTTCATAGCAAAGTTCGGTATTACAATGTATATGAACAGGTCAGTGCATTACGCTAAAATTATAAAACGACTAAGACACCACTTAGATTTAGGTATAAAGAACCCATTGAGTAGAAAATTAATTCTCAAGCTTATAAGTGAAAATAATCTTAATGAACCCGCGTGCCGTTGGCTTGGACCATCTACGTTTGCTGTAAGTACAGGCTTATTAAATTGTTCACAAAACTAGGAGCTGAACTTTTAAGTATTTCCTTTCAACCAATCCCAAAGGCCTAAAGAAAACCCTTCAAAAAGGTTTATACCCAACCAGCTCTTTAAAATATACAACAGCACTAAGCCCAACACTAAAGATATGCATAAGAATAAAGCAATAACGGCTGCCATCACCAGTTTGCCTATGCGGCTTTCGGTTCGCGATAGGTCGCGCTTATCTCGTCCTGCCAGTAAAACAAAATAATATCGGCTTCTCAGTAAACCAATAGTACCTCTTACATCTACCTTGTGGCTGCCCCATCGTCGACCGGCAAGAGCTGTGTTTAAGTGAAACAGTTGGTCGTCAGTAAAAGAATCGGCAACATTTTTAGGCATACGTTCCAGCATATGTTGAACGTTTGGCTCTTCTTTTATCGGTCGCTTTATCTTTAATACCACACAAATCCCCTTGTGTTATAAAACTAATGTTGGTTATTTGTCTTGTCTTCCCATAGGTATATCGCGGCTTAACGCACCTAGCGCTAACAGTATAATAAATATAGCGGTATTTGCTGGTGCTTGTAGAGGAAAGTCTACCGTACTGTGTAATGCCATCCCTATAACTGCCATAACAGTTGCAAAGGCTGCTCCCCTTGGCAGCGGATGTCTTCGGTGTCGTATTGCGCTTAAGGCGCTTTTTGCGCACAGCAATACAAGCACGGCTATAATGGCTGCACCTACAACGCCAAACTCAATAGCAAACTGAAGGTATTCATTGTGAGCATGATCGTAAAAGTGCTGAATAGATTCACTTTGTACCTGAGGGTATACCGTATAAAAGGTGCCTCCGCCTGTACCGATAATTCCATATTGCGAAAGAAGGGGTAGGGCATCAGTAACAACTTCATCCCTGCTTTCTTGAGTTAGGTTTGTTTGCTCTAAACGTTGCTGAACCTGCTTAAGTCCAAAAAGGCTACTAACAATAAGAATGTCGATTACCAGCATACTGATAAATAGCACTACATAGCTTTTTTGGCGCGGTTTAAAGTAAATTAAGCCTAGTGTGGCGGTAACAGTCATCGCTATGAAAAAGGCGCTGTTACCCATTCTAGAGCGAGACATAACTAACGCGATAACCATAATAATAATACCAATACGAAACAGCACTTTATTGCTTAACCAAAAACGCACTATTCTACGTAATCGCTCTCTAGGGCTAGAACCGCTTCGAACACGTAAACTCGCTATCATGTAACCTATGGCAGCGCTTAAACATAGCAAAAGAAAATTAGCGTAGTGGTTCTTATACACAAAGCTTCCCGTTGCGATATGCGAAACAGGTAACTTAAACACCAAGCTATACTGTAAGCCAGACAATACTTCTAACGAACCATATATAGCCTGAAATACGCCAGCAGCACTTATCACTATCAGTATGTATCTAAGTCGCTTGCCAGTATTAACCAAAGTCAGCGTTATAAAAAACAAGAAAGAATAGGCGAGGGATTTAAAGAATATTACGTCGCTTTGGCCCACATCAAAGCTTAGAGGAAGCCATTGCGAACTTATACTTTCCATGCCCTGACCATTTTCATTGAGTAAAAAATTAACGCGTTCGGGGCGTAGAGCCTCAACCAAAGAAAAGGGCAAAGGGACTATATTGATAAGTTGCCACGTCAAAAATAATAACCATACAACTACCATCAGTTTGTATTGTGCGTATAGCTTTGAAAGTAAAGAGTTGTTAATGAGTAATAAAACGCCGCCAATAAAGAAAAACGACATTTGCATTAATGCCCATGCCCATGGGCGGTTGGCTCCTAGTGACAAAGGCAGCCAGAACAAGGTAAACAAAAGAAAACCGAAAAGAAACTTTTCGGTTTTCTGAAAATTAAACATAAGCAATTACAACTAACTAACGTAGAATTTAAATATAAATTAAAGCAACCTAGTTAGCTGAAATGGTTGTGTCGCCACCGCCTGCGCCTGCAGCACCAGTACCTACACCTAGCGGAGAAAACGTATTACCTGCAGCACCTGCAGCAGTTGCTGTTAACGTGCTAGGGTCTACGCCAGCATTAATAACCGCTAATAATGCGTCTTCTTCGCTAATAACCTGCATTTGAAGGGCTATGTTGTAGATTTCGTTAGCGTCTTCTGGAAACATTAATATAGCAATGGTAACAACCTGCACAGCCTGTTCAGGAAACGCCGTAAAACCTGCTATAGCAAGCTCAAACCCCGTGGCGTTATCATTCAAAAGGCCTACAAGTGATTCAAAAGCACTTTGATTTCCGCCTAAATAAGCCATACCCGCCGCATCAAAAAACAATGCTTCGTCAAGTACTGTCTGGCTTACTTCACTTGCAGCTTGCTCAACCGATGCACCCTCTTCAATTTCAGTAACTAAAAGGTTTCTAACTTGCAAACCGGGTACGCTGCCTTCTTGAGCAAAAGATGCCGTTGAAAAAGCAATCAACACGCAAAAGAGCACAGATAAAATAATGTTGCTACGCATAACTTATCCTTAGATTAAAAACGTCGGGTTAGCTTCTTGCTAACACCATATGGCTTTATTGTACAACAAGTGAACGCATAAGATCTCGTTTTTGTTATACATCTATTCATTTTAGGCTTACTAATCCTGCCATAACGAAGGTTTGGCAAAGTAAAAGCCCTGCTGATACGAAACATGTAGTTGCGATAGTGCAATCGACTCGGCTTCGTTCTCGACAAGTTCAGCAATAATGCTAATGCTTAACCCGCGAGCAATGCTTAATAAACTACTTACAAATAACTGACTATCTTTGTCTGAGTGAACATCTTTCGTAAGTTTGCCGGAAATTTTTACAAAATGAGGCTGAATAGCCCTTAACCCAACTAATGATGCAAGATTGTCTCCAAAATGTTCAACCGTAATCTTGCAGCCTAAATTAACTAGCGCTTTACAAAATGATATTACATCGTTCTTGTGGTGAATTAACGCTGAATCTTCTAATTCAAAGACCAAATAAGTGCACAGCGCTTCATTTTGGTTCAGCAAACCTAACAGCCATTGCCTAAACGATCCACTGGCTAAAGATGCATTTGCGATGTTAATTGCAACATTCCTTTTATCTTTTGCCAGTTTATTAAGAACTAAGCTTACCACCAACTTATCTACCTCTGGAATTAAGTTCAAGCGCTCTGACGCCGGAATTAATTGCGACATAGGGATAGGGTTGCCAGTATCTTTGTCTTTAAATCGTGCGAAGGCCTCGAAATAAGCGGGCGTGTTCTGGTCAACGTTCATTACAGGCTGAATAAGTATATCGGCGTATTGCTGATCTAAAATTTGGTTTAATCGCTCTTTCCACGCTGTGTTACTGTGAATATGAGAAAGCTCAGAAGCGAACTGCCAGCCGTGAGGTTGTTTGGTCGCAGCCATCAGTGCGCTGTCGGCATTTTCCATAATTTCAGAAAAAGACTGTTCATCATTAAACTGCGCAGCACCAATCCATACTGCTTTACTGCCATCTTTAAGTGGGTTGCAAGGTGCTAGGGTACTACAGAGTACGTTTATGTGGGCTTCGCAATCTTGCTTAGTCATCGACTCTGTCACCAATACAAAATCAGCGCCCGATATCCTAAACAAAAATGATGTTTCTTGAATGCTAGATGAGAAATTTTTAAGCTCTTCAGCTACACCAGTAACATACTTATCGCCATCTTGAGCGCCTAAGGTCATGTTAATAGCGTTTAGTTGTGCAAGGCGTATTAAAATGACATAGCCTTCATCCGAGGTGGCAGTTTTGCTAAGTAGCGCATTCATATGGCGTGTGAAAGCGTTTCTGTTTTGCACACCAGTAAGGCTGTCTTCAAAAGCTTGAATTCTGAACTGTTCGGCTTTTTGTGTTAGTTCTTTAAACATAACTTCAACAGAAGTAGTAAGCCTGTTTACTGCCTGGGTTATAAAAGAAAGTTCTTTGGTAAACGGTTTGTAGTTAATGTGGGAAAACTTTTGGTTTTGAATATCTTCAATTTTGTTTACTACAATGCGAAGCGGTTTTGTAATTGCAGTAATAATAAAAAGCAACGCAATATAGGCAAAAACAAAAGCAGCAAAGAACATAAACGCACTTTGTTTTACGCTTTCCCATAAAGTTTCATTGGCAAGGCCTGGGTGACTTTGAACCGCGAGTTCACCCGCCATCGTCCAACCATCATTTAATTCTGTTTTTTCAACGGGGGGAGTAACTTCTACAATATCAGTAAACCAGGTTGGAACCGTATCGACAGTATCTGGGTTACGTCTTTCAATCAGTAGGTTCCCCTCCATGTCAGTAATGGTAATATACTGATAGAACCCTCTGTCGAAAATAGCATTTACCATGGTCTCGGCCACAATCAGGCCGTTAGCGTCACCCAAATAGGGCGTAACAGAAAGCCCTAATGAAGTTGCGGTATCTTGCGCGTGGGTAGCAAGCTGCTCGTTTACATATTCTCTGGTTAGCTTAACGTTTATTATGAAAGAACCAGCAAAAACCAGTATTAAAAAAACGAGTAAGCTTGAACTTAATTGGGTAGATAGTCTCATTATTCTTGTTTATCTCCGTACATAACGCGGTCTAGCCGCTCTACCATGTCGTCCCACATTTTCATTGGGCCGCTTCCCCTAAGTTTGCGGCCAGTGCCCATAGCTTTAGCAGCCCACAGTCCGTTACCGTTAAAGCTATAAATAGGCGACAAATCTCTTCTTTTATTGGCAGGCAAAATACGCCTGTTTATATTATCCAAAACAAGTGGAATAGAGGTTGGGGTTTCATAATACGCTAATACCATGTGAGGTTGGCGCAATTCTAACGCAGTCACATACATTAGTCGCAACTGTTGTTCTGGAATACCAAGCTCAATTAAAGAGAAATATTTGGCAATCGTGTAGTCTTCACAATCGCCGGCACCGGTTGAAATAAATTCAATTGGCGTTGCCCAATAATCTTTTTGCTGCCAGTGAACAAGGTCGTCTACAAAATCAAAACGGTTAAAAAATCGATTTATTTCGTAAAGCTTTTCGTCTAGGTCTTCACTTTGTAGTTCATTAACCAGTTGTCGCCATTTAGCAACGTTTTCGCTAGCCTCAGAACCGTAAGTAGATCTTATCCTTAAATAAACTTGTTCAGTGAATACTGTGCTTTGCTGAGCAACCAATACCGGTGCAAATAGCAAATATAAGGCAAATAGCGCGCATACAAACGCAAGGGATACATGAAGCCCTTTCAAATGAATAAATGCATGAATTTGATAAACACTAGCTTTAATAAAAATGCCTCAATAATGTGCAAAACTTTATTATATTTTACGTTCTTGTAGTTAATAATACTGATAAGCAAAAAGAAGTGCATTGAAAATACACAAAAACTGCCAAATTGAAGCGCTTCGTCCAATCAGAAAGGTGAATGCTAATGTTTTTTGCACAGCGTACTACAGGTGAGTTCTCTACATAAACTTTCATAAGAAAGCGCTTCAACTGCTTAAAACTTGCTTACGGCTCGAAACTTGCAAAAAGTTTTGCATCCCGCTCGCATAACTTGTATTTTGCAACCGCTAAAATGGAGTTGTTTATCAACGCTGCTATGGAACTATCAAAAACAGTGCTCACTAATGATCATTCGTAAAAGCCCACTTTACATATTTTCACCCGTCATCTACTTGCTATTGCTTACAAGAGCATCACTTGATCCTATATTGAAAATGACGGATTTTGGCGGTATCAGTTTCGGTGCGCTGCTTAATCTTGCGGTTATTGTCTTCTTTTTTGGTGGCCTGCTGCAAAACAGAGGTTCTATACCGGCAAGCGTTCTAAAACTTTGGGCTGGATTCCTCGTGGTAGGGTTAATTTCTATTGTTATTTCACCTATTCCAGTCACTTCATTTCGCTCATTTGTTTCTGTTCTTACCTATTTTGCAATTTTTTCTTTAGCCTACACATTCGTGCGGTCTAGGGAAGATCTTGAATCGATAATAAAATTAATCATTTACTCGAGTTCTATACCGTTCGCAGTATCCATTGTTCAATTTGCTTTTCCAGAAACCAGTACGACAAGGCATGGTTTCAGGCTTCACGGCACCTTTAGTCACCCAAATATTTATGCATTCTACCTAGTGTTAATTGCGGCAGTATCTTTTTATAGCATTAAATCCAACACAGTCTTTTTCTCGAAAAGATTTATCCGGTTATGCACTGCCCTTATACCTTTAAGTGCAATTTGCTTGATTGCCACGCAGACGCGCAGCGCATGGGTCGCATTTTTCGCCATATTTTTTATATACGGTGTCTTGTATGAAAGGAAATATGTTGTCTTGATGTGCTGCATCGGTGTTTTGGCATTGTTTTTGCCATTTGTCCAAGACCGAATTGCGGACTTAGCATCTGACTCTCAAATGACGGATTCGGGTGGAGAAAAACTAAACTCTTATGCATGGAGAAAGGTGGTATGGCTCTCGTCTTGGGAATTCATACAGAACAAGATTTTCTTTGGACACGGTTATAACACGTTCGCTTACTACTTTTTAGATTTCTTCACGATGGAAGAAAGTCATGGGTTTGATGCACATAATGCATATGTTCAGATAGCATTTGATATGGGCTTCGTGGGGCTATTCTTTTACCTTGTGCTTTTAGTTGGAATATTGCTTAAGCATTTAAAAAGCTTTGCGAAAGACCCCAAAGGGAATAGTGTGCTTTTGGCTTTAATATCTTCATATATGGTTGTTTGTTACTCGGACAATATTTTGTTTTACCTTTCTTACTGTTGGTATTTGTGGCTACTTTTAGGTGCTACTTGTGCGATGTTGGAGAAGCGCGTCAAAAAAAAGATTACTAGCCATATTGATTGGATAAATAAATCGTAATTTTTTGGATGACAACTGTTAGAATTAAAAAAGTTTGTCTTATATTTTTGTGAAACGGATAATGAAAAGTGATTAGGAATATCTTAAGGAGAATACAGCATTTTGGGCTCCCTGTGTTTTTCTGGAAATTTATTAGTAATAGAGTAAGCGAAACTTCTAATGCAAAATCCGTATTAGAAGTTAAGAAGCACACGGCGATTAAAAATAAACTAGTTTCTTCATTAGATTTTAATTTTGATAACTACAATAATCTGCAGCAAAATGAAATTGTTGAAAATCCGACTATTTGGTACTTTTGGTGGGACGGAGAAGATAGATTACCTGATGTTTGTTTACACTGTTTCAAATCAATTGAAATGAATTGTCGTGAAAGAAAAGTTATTTTTGTGGATAAAAATAACTATCAAGACTTCGTGAAAATTCACCCCGTAATCGAAAAGAAATTTAAAGAAGGTATTATACCTATACAGCAGTTTTCTGATGTATTGCGAGTGGAACTGCTTAAAACCTATGGAGGTTTATGGTTAGACGCTACTATGTTTATCACTTCTGACCTAGAAAACGAGTTGAACTCACGCTTCTTTACCTTAAAACACGGTACACAGACTCGTTTTGTGTCCAATGGTAGGTGGTCAATCTCTTGTATTGGAGCTGAAAAGGCACACCCTTTGTTCATGTTCTTGTCAGATGCGTTTAAACGCTACTACAGTAAATATGATAGTTTAGTCGACTATTTTCTGATGGACTATTTAGTTGATATTGCCTATGAAAATATTCCTAGAGTATCAGTCGACGTAGACTCTATAGCCAAAAATAACCCTGATGTTTACTTTTTACAGAAAAATTTTGACAAAAAATTTGATCCAGTTGAGTTTGAGAAAATAACTTTAGAAACCAAAATATTTAAGCTTAATTGGAAGGTAAAGGGTAGGGATACTTCGGCTAACGACGATAGCTACGCTCATTATCTATCTGCGTTTTTAAACCAAAATGAAGATGACTTCCTCTCCAACTGAAAGAAAATTAAAATTCTGTGAGAAATTAGGTTAAAATCTAATCATTGAAAAAGCTTCCTAAAATAGAAATATAATGACTTGCCATTATTAAAGACTACGATTACTGTTAGAGATATTTTTGAATTTAGCATTGTTAATTAATTCAGAAAATGTCCTACAGAGAAAACAATCTTTTACATAAAGTTAACTCTTTAATTTTATTTAGATGAAATCAAGGTTTTCCATTCGTATAAAGTGGTCGCTACGTAATACGAAAACAAATGCAATTGAAAGAACAACGTAATTAGCTGGATCGGCTGAAAAAGATAAAAGCAGGTATAAATGTTAAAAGTTTTAGTAACAGGTGCGCTATATAATTTGTTAAATGTTATAGTGCAGATTCTCCTTGGGCTTATTGTCTTTCGTGAAATGCTATTACATTTTGGTGAGGCAGACTTCGGCACTTGGTCCCTACTATTCGCAATTTTAGCTCATGTTAAACTTTTTGAGTTTGGGCTCGGTTCTATAGTTTCAAAGCTCGTACCTGTTTTGAGAAATGGTGATAGCAAAAACGTCTCGTACTTCTCTACGGCTATTGTTGTTATGGCCCTCATTTTTACCGTTTTTTTCTTTGCTTTAGTAGCTGTTGCTGTCAGTGTTGAACACGACAGCTTGAAGTTTGAAGGCACAGAAGCTTTTACTCTAGTTTTACTTCTCATAGGCTGCAATTTTCTTTTTCTTTACCTAACCGGTGTATTTCATGCTTATCTCACTGGTAGCTTTCAAGTTGGCCGCTTAAATAGTGTTCGCCTTTTTATTAACATTCTTCGAAGCGTATTAGTTATTGGTTCATTACAATTTGATTCTTCAGTTGTTGTCGTTGCTTTTATTTTTGCAATGACTTCACTTTTAGAATTATTGCTACTCTTCTTGCTGTCTGTAAAATCAGGACTGTTGGAAGATCTAGACATCAGCATGTGCTCTATGAGGTCTTTTGCATATGTGGCTGAGAGAGGTTGTAAACTTTTTTTTCTAAGCGTTAACGATTACGTGCGTCAAAATGCATTAATTATTGTTAGTGGTTTTGTTTTGGGTGTGGTAGCGATTGTCCCGCTTAGAATAGCTGGTAGATTGATGGAGGTTTATGTGCAAGCGTCTATTTCTCTTAATTATTTGTTGACTCCATATTTTAGTAGTATCTCAAATGAGACAAGCGACTCTATAATAAGTAAGTTTTTTATAAGTATAATCTGTGCTACAACGTTATCCGCTGTTATATTTTTTAACATAATTTTAGTTGGCGATTGGTTTCTTATTACTTGGCTTGGCGAGGTTCCTCAATTTACTTCAGAGGTTGTGAAGCTGGTAGCTATTGGTTTCTGCGTTGCAACGGTTCAGGGCCCATGCGTTTCATTTCTAATTTCCAATGATAAAAATAAAACACTGATGGTTTTATGTTTGTTAGAAATTATAACTTTATTAGCGATAATATACCCTTTAGTTGAATATTTTGGAGTTTTGGGAGCTGGGTATGCTATGACTATAAGTCTCGTTTTTTCTAGGGGGCTATTTCAGCCATTTATAATGAGCAAAGTTATTAAAGTGAGATTGTATTATTATTATGCAAATTTGTTAGTGCCCGTATTAATAACTGGAACGGCATTATGTTCTCTTTATTGGCTTTCTTCTAAAATAGATGTTGCTGACAAGAATATTAACGTAGCAATTTTTGTCCTAATGCAAGGAGGTTTGGCGTTAGTAGTATTTTATTGCTTGAAACAAAAATATGGAACGAAAAGAGGTAGCGTTTTGAGAAAAGGTTCTTAACTAAGGAATTTACTAAGTTGAATATTCAAAAAGTTATACAATGGAAACGATGGGGAAAGGAATGAGTATTTCAGTGAGTGTCGTCATACCCGTATACAACGGTGAAGATTTTTTGAATGACGCTATTACCTCTATTTTACGACAAACACGCCAAGTCGACGAAATAATAGTAGTGGATGACGGCTCAAGAGATAGTAGCTATGCAATATCGCTAGCTATTAGTAAAACTTCTCCAGTCCCAATAAAGGTTTTCAAGCAATGTAATTCAGGTGTTTCGGCAGCAAGGAATTTAGGTCTCCAAAAGAGCTCGGGTGACCTAGTCGCATTTCTCGATGTTGATGATATTTGGGCAAGTGAAAAAATAGAAATGCAGCTTTTGTATTATGAAAAGTGCGAGAACTACGACGCTTTCCTTTTTTCCGATTATTATTTGGACAATGAAATTGAGAATTGTAGGGCATTTTCAGGGTATAGCGATATTAGTGTTTGTACGGTAAATAACTTTTCGAAAGAAAATTTCCAGTTGTCCTTTTTAAGGAGAAACTTTGTCGGTACCGCTTCAACCATAATTTTTAATCGTGAAATAGCGTTAAAAATTGGTGGCTTTAATGTAAGACTCAATCACTCGGAAGATTTTGATTTTATATTGAGGTACTCGCAGCATGGTGCTATTTTTGCTGTCAACGAACCTTTAGTGATTAAACAAAGTCACGGAAATAATTTATCTGGTGACCTCAAGCTCCATTTTTGGAGCCATTGTGCTGCTCTTAGAAACAACATTGAGCTCTCATCATGTTATACGCGTTTTAATTATACCCCAAATGTATTAAATGAAATGAAGCTATCTCACGATATCTATATTATTCGTTATTGCAATGAAATTTACGAAAGTAGCAAAACAAAAGGGTTAAAGAAGTATTTCATGTCAGTTGTAAAGCTTAAATCTTTAAGTGGAGGCTTAATGTTTCTAAAAGCGTTTATTAGGAAACTTATTCGCACTATTTCCTTTAATAAAATAAAACGCTAATTCTGATTTATGTAGGATTTACGTTTTGTGCACGAGACTTTATTATTTAGGCAAGCATCGTAAATCACAATCGGACAAATTTTAAAAAATTAAAAGTTGTAACTATGGGAACGGATAGAGCTAAACATATAGATATAGCAAAAGGAATATCTATAACACTGGTAGTATTGCTTCATAGTCAATTGGCGCCTTATATTTATTTTATTACAGAGCCTTTATCGTTAGTGAGAATGCCATTGTTTTTCTTTTTGTCAGGTCTTTTTTTTTCAACTTCATTGAAACCAACTATTTTTATTCTACAAAAAGCTGATTCACTGCTTAAACCGTACGCTACTGTCTTAACTATTGCTTTACTTTGTAGCTATTTTTTATTGAATGATGGAAGTCTATTACGCAACATAGCCTACGTGGCTTACGGTAACGGTTTAACACTAGAACGATCTTTAGGGTGGTCTTGGGTCCCACTTTGGTTTTTACCTCACTTGTTTTTAGTGTACTTTTTTTGCTACGTCTTACATAAGAGTTTGTACTATCAAGAACTATCAACTTATCTACAATTCATTGTAATAATTTCGCTTGTTGTCTTAGGTAGTGTTTCTATTGATATGTTCATGGAAAAAGAGTTTACATTTTTCGGCGTAAGTTTCGTTGTTCCTGGGTTACCATTTAGTGCTGATATCCTCTTTTTGACATCATCGTTTTTTTTAGCAGGGGCGCTTTTTAAAAGATACATAGTCACATTTAGTACTAATATTTGTTTTGCGTTTATATGCTTTTTACTGTTTATTTTCATTAGTGAATTTACAAATGCTAATATCTCGTTAAACGCACGTATTTTTACAAGTCCCTTTCTTGCTATGATAGCTGCTTTATGTGGTATTTATTTGATATTGACTATTTCTGTAATAATAAATATGCGCCCATGGCTTAGCTACATTCCTTCTAAGTTAGGATCTGCAAGTTTATACATTCTACTATTTCATAGTATTATTGATAACTCTGTGTATAGAAGATTAAGTTTTGAAAATGAGGACATTGTTCTCACTATCATTAAGGCTACAGTGGCGTTTTTGTTAAGTTTAACGTTACCACTATTTTTCAAAAGGGTTATAGAAAGTAATTTAGTCCTTTCTTTGGGCTTTGTAGCATTTAAAAACAACAGATTATTACAACGCCGAAAAAGCGGATAGGTTTAAAGAAGGATTGTTAGAATATTTAAGGGGCCCTGCCAGATAAATAGAGTGCCTTTAAGTTCTTTATCTGTAATGTACTTTACTCTTTCGCCTAGTATGCCGTTTCTACTGAGTTTAAAGCTAAGATGCGGTTTTGGTAGAAAGTTACTTCTGCTTAATAGATGAGCCAATGACATTGAGTGCTTTTTGAGCATTCGAGCAGATAGAAAATTCAAGATGATACGATAGCTGTCGGAAATTCCACACATTAAATTTATATTGCTACCCAAAACATAGAGCCTTTATTCCACTAAGAAGAATTTATATACGACAATATGTAAGGAGAAAGCGGACTCACTGCGTGCGTTGATGTATGTTATTGTATCTGGATTTTTTATAGTTAAAAAAAAGAGGTCGTATTACCAGTATCAAGATTTGATACAGCGATGGTAATTTCAGAATAGTTTACTGAATTATCTACCACCTGTTGTGTATAAAAAATGGGTGGCATAATATGTAAATTCTCATTGTAAGATTAGTGCTAATTCAATGGAAAGGTCATATAGCTTATGAAGAAATTGACTTCTAAACGATTTATTGCGAATAGTATTCATGTTCTATTTTTGCGACTAGCACACATGCTAGTTTCTTGGAAATTCAAAAACAAAAAAGTGTTTGTTGTTTGCGGAATGCGCAGGAGCGGTAATCATGCCTTTATTAACTGGTTATTAAATGCACTCGAAGAAACCGAAACTTCTTTTGAAGAGTTGAAAGGCGATCGCGTATCTGTATCTGAAAGTGAGAAATCGATTTTTTTCAATGAAGCTAATTTTTATGGACTAAAGTTTTTTTTAAAATTAATTTTTGAATCGAAACAAGCAATCTCAAACGCTAGCAATGTGATCATTTCAATCGAAGATTATGTTCCGCGTGGAAAATATGACCCTTATTTTCCACATAAGGCAACAACGGTGGTCATTAAACGCAGCACTCTTAATTTAGTAGCTTCAAGGCTTAAAAGGGCTATTGACCAAGCTCAGAAAGGTAAAGATCGTGGTGACATGGCTATAGATGAGCCCTTTTTCTCGAAGTTGAATTGGATATACAGTCAAAGTGAAGGTACTGGCTATTGTTGTTGGTCATTCGATGACTGGTTAGTTAATAAAAATTCCTACAGGCAACGCTTTCTCAAAAAGTTTGAACTGAAGTTTGACGCTACTCCGCAAATGAGTACACAAGGCGGAGGAAGCTCTTTTAGTGGGCAATCTAAAATTCCAACGCCAAGTGAAATGCAAGCTAGATGGAGTGAGATAGACTGGCCACAAAGAGTTTTGAAATTAGCTAAAAGAAACTGTTCGCTTCTCAATGAAGACGAGTCCGTTTTTATATCCGATAAATTGAGTGAAAACTAACAATTGCTCAGTGCGAGGGATTATCATAGTACCATTGTCTGTCAGGAAATTTTACATTTTTAATTTTACAAAGTCACTTGATTAGCAAAGCTTTAGGTCTGAGATGTAACCCGTTGTTGTACAAAGATAAAAAGAATGAATAAAATCCGGCATTTATTTTGCTTGACGAGGGTTAGGTGGAACAAAATAACAACTTTCATTAAGGTATTAAAAAATGAAAAAAATGAAATTTCTAGTTGGTAGTTTATTGTTGCTTTCTTCTTCAATGGCTTCTGCTAGTCTAATAACAGTAGATGGTTTTGAGGCCGATGCTTTGCAATTGTCTACAACGTTTGAAGAGTTTTATAATTTCGATAACGGCAACACTTGGTCTGCGAATACTGGTTTGGAGCGAGCAAACTCAGTTGTGGCATTTATGGCAGAAACAGCTACCGACACCGCTTTGTTTCTAATTTTCGGTGGGCTCGGTGGCGATGCTGGCAGTGCAGACTTTGACATCTCTGGCACGGTTGGCGCAGTCACGTTTGCAGACGATTCTGCTGAGATGCCAACAGGTACTAATGTTTTATTTAACTATGCAGCAGATAAAACAGACGGTCTTATATTCAGCGGTTTGAGCGACCCTTTTTGGTCTATTGATATCGTGTTCAATGCATTATCTGGTATTGATAATTTAGTGTTCTATACTTTTGACGAGCAAGGCGTAAGCTCTGTGTTATTTGAAACTATTGATACCCCTACGAATTTAAGTATAAGCGGTGCACCAGATACGTCGAATATCACTCAAGTCTCAGCTCCGATGACTAGTGCATTAATGCTATCTGCATTCGGTTTCCTTCTTTTTAGAAGAAAAAGATAGTTATGTTTGAGGCTTCCAACCGGGGGGCCGATGACCAACACTAAAGCCTGCACTAAGTTAGTGCGGGCTTTTTTTGATCGGTGTCGAGGGTAAATTAGAACAAGCTGAAGTAGTCTGGTCAGCGAAAGTCACGTTCGATATCGTTTTATCCTATTCTAGCTTCAACTCCAAGTAACTTTTAGTCGTTATTAGAGGCATGGTATTTGCTCGATAAATTTGTTGTTTTAACATCAAGCTATTTCGCCCCATTAGAAGTAGATGGCGGTTAAACTTCTGCAATACTCTGTGTAAGCTCTGTTAAGATATGGAGTAGAAGTTTGCACAATTATAAAACATGAATTAAGGATAAAACTTGTTAGTTACTGTGTATATCACAACCTATAATCGTAGAAAGCTTTTAGAGCGGGCGATTAATTCAGTTTTGAATCAAACCCACTCTCCAATTGAACTTATCGTAGCTGATGATGGCTCAACGGACGGCAGTCAAGAGTACCTAACGGAAATGCATGAGCAAGGTATTTTAACCGCAATTCTCAATACAACCGGCAAATCGAAAGGAGCGTGTTACGGTCGAAATAAAGCAATTTCAATGGCTAAAGGAGAATTTATATCTGGATTAGATGACGACGATTACTTTGAACCATGGCGAATAGAAACATTTATTAAGAAATGGCAAGAATATACAGTAAATAAAAAAGTATTCTCTGCGCTGTTTGATAGTGTTGTAGAGCATAGAATTAGTGGTCCAGTAGCGTGTTATGATACCAAAGTAGCTACTTACCAGAAGTTGAGAAAAGGTAATGTAGTTGGTAACCAAGTGTTCACCAAAACTTCTTATTTGAAAGCGGTAGGTGGCTTCGATGAACAGATGCCAGCACTACAAGACTGGGATACTTGGTTGCGGTTATCTAATCATTACGGAGATATCTTAAATGTAAACACTCGTTCTTATATCCAAATTCAGAACCACGAAGGCGAAAGAATAACTGGCAAACCTGCTAACAAGATTCGTTTTGCATTCAATCGATTGATGAATAAACTTCAGCCATTAACGCGCTCAGAAGAGTCTCATTTGTTAGCTACTATGTATAGCGGTTACCCTCAGATCGATATCAGGATTTCCGAACTTTTTAAAATATTCAAGGGTGGTCATTTTAGAAAGGTCGCTCAAGTCGTTAAAAGGACTTTACTTAAATGAAGATTCTTTATCTTATTAACCAGTACCCTAAAGTAAGCCATACCTTCATTAGACGAGAAATAATGTCGCATGAAGAGAATGGTATAGAAATTTTAAGGGTTGCTATGCGTTCTGATGATCCGAACGACATGAGCAAAGTTGATTTCACAGAGTATGAAAAAACGCACTACGTGTTGAAACAACCCAAATTTGAATTATTAAAGCACGTTTTTAGTGCAATTATAGAAAATCCAAAGAGCTTTCTTAAAGCTTTAAAGGTGTTATTTAAAATGCATTCTGCATCGAAGCAGAGCTTGCTAATTCATTTAATTTATTTGGTGGAAAGCTGCAACGTTGCGAAAGTCTGCAAAGAAAGTGACGTAGATCACATACACGCGCACTTTGGTACTAATCCGGCGGAAGTAGCCATGTACACAAGCATTATTAGTGGCGTACCTTACAGCTTTACCGTTCATGGACCTGAAGAGTTTGACAAACCTTTAACACTTAACCTAAACCAAAAAATAAAATACGCGAGCAGAGTGATAGCGATAACTAATTATTGTAAATCGCAGCTTTTCCGCTGGGCTGATTGTGAAGACTGGCAAAAAGTAGGGATTGTCCACTGCGGTCTTGAGGATAACTTCTTTAATGAGCAAACTTTAAACTCGAATAGGGAAGGGGACGAATACCGTTTTTTATGCATTGGTCGCTTATGTGAGCAAAAAGGGCAATTACTTTTATTAGAAGCATTTTCTCGCTTTATTAATGCTGGCTTTAAAGCACACCTTACTTTAGCTGGTGATGGCGAAATGCGAGCAGAAATAGAGTCTTTCATTAAGCAGCACAATCTGCAAGAAAATGTAACCATAACGGGTTGGGTTGATAGCATCGAAATTAAAGAGTTACTCAGTAAAAGTGACGCAATGCTGTTACCTAGTTTTGCCGAAGGTTTACCCGTGGCTATTATGGAGGCTATGGCTACAGGTGTGCCTGTTATTAGTACGGCTATTGCAGGTATACCAGAGCTTGTAGTCGATAAGGTCACAGGCTTTTTGGTGTTTCCTGGTTCCGTTGCTTCACTCGAAGACGCATTAGTGGCGTTTACCAAATTGAGTCAAAGTGAGTTAGATGCAGTTCGAAAAAGAGCTTTCGAAGCGGTGAAGAAAGAACATAATATAACGACAGAAGCTGAAAAGTTAGCTGTGCTGGTTGGAGCAAAAGAATAAATGATCCTACTAGATATTGTTTTCTTTATCGTGGCTTTTGTATCAGCCTTTCTTTCTTTACAGCTATTTCTAGGTCTTCGAAACAGTAACTCGGTTGAAGTAAACAACAGGAACAATACTCTTCCATGCGTGGTGCTAATTCCGGCACATAATGAGGAATTAGGTATTGCAAAGACAATAATGTCTGCAAGAAAAGAGGTCAAAGAAGGCGACGTGATATTGGTTGTCGCAGATAATTGTTCAGATAGTACGGCTGCTGTTAGTCGAGATGCTGGAGCTATCTGCATCGAACGCACTAATTTAGAATTAGTAGGTAAGGGTCATGCATTGCAATACGGGGTCGATTACTTAACCAAAAATGATATTGAGTTTGCTACCGTTGTTGTTATGGATGCTGATTGCTTGTTTGGTGAAGGTAGTTTACATACGTTACTAACGGTGTCACAAACTAAAAATTGCGTCGCGCAGGCCCTTTATTTAATGAGATCGCCGAATAAAGACAACATAAAGCTCAATATCAGTGAGTTTACCTGGCTGATAAAGAATTGGGTGAGACCATTAGGCCAAAAAAGGCTAGGAATCAGCTGTCACCTTCAAGGTTCTGGTATGTCTTTTCCAAAGACAGTCTTAAATAAATACTCTTTAGCATCTTCCAGTATCGTTGAAGACCTTGAGCTAGGTTTGCACATAGTGCGAGGGGGGGAAGAAGTGACTTTTGTTCCCCGTGCTTTAGTGACGAGTGAATTTCCTGAGAATAATGAAGGGCTCGAAAACCAACGAAAGCGTTGGGAACATGGCCATCTATCTGTTGTAAAGAAAATGCCAAGTATGATGCTGCAAGGCTTGAAACAGCTAAACTTCAAGTTGTTTTTTCAGGCATTAGATGCAGCAATTCCCCCAACTATTATGTGGATAATACTCACAATTCTTACATTAGTTGTCTCGTTTATCGCCGCAATTTTCGACGGTTTTTATTGGTCTGCAGTCATAGGGCTGTGTATCTCTATTTTTGCTTTAGCAATTGCCTGCGTATGGTTTAAATATGGGAAAAAAATATTACCACCAGCACAACTAAAAGGGCTGATTCCTTTTGTTCTAAGCAAATTTAGTGTTTATCGCACTTTTGTTTCAAATCGTGAAAAAAACTGGGTGAGAACGAAGCGGGACAATGAATGATTAGGTTGATATCAACCTAATCTTTCTTGTTTCATATTTTTCCGTAATATCCAGAAAAACTTCGGTATACCTATAGCATATCTATTAAATAATCTAATTGGCTCATTCATTAAACGATAAAGCCATTCCAAATTAAGTTTTCTAAAAATAGAGGGGGCGCGCGTAAAACGATTTGCAATGAAGTCAAATATGGCGCCGCCGTTCACTACAACCAATGGCTTTTCATAGTTGTGCTGTAGGAATGCTGAAAAGTACTCTTGTTTCGGCATACCCATGCCCAGTATTAATATTTCGGGTTGATGTGCCTCTACAAACTCAAACATTTTTTCGTTACTTTGAAAGCCATCTATAAAAGCTTTAACATTGTGACCGTTTGATTTATAGCTCGATGAGGCTTGCTCTATGTAAGGAGACTCTGTTCCGATAAAACATACTGACTTCCCTTTGAAACGGTCTAGGATTAACGGTATTAAATCGGTACCGTTAGCGTTATAGCCAACGGGCTTGCCGTATTTTTTTAATAGTATTTTTGCGCCAATACCATCTCTGAACAGTATGCTAGCGTCTAGTAAACAATCTCTAAACTTACTGTTATTATTGGCCATTGTATAGGCGTGGGCATTAATAAACGAAATCACGCTAACACTATCGTTTTTTAGCTCGTGACCTACTGCTTTTAATGCTTGCTCTTCTGCTTGTGTAGGGCTAATTTTTTCTGCAATACATTTCATTAGATAGCATCTCATTACACAGATATTCATGTACTGAATATCTTACTATTATCTTTTAGCATAATCGAACTACTTTACGTGGTGGAAAGTGTTTTTCGTCATTAAGCTCAACGACTATTTTTATATCAAAACTCAACTTTTAAAATATGTTAGTTTGCGCACCCTTTGTAACTCTGTAGCTTTGAAACCTCTATTCTAACTACCGAGCTAACCTGCTGAAGAATGTACACGTACTCACCATCTTCTGTGAACTCAATATCGACCGCCCCGCTTTGGTTCGGCATTATACAAGTTATATCAATCCACTCATTTTCATTATCATGTTGTAGTAAAACTTTCCCGTTTGGCTCTGCGCTCCAGTCAATTGCACCTGCTAAAGTGATCGAGTGATCTGGAGCATTTTTGATTGTTAGAAAAGCTGAAGCAGACGGCACTTTTACTATTTCCGTGAGCGTTTCATCAATGCTATTAAATCGATATATAACAGCACCACCTAGTGAGCCTAATAAATAAAGTGAGTTGTCTATAACTTCTAAATTGAATGCCCATAGCCCGTCTGGCGCATCGACTGTTTTAGTTAGTTCCCCAGTGTTTATATTATGAAAGTACAACTGCTTTTGCTCATCTATTTGAAAAGAGACCAGCGAATCCTGATATTTTGTAAATGCACGATAGACACGGTTTTTTCCTGAAGAAAAAAGCTTTTGGCTAGAACTTTCTTGAATGTCACTATTGTCATCGCGTGGTGAGTAATTTAATTTGTATAGTCCGCCGTTATCGGCACCGTCTTTATATACAAAAATATCATCTTCAAGTACAAGTCTTCTTGAGTAGCTTTGCCCCCAAAATGTAGTTGTATCACGTCGTGCATTTGAATCGTCAATTTTTTGAACATTTCTAAACTTGTCATCTGTATCAGCTGATAGTAGATAGTCTTGCGACAAGTTCCAAGGCGAGAGTGTGGCAAAAACACCTTCTGCGTTACTGTCAACAGACCATGCATGGCCAGCTAACAACCAGTCTGATGATTTTCGTGGAAAAATGGGCGTGAATTTATTCGGCCTATCTAACGGCATTGATATTAGGCCGTTGTCCATAGCGGTTATATATAGAGTATTGTTGGCTATATGAATATCGGTGCCTACAAAATTGCTAGCATCATATGATTTCTCATAAAACTGATTAGAATTGATATCATACGCGTATATTCCCCAATAATCGCCAAACCATATTTTGCCTTTTACATTGTGCGGCATACCAATTGGTTTAGTCATTGATTTCCGCCATTGTCTATAGGGCAGTGACCTGTCGTAGACAATATTAACCTTCGAGCCTATGGACAAACCAGAGGGCTCTGTAGTTAGTTCATGAATAGTAGCGTTCCACTGTCCCCCGAGTGCTACAAAGTGCTTACCAGTTGGGCTCGAGTCTATTAAAACGTTCACAATGCTTTTGTTATTTAGCTCTATATTGATGTTGGCAAAAGAGCCTAATTCGTAGATGCCGTTTTGAGTGAACACTAAAGGCTCTGAGTCGTTACTTAATTTTGCTATACGTAAAATGTTTTTGGAAAACGTATATTCAAGAGTATGGCTACCATCAAATATATCTATTCTGTAAAGTTTATTATCGTTAAAACCATAGATGTAGTTGTTATCTTCTTCACTGAAGTAAACACCTTTTAACTTGCTTAACGAAAGATGTTTCCTCGATACACTGCCTTGCTCATCTATACAGCCTAGCCTTGCCTCAAGTGCTGCAAAGCAGGTAGTACCATTTGCTGAAGTTGAATAAAGTTGAAGCGTAGTATTTCGGTATGTATTTATCGCTAAACCTATAGGCGACCAAACATTGTTCTCTCCGAGCTTTAGTATCTGCTTTTTTGTGGCAGCAAGAAGAGTATTGTTGTGAACAAGAAGGCCTGTGATATTGTAATTGGTGAGCCCTTCAACAACGGGATACCAATGAGGGCGTTTGTGTCTCCAAACACCAGTAACGTCAGATGATGCATAGATCTCACCGTTATATTCAACGATACTGCTAAAAGCGCCGCTGCCCCCCCAGCCAATTCTCAATATATCAGGTGAATTTCCAGCTGCAGCAGCTTGAAGCATGATTGATGGATCTAAATTACTGCTTAACGCAACTTCGAGTAATTCATCCTCTTTATAAACGCTGTATTTTATAAGATTCGACGCTATAGATTTAGCGTATTCTGGGAAAAGGGTGAATAATGTTTGAACTTTTTGGCTTTTAACCGTTTGATTTTCTTTATTCAAGCGCGACAGCCGCTCGAAGTTTCCATTACCAACCGAAGAGAGGAGGCCTTCATTAAAAAGTACTATAGATGTATTTATTTGAGCTGTTGAAAGATTGCTCGTACTATTTGACTTTGCGATATCAGAAATAATGTCCGCTATTTGTGATTCGCTTAAATCAGAGTGGTTTTCTAATGCAGTTAGAATCGTTTCGCCCAATTGTTCACTTTTTTTATTCTTAGCTTGTTGCGTGAAGTTACTACAAGAGCAGAATAAAGCTAAGATAGATATAGCAAAAAAAACCTTCGATAGTGTAGAAAAAACAATTTGGACTTTCATTAGAAATTCCTTTTTTATGGATGAAGATATCTAGGAACGATTTAAATTCGAGTTGCTTATTTAAAGAACTGCTGAGATACGACGAATGTCACGCACAGTCTTCGAAAACCGATAACTAAAGTCTAGTTATCTATTTCGATGTGCACAAGCGGAATTGAAATATAAAGTGTATTAAATTTTATTGCTTTGTTCGCTAAAGTACTTTGTTTTCCAAAATTTCGCCATTATCAGCTATATAGGGTAGCGGTAATGTCAGTCACTCGTGTAAACTACCGCTTTTATTTCAGGCAAGCCTTAGCGCACAGAATAATTCTTCCTATGCTTTGGCCATGCAGTCATCATGTAAATTGAGGAAAACATGGAGCTTGACGCTATTATCAATCAGGCACAAAGCCAGATTGACGCTGCACAAGATGCAGCCACATTAGACCAAGTTAGGGTCGAATTCATGGGTAAGAAAGGTAAACTTACCGACTTACTTAAAGGGCTTGGAAAGTTATCTAACGAAGAACGTCCTGCCGCTGGCCAAAAGATTAACCAAGCTAAGCAGGTTATTCAGCAAGCTATTTCTGCAAAAGGTGAGTTTTTACGCACTGAAGAGCTAAACAAAAAGCTAGCAGAAGAAGCAGTAGATGTAACTTTGCCTGGTCGCACAGAAAAGCCAGGAAACTTACACCCGGTTAGCCGCACGATTGCACGTATCGAATCTTTCTTTGGTGAGCTTGGCTTTGCAGTTAAGACTGGCCCTGAAATTGAAGATGGTTTTCACAACTTCGACGCGCTGAATATTCCAGCGAATCACCCAGCGCGTGCCGACCACGATACCTTTTATTTCAACCCAGACATGATGCTTCGTACGCAAACCTCTGGTGTTCAAATTCGTACTATGGAAGCGGAAAAGCCACCATTGCGTATTATCTCGCCAGGACGTGTGTATCGTAACGACTACGATCAAACACACACGCCGATGTTCCACCAAGTGGAAGGTTTGATGGTTGATAAGAACGTTAGCTTTACCGACCTTAAAGGTATTTTGCATGACTTCTTACATCACTTCTTTGAAGAGTCACTAGAAATTCGCTTCCGTCCGTCTTATTTCCCGTTTACTGAGCCGTCAGCTGAAGTAGACGTAATGGGTAAAAACGGTCAGTGGCTTGAAGTATTGGGCTGCGGCATGGTGCACCCAAATGTACTTAAAGCTGTGGGTATTGACCCAGAAGAGTACACAGGTTTTGCCTTTGGCATGGGCGTAGAGCGCTTAACTATGCTTCGTTACGGTGTTAACGACTTGCGCGCGTTCTTTGAAAACGATCTTCGTTTCCTTAAGCAGTTCAACTAAGGCAGAGAGTACACATGAAATTCAGTGAAAAATGGTTAAGAGAGTGGGTTAACCCGTCGCTGTCGGCACATGAGCTGTCTGAACAGTTGAGCATGGCTGGCCTTGAAGTAGACGGTGTTGAGCCAGTAGCAGGCGATTTTAAAGGCGTGCTAGTAGGTGAAGTGGTTGAGTGCGGTCAGCATCCTAACGCCGACAAACTGCGCGTAACTAAAATAAACGTGGGTGGCGATGAGCTACTTGATATCGTTTGTGGTGCGCCTAACTGCCGTCAGGGCATTAAAGTAGCAGTTGCTGTTGTTGGCGCTGTATTGCCAGGCGATTTTAAAATTAAAAAAGCAAAGCTTCGCGGCGAGCCGTCATTCGGTATGCTATGTAGCTTCTCTGAGCTAGGTATTAGCGACGACCACGATGGTATTATCGAGCTTCCAGCTGATGCACCTATTGGCACAGACATTCGCGATTATCTTGGTCTTGATGACAACGCAATCGAAGTAGACCTGACACCAAACCGTGCAGACTGCTTGGGTATTCGCGGCATTGCCCGTGAAGTTGGCGTATTAAATAATCTTGACGTTTGCGAACCTGAAGTAGCAGCGGTAGAGGCAACTATTGATGATAAATTATCAATTACGCTAAGCGCTGATGACGCATGCCCGCGTTATTTAGGTCGTGTGGTTAAGGGCGTTAACGTTAAAGCTGCATCGCCACTATGGTTAGTTGAAAAGCTGCGTCGCTGCGGCATTCGCAGCATCGACCCCATTGTAGATGTTACTAACTTTGTATTGCTAGAGCTTGGCCAGCCAATGCACGCGTTTAATCTTGCTAGCATTGAAGGCAACATTAACGTGCGTATGGCTAATGAAGGCGAAACGCTCACACTACTTGACGAAACCGAAGCGAAGCTACAAAGCAACACCTTGGTGATTGCTGATGACAATAAAGCGCTCGCAATGGCGGGTATCTTCGGCGGTCTTCACTCTGGAGTAACGGCTGACACTCAAGACATCTTGCTTGAAAGTGCTTTCTTTAGTCGCGATGCGATTATGGGCCGTGCCCGTCAGTACGGTTTACACACCGATGCGTCGCATCGCTATGAGCGAGGTGTAGACCCACAGCTTCAGCGTAAAGCGATGGAGCGTGCTACAGCACTAGTACTTGAAATTTGTGGTGGTGAAGCGGGCCCTGTGGTTGAAGCGGTAGCAGAAGACAAGTTACCTAAGCAGGCAACGGTTACACTTCGTCGCGAACGTTTGTCTCGCGTGCTTGGTATTAGCATTGACGATGCAAAAGTAACCGAAATGCTAAACCGCCTTGGTTTAGACGTAACGCAAACCGAAGCAGGCTGGGAAGCAGTTGCGCCAAGCTATCGTTTCGACATTTCAATTGAAGAAGATTTGATTGAAGAAATTGCGCGTGTTTACGGCTACAACAATATTCCAAACGTTGCGCCAAAAGCAACCTTGGCAATGTTACCTTCGCAAGAAGCTAAGCTGCCTCTGAATACAATGAAGTCATTGCTGCTAAGCCGTGGCTACAACGAAGCGATTACTTATTCGTTTGTTGACCCCAAAATTCAAAACGCCTTGTTCCCAGACGTAAAGGGCATGGTTTTACCACATCCTATTTCGTCTGATATGTCGGTAATGCGTGTAAGTTTATGGCCGGGATTAGTTGGTGCTACTGCTTATAATCAGAAGCGTCAACAACAACGTGTTCGCATGTTTGAAACCGGATTACGCTTTATTCCTCAACAAGATGCGCCAAATGGTGTATTGCAACAGCAAGTAATTGGTGGTGTAGTAGCAGGGCGTCGTAACGAAGAGCATTGGGACTTGGGCGACAGCCCAGTTGATTTCTTCGATGCAAAAGCAGATGTAGAAGCGTTATTGGCACTTACTGGTAAATCAGGCGAGTTTCAATTCGTAACAGGGCAGCACAGTGCGCTGCACCCTGGTATGACTGCAAAAATTTTGCTTAATGATGAAGAAGTTGGCTATATTGGTGCTATACATCCGCAATTTACAAAATTGCTCGGTGTAAACGGACGTGTATTTGTGTTTGAGCTAGTGGTAGATGCCATTACAGACCGCAAATTACCGTCAGCAGTACCGGTATCGCGCTTCCCATCGAACCGCCGTGATATTGCTATTACGGTTAAAGATGAAGTGCGTGTAGGAAATGTACTTTCTTACATAGAAAAAATTGGCGTAAATCAACTAGTTGCTCTAAACTTGTTCGATGAATACAAAGGCAAGGGAATTGAGCCTGGCTATAAGAGCCTTGCTTTGTCACTTCATTTACAAGATCCGGATAAAACCTTGGAAGAAGCTGAAATTCAGCAAGCTGTGGATACTGTGGTTAAAGGTCTGGAATCTGAGTTTGGGGCCGCGTTAAGAGAGTAAACTATGGCATTGACCAAAGCCGAGATGGCTGAACACCTATTCGAGAAACTAGGCATTAACAAGCGTGATGCGAAGGATCTGGTAGAGCTTTTTTTCGAAGAGATTAAAGGCGCTCTGGAATCTGGTGAGCAAGTAAAACTGTCAGGTTTTGGCAACTTTGACCTGCGTGATAAAAATGAACGTCCTGGCCGCAATCCAAAAACCGGTGAAGACATTCCAATTAAAGCACGTCGTGTGGTTACATTCCGCCCGGGCCAAAAATTGAAAAGCCGAGTTGAAAACTCTGCACCTGTCGACCAATAATCTTTAGGTCGTTACAATACTGAAAAAGAGCGGGGTCTCTCGCTCTTTTTGTATTGCTTCTTTTATACAGTGCCGTCGCACTGGTTTTCATATGCAATTTCTTTGGAGGAAAGTGTGAAGAAAGCACTTGTCGTTCTTGCTATTATTATTGCTACTACGTTTTCATGGTTTGCTTATCTGTCGCTGGATGCAGACAAACGAGACCAAGACGCAGCCCAAGTTCCGCTTATTACGGTAATGGAAATTCTTCACGCAAGCGATTTGCAGGAAGGGGTTAAGCAGGCCGTGAAAGATGAAAATCTCGAAGTCGTAGATTCTTGGATGGCACAAGCCCGTGAGGTAGGGCAAGCTGCTAACCTGTCATCTGAAGATATGGATTATCTTAATTCCGAAACTGCGAAGGATTACGTTGTATTCAATGCTAAACGCCAGCTGTACAACGAAGCGTTTGAAGCGCGCTATTATGCGTTGGAAGAGGTAGAAACGCTTAAAGAGCAATATCCGGAAGCCAAAGACTTGTTTCCCCGCACTGATGCACTGATTGAAAAGCGTGATACGATCATTCAACAAATTGCTGTAGCTATTTCAGGAAGCGAGCAGCCTGATGAAGCCGCGCTAAAAGAAGCGCGTGAGCAATGGTTAGCCCAGGCTAGTAAGTAGCCAAGTAACGCACTATCTCAATCTTTGTTCAATCTACTGAAATATCTGCAAACTTAGCATTTGTTAGCGTAGCTAGATCAGATGGGGCGAGGGCCACTTCTAAACCTCGTTTTCCGGCGCTTACATGAATAGTTTGCAGATTTTCAGCGCTTTTATGAATGACGCTCGCTAACCGCTTTTTCTGCCCTAATGGGCTTACACCACCAAGTACGTAGCCTGTTGCAACCATTACTGCATTTGCTTGCGCCATTTCTACCTTTTTAACACCTAACGCTTTGGCCATTTTCTTTTCGCTAAGTTTGGTGTTTACAGGGACCACGGCCACGGCAAGCTTGTTGTTATCTGTACTCACTACCAAAGTTTTAAAAACGGTATCCGCGTCAAGGTTTAGCTTCTCAACCGCTTCTAGCCCGTAAGATGCCGCATTTGCGTCGTGGTCATACTTTAATACCGTGTGCGCGATACGTTTTTTGGTAAGTAGTGTGATTGCAGGTGTCATTCAACCTCTTTTCTATAAAATGTTCGGCTGTATATGGGCTCATTGGGGAGTAACGGTGTAGCAGCGTGCGTTGCGTAGTCGTTAAATCCAGACGCGTAAAATTCTGAAAGCGGGTGTCCAGATTGTCCGCCAGGTAGCGTTAAAATGGCATCTTCTAGATGGCCAGGGCTGACAAAAAATCGCTCAGAGGCGCCGAAGCTAGGTGCCTGTACGGCGGGCATGTATGTATCACCAAACCCCTCCACTAGCTGCATGTTTAACATGTTACCAACTAGCGGAATTTGATCAGCAAATGGATGTTTCACAGACAGTGCGTTCACTTTGCCCCAAGCTAATGTTTCCATATTAGCTTCTACCGGTGAATACTTGTCTAATAACTTGTGTTTGGCGCGCCTGTAAGCGTCTACAAGTAGCTCGTCAAAACTTTCAATATTGGCAGGCAGCCAAGATTCAGGCTGACTATGAATAAGTTGCCACACAGCTGGTTCAATGCCACGTAACAGTGTACGACTGTTTACACCTTGTTGGTCTAATGTTGAAAGCACGCCTCCAAAAAGGGTTTGTACTACTTCTTGCCTAAAATATTTTACCAGGGTGTAGCCAACCGAATCTTCACATGCGCATTCGTCCCAAGTGTTTAGATACGCAAGGTCTGGCTTAAATTCGATATCTTGCATGTTGAGCAGCCCATATAAAAGGTGCTGCCAAGGAATAAGAAAGCGGGCGTGATTATCTAACTGAATGGCGTAAAAATCAGTCTCCGTAAAGGTGTCCTTTTCAAATAAGCGGTCTCTTATTTGTTGCCCGCGTGCACCTAGCGCATAACCACCGTCGCCCCAGATTTTGAAGTCATCAGCTGAAATTACTCTGGCATTCGCAGTCCATATTCTTCCCATATCGGGGTTTAAAACCATGGGAAGCTTTAGTGCACGCTTTGGTGTTATGTTCACTGCTTCTTGCTCTGGTATAGCGGTGAATGAAGCCTGTTGCCTTTCCATCACCGCGCCACCAGGAAGCCATACAGCGTTGCCGTCTTCATCCACAATTACCAGGTTTTGCGTGGGGATAGCAATGCGTTGGCCTATCTTTATTGCTGTTTGAATATTTTTGGCGGTGCCGAAATTTGTAATGTTCAAATTGGCGGCAAACGGATGATGCGCTACCCAATTTAGTGCATAGCGCTTGCCATTAAGTTCTTTTACTGGCCCATACGAACTTACTTCAAACTCAAATGTATGTTCATCGTCAGGTAAAGGAATACGCTCTGTTACCGTGCTTGTGGGCGTTGTTTCGTCTAACTCAATCCAATCTACATTGTCTAAATTTGCATTGGTAAAACCCCAGGCGATATGGCCGTTGGTGCCTACAACTATGCCAGGAATGCCCGGCAGGGAAACCCCGGTTACTTGCACATCGCTGCCTGATTCTTGATAGTTTAGCTGGGCGCGATACCAGATGATGGGAACCCGCAATCCTAAATGCATGTCGTTCGCTAAAAGGCCTGCGCCTGACGTGGTGTGACTCCCGGTTACCGCCCAGTTGTTGCTACCGATATCAGGAAGCTCAGTACCGTTGTATTGTGCACGGGCGATAGCCGTATTGTCGTTATCGTTTAGCTTCTGGGCAGATTCGTCCTCAGGATCTCGCTCAAGGCTCTCGTCGTTACTATCTTCTGGTGAATGAGTAATTGGGCGTAGCGATGCAGGGTAGTCAGGAATAGGTGCTTCAAGCAGTGGTATCTCGCTGGCATCAAGCGCTGCCTGATAATTACTCGGCTGAGTAATGAAGCTGTATAAATCATTCCCAAATGTTGAAAGCAATGCCTCTCTTGCTAAATCAAGTTCTACTTGGCTACCTTGTAAATCCAAATACATACTGTAAATCACAAGAATACTGTCGGTGGGGCGCCATTGTTTTATATCAACGCCTGCAGCTAGGTATTCAAAGGGTGGCAACGCATACTCAGACAATGCGTCATTTACGCCGTGAGCGTAGCGTACGAGTAGTTCTTGTTGTTTTGAGGGGAGGTTATCGAATACGACTTTTGCTCGTTTCTCAAATTGATGAAAGCGGGCTTTTTTATCAACATCTAGGGCAATGTCCCCCACCCATTGTGACAAACTGCCCGATGCGGCACGGCGTTGTAAATCCATTTGAAAGAAACGATCTTGAGCATGGGCAAAACCTAGTGCATAGGCTGCGTCGAAAATATCGTTAGCATTGATAATAGCATGGCCTAGTTCGTCACGGCTTAGCTCAGTAGGTGCATTCACGTGATAAGTGGCACTGTTTCCGTCAAGCGCAGGTAAACTAAGACGAAGCGATGTATACAAGCCTAATGCTGTTAACAAAAGTAATGTTAAAACACTTAAAACCAACCACTTGAACCAATTTATCACGTGTAAAACTCCCTATTTTTCTCTATCCTAACTACAGAAATTGCAAATTTGAAGTGATGTTTTATGACACATACTAAGGCGGTGCTGTGGGACCACTAATGTTGGACTGTCAGGCTGAAGAACTTTTGCCTGAAGAAAAGGAAAAATTAGCACACCCGGTGGTGGGAGGCGTAATTTTATTTAGCCGTAACTATCACGACAAGCGTCAGCTTTCGGCGCTGGTTCAAGATATAAGACGCTTTGCGAAGCAGCCGGTGTTGATTGCCGTTGATCATGAAGGCGGCCGCGTTCAGCGTTTTCGTGAAGGCTTTACTGCCATACCAGCAATGGGCGATATTTTAAGGCAGTCAGAGCATCAAGATGAAAGTGCAGCATATGCAAAAGCGTGTGGATTAGTATTGGCTTATGAACTTAAAACTTTAGATATCGATTTTAGCTTTGCCCCGGTGCTTGATATAAATGGTGTATCGCAAGTTGTTGGTGACAGGGCATTCTCAGACAATGCTGACGACGTTATTCGCCTTGCCGCTCATCTAATCCAAGGTTTAAAGGCTGTAAATATGCCGGCTATTGGAAAGCACTTTCCTGGGCATGGCAGTGTAGCGCCAGACTCTCATATAGCGTTACCAGTCGACGAACGCGAATTTGATGAAATACGCAGTACCGATATGGTGGTATTTGAACGCTTCATCGAGCGTGCGCTGCTTGATGGCGTTATGCCTGCCCATGTTATTTACAATCAGGTATGCGATAAGCCTGCGGGTTTTTCAACTAAATGGCTGCAGGATATACTTAAACAGGATCTAGGCTTTGGCGGTGCAGTATTCTCTGATGATTTGTCCATGCACGGCGCAAGTGTCGCAGGAAGTTACGTTGAGCGTGCTGAGGCAGCGCTAGAAGCAGGTTGCGACATGGTACTTGCCTGCAACAATCCGCAAGGGGCTGAGACTATCCTTGATGGATTGGAAACGCGCTTTGCTAACCTGTCTAACAACGATTTACAAAAGCAAGAGCGCGTTATGGCACTTTATGACCGTGTCATGCCTGCAGGGCTAAAAGATAAATACGACAGTGGGGTTGAGCTGGTGAAGCGCTTAAGCGAACGGTAGTTTTTATAACTACCGTTTTTCGTTTTCTGATTTTAATGCCGGCCGCTTAAACTGGTACTTCGTCTACGCCAGCTTCTATGTTTATAAATCGTGCAAAAGTGAAGAGAAAATCGCTTAAGCGATTTAAATAAGCATGTACCACTTCTGGCACGTCATAATGTTTAGATAGGCTAATGACAGCACGTTCAGCTCGCCGGCACACAGCACGACAAACATGAGCTTGCGCAGAAGCCTTACTTCCGCCAGGCAGTACAAACGACGTATTAGGCGGCATTTGACGGGTAATATTGTCTATAAGGCTTTCTAGGTTCTCAATATCAGTTTGCGTCAGCGTTGAGCTTGCTGAAATAGCAAAGCCAGCTTGAAACAGGTTGCGCTGAATGTCTTGGAGCATTGGCTTATGTTTGTCAGTAACATGCGCTGCTAGTAGTCCGATATGGCTATTGAGTTCGTCCATATCACCGTAGCTTTGTACTACTAAATCATCCTTATCTACACGTACGGCTTTGTCAGCGTAAATTTGTGTGCTGCCCTTATCACCAGTGCGAGTGTAAATCTTCATAAAAACCTAAATCTCTCTATCAATCGCAAATATTATTTTTTGTTTTTAAAACCAAAGTACTTACAGTAAGCGTTTACTCAAATCACTCGCTAACGTCAGGGCGGTTGTAGCGACGAATTTGTACTACAAAACCAAACAGCGGGTGGTCGAAATAATGCAGTTGCGTACTGATTACACGTCTTTGTTCAGCTAACGGAACTGAAACCAGTTTGTACTCTGTTGATGTCGCCTGACGGGGCTTAGCAGCATTACCAGTGCTGTCATCTTCAGTGCTGAAGTAGCTCATTGGTACCGGCTGGCGATAAAACATCTCGCCATCTACATGAAGGTAAGGTACGCGGTTGATATATTTAAGAAATACTTTGATAGTGCCGTCAATTTCCCAAATGGGGGTTCTTAACGAAGCGTCGGTAGTGTCATCTTCACCTTGCTCTACAATAATCGGCGTATCAAGCGCTTTAAATGCGCCATACTCTATAGCCTGTGGGTTTGACAAACGGCGGTCCAAATCGGCAAAAATATCTGAAACAGCAAGAAATTGATCAGTGCCATGCGCTGCAGTTTTATCAGCTTCAAAAGCAGTACTTACACCACTTAGGCTGTTTTCGTCTGTGCTCGATGTGTTTTTATAAGCATCATTATCAGTAAGAGCGGCGGTGGAGCCGTAACCAAACTCTGGAGCGGAATCGTCAGTTTCATTGTTTACATTATCAACGTGTTTTGGAGCTCGCATATCACCGTTCAAGTCAAACTGCTGCGCGTAGTTTTGCCCACCATAAAGACGCACGTTGAAAGCTTTGTTCTTACCAAACATAACTGGCTGACGCCAGGTTGCGTGAAACAAACGCTCTAGCTCGCGATTAGAACGTATTTGGCGAGAAATTGAAGACAGTGCTTGCTGATTACTGGTAAGCAGATGCGCTTTTGACGCAAGCGGCCAGTCGTGTCCTTCAATGATAATAGGTAAACTTGCTGGAGCGGGTAGCCTATTATCCGGCTGATTCACCTTCCATACGATTACAGGTTGAAGCGCGCTGCTTCTAGACTTGCTCTCGCTTATCGAAACGCCTGAGTTTAGTTCGTCGTCGCCTGGAACAACAACGTTCAGTGCAGTGGTTACCTCAGCGCTAAGCCATGGCTTCGCTTCTTCACAGTACTTAAATACAGGCACCGTGACAGGTGAGGAATCTTTTACGCCGAAGAAATACGTCCAATAGCTGGCGATGGTTGCAGCATCAGGAGCGGGTGTGACGTCGTCAGTGATGAACCCCTCATTTGAGTAGTCAAGGCTATCGCTATAGTCGGAGTCTGTTGAAGAATAAGAAGCGCCATACTCATCGCCAGTAATGGTTTCGCTTTGTGCCTGACTCGCTAAGTCTGGTGTAGGAGATGGCTCATTGGCTGTTAAACCAGATGTTTCATTATATCCATAGCCCATTTCTTCAGAGTAGGGGCTAGAAGACATGTCACCGTACTGCGCACTGTTATCTTTAGGCAGCGACAAAAAATCTACATCTTTTGCGGGCACGCTCAAAAGTCCGTTGCTAGGCCACTTAACCGAGGTATCAGCGCCGCAAACGGCTAACCCTTGTTTTAGATAGCTTATATCAGGCGAGATGATATCGCTGATGATGTCTGCCTGAGCGCGAGGGGCTGACAAGTTGTCAGCCAAAGAAAACTGCTCTTCTAACTCAGTTAGTGCCACGTTGCGCTTAAACGCAATAACTTCCACATCGAACCACCAGTTGTCATTGGCGTTAGCTGCAGTTGAAATTGTCGTTAAGAGAACGGCGCTTATTGATGCAACTAACGGGCACCAGCGAGATAACTTCATGTTACCGCGACTCCTTTGCAAAATCGGCAATAATATCGCTAATAAACGCGATGCGCTCTTTAGCTGTTTCGGTCTTTTTCACCAAACGCAGTTTTTGGCTTCCTTCAAACTTAAAGGTGTTTGGTTTGGTTTGCACCAAACTAATAATATAGCCTGGGTTAACCTTCGTGGTTTCTTTAAACTCTATGGTACCGCCTTGGGCCGACAAGTCTACTTTTAGAATGCCTAACGCTTGGGCTTTTAGTTTAATTTCAGCCACTTCTATTAAGTTTTTAGCTGGCTCTGGCAATAGACCAAAGCGGTCAATACATTCTACCTGGAATTCATCAATGTCGTCTTGGGACGTACAGCTGGCCAGACGTTTGTATAGCGATAGGCGAGTGTTAACGTCGGCAATATAGTCTTCAGGCAATAGGGCTGGAATACGCAGTTCAACTTCGGTATGGCCCGAGGTCGCGTCGTCTAATGATGGCTCTCGGCCTTCTTTAAGCGCGTTAACGGCTTTATCGAGCATATCCATATACAAACTGAAACCAATACTCGCTATTTGCCCCGATTGATCGTCGCCTAGCAGCTCACCGGCACCACGAATTTCTAAATCGTGGGTAGCAAGCGCAAAACCTGCACCTAAATCTTCAAGCTGCGATATTGCTTCTAAACGTTTTACTGCATCTTTGGTCATGCGCTTTGGATGAGGCGTTAATAAGTAGGCGTACGCTTGATGATGCGAGCGACCCACACGACCACGAAGCTGGTGCAGCTGCGCTAAACCTAAATGGTCGGCTCTATCCATAATAATGGTATTCGCACTTGGTACGTCGATACCTGTTTCAATGATGGTAGTACACACAAGTACGTTGTAGCGCTGGTGGTAGAAGTCGCTCATTACGCCTTCAAGTTCACGCTCGCGCATTTGGCCGTGACCCACTGCAATACGGGCTTCAGGAACGATTTCAGCGATTTCTTCGGCCGTTCGCGCAATGCTATCCACTTCGTTGTGAAGGAAGTAAACCTGACCACCGCGCAGTATCTCACGCATAATGGCTTCGCGAATAACGGCTTTATTACGCTGCTGCACAAAGGTCTTAATTGATAAACGACGGGCCGGGGCTGTGGCAATAATCGATAAGTCGCGCATGCCTGATAACGCCATGTTAAGCGTACGAGGAATAGGCGTAGCGGTTAACGTTAAGATATCTACATCGGCACGTAAGGACTTAAGTTTCTCTTTTTGACGCACGCCAAAGCGATGTTCTTCGTCGATGATCACAAGGCCTAAGTCTTTATATTTAATATCGCTAGACAGCAGTTTATGTGTGCCTACTACGATATCTACTTTGCCTTCGCCGATCCGCTCAACCACAGATTTTTGCGCTTTACCGCTTACAAAACGGCTCATCACTTCAATTTCAAACGGCCATGCCGCGAAACGGTCTTTGAAGTTCTCGTAATGCTGCTGAGCCAGTAGGGTAGTGGGCACCAAAATAGCAACCTGTTTACCAGCATTAGCTGCAAGGAAGGCCGCGCGCATCGCAACTTCGGTTTTACCGAAACCTACGTCACCGCACACGAGGCGATCCATAGCCGATGGGCTGCCCATGTCGTGCATAACCGCAGCGATAGCTTGGGCTTGGTCGGGTGTTTCTTCAAAGGGGAAGCTGTCTGAGAAGGCTTGGTAGTCGTCCCAGTTAATTTTATACGCAAAACCTGGCTTAGCTGCGCGGCGGGCATACACATCTAATAGCTCGGCGGCCACGTCACGAACTTTTTCGGCGGCTTTTTGCTTGGCTTTTGTCCATGCGTCTGAGCCCAAGGCGCTTACTGGCGCGCTGTCGGCGTCGCCACCGGTGTAGCGTGAAATTAAGTGAAGCGAGGCCACAGGCACGTAAAGCTTAGATTGCTTAGCATACTCGATGCACAAATATTCAGTTGCTACGCCGCCCGCGTCCAACGTTTGAAGACCCAAATAGCGGCCAACACCGTGATCGAGGTGCACCACAGGCTGACCAATAGAAAGTTCGGCAAGATTACGGATAATGGCGCTTTCGTCGGTGGCGGTGCGTTTATCGCGAAGACGGCGCTGACTTACTTTCTGGCCTAATAGTTCGGTTTCGGTAATAAATAACAGTTCGCCTTCCTGGGTTTGCCAGCGGAAACTGTTGTCAACCATACCCACGGTAATGCCAATGTTGTCGTGACTTGCGATAAAATCGCTAAAGCTATCAACAATCTTTGGTTTGATGCCTGCTTTTGCGAGTACGGTTAGCAAACCCTCTCGGCGACCTTGGGTCTCAGCACAAAACAGTACCTTAGCCCCGTTGTCAGTGGCTTGATTTACCGTTTTAATGAGTCTTTCAGCAGGTACTTTTTTCTGCGAGTTAATCGCGATGTCGTCAAGCTTTTCACACTGTAGGTTGCTAGTACCTGATTTTTCTTCAAGTACCTTGCTGGAAAGAGATGCACGAGGCCACTGTTTTATGGCACCAAATAGCTCATTTATAGGTAAAAATAGCTCGTCTGGTGCAAGCAGTGGACGTGCTAAGTTATAACGATACT
This sequence comes from Alteromonas sp. W12, assembly GCF_001924945.1. Taxonomy (NCBI): domain Bacteria; kingdom Pseudomonadati; phylum Pseudomonadota; class Gammaproteobacteria; order Alteromonadales; family Alteromonadaceae; genus Alteromonas; species Alteromonas sp. W12. The sequence continues at coordinate 1,225,026 of NZ_LQXH01000001.1, forward strand.
GCTCGTAACGTTCTTGTACGTCGGCCCAGAAAAATTCGCTGGCGTCTTGCACATCACCGTGAAGTAATAGCAGGCTTTTAGGGTGAAGATAGTCAAAAAGCGTGGCGGTTTTTTCAAAGAAGAGGGGAAGATAATATTCCACACCGCTCGGCATGGTGCCCTTGCTTACCTGAGAAAATACGCTTTCAGATGCATTGTTTGCGTCGAACTTTTCTAAAAACTGCTGGCGGAAAAGCGTGATTGCCTCTTTGTCTGTGGGGAATTCTCGTGCTGGAAGCAAGCGAATTTCGTTAACAGCCTCGCCAGAGCGCTGGGTTTCAGTATCGAAATAGCGAATGGAGTCGATTTCGTCATCAAACAAGTCTATTCGAAATGGCTGGTCGCTTCCCATCGGAAAAAGGTCGATGATGCTGCCGCGCACCGAGAATTCGCTGTGGCTCATTACCTGATTAACATGCAGGTAGCCGGCTTGCTCGAGATTGCGTCTGAACTGATCTCTATCTAAGGTGTCGCCCTTATTTAGCATAAGCAAATACTTTGCTAAATAATCGGTAGGGGCTAAACGCTGCATTAACGTGTTAACAGGCACTATGAATATGCCTTCGCCTTGCTGTGTAAAGCGGAACAGGGTTTCTAATCGCTGAGAAACAATGTCTTGATGGGGCGAAAACGAATCGTAGGGCAGTGTTTCCCAATCTGGGAACAAGGTAATAGGTGTCTGCTTTGCATTATCGCTTAGGAAGAAGGCTATTTCTTTTTCGAGCTTCATTGCCGACGGAGTATCGGCGGTAATCAGTACAATAGGGCCTTTGTATTGGCTGAGTGCTTGGCTGATACATAGTGCGGCACTGCTGCCTTGAAGTTGGCCCCAGTGTTTGTGATCTTGTGATGAGGCTTCTTTTTTAGGCGCAGGTAATGGAAGCGATAATAAAGTGGCTGTCATGACGTCCTGTTTTTTAAGTGCAAGATGAGTTTTACGGCTTATATACTGATGTTAGGGTCTATTCAGATCCCGCTTTTTTTTCTTTTGCCCGCTTTCTTAGCTGTTGCGTTTGAATATGCAAGCTAGCGCGAACTAAAAGCTCCTGGTCTTGCTCTCGAATGGTGTTAAAAATAAAGGCGATATGGTAACGGTCTTCTACTTGCTCGCAAGTAATTACTTCGCCAAAACAAAATATTGCTGCAGCTTCGGCATCCAAGAAAAGTTTAAGTTCCGCTTTGGCGCCCACATCCAATGCTTCTTTTGACTCGATGACCACACCGCCACCACCGAGCTTTACGGTTTTGAAGCGAAACTCTGGCTCGTCTTGCTGGTGCAAAACGAACGACATCATCAAGTCAATTTTTCGAGACTGATGGTTTAAGTAGTCAGCCAGCGACTCAGCGTGGTCACTTAAGTTGCGAAGCGGACGAATTGCTTGCGCTTCAATAGCGGCCATTTCGCTGGCAATGCGAAATGCATACGGCATCGACTCCTCTAAGTTTTCTTCATCAGGCACTACTTCGTCTTCACCTAACGGGCGCATATTGGCGTTTATGCGATGTGCGATTGAAAAATATTCATCGAATTGGGCTTTTTTTTGTTCTAGGCTAAGTTCGCTCACATCATTCCTCTGCCACTAATTCTTGTGCAGTTAGTAACTTATAAGTAGTATACCGATCACACGTAGTATACCCACTTTACTATTTTGGGGTTAACCCGTCATCTCGTCTTTGGGCTACTTATCTGAATTTCTCATTCATTAAGCATAGCTAAACATAAGGCAGATTACCGTATTACTGAAAAGCAAGGCGCTATGTTTTATCCTCTTTCTGCATTCATTGCTTATCGTTATGCCAAGTCTAACAAAGCAAGCCAAACCAGTTTTGTTTCATTTATTAATCGATTTTCAGTGGCCGGTATTGCACTGGGGTTGATGGCGCTCATTATCGTTGTGTCTGTTATGAACGGCCTAGAAGGTCAACTAAAACAGCGCATATTAGGCATTGTCCCTCATATTGAAGTTACAAAGACACCCATCATAAGCGAGAACCCTAGCAGGACATCCAACGAAAACGCAATTACAGAGACACCCACGCAAACTGCAGAAAAAACGCAGACAGTGACTTTAAAAGAAATTAGCGAGACACCCATCGAAGGCGTTGTTGCCACTATGGCTTACAGGGAAGCTGAAGCAGTAGTGCAGTCTCGCTCGGACTTGCGTGGTGTTCAGGTTCACGGTGTTCAACCTGAAGTAATGATTGAGCACACTTTGGTAGCAAACCACATGGAGCAGGGGCGATTTAGCGATTTAACTGAGGGGAGTTTTGCTGCCATTATTGGGCGCTCACTTGCCATTAAACTTGAAGCGCGGGTTGGAGACAGATTGCGGGTTATGGTGGCAGGCGCAAGTGTGTATACACCTTTTGGAAGAATGCCAAGTCAACGGCTTGTAACCGTGGTGGGTGTCTTCGATATGGGCTCGCAGATGGATGACAAAGTGATGTATATGAACCTTAAGGATGTGAACCGCTTAATGCGAGATCCTAAAGGTAGCGAACAATCGCTTCGACTCTTTTTAAATGACGCTTTTAACTACCAAGCAGTTGTTAACGCGCTCACCGATAGGGTGGGTGTCTCTGTAAATAATATGAAGACTTGGCGTGAGCGTCAGGGGCCGCTATTTGATGCCGTCAAGATGGAGAAGAACATGATGACGCTCATGTTGCTGCTTATTATCGCGGTAGCGGCATTTAATATCGTTTCGGCACTGGTAATGGTGGTAACGGAAAAACAAGGCGATATCGCAGTACTCCAAACTCAAGGTATGTTACCCAGTTCAGTAATGTGGATTTTTGTGTTAAACGGCTTGTTTAACGGCATCAAAGGCGCTGGCATTGGTCTAGTATTAGGCGTAGTGATTACGCTCCAATTAAATAACATTTTGGACCTTATCGGGTCGCCGTTAGCCTTAGCGGCAGACGGTAGAGGGCTGCCAATTGAAATGGACGTTGTACAAATTGCAGGCATTGCTTTGCTGTCTTTGCTACTGTGTGTTTTAGCCAGCGTTTATCCAGCGCGCAAAGCGATGAAAATTGCACCGTCGCAAGCGCTCCAAAACGAATAAATCGCTGAATTTACCGTGCAAGTTAGTGCAAAATTCACTATACTCGCGGTCTTTTAAATTTTGCCCAGTGAGACGTCATGAACAAGAATTTTATCACCTCGCAATCGCTTCTACAGGATTCCTTTCGCCTAGCGGCAAAGGTGTATGAAGACGGCTTTCGCCCTGACTTTATTATTGGTATCTGGCGTGGTGGTGCTCCCATTGGTATCGCGGTTCAAGAATTCTTTGAATTTAAGAATACATCAACCGACCATATCGCAGTACGTACATCGTCTTACTATGGAATAAACAAACAATCGAAAGAGATCCGTGTGCACGGATTACACTACTTGGTAGAAAACGCGAATGCTGATGACAAGTTGTTGATTGTTGATGATGTTTTCGATTCAGGCCGCAGTGTAGATGCACTTATTAAGCAAATTAATAAACTAATGCGCTTGAACATGCCTAAAGATATTCGCATTGCATGTCCGTGGTACAAACCGCAAAACAACACGACAGACATCGTGCCAGATTATTACGTTAACGAAAGTGATGAATGGCTGGTTTTCCCTCACGAAATTGCGGGATTGTCGGAAGAAGAAATTCGTGAAGGCAAAGGCGAGCTGGCTGACGTTATGGACATTTTGTTCAAAAAGTAGTGAGTAAATGCTTGATATAAGCGACTAGGAGTTGCTGTTAAACGTATCTAAACCGCACTCTTGTGCGGTTTTTTTATCTTCCAACTTCGCTGGAAAAGATAGGGTAAATGTGGTGCCCACGTTTACTTCACTTTCTACGCTAATGGTTCCCCCCATCGCTTCAACGATGGAGAACGAGATATAAAGTCCTAATCCAGTGCCTTTGCCGGTTGGTTTGGTGGTGTAAAACGGTTCAAAGAGCTTTTGAAGGGCATGCTTTTCTATACCGCAGCCCGTATCTTTTACCGTTATGACGGTGTGATCTTTTTCTTCAAACGAAGAAATAGTTAATTTATCCCCATCTTCCATCGCTTGCGCAGCATTTACGAATAAATTGACTAATACTTGGTTTAATTTTCCTGTTTTTCCCTTAATTAAAGGCACATCGCTTAGGTGCTGTTGAATCTTTATTCGGTGCTTCAATTCACTGTTTACTAATCGCAAGGCATGAGCTATGCAGTCGTTCACGTTTACGGTTTCATCATCGGGAATATCTGCATCGTGGGAAAAAGAGCGAAGACTGGTGATAATGTCTGTAACCCTATTTAGGCCTTCCTCTGATTCGCTGCAAATATCTGCAATTTCGTCGCTTAATGAATCAATCTTATTTTCAACCTTCCACTGTTTCGCAGCTTCAGCTACCTTCAGCCTCTCATCGTCGGTTGCGCTAGCCGCCAATTGTAAGACGATGTCTTGCATTTGCGATAGCGCAGGCAGCACGTTCCGTAAAAAGTGAATGTTGCTATTAATGAAAGCAACAGGGTTATTAATTTCATGGGCAACACCAGCGGCAAGTAAACCTAGCGATGCCATTTTTTCTGAATCGATAAGGCTTTTTTCTACAATGGCTTTTTCTTCTTTCAACCTCACCGTTTCAAGCGCCATTAACTTAGCCTGCATCCCCATGGCCATTTGCTCTGTAAAGGTACGGTATCTGTTAGCCATATCGACAAATTCTTGGGTGTAATAACCCAGTGCTTGATGGCAAAACACAATAACTGCGTGTTGCTGATGTACTTTAAATGGACAATAAAGTACAGAGGTGACGGGCGTGTCGAACAAAGATAGGTGGCGTTGCCACGTCGCTTGCTGCTTAATGTTGAATAATGCTATAGGCTCACTTTTAACCGCACGGGAGAGTGTGTCATCGATTTGCCATACGGTGTTAAGTAGCGGTGGATGGGTGCTGTTAATGCACCTCATTTTGCCAGCGCTTTCATTCTCAAGAACAAAGCAAACTTGATAATTATACAGTCCCTTGAACACACTAAACATTTTTTTATAAAGGTCTTGTTCGTCCTCTGCGGTAAGTAATACACGAGTGCCTTCTAGCAAAGCATCGCTTTCCTTCTTATGTGCCTCAGCCTGCTGTTTAAGGCGGTAAACTAGCGCTAGATCTTCTAAAACATTTTCGTAATCTTTATTCATTGAGAGAACACTACCGCTGATATCATAAGGTTGCCGTGTCTGTTCTTGCCATCTAAAAAGCGCCCTTGCTCGCCAAAAGTAAACGGGCCGCAAATAGGTAATGCTGGAAATTTTTCTTGCAGCGAATTCAGCATGAAATTAATTTCGTCTCCAACCATCAAGCGACATCCTGCGCAGTAAATCATTAGTACGCCAACAGGCTTTCTGTTTTCGGGTAGCAACATAACCGCATTGTTTATCACCCGCTCTGCGCGAGACGTAAGGCTAGAAATGCTACCTTCCATCAACACCAACTCTTCACCTTCTTCTACTTCTGAAAAAACATGTAGTGCACCACTTTCATCGACAGAATCGGGGTGGCACAGAAGGTAATTCACCGCACCGTTGTCTAATTCTACTGGTCTGCCTAGCGGTGCTGACGATGTTAGTCCTAAAATTTGACCGCCATATAGCTGTTGAGCGATAAGGTTATTGGTCGCTTTGTTATAAACGGTACTTGCACCGCTATTGTTAAGCTGTTGTAGTTGGCGTCCTTTCGCTTTCGTTGCTTTAAATAGGGTATCGGTTGGCTTGTATCCTGAGCTATAACTCACCCCTAATGGAGTAGAGGGATACATAACTGCAACTACCACAGTGTGTGGTCCGCACGCATCTTTTGTAACGGTTGTCCAGTCGCCTGAAACCGTGTTGTCTGCCATTGAACCACCAAAAATAGGAACTTGAGTCCCTACAATGCTGGCGAAACCTTCAAGTATTCTTTCTTCTTCTCCTGGCGGCAACGCACACCAAATTAACGCTGGGCTTTCATAAGGTCTTCCCGCATTGTTTAGCGCATTTTGTAACGCGATGGCGCCAGCTTCAAAGGCGCTGTAGCAGGAGGCGTCTGCACTTCCAACGCCGTAGGCTCCACCATCGTCATTCACACAAAAAAGCGCTAACTGGCACCCCGCGTCAACGGTACTGCCGTCGCAAAGTAGCGCTCCTAAACAAGAGCTGGAAATGAAATAAGGCGCGGTAAACGCGCTAAGGCCATGTTGAAGCTCGTTAAAGGGTAAGTCGGCATTACCGTAGCCAATAACGAGAGAAGGTTTATTTTCACTAAATAACCTATCCATTTCGGACGCCATACTAGATGCGTCGTTACACTCCAACGAAAATGTTTGTATATACATTCGGCCTTTACCACTCAACCATACTCTTTAATAATAGATTGAAATTAGGAAAAGCTTATTAAACATTAGTTGAAGAGTTACACGAGTTACAGTAATTGTGTTGAAGAGAACTTAATTATCGAGGTAAAACTTGTCGTGAAAGGTATAAACCCACGTTGGCTGGTAGATCACTAAAAGCGTTATCGCCATACCGTTTAACAGAGCTTCAGGAAAGACCAAAAGTGGTATAAGCAAAACGTAGTTGTCAAAAATGATGTCCCAAGTATATGTACCTTCAATGTAATAAAATGCGCCGAGCGTTAGCGTCTTTAATGCAATAGAAAGAGCGGCAGGGAAAAAGGCACAAACAAAAATGTACACGAAAAGTTGTCGAGGGATACGGTGAAAAGAAAGCATATAAAATAGATAGGTTATGCCAATAGGTACAACGGTGCCGAGTAGCCCGTTAACGCCAAAGTTTTCCCAACTTCCGTAGCCGACTGCGTTTGCGCCTAATAGCGCGATAAACGATGCAATAATAGCGTTTCTAAAGCCGAGCATTAATGTCAAAACTGAAAGGCCTAGAAAATGAACATCTAGGCCCTCGAAGATGCCTGCTTTAAACAACCAGAGAACGAAAAGCGAAGCAGCAGTACCAAAAATAAGGTGTTGCTGCTGCTTGTTACTCGCAAAATGAGTAAAGTCCACATGCCTGACCGCACCGAGTAATAATACACCGTAAATCAGCAATGCTAGCAGTTGTAGTGAACTCACTTTTACTCCTTAGTTAATGGCGGGGAGCAGTATTTAGTACTGTTTACCCTTTATACTCAGCCCAAATAGGCGCATGATCAGACGGCTTTTCGATGCCTCTCAGCTCATAATCAATACCGGCGTCATGTAGTTTTGCATGAAGCGGTTTTGTTGCCAAAATCAAATCTATGCGAAGGCCACGATTATCGTTGAATCCTTTTGAGCGGTAATCGAACCATGAAAACTTGTCGTTTGTCTCTGGGTTGAGTGTTCGAAAACTATCTTCAAAGCCCCAGTCAATTACTGTGTTCAACCACTCACGCTCTTCCGGCAAGAAGCTGCATTTTCCAGTTTTCAGCCAACGTTTGCGGTTATCTTCACCAATGCCAATGTCCAAGTCTGTATGAGAGATGTTGACATCGCCCATAACAATTACGTTGTCATCTGGTGTGTGGTTATCATCTAAATAAGTCATTAAGTCTTTGTAGAACTTACGCTTAGCTGGGTACTTGGTTTCATGCTTTTCGTTTTCGCCCTGAGGGAAGTAACCATTTAGAACGGTAACGGGCTCGCCAGCATCATCGGTGGTTTTTAAAATAATCATGCGACGTTGGGCGTCTTCGTCATCTGTTGGGAAACCCATTGACACAGAAAGCGGCTCTTTCTTCGCCAAAAAAGCAACGCCGTAATGGCTCTTTTGTCCGTGGAAATAAACGTGATAGCCCATGGCCTCAACGGCTTCTACCGGAAACTGTTCGTTGTGAACTTTAATTTCCTGTAAGCCAATAATATCGGGTTGGTGTGCGTCGATAACCGCCTGAAGTTGATGTAGACGAGCGCGAATACCGTTTATATTAAATGAGATTACTTTCATGCTTTTTTAGTGGTTGCTTCGAATTTGGCTAGAGTTTACCAGAAACTGCACGGCCGCTTAACGACGTTTTGCCACTATATTAATGCATTCAGTCGATTGGCTAGATTAAGTTTATTTATAGCTAATGGTGAAATCGCTGTGTATAAAAGCTCGTCATTAGCATAAATTTAGTCATCCATTAATCACACGCTTGCCTCATGGTAGGGAGTGGCATTTGGTGCCGTGCGTTTGCCGAGTGAAATCAAAAACTCAAACCAAGCATTTGCGTCTTGCACAGCGTTCTTAACAAAGCTTTCATTATCTAGGCCGAGCTCGGGTAAGAGTGTTTCTACTTCTTGTTTGAAAGACACCCATGCTTTGGCACATCCTGCCATCGCTTGATAATACTCGGTAGGAATATCTAACGTCATGGCTTCTAACCGCCTAACAATAATGTTGGCGCCCATTGATGAGCCCAACCATACATAGATGGCTGCGATAGCCTGGCTGGTGGTTGAATTAGAGCAAGGAATTAACTGTGCGATAGCCTGGGCGTTTAAGACTGGCTCATCTTTGTTTTTTACTCTTGTAGTAGGTTCGAGCTTGGCATGGGTGTCATTGTAACGTTGTTGAGCAGACAGTGTTGCGGACGACAACGCGTGGGTGTCATTATTAAGCGCTAGTAGAACAACTTCGCTATTGAGCATTGACGCGATGCGGCTAAGGGAAGGGGTCTGGAGTGCAGCCTGTTTTACGGTTTCTGCTGTTGTTTGGTGAAACACCCTCATGATGTTAAGGATGGCAAGATAGGCCTCATGGTTAAACTCACTATCTTTGTGGTACATCGAGAAGGGAAAGGTATTTTCCAAGATAGCGTGGTTGGCATGGGTGTCTTGCTTAAGAGCAGTAAATAGATTGCGCATGAGGTAAAGGTCTTTGCGTTTAAGCTTTCACAGCGTTGGATGATTTGCTCTAACTTTATCATGGGTGTCTTCGTAACGGGCGAAAAATGTCAATGTTAATAATGTAATGGCTGATTGAGTGAAAGTCGGGAGATGATTCCCGTAAATTTAGGGGTAAACTTGGGTGTCTTCTTAATAATGTTTTTGATGATGAAGAAGAGCTATGGATGGGTGTCTTTGTAAGTGTGTTAGCCGAGGGGGCTTTTTTAACGCTTATTGCATTGCGCCTATTACTGGGGCAGGTATACTTGCCGCAAAATTTGAGATAGGTGAAATAACGTGTTTCCAGAAACAGTTGCAGACAAATTGAGTGATGCGGTTATCGAGCAAGCGATGAAGCTAAGTGCAGAAGACCGACAAGAGCTTGTAGTGAGCTATATTGCAAAAGCAAATGAAATTTGGATGGTGCAAGGTAGTGAAGGTTTTGTGATGTTTGAAGGTGGTGAAAGCGTTCAGCTACCAGTATTCCCGCATCACGATTTAGCTCAAAAGTTTGTAGATATAAACGAAATTGAAGGCCAATGCGTGAATATTACGCTCGATGAGTTTATGCAAACTTGGTTGCCAGGCCTTGATAAGAATGGCGTTGAGCTAGTAATGTTCCCCACCACGAGTGATGTTGAAAACCTAGTTATGACTGCAGATGACTTAGCCTCAGAGCTTAGCGGAAATTAAGCAAGGTATAGAGATCATGAGTTCTCTCGAAACTTTGCTTCCTCTGGCTTCATCTTTGGCTAACGCGAAAGGGTGGGACGATTTTACTCGTACACTGATGCTTGCGGGTAAATCGCTTGTCCCGCTTCCAGCGGAAAAACGTTTGGCTGAAACAGAAGTAGAAGGGTGTGAAAGCCCGGTATGGCTCGCCACTTCTGACGAACAAGGCAGTTTGATGGCTTACTCGCCTAGCAAAGTGATTCGCGGCGTGCTTGCAGTATTGTTAGAAAAAGCAAACGAGTTAACCCCGCAGCAGCGCAGTGAATTCGACTTTGAGAGATATTTGTCTCGCTGTCAGCTGGAACGCTACTTAAGTCAGTCCCGTGGAAACGGGATTAAATCTGTAATAGCTAAATTAAAGAGCATCTAGCCGCTAAACTAGTGGCTGCCGTTATTTGTTTTTTGCTTCAATCCACTGGCTCATGTACTTGCTCGCTGTCAGTGTTTGATGCCACAACAAGCTTTGCATAAATAAACCGTTTCTATGCGTGTTAAGCGACTGTTTTAAACCAATGATTCTTTCAATTAACGGCACTTCTGGCTGTTCGCTTTCAAATGAGCTAAGTATTGTCGCCGTTAAGTTACTAGCGCTATCCCACGTAGACTTATCATTGTGAAGTGCCACAGCTTGTCTGACGTAGTCTTGAATAACCGCTGCGTCAGTTGTATTCGCGCTACAAAGCGCACCAGGCCATTGCGCTAGCTGCTTTGGATCATCGATTTCCTGTATATTGCTATTAGCAGTGATTGAACCGGTTGAGGTGATACCTTCTGCGCCTATCCACGTGGTGATACTAGGAGTAGCGCAGCGCATCGCATCAATTAGTTTGCCTTTAATGCCTGCGCCAAATCGTAAAGGAGCGATCAGCGCCTTTGCACTCAACATTATAGACTCCACATTTTCGGCCCAACCTTTTACCAAAAAGCCTTGTTTTTCATTGTGCAGTTGGGTGGCCTTTTTAGGCGGGTAAGCGCCGTATATGTGCAATTCTGCTTTGGGTAGCGCTTTTCTTATCTCAGGCCATATGCTTTGCTTAAGTTGCAGGACCGCGTCCCAATTAGGCGCATGGCGAAAGTTTCCAATATGAACAAAGTGCGCTCTTTCCTCAAAAGGAAGCGTGACGAGGGGCGTTTTTCCTACAACAAGAGGGTGGTATTGGAGCTGCGCTCTAGGTACACCGTAATGTTCCGTCAAAAGCGCCATTTCTCGTTTTGAAATTACTAATGTAAGGTCGCTTCTTAGTATTGCTGCAACTTCTCTTTGCGCCAATTCGCTGTTTAACTGAGCAAGGCGAGCATCATTGTCCTGTTTTACCGCTTCGTGCCTAGCCTGACGCAGGCTGTGCAAATCTTCAGTGTTTAAAACTCGAAGTGCATCTGGGCACGCTTCTTTTACTCGCCAAGAAAATTGCTCTTCTGTCATGTAGCGGTCGAATATAACAACGTCAGGCTTTATATCCGCTATTTGGCTATTAAAAGAACTACAATTCAATGCCACAGAATGCACATCAATGCCTAATGCTGTAAGGTCTTCTTTATGGTCGCTATCGGTGGCAGCGGTCAGAAATGTCACATTGAAATCGGCAGATAAGCAACGCTTAATAATAGCTAACATATTTTGGCCCGCGGCCGAAGAATTTGGCTCAGGCCACACATAACCGATAACAACGACATTTAACATGGATGGATTACAACTTTTGCTTTAAGAATTATGCCATCAAGGGCATAGTGAATAGTATGCAAATACTACCATAAATTTGAATTGGTCATTACAAAAGCAAGTGTTCCTTAGAAAAACTAATTCTTATAGGTAATTACCCTAAGTTTTTCTGTGTATTAGAATTATTTGTATGTAAAAAGGGGCAAAAAGCTATAATACAGGCCTTCCAGAGATGCGCTGAATACACGAGTGTAGTGCGTATCAGCGGCGTTGCGTGGATTGTTGATGTTCAGCGTAAAGCAAGATTTTCAAATTGAAAATGAGCCCCGCGGTATCACGGCTTATGAAGGATTCAGGTTAACTTAATGATTAGTAAAGAAATCATACTTTTTTACTAGTTGATACTTATTGACCAACTACATTTTTGTGCCTATACCTTAATGGACACAAGGCGAATGGAGGTGCCTTCAACGCTATATTGACAAAGGCGGCATGAAAGAGAGTGCACGAATGAATTTAGATGAATTAGTTTCGAAAGCGGAAAACCTCTTTGTTTTACCTGATTCGGTAACTCGACTTAAAGCTTGTATGGATGATGAAGCTTCAAGCATTGACGACATCGGCGATATTATTGCTTTCGATCCGTCATTGGCAACGCAATTGCTAAGAGTAGCAAACTCAGCGCTCTATCGTTTTCCTAATAAAATAGACACCGTCACAAGAGCCATCCAGGTAGTGGGGACCCGCTCCACTTACGACTTGGCACTGGCTTATGGCGTAAGCCAAGCATTCAGTGATGTAGACGGTCAACGTATCGATCTCGACAAGTTTTGGGAGCAAAGTGTTTCGTGCGGTCTTCTGGCAAAGTACTTTGCGGATATGCGCAATATTCGTGAGCCTGAGCGACTCTTTGTTTCGGGGCTGCTTCACAACATAGGCGAGCTGGTAACCGTTTCGGTTTTGCCTGAGTCGGCAACCCGTTGTCAGGCATTCAACACCAGAGTAAGTCCTGCTGAACTTCAATTTGGAGTGCTAGGGTTCACGTATGCGGAATTATCGGCAAGATTAATTGAAAAGTGGGATATTCCAAGCTCTATTTATACGCCAATTGCCAGTATCCACAAAGAAGAGGAGGAGTCTGCTTCTACAGATGAGAAGATTCTACAACTCTCGTATGTGTTGGCACTCGATAACGTTAACCCTGAGATCTACCCGAGTTATCACAACTTAAAGCCAGAATTGCATGAGGCATTGTCGCTTAATCGCGAAGATTTAGAAGACGCGCTAGATATAACCAACCTGCAGTGTATTTCGGTAATTTCCCTGTTTAACCCTAACGCGTTTATGCTGTATTAACGTAACGTTTTCAACGTGCTTTTCGAAATGCCGTAGCGATCAGTCGAAAATCGCTACGGTTTGCCTACTGATGGCAATCACTTCATTATCCTTATCCCAAATCGTCGCTTCAGTATGGCCATAACCATCTGCAGCTTGTCTTGTGTGAGCTTTATAAGCAAACCAGTCTGTCGGGCTTACCGGCTTGTGAGGATGGATAAATTCCAAGTTCCAACTTACTGTACTGGCTGGTGCCGGAAGCTTCATCATTTGTAAAAGTGTAGGTGGCCATGCGTCGATCATAGTAATGATATGTGCATCAGTGATGGCTTCGGGGGGCTGCTTGAAGCGCATAAAGCCGTGATAATGGCTGGTTTTTCTGCGCGTAAATGGAATGCCGCCATCTTCAATTGCCAAATCAAAATAGCGTAAGAATTTAGGCGTAACTTTAGGTATTTGCGGGATGAACTTTGCTTTATTCGGCTGAGGCATGTCGTGTGTATCTGTATTCTCAACTTGAATACCTGACTGACGCGCAACACCAAAACAGGCTTGCGAAAAAACACAGCTTTTGCCGTCTTGAATAGCATGAGCAGTGAACTGAGAGACATTTTTCCCTGTTCTAAGTAGCGTTACTTCGATAGAAAAAGGCATTTCAAGAGATAGGGGACCAACAAAGTTAGTGGTAAAAGAGCGCAGCACGCGGTTATCAGTGACTTGCTGCTTTACTGCGGTGTAAAGCATACCGGCAGAAATTCCTCCAAACGCAGTTCGTCCCTGTCCCCACGTCTGAGGAATAACTAGTCCATCAACTTTCCATGTGTTTTCCGAAGTTTGAGATAATTGAGGAATATTGAGCAATTCATCTACTGTCATATTTGCTTGTCTGGTCTGATGAGTTAAGTGTTTGTCATCGTACCTTAAGCGCTATAGAACGAAAAGCCTCAGTTAGAAATTTTCGTTATGTTAACAAATAAGTAACAATTAGTTGTTTATTTTTTTGCCTAATGCATAGACTGAGCTATTGTCACTCAAAAGGACTGTTATGGCCCATACTCACGTTGAAGGTATTCCCGCTGCAGAAGCAGGAGCATCTAGAAGTTACCGGAATTACGTTCTATTCATATTAACCTTGGTGTATGCCTTTAACTTTATAGACAGGCAAATCATTGGGATTTTATCTCCTTTTATCAAAGCCGATTTGGGGTTAGATGACGCCCAACTTGGGTGGCTTAAAGGCATCTACTTTGCGCTACTTTATACCGTGATGGGGATCCCAATTGCATGGCTTGCCGACAGATACAGCCGCGTTAATATCATTGCGATCTCTCTAACGCTTTGGAGTGGATTTACCGCTGCATCTGGGTTAGCTGCCAATTACATGCAGCTTGCCATAGCACGTATTGGTGTCGGCATTGGTGAAGCGGGTGGTAGTCCACCGTCCCACAGTATTATTTCTGACTTATTCCCTAAAGAAAAACGCGCGGGCGCGCTCGCAATATACTCTTTAGGTATTCCTTTTGGCGTCATGCTTGCGTTTTTTGCATCAGCGTTCTTTTTACAGGGCGGTTCTGCCGACTGGCGAACGGTAATGTACAGCGTGGGTATTCCAGGGGTGTTACTGGCTATTTTGCTTAAGCTCACGGTCAAGGAACCTGCCAGAACGGTCTCTTTACCAAGCGCAGATGATGCGAATAAGCCGAGTGTAAAGTCGTCCCTCAAGATGCTATTGAAAATTCCGACGTGGTGGGGAATGGCACTGGGTATTTCCTTTGGATCATTCGGTAACTATGCCATATCGACATGGGTAATTGATTACTACGTTCGCGCCTTTGCGGGTTTAGATATTACACAGTTGCTAATCGTTTTTGGCATTATCAATGGCACCGCCTATGCGCTCGGTGTATGGCTAGGAGGCTATATTGCTGATAGATGGGGTAAGCACAATAAAAAAGCTTATGCGTTATTGCCCGCTATCGCACTTATTATTGGTGTGCCGGCATTTTATGCATCGTTACAGGTGCAAGATTTGTGGTTATCAGTAGGGCTCATGGCGCTGTTGTTATTCACCAGTGGTTCATACCTAGGCCCAAGTTTTGCGATGGCACAGACACTAGCTCCAATAAACGTAAGAGCTATGTCGACAGCGTTGTTCTTCTTTGTATTGAACATCATTGCTCTGGGCGGTGGCCCAACGCTGACGGGTATTATTAGCCAAGCATTGGTGCCATCTTTAGGCGAGACGGAGGCATTGAGACAGGCACTCATCTACTTAGTAGTTCCTTACGCGCTTTCTATTGCCGTGTTCTTATGGACGAGCACGAAGATTGTAAAAGATTGGGAAATGGCAGAAGCCAGAGGCTTATAGTATTATCGAACTTTCATGCTAAGGGGCTGATTTAAAGCCCCTTTGTTGTTTAAGTATAAAGGAGTGTATTGGTGACATCGTCAGAGTTGAGTTTTCATTTTGCCCATGCAAATGGATTTCCGGCAGGTAGTTATAATGCGATGTTTTCAGCGTTACCTGATCACTTTCACCGTCTTCATGTTGAGCGCTTCGGACACGATCCTCAGCTTCCTGTGAATGGTAACTGGCGCAATCAAGTTCAAGAACTTATCAAGCATATAAAAAAAGAGAACAAGGATCCGCGAGGCGTGTATGGTATTGGGCATTCATTTGGTGCTGTAATTACCTACATGGCGGCTTGCGAAGCGCCAGAGCTGTTCAGAGGCATTATTTTATTCGATCCGCCACTTGTTGT
This sequence comes from Alteromonas sp. W12, assembly GCF_001924945.1. Classification (NCBI taxonomy): domain Bacteria; kingdom Pseudomonadati; phylum Pseudomonadota; class Gammaproteobacteria; order Alteromonadales; family Alteromonadaceae; genus Alteromonas; species Alteromonas sp. W12. Next base: position 1,240,431 of record NZ_LQXH01000001.1, read on the forward strand.
CGGCCCGTTAAGTTACTTTTTTAAATTCGCGAAACACACGCCGTTAATTAACAAGCTAACGCCAGCGAAACTCGCGCAAACACGCAATACCAGTTGGCCAAGCAATACTGATATGGTGGCGTACTTTCACAGCAAAGCATTGTTTAGGGATATGGATAAACGATGCGTGCGCGACTATGTGAAATCTGTAACCGCCTTGAAGGGGGACAATATTTCACTCACATTTCGTGCAGAAGTAGAAGCAGATTTGTTTCGCAATGTTCCGCACAATTTGGGTAAATATAAAGGAAAGCTTAAGTGTCCGGCCGTATTGGCGACTGGAAGCAAAAGTAACGTGTGTAAGCCAGAAATGTACTCGCGGCTTCTGAAGCATAATGCTATTGAGCATAGCGTGCTCGATGGTGGCCATATGTTTCCACTAGAACACCCTGAGCAGGTAGCGAGCTTTATTGAGCGTACTTTAACGCAGTGGAGTAATGAGGCGAATTAAATATTACGGAGATTGATTTAAGCGTTTTAACGCCAAAATCAATCTCGCCATAACATTAGGATAAATGAGTTAGTCGTGCTTTCTAGGCTTGCTTAGTCCACCCACGGGTTGACCTAACATTTCTCGCGTCACCAGTACCACGCCTTTTTCAGATACGCGGAACCCACGTGCCTTGTCTTGCTCGTGATCGTAACCAATTGTAGTTCCTTCAGGAATGACACAACCTCGATCGATAATCACCTTTTTCAGCTTGCAATGGCGTTTAATTTCCACATCAGGAAGAATTACGGCGTCTTCAATAAGGCCATAGGAATGTACGCGTACATTGGAAAAGCAAATAGATGAACGAAGTGTAGAGCCTGAAATTATACAACCCCCAGAAACTACGGAGTTAATCGCTTCTCCACGTCTGTCGTGGTCTTCCCAAACAAATTTTGCTGGTGGCAGTTGCTCTTGGTATGTCCATATGGGCCATTTTCTATCGTACAGGTTCAATTGAGGTACAGGAGCAACCATTTCCATATTGGCTTCCCAAAATGAATCGATAGTACCTACATCGCGCCAATAGGCGTTGTCTCCGCCACTTTTCTCAAAAGGATAAGCGTATACAGGGTGGTCGGCGATGATTGATGGAATGATGTCTTTACCGAAATCTCGCTGCGAGCCCATATTTTCAGCATCAACACGTAATTGCTCGAATAAAAACTCTGTATCAAACACGTAATTGCCCATAGATGCTAAGCAGCGCGTTGGGTCATTTGGAAGTGGAGTCGGGTTAGCTGGCTTCTCTTCAAATCCGTTAATACGATAGTTTTCATCAACCGACATAACGCCAAACGCACCCGCGGCTTCTTCCAAGGGCACTGACATACATGAAACCGTCATTTTTGCACCAGACTCTTTGTGCTTGGCCAACATATCACCGTAGTCCATACGGTAGATGTGGTCGCCTGAAAGGATCATGACATATTTTGGAAGCTCATCACGAATGATATCTATGTTTTGGAAGACCGCGTCTGCGGTTCCTTCATACCAACTGTCGGAGAAACGTTGAGAAGCGGGTAGGATTTCTACAGATTCGCCAAGTTCTTTTTTGAAATGACCCCAACCGCGAACCAAGTGACGAATAAGAGAATGCGACTTGTATTGGGTAACCACGCCTATTCGACGGATACCTGAATTAACACAATTTGATAGCGGGAAATCGATAATTCTAAATTTACCGCCGAAATAAAGTGCCGGTTTGGCTCGCCAATTAGTGAGCTCGTGTAGTCTAGAACCTTTACCACCCGCGAGGATGAGCGCATATGTATCGCGAGTAAGGTTACTGATGTAACGAGAACTTTGATCTGCCATTTCCTATAAACTCCTGTAATAAAGCGACAACTGTGTATCGATAGAAATATAAAAAGAAAACGAAGTGTTGCGATTGACTGCGCTATGCATGATAGGCCTGATTGAACAGGCTTTCTTGATAACCTAAATCCATATTACACAAGATAATTTAGAATGACAGCGCGATTTTCATGCTTTGTGATGAAATGGTAAATGTTTTTAAAAAATTGTAGGTTGGGGGGCTCTCGCCCTTACAGAGACACCCACCCTTATCTCTTATTATTAAGCTGGAATAGGCTTCTAGAATTAAAGTATTAGCATGACACCCATCGCTACTATGAGTTAGTTACTTAGTAAATTTGACGATGAAAAAGTTAGCGAGACACACAATTCAATTTCATCATGCGCATCCAGAAAAGACCCTCGATCAAAGCAAGTCACTGTGTAGACACCCATTTTTAAACTGTAGAAAGTTAGTCTACACTTTGCTCGATAAACGAAGTGGTTACTTCATGCATCATAAGGTTTTATTGCTGAGTGTCCTTTCTCGGTAACGCGAAAGAGAAGGCTCATAATAGTTATTTTGAGTATAAATTTGCTTTCAACTGCGTTAAACATGACGGAATGGGTGTCTATCTAACAGTAAAATGAGCAAGAAAGATCTTTAAGTGACAAATGTTAATTAAATGTTATATTTGAAGGGTCAATTCTTTTATGGAGTCTCAGATGGGAGCGTTAAAAAAACTCTTAATGGTCGTAGGTGTTGTTATCGTATTATTTGTCGCAACAAGCTTTTTTATTCCTAAAGATTACAGCGTTGAAAGAACAATTAATATTGATGCTCAGCCATCAGAAATATATCCCTATGTCGTTGATTTGAAAGAGTGGAAGAAATGGGGCGTATGGTTCAAGCGTGACCCTGATATGAAACTTGATTATTCAGGGCCTGATAGGGCTATTGGGATGCGTTCCGAGTGGTTAAGTGAAACCGAGGGAAATGGAGAAATGGAGATTACGCAACTAGAGCATAACAGACGTGTGATGTACCGATTATATTTTCCCGATTTTGACATGGGTTCATCGGGCGTCGTAGAAATTGAGCCCACAGAAAATGGTTCTCTTGTAACCTGGAGAGATGAAGGCTCGGTAGACAATAACCCTATAAACAAATATTTTGCTTTGATGATGGACAGCATGATTGGTCCGGATTTCGAAATGGGCCTAGAAAATCTTAAAATACTCGCTGAAAATGCTGGGTAGGGCATATAACTTTCTGATCTGACTGAATAAGTGCACCGTATATGTTCAATCGAATTGCGGTGCATGCTTACCTTCCATGAAACAAAAAAATTTACTTATTACAGGCCTTTCGCTTAATAAACTAGCCGACCTTCTGATCTCTGCTAAAACAACCTTGACCGCACTTCTTATTAGCATTGGCGCACCAGTTTGGATGATAGGCTGGCTGGTTCCAATTAGAGAGTCGGGCGCGCTTCTGCCTCAAGTACTTATTAGCATTTATCTTCGAAAACATACTAAGCGGCACTTGGTTTGGCGTGTCGGTATGCTCACACAAACGCTTTCAGTTTCCTGTATGCTGCTCGCGGTCATCTCATTTTCAGGGGGCTTGGCGGGTACCTTGATACTTATTTCCCTTGTCTTCCTGAGCCTGGGTCGCTCTGCCTGCTCTCTTACCGTGAAAGATATGGAGGCTGACGTAGCTAAGAAAGGTGAGCGGGGTAATCTAATCGGAATTGCATCTACCGTTTCAGGCATGGTGACCCTTGTTATCGCTATACCTTTGGCAATTTACGACGGCTCTCTTTCTTCGAACGTACTGCTGATAGTCTTGTGCGGAAGTCTTTTATCATTTGTTTTGACCCTTATATGTGTATGGCCTGTTAAAACGACGGTAGATGTGGGTGATAAAGAGGAGAAAGCGTTTAGTATTGACTTCGACGCCACGGTTTACAAATTCATTTTGGTAAGAGGGCTTTTCGTTCACTCAGCCTTGGTTGCGCCTTATTTTATGATAGAAAAAAATGGAGATGTAAAAGAGCTGCTTCCAATTTATATAGGAGCCGAAGCAACTGCTGCTCTTCTATCATCAATAATTTGGGGCAAGATTGCAGACAAAAGCGCAAAGTTAACCCTTCAAATTTCAGGGTTACTCGCAATAATTTCATGCATCGGTTTGCTTACGTTGCAAACGACGTCGATTGTAACCTCTGCACTGTTGTTTTTCTTGTTATCGGTATCCCATGCTGGCGTAAGAACCGGACGGAAAACATATAGTTTAGATGTTAAAGAAGGCCATGAAAGAACAGAGCTGGTTGGCTTCTCAAACACGGCTATAGGTATGATTTTATTAGCATTTGGTGCACTTTACGCTGCATTAACCCCTGTTTTAACCTTTTCAGTGGTTTATATTATGGCGGGTATGCTGTTACTGGCAATTATCACTACTGTTATCTTACCTGACGAGAAGTAGAATGGTTTAGTCAAAGCATATCGCTGCCGAAGATATTTTGGCCATTCGTTTTCTTTTGGTATTTGCTTGGAACTTCCGCATAGATGAACCGTCTCCTGCCGCGACTGAAAACACGTTTTCGAAATCACTGATAATGTGATGCCAATGATGTTGGCATACACCAAGAGGTTTTACATGTTGAATGGGTCTCGTTTGAGCGGCTGTCGAATCGGTGTCGCGCAACAGTTCGATTGACTGGTTAAGAAGATCGCAATAGTCATTCAACGTTAAATCTAAGCCGCGAGTGTTTCTACATCGTTGGTGGCTTTTTAATGGCATTAACCCTTTTATTGTCTTTTTTTGTGAAATACTCGTGTTCAATCTTTTATTAATGCTTGTGTGATATGAGTCTTGTAAGTCCGTTGCGACCTTTGCGCGTATAGGGTTTAAGTCAACATATGCCATACATGACAGTAGAGCTTTTTCTGTTAGCAATGCTTGTGAACGGAAGCGACCTTCCCAAAATCTGCCAGTACAATCGTCCTCTTCGTTTGCTTTTCTCGCAATATACTCGTTTAAATTTCTCATAAACCAGCTTATGTCGTAGAGCCTTTTTCTGTACACATCAGCAGTACTTTTAACTGTCTCATACTCACTTTCGCTCAAGATTTCGCCCTTCATAAACTTTTGAGTGAGTACGGTTCCTTTGTGCATTTTATGCCATTGATGTAACACAGTTTGTAATGACCATGAGAGCGCTGCCTCTTTATTCACGCATAAAACGATATGGACATGGTTACTCATAACAGCGTAAGCACAAATATCTATCGCGAATACCCGGCTCAAAAATAACAGCCGTTGTTCTACCCACGATTTTCGATGCTCGTAACTAACTCTATTGTTTCGGTCGTACCCGCATAAGTAGCTACGGCGCACGCAGCGAGATATACAATGATAGTAGGGTGTGTCTTTTAAACTAATGAGGGATTTTCTGCTTTGAGCCATGTTAGATAAATGCAAGGTAATTAGTCATTGTGTGACCTTAGCATTGTGAATATTCAGTTGTGACCTGACCGATGGACTTGTTTTGTTTTAGAAGAGACACCCAACGTAAGACTTTTCGCTGAAAAGTAATGAATATTTGAAGAGACATCCAATGCAAAGCTAACTTGCTGAGCGTGAAAGAATGTATTTATGAGTTTGTGCCTATAAACTTATAAAGACACCCATTACATAAACGGTGATTTTAAGTGAAACTTCACAATTAGGGTGGGTGTCTTTCTTAGAGGGAGCGTATTACCGCATCCCCCATCAGTTTTTTATTTCGCTAGAAGCGCATTAGCTGCTTTCGACACGGGAGAGCGGCCTAAAAGTTCTGAAATGTAAGAAGACGCTTTTAACAATTTCGTCATGTCTATACCTGTTGATATACCCATACCGTTCAACATATATAGGACGTCTTCCGTTGCAACATTCCCACTTGCGCCTTTGGCATACGGGCAGCCTCCAAGTCCTGCAACAGCTGAATCAATGGAAGAGATGCCATATCCAAGGGCAGTGTATAAATTCACTAGCGCTTGTCCATAAGTATCATGGAAATGGGCGGCAACTTTGCTGACATCAACCTCATTTAAGACGTCATCTAATAGAAGTTTTGTAGACATTGGTGTACCTACGCCGATAGTATCGCCAAGGGATACTTCGTAACACCCCATGTCAATAAGTTCCTTACTCACCTGTGTAACGGCACTAGGTGAAATTTTACCTTCATAAGGACACCCCATTACGCACGAAACGTAGCCCCTCACTTTGATTTTGTTTTCGCTTGCCAGGTCAAACACAGCCTCGAAACGCTTTAAGCTCTCGCTTATAGAGCAGTTAATGTTCTTTTGTGAAAAGGATTCAGAGGCAGCACCGAATACTGCAACCTCTTTCGCACCCGCTTCAATGGCTGCTTCCAAGCCCTTAAGGTTGGGTGTCAATGCAGAATAATGAATCTTGTCTTCGGGGCTAAGCGCCTTAAAAACCGCATCCGAGTTTGCCATTTGGGGCACCCATTTGGGTGATACAAAGCTTCCTGCTTCGATACGGTTAAGGCCAGTTTTAGAAAGAAGTTGAATAAGTTCAATCTTTTGTTCGGCGCTTAAGGCCAGCTTTTCATTCTGAAGGCCATCCCGAGGACCTACTTCAACAATACTCACTTCTTTAGGAAACATCACATCAAACCTCGGCAGCTTCTTTAGTGGAGAACGCCAACAGTGTTGCGCCACCGTCAACTAGTTCACCGGGATTGAAAAAGAATTCTTCCACTGCACCATCGTGCGGGGCAATGATGCTGTGCTCCATTTTCATCGCTTCCATAACAAGTATAGGCTCGCCTTTTTTGACCAACACACCCTTTTCGACCAAATGCGCCACTATGGTTCCGTTCATCGGGGCACTGAAATTAGCGTCGCCGTTATCATCGTTATCATCACCAAGAGATGCTGAGATTAGGCTGAACTTAGCATGGGTGTCTTTGTTGAAGAGTGTAAACACGCCATCATTATCTGAAAAAGTAAATGTTGATTTATATCCATTAATCGTTGCTTGCAAAGCACTATCTACCAGCTTGCCTTTAACGTTATAGGAATTGTCTCCAACAGTTAGCTCCCAAGCATCTTCAGTTCCGTGACGCTGGTGTCTGACCCCAACATGCACTTCTTCTTGGTTGCAAAGCAAGGTGAGAGTTTCTGTATGATTTGCGTTAGCGCGCCACGCACCGGCGGTTGACCACACAGATGGGGTTTTATCGCTTCTAGAAACTTTTCTATTTAAAAGTGAAAGCAATGCCATCACAGGAATGTTTACTTGGGTGTCATCGCTAGCTGCATCCTCACTTGTCGCGCTAAACAACGAATCATGGTGTTTCTCCACAAACGTAGTTGTAAGCTCAGCGGCAACGAACGCAGGGTGTGTAGCGACACGCTTTAAGAAGTCGATGTTTGTGCTTACACCGTCAATATAGTAGTCACCCAATGCACTAATTAGGCGTTTGAGCGCTATCTCACGGTTCTCTCCCCAAACCACAAGCTTGGCAATCATTGGGTCGTAAAAAACGCTTACCTCATCACCTTCAACGACACCTGTGTCAACGCGAACTACGTCATTTTCTTTTGGTGTGCGTAACAGGCGCAGCGTGCCGGTAGAAGGTAGAAACTCGTTGTTTGGATCTTCAGCATAAATGCGCGCTTCGAATGCGTGTCCTGTTAAGGTGAGTTCATTTTGTTGTTTAGGAAGGGGCTTTCCTTCGGCAATAGTTAATTGCCAGTGAACCAAATCCTCACGGGTGATCATTTCTGTCACAGGATGCTCTACTTGCAAGCGTGTATTCATTTCCATGAAGTAAAATGAATCGTCTTCATCAAGTAAAAACTCAACCGTTCCCGCACCTACGTAGTTAATGGCTTTCGCCGCGAGTATCGCCGCTTCACCCATTTTTTCTCTCACTGACTGAGACATATTGGGGGCAGGGGCTTCTTCAATAATCTTTTGGTGTCGGCGTTGAACTGAACAATCACGTTCAAAAAGGTATACGCCGTTGCCATGAGTGTCACAGAAAACTTGAATTTCAACATGGCGAGGGCGCGTCAGGTACTTTTCAACCAGCATGTGGTCGTCACCAAAGCTCGCCATAGATTCACGTTTGGCTGCGTTTAATGCTTGAGAAAACTCTTTTTCACTCCAAACTTGGCGCATACCTTTACCGCCACCGCCAGCAGCGGCTTTTAATAGGACTGGGTAGCCCATATCATCGGCAGCGCCTTTCAATACCGCTTCACTTTGATCGTCGCCGTGATAGCCTGGAACTAAAGGAACACCTGCTTTTTCCATAATGTGTTTAGCGGCTGACTTAGATCCCATCGCTTCAATTGCAGATGCTGGTGGGCCTACAAAGATAATATTGTTTTTGGCGCATAGATTCGCAAACTCAGCATTTTCTGAGAGAAAGCCGTAGCCTGGGTGGATAGCGTCTACACCAAGCTCCTTTGCTTTTTCAATGATCAACTCGCCTCGTAAATAACTTTCCTTCGACGGAGATGGCCCTAGATAAACAGCTTCATCAGCCATTTGTACATGAAGGGCATTTTTGTCGGCGTCAGAGTAAACGGCTACCGTCTTTATACCTTGAGCGTTGGCTGTCTTTATAACGCGGCATGCAATTTCACCACGGTTTGCAATTAGTAATTTATTTATCATTCTTAACCTCCACCCATGAAGCACTGCGCTTTTCTAAAAAGGCTGACAAACCTTCTTGACCTTCTTCAGATGTCCTAACTTGTGCGATAAGTTTGCTCGTCTGTGTGAGAAGGGCATCGTTAATCTCTTGCGTAGACACCCATTGCACTAAGTCTTTTGCTTTCGCCACTGCTTGGGGGCCGTTTTTCAGTATGTTTGATAAAATATTGTCGATAGTGCTATCGAGTTCGTCTTCTGTTACTGATTCGCTCAAAAGTCCAAGTCGTCTTGCTCTGCGCGCAGAAAATACTTCAGCGGTCTGGAAGTAGCGTCGGCATACTCGTGCGCCCATTGCTTCCACAACGTAAGGGCTGATAGTTGCTGGAATAAGGCCAATTTTAACTTCACTTAAGCAAAATTTACTTAGCTTGCTTCCAATAGCAATATCGCAACATGCAATTAAACCAACAGCGCCGCCAAAAGCAGCGCCTTGTACTCTCGCTATTGTGGGCTTCGGCATTTTATAAAGCGTCTGTAGCATGGTTGCTAATGCAAGTGCATCACTTTCATTTTGTGCTTCGGTATAACTGGCCATTTTTTTCATCCAGTTAAGATCGGCCCCGGCACTGAAACTTTTGCCTTCAGCTCTTAGGATTAGTGCCCTAACGCTTTTATCTTCACCCGCTTTTTTAAAAACGCGAGTAAGCTCGTTTATCATTTCGTCGTCAAAGGCATTGTGTTTTTCAGCTCTGTTTAAAGTAACAGTGGCAATGTTTCTTTCATCTACGCTGTAAATAACTGATTGTTCCATTACCAGCACTCCTACATTCTAAATATGCCAAATTGGGTGTCTTCGATAGGCTTGTTAAGCGCCGCTGAAAGCGATAGGCCAAGCACTAATCGAGTATCCGCTGGGTCAATAACGCCATCATCCCAAAGCCTTGCAGACGCATAGTATGGATGTCCTTGTTTTTCGTACGTATCGATAACAGGTTGTTTAAATGCCTTTTCTTCTTCTGCAGACCATGATTCGCCTGAGCGCTCTTTTTGGTCGCGCTTAACTTGAGCGAGAACGCCAGCAGCTTGTTCACCACCCATTACAGAAATTCGAGCGTTTGGCCACATGAAAAGGAAGCGTGGGTCATAGGCTCTGCCGCACATGCCGTAGTTACCTGCACCGAAACTTCCGCCGATAAGCACTGTGAGCTTTGGCACATTCGCACATGCAACGGCGGTTACCATTTTTGCGCCGTGTTTTGCGATACCGCCATGCTCGTATTGCTTACCGACCATAAAGCCTGTGATGTTTTGCAAAAATACGAGAGGGATTTTTCGCATGGCGCATAGTTCGACAAAATGAGCACCTTTAAGCGCGCTTTCACCGAAAAGTATGCCGTTGTTAGCCACAATGCCTACAGGGAAACCGAAAATGCGCGCAAAACCACAAACCAAGGTTGTGCCGTAAAGCGGTTTGAACTCATCAAAGTCTGAGTCATCCACAACACGCGCAATGATTTCTCTTACATCGTATGTCTGACGACTATCAGCAGGCACAATGCCGTAAATTTCTTTGGTGTCGTAGCGTGGAGGTTTTACCTCGGCCACGTCTAGGCATTCTGGCTTCTTTCTGTTTAGTCTGGAGACAGCATTACGCGCTAGTGAGAGTGCGTGGTGGTCGTTGTTGGCGAGATGGTCGGCAACGCCCGAAATTCGAGTATGAACGTCACCACCGCCAAGCTCTTCTGCGGTAACCACTTCACCTGTTGCAGCTTTAACAAGCGGTGGTCCGCCCAGAAAAATAGTCGCTTGTTCTTTAACGATAATGCTTTCATCAGCCATGGCGGGAACATAAGCACCACCAGCTGTACAGGAACCCATTACTACCGCAATTTGAGGAATATTCTTAGCAGACATATTCGCTTGATTAAAAAAGATGCGGCCAAAGTGCTCTCTGTCTGGGAATACATCATCTTGACGGGGTAAGTTAGCGCCACCTGAATCCACTAAGTAAATACAAGGTAGGTTATTTTGCTCTGCGATAGTCTGAGCGCGAAGGTGCTTTTTCACGGTAAGGGGGTAGTACGTCCCGCCTTTTACAGTAGCATCGTTAGCTACAATCATACACTCCATACCTGCAACAATACCGATACCGGCAACGACTCCGGCACAAGGTACATAGTCTTCATAGACTTCCCATGCTGCCAGTTGGCCTATTTCCAGAAAGGGCGTGTCTGGGTCAATCAGTGCGTTGATTCGGTCGCGAGGTAGAAGTTTTCCTCGAGACACGTGGCGCTCCGCCGCTTTTTCACCGCCACCTTGGCAAATTTGTTCGATTTTTTCGAGGAGATCATTTACCTGAGCCTGCATGTGTTCAGCATTTGCGATAAATGTTTCGGATTTAGTATTTATACTTGAGCGAAGAACGGGCATAACCCCTCCTTGTGTTGGGCCTAGGCGACGGCTGTCGCGTTAGCCACTAGTTAGCAAGGTGATTAGCAAGACACCCATGCTAAGCGCTTTCGCTGCGCTGGGTGTCTTTGCAATTCATTAGCCTATTAATAAAGTTCAGCGTTTCTAAATCTACTTTAAATAGAGTAGGGTGGGTGTCTTCCTAATTTCTATGACACAGGGAATACCTAAGCTTCCCTGTTTCAAACGAAGTTTGTTTCCACCCAGAACTCCGTATTACTTCGATTCGTTAAATAGCTCGCGGCCTATAAGCATTCGGCGAATTTCAGACGTTCCTGCGCCAATTTCATAAAGCTTGGCATCACGTAATAAGCGTCCAGTCGGGTATTCGTTGATGTAGCCATTACCACCAAGTAGCTGAATGGCATCTAATGCCATTTTGGTTGCCAGTTCCGCTGAGTAAAGAATAGCGCCAGCAGCATCTTTTCGCGTTGTTTCACCGCGATCGCATGATTGTGCAACGGTGTAGACATACGCGCGTGCGGCATTCATTTGCGTGTACATGTCAGCTACTTTGCCTTGTACTAGCTGGAATTGACCAATTGATTGACCAAACTGCTGACGGTCGTGAATGTAAGGTACTACGATATCCATGCACGACTGCATAATGCCAAGCGGGCCGCCTGATAAAACAAGGCGCTCGTAATCTAGGCCACTCATAAGTACGCGAACACCTTCGCCTTCTTTGCCAAGAATGTTCTCAGCTGGTACTTCGCAATCTTCGAAAACTAATTCACAGGTATTAGAAGAGCGCATACCTAGTTTGTCGAGTTTCTGTGCGCGGCTAAAGCCAGGGAAATCGCGCTCTACGATAAACGCTGTGATCCCTCTTGGCCCTGCGTTAGGGTCGGTTTTCGCGTAGATAACAAATGTATGTGCATCAGGACCGTTTGTGATCCACATCTTGTTGCCGTTTAGAATGTATTTGTCGCCGCGTTTTTCAGCTTTTAACTTCATACTAACAACGTCTGAACCTGCATTGGGTTCACTCATTGCCAGTGCACCAATATGTTCACCGCTTACTAACTTAGGCAGATACTTTTCACGCTGGGCATCATTACCGTTTTTAAAGATCTGGTTAACACAAAGGTTCGAATGCGCGCCATAGCTCAAACCGATACCACCTGACGCGCGGCTAACTTCTTCCATTGCGATAGTATGCGCAAGGTAGCCCATATCAGAGCCACCATATTGCTCTGAAACAGTAACACCCAATAGGCCCATATCACCAAGTTTTGTCCACAATTGGTTTGGGAATTGGTTGTCTGCGTCTGCTTGTTCAGCAAGAGGAGCAATCTCATTTTGTGCAAATTGATAGACCTGATCACGTAACATCTCGATGTCTTCGCCAAGTCCAAAATTTAAAGTAGGGTAGGAGGTGTTCATGCGATATTTCCTCGTTTGAGTTCTGCTAGTTCTTCACGGCAACGTGCTTCAACATCATCCAGTTCAGTCATTAACATCTGGATGTCTTCTAGCTGCTGTTTAAGCACCGCTCTTTTCTGTTCAGTCATTTCGAGCATGGCTTCTAACTGAATAGCCGAATTGGGGTTGGTGTCGTACATGTCGAACAGTGTTTTGACTTCAGCAAGGGAAAATCCTAGTCGTTTTCCTCGCAAGATCAGCTTTAAGCGCACTCTATCTTTGTTCAGATAAACGCGATTTTGTCCCGTTCTTGACGGTGACATTAGGCCTTGTTCTTCGTAAAAACGAATTGAACGAGGAGTAATGTCAAACTCTCGAGCGAGTTCGCCTATTGCATATGTTGTTTCGTCGTCGTACTTGCTCATTACACGTACCTTGTATTTCAGCGCTGTTTAACACCCTTGTTTTGACGTGGGTGTCTTTGTAATTAAATTCTCTGTAGTAGGTTGGGTGTCATTGCAATAGCACTATCGTTTTAAGGTAGATGGTTTTATATACCGCTATATTAAAACGTAGTGTTTGGTTGACACATACTTAGTACAGGTTTACGTTAACGTTAATTACATTTTACGTTAAGGTAAAGTAACATTTTGCTAACGTCAATTTTTCATGGTGAAGGCAAGACGTTGTAGCTGTTAGGGGTGTTTACTTTTGTATACATCTACGTAGCTTTCTTCACTTAACTCTATAATTTTAATGAATTTTAAGGGCACGGTTATGAGTAACGAATCAGTAGTTATTGTCGCGGCTAAGCGCACACCAATGGGTGGTTTCAACGGTAATTTGTCTTCGCTTGCTGCGACCAAACTTGGAGAAGTTGCGATTAAAGCAGCCTGTGAAGAGATGGATGTCTCTGTAATTGATGAAGTCATCATGGGGTGTGTATTACCTGCTGGTCTTGGTCAATCTCCGGCGAGACAAGCGTCACTGGGGGCGGGGCTTCCGCTAAGTGCAGGTGTGACAACTATCAACAAAGTATGCGGGTCGGGCTTAAAAGCGGTAATGATGGCCCACGACTTAATTAAAGCAGGCAGTGCGACAGCAGTCGTGGCAGGCGGAATGGAAAGCATGAGTAATGCGCCATATATGTTGCCTAAAGCTAGAACTGGATATCGTATGGGTCATGGTCAAGTGCTTGACCATATGATGTTAGACGGTCTGGAAAATGCCTATGACGGCAAAGCAATGGGCTGCTTCGCACAGGATACTGCTGATGAAGAAAATATTTCTCGCGGTGAAATGGATGAGTTTGCTCTAAGCTCGCTTTCCAAGGCACATGAAGCAATAAACAGCGGAACTTTCGTCGATGAAATAGTACCCGTTACAGTTTCTTCTCGTAAGGGCGATACTGTTGTTGATACCGATGAAGGCCCAGGTTCCGCTCGCCCAGAAAAAATTCCAACACTAAGACCGGCTTTCAAAAAAGACGGTACGGTCACGGCTGCTAACTCAAGCTCAATCTCTGACGGTGCAGCGGCACTGGTTGTAATGAGCGAAAGCAAAGCAAATGAACTTGGTCTAGCACCGCTTGCGCGCGTGGTTGCTCACGCTACAAATTCTATTGAACCTGAAAACTTCACCGTTGCGCCTGTTGGCGCTATGGAAAAAGTGCTGGATAAGGCAGGTTGGACGAAAGAAGAAGTCGATCTTTTCGAAATTAACGAAGCCTTCGCCATGGTAACCATGTTGGCTGTCAAGAAGCTTGGACTAGATGAAAGTAAAGTAAACGTAAAAGGCGGCGCTTGTGCATTGGGTCACCCAATTGGAGCCTCTGGTGCACGCATTTTGGTAACACTAATTCACGCGCTTAAGCAACGCGGTGGTCGCAAAGGTATCGCATCTTTATGTATTGGTGGTGGTGAGGGTGTAGCGCTTGCCGTTGAAATGCTCTAAGCCGTTATAGATGGCTAATATGTAAAATATTTAATCACGGAGCCTAATCACATTGATTTCGCTCTGTGGTTCAATATAAAGAAAAATACAAAAGCATGAAGACAGTGACTAACGTTATCAATTCTATAACCCTTGCGGTTGCGCTATCCACTTTAACGCTTGTTGCGAAAGTCCAAGCTGACTCATCGTTTTCAGTAAACTCGACTTACACAGACACCCACGGTAACAATGGCACTCACTACGAGGAATCACGTTCTTTATCGAGTAATGAAGACACCCACGATGACTTAACTCTGTCTGCGCTTCACGAAACTCAATCAACCGTTGATGTTTCTAACAACGCTGTTTCGGAAGACACCCACACTAACGAAGAAAAAAAGACTTCGGATGACACCCATGCCAACAGTGCCCATGCCAACAGTGAATCGTCAGCTATCTACCCCAAGAAAATAAGCCAGGTACCTTATTCAGCGTTGGGTGTCTTGCCAACAAGCGAAGCTGATGAACAATTCAGCTACGGCGATGACCCATTACAAACGATTTATACTTGGCATGGACGTTCGTCTACGAACGAAAAGTATGCTGATAAAGCGTTAATATTTATTCACGGTGGGTGTTGGCTTAATGCCTACGGTTACGAACATGCGAAAGGGATGTACCATGCTTTAGCAGAGCTTGGGATGGGTGTCTACGTAACAGAGTATCGGCGCGTAGGTGATGAAGGCGGTGGCTGGCCCGGTAGTTTAGACGACGTGACACAAGCAATAAGTACAGCCTTAAAACGAATAGAGAACGAAGGGCGCTACACTAACATTTACATTGCGGGGCATTCTGCTGGTGGGCACTTAGCTTTGCTTGCTGCGCAACGCCTTTCTTCGTCATCCTTGAACTTATCGCGCGCAAACATAAAACGGATTATCGGGTTAGCGGCAATTACGGACATCCAGTCCTATGCCATGGGCCATAACAGCTGCCAGTCGGCTACAGCGAAATTCATGAATGGAACGCCTGAAGATGTTCCAACCGCGTATCAAAGGGCGACACCAAGCCCAACCCATGGCAGTTTGCCAATTACACTACTCCAAGGCGATGCTGATAGTATTGTGCCAGCGCGCCACGCTGTATTATCTGGAACCAACCAAAAAATAATCAAAAATGGTGGCCATTTCGATTGGCTTCACCCTGAATCAACATCCTTTGATGCTTTACTTGAGGTTATTAGTGAACATGATGAATAAGGTTTTTTCAGCTGAACAACTTGATATTAAAGATCCACTCCGTGACAAGGCGCAGGCGTTTTCGCTTCCCGCTAATACGGTCTATTTAGACGGCAATTCGCTAGGGCCTCTGCCTAAGGCAGCTAAACAGCGAGCTGACGAAGTTGTCAGTGAACAGTGGGGAAAGGGGCTCATTACAAGCTGGAACAAGCATCAGTGGATCCATCTACCTCAAATAGTGGGTGATAAGATTGGCGGCTTGATTGGCGCTAAAAGTGGCCAAGTTATTTGTTGTGACTCCATTTCTATTAATCTGTTTAAAGTATTAAGCGCGGCGTTAAAAATGCAGCCAAGTCGCAAGGTAATAGCGACTACCCGCGATAATTTTCCTACCGACATATACATGGTGCAAGGCCTGCTTGACTTACTAGGCAGCGATTACAGTATTCGCTATGTTGACGAAGCATGTATTGGATCACAGCTAACTGATGATATTGCCGTACTGATGCTGACACAGGTAAATTTCAGAAGTGGCAATAAACTCGATATGCAAATCATTACCGAGCAAGCCCACCAAAAGGGCATTTTAACTTTGTGGGATTTAGCGCACAGTGCTGGAGCATTTCCTGTCAGCCTAGACGCATGTAATGTGGACTTTGCAGTCGGCTGTACCTACAAATATCTAAATGGCGGCCCTGGCGCGCCAGCGTTTATCTATGTCGCTAAACGACATCAAGCACAGTATCAACAACCTTTGTCTGGTTGGATGGGGCATAGCTCGCCTTTCTCATTTTCTCCTGATTACGCTGGCGACAATTCCGTGAAGCAAAACTTGTGCGGTACGCCAGGAATTGTTGGAATGAGCATTTTAGATGCGGCATTAGACGTATTTGAAGATGTATCACTTAAAGCTATTGATGAAAAATCCAAAAAGCTACAGGCATTTTTCATTGCTGAAGCCAAGCGCGCAGGCCTTCTGGACAAATTTTCCATTGTAAGCCCCAGCATCGATAATCGAGGTAGTCAGCTTGCTTTCGCGCACGACCACGCTTACGCCATTTGCCAAGCTTGGATCGCTGAGGGGGTGATTGCAGATTTCCGTGCACCAAATATTCTGCGAATAGGCTTTGCGCCTCTGTATTTAAGCTTCGTCGATATTGAAAAAGCGGTGGCAAGCCTTACCGAAATTATGAATGAAATGCGCTATGAAAACGATGAGTTTCAGCAAAGACAGAGCGTTACCTAGCTGAAAAGCGAGATTATCAGCTAAATAATTGCAATTTTTGAATTTACGCTTAATACTTCGCGGTTGTCATCGATATCTTCACATGTTTTGGGTGTGCAGTTGAAAAAAATAAGAAAATATCTGCTTTGTACCATGTTGTTTGTAGGAGCGAGTTGTTTTAGCGCGCTCCTACAAGCAGAAGCTGGTCAAAAGGCGGCATCTGAACAATCTAATAATGTAACGTACTGTATAGATCCTAACTGGGCGCCTTACGAAGCAATCAGAAACGGCATCCATGTGGGGATTTCTGCCCAATATATGCAGCTTATTGCTGAAATATCTGAGTTAACGTTTACCCTAGTGCCCACTGAGAGCTGGCAACAGAGCCTAGAGTACGTTCAGCAGGGGAAGTGCCAAGTTATCCCCATGCTAAATACTTCCGACTATCGAAAGCAGTTCCTCGACTTTAGTGTGCCGTATTTTGAAGCGCCCAATGTGCTGGTGGCTAAGTCTGGAATGCCAATGATACAAGGCTATGCTGGAGTGGGAAATCGAGTAGTAGGGATTGTTCAGGGTTATCGCCAAGTTGAATATATTTCACGTCACTATCCGGGGTTACGTTTAAAGCTTATTCAGTCTGAAGAAGAAGGGCTAAAGCAGCTGGCGAATGATGAGTTTGATGTAATGGTGGGCTCATTAATGAGCGTGAATATGCACATCAATAATTTGAAGCTGAAAGACCTCAATATTGTTGGTTACGCCGAGCCCTTCGACTCATTAGCTTTTGGTGTGAACAAAACCTATGGCCACCTGGTGGACAAGCTTAACTTTGCCATTGAGCGTATCCCAGAAACGCGAAAGGTAGAAATTTATAAGCAGTGGAATAATGTCCAAGTTCGCTATAGTCGTAACTATGTCGTTATGGTTTTGAGCACCGCAATTGTCATTTTAGTTTTCTTGCTTTTTACTTTTAGAAATAGAAACGTTAGCGGCTACAAGCGTATTATTAACCAGAAAAACGAGGAAATAGGTGCGTTACAAGCAACCTTGTTAGAAAAGAACAAGACCCTTGCTTTCTTGTCTGCTCACGACACGGTAACGGGGCTATATAACCGCAATCATATGATCCAGCGTGCGGAAGAAGAAATCTCACGTTTCCATCGATTTCACACTACGGCTTCGTTAATTGTTATCGAACTAACCCCTGTAAGCGATGACAGAGATTCAATTGAGCCCTCGGCTAAAGAAGAGGCGCTAAAAGCCGTGGCAACGAATTGTCTAAATACCGTTCGAGAAGTCGATGTTGTTTCGCGTTTTAGCGGTGAACAGTTCATTATCTTGTGCCCTCAAACCGAGTTAAAAGCAGCTAAAAATCTTGCAGACAGATTGTTAGACTGCATTTCTACCCATCACTCGCTTGTCGAGAGCTTTAAAACGGCCATGGGTTTATCTGAGCTCAGGGAGTCTGAGGAATTCACAGAGTGGTTTGAACGCACCATGAAGGCACTGTACCAGTCAAAGCGCCAAGGGTATGGCAACGTAACTGTAGCACAGTAACTTCAGTGAACTAGTTAGGTCAAATTAAAGGGTCGTAGTGCCATTGGTGCGAATCGTAACGAATTTGCGCCCTGTCGTATTCTCGCTCAGAACGCCAGTTACGGTTATTAAGCTTCGCCGATACTCCGGGATAAAGACGTTTGTTTGCGATAAGTTTTATATCAGACTGGTAGTTTTCTTTTGCCGCTTTGACGTCGTTGGCTTTGTTTTCAAGCCACTCCAGCAATGCGCTCTCATTGTTAAAAAGCTCTAACGCTTCAGCTACTTTACGTTGAAGCTCTTTAGGTACTTTCTTACCTTGAATAAGGTTAATCTTTTCTTTGTGTTTAAGATTGTTTTCGCGAATTTGCTTCAACAATTCATCTAAAGAGTCTTTGCGCTCTAACAATTGGTTAAAGCCCGGGCTAAAATCAACTTTCAACGTACTGCCAGATACAGCGCCTAAAGTGCCAGCTTCAACGCGATCTTGGCTGATAATGTCACAAGCAAATAGGTTTCCCATGGGCTTATCAATTTGTCCAACTATGACTGCGCCGCCGCAACGCAGGCGGCTATACGCCAACTGACGACCAACAGTAATATTACCGCTACATTGAATATCAATGCCTTGACCGTGTTGAACGTGGATACTGCCGGCTGCGACTAGTTGGCATTGGAATTCACCTTGGGTATCGTTAACTTTACCCATCGCGCCTTCGGTAATGATGATGTCGCCGCCAGACTCGATATACGCCGACTCCACAAAGCCGTTAATGGTTACATCACCAGCGGCCTTGATTTGCATTTTCTCTGTAACATCGCCGTTTACCAATACTGCACCTTCGTAATTCACGTGCCCAGAGCCAACGTTCACGCCGCTACAAATGAAGGTATCGTCAATGTTCATTATCTGGTCTCGGTATTTCGGCATACCAGAAATTGCAGACATTAATAAATTGGCGTCGCTGTCGGACACCACGGTGCCGCTGCCCATTTTAAAGTTAACCCATTCGCCCGCAACGGCTGGAATTTTATTCCCTTTGATATCGAAGCCAGAACGGCCCTGAGTTGGCTCGGTTCTTCTCAGCACAGGCGTGTTCACTTTAACGCAAATTACTTCGCCTAAATTACGCATGTCCACGCGCTCGCCATCACCCGTCTGGGGTTTTAACACCCTTTCAAGTGCGTTTGGTACCAGGGGAATAAATTTTGAGTTTTTGCCATTTCTAGCTGGTAGGCCTTTCGCGACAATTTGCTCTAGTACTGTGCCTGGAGGAGACTGCCTTGCTTGGGTAAGCATAGATTCAATGGTTTTGGTGCTTAAGCCACGAATGATTCTGTTTTTTACTGCTAGAGATTTAACGGTACTTAATGAGGGAAGTTTACCGCCATAGGGTGTGGTCAGCACAAGGTTCGCCTGCATCCCATCCTCGGGAATGCGAAATTCAATTTCAGCATTTTTGCGCTCGCCAATGCGTTCCTGAACAACAGTGCTATCACCCGTCTTAAAATAATGATTAGCTGTATCACAGGCCGACTTTAACGCTTTTTCAGAAACATACAGCCGCTTAGTTTCACCGCTCTCTAGTTGCTTTCTTATTTCCCTACTATCAACTTCTGACGTGAAATCAGAAGGATTCAACTGTAAGTTAATGTAGGTTCTTGATTTGTCGAAGCTTATTGTTACGCCATTCATAACTTCTTTATTCCCTTGCGCACGTGTATTCTTTTTATCGGCGGCATCTATCGATTACTTGACGTTGACTTTTTCTCGGCCTGTCTATTTTTTTCATCTACTAATTTAAGGCGTTCTAAAACGCCCGTCAAAGGTTTTCGGCATATTGGTAAAGTGCGCGTAAAATGGCCTGCTTCTCAGGATTGTCGCTGTGTTCATGCGCCAGTGATTCTAACCGCATCATATAGTTTTCTAATGTGATTGAGCCGTGAAAAGCTGAATCAGTCAAGCGAGCTTGGCGATGATGCTGCCACCTGGTCATTTCATCTGCGGTCAGCGTATTAGGATAATTTCTAGCGCGGTATCGAAATAGCTGCTTTCTGAGCCCTTCGTGCTGTGTTTTTTCACTCAGAGTGGCTAAATCATCGGGCTGTGCTTCAATTACACGCTCACACCACCTTCTGTCTTCGTCATTAAGAAACCCACCACTATATAGTGCATGATCTATATCCAGTTCACCACTTTGAATGTCGTCGTCATAGACATCTACGATTTTAGTGGCGAGCTCGGGCATACTGGCAAGTACTTTGTAATTGTCTAAGCAGCGCTCTCGATCCAGTCCTAGTCGGGCGGCATTGTCTTCTGTCATTGCTTTAGCTGTGGTAATAAACGGCGAGCGGTTGACGTGAATGAGCTTAAGTCCTGGTCTTTCTAACGGATCGTCAAATGTATCTGACGGGGCATAAAGCGCCTGTCTTATCTCTTCTGGTGTGTCATTCATTAAACTGTCAATGTCATGCGATAAATCAATAGCGATAAATGCATTGCTGTTGGTTGGGTGCTTAGCCACAGGCATAACCCAAGTGCAACAGCCTTGAGAGGCAGGGAGTTTAGACGAGATATGAAGCAATACCGATGGTTTAGTGAGATCGATTTGCTGCATCACCGTGTGTTTACTGCGTAACGACAACGCATAATCGAAAAGGCGAGGCTGCTTTTCTTTTATCAGTTTAGCAAGGGCTATTGTGGCGTAGACGTCACTCAAAGCATCGTGAGCGTTTTCGTGGCCAATATTATTAGCTGCAGTTAACGCCTCAAGTTTAAAGCTTGGTGCACCATCTTCTCGGCGTGGCCAATTAATACCATCGGGTCTCAGTGCATAGCACGCTCGCGCTAAATCGATTATATCCCAACGGCTATTGCCATTTCGCCATTCACGTGAATATGGGTCGTAAAAGTTTCTATAAAACAGGTAGCGGGAGACTTCATCGTCGAATCGGATACTATTAAAGCCCACACTACAGGTATTTGGCGTCGACATTTCCTGATAAATTCGCGCGGCGAAGTCAGCTTCGTTAGAACCGTCGCGAATGGTTTGCTGCGGTGTTATGCCGGTCACCAAACACGCTTCTGGATGTGGTAAATAATCATTCGCAATGGCGCTCATGATATTTATGGGTTTACCAATCACATTTAAATCCATATCAGTTCTTACTGCAGCGAATTGGCAGGGGAGATCTTTTTGTGGGCTGGTGCCAAAGGTTTCAAAATCGTGCCACAAAAATGTAGGTGTGTGCATAACCACTATTGCGATGTTAGAGAAATATTGATGGCAGTGTACACCGCGAGAAATTGAATACCAAATGCTGGCGTTAATATGAACAGTGATTTACTTGTTCGCCATCGGCAAGACTTAAAAAAACGCGTTAATCATTGTCTTTTTTTGAGTATTTTGCGTTTTGATGTATCACGCGAAACTTGCGCATTAACAAAATGATGACTAGCTTTAAGTTATCAAAATTTATACGGATATTGCCTGTTTGTCGTTCCTTAAATCCAGTTCATCCATCAGTGAAGCTAAGAGTACTTTAGGCTTAGCGTTAGTACTTGCAACAGTGCTTGTTGTACTTGTTGTTGGTTTGTTCGAAAGTAATATCAAAGCGACGGCTGAATCTCAAACTTTCACGGCATTAGAAGAGAGTGCCGCCAGTGCTGAAAATGCTGCAAACTCTCAGGTGAGAAAGTATATCAATGCGCTTAACTTTCTACATCAGACACCACCTATAAGCGGCATCGTCCGCGCGACTGAAAATGAAAATCTAGACCCCAAAGACGGTACGACGTTGGAACAGTGGAAGCAGCGACTAAAAACGATTTTCGTTGCTTTTATCGAAAATAACGAAGAAGTCGATCAATTAAGGATCATTCAAGCCAATGAGGATGGAAATGAGTTTATTCGGGTGGAAAGAAACGGGGGAAGTGTTTTAGTAGTTAAGGACAACGATTTACAACCTAAAGCAGCGAGAAGTTACTTCATAGAGAGTGTTAAGCGCAATAAGGGCGAGTTTTATATTTCAGAAATCAATTTGAATCGTGAATATGGGAAGCTCGAGTTTCCTTATAAAAGCGTTATTCGCCTTTCTCTTCCAATCTTCAGCAGCTCTGGTGAGCGTTATGGTTTTATAATCATGAATGTAAACGCCCAGTTTCTACTGTCGCAAATGGAACAAACGCTTGTCGGCAATCAATTGCTATTTGTTACCGACAGTGAAGGCTTTTTTGTCAGTCATCCAGACAGTGATAAGTCCTTCTCCAGAGATTTAAATCCTATGGTGAATTGGGCGAGCGAGTTCGAAAGCCCTTCGAAAATAGGCAGGGCTAAAATTAAACAGACCGCACAGACAAACTCATCTTTGTATACGGTCACTCGTGCTTTTACGATAAACGGAAATCAGCAAACCGCCCCGTTTTTTCTTCATACGGCATTGTCTCAGTCAGAAGTGGCAGCCCTTATCAATGAGAAGAGGATTAGCGTTTACAGTGTAATTGGGGTAGTTACGCTAATTTTTGTAAGCGTTTTACTCTTCGTACACCGAAGTAACAGTAAAAACATTGAGCTGGCTAAGGTGCGCGGTGAGTCCGTTGCTATTATCGCTATATCTAAAGATGCGATTTTTAGCGTAGATTCTGCTGGCGTGGTGAAAAGTTGGAATATGGCAGCCGAGTCACTTTTTGGGATCCCAAGCCAGCTTATTTTAAATCATCACTATTCGTCATTTGAGGAGCTTTCTCTATTAGGGCTTGAATCGGTTCTCACCAAAGGCGGAAAGCAAAGTACCTTTACAACCCCTTACACCGATGACGAAAAAGAAGAGCACACGCTACTTATAACCGCATCTACCATTTGGGGTGAACAGTCACAGTTTTCAGGCGTTGCTGTTGTAATTAGAGATGTGACCGACGAACGCAAGGCAAAAGACGCGATAGAAAGGGTAAACCTGAAGCTTGAAGAAAAAGTGGTAAGCAGGACGAAAGAACTTGTTGAAGCGACGCAAGAGGCGCGAAAAGCGAGCAGTGTTAAAAGCTCTTTTATTTCCAATATTAGCCATGAAATGAGAACACCGTTAAACGGGGTAGTTGGCTCGTTGGCGCTACTTAAGCGTCAGCCCCTTAATGAGAAAGCTGAACAGCTTGTTTCCATGATGGAAATTAGCTGCAACAATCTCAGCGTGCTGATTAACGACGTTCTCGACTTGTCTAAAATTGAAGCGGGCAAGCTTGATATTAATAATCAATATTTTGACCCGCTTGCACTTATCGAGTCTATCGCCAAGGTCTTTACCGTTAAAGCAGCTTCTAAAGGACTACAGCTTCTTGTTGACACAACAGGTCTTCCCCCCGTGGAAATAAACTCAGATCCACACAGAATCAACCAAATTCTTAGTAATTTATTGAACAATGCTATTAAATTCACTGAAGAAGGGCATATAAAGCTACAAGCATCGTTAAGTGATGTAGATGCGGGGACACAACAGCTTCATTTCAGCGTATGTGACACGGGCGTAGGGATAGCTCAAGAAAATCAGCCCAAACTGTTTACCGCGTTTACGCAGGCTGATGCATCTGTTGCTACCCAATACGGAGGTACCGGACTTGGCTTGTCTATCTGCAAGCAATTGAGCCAGCTTATGGGAGGAGACATTACGTTCAACTCTGAAGTGGACATAGGCAGTACCTTCTCATTTTTCGTTACTCTTCCTGAAACAACGTACGACAGCGCGTTCGAGCATAAAATGGCGGTGGAAAACGAAAGTATGCTGCTTAACGGGATCACAATCGGTGTTTCTGCAAGTTATCCACCTTTAGAGGAAAACATCTGTTGTTTAGCCTTACACGTCGGTGCAGAGCCGCAAGTAATAGGTAAGCATTCTGAGTTAGGAACAGTACCTTGGACGCAATTTAATGCCATTATTGTGGATGAGGCCAGTTCACTCATTCGTGAGCTAGATGATATATGGCAGGCACAAGCTGCCACTAAAGACGCTGGTTCGTTACCTGTGGTTTATATTCTTCAAAAACTAGAAGGGACACCTTTCCACTTCAATCACCTTGTGCCGCTTTACTTGCCAAAGCCATTATTCAGGTCGAGTTTTGCAATTGTCCAACAAGGGTTAGACGCTGCGCTGTCGGGATATACATTAAACCAGTCAGATATCTCATCGGGTAAAGGGAAAGCTGAGGACATCTCAGACGGTGAAGAGGCAGCAGACGATACTGAGCAGCAATTGTCTATTGATAATGCCAACTTATTGATAGTTGATGACAATATGATCAATCGCGAGGTGGCGAAGGGAGTGCTGGAAAGTTTACCTGTTAAATTGTTTACCTGCAGCGATGGTGAGGAAGTTGTGGCGTTCTTGACGAAATGTGAAAGCAAAGGCCGCAGAATTCACAGCATATTGATGGATTGTCAGATGCCTAATATGAATGGTTATGACGCTACCCGAGCCATACGAGAAGGTAAGGCAGGAGCGATGCACAAAGATGTGCCTATAATTGCCATGACAGCCAATGCCATGCTCGGCGAAAAAGAGAAATGTTTAGAGGCAGGTATGGACGACTTTGCGACAAAGCCTGTCATGGCCGATGTACTTATTCCTAAAGTGAAACAATGGTTAGTACATCAAATAACGGCATTAGCAAGTGCAGAGCTTAACGATACTGATACGAGGTCAGGTACCGGAATCACTGTCAGCGAACCTCCACTGGTTGACAGTTTGTTGAGTGCCATCTCAAAAGAAATGGACTGCGACACGCTATCGCATTCAAGAACAGAGGCTCAGTCAAGTAAAGAGTCTGAAGTAGAAATAGCCCCCACGTTACAGAATGCGAAAATAGCTAATGATATCGCCGCTCGCGAGGGCTCGGAGAAGGAGGCTGAAATTGATAACGTCAGTAAAACTCAAGTTGATGAAAACAATTCAGAGGAGCTTGATGGATGTTGGGAAAAAGACGATGCCATTGCTCGGATAATGGGCGATAAAGCGCTATTTTCTCGTGTCTGCGACCTGTATTCCAGAAGCGCGCCTGACAAGCTTAAATTACTTCAGCAGGCTGTTGATAGTCGAGACTTCGAAAAGGTTCAGGTGCTTTCATTGAAGCTCAAAGGTATGTCTGCAGATATTGGTGCCGTACAGTTACAACGAGACTTTGAGAGCTTATGGGAATTGTCAAAGGCGAAAAAGTGGGAAGACGCTGAAGCGCTACTCCCTTCCATCACCGATGATCTTAATACTTTCTTAGAGATCCTCGAGGTAGCCTAGCCTACCTAAGCTAATTGTGTCATCTTACGTCTAAGGTCGCGTAAAAATCGCATCAACAGAGCGCGTTGAATTGATTCTAGAAATCTGTACTCAAACCATCTCACAGATTATGCGCGCACGTAAAACGTAGCTATTAGGAGTAAAGCTTTTGAACCCATCTCGTATTTTTCGCCAGCCGAATAAAGTTCGACATGCACTGTATGCAATAGGCGCGCTTGCTGCATCGTTTGCCATTACGAGTGTTCCAGCATTAGCGGATGATTCCAAACAATTAGGAAAAACACCCGTAGCTATCGCTATTCATGGCGGTGCAGGAACCATTTTAAAATCATCGATGACGCCAGAAAAAGAAGCGGACTACAAAAGAGTATTAACCCAAGCGGTGCAGCATGGCTACGCCTTGTTGCAGAAAGGCGAAAAAGGTGAAGTGGCGGTAGTAGAAACCATCAAAATTCTTGAAAGCTCGCCGTTATTTAATGCTGGCATCGGTGCGGTATATACCTTCGACGGTGAGCACGAGCTTGATGCGTCGATAATGCACGGCGGCAGTAAAAATGCAGGTGCTGTTGCGGGGGTGAAAACAATAAGAAGCCCAATAGAGGCTGCGTTATTGGTAATGAATGAATCTCCACACGTTATGCTTTCTGGGAGAGGCGCTGAAGATTACGCAAAAGAAAACGGCCTTGAACAGGTAGACAACACTGTTTTTGATACCGAGTTTCGCAAGCAGGCTTTAGATAAAGCGAAAGCACGTATGCAGCAAGTCTCGAGTGGTTACGGTTCGCAGCAAGGCAATGAGCGCTTTGGCACTGTTGGAGCCGTAGTATTGGACCAAGAGGGCAATATTGTCGCGGGAACATCCACTGGCGGAATGACGGCTAAACGGTATGGACGTATTGGAGACTCGCCTGTTATAGGAGCGGGTACCTATGCCGACAATGAAAGCTGCGCGGTATCGGCTACAGGACATGGTGAATATTTTATTCGATACAACGTGGCAGCAGATATTTGTGCGCGAATGAAGTACCAGGGTTTAACGTTAAACGACGCTGCGAACACTGTAGTTAACGACGTACTAGTTAAAGCCGGTGGCGATGGCGGTGTGATTGCTATTGACGCTAAAGGTAACGTCGCTATGCCGTTCAATTCTGCGGGTATGTACCGCGCTAGCGTTGACATAAATGGTAAAGTGAAAGTGGCAATTTACAAAGACTAACTGCCAAAAAATATTTGTTAGTTTAATGTTAAATGTGCTGGCTTGTATGCAACGAAACGTCTAATCTTAAAGTGTGGGGGAAAATTGCTTTCACATGTGGTTAAAAATAATTGAAGTGCCGTAACGCCAATTAAGTCGCAGTATCGGTCACATTAGGCGCCACGGCTGGAGAATTGAAAATGGAATCGTTGCAAGTCAGTGATTATATGAATACTCACCCAGTGAAGCTTAATGTCGATATGCCCGTTGCGCAGGCCGTCGAAGTGCTGTTAGCCAGTGGGCAGAGTGGTGGTCCGGTACTCGATAGCAAAGGTAGAGTGGTGGGCTTTTTGTCTGAGCAAGACTGTATCGCTCAAATGATCGCGTCAAGCTACTATCGCGAACAAATTTGTAGAGTAGGGGAAATCATGAAAACCCCTGTAATTTCTATCAAACCTTATATGTCGGTAATAGAATTAGCGCAATTACTGTTAAAGGAAAAGCCGAGAGTTTACCCCATTGTTGATGATGATGGGGTACTGTTAGGCTCAATTAATCGAACGGCCGTGCTACGGGCTATTGATGTTCAATTGAATGATGGATACCAGCGCGCGGGTTAGACATTGTTTGGGATAACGCACTTTTATTTAGCTTGGTAGGGTTTAGCGCTGCAGGTAGCGTAATGAATGAAGATGCGGCGCTGGGTTAGAACGGCTTGAAGCTAGTGCGGCGCCATGCATTTAACATATACCAGAAACGAGGCGTTAACTTGCTTAACGCCTTCTTTTTATTTACTTTTCGAATTATCCGTTACATGTCTGAGTGGCGTTCACGCTTGGCGCTCGCTAATTTTCTGATCGCATCTTTAAGTGAGGCACCAGCAACTAGCTTAAAGTTTTGGGTCTCGCTAGGCATGACGTTTCTTCCATCTTGTACTACCCAAAGCCCTTCGGCGAACCTTCCTCCCAAGTTAGCGTTGGTTACATCAAGCCCATCTGTTTCCGACACGCCGTCAATTTGCGTGGCTTTATCTGCCGTAATTTGAACAAGACCCATAAGTTTCAAGACTTCAGGGTTTTCAGTGTGTACGTGATAGATAGCATAGCTGTTATTACCCTGACTAGATGCGATTAGGTAAGTTTGTGCATCTACATTAAACAGAGCCAAACCTTCTACATCAGCTTCTACCGGGGCTTCTATCTCAGCGATGAACTGAGGCTGATTGCTGTTTGAAGTAATATCCAAGGCCCAAATCCCAGCACCTTCCTCACCTAAGTATGCCGTGCTTGTTTTAGTATCCACTACACATCCTTCTGGCTGTGAGGGCAGTGAAAAGGACTGTGTTAAGTGTCCATCAATAGTTTTGTCTGGGGCGATAGACACGCTATATCGTTCGAAGCGACCACTGGTGTCGTTAGCAAATACATGAGCTATTCCGCCTGACACAAACAGACACATGCCGTATATATCATTGAGTGTAGTGCTTATGTGGCCGAGTTGAGTCATATGACCGCGTTTATCTATTTCAAAGACAGACAAACTGTTATTCGACCGGTTTGATGCCACTGCGATATCGATTAGTGGCGTATCGCTTTGCTGAGCTTTGGTTTCTGCCACAGATACCTTGTATCCCACATCAACGTTATTCACTCTGCCAACAGGAAGGCTTTGCACTAGCTTGCCGGCTAAGTCATAGCTATTTAATGCGCCTTTTTTGTCGGTGCCGATTATGCGGCTTTGTGAAGCGCTGTGCGAGTTGACCCAAATGGCTGGGTCGTCAGCAGCGTCGCCATGATTTTCCACTGGGTCAGTTTCAACATCGGGTTTAACCTTGATAGTGAGGTTTGCATGTTGGGATGCGCTGTTATTTGTATATGCCTTCTCCATGTGATTTTCTTTTGGCGAGGTAGCTTTAAAATCGGTGCCGCATTGTCGATGAAGTAAAGCTGCGCTTAGTTTTGAGGGAAGTTCGGCAGTAAACATGTCGCCTGATTCGTCATCGTCAACAACAAAAGAAATGTGTGTGCCTTCTTCACTTAACAACAGGTGAACAAATTCAGGCTGAATAAAAGTAGACTTGTTGGTTGCTTTCAACTGGCGATCTGCTGAGTTACTTTCGTTCGCAGTATTCATTAGCGAGACAAATTGCGTAAGACATGGCGTTTTAAGCCATACCCCGCTGGCATCCGGACTCACCCAGGCAGCGATATCCACGCCATCTACCGTCGTTGAAGATAGGGTGGCTACACCTTCAATGGCAACATCTTGATCGTGAAAAATAAGGTTTTTTGCTAGCTCACTTTCAATATCGGTGTCTAATTGCCACACACCGGCAATTTCGTCAGCAAGGTATAGCGTTTCGGTATTGGCATTTATCGCGCAACTTTTAATGCCTGGACCTATCGCAAAGTCTCTAAGCGATAAAAAGCGCCCGTCATGAAATTCATACTGATTCAGTGTGCCTGTCGCATCGATATTAACAATTTGCAGTTCGCCAGCGCTTGATGTTGTAGCACAAATGGCTTCAGAACCATTGGTCAACTGGGTTTGCGGTTGACCAACCTCAAGAGACGCGGCGTTAATGCGATACACCTCTATGTACTGGGTGTTGTTATTGAACACTACTAAAGACACCCATTGTTTTGAATTAGACTCCACAACTTCAGCATTTGCTAAGGTGTAATGTCCCGCAATGAAGTGTTTTTTTCCTTCAGAGTTGCTTAGTGAAATACCCTTATGTTCGTTAACATTAATGTTGATAGCGTGGGTGTCATCGTAAGCTTTATGTTTGTTGTTGGCGCGGGCGTCCTTGCTAGTTTTGTTAGTATGGGTGTCTTTGTAAGCGTCTTTGTAAGCGCTTTTGGTGTTAGAATGGTCGACGTGCGTTTGGTAGTGCAGAGTTAGGCCTAAACCATTTTTTAGCTTTGTTAGCGGTAATGCGATGCCTTGGCTTTCTGCTTTTACTAGCTGGCTTTCGCTGTGCGCTAACTTGATATTTGCACTGGTATCTGCGCTGGTATTAGAATCGTGAGAGGCTGCGCAACCGAACAACGTCAAAAGTGCGCTTGAAAGTGCCGCTGTGGTAAATGTGGTTTTAAAAACTGTTTTGGTGTGACGCTGATTGGTCATTGTTGTTATTGTCCTGAAACTTACTGAGATCAAACCATGCATGGCGCATCGACTAAAACATGGCTTACGGATTATTAAGAGCAAGTTCGAAGGCCAAATTACCTACGGCCTTCAAACCCGATAATTAACTTTCGATATACCTGCCTAGTTAAGCTGCCAAGTAAAGCCAAGTTCGAACGTGCGGCCGTATTCTTCATACTGCGCGTTTTGGTTGCGCGTATCGAAATAGTTGTAGAAAGGTTCGTCACCTAAGTTGATGCCGTTGAAATACACCTGCATGCTGTCGTTGATGTAGTAGCGCGCCATGAAATCAACCTGTACGTGGTCGTCTTCAAATCTGAGCATGTCACCATCAATCTCTTCGAAATTGTCGCTTTTATAGGTGGTGGCTAGACGTACACTGAAGTCATTCGCTTCGTACCCAATGGTGATGTTGCCAATACGGTCTGATTGATTTGGTAACTGGGTTTCAAATTTTTCGCCATCTAAGAAGGTAGTCGCTTCAGAGTCGGTAAAAGTAGCATTGGCGGAAACAATAAAACCGTTATTGAAAGCTTTCACCCAAGAAAGTTCTAAGCCGGTTAAATCGGCAGAGTCGCCGTTAATTGGCTGTATGACCTCTTCAAAACCTTCCCAACCGGTTGTACCTGCAACATCAGCGTACACAACGAAGTTATCGATATTCTTGTAGAACAGCCCTGCTGAAACTACACCAATGTCACCTGGATAGTATTCAATCGACAAATCAACGTTTTGTGCTTCGTAAGGCTGAAGGTCAGGGTTGCCAACTTCCGCCTCTCGTTCGGTCACAAATACGCCATCATTTTCTTCCGTTTTACTCTCGATGATTTGAAATGCCGCTACATCTTCAAATTTTGGTCTTGAAATAGTCTGGGTGTAGGCAGCGCGAAGCTGAAGTTTGTCGGAAACAGTGTATCTGGCATTTACACTGGGTAACCAATGATCGTAGTCGCGCTCCGCTTCCCATGGCGTATTTACCACTTCTTCCACGTCGGTTTCTTCGTTTTCTACAAGCTCTACTCGCATACCCGATGTAGAAAAGTCAGTACGTTCATAGCGTACACCTGCTACCAAATGAAGTTTATTTATATCTACGCTGCCCATGATGTAAGCGGCAAAAATATCCTCTTCATTCACATAGGTCGCGCCACGAGACTCTACTTCAGAATTTAGGCTGTCTAATTCCAAGCTCTCGCGGTTTTCGTTAAAGTAGCTACGCATTTCACTTCGATTAAGCCCAGGCCCAAAGTCATCAAGAGAGTAGTCTGGACTGGCAGCTCCGAATTGCGAAGCGTCTAGGTCGTCGAATTCTCCATCAAAAATAGCGATGCTGCTGTCGCGGTCTTTTTCTCGGCTTCGGTATTTCGAGCCAATTTTTAACTCACCGATATAGCCACCAAGGTTGATGGGGCGGGCGGCGTCGAATTTAATACTGGTTTCGGTATCTTTCGTGTAGTTATCTTCAAAGCTGATCTCATCGACTTCATAGGTTGATAAGTCCATGGCATCAGCGTTTTGTGACACGGTTGGGCGCATAGTATTTAAGTCTGCGTCGATACTGTCATTTTCGGTTTTGAATACGTAATACAGTGCATCTGGCTCGTCTTCATCAGACTTTGCATAACCAAGCTGCCAGTTTGCTTTCCAGGTATCTAGTTGGTGTTCACCACCTAACGCCACAGTAAAAATACTCTGACTTTCAAAGCGGTCTTTACTTTCTCTTTCTATTTCTGAGTCTTCGCCATCGAACGTGAATATATTACCTTGACGGTATTCGTCGTCAGAAAACTCACTGTAAAGTGTGCGAAGAAAGTATTGGTTGTTGAAGTCAGGACGAAAATCGATATTTAACGCACTCCCCAAACGTTCGCGAGTGATCGTGTAGTGACGTTGCTCAAGCTCATCGTCACCGTTACTTTCAACATTGTCTGAACCAAAATCTCGGTCAAAGTAGGAAATGGCGCCAGCCACCCCCCATTCAGGGGAAAGCTTCTTGGTAAACGTACCAGAAAGCTTTGGACTGGTTTCATCGCGTAAATCATTTTGACTGGCTTGCACGGTAATGCTCGCGGTATCACGAGCCTTATCAAACGCACTCACGCTTTTCACCGCGACTGAACCACCAATGGCGTCTCCGTCCATGTCGGGCGTTACCGATTTAGACACCTCTAACGTTTGGATGAGTTCAGAGGGAATAACGTCAAGGGCTACTGAACGTACGCCTGATTCAGGCGAGGGAATATTCAAGCCGTTAATGGTTACGTTATTCAAGTTGGGGTCGATACCGCGTATGCCGACGAAACGACCTTCACCCTGATCTCGCTCAATCGACAAGCCAGGTAAACGCTGTAACGACTCAGCAGCATTTTGGTCTGGAAATTGTCCAATGGCATCTGCGGATACAATAGACGAAATACGATCTGACGTTCGCTGCTGGTTTATGGCACTTGCCTGACCGCTTCGTTGACCGCGCACCAAGATCTCATCGATGGTATCGCCGCTGCCAAACTCCACGGCTGCGCGCGCAATGCCGTTGTCTGTCACTTTTATCGCTTGCGTAACCGTTTCCTCACCAAGATAAGAAATTTCTAGCGTGTAAGTACCCTCTGGAATAGAGGGAAACCGAAATGTACCGTCTGTGCCTGCTTCAGTAACTAGTCCTAATTCTTTAAGCTTAATTTGAGCACCGGTATAGCTGCGCGTCTGTGCGGCGTCTTTTACTGAACCGATAATTACGCCATCAGCAGCTGAAGCAGGTGTAGCGACGCTAAGGCCCATTGCCGCTATGCAGGCAAGTGTTAGAGAAGAGTACGCGGTTTTAATTTTCATTTATTTTCCAATTAATTAAGCAGTAAAAAGGCGTTTTGAATAAGTGCTAAGTAAGTGAATGGGTACCCTAAGAATCCTGCATGACAGTTATATGACGATTTGATGGAACAAGCGGTACACAATCGGTAATTGTTGCCTATTTGCAATTGGCTGAGCTAAATTGACCCTTGCTTAAATTACTGATTTTGTTTGGTTTGTGTGTCTTTTTTTATGCTCCTAAAGTTCGCTGCCATCAAGATGTCACATTGCTGAGCCAAACTGACCCTCGACAGTTTCATCAGATTTGGGCAAGACTCTCGTTTTGTTATAAACGCTGGCGCTGGCCGGACTAACGCGTGATGTATCCAATTCAAGAGATTCCCAAAGAGAGCACTATGTTTACCTTTACAAATTCAACACAATTTAGGCATCACAAGCTTTGGCTAGCATTTACATTTTGCGTAGTGGCGTTAGCGGTTTGTTTAGCTTTTATGTTTGGCAATGCAAAAGAAAGCACCGTGATATCAGGCCTCGATATTGTGGGAGAGGGAAGCATTGCTTTTTTAACTTTGGCGTGGATGCTAGCTGCGCTTGCCAGCCGTCCCCCAGGTAAAGTAACGAGCCTTCTCACGGTAGGGCTCGGCTTCTTTCTATTTTCAGTTAGTTTAGATTTTTTGGATGAGTTTTTTCATTATCCTGAAGAGGCTTATTGGCTTAGCATGATTGAGTCTTATCCTGCGGCTGTGGGTATGGTAGTAATGACCGCGGCACTGTATCAGTGGCACCTAGAGCAGCGCGCGTTAAACTTGCAATTACGACGCAGAGAATGGGACTTTCGCGATCACGATGCTATCGACCCCATCACTCAGCTTTACCGCGCAGAGTATTGGAAAACACAAATTAATAAATTACAGCAGTCTGGCAAGTCAGCTGTCATCGCCATTATCGATATCAATAACTTCTCTTTGTTCAACCAAAAACATGGGTATACAGAAGGCGATAGGTATCTGCACGATATTGCGCAATTGGTGATTATGAATTTGCGTCAGCAAGATTTAGCGTGCCGCTATGCCGGCGATAGGTTTGCTATTCTGATACCTGACGTCTCGCCCATGCAGGCTGACGTTATCCTCAACGGTATCAAAGTGAGCATTCAGCACCTTGCGTTTAGACACAGCCAAAATGCAAACGCTATTTACACCACCGCTCGCAGTACTCAAGTGACTTTGTTACCTAACCAACGCCTTGCGACAGTGCTTAACACCATGCTCTTAGAACTTGAGCGTGCCCATGGTAGCGCAGCGTAATTAGGCCGGTTTGGTCAGTGTATTTGGCGATAGTAATTGGTAGGGGTAACCGGTGAAGATGAATGAAGATGCCTGCAACGAGTAACTTATGGATTTAATGTTACCAAGACTAAACGCACTACGAGACTCTGAGGACGAAGCAGCAATTGCGGGTGCTGAGTACCGTCATTCAACTCGTCTTTCTGGGGTGGGTGTCTCTCTAAAAGATGATGCTAAAGCGCTTGGCATGGGTGTCTCTGTAAAAAGCGATGCTGATATGCTTAACATGGGTGTCACTGTAAAAGATGACGCTAATGAGCTGGACATGGGTGTCATCGATAGTGCTGGTAGTGCTCATGTAGTGATGTCTAGCCAAGATAAAGTAATAGTTGGGTATTGGTTAGTGAGGGCAGCTCTTAATGTGGCGCTCTCTCGTGGCGCGAATAAAAATAAGCTCTTGCGCGGTACAGGAATTTTTGAAGATGCGTTGCAACACCAATCACTATTAAGCATAAATCAATATTCATCGCTGTTAGTGAATGTTCAAAGCCAGGCGAGAGGCGGCGACGTTAGTTTTTTGCTGGGGGGAGCTTTCGCCTCGCAGTGGCTATCTAGTCCACTTGATGCGCTCAAAGCATGTGAAAATGTAGAGCAGCTACTTTTACAGCTGACTCAACGCCAAACATACCGGTGGTGTAGCCTACCGCTCTGTCAGTTTCAGCGTTTTGAAAACGCAGACCAAATAATGTTAGTGCCTCAGTTTACAGGGGTAAGCAGCAAACAGCTTCAGTTCTCTATTGAAGTGGCATTCGCAAGCGTTGTTGCACTTATGAAAAGTATAGCGAATAAGCGAATTCGTTTATCTTTCTCTTTTACCGAGAGTCGACCAAGAAATATTGCTGATTACGAAACCCACCTTGGGCTTAAGTTATCGTTTAATCGCGCTTTTAACAGTATTTGCATTGAGAAAGACGTATTACGCCAACCTTTGGAGCTAACAGCTCAGTCGGATTGTTCTGCTGAATCACATGTTTCTCTGGAAGGTGTCGTTAGTAATAGCGCAACGCAAACAAAAGAAGGGGCTTCTATTGAATTGCAAAACCGCTTGTCTTTGCCTGATTTTGTGAGGCGTTATGTTTGTGCATCCTCCAACACACAGGCAGCAAATATCGGATTACCTGAATTAGCGGAAACCTTAAACGTCAGTGTGGCTACGCTAAAGCGGAAACTAAAAGAGTACGGCACTAGCTATCGCGCGCTCTGCGAGGAAGTACAGCGCAATCATGCACTTTTACTTCTTTCGGTGCACAAAGTGAGTAACGAGACGGCGGCCAATGCAATGGGCATTAACGATTTACCTAACTTTCGACGAACGGTAAAACGGCTTACAGGTAAAACCCCTAGCGAGCTTAGAATTTAACGTGAATGACTGATAGCGCCTGTCCATATTTCTACGTAACAGAGCTATGCCACACACTTATGCCAAACATTTATGCAACACAGCTATGAAAAATAGCTAGGCGGCAGTCGCGTTCTACGGCTAAATGGTTGTAGCTTCACTCCTGTAATAACTCGAAATCTAATCGTAGCGTCTGGCACAGTACAGATGAGTTAATTATTGGAAAGTAAATTTCTTTTCAATGCTTTAAAAACCTTTTATCCTTTGCTGCTTTAGCTTTTCACCGTTCAAGACCGTCAAAATATGGTTTCGTTGAAGCTTTTTCTTACGCATTCGCAACCGGCAGGTGGCTTTTCCGCGTAGCCTTTAAACTGTTGCTAGCAGGCAATAAAACCCAAAAAGAGAGTTTTCTGTGCACGAAAATAAAGACATTGCACCAAATTCTATCGCACCCAACCCGCTAGGTTTAACGCCTATTTTGCTTTTTGTGATCCTTGTTGTGGTAACCGGCATTACTACAAACGACATCACTGCGATGCCTATTTTGGTTGCGTTTTTTATCAGCGCTGGCTATGGGCTATGTTTAAACCCGAAAGGGAAAAAGGTCAGCTTCTCTGAAAAAGTACAAACCTTTTGCAAAGGCGGTGGCGATAAAAACATTATTCTTTTGGTGCTTATTTTCCTGTTAGCCGGTGCGTTTTATGCGGTGACTATAGATATTGGCGCTCGGGATGCCACGGTGAATATGGCACTTCAATTTGTGCCTTCTGCACTTATATTGCCAGGTCTGTTTTTGATTTGCTGTTTCATATCATTTTCAATGGGCACGTCCATGGGCACCATTACCGCGCTCTCGCCCATAGGTGCAGGTCTTGCCACAAGTTTAGGGCTGCCGGTGGAAATGGCGCTGGGTATTGTAGTGGGGGGCGCAATGTTTGGTGATAACCTCTCGTTTGTCTCAGACACCACCATTGCGGCAACCCGTACGCAAGGCGTGCAGCTAAAAGACAAGTTCAAGGCAAACTTAATGGTTGCTGTGCCGGCGTGCATTGTCACCATGGCGTTGCTGCTTATGGTAGATGTTGATACTTCTGGCATCGTTGAAGGCGGCAGCTACGATTTTTGGCGCATAGTGCCTTACTTGTGCATTATTGCTTTTGCGCTAACAGGGTTTAACGTCATTAGCGTACTTGCAGTGGGTATTGCCAGTGCCTGCGTAGTAGGCTTGCTACAAGGAAGCTTTACGCCACTTTCAATGATGCAGAGCATCCAAAAAGGGATGGGCTGGATGCAAGACTTAGCGATGATCGCCATAACCATAGGCGGCATTGTGGCACTTATGCACGCTAACGGCGGTATAACCTGGTTAATCGAGCGCTTAACTCGTAAGGTCACGTCAAAGAAAGGCGCTGAGTTCAGTATTGCTGGTTTGGTTAGCTTTTTGGACATTACAACGGCGAACAACACTATTGCGATTGTTACCGCAGGTCCAATTGCTAAAGACTTAAATGAAAAATACGGTGTTGACCCTCGTCGTACCGCATCACTTTTGGATATCTTTTCGTGCAGTTTCCAAGGTTTAGTCCCTTACGGTGCGCAGCTTTTAAGTGCCGCGGCCGTAGTAGGTATTTCACCGTTAGCTATTACACCGTACTGCTGGTATCCCATGCTGATTTTCGTGTTTGGTGTGGCGGCCATTTGGTTCGGTTTTCCCCGTTTTAAAACGCCGCAAGACGATGAATTAACCCAAAGCGCTTAAATTCTCGTAACGCTTAACACACTGGCTTTTTAGGGCGGTATCTTCTAGGATCACCGCCCAAATTTTATTGATGATTAGAAACACGCTTTAGGATGTCACTTTGTCTTCACCATTTGCTATAAAACCTCTTTACAACAAACTAGATGATTGTCTGAGCGCAGATAAATTTCGCTTGAAGCGCCGCATTACACAGCTTGCACAAAAAGTGAATGATAAATCTGGTGTTGAAGGAAAAGGCGCGGAGAAAAAAGCTGTTAATCCCAAAGTTTCAAAACGTAACAGCGCGGTTAGCGAAGAAAGCTTAAAAGCGCAGTTTGAAAAACTTGAAGGCGACATCGATGCATCAATAGAAAAACGCAAATGGCGTAAGAACAACCTACCCAAAGTTGAATACCCACCGCTGCCGGTTAGCGATAAAAAAGAAGACATTAAAGAAGCGATTGCGAATAACCAAGTGGTTATCGTTGCGGGTGAGACTGGGTCGGGTAAAACTACGCAGCTACCTAAGATATGCTTAGAGTTAGGTCGCGGTGTAAATGGCATGATAGCCCACACCCAGCCAAGACGATTAGCGGCGCGAAGTGTAGCCACCCGTATAGCCGAAGAGCTCAACACGCCGCTTGGCGACAAGGTGGGTTTTAAAATTCGCTTTAGCGATCAGGTAAGCGAGCGAAGCTACGTTAAGCTTATGACCGACGGTATGCTGCTAGCTGAAATGCAGCAAGACCGCTTTTTAAATCAATACGATACTATCATCATCGATGAAGCCCACGAGCGAAGCCTTAATATCGACTTTTTGTTAGGCTATTTGCGTCAGCTTTTAGATAAGCGCCCTGATTTAAAACTCATCATAACATCAGCTACTA
The DNA here is from genome assembly GCF_001924945.1 of Alteromonas sp. W12. Taxonomy (NCBI): domain Bacteria; kingdom Pseudomonadati; phylum Pseudomonadota; class Gammaproteobacteria; order Alteromonadales; family Alteromonadaceae; genus Alteromonas; species Alteromonas sp. W12. Next base: position 1,278,450 of record NZ_LQXH01000001.1, read on the forward strand.
TCGACCCAGAGCGATTCTCTAAGCATTTTAATAATGCGCCTATTATCGAAGTGAGCGGACGTACCTATCCGGTAGAAATTCGCTACCACGCGCCAGAAGACAGTGATGACGATATTGATCAAAGCGACGCCATCGTAAATGCTGTCGACGAGCTAATGCGTGAAGCACCGGGCGATATCTTAGTGTTCTTAAGCGGGGAGCGCGAGATACGCGACACCCAAGATGCTTTGAGCAAACAGCATTATCGCAACACTGAAATTGTTCCGCTGTATGCGAGGTTGTCGGCGGCAGAGCAAAACCGCATATTTCAGTCTCACAGCGGCAGACGCATTGTACTTGCCACCAACGTGGCAGAGACCTCGCTTACGGTGCCTGGCATTAAATACGTCATTGACCCGGGCTTTGCCCGTATTTCACGCTACAGCGCTAGAAGTAAAGTACAGCGTTTACCTATTGAGCCCATCTCTCAAGCGTCAGCGAATCAGCGTGCGGGGCGATGCGGCCGTGTGTCTGACGGTATTTGTATTCGTCTTTATAGTGAAGATGACTATTTAGGCCGCCCAGAATTTACCGACCCAGAGATCCTACGAACCAACTTAGCGTCGGTTATTTTGCAAATGCTTGCTTTAGGGTTAGGCGACATCGCTGCGTTTCCATTTGTTCAGCCGCCTGATAACCGCAATATCAACGACGGTTTCCGTTTACTTGAAGAAATTCAAGCTATTGCGAAAGGCAAAGATAACCGGAAAACCAAGCAAAGCGGCAAGATGCAGCTTACTCCGTTAGGTCGTCAAGTAGCACGTTTGCCTATCGACCCTCGCTATGCACGCATGGTGATTGAAGCCGAACGCACTAATGCGCTAAGCGAAGTCATGGTGATTGCAGCGGGACTTTCAATTCAAGACCCGCGCGAGCGCCCACAGGAAAAACGCCAACAAGCAGACGAGAAGCACAGCGAATACCACGATAAAGATTCTGACTTTATCAGTCTTTACAACTTGTGGGTGGCGTTTAGAGAGCAACAAAACGCACTCAGCCAAAACCAATTGCGCAAATGGTGTAAGCAAAATTTCATCAACTATTTACGTATGCGTGAGTGGCAGGACATTGTTAGCCAGCTCAAAAAATCTATTGCTGAGCTGGGCTTTGGCATCTCAAAGCAAGAAGCCGACTATCAGGCTATTCACCAAGCCATCGCCAGCGGCTTGCTGTCTCACATGGGCTTTAAAGATAAAGAGCGCGAGTATATGGGCTCGCGTAATTCGCGCTTTCTTATTTTCCCGGGTTCAGGGCTATCAAAGTCTCAGCCAAAATGGGTAATGGCAGCTGAGCTTGTAGAAACCTCTAAGCTATTTGCTCGTATGGTGGCAAAAATTGACCCAGCATGGGTAGAGCCTTTGGCCGAGCATGTTGTGCAAAGAAGCTATTCAGAGCCACACTGGTCTAAAAAGCGCGGTGCGGTGATTGCCTTTGAAAAAGTAACCTTGTTCGGGCTACCAATAGTGATGAAGCGTGCGAAGGTTTATAGCCTTATCGACCCGCCAATTTGCCACGAGCTATTTATCCGCGAAGCGTTAGTCGAGGGCAATACTAAGCTCAATTACAGCTTCTTACAGGAAAATCAGGCGCTGCTTGAGCAGGCTGACGAGTTTGAACAAAAGACCCGTCGTCGCGATTTGATAGTCGATGATGAAGAACTGGTAAGCTTTTACGCCAAGCGCATTCCGGTTGAAGCCAATAATGATGCGGCGTTTAAGAAGTGGTTTAAGCAACACGGAAGCAACGACAGTTTAACGTTTAAAGAAGAAGACGTATATCGTCAGCAGCCTGGGCAATCGGTAGCAAACGCATTTCCTGATGTATGGCGCCAAGGCAATATTACGCTGCCGCTTCGCTATAACTTCGAACCTAACGCTGAAGACGATGGCGTAACTGTTGTCATCCCGCTGCCTGTGCTTAATCAAGTTGATAACGTAGGTTTTGATTGGCTGGTGCCGGGACTAAGGCACGACCTTATTGTGGGGTTAATTAAAACCTTGCCAAAACGCTTGCGTCGTAACTTTGTGCCTGCGCCAAACTTTGCTGAAGCATGCCTTGCTGATATCTGTGAAACAGATAAGAACAACCGTCCGGTGCCTTTGCTTGAAGCTGTAACCGATAAGTTACGCAAAATGACAGGCGTTATTATTGAAAGCGAAGAGTGGAATTTAGAACAGCTTGATAAGCATTTAAAAATGCACTTCGCGGTAGTTAATGACTACGGTGATGATATTGCCAAAGGTGACGACCTGCACGCGCTTAAACAGCAGTGTGCAGGGCAGGTGAAGCAAACCTTTGAGAAAGCCGCAACTCCGGAGTTAGAGCGAAATAACATAGAACAATGGGATTTCGAAAGCTTGCCAGAAACCTTTGTGCAGAAAGTTGGCGGGTTTGAAGTTCAGGCGTTCCCGGCTCTGGTACAAAAGGGCGATAAGGTAGATATTGCGCTAATTGAAGAAGCGGATAAAGCCCAAGTGCTGCATAAGCAAGGCGTGAATGTCTTGATTAAAAACGCGATGCCGTCGCCCCTTAATTATTTGCAAAGCAAATTACCCAATAAAGCCAAACTGGGTTTGTATTTCAATCCATTTGGACAAGTGAAAGCGCTAATTGATGATTGTATTTTTGCGGGTATCGACGCCATCGTCAGTGATTACTGCAAAACCAATAACACCGGCATTCGCAGCAAGGCCGATTTTGAAGCCTGTTTAGAGATTGCTCGTGCAAACATTAATGACAGGGTGTTAGAAATTGCCACGCAAGTGGAGCAGGGGCTTACCCTTGCGCACCAGTGCCAAAAGCAAATGAAAGGTAATGTACCGCTGACGATGATAAACGCCCTAGGTGACTGTAAAGCCCACTTGGCATCGTTAGTTTTTCCTGGTTTTGTTTCTGAAATTGGCGAGAGCAGATTAGATGATTGGAATCGTTACATTAAAGGTTTAGCTCGTCGGCTAGAGAAGCTCCCCATTGATCCCAACAAAGACAGAATGCATCAGGTCACGGTAGAAAAGTCGATTAAAGAATGGGAAAAGGCGTGCAGCAAATACCCCAAAGGTAAAGTACCTCAAGCTCTTAATGATGTGCGCTGGATGATAGAAGAATTACGGGTTTCGTTGTTTGCGCAGCAGCTTGGGACGGCTTACCCGATTTCGGCTAAGCGTATTACTTTGCACCTTGCTGACTTTTAAAAAAGGGCGTTAGGTGTAAGGTAGCATCAATGAGCTAGGCTAGGGCATGAGGGCACATATTTGTTATCGCAAACAAAACAGCGGGCAGAAACGGCTGAGTCGTTGATTTAAGTGGGAAGGTAGTCGAAATTAGACCAAAGTACACTTTTAATAATTGTTGAATAAATATTATACAGTTCGATTGACAAGTTACCGGCATCGCCCTATAACATCAGATGTAGTCGTCAGCGTAACGCTAAAAATCAGGAGAAGTAGACATGTTGGGATACGACGATAAGCGAAATTTTTTCAGGATGATGGTAAATTCGCCTTGTCAGTTGCAAATTACTGATGATGAGTCGAGCCGCACCATGCAGGCAATGTGTAGAGATATCAGTGCTACAGGTATGTCTTTGGAAGTCGATGAACCCTCAATTGAGGTGGGTACACAAGTGAGTGTTGCAATAGAGTCATCTAGTTCGCAAATCCCATCTTTGGCAGCATTAGCGACTGTTGTGCGCTGTGAACCTGAATCCGAGTCAAGCTGTATTATAGGCGTCGAAATTTCTCAGATGAAATAGTCTAATCTAATGTGTTAGGGCGGGGTAAAAGCTTCGCCTTTTCGTGTCTAACTAAAAAGCACAAAGCGTCAGGGTCTACAGCAATGACATCCTCGCGGTGTTGCTTCTTTCTTTACACTCCTATGTTGACCAGCCCGTTGTGGTTTGAAAACAGTCTTTCAGCTTTCATATACTAAACCGAATAGGCCGTTCAGTTTTTTCTATTTTAACTCTCAGTCTTAATTGCTAATAATTCTCATTAATGCGAAAGCAAACTGATTTAATATTTTGAGAGAGCGATGACTATGAAAAAGACGATGACCTTTGCAGTGATGCACTTTTCAGTGGCCTTTACGGTTGCCTACTTACTGACAGGAAGTGTGGTAGTAGGCGGTGCTGTAGCGTTGGTTGAGCCAGCCATTAATACCGTGGCGTTTTATTTTCACGAGATGGTGTGGAAGAAAGTTGAAGAAAAAGAGGGTGTTGTAAAGGAACAATCAGATGACAGTTCACAACAGTTATCAAGTCGCTTTTCTAACAATGAGATAACCTTTGCATCTTAGGGGGATGGATTTACCTTCGTAAGCTTTTCGCACAACGTAATGTTAGCTCAATTGATTTCGTTAAGCGCCCTATACATCAACAAGGGCGCTTTTTTAATCGCTAGTCGTCGGTGACTTCACACACTAGACCTTTCAAGTAATAGCCTTCTGGATAGCTGCCAATGATAGGATGATCTGAGGCTTGATTAAGCCTTGCGATAATTTTGATAGTACGACCTGCATCAAGTGCAGCATCTGCCACAACTTTCTGGAATAAATCTGCCGGCATAAGGCCAGAGCAACTAAATGTAAGCAGCAGTCCACCAGATTTAACAGCATGTATGCCGTACATATTGATATCTTTATAGCCGCGGGCAGCACGGTTTAATGTTGCCTTGCTGTCGACAAACTTTGGCGGGTCGAGTATCACCATATCAAACTGTTTGCCCTGCTCGTGATACTCCCTGAGTGCCTTAAACACGTCTTGGTTTACGTAATTGGCTTTGTTTTCGTCTAAACCATTGATGGCTACATGGTGCTTAGCCAAATCAAGAGCAGGCTGAGATACATCAACGTTGGTCACTGATTTAGCACCGCCAGCAAGTGCGTAGCAAGAAAACGTACCTGTGTAGCTAAAACAGTTGAGTACGTCGGCATCTTTCGCGTAGTGTGCAGCCGCCGCGCGACTGTCTCGCTGATCAAGGTAAAAACCGGTTTTATGGCCGTTCTCGATATCAACCACTATGTTGATGCCGTTTTCTTTTACTGTAACTTGCATAGGTGGTTCACCATGCAGTACACCAGTTACAGGCTCTAAGCCTTCTTTCTTGCGCACATCCACGTCGCTTCGCTCGTATATGTGTACATTAGGCATTAGCTTAGTAATTGCCCACACTATCTTATCTCTGTGTTTTTCGCCGCCCGCGCTCAAAAGCTGAAGTACTGCAACGTTGTCGTATAGGTCTATAGTGATCCCTGGAAGGCCATCACTTTCAGACGCTATCCAGCGAAACGCGTTGGTTTTGTTTGGGTCAAACAAGCGTTTGCGAAGGGCTAGTGCAGTTTCTAAACGTCGTAGGAAAAATCCGTTATCAATGCTTTCGTCTTTTTTAAATGTCCACATACGAACGCGAATTTTTGAATTTGGAGAGTAAGCGCCTCGCCCTAACCAGTCGCCTTCAGAGTCAAATACGTCTACCGTATCGCCAACTCGCGCGCGGCCCTTTAGTTCAGCCACAGCGCTTTCGAATACCCAAGGGTGTTTGCGGCGAAGTGATTTGTCTCTGGATGGCTGTAATATGACCTGTGCTGACATGAAGGCTCTCGTACTAATTTAATAAATGTGAAACAGAGTTAAGCGATTTTACTCGCTTATGAGAATGGTCGCGATTATACGCAATTTCGTAAGTTCTGTGTTAATAATACCAATCTGCATAGATAATTACCCACTCAGCGAGAGTTAAAATGCTCTATCCGGACTGGTATAAACACAAAACAAACCCAAACTGTTTGATATAAAAGTACGTAGCCAAATTACGATTAAAATTTAAGACTAGGATTGGATGTAAATTATGCGATATGTCGATTTTGAAAAAGGATGCGGCCCAAGCGAACTTGTTGTAAAGGAATGTGAAGGGCTGTCGCTAGCACCAGGGAAAGTAAAAGTTGACGTAAAAGCGTTTGGGGTGAATCGTGCGGATACCTTGCAACGCCAGGGGAATTACCCACCTCCACCAGGCGAGAGCGATATTCTTGGATTAGAGGTAGCTGGCGTGGTGTCAGAGGTTGCCAGTGACGTTACTGCATTTAAAGAAGGTGACGAAGTATTTGGTTTGGTTGCAGGTGGCGGCTATGCCACTGAAGTGATCGTTAATCCAGCCCATTTAATGCCCATTCCCAAAGGCATGCCGTTTTTTGAAGCCGCGGGTTTGGCCGAAGTGTTTCTTACGGCATTTCAGTGTTTGCGCACAATCGCGCATGTAAAGCCGGCTGAACGGGCGTTAATTCATGGCGGTGCAAGCGGTGTAGGGCTGGCTGCCACGCAACTTTGTCGATATTGGGGCGTACACAGTGCGGTAACGGCTTCAAGTCAAGATAAGCTTTCGTTGTGTGAAAGCAATGGCGCAGAGCATCTTATCAATTATAAGCAGCAACAGTTTGATGATGTGCTTAAAAAAGTCTGGCCTGAAGGGGTTGATATGGTGCTTGATATGGTAGGTGGCGACTACCTCAACCGTAACCTTAAAATACTGAAGCAAGATGGAAAAGTGGTTTACTTAGCGATGCTGGCAGGGAGATATGCTGATAACCTCGATATGGCTATGCTGTTAGGTAAAAGGGCGTCCATTATTGGCACGACACTTAGAAATCGAAGCGACGATTATAAAGCTGATCTAATTCGTGACTTTACTACCGTATGCTTGCCCGCTTTTGAGAATAAAGAGCTTAGGGTAAATATCGATACTCACTATAGCATTGAAGATATCGGCGAACCCCACGTGCGTTTGGAAAACAACGATACGCAGGGCAAGTTGGTTCTTTCTTGGTAAATGAGCTTTGCAGTAAGCTTATCTAATTGCCAACGAAGCCTTCGTCGGGTTTCGTTGGATTGGCTTCTGCCGCATTGCGGGCCAGGTCGTCACAGCGCTCATTTTCAGGGTGCCCCGAATGGCCTTTTACCCAATGCCAGTTTACCTGATGCTTTTTTACCGCTTCATCTAGTCGCTTCCACAAATCTGCGTTCTTGACGGGTTTTTTATCTGCCGTGCGCCAACCGTTCTTGCGCCAGTTATGGATCCACTGATTAATACCGTTTTTTACGTACTGGCTGTCGGTAGTTAATTCAACGTTGCACGGTTCGTTTAAACTATTAAGCGCTTCGATAGGGGCTAATAGTTCCATACGGTTATTAGTTGTGTGGGCAAAGCCGTCGCTCAACTCTTTTCTATGCTGCTTGTAAATCAGTACAGCTCCGTACCCGCCCGGTCCAGGGTTGCCTAAGCACGAGCCGTCGGTGTATATATGAATGGTCTTTTGAGCCACAGCGTTTCCTTTGATTTAACTGGCTTAATTTATATTGTCTTTTCCCTTAGCGGATTGCGAAGGGGTTGATATACTATCAAAAAATGAAAGTGTAATTATAGTAGAGGTTCCATGCGCCAAATTGTTCTCGATACTGAAACCACAGGTATTGACCCCAAAGAAGGCCACCGCATTATCGAAATAGGGTGTGTTGAAGTTGTTAACCGCCGATTGACGGGGAATCACTTTCACGTTTACATCAATCCGGGCCGTCACATTGAACAAGAGGCAATTGAAGTCCACGGTATAACCAATGAATTTCTTGCCGACAAGCCTACCTTTTCTCAAGTGGCTCAGGAGTTTGTGAGCTTTATCAAAGGGGCACAGTTAGTCATTCACAACGCGCCCTTCGACGTTGGGTTTATGGATCACGAGTTTGGCATGGAAGCGTCTACCAAAGGCGTTATTACTAACCAAATTTGCGATGTTCTAGATACACTTACTCTTGCTCGCCAAATGCACCCAGGCCAAAAGAACAACCTCGATGCATTGTGTAAGCGTTATGGTATAGACAATAGTCATCGTACCCTGCACGGCGCTTTGCTGGATGCGGAAATCCTGGCAGATGTTTACCTGTTGATGACCGGTGGGCAAACTAAGCTAAAATTGGCATCTAGTTCGGGCAGCGACGCAGACTCCACGGCAATTCGCAGGATTCAGCGAAGTGCAAATAAATTAAAGGTTATTAAAGCTACCGCCGATGAGATAACACAGCATGAGGCTCGCCTGGATATTGTTGAAAAGGCAGGAGGCAAATGCTTATGGCGCCCTCAACCTGAAGAGGTGTCTTAGCAGAACATAATCAAACAGAACTAAAATAGCCAAACAATGCAGGAGCAGCGTAGCGTGAGAGTGTGGTTTTATTGGGTAATTTTTTTATCATTGTTTATACACTTAAGCGCTGGCGCTCAGTCGCAAGAAGACGAGCGCGACGCTGCAAGGCAGCTTGCTGATAGCGCTGTACAAAACGCTCAATCAAGCAACGCAACAATAGATACATCTCCTCTTACAGAACTTGGTGATGAATACACCAACTCCATTCAACTGTTACAAAACCGCTTTCGCGTTGACTATAACGTTAAAGAAATCACCATGGTTTTCTTTAGGGAGTACGGTTCTGCCCCTGTAGTGCTGGTTAGACCCGATGGTTCAAAGCTATTTCAAGGGCGCGTCGACGAAGAAAAGGTGCAGTGGTACGACGCTGATACCTTTGACATGATCACCATCAAAGATCCTGTGCCTGGGCCTTGGCAAGCTGTAGGTCAAGTATTACCGCAAAGCCGTGTAATGGTTTTGTCTAATGTTGAACTTCATGCTGAGCCGTTACCGAATGTGCTGTTTGCAGGCGAAATACTTAAATCCACAGCCTATTTAACCAACAACGGCAAGCCTATAGAAAACAAACAGTTCAGAGATGTCGTTGACTTAGAAATTGAGTTTAAGAGTACCAATAACCCTAACTACGGCAACTTTGGTACAAATGACCAGCGCATAGCGACATTTAAAGACGATGGGCGAGGGATGGATGAGCGACCAGGAGATGGCGTTTTTACTGGCCAGTTCAACTTGAAAATACCGGCTGGTGAATGGAAGCCTATTTTTCGCGTAAGCACACCAATGTACACCCGCGAGCAAATAGGCGAACTTATCGTCTTACATGAAAATCCCGTGTCTATTGATGTTGAAATGGATGGAGGCGGAGAGGGCTATCATAAAATTATCATTGATGTAGACCGTGAATTAGTCGACATCGAGTCACTGCTAGTCGATGGCAAAGTGAAGTTTCCTAATTCCGATATGCAGAATTTTTCGCTAACAGAAGGCGGTGTGGATCCTCGAGAGCACTTAATTGTCGCCTACGAAGAAGGAATTTTTAGGGTAAAACTCACTGCTTACGGCACGACAATGGATGGGCGCGATTTTATATTAGATGTCCCTGAATATAGTTTTGTGGCAGAGGGACCAGCCGAGCCTGAGGTTGAAGACCCTTTAATCAATGGAAAAGATCCTATCGTTGATGGCACGCTAACCCTCATTCTGGTGGCCGTAAATGGGTCTATAGTGCTCATCGGAGTAATCGCTGCTGCTGTAATTATTATTATGCGAAAAAAGGCGTCTGCGCCTAAGCAAGCAAATAGTACTGCAAAGCCATCGGGAGAAACCACCGATGCTGACCTTACTATGGAATCTGAACCTAAGGGGTTTAAAAAACTGTTAGGGCTATTCAAAAAGCGTGAAAAAGCTGAAAAGGAATAGCAGGGAGACCAGCGCTTCAGTTTAAGGCGTCGCTAATTTGTTCAGTTTGAATTTTATTTCGACATAATGCCTATTTAACAGGCAAACAAACCGCAGATGACAATTTTATTAATAAAAAGCGTTGACTCCACATAGGGGAATACGTATTATCTGCGCCGCAGTCAGGGGACAGGGCAACAACAGCCAAGTCAACTCACTGATAACATTGAAGATGTGGAGCGGTAGTTCAGTTGGTTAGAATACCGGCCTGTCACGCCGGGGGTCGCGGGTTCGAGTCCCGTCCGCTCCGCCACTCTTTCAATGGTATAACTAAAAGGTCTTCGGAGCGGTAGTTCAGTTGGTTAGAATACCGGCCTGTCACGCCGGGGGTCGCGGGTTCGAGTCCCGTCCGCTCCGCCATTTAGTTATACAGCGCAATCTCGATTATGTGGAGCGGTAGTTCAGTTGGTTAGAATACCGGCCTGTCACGCCGGGGGTCGCGGGTTCGAGTCCCGTCCGCTCCGCCATTAATCGAATAAAGCGCGCTTCCCATTATGCGGAGCGGTAGTTCAGTTGGTTAGAATACCGGCCTGTCACGCCGGGGGTCGCGGGTTCGAGTCCCGTCCGCTCCGCCATTAATGATAAGCTTTTCTTCTTAGATAATTCCCCCTTCTGGGGACATTCAAAAAGTTCTCTTTTTACTCTGTCGTTAAAATTGCTGTTCTCGCAATCGCACTTTATTTATTCTTACCCTCTTGTCAGTTAGCCATTCAAGAAATTGCTCCATTTCCCAATTGCACAATGTGACACTAGAAACATTATTCCTCTTCGATTAATAGTCTTCTATAAAGTAAAAAAACACCCAACAAACAGTAACATGCCCTAAAGTCGTAGTGTCTTTTTTTTAATTTGTACTAAAGTTAGGTCGTTCACGCTAAAAAAACACGGAAATTATGAATAAAAGCGACCAAAAACAGTACTTTCTTGCTGATAATTTAAAAGCAATTGGGGTGTCATTGCTAAGCGTAGTGGGTGTGACCCTATTACTTGCTATCGTTATGTTTGTGTTTATTCGAGAACAAGAAGAGAGTCGCGCTACAGAAATACTAGATAATGTGCGCGTAGTATTTAGAGATGCTGAGATCACGCTCGATTACCTAAATGCGCTTCCGTATCAAACCTGTGAAATGGATAACTTAGCGGAAATGCGAAAAACCTTGTTTCGCTCTCGATTTGTAAAAGAGATAGGTTTTTATCAAAATAACGAGCTATTGTGCAGTACTTATTTGGGCATTCTAGAAGAGCCCATGAAAGAGGTTAAGCCTGATTTTTATACTCAGCTTGGCGACGCTTTTTGGATAAATACTCCTCTTCAGCTTTTCGATAAACAAGCTACCGGTACTATAGTACAGCGCGGACGTTACAACGCAGTATTGGATATGGATAGTGTAATTGGTTACAGCTACACTCAAGATTGGCAGCTGTTCTACAATGGCGATCAGTTTTATCATATGGCAGGTAATCCTAGCCTTGTCGGTTCTACCCTCAGCCAAGATGACATGGACGCACGCACTGGCTATTTTTCCTTACAATTTATCCAGTGTGATGAACGCTACAATCATACCTGCCTAAAAGTGAAATCTGATCACGGTCGCGTATTAGATTTGCACATGGGCAAGCTGGTGTTGTTTGTGTTTGCTATGCTAATGACAGCAGCGTTGACGCATATGCTTACCTTTAACTATTTAAGACGACGACGTTCACTTGAGTCTCGCGTCAGTAAAGGGCTAAAAGAACATAAGTTCTATTGCTTGTACCAACCTTTTGTAAACTTGGAATCGGGAAAGGTCATTGGGTGCGAAGTATTGAGTCGATTTGAGGATGAATTTGGGCCGATTTACCCTGACGAATTTATTCCTCAGGTAAAAGAGCAGGATATGACCTGGGAATTTACGGTTGATATGATTACCACCGCCATGAGAGAGCTCAACGAAAATCCAGAGATCCCCGAAGGCTTTAAGGTATCGTTTAATCTATTCCCCTTCGATTTTACCCGCGAAGGTTGTTTGGACCTAGACTTTGTACTAGATATGAACGTAAAGAACTTCAAGTTAGTTTTAGAGATCACTGAAGATGAGCAAATCGCCACTCATAGTGCGGTGAAGCATATTAAGTCACTGAAGAGTAAAGGCTTCTTATTTGCAATTGACGACTTTGGAGTGGGTTATTCAAATTTAAGCCAGCTTAAAACGCTAAACTGTGATTACCTTAAAATTGACCGCAGCTTTGTTATGGATATGGAAGATAACAGCATTTGTTCATCACTCATCCCTCACATTGTGAGTATTGCCGAAGGACTTAATGTTGATTTGATTGCAGAAGGGGTTGAAAACATTGATCAATGCAATGAACTGAAAGGATTAACCATAGGCTTTGGTCAAGGGTGGTTATTTGGCAAGCCACAGTCTGCGGATGCACTGGCCAAAAGCGTTCAAGGCACGCAATAATACAGATTGATATTTACGTTTTAGCGCTGTTATTTTTCAGTTGGTGTTGGTAGTGTTTAACGCTACCATTCACCGTCTGGAAATTAAAGAAGAATACTCGCATGCAGGACGTGCTAATTTGCCGCAATATTAATAAAACCTATCAAGATGGCAGTAATGCTACCCCCGTTTTACACGATGTCTCTCTTTCAATAAAAGCTGGCGAACATGTTGCTATTTTAGGTAGCTCCGGCTCAGGTAAAAGCACCCTTTTACATATTCTTGGAGGGTTAGATAAACCTTCTAGCGGTGAAGTCGAATTCAATGGAAAATCACTCGGTCAATTATCTGGAAATGCATTAGCAAAGCTTCGCAATGACGAAATGGGCTTTATCTATCAATTTCATCATTTACTCGGTGAATTCACAGCGTTAGAAAATGTAGCAATGCCGCTAAGAATTAGAGGGCTCTCGACCAAATTGGCCCACGGCAAGGCTCGTGAAATGTTAGATGAAGTTGGGCTTTCTCACCGCGTCGACCATTTACCATCAACCATGTCAGGCGGTGAACGACAGCGTGTGGCAATAGCACGAGCTTTAGTTACCGAGCCATCAGTGGTACTGGCCGACGAACCTACAGGAAATCTTGATGACTCGACGGGTGAGCAAATTTATAAACTGCTTACTAGCTTAAGTGATAAAAAAGGGACAGCGTTTGTTGTCGTTACCCATGATATTACCTTGGCGGGGAAAATGGACAGGGTACTGAAGATAAAGGACGGCAGATTAGCGAGCGATACGTTATTCAAGGAGAACCAAGATGCTCGCCTTTGAATTGGCCCAACGCTTCAGAAAAAAACGTTCAGAACAGCGTTTCATCTCTTTTATTTCTATGTCATCCACCATTGGGATTGCCCTTGGTTGCTTTGTACTAATTGTGTTGCTGAGCGTAATGAACGGGTTTGAAAAAGAGCTTACAAGTCGTATTTTGAGTGTGGTTCCTCATGGTGAATTATATAGCAAGAGCGAAAGCGGGATAGAAAATTTAGACGCGCAGCTCTATCGTTTGTCTCAAGATAGCCGTATTGCCTCTGTCACGCCATACACAGGGATAACCGGAATGTTGCAGTCAAAGGGGGAGTTGAAGGCAATTAGCGTTACTGGTATTCCGGTTAACAGTGTTAGAGACAAATATGCTGAAAGAGTCACAAGTGAGGATTGGCAACGTTTTTCGACGCAGAAAAATGGTCTCATTGTAGGAAAGGGTATTTTCGCTTCCATGGACCTCAATATTGGTGACATTGTTCAAATACTCATTCCCCAAACAACACAGGATCTAACCTTCAAAGCCCCACGTTCAATTACGCTTTCTATTTCTGGAGTGCTATCTGTTGGCGGCGAACTCGATAACCAACTGGGTTTAATGCACTTGGAAACAGCGTCTGAAGCTATTGGTATTTCATCTAAGTCACAAGGAATTCAGTTTACACTTATCGACCCATTTTCAGCTTACGACACGATGCGAGATATAGGTTACAGCTACCCTCAGGGTGTTTACATGTCTGACTGGACACTTACCCAGGGCCATTTATATAACGATATTCAGCTAGTTAGAGCTGTGGTGTATATCGCCTTGACGCTAGTCATTGCCGTTGCTTGTTTTAACATTGTGTCATCACTGGTTATGGCAGTTAGAGACAAACAGGCTGCCATCGCAATATTAAAAACCATGGGAGCGACGGATCGTTTAATTCGCAATACCTTTGTGTTGCAGGGCGTTATCAATGGCGTTATAGGCATTACTGTAGGTGTGGTTTTAGCGCTACTGGTAGCACCTAACCTCTCTGAGATTGTTCGCTTTATTGAGGTGGCGATAGGCATAGAAATTCTATCAGGCGATATATATTTCATCGATTTCCTACCATCTGATCTACATTGGCAAGACGTTGTTGTAACCGTGGTTGTTGCTATGTTCTTGAGTGTGGGCGCTACTATTTACCCGGCGCAAAAGGCAGCCAAAGTATCACCTTCATCAGCGCTTCACTAACTTTAAGCTCAATAGGGTAAGTAATACCAGTCAGCATAGATCATTACCCACTCAGCGAGAGTTAAAATGTTCGTAATCGCGGCGTGTTACCGCAGGTATAGTGGTTCTACATCAAGGTGACACAACAAAGAGTACGGACATTTTAAACTCGCCCTTCGGGAAGGTCTGGCAAGCTTCCTAGCTTCATTCTGGGAATTTGAAAGGGAACAGCCATTCCTGCATTCCCACGCTTTGCTAGGAAGCTTGCCAGCGCCTTCTGAGTGGGCAATTATCTATGCGGATTGGTATAACGGAGCACGCAACTAACTAAAAAGGCCAGCAATTGATGCTGGCCTTTTTTAGTATGCGACTGCTTCTGTAAACTCATATGTAAATCGAGCTAAAGAAGCTTTTGTAGTCGTTATTTATTTTTTTCAAAATGTTCGAAGTCCACATCTTCCTGCTTCAAACCGGCTTTAGGATCGTTATAAATGCTTTCGTCCAATGCTCCTTCGCTTTTAGCTACAATGCACGACACCATACAGTCGCCTGTAATGTTTACCGCAGTGCGTGTCATATCCAGCAGTCTGTCTACACCGATAATAAGTGCGATCCCTTCAACCGGTAGGTTCACTTGCTGCAATACCATAGCTAGCATGATAAGGCCCACACCTGGCACACCAGCGGTTCCGATAGAAGCAAGGGTGGCGGTAAGTACTACCATCATATAGTCGCCAAGGCTTAAATCGACAGCGTAAACCTGGGCAATAAAGACCGTGGCAACACCTTGCATTATGGCCGTGCCGTCCATGTTAATTGTTGCGCCTAGCGGCAGGGTGAACGACGATACCGAGTTACCTACGCCAAGCTTGTTTTTCGCCGTTTCCATTGTGACGGGCAAGGTAGCGCTACTGCTTGAGGTACTAAATGCGAATAGCGCAGCGTCACGCATTTTCTTCATCAAGATAACAGGGTTTAATCCCGATAAAGCTTTTAGCAGCACTGAGTAGGTTACCAGGCCGTGAAGGATTAACACGCCAAATACTAAGAAGAAATATTTCGCCAGGCTCAGAATTGTTTCGCCACCAATAGTGGAGAAGAGTTTCGCCATCAACACGTACACGCCGTATGGCGCTAAGTTCATGATGATGGTTACAAGACGCATGATTACCGTATTAATATCTTCAAAGATAGCGGTAAGACGCTTGCCCGCATCACCTGTCATCGCCATAGCTATACCAAACAGTACGGCAAACACAATGATCTGTAGCATGTTGCCCTGTGCCATTGAGTTAATTGGGTTGCTTGGGAACATGTTAACGATAACGTCAGACAGGCTAGGGGCCTCTTTCGCTTGGAAGGTAGTTTCTGTTGTTAGATTTAGCCCATCACCCGGAGACACCACTAAAGCTATACTCATGGCTAGTGTTATGGCAATGGCGGTTGTGACAACATAGAGTCCGACTGACTTTGCGCCAAGTCTTCCCAATTTACTAGGGTCAGACAGTGTGCTGGTTCCGCAAATTAAGGAAACAAACACAAGAGGAACCACAAGCATTTTTAAGCTGGCAATAAATATTTGGCCGAGAGTGGAAAATATACCTTCTACAAGAATGTTATACGTTGAGAACTCTAAACCGAATATCGAAAAAGTAAAATCTCCGCTATCATCAAACAATAATTGGAGAAAGACACCAGTCAAGATACCGGCAGCCATGCCGATAAAGATGCGGGCGGTTAAACTATATTTATGTGCAGATGAAGACATTAATGTTCCCTGTGCATTTTTATATTTTTAATCTTTCGTAGTGTGCCAGATTCAGTTGATTTTTAAACATAAAAAACGACGCAATTGTCAATAAAAGAGGTTCAGGAACGAATTATGTCGACATTAGCGAAAACGCTAAGCCTAATTAGCGCATTATTTATGCTAACAGCATGTGGTGGGGGCGGTTCATCAGTCTCTCGAGATAACACGGACAACGGAAGCGGAGACGGCGGTACCACATCACCAACCTATTCAATCGCTTTAACACTGGAAAATGAAAGTGGAGCAAGCGACAACAGCCTTTCTGAAGACAATAGTCTGTTTGTTGTTGCGACCGTGTCAGATCAAGATGGCAATCCGCATGCAGACGCGTTACTAACCTTTACGCTAAGCAACGAACAACTAGCCGAGTTTGGCAACGACACGGGAACGGCGCGTACAAATTCAAATGGTGTAGCCCGATTACGTCTTAATGCCAGCACGGCTTCTGGAGATGGCGAAATTACCGCTGCGCTCGGTAGCGGCGAAACGGGAACTACTACGTTTTCAGCCACAGCGGTGACAAGCACCGACCCAACCACAATAAGTGTATCGCTAGCCCTACAAAATGCAGCTGGGGAAGCAGACAACAGCTTATCTTCTAGCAACGCATTGGTTGCACTGGCAACCGTGACCAATTCTGAGGGTGAGCCTCAAGCCGATTTGCTCCTAACTTTCTCATTGAGCAATGATGATTTAGCGACGTTTTCTAACGATACTGCCACTGCACTGACTAATGCTGAAGGCGTAGCGTCGATCGGTATGTCGGTGGGAAGCGCATCAGGGGATGGTGAAGTAACGGCTACTTTGTCAACGGGTGAAGCGGATTCAACTACATTCAGCTCTACGGGTAGTACAACGGTAAGTGAAGAGCCCGCGTCACTGGAGCTTTATGCTAACAGCATTCAGCTCGCCTCAAGCGGTAGTGATGAAGTTGAGTTGATAGCACTGGTCAAAAATGAACAAAGTGTGCTGATGGAAGGGGTAGAAGTAAGTTTCTCTGCCGCATCAGGCGATGGGGTTGAACTTCAATTAACTCAACCAGAAACCGCCGCAGATGGTACAGCGCGCGCAATATTAACGTCTCAAAACGATGCGTCAAACCGCACCGTCACCATTACAGCAGGTGCAGGCAGCCTTACGCAAACAGTTGAAATTACCATTGCTGGTACAGAAGTCACCATCAACGGTGCATCGTCTGTTATTTTGAACGACAGCGTAGATTATACAATTCGTGTTCAGGACTCTGACGGAACATCAATTCTCAACCAAGACATAGTGCTAAGTGCGGTTAACGGAACGCTTAGCAGCACGACTGTTAATACGGGTGCAAACGGACAAGCGACAGTGTCTTACACTGCATCAACGTCTGGCGAAGATACTATCACTGCGGCAGCACTTAACGCTGAGACAAGCTTTACGGTGCAAGTTCAGCAAGACGAATTTAACTTTGTCAACTTGCCTACAGAGGAAGTGCCGCTAGGGCAGACTCAAACTATTACGGTCCAGTGGCGTCAAGACAACACGCCTGTGGTAGGTCAGAATGTTACCTTTAGCGCGTCACGTGGTGTTATTGCGGGCAACGCAACTGTAGTGACCGATGCAGAAGGGCAAGCGAGTATTGATATCAGTGCGAATAATGCTGGTATCTCTTCAATCACTGCATCAGCGAGTGACGGAAGTGGGAATGTGTTGGTTTCAGCACTCACTCAGATTGAGTTTATTGCTACCACACCTCACACACTGATTGCCGATGCATCACCTGATATCATTGGCCCTGACGGTCAAACCAGTACCATCAGTGCGGTTGTTCGCGACGTTGATGGAAACTTAGTGAAAAACAGTGTAGTTAACTTCTCTGTATCTGACGTATCGACCGGATTTGTATCACCTTCTCAGGCAACCACCGACAGCAAGGGGATAGCGACCACCGTCTTTACTTCAGGCTCGGTATCGACTCAAGACGCGGTAGTGGTTACTGCGTTTGTTGCTGACGACCCAGCCATTGACGACGAGGTTGTGTTAACAGTGGGCGCACGTGCTTTTGATATCTCGCTAGGAACGGGTAATGAGCTTGAAGAAGCCACATCGACTTCTTACCTAAAGCGCTTTGGTGTGTTTGTATCAGATTCTGCAGGTCAGCCCGTTAGTGGCGTCAACCTGACTGCGTCAGTTGCGCCGGTAAAATACGTAAATGGCGGTGAGTATAGAACCGGCTTTTGGGTATTCGACGATGATGCTTCTCAATGGGTTGCAATAGTAAATCAAAACTGTGAAACCGAAGACGTTAACGACAACGGTATTTTGGATACAACGCCAAGAGATGAAGATACCAATGAAGACGGTATGTTAACTCCTGGATTAATTGGGACCATCGCGTTTGCCAACGGTGCAGCGGTGACAGATGAGAATGGCTACGCGGAATTGGAATACCGTTATCCTCGCAGCTATGCAATCTGGTATGACGCTGTCATTTCAGTGTTTGGGCAGTCTACAGGCAGTGAAGCAAGTGCGAAAATGCGTTACACGCTGAGTATTTCTGCTGACGATGTGACGGATGAAGGGGCGTCACCGCCGGCTAATCCATTCGGCGTAACTGATCAGTGTACGCTGGTCACACCATAAAGAGTTCATACTTAACAAATAAAAAAAGCCGGCTTATAGCCGGCTTTCTTTTTCGCTTAATTTTAATCAGCTTTAACTTATGCCTGTTGGAATGGGTAAACCGAACCAATTTTAAGGATTTGTGTAAGCTCATCAAGCGCAGTACGAGATTCAATGAGAAGCTGCGGATCGCGCAAGTCATCTTCACCTAATTCATCGCGATAGTGCTTGTCGACCCAAGCGTTTAGGCGAGCGAACTGTGTATCGTTGATTAACGTATTTTGATTAACTGCGGCAAGTTCTTGGTCATTCATCGCAACGCGCAAACGCAAACATGCCGGACCACCGCCATTACGCATGCTTTGTTTTACATCAAAATAATTAACCGACTTAATGGGCGTACCCAGAGTTACCAGCTTGTCTAAATAGCGCTTAACGGCTTCATTTTCCTCACACTCAGTTGGCGCGATGATGGTCATATCACCACTTGGAAGCGTTATAATTTGCGTATTGAACAAGTAGGTTTTTACTGCGTCTTGTACAGAGACTTCAGCGGTCGGCACTTCGATAAAGTGAAGCGGTTCGCTACCGAATTTAGCTTGAAGCTCTTTAAATCCTGCGTCTTTTTGATAAAACGCTTGCTCGTGGAAAAACAACACATTTTGGTTACCAACAGCGATCACATCGTTGTGAAATACGCCCTGGTCGATGACGTCTGGGTTTTGCTGCATGTAAACTACGCCATCGTCGTCTAGACCGTGTAAGCGAGCTACTGCTTGGCATGCTTCTAGCGTTTGGCGAGCCGGATATTTTTTCGGTGCTGGTTTGCTGGTATCAAATGCATGACGACCATAAACAAACAACTCTACGCCTGCCTGACCGTAGTTGCTGCAAAGTCGCGTGTGGTTGGCTGCACCTTCGTCACCAAAATGCTCGTTATCTGGCAGGTGCTGGTGATGAGCAAAGTGCTTTTCATTGGCAAATGTACCACGCAGGATATTGCCTGTAACCTGAGGCTCTAGTGAACGATGGAACTTGTTGGTTAAGTTTGCAGGGGTAAAGTGAACGCGACCATCGGCAGTATCGGCACTAGGAGACACAGTGGCGGCATTTGCAGTCCACATGCTACTGGCAGAACAACAAGCAAGGAAAATCTCGCGAGATTGCTTTGCAGCGCTTTCTAGCACGCGAGCATCAGAGCCTGTAAAGCCTAAACGGCGCAGTGCGGCGATGTCAGGACGCTCTTGTGGGGCCAACACACCTTGAACCATTCCCATATCGGCCAACGCCTTTGCTTTGGCTAAGCCTTGCTTTGCAGCTTGTTTTGGACTGCTCTTTGCGTTTGCGTTGTTCAGGGAAGCGACATTGCCAAACGACAAACCGGCATAGTTATGGGTAGGTCCTACAAGACCATCAAAGTTAACTTCAAACTGCTTCATACTTTCCCTCATTCTTGGAGTTTTGGCGCTTGACCCTATATGTTACTTTTCCATACGCACTGCGATTAATTCAATAGCAGCGGCAACGCTTTCGTTCTTTTACAGGGGCAAACGATGCACTTCTTCACACCTGAACATGTTGTCAGGCTAGGTTGGAATGGCTGGCATTATACGGCTTTTAAGGCCAATGCCAATCGCGCTGTTTATTTATTGCACAGTTTTTGCGCGTGTTTAAAGCAAAGGAAAGAATAAGTATGAAGAAGATCTTGTTTTCCATTCACTTTGTAGATATATGTTAAAAAAGAGCGAGTACCCTATATATAGTGCAAGGTTGCTCCAATTTTCAGAATTTGACGTAAATAGTCATTAAAAATCAATAGGTTTAGTTCAATTATATGGCAAAATCACTGGTCATAGTCGAGTCACCAGCCAAAGCGAAAACGATAAATAAATATCTCGGTAAAAATTTTATCGTAAAAAGTTCGGTTGGCCACGTGCGAGATCTTCCGACGAAGGCTTTAGGCAAAGTAGAGCCTAAAAAAACGGCTAAAGAACTCAAAACTTTAAGCGAAGAAGAGCGTCAAGAATATCTTCGCCGTCACGAATATTTGAAGCTTGTAGACAGAATGGGTGTGGATCCAGAGAAAGACTGGAAAGCCCACTATCAAGTGCTGCAGGGTAAAGAGAAAGTCGTTAACGAACTTAAAAAGCTTGCTAAAGATGCTGACACTATCTATCTCGCGACCGATTTGGACCGCGAAGGGGAAGCGATTGCATGGCATTTACAAGAGCTGCTAGGTAAAAAAGACAAAACTTACCAGCGAGTGGTGTTTAACGAAATTACTAAAAACGCGATTCAAGATGCGTTCTCAGATCCGGGCGAACTAAATATCTCTCGCGTCAACGCCCAGCAGGCTCGTCGATTCCTAGACCGTGTTGTAGGCTTCATGGTATCGCCACTTCTGTGGAAAAAAATTGCGCGAGGCCTCTCAGCAGGGCGAGTTCAATCGGTAGCGGTTAGACTTGTTGTAGAGCGTGAGCGAGAAATTAAAGCGTTTGTACCTGAAGAGTTTTGGGACGTACACGCAGATTTAACTAGCCAGCAAAAAGCGGCACTGCGCATGCTAGTAGCAAAGCACCAGGGCAATGCGTTTAAGCCTAAAAACAAGGCCGAAACTGATAAAGCGCTTGCTGACTTAGAAGGGGCTAACTACACGGTAGAAAGCCGCGAGTCAAAGCCTACGCAAAGTCGTCCTTCTGCACCATTTATTACCTCAACGCTACAACAAGCGGCAAGTACTCGATTGGGCTTTGGTGTTAAGAAAACCATGATGATGGCACAGCGCCTTTATGAGGCGGGCTACATCACCTATATGCGTACGGATTCAACCAATTTAAGCCAAGAGGCGTTGGACAGTGCTCGTGCGTACATTTCAGATAATTTTGGTGACAAGTACCTGCCTGATTCGCCAAATCGCTACGGCAGTAAAGAAGGTGCGCAAGAGGCGCACGAAGCGATCCGTCCTTCAAACGTGAGCATAAGTGCTGCAAGTTTAGGCGATATGGAACGCGATGCACAGCGTCTTTATGAGCTTATTTGGCGCCAGTTTGTGGCCTGTCAAATGACTCCAGCTAAGTACGATGCAACCACTATTAAAGTGGCGGCGGGTGATTACGAGCTGACGGCGAAGGGCCGCGTACTTAAGTTCGATGGCTGGACTCGCGTTCAACCTCAGCTTCGTAAAAAAGGCGAAGAAGAGCTCATGTTGCCTGATGTACAAAAAGGCGATGTGCTTGACTTAAAAGCGCTTGATCCTAAACAGCACTTCACCAAGCCTGTAGCGCGATTTAATGAAGCTTCGTTGGTAAAAGAGCTTGAAAAACGCGGTATTGGTCGTCCATCGACCTACGCCAGTATTATTTCGACGATTCAAGATCGCGGCTATGTGCGCTTAGAGAACAAGCGTTTTTATGCCGAGAAAATGGGCGAAATCGTAAACGATCGTCTGATGGAAAACTTTGACGATTTAATGAGCTATGACTTTACTGCCAACATGGAGCAGCATCTTGATGATATTGCTGAAGGCAAGAAAGATTGGAAGGACGTGCTCAACGACTTTTACAGCGGCTTCTACGGAAAACTGTTAAACGCTGAGAAAGACCCTGAAGAGGGCGGTATGCGCTTGAATCAGGCAGTGCCTGCAGGTGTTGAGTGCGATAAATGCGGCCGTGAAATGAACGTGAGAACCGCGTCAACTGGCGTATTCTTGGGCTGTTCAGGCTACAATTTACCGCCGAAAGAGCGCTGCACAAACACCATGAATTTAACGCCTGGTGACGAAGTCGTGAAAGTGGACGATGAAGAAGAGCTCGAAACAGAAGCGCTTCGTTCTAAAAAGCGTTGTCCTAAGTGCGGCACGGCGATGGACAGTTACTTGGTTGACGAAACCCGTAAACTTCATGTGTGTGGTAACACGCCAACATGTGATGGCACCTTAGTTGAAACAGGCACATTCAAGATAAAAGGCTATGACGGCCCCATTATTGAG
The DNA here is from genome assembly GCF_001924945.1 of Alteromonas sp. W12. Lineage (NCBI taxonomy): Bacteria > Pseudomonadati > Pseudomonadota > Gammaproteobacteria > Alteromonadales > Alteromonadaceae > Alteromonas > Alteromonas sp. W12. Next base: position 1,300,987 of record NZ_LQXH01000001.1, read on the forward strand.
TGTGATAAATGTGGCAGCGATATGGAGCTTAAAAACGGTCGATTTGGTAAATACTTCGGCTGCACCAACGAAGAGTGTAAGAATACTCGTAAGCTACTTAGAAACGGTGAAGCTGCGCCGCCAAAAGAAGATCCGGTAGATTTACCTGAGCTTCCGTGTGAAAAGTCTGACGCGCACTTTATGCTACGTGATGGCGCTTCGGGAATTTTCTTAGCGGCGCATAACTTTCCAAAGTCGCGTGAAACTCGTGCGCCGAAAGTGGAAGAACTTGCTCGCTTTAGAGATAGAATTTCGCCGAAATTCTATTATCTTGCTGATGCGCCACAAACAGACCCTGATGGTAACCCTGCAATAGTTCGATACAGCAGGAAGACCAAACAGCAATACGTGATGTCTGAGAATGACAACGGTAAAGCAACAGGATGGTCTGCGTGGTACGACAATGGCAAATGGCAGGAGCAAGCCGCTAAAAAGCCAGCGACTAAAGCCAAGAAGAAGTAACGCCTTTAATTCGGAAAAGGTAAAAATAGACCTTTAATTGAAATTCACAAGCCCGACATTGCTCGGGCTTGTTACGTAGTTAAAAGACGGTAAGCGTCTGCAAAGCGTATCAATAGAAAAAGAGTAACAGAGAGTAATTATGGCCTCCTTACAAGACCAACTACTGAAAGCCGGTTTGGCCGATAAAGCGTCTGCAAAGCAAGCGCGTGCAGATAAACGCAAAAAACAAAAGCAAAAGAATAAGCAAAAACAACCTGTCGTTGATGAAGCGACTATTGCTGCTCAACAAGCAGCTGAAGAGAAAAAAGCGCGCTCACGCGAGCTAAACCAGCTTCAACAGCAGGAGCGAGAGAAGCGCTCAATTATTGCGCAGGTAAGGCAGCTTATTACGGTAAACAAACAACCGCGCAATGGCGAAACCTTACTTAACTTTACACACGACAACGTAGTAAAGCGTCTGTATGTGAGTGAAGAGATGCACAAGCAAGTGACAAAAGGTCGTTTGGCTGTTGTATTGCTAGATGACGCTTATGAACTAGTACCAGCCCCCGTTGCTGACAAAATTGCGCAGCGCGACGAGGCTTCAGTTATTTACCGTGCTGATTTAGATAAGAGCGGAGCCGACGGTAAAGATGAAGAAGAAGATGATTGGTACGCCGATTATGAAATTCCAGATGATTTAACCTGGTAGGCCCTCTAATTCATTCTCGCAGCCGCGCTCTGTATCACAGAGCGTGGTAAGCGGGAAAGTCGACGTAAAAAAGTTTCAATAATTCTCCCACTCCCAATACGTCATTGTGCCAATGGCGAACGACTTACCGTTAAGCATTCTCTGTTAAAAAATTCAACACGTTGATCTTTAGTAATTTTTACTTTTGCCGTTAACAAGCAATCTTTCTCATAACTACTTACGGTTTTCTCTACTATAGTTTTTTTAGTCCTTACCCTGTTGAGCTTTGAAATACAGCAAAGATAAACAGGCCTACGTTACTCATTTTATTTGCATCGAACGTTTTTTCTTAGTTTTGGAGGGGTGCCATGGGTGTCTCAATTAAGTGGTTCTTCAGTGTTGTGGTGTCGTTGTGTGTGTCTTTTTCAGCAAATGCAGGACTATTCAAAATTTCTATTAACGATCTTGGTGGTTTAACACCTTCACAATCCAGCGCTTTTGATGATGCAATCGCTTATTGGGAGTCTTACCTAATAGGCGTTCAAAGCGAGTTTAATCACAATATTGTTATAGATGCGAGTGGCGTTGCACTTGATGGTGTGGGTGGCATATTGGGTAGTGCTGGCCCAACGGGTATCACTCAGCTACCAGACAGCACTTTTGTTTATGCAAATAAAGGCCGCATGCGTTTTGATACGGCAGACCTTGCTAGCTTAGAAAGTCGCGGTACGCTTTTTGATGTCATCGTACACGAGATGGCCCATGTAATTGGATTTGGAACATTGTGGACGACCGACTTTTTTATTGCGGGCAGCCAATCTAACTACGTCAGCGGTTCAGGGCGTTACACCGGAGAGTACGCTTTGGAAATTTATCGCCGCGAGTTTGTTGAAAACGCCACATTTATTCCTGTAGAACTGGGGGGAGGAGCCGGCACTGCCAACAGTCACTGGGACGAACCTTGGCCTGGTGGTTCATCAGATTTAATGACAGGGTATTTGGGGCCATATCCAATTTCGTTAAGTGATACCACTGTAGCGTCGTTTGCTGATATTGGCTATTTGACTACGGTTACTCATGCAGTAAGTGAAGCCGCAACGGTATGGCTATTTCTATTTTCAATGGGACTTGTTGTAAGAAGGCATCATCAAAGGTCAACAGGCGCTAGTACACGTCGTCTACAAATTTTTCAGGCGATGTCGGTCTAGCAGCGTCGAAGCGCTTGCGCAGAACAAAATGCTAAATCTATGCTGGGCGAATAATCTTGAGTGATAGTTTTTATCAATCAGTATGTGCACATATTTTTGGGATTTTTGGCTTATTCTAAAAACATGCGTTTAATGTACTTACAAGTCAAGAATTCCATTGGTAGAATCATGATAGAAGCTATCTATCATGATTAAGGTATTGGTCTTTGGATATTCGTCAGCTCCGGTTTCTGGTCGCGTTAGATGAGACGCAGCACTTCGGTAAAGCGGCTAAGTCGTGCAATGTTACACAACCCACGCTTTCTTCACGTCTTCATAATTTAGAAGATGAGCTTGGCATTCAGTTGGTGGCTCGCAACCACAGATTCCAAGGCTTTACGCCGGAAGGTGAAAGAATTTTGGCATGGGCAAGGAATATCTTAGCGGCGTGTGACGGATTACAAGCGGAAGCTGCATCGTGCAAAGGTGCCTTAGTTGGCCGACTTCGGATTGGTGCCGTTCCTCTAGCGAGTGTCGATCCTATCGACATTATTGACACCCTCTCAAAACAGCACAGTGCACTACAGTTTTCCTTACAAACACATAGCAGTGAGTATATCGTTAACGCGCTACACCGTAACGAGCTTGACCTGGGTCTTTGTTACCTTGAAGGCATGAGCGCGCAACACTTCCATATTTTGCCGTTTAAAGCTACACCAATGGTGTTGCTGTATCACCCTAATCATTACTGCTTTGAGCAAGATACCCTAAGCTGGCAGTCTCTTTCATCACTGCCACTTGGGTTATTAACACCTTCAATGCACTTTAGGCAGTCAATCACGTTAAACATGGCAAATGTGGGCGTGAACAATGAGCCTGTTATTGAATCAGACTCGGTTCATTGTTTACTGCAAGCAGTGAAAAAGGGGATGTGTTGTACGATCCTTCCAACGAACGTCGCAAAGGCCAATGATGATTTAGGGCTCGCCTATGTTACTGTTGACGATGGTAAAACCATTTCGCCTCTAGGGCTTATCATGCGAAAAGGCGAACCCAGCTCTCCCATTGCCAAGCAATGCTTTGAGTTTTTAAAAGGATATGAGGAGATTTTCAATAAAGGGGGCATATGCAGTGAGTAAAGTGAATACGACACTCATCGGTTTAGTGCTTGCGGGTGGTCAATCGCGCAGAATGGGGCAAGATAAAGCACTTATGCGTTATAAGGGCCGTACTCTCATCGATAATGCTTCGTTACTTTTACAGTCTGCGAGTTGTGATAAAGTGTTAATTAGCCGCAACGCGCCAGGCTTTTTGAATGACAGAATTGAAGATGCAGGTCCGCTTAGCGGAGTACATGCTGTTTTAGACGCACTATCTCAATCTGATAATCACAATGGCAATCCTTGTGAACTACTTGTTCTTCCCGTTGACATGCCGCAGATGACGCCCGAGCTTTTGAGAATATTAGTTTCGCGAGGGCGAGAGGCTGAAAAGGCATGTTATGTGGAAAAACGCTTTTTGCCTTTCTATTTACCCGTTACTCAGGACACCAAAGCCCTCTTAGCCAACTATCTAGTTGAGCAAAGTAAAAGACGAGTGGTAGGATTTTTAGAAATTCTCAATGCAGTTTCTCTTAAAGAAGGCGACCTCAAAAAAATAGCGCGTAAAGATGAAAGCGATAACAAAAAGCGTCTCGCAAATATGTCCAATGAAGATGGCGTAGAGTGGTTGAATGTGAATACTCCAGGTGATTGGCCACATGAAAAGTAACACTGAACAACACGCATTAGTTTTAGATGCCACACCCTATATTCAAAAGTTTGCCCTTGCCGAAGAAGTCGCTTTAAGCATTAGTTATAACGGTATTAATTATGCCGTAATGCTGATAACCCCAAACGACATTGAAGATTTCATTGTGGGCTTCAGTTTAAGTAACGACATTATTGAACATCCCCGCCAGCTTTACGGTATTGAATTGACGCATCACAAAGAACACATCAATGCGGAAGTTGAAATTGCCAATCAGGCGTTCTGGAAGTTAAAGGAAAATAAACGGCAATTGGCGGGGGCGTCGGGCTGTGGGCTCTGCGGTGTTGAGGCATTAGACAACGCTTTGCCTCAATTGACGTCTATTGATGTATCGCCTTTGCCTGATGTGAGCTGGTTTAAAGGATTGCGAAGCCTTATATCTAATGCGCAAGCATTAGCTCAGCAGAGCGGTGCGGTGCATGGAGCGCTCTACATTGATGCTAAGCGCAATGTGCTGGCATGCCGAGAAGATATAGGAAGGCATAATGCTTTTGATAAATTAATTGGTGCTATCACCACCAAAAAACTCTTTCAACCTGAAGGTATTGTTGTGCTCACAAGCCGCTGCAGTTTAGAGTTGGTTCAAAAAGCGATAAGAGCTAAATTACCTTTGGTAGTGACGCTATCTGCTCCTACAGCCTTATCAGTAAAGTGGGCAAGCCGTTATGGTCTCACCCTGATCCATGTACCTAAGTATGACCCTCCAAGAGCTTACGCACCGCAAGAAAAGTAGTGCGCAGCGAGCCAGTTAGAAACAAAGGGCCTGTACTGATAAGTACCGGATAAGCAACGAAAAGCCTACACCGCAGAGACTGCTATTCGGCCATCTGATTCAGATTTCGAAAGTTTGATCGCGATAAATTTCGATGTTGGTGTGAACGTGCCATCACCGTAACTTTCTAGTGGTACTAACGGATTGGTTTCGGGGTAATATGCTGCTGCTTGACCTTGCGGGATGTCGTAAGCCACCAACATAAACTGTTTAACTTGGCGTGTTTTGCCGTCGTTCCACATTGACGTAATGTCGACTTTATCGCCATCGTTAAAACCCAGCTTCTTAATGTCACGTTCATTGACAAACAGAACGTCCCGCGCGCCAAACACGTTTCTGTAGCGGTCATCCATACCATAAATAGTTGTGTTGTACTGATCATGAGAGCGCAGTGTTTGTAAAATGAGGTCCGGCTCTTCACCTTTCGCAACGAGGTCAGCATTTAACAGTGAATCAGGCAGGGCGTTAGCAGCAAACTCGGCTTTGCCCGATGGTGTTAACCAGCGTCTCTCACCTGCTGCATTACCTAAATGAAAACCACCTGGTTGAGCGAGTTTGGTGTTAAAGTCTTTAAAACCGTCTATGGTGTCGGCAATGAGCTCACGAATATTGTCGTAATCGCTTATTAAGAAGTCCCAGTCTACCGGCGTGTTGCCTAACGTCGCCTTCGCGATACCAGCAATAATAGCGGGTTCAGAGCGAAGTTCGGGCGAGCTTGGCGGAAGTTGGCCATAAGAAATATGGACCATAGAAAATGTATCTTCCACAGTCACGCCTTGTTGCCCGCTAGCCTGCATGTCAATTTCAGTACGTCCCAAGCAGGGTAATATAAGCGCGTCTTTACCTGTGGTTAGGTGAGAACGATTTAATTTGGTGGCGATATGAACGGTTAAGTCGCATTGTGACAGCGCAGCGTGAGTACGCGGCGTATCTGGCGTCGCCTGGGCGAAATTACCGCCTAAGCCGATGAAAACTTTGGATTCACCACTTTCCATAGCCTGGATAGCTTGAATCGTATTGTGACCTCTTTCTCGTGGAACGGCGAAGTTAAACTTGTTCTCTAGTGCGTCAAGCAATGCTTTGGGGGGTACTTCGTTAATACCCACAGTTCTATCCCCCTGCACATTGCTGTGGCCACGAACGGGAGAAAGCCCTGCACCAGGCTTGCCCACGTTTCCTCGTAGTAGTTGTACGTTCACTATTTCCTGAACCGTAGCTACTGAGTGCTTGTGTTGGGTGATCCCCATTGCCCAGCACATGATCACCCGTTCTCCACGTCTGTACATGGTTGCCGCGTGACGTATTTCGTCTTTTGATAAACCGCTCTGCGCTTCAATATGCTCCCAGCTCGTCGCTTCAACGGAACTCAAATAGTCGTCCATTCCATTGGTATGTGCGTTAATAAAGTCGTGGTCGAATACGGGAGGAGCATTGTTCGCTTTGGCTTCTTGCTCCCAAGTTAACAGCCATTTAGCGATGCCGCGCATAACCGCCATGTCACCACCAAGAGCAGGCCTGAAATAGGCGGTATTGGTTGGCTCAGAGCCATTGGTAAGCATTTCAACGGGATGCTGCGGGTTTTGAAATCGTTCAAGGCCACGCTCTTTTAACGGGTTGAAGCATACCACTTGCGCCCCTCTTCGTACTGCTTCACGAAGAGGTTCTAGCATGCGAGGGTGGTTAGTTCCCGGATTTTGGCCGATAACAAAAATGGTGTCTGCTTTTGCAAAATCATTGAACGTAACTGTGCCTTTGCCCACGCCTATCGTAGGTTTCATACCTTGCCCCGACGCTTCGTGGCACATATTTGAACAATCGGGAAAATTATTTGTGCCAAATGCGCGCACGAATAACTGATATAAATAGGCGGCTTCATTACTCGCCCGCCCGGAGGTATAAAACTCCGCCTGATGAGGGGAATGTAAACCCTTCAAGTGTTTGGCAATAAGTGCGAAGGCATCGTCCCATGATACTGGTTCGTAATGGCCTGCTTGAGCATTGTAGCGCATAGGGTGGGTGAGTCTCCCTTGTGACTCAAGCCAGTAGTCGGTGTGCTTTTTCAGTGAGCCGACCGAATACTTAGAGAAAAATGTTGGGTCAACATAGCGACCGGTAGACTCCCAGTTCACTGCTTTAGCACCATTTTCACAAAACTTCACTAAACCACTTTCTGGTGATTCACCCCACGCACAGCCTGGGCAGTCAAAGCCTTTGTCTTGGTTCGTCTTGAGCATGGCTCGTAGATTCTTAAGTGGCTTTTCGCTTTGGATCCAGCTCTGGGTTACACTCTTTAGTGCCCCCCATCCGCCAGCGGGTTTGTTGTACGTTTTGATGTTACGCTTATCACTCATGTTCTGCCCCTGTGTCTACGCGGGCATTTGCCCTTGTCTACAAAACCTAACCAAGACTTTTTGTCTAAACAGCGTAACCATTCTGGTTACGGTATTCCAATTGATTACGCTAACTAGATGATAGGGTTCATCAATTAACCGCTTATTTCCAGTCGCCTGTCTTTAGTGCATAGGGGGACATGTCTGTGATCTCATGGGAGTAGGGATACGCACCCGAAATATGTGTTACCGAGAATACCGAAAGAGACACAAAGCGCTCTGCACCTTCAAACGCGGTTATATTCGATTCGAGGGATTCGATACTCGCCTTTGCTTTAATAAACAGAAGGTCACCTGTTTCATTATCCCAAAAACACAGACCGACGCGTGGGTCTAGTAGGATGTTGCCCAAGGTATTAAAGAATTTATTACCGCTAAAATCGGGAAAGATTAACGAATTCCCTTCCACTTTAACAAAGCCTGCTTTGCCCCCCCTGTGAGAAACGTCTAGCCCTTCATTCGCTGCATGGCCTAAAGATTTATGTCGTGAGGCAATAAAAAACGTTTCAGCCCTTGATATTAGCGAGCGTGCGCTTGGGGTGAGCACATTCGATGTTGAAGTAAAAAATGTAGAATCACCGGCACCTACTGTGTTTTTCATTGGGGCAGTCTGAACGGCACGTTGTTTTTTGACTGTGGTTCGTTTGTGAATGTATTGGGGGCAGTTACCGAAACTTTGATCTACCAATACCGTAAGGTTTTCATTAGTTGCGTGACTTATCGTACCGTTCAACCGATTTCTTCGCCTTGTAGCGTATTCAATGCCGACGATTCCAATTTTGCTGCCTGAAGTCGCGTCGAGATTTAACGAGTGTTGCATCATATTCCAAACTTCTACTGGTAGGCTAAAGCGCAATCGGGTAGCAGAGGGACTTTCTATGAAATCTCCTTCTCCCCAAACAGGCGTGGCTACAGGGTGGCCTTTTTCGTCTACCAAGGCGAAAACAGTGAACGGACTGGATGTAAAGAACTGCCTGTGTTGTTCTGGCATAAAGCTACGGATAAAACCATTCGTTCGCTCACCGATTTCCCTGTCAATTTCCAGCTTTTTTTGCAGTGCAATTTCGCCTTGATGAAACGCTGGGTTCAAGGATGATAGCTTAGGTAGAGACATAACGACCTCAATTAACTATGCTGACTGGTATTGCGCGCTGGTGCGATGTCAGACGCTGGCATTGGGACAAAATTATCCAGACTCTCAACCGCATTTATCCAGGCATTGATAAGAGGAAACTTGGACAACGATATTCCTCCTTCAGGGGCATGAGCTATATACGAATACATAGCGATGTCTGCTGCGGTAACGTGTTCGCCAACCAAAAAAGCACTTACCGTGTTTTCTAGATGAGCCTCCATGTTTGCAAGTAACGTCTCGCTGGTGGCTAGTACTGTGGGCACATGAATAGTTGCTCCAAATACGTATTCTAATCGCGCGGCGGCCGGCCCTTTAGCAAGTTCACCCGCTGAGACTGATAGCCAGCGTTGAATTAGCGCTTTTTCTTTGGCGTCTTTTCCGAGCCAATAGTCACTGTCTGCGTATGCGTGGATCAAATAAACCAGAATGGCATTGGAGTCAGCCAAAGTGATATCACCGTCTGTTATCACGGGGACTTGTTTAAACACGTTAAGTGAGCTGAAGCGTTCACTCTTGTGCTCGCCTTTGGCCATGTCAGGCTCAACGGTTGTGAAAGGGATGGCATTCAGTGCCATAAACAATGAAACCTTGTGGCAGTGGCCAGATTTAGGGTTTTGAATCAAAACAATAGGGCTTTTTGGCAATGTATTGCTTGTTGGATTTGTCATAAATTCATCCTCTCAATAGAAATGGTTAGTTGGGTGTTATTATCAACATTGTTTACAGCTCAAGCTCGGACAGAGTGGGAAAATCGTCAGGGCGTCGTTCACCATCCCACGTGAACTTTCGGTCACTTTCTGAAATAGGATGTTCGTTGATACTGGCAATACGTTTTTCCATTAGGCCATCAAGGTTGAACTGCCAATTTTCATTACCGTAAGCTCTATACCATTGACCAGAATCGTCCTTGTACTCGTATGCAAAGCGCACTGCTATGCGGTTTGCGTTGAATGCCCATAGCTCTTTTACTAATTTATAGTTGAGCTCTTTGTTCCACTTTCTCGTCAAAAAACTCACTATTTGAGCACGTCCTTCAATAAATTCTGCTCGGTTGCGCCAAAGGCAGTCAAAGGTATAAGCACCTGCAACTTTTACCGCATCTTTGGTGTTCCATGCGTCTTCAGCAAGGCGCACTTTTTGCGCTGCGGTTTCAGGTGAAAAGGGGGGAAGCGGTGGTCTCATAAATAACTCCTGTAGGCATTGGGCTGTAGTGTAAAAACGTTAACCTGAACGAAAACGTGTAAAAGCTGATAGCGATACTAGAACTTTCCTTTTATTTAATAATTAGCTATTTTTGAAATTTATAATTTCATTGAGTGAAATAATATGGACAAGCTTTTGTGCATGAGAGTGTTTGCAGAGGCTGCTAAGTCGGGAAGCTTTGTAGGAGCTGCAGACGCGATGTCGATGTCAGCGCCTGCGGTTACTCGGTGTATTGCACATTTAGAGGCACAGTTAAATACTCGACTTTTTCATCGCACAACGCGGCAAGTGAAGTTGAGTGAGGTTGGTGAACATTACCTTATTCATGTTTCACGTATACTGGCAGATATTGAGCAAAGTGAAGCTGCTGTGTCTGGCATTGACTTGGTGCCCAGAGGTGAGCTTAACATCACGGCACCCATTTTGTTCGGCGAACGTTATGTAACGCCAATAATATCCCAATTTCTTAAGGACTATCCCGACATTAGGGTTAACGGGCATTTTCACGACGATGTGGTGAATCTAATTGATAGCAATATGGATGTAGCAATACGTATAGGTAACCCGAAAGACTCTTCGCTTTACGGTGTTACGGTAGGATACGTACGGCGTGTAACCTGTGCGGCGCCTAGCTACTTGGCGAGTAGCCCGGCCATAAAAAAGCCAGAAGATTTAAAACGGCATAGTGTGCTTTATCCGACGCGCTTTAACGAGCCAGCGGTATGGACGTATCACAAAAACGGCAGACCTATTGCCATTAAGCTCACACCTCGTTTTCAATCCAACCAAAACAGAGCGGCTATTAACGCCGCCATTGCAGGCGTTGGGGTTGTTCGGTTGATGTCCTATCAGGTTGCAGAAGCACTTAGAAGTGGTGATTTGGTAAGTTTGTTAGAAGATGTGGAAGACAAAAAGTTGCCTATACAGGTGGTAAGTGTTGAAGGGCGTAAGAACCTTACTAAGGTTAAAATGTTCATTGACTATGTCAAGGCAGGGTTGGCGAACAACGAGTATCTTAACCCTAGAGCCTGAATAATCCAGAGTATCTTGACCTACGCGTGTGGTGCTCAGGCTGTAGCATAAGTTGTGAGTAAAATGGGTTGCGTTACACTAAACCAATCGTTATCGTCGCAGAGATTTTAAAGTTAGCATTTTAAAATTGGCATCTTAAAATTTGTATTTTGACATCTATAACTTTAACAGGATCTGTTAAAGGCGCTACTCAAACGTTAATAATAAAAAATCATCGAGGCAACATGGTTTCCTGGCAATCACTTACATTTAATGAACTGACGAATCATCAACTCTTCGACTTGCTCAAGCTGCGTGTCGATGTTTTTGTCGTTGAGCAAAACTGTGCCTATCCGGAGCTTGACGAAAAAGACCGCCATCCAAAAACTCATCATTTAATGGGGTTTCAAGATAACAAATTGGTAGCGTGTGCACGATTACTTGGCGAAGGGGTTAGTTATCCATCGGTGAGTATCGGTCGAGTAGCTACCAGCGAAGCTTTCAGAGGTAAAGGGGCGGGCAGAGCACTTATGCGTGAAGCCATTGATCATTGTGAGGCGTTATGGCCAGGCTGTGATATTGAAATTGGCGCGCAAGAGTATTTAAAACGGTTTTATGAAGGTTTTGGGTTTGAAGTCACCTCGACTATGTACTTGGAAGACGATATTCCTCACATCGATATGAAAAGAGCAGGCACGGCAACAGCGTAGCTCAGTGCCTAGCTCGAAATATTGGTTGGCATGACCTTTTATGGCCCAGGCGTTTAACCTAATAATTATGTTTACCCGTGCCAACCGATAGGCTGTGCTTTTATGTGCACCTAGATACCATCAACCCTAACGCTTATTTGGCATCGGGTAATTGGGAGACTAATTCATCTAGTCCGCTTACCACCGTGTCAGGCGCTATTGCTAACGGGTAAAGTACCTTACCGGGGCGTGCAATGAACGCGGCTTGCCAGCCTGCCTGTTTAGCACCAGCAATATCCCAACCGTGGGCCGCCACTAACATAGCGTCTTCTGCTGCTATACCCGTTTTTTCAATAGCCCATTCATACGTGCGTGTATCGGGCTTATATAAGTTAATGTCTTCTACACTTAGCCGCTCGTCGAAATAAGACAAAAGATCAGCATTCTTAAATTGAGTATATACGCCTTGATTAGACGAGTTGGTAAGGCTTACTAGTTTATAACCCTTGTTTTTAAGTGCCTGTAAGCCATCGCGCACGTCAGGATGGGGTGGTAGGCTTCGCAATGGCGTGACAATTGCCGTTTTCGCTTGCGCTTTGGTCAATTCAATACCTTCAATTTCAGCCACCATCAGCAAGGAGGCAACGCCAATTTCTCCAAAGGTATGAAAGCGGCCAGTCGTTGAATCAACCAGTGAATGATGCAGCATAGTAGAGAACCACAGTGGCAACAAATCATCTCGACCGCCCAAGGCTTCGCCTACCGAGCTGCGCATGGCGGTGAGGTCAAGTAAGGTCTCATTAACATCGAAAAAGATAACCTTTGGTGCTCGCAATTCCCGTGCAGACATTGCTGTATTCTTATCAGGCTGCGCGGCACCTCTGGTGTCTGTCTGAGCGAAGACTGGTGATGACAATAGACTAATGCCTACAGCGGTTGCGCAACATAGCCTTGAGAGTAATGAAGAAGGTGAGCGAGCCATAATTATCCTTTATAAAATCTGAACGAGTGTTCAAATTAGGCGGGATAACACATGAATGCAATAGCTAATGAGACGAAACGACTATTTTCTGGTGGTCAACCGATAGCCGTTGCCTCTCAGAGTTTCAATAAATATGGCATCACTGCTGTGAAGCTTTTGTCGCAGCCTACTGATATACACATCAACAACATTAGTTTGCGGATCGCTGTGACTTCGCCATACTCGACTTAATATGCGTTCTCGAGACAGCACTTTTTCAGCATTTTCTGCGAAGTAGTAGAGCATGTCGTATTCTAGTTTGGTGAGTGAAATCTCTTCCCCAGACAATGTCGCAATACGTGACTCGTCATCGATGTTTAACGGTCCGATGGTGAGGCCTAATTGGGTAACCGGTGTATTCGTCACTCTTCGGCTTAAGGCCGTTATGCGCGCAAGTAGTTCGTCAAAGTCAAATGGCTTGCACAAATAGTCATCCGCGCCTTGTTTTAAACCATTCACGCGCTCGCGTACTTCGTCCACCGCGGTTAGCAACAAAACCATAGGGGCATGGGGAAGCGACTTAATTGCGGGCAGCAGCTCTACGCTATCTTCATCACCAAACATGCGATCAAGTACAATAATAGCAGGGGCTTCATGACGAATGCGCGTGACTAAGTTGTGTAATGCCGACTCTTCGATGCACTCAAAACCTTCAGCGCTTAAGCCTCGTGATAGAAAGCGTAGCAAGGGGGCTTCGTCATCAGCAATAAGAATTTTCATTGTTGTTATGATCCTAGTCGTTCGAAGTTACTTAACGGTTGTTATTGGGGGCCTGTTGACCGCTGCAAAAATGTACAGCAACGGTCATCAGGCCCTAGTCGCGTGGTCTTGTAAAACTGGCAGCGTCAACGTGAACTGCGAGCCTTTACCTAATGTGGAATGCGCACTCAATGTACCGTGGTGGGCTTCTGCTATCGCTTTAGCGATAGACAAACCTAGCCCCATTCCATTGCCTTTGCGCTTTAACCTAACGAAGCGTTCAAAAACGTGCTGCAAATCACTTGAAGAAATGCCTTCACCGCTATCAATGACCGATACGTTGATATTCGGGCCTTCGCTCTCAACGCGCAGCACAATGGGCGTATCGGGATAAGAATATTTGTGCGCGTTTTCGATAAGGATGGTCAGTACCTGCACAATTCTGTCTTTGTCGATGAGCACTTGGACCTCATTATTGGCAAGCCATTTAAGATCTAAGTCTCTTGGCTTTGTGAGCTTTTGCCATAACGTCATATTTTGTGTAAGCAGGTTATGTAAGTCAGATTTAACCAGATCTACAGTAAATTCGTGCATCTCGGCACGCGCTAGCAGCAGCAAATCATCAACCAACTTACTTAAGTTCACGGCTTGCTCAAGTATGGTTTCTAGCGTTTCTTTATAAATCTCGTTGCTAGCCGCAGACTGCCTAAGGGTTACCTGCGCTTCGCCACGAATAATGGTTAACGGCGTGCGCAATTCGTGACTTACATCAGCCATAAATTGTCGGCGCTTTGCGTCCAGCTGAGTGAGTTTATTGTTGGCTTCTTTTAAAGCCCGGGTTCGGCTCTCCACTTCAAACTCTAAGTGCTTACGATGGGCATCAGCCTGGTCTTCGTGTTCTTGTAGTCGCGCTATCATCGAATTTAGTGCTTTGACCAAGTCAGTAAATTCGCTATCCAGGGTTTCAGGCAATCGATAGTGGTAGTTTCCCGAGGCAATGGCATCGGTACCCGTGCGAATAACTGTAAGCGGCTGATACAGGGCATTGAATAGCCAATAACAACCCAGCAGAATGAAAGGACAGGTGATAAGGCCTAAACTGATAGTAAACCACACAATGCTGCTGTTTAGCGTTTCGATGCTAGCGTTAATGCGCGATACAACGCCTGTTTGGCGGTTTACTGCAGAGTTGATGGCCTCCCTAAACTGGTTGTCGATAGTTACTTCAAGTAATGTTTGAAGGCGCTGCTGTTGATTAAGTGGAGTACTGTCATTACTTAGCGCAATAGCTCTAAACTCTTCCACAATGCCTTGAATCAGCGCTTCAAGTTCATCGGTATCTTCAACACTTCCTAGTGTTGCCTCAAGCCCTAGTGCTTCGCGTTGAGCAAGTTCCAGAGATTTTATACGGTTCAACGAGTTTTCTATTTGTTGTTGCTTGTTTCTCACTTTCGCTTGGTTCGCATTCTTGCCAAAAATTAGCTCATCGGTTAGCTGTTTGAAAAGCCTGTAGGAAATACTTGATAACTGCTGGTGCTCTGACAGCAGGGATTGAGCGAGTTGAGCTTGCGCTAAGTTAGTGCGCGTTAAATGCGCAGATATGGCTGCACTGGCTAAAGCAATCAACAGAATAAAAGTGGAAAGTAGCCCAAAAAGGTAGAGTTTACGTTTGTACATTGGCAGCAGCGTTATGATTATTTGTCACTATATACGCTAAATGTAATTTAATGGTGCAGTTTCACGGCAATAAAATAGTAAGTCAGAGCAGATGGGCTACCAGCGACATGTCGTCTGAATTGGTGTAGAAATAGAACGTAAAAAAGGGCGCGAGAGAGAAAAAAAGTACGTTCATAAAAGTCGTGATCACTATGAAAACGCAATCGTTTAAGCCGTGCGCTCAAGAATAGACAAGGCAATATCTGTTTGATATTGGAGCTCTTCATCTATTTTCCAGTGTTCGGGGCTCCAACCCGCTAAGAACCGATAAAAGTCAGCGCAGGCGAAGGGGTACAGGTACTTCCATTCAGCAATGATAAGCGCAATATCAGCACGCTTGAAACAAGCCGAACTATCATTGTTAGCCAATCGAGTGTGTAGCGCATCTTCGAGCGCTTGAAAGTAGTTATCGAGCAATGCATCACGATGTTTCATGTGGGTTTGGGTTGATAGGGCACTGCCCAAAAAATACGCCACGTCCTTTATGCCTGCGCCATAACCCACGTACTGAAAGTCGACAGCTGCACAGTCAGAAAAATCTTCGGTAAAACAAAAGTTAGCCACTTTAGCATCGCCGTGCACCAAAGTGTGATAGTGAGCGTTGCCTAACGTGGTAGATATATCGACAGCATGTTGCTTTAGTAATCCATCCGACATGGCGTTGAACTCATCTTCACGGGTTGCCAAGTGCCAATAAGTGCCTTCAGGCCATAATTGTAAACTTCGGCTATCAAATTCATCTCTCTTATTGACAAAGCGTGCATGAAAGTTGGCAAGCCATTTTAGAACAGTGATGCATTGCTCAGCGGTAAGTGAAGAGGCCGTGCGAGAATAGCCGCTGTGTGCTAAGTCTTCCATAACAAGAAGGGAGGCTTCGCCCTGTTGGCTGTGCCCTAAGCATTTAGCTGTACGGCACGACGCATCAGTTTGGACTTGAACGTCGCTATAAAAACAGTTCTCTACCTTAAAAGATTGGCACTTACGGTTGTGGCTAGCTTCACCATTCCAGCCTTTAGGGTGTGAAAGCCTGTGTGGCGGAGTGGCGCATTTCACGACTACTTTTAGTGCTGCTTCGTCTCCAACTTGTTGCGCGCCAAGTGGGTTTTGTTGAGCTTGGTGATACTGGCTTTCTTGGAAAGGGCTTCTCTCGTCGTGATTCTTTGAAAAAGTATTATTAGGATAGCCCAAAGTGGCACGAAAGCACGCTCCGTAGCCACTCCAAAGAGGTTGAATCATTTGTGTGTCTAATACATGCGCGTTACACACTTGGCTTAACCAATCTATATACTGCTGGTTTACCGTATCTGACATTTTATTCTCAACTCGGACTCGATGTTAAACGTACACTAACAAACAAAAAAGCCGCTCGAAAGCGGCTTTTACGTCAATTAGCTAGTAGCGCACTAGCGACTGAAAATTATTCAGCCACTGCTGCTACTTCGGTAACGTCATCTACCGACTGAGGAAGCGTTGTTACTGCTGATGCACGTGACGTTACGTGCGACATCGCTGCAGTTTTACCCGATACTGCGAGTGCAGGTCGTGTGTCGTCAGCTTTAGCGGTAAGCGCTACATCAACAAATGCGTCGTTTACTGCTGCAGGCAATGCCATAGGGTGCGATGCACCACGCTTTCCTTTGCCACTCGCTGCTAGGCTCGAAGAAGGCGCTGCTGTTGGTTCAGCTTCTTCTTTAGCCGCTGGCGTATCTGCTTTCGCTTCTTGCAGCTGTGCTTCTGGTTCTGCAACTACAGGTGCGTCAGCCAAGTTTATTTCAACTTGCTCTGGCGATGCCGTTGCTTCGTCTTTAGCTTCTGACGCCGTATCAGCTTGCGTTGTTTTAGCTTCAACTGCCGGTTCCGCTTGTGCTGTCGGAGCTGTTACTTCAACGTTGCTTTCTTGCACTGAAGTTTGAGCTTCTTTAGCCGGTTTAGCTTCAGTTGTCGCGTTATCGTCTGCTGACGTTACTTCATCAGTTGAGTCTACAGCTTCCGAAGGTTTATCGTTCGCTACAGGCTCTGCATCCGCTGAAGGTTCTTTACCCGCTGAAGGCTCTGCATCAAACTGAAGTTCGTCCTGAACGGCTTCAACGTCAAGTTTTGCTTTCTCTTGCTTAGAAACAGGTTGCTCTTCAGCTGGCGCTAGTTGCCCAGGCTCTTTTGCTTGTGTTTCTTCGACAACAGGTGCATCTGTCTTAGCTGTCGCTTCAACTTCTGCTTCTGGCTGCTGCGGTGACAACTCACCAGGCTGTTTAGCTTGCGTGTCTGAATCGTCAACTTGCTGCGACTCTTTCTTACGACGTTGACCAGCCGCACGAACGTGACGTGGAGAGCGGCGTGAACGGCCACGGCCTTCACGTTTTTGACCATGCTCTTCACTGTTAGCGTCGGTATTTGCATCAGTGCCGTCAACGGCATCACTAGTTACCGCTGATGAGTCATCTTCACCCTTAACAGCATCCGATACTGGCTTCGCTTCAGCAGGTTTATCCGCTGGCTTTTGCGCGGCTTTGACTGCTGGCTTTTGCTCATCCTTCTTCTGTTCAGCAGTGTTTTCAACCGGTGACTCTGCTTTCGGCGCTTTAGGCTTGGCGTCAGCTTTAGCTTTGTGCTGCGATGGCGCTTCTTTAACTACTGGCGCAGCCTGGGCTTCGTTTTGTTCAACAGTAGTTGCCCCGTTGTCATCTTTCTTCACACGGACGCTGCGGCGCTTGTCACGACGTTTTCTGCGTTCAGCAACTTCACGCTTCTTCTGCGCTTGGTTCTCTTGCTGCTCGCCATCTTGCTTTTCGTGCTTAGGCTTTTGTTGCTCATCGCGTGGTTGCTGTGCCTTACGAGGCTTACGACCTTTGTTATTGCGCTTATCATCTTGATCTTGACGCTGGTCTCGTTGTTGTTCGCCGCGCGGTTTGCGATTATCCTGTTGCTCACCATCGCGGTTCTGGTCTTTACCTTGAGACTGATTGCCACGACGATTGTTCTTGTTGCGCGGCTTGCGGCGACGGTCGTCATTATTGCGGCTGCGGTTGTTTCTATTTTTATTACCAGACTGTGGCTTCTTGTCTTTATTGGTTTCTTCTTCGCTTTCGCTACCGAATAAATCACTAATCCATTTGCCAAATCGGGCAAATAGTGAAGGCACATCGTCGGCTTTCTTTGCTGTTTCTTCTTTTGGCGCAACTACAGGTGCAGCCGTTGGTGCAACAAGGCCTTTCAGTGCTGGCTCTTCGCGCTTAACCGGTGCAGAAGTCGTTGTTTCCGTCTCAGCTTCTACCGCAGGCATTAACTCTACGTCGTAACTCGCTTCAGATATAACGTCATCTGGACGTCTGCGTAATACCTGGTAGTGCGGTGTATCTAGGTTCGCATTAGGAATAAGTAGCAAGTCAACACCGTGGCGCTTTTCTAGAAGCTGAATAGACTTACGTTTTTCGTTAAGTAAATACGTCGCAACTGGAACAGGCAACTGTGCTTCAATTTGGCCTGTATTTTCTTTAATGCTCTCTTCTTCCAAAATGCGAAGAATAGACAGAGCCAATGATTCCGTGCCGCGAATGGTACCGTGACCAGAACAGCGAGGGCACACGTGGTGTGCAGACTCACCTAAAGACGGGCGTAAGCGCTGACGGGACATCTCAAGAAGGCCAAAACGAGAAATACGACCTAGTTGTACTCGTGCTCTGTCGCTTCTCACTGCGTCTTTCATGCGGTTTTCAACTTCACGTTGATGACGTACTGGCGTCATATCGATGAAATCAATAACAACCAGACCACCCAAATCGCGAAGGCGCAATTGACGGGCAATCTCGTCTGCCGCTTCTAAGTTTGTGTTAAGCGCTGTCTCTTCAATGTCTCCACCCTTTGTGGCACGGGCAGAGTTGATATCAATTGAAGTGAGTGCTTCTGTAGGGTCGATAACAATTGAACCGCCAGAAGGAAGGCGAACTTCACGCTGGAATGCAGACTCAATTTGGCTTTCGATCTGGTAATGGCTAAATAACGGTACTTCACCGCGATAAAGCTTTACGCGACTGGCAAAGTCTGGACGCACAAGTTGAATGTGCTGCAATGCTTGCTCGTAAATGCTGGTTTTATCAATAAGGATTTCGCCAATATCGCGACGTAGGTAGTCACGAATAGCACGCACGATTACGTTACTTTCTTGGTGAATTAGGAAAGGCGCTTCACGCTCTTCAGCAACGCTTGAAATGGCTTCCCAATGGGTGAGCAGTACTTTTAAATCCCACTCTAGTTCTTCGTAAGATTTACCAACGCCCGCAGTACGAACAATCAAACCCATACCGTCAGGAAGGTCTAATTTGCTTAGTGACTCTTTAAGTTCTGTGCGCTCATCGCCTTCGATTCTGCGTGAGATTCCGCCTGCGCGCGGGTTGTTTGGCATAAGCACAAGGTAACTACCGGCAAGCGATAAAAATGTAGTTAATGCAGCGCCTTTTTGACCGCGTTCTTCTTTGTCAATTTGAACAATAACTTCTTGGCCTTCTTTGATCACATCTTTGATGTTTGGGCGGCCTTCGAATTTGTAACCTTTAGGGAAGTAAGTGCGGGCAATTTCTTTGAGGGGTAGGAAACCATGACGCTCTGCGCCGTAGTCAACAAAAGCAGCTTCTAAGCTAGGTTCGACACGGGTGATTTTACCCTTGTAGATGTTCGCTTTTTTCTGCTCGTGTCCTGGACTTTCTATATCTAAATCATACAACCGTTGCCCATCGACAAGAGCAACGCGCAACTCTTCTTGCTGAGTTGCATTAATTAACATTCTTTTCATTGTATCTAACTCTGTTTTCGTACAGCCGTTAAGACACAAAATTAAAGTGACATGTGCAAACCCTCACCGCGCAACCTCACGGCTGGACGGGGACCTTGTTGTAACGTCGCATTATCCCTGGTGGGCAAACACTCACGCGAATAAACAAGCGCCATTATCTTAAGCGCAAACCCATACGATCGTGAATTGACACGTATAATCGTACAGATGCATTCATGTTCACACTGCTTTAAGGATGTCGGGAGCGACTAGCCCTTATTACTCATTTCATTTTTTCAAGCGGCATCATTTTTGCCACTCAATTGTCATTTAATTCTGTTAGCTAAACGGCAAACTTATTTTATGTTCGCAAGCATGGCCTCGCTTTTTACGGCAGTGTAGTCGTTGCCTCTCTCGCGGGGTCGGTATGAATGTGTTATTTCATCGAACACTTATCATTGCTGATGTCACCGACGCTCAAACCATGCTTTTATCGTTTACAAGTTAAAACAACACACTCAGATGCGTGCTGATTTTCGGTCTTGTTGTTGTTTTTATAACGCTGTGTTTCACATTGTTAAAGTGCGGCAACGAAATGCCTGTTCCACACCTTTCTTTTTACGTGAATTTAATCGTGTTAAAAACATCGATAATTATCGCACTAAAAGTCAAATTTTAGCAAGGAAAGCGAATGAATAAATCCCATAAATTGAGATGTTAAATACAGAAAACATGCGCTTTGGATAAAAAGTATGCGCAAAGGTGGGTTTTCTAAGTCCTAGCTAAGCGCTGATATAATAATTATTTAGTAAAACGTAACTTTCAGTATGTTGGGCACTTTGCAATAGGGTATAATGCTTCTATGAAAGAAGAAGCTCCCCAAAAAGTACGTTTTGTAACGGTTGAAGCCGACTTGGCTGGTCAACGTATCGATAATTTTTTGCGCACCCAGCTAAAAGGTGTGCCGAAAAGCATGATTTATCGCATTTTACGCAAAGGTGAAGTGCGGGTGAATAAAGGTCGTGTTAAGCCTGAATATAAGTTACAAGCCGACGATTTAATCAGAATTCCACCGGTTCGCGTGTCGGAAGGTGCGCCTGCGCCATCGCCAAAGCTCGATAAAATTGCATCATTAGAGTCGCATATCCTTTTCGAGGACGACCGTATACTTGTTATCAACAAGCCATCGGGAATGGCTGTTCACGGAGGAAGTGGCTTGAGTTTTGGTTTAATCGAAGGCTTAAGAGCCTTGCGTCCCGATGCCAAATTTATGGAATTGGTACACCGACTAGACCGTGACACATCAGGCTGCATTTTAATTGCTAAAAAACGTTCTGCCCTTCGCCACATGCATGAGCAGCTTCGCACCGGTAAAATGGACAAGCGATATAATGCGCTAGTTGCAGGTGAGTGGCCTAAAACCCGATTTAAAGTTAAAGCGGCGCTTCGTAAAAATGTGCTGCAATCGGGTGAGCGCATGGTAAGTGTAAGCGACGATGGCAAACCGTCAGAAACTCGCTATCGCATATTAGAGGAATACGCGGGTGCAACCTTGGTTGAAGCGTCGCCTATTACAGGTAGAACCCACCAAATTCGCGTTCACTGTTTGCATGCGGGTCATCCTATTGCTTGTGACCCAAAATACGGTGATGCGGATTTCGACGCGGCAATGCGCCAAAAAGGGCTGAACAGACTGTTCCTTCACGCGCGCAGTATTTCATTGCTGCACCCAGCGACTGAAGAGCGCGTAACATTTACCGCGCCATTAGACGACACACTCTCAAATACACTTAAAGCGCTGTAAGTTATGCATTCAAAAAAACAGGCTGTGGAAACACAGCCTTTCATTTCGTTAGATAAAACACTGCCTAAGTACAAACTAGTTATCTTCGATTGGGATGGCACGCTCATGGATTCGGCGGCAAAAATTGTTAGCTGCATGCAGCTTGCTGCAAAGCAGTGTGATATGCCTGTTCCTACCTACGATGAAGTAGGTCACATTATTGGTATAAGTTTAAAGCCTGCCATTAAACAGCTTTTTAATATCAAAGACGATGAGTTAGCCGAACGTTTAGTCGCCGCCTATAAAGAGGCATTTGTCACTCGAGATACAACGCCGTGTCCTTTGTTTGATGGCGTTGAACAGTTACTTAGCAATTTGAAAGAAGCGGGATGCACTTTGGCCGTTGCGACAGGTAAAGCGCGCCGCGGTCTTGATCGAGCGTGGGCACAAACAGGGACGGGACCTTTCTTTAGTGCGTCACGTACCGCCGATGAGGCAGAATCAAAGCCTTCGCCCGACATGCTCCTACAGTTACTTGATGAACTTAGTGTAAAAATAGAAGATGCAGTGATGATTGGCGACACAACCTACGACATGCAAATGGCGAAAACGATTGGTATGGATAGAATAGGGGTGTCATACGGTGTGCATGCGCAGGTTCATTTAGAAGCGTTGTTACCTGTGGCGCTTGTGCACTCTATAAGTGAACTAGAAACAGCGCTACTTAAATAGCGCTGTTTTTATAGAACTGCTTTGATAGCGCTGCTCTTGCAGAATTAGTGGCTTACTGTGCAGCCATTGCTAATAAATCCACATCGAAGTGTGCGCCCAGTAATTCATTTAGCAGCATTATCGGAAGACCGATTAAACTGTTAGGGTCGCGGCTTTCTATTTTATCGAACAGTAATACACCCAAACCTTCGCTTTTAAAACTGCCGGCGCAATCGAGTGGTTGTTCTTTATCTACATAGGCGCGAATGGCAGCTTCACTGTTATGGCGAAAGAAAACGCGTGTTTCATCTACCTGTGTTATCGTTTTACTAGCGCTAGGTTGGTGAAGGCAAAGTGCAGTATAAAATGACACTTGCTTACCTTGGCATGCCATTAGCTGGTTTACTGCATTTTCAAACGTGCCAGGCTTGCCAAGTAGATGCGGGCCCGCATCGGTTTGGACCAAAGCTACTTGATCACTACCTATAATAATGGTGTCGTTATTTACCTTTTCTAATTCAGCGGCAACCTTGTGCGCCTTTTGTTCGGCTAAACGTAAACTCAATGCAGTAGGGCTTTCGTTCGCAAAGGGCGTTTCGTCAATATCTGGTGCGTGGGTGTCTACCTGAATACCAATGTTGGCGAGCAACATTTTTCGGTATTGCGATGATGAGGCAAGAACAAGGGAGGCCACAATTACTCCTTTCATAAAATCAATATGTTGCGTACTTTCAGTTAGTAGTACAATGTTACATTATCACTGCGCACCACATACAGCGTTTTATTGTAGGTTAAAACGCAATTTTGCTTTGACAGGAAGGGGTTGACCCTATATCATGCGCGCCCTATGCAGAAAGTGAAACTCCCTCATTCGGTTGAACCGACTAAAAGCGCCATGAAACGTTCCGATTACCGGGGCGTGATTGCGTCTAAAGATATGGAACGATTGAGTGAAGCAGTTGTCCGATGCAATGACTATGTGGACGCAGAAGTACAGTTCGAAAAAGACGCGCAGGGTCTTACTGTCTTTCACGGCCATTTAGCCACGCAGGTAACACTTATCTGTCAAAGGTGTAATGGTGAACTCGATTATCCCGTGGTAGCGGAATTCTGTTTTACTCCAGTGCAGGGAGACGAACAGGAAAGCGATGACATCATTCCCGAGGCTTACGAACCGGTAGAGGTCAACGACCACGGAGAAGTTAATCTGCTTCAAATTTTTGAAGACGAGCTACTGTTATCTTTGCCAATTGTGCCCCTTCATGCAGAGTCGGAGTGTACAGTGAAGCAAGACGATATGTCGTTTGGAAAGATTGAACCGGAACAAGAGCGACAAAACCCTTTCGCGGTTTTGAAAGAACTTAAGCGAGACCAGGAGTAAGTTATGGCAGTACAACAAAATCGTAAAACGCGTTCTAAGCGCGGTATGCGTCGCTCACACGATGCATTGACAGGCGCGACTTTGTCTGTCGATTCAACGTCGGGCGAAACTCACCGTCGTCACCACGTGACCGCTGACGGTTATTACAAAGGCAAGAAAGTAATCGGCGCGTAATACGGCGACTACATTTTGTCTAAACTAACCATCGCGTTAGATATCATGGGGGGCGATCATGGTCCCCCTGTTATCCTTCCCGCAGCCGTAAAGGCTATTCAACTTCACCCAGACGTGCACTTCACGTTATGCGGTGATGAAGATACCATCAAAGCAGGTATACAGCCCCTTACCAACGCTGAACGCAACCGCGTTACTATTGTGCATTGCTCACAAGTCGTTGAGATGGGCGAAGCGCCAACGTCAGCGCTACGAAACAAAAAAGATTCTTCTATGCGTCGCGTTATTGAACTTGTCGAAAGTGGCGAGGCAAACGCGTGCGTAAGCGCAGGTAATACCGGTGCACTGCTTACCTTATCATTCTATTTGCTTAAAACCTTATCAGGCATTGATAGGCCCGCACTCATTAATATGATGCCTACAACAGGGCACCATAACGTATTTCTTTTAGATTTAGGCGCAAACGTGAACTGTACGCCTGAAATTCTTTTCCAATACGGCGTTATGGGCTCAGTGCTTGCGCAAGAGGTGGCGGGCATAGCATCGCCACGGGTTGCCTTATTGAACGTAGGCGAAGAAGATATTAAAGGTAACGCACAGGTAAAATCTGCCGACCAGCTTTTTAAAGATGCGCCAGGCATAAACTATATTGGTTATGTAGAAGGCGACGACATTTTCACCGATCATGCCGATGTAGTGGTAACAGACGGTTTTACTGGAAATGTAGCGCTTAAATCGAGCGAAGGGCTGGCTAAGTTAGTGATAAACGAAGTAAAACGCCAGTCACAGAAGAACTTTTATACCCGATTATTGGCAAAAATTGCCTTCCCATTACTGAAATCTATCTATAACAGCGTGAACCCCGACCAGTATAACGGTGCGAGTCTGATAGGATTGCGCGGCATTGTTATCAAGAGTCACGGAAATGCACAAAAAGACGCCTTTTATTACGCCATCGTGCAAGCAATGAAAGAAGCAAAGATGCATTTACCTGAAAAGATAAAGACAAAGATAGAAACGGTATTGTTGGAGCAGCTTTGAGCAAATATTCACGCTTTATAGGAACAGGTAGCTATTATCCCAGCGACGTGCGTACAAACGCAGATTTAGAGCAAATGGTGGACACCAGTGACGAATGGATCACTGACCGTACCGGGATAAAAGAGCGACGTATTATTGGAGCAGATGAAACCGCTGCTACCATGGGGGCAGAAGCCAGTAAGAAAGCCATTGAGATGGCTGGCATTGACCCGAAATCTATCGACATGATTGTGTGCGCTACCACAAGTGGTCGCTATGCGCTTCCAAGCACAGCATGTGAAATTCAACGCATTCTTGATATTGACGGTATCCCTGCATTTGACGTAGCTGCTGCATGTGCAGGTTACTGCTACGCATTAAGTGTTGCCGATCAATACATTAAGTCTGGCATGGCGAAACGTATTCTTGTAGTCGGTACCGACTGTTTGAGCCGCTTGATAAACCCTGAAGACAGAACCATGGTTATCTTGTTTGGCGATGCGGCAGGCGCGACGATTATTGAAGCAAGTGATGAACCTGGCATTCTTTCCACACATATCAACGCATCAGGCTCTTATGGCGATTTGCTGTACGTGGGTAATCCAACCCGTGGTGACGAGCAGTCGGTTCACGAGAACTGGGGTGTGATGCGTGGTAATGAAGTCTTTAAGGTTGCGGTAACCAAGCTTTCAGAAGTGGTAGAACAAACCCTTGCTGCCAACGGTATGCAAAAATCTGATCTTGACTGGTTAGTACCTCACCAAGCAAACTTTAGAATTATTAAAGCGACAGCTAAAAAGCTGAATATGTCTCTTGATCAAGTAGTGCTTACGTTAGAGCAGTATGGTAATACCTCTGCTGCTACTGTGCCTACAGCGCTTGATACAGCTATCAGAGACGGGCGCATTCAACGCGGACAGCACTTATTACTAGAAGCCTTCGGAGGCGGATTTGCTTGGGCATCGGCGCTTGTACGCTATTAGCCTTGCAGATATTTGCCTCGTTAAGGGGCACTCCAACTCCGACGTTTTCTCGTTTCTAGTAAATTAAAAATAATAAGGAATCGACATGACAAAGACAGCCTGTGTATTTCCAGGACAAGGTTCTCAAAGCGTAGGTATGCTAAAGGAACTTGCTGAGACTTCTCCGATTATCGAAGCAACGTTTAAAGAAGCCTCTGACGCGCTCGGCTACGATCTGTGGGATTTAGTCCAAAATGATACAGACGGTAAACTTAACGAAACCCATATCACTCAACCAGCGTTGCTTGCTGCTAGCGTAGCAATTTGGCGTGTTATTCGCGAGCAGGGCATCGATGTAGATTACCTAGCGGGTCACAGCCTTGGTGAGTACTCTGCATTAGTATGTGGCGGCGCCATGGATTTTGCTGATGCTATTAAGCTTGTGGAAGCCCGAGGTAAATACATGCAAGAAGCTGTACCAGCAGGTGCAGGTGCCATGTATGCCATTATCGGATTAGACGATGCCGCCATTGCTGATATTTGTCAGCAAACTGCTATTGCTACAGGCGATGTGGTTGCACCAGTTAACTTCAACTCTCCAGGCCAAGTGGTTATTGCAGGGGAAAAGAACGCCGCCGAGCAAGCTGCTAATGCGTGTAAAGAAGCGGGCGCAAAGCGCGCACTTCCTCTTGCGGTAAGCGTTCCTTCACACTGTGAGTTAATGCGTCCTGCCGCAGATAAGTTAGAAGACGCATTATCGTCATTGAACGTTAATGAGCCTGCAATCAATATTGTGAACAATGTTGATGTCACTATAGAAACCCAAGGTGATGCAATCAAGAACGCATTAGTGAGACAACTATATTGCCCCGTTCAATGGACGCGTACTGTTGAATACTTGGCGGCAGCGGGCGTTGAGCGCGTTATTGAAGTAGGTCCTGGTAAAGTACTTACTGGATTGAACAAACGTATCGACAAGAGCCTAGAATCTCTTGCAGTTAATACACCTGATGGTGTTGAAGCATTAAAACAATAAGGAAACGCAATGAGTCAATTAGACGGTAAAATTGCGCTTGTTACCGGCGCAAGCCGAGGTATAGGCAAAGCGATTGCCAAGCAGCTTGCTCAGCAAGGTGCTACGGTTATCGGCACAGCAACCAGTGAAAATGGTGCGCAAGCGATCAGCGATTATCTTTCTGAATTCGGCGGCAAAGGCTTTGCACTAAATGTCACCGACAAAGAAAGCGTAGATACCACGATTAAAGCGATTAATGAAGCACATGGTGGTATCGATATCTTGGTCAATAATGCAGGTATCACACGTGATAATCTGCTAATGCGCATGAAAGATGACGAGTGGCAGGACATTATCGACACCAACTTAACCTCAATTTTCACACTGTCAAAAGCGGTACTTCGCGGTATGATGAAGAAGCGTTTTGGTCGCATTGTGAACATTGGTTCAGTGGTGGGCAGTGCAGGTAATGCCGGACAGGCAAACTATGCTGCAGCGAAAGCAGGGGTCATTGGTTTTTCTAAATCTATGGCGCGTGAAGTGGCTTCTCGCGGTATCACCATCAACGTTGTAGCGCCTGGTTTTATCGATACCGATATGACAAAAGCGCTGACCGATGACCAAAAAGAAGCCATTTTCAAAGATATTCCGGCTAACCGATTAGGCGAGCCTGATGAAATTGCAGCCACTGTTGCCTTTTTAGTAAGCGATGGTGCAGCCTATATTACAGGCGAAACTATCCATGTAAATGGTGGTATGTATATGGGGTAAATTCGCAAAAATTGCGAATTTTCCTTAGTTTGGGGTGGTATTTACCCGAACTTGGATGTAAAAATAGTATTTTACGAATTTCGAATGTCGCTGGTTTGACCAGAAAATTTGTTTAAACTGGTGCTTGCAAGGATGCACCTTGCAAAATAAACTAGCGGCACTTTTATTATCTAGTGACGTTTAAGGGAAACCTAGAATTATGAGTAACATTGAAGAACGCGTTAAGAAAATCATCGTTGAACAACTTGGCGTGAAAGAAGAAGAAGTAAAAGCAGAAGCTTCATTCGTTGACGATTTAGGCGCTGATTCACTTGACACTGTTGAGCTAGTAATGGCTTTGGAAGAAGAATTCGATACTGAAATTCCTGACGAAGAAGCAGAAAAAATTACTACTGTTCAATCAGCAATTGATTACATCAACGCTAACAAAGACGCTTAAGTCTTAAGTAGCGACAAAACGGCTCTTCTAACAGAGCCGTTTTTGTATCTCCTACCTTAGTTCCAAAGCGAGGGCTTTTTGTGACAAAACGTCGCGTAGTGGTTACTGGTCTTGGAATGCTTTCACCATTAGGTCTTAATAGCGAAGACACATGGCGCAAATTGCTCGCGGGCGAAAGCGGCATCGGTGAAATCACCCATTTCGATTGTAGTAACTATTCAACCCGTTTCGCAGGTCAAATTAATGATTTTGATCCGCAGGAATACATTGAAAAGAAAGAAACCAAGAAAATGGACCGCTTTATCCAGCTGGGTATAGCAGCAGGCAAGCAAGCCTTGGTCGATTCTGGTTTAACTATTTCACAAGATAATGCGCATCGTGTAGGTGTAGCTATTGGTTCAGGTATTGGTGGTTTAGAACAAATTGAACAAAACCATTTGAAACTGACAAATAGCGGTCCTAAGCGCGTATCGCCATTTTTTGTACCTTCAACCATTACCAACATGATCTCAGGCTTTTTGTCTATCATGGAAGGGTTGAAAGGACCGAATTTAAACGTTGTGACTGCTTGTACAACAGGCGTTCATAACATTGGTATTGCCGCAAGAACAATTGCTTATGGCGACGCTGATGCCATGTTGGCCGGAGGCGCAGAAGCGTCTATTACTCCGCTAGGCATGGCTGGTTTTGCCGCAGCACGTGCGTTGTCATCTCGCAACGACAACCCACAAGCAGCAAGCCGCCCATGGGATAAAGACCGCGATGGTTTTGTCATGGGTGAGGGCGCTGGCGTGGTAATGCTAGAAGAATACGAAGCAGCCAAAGCGCGTGGCGCGACCATTTATGCAGAACTGGTTGGTTTTGGCATGAGCGGCGACGCATACCACATGACTTCTCCACCTGAAGATGGAGAAGGTGCGGCAGCGTCTATGCAAAACGCGATAAATGATGCGAAGTTGGATGCAAGCGAAATCGGCTATGTTAACGCACATGGTACGTCTACGCCTGCAGGTGACATTGCGGAAGTGGCAGCAGTAAAACGCGTGTTCAATGACCATGCTCACAAGCTACTTGTTAGCTCTACCAAGTCAATGACAGGCCATTTGCTAGGGGCCGCCGGTTCAGTTGAGGCAATTTTCACTATTTTGGCACTGCGTGACAAAATGGCGCCGCCAACCATTAACTTGGATGAACCAGGTGAAGGCTGCGACTTAGACTTTGTTGCACACAAAGCGAAAGCATTCAATGAAGACTACGCACTGTGTAACTCATTCGGGTTTGGCGGTACGAACGGATCATTGATTTTCAAGCGTATCTAATACGGCGTAACTAATATAGCGTAATTATCGCTGTTTAAGTGTAATTCACGTATATTTAAAAGGCAGCTTCGGCTGCCTTTTGTTGTTTATACAGTTAAATCTCACAGTAAATATCATAAAACTCAGGTCTCTTTGAGCACAGCTACAGCCAAATCAATTCAGCTAGACGTTGTCTGACCAACGCAAGTTGGTATACTTCCAACAACCACAATAACGGCGAACAAGAGTAGGCAGTGAGAATTATTCCTAGCGCTACGCCTATTTCATCAAGTGACAGGGCGTTTAATTATGGCGACGGTGTGTTTACCACATTGTTGGTAAGTGAACATCAAGTAGAATTATTGCCTTATCATATTTCACGTTTAGAGCACGATGCGGCAGCCATCAAGCTCAACATTGATATCCGCGCGCTTGAAGCCGCAATTGCTGAACAGGTCAAGACGATAAAGAGCGGTTCAGGTGATAACGCTTCTCCAAAATATGTGCTAAAAGTTCACGTGTCGGGAGGTCAAGCCGGAAGGGGGTATGCGCGAAGCGAAGACAGTGAAGCATTAGTCAGATTTAGCCAGCACCCTTACCCTGTCCATTACGATAGTCTTGCGAATGAAGGTGCAACGGTAATATGCGCTCAAACGCGGTTAGCCATTCAACCATTGCTTGCGGGTGTAAAGCATATGAACAGGCTAGAACAAGTCTTAATTAAGCACGAAGTAGACGACGCTGGCGTACACGATGCTATTGTTTGCGATACCCAAGATAACATTATTGAAGCGAGTGCTGGCAATGTATTTTTCTACCTCAATGAACAATGGTATACCCCGTCTTTGAAGGGAAGCGGTGTCAATGGCGTAGTCAGGCAGTGTCTTATTGATTCGCTGTTAAACGACAATTGTTCGCTTCACGTGGGGGAATATGACCTTTCTTATTTGCGAAAAGCGAGTGCAGTGGTAATTACCAATGCACTAATGGGCGTAATGCCGGTACAGAAAATACAAATGCCGGATTTCTCTTATGTCGATTTTGATGTAAGAAGCGATGCGATTGTAGCGCTAAAGACACGGCTTCAGACTGCGCTTCAAAATTAACTAAAACGCACTTCTCACAACGGGGTTCGTCAACGTTTTACGAGCTTCACCAGATTAGTAGTAAAAAGAAATAAAATGGAATGTAAAGCAATGAAGAAAGGGGAAGTTCAAGCATGAAGCGGGTAATTGTTATTCTATTATCTCTTTTCATGCTTGCCGTTGTTGGGGCAGCCTCTGGCGTAATGTATGTCTCGAGCAAGGTTACCGATGAACTAGCATTAAAAAGTGAAACCTTATTTACGATAGAGAGCGGCAGTAACGCTTATCGTACCGTGAAACACTTGCGTAAAATAGGCATGACCGATGTGTCGCCCTTTGTTGCTAAGGTGTGGCTCAAATTCTTTGCAGGCAGTACGTCTGTTAAGTCTGGCACCTACATGCTGCGCCCAGGGCAGTCACTAGTAGATGTGTTTACCTTGTTTACTGAGGGCGATGAGCATCTCTTCGCAGTGAGTCTAGTTGAAGGGCTAACTCTTGCACAGTGGCTTGAGGCGCTTAAACAAAACACAGATTTGGTGTTTGATTTAAATGAAGGGAAATTAAACCAGCTCACTCAGGATAATGGTGTAGATTGGTGTTGCGAAAACGTTGCGCAGACAGAGGGCGTATATTTGGCTGATACGTATTTCTTTACCAAAGGCACAACCGCAAGCGAGGTATTAAAAAGAGCACACCGCGCGCTAATTGACTTTGTCTCTAGCGAATGGGAGTTACGGGATGCCGAACTGCCGTTAGCCACACCTTACGAGGCTCTTATCTTAGCGAGTATCATTGAAAAAGAAACGGCTGTGCCTGCGGAACGTGACATGATTTCAGGCGTTTTCGTCAATAGGCTAAACAGAAATATGCGTCTTCAAACTGATCCCACCGTGATTTATGGTATCGGTCCTACGTTTGACGGAAACATTACCCGTAAGCACTTGCGAACAGCAACGCCTTACAATACCTATGTTATTAAAGGGCTCCCACCTACGCCTATCGCGATGGCAGGCAAGGCCGCCATTCACGCTGCGTTGCACCCACTGACAACGGATGCACTCTATTTTGTGGCGAAGGGCGATGGCAGCCATCAATTTTCTACGACACTAGCTGAACACAATGCAGCTGTGCGAAAATACCAGTTAAAACGATAGCCGTATTGATGCAGACAACCGATACGTTATAGCTAAATAAAAACAGAGTTTAAAAAGTAATGCGCGGAAAGTTTATTGTAGTTGAAGGCCTTGAAGGGGCAGGAAAAAGCTCAGTGATTGGGCTGATTGTTCAAGCATTAAAAGGTGCAGGAAAGCGCGTTGAGCAAACTCGTGAGCCAGGCGGCACACCGATGGCAGAAGCCATTCGAGAATGTGTAAAACACGACTGGGATGAGACCGTGAGTGAGGAGACTGAACTACTTCTTATGTATGCGGCGCGTGTGCAATTACTTACCAATAAAATCTTACCATCACTTGATGCTGGTGCGTGGGTGGTAGGTGACAGACACGACCTGTCATCTCAAGCCTATCAAGGCGGTGGTCGGGGCGTCAGTGGAAAAACAATGTCGGCCATCAGCGATATCGCCCTTAAAGGGTTTAAGCCAGATTTAACTTTATATCTGGATGTCGAGCCTGCGGTTGGACTAGAGCGCGCCCGTGGGCGAGGGGAGCTTGACCGCATTGAGCAAGCGGGGCTCGCCTTTTTCGAACGAACTCGTGCAAAATACTTGTCTCTTGCTAAGCAAGATGAATCTATCGTCGTGGTCAGTGCAATGCAGCCTATGGAAAAGGTTCATCAAGACGTGATTGCGATTATCAATGACTATGTGACGAACACAAGTAGCAAAAGCCAGCAGGGGAAAGGTTAATGCAAGTAATGCCTTGGTTTGCTACAACGTTCTCGACGTTACTGTCGCGATATATGGCAAAGAAACTACACCATGGTTTATTGCTGACAGGGCCAAAGGGAATTGGAAAATACCAACTCGCGTTAGGGTTAAGCAATGCGCTATTGTGTAAGCAGCCAAGCATAAATGGGCCATGTGAACAGTGTCAAAGTTGCCATTTGAGGCAAGCTGGAAACCACCCAGACTTTCATGTTTTAGAAAGTGAAAAGCAGTTAGGTGTGGATAAAATTCGCGAGGGCATTGGTAAGCTATCAGGTACTGCGCAAATGGGGGGCAATAAAGTGTTGTTGATTCCCCGTGCCGATACCATGACGGAAGCGGCAGCTAATGCACTGTTGAAAACCTTAGAAGAACCCACAAATAATACCTTCTTGCTGCTGATCACTGACAGTATCAATAAAATTATGCCGACCATATTAAGTCGATGTGAACGGCAGATACTCTCACTCCCGTCAGTGTCAGACAGTTTGAACTACTTAAACGCTAAGGGCGTAGAAGATGCAAGCGAAGCGTTACTGGCAGCTTATGGCTATGCCCCTCTTCGCGTAGAAGAGGCCCTCAGTGGTGAAGAAGACATTAGCTATCGCAATTTTAGCGATGGTATGCAAGCGCTCTTAGCAGGCGATGCAAATTTGCAAGTACAAACGCTTGCGAATAAGTGGCAGGACAATGCACCTCAAATCGCATTGTGGTGTCAACAGATGGCCCATGACGAATACATAAAACGTCAACAGGCTGTTGATTTTAAACGCTATGAAGCATGTGTTGATGCGGTAAGAACGCTGCAGCACGCAGGTGTTAACAAATCAATGGTACTTTTTGGGTTACTAAAGCAATTTCAACGTTAATAGGCAAACGCTGGCTTGTCGAAGCCCTTTTGTCTAACAGCAATTTTTTAAAACAGGTGTAGTTTGTTCGTAGATTCTCATTGTCACTTAGACCGACTTAAGCAAGGGCCAGAAGAGCTGGCTGAAACCTTAAATTTCGCAAGAACCCGAGGTGTTGAACACTTCCTTTGTGTGTGCGTATCTGTTGGTGATTACGACAGCATGTTAGCAGCTGTAAGTCAGTTTGAAGATGTATCAGTATCTTGTGGTGTGCACCCACTACATCAAGATGAAGCGTGTAGCTATGAAGAACTGCTAGAGAAGGCGCAGCGTGAAGAAGTGGTAGCCATTGGCGAAACTGGGCTGGACTATTTTTATAGTCCGGAAAGTAAAGAAGTCCAGCTAACGTCTTTCGTCGACCACATCAAAGTAGCTAACGAAACTAAAAAGCCGTTAATAATTCATACGCGGGATGCAAGGGAAGACACTATTAACCTACTCCGCCAACACAAAGCTGCGCACACTAAAGGTGTTTTGCATTGCTTTACTGAGTCATTAGACATGGCGCTGGCAGCAATAGAGATGGACTTCTATATCTCTATTTCAGGCATCGTAACCTTTAATTCAGCAGATGAATTGCGTGAAGTGGTAAAAGCGATCCCTTTAGAGCGACTACTTATTGAAACTGACTCACCATGGCTTGCGCCAGTTCCTCATCGAGGTAAACAAAACCAGCCAGGTTACGTGGTAGAAGTGGCAGAATTTATTGCTGAGCTTAAAGGCGTGACGGTAAAAGAATTAGCGGAAATTACCACACAAAACTTCTACACGCTGTTTTCTTTAGCTGCGAAGAAGAAAGCCGCGTAGCGGTAAGTATAGGCGATTTTACTCTCGGAGGTGGTTATGCCCCAGTGGCGACAAGGGTTGACAAAGAGTCTTCACCAAACTCGCAGTATGCCAGAAAGTCGTTACTTTCAGTTAGCTACTGTAGACGGTAGTGGTGTACCGTACTGCCGTACCGTGGTTTTTAGAGGGATCACCGACGACAACCAACTGGTGGTTATTTCTGACACCCGCTCAGATAAATATGACCAGCTTGGCCAGAATCCTCACTCGCAGGTTTGTTGGTATTTTTCTAAAACCAGGGAGCAATATCGCTTCTCTTGTACTGCAACAATAAAAACGTTACATCAAGATGCTGACTTAGTTACTCAGCACTGGAATAAATTGTCAGATGCAGGCAAAAAGCAGTTTTTGTGGGGCGAGCCCGGCACGCCAAGAAACGATGGTTCGGCACTACAGGTTGAAGGGGATTTTGGTGTAGTTCCACCTCACTTTTGCGTGATCATGCTGGCTATTGATAGCGTAGATTACCTGAATTTGAGAGGTAACCCTCAAAGTCGAGAGTGGCATCAAAAAGACGGAAATGGCAACTGGGTTAGCCAGTCATTGATACCGTAGGTAACCACCTCTAGTCTCTAAGTAGGCACACATTAAGTGCGTGATACTGCCTATTCTGGGCACCACCTAAGTCAGCGGCATACAAACCGGCGACCTAAGCAAAAAGTAAGCCCTCTCTAGCTTGAATAGACGCGATAACGCATTGGCAAATGAGAGGGCGCCGATCACCTAGAAAAGTCGCTCACCTAGAAAATATGGGAAATTGGTGTATCACCTTTAAATAAATAGGTGATCAAGTCAGCATTACTTTCTCTTGCAACGCTTTCGACAATAGCTGTCGCTACATCTTCTCTTGGTATTACAGCATCGTCCCTATTGCTTGGCATATCGGTTCGTACTAAATGCGTGCCCGGTTCATTTAATAAAGTGCCAGGTCGAAGTATTACGTGATGTAAGCCGCTATTAATTAAATGCTCGTCGGCCATGTGTTTGGCAACCAAATATGGTTTTATTGCTGACTCCACGGCGTCAGGATCGTCTGCACCAATAGAACTAACCATAACAAATTTGGGTGTCCCCGCCGCTTTTGCATAGTTAACCGCGTTGCGGGCCGCCCAAAGATCAATCATAAGTGTTTTATCTGCGCCGGTGCTACCGCCTGAACCTGCTGTGAAAACCGCAACGTCCACACCTTCAAAGTGTGCTGAAAAATCTTTTTCTAAATCCTGCTCAACCACTGTGAGGTTGGCACTTTGGATATCTGACAGTTTGTCTGGGCTTCTTACTGGCGCTACGACTTTGTGACCAGCATCCAACAATTTCACTGTTGCTTG
This sequence comes from Alteromonas sp. W12, assembly GCF_001924945.1. NCBI lineage: Bacteria > Pseudomonadati > Pseudomonadota > Gammaproteobacteria > Alteromonadales > Alteromonadaceae > Alteromonas > Alteromonas sp. W12. The sequence continues at coordinate 1,336,158 of NZ_LQXH01000001.1, forward strand.
CTTACCAATTTGGCCTGATGCGCCGATTACTAATACATTTGCCATGTTTTCATCCTCCTTGTGGGTGATTTCGCTCATCTTAAGCTACTTAAGAATTCACAATACATAGGCGGGTAAAAAGGAAAGCGATCAATTACTGCGATAAAATGCATGACAAAACGTTTGCCTGCATGCATTGCCGTTTAAACGGCAATGCAATGGGGGGAAGAGAAACTAATGGGTACGATGATCAGCCAGCGGCTATTTTATCACCGCATTTCGGCCTGATTCTTTGCCGACATATAGCTTTTTATCGATAGCGTGGATGCAAGCCTCGACGCTATCGTAATCTCGTATATCCGCTACACCACAGGTTATGGTAGCCGATACCGAGTAGGGGGGAGCATCGATTTCGTAATCCGCGACAGTTTTACGTAGCTTTTCTGCCACCCAAAACGCTTCTTGTACCTTTAATGAAGGCAGCAATATAAGAAACTCCTCACCGCCCCATCGCGCAATAACGTCACTTTCTCTTAAACTATCTTCCAGGATCCTAGCTATTTTGACCAGTACTGTGTCACCCACATGATGACCGTATTCATCGTTAATACGCTTGAAGAAATCAATATCAACAATTAGCAAGGAGAAAGTATGATTATGGCGTTTATAATTTTGCCATGCTGCCTTGGCTCTTTGTGTAAAGTAGCGACGATTTTTGAGACCCGTCAATGCGTCCTGAGTTGAAAGCTGCGTCAACTTTTCTACGACCGCTTCTAAGTCTCGGGTTTTTTCCTCAACTTTTAGTGCAAGTTCAGCAGAGCGCTTTTTCAACGATGCTATCCTCAGCCACACCATCGATGAAATCAACAGCATGCCTAGCAGGGTAATCGCCACACGCCATATAGGCTTATCCCACCATGGTGGAACTACAACTATTTCAAGTTGCGCTGCATTGGTGCTCCATTCATTCTCTTGATTTATAGCTTTAACAGTGAAGCGGTAGCGTCCTGGGTCCAAGTTGGTGTAGGTGGCCGTTCTTGTCTTGTAGTCAGTAAAGCGCCAGCTGTTCTCAAAGTCTGCGAGTTTATAGGCATACCTAAGTTCATTTGCATTCATATAATCAGTGGCGGCAAATTCAATCGTGAGCGCAATATCGTTATGTTTAAGTTCGATTACCTCGTCTAGGCGCTGTCTTTGCTGATAGGTTGTTCCGTTTTGCTCGTTCCTACTCACCGTTTCAACGTTTGTGAGGTGCACTCCAGGTGACCACTTTACATTTGCCACTTGTGAAGGAGTAAATTGTGTTACGCCTTCCGCTCCACCAAACATTATTGTGTTATTTTCAGTTACGGTGACAGAGCCAATATAGTAACCCGTAGACAGTGCGCCGTTTTCTGCACCGAAATAAGAAAGGGTAGACAAGTCAGGTGCTAAATACGCAATCCCTTCAATTGTAGAGATCCAAAGCCCATATTCATCATCTTCAACAATTGCCCCAATGGATACATTGCTCAATCGACTTTCAGGCTTAATTTGTGTCACTTTAATCGTTGACAAATCACTGCCTTCTTTAGACATAAAGAAGAGTCCAGCTGCTTGCGTTCCAATCCAATAACCACCGCGTTTTGACTGAGAAATCCACGTCACTACAGTTTGATCTGATATCTTGTCCGTAAACTCACTGACGCTGGTCAAGTCTCCAGTCAGTTTATTCGCAACAAATAAACCGGATACCGTACTTAACCATGCGTTTTCATTGTCGTCCAAAACAATTCTCGTTGTCAGCGACAATGGCCATTGCTTTATTACCCTATCTTCTGACGGGCGATATACAAACAGCCCATCGCTGTAGCCGCCATACCAAATGTCTCCGTCATCATCGATATTAATGCTGTAACCCGACTTACCATTCAGCGCAACAAATTCTAGGTTTCTGGTCTGAGGGTTTAGTTTGGCGAGGCCTGTGCGTGTGGTTACCCATAATGCATCGCTCTTTGTATGATAAAACACGCTCAACAGCTTATCGTTAGTGTCTTCGCTACTTGCAAATGCACCATTGGAAGTAAATGGACCTTCTTGAGTTTTACTTATCGTGTCGTAAAGCCAAAGGCCCTTTTCGTTCGCTACCCATACTTGGTTATCTTTGTAATTCGATAAAGAGGAGATGATTCGTCCTTCGCCTATTTCCTGAGAGTAGAAGTTGCTAAGCAGAGGGTTACTGATCGCAAACCCATCGTCTCTGGTGCCAACGACAACCAGCCCAGCTTTCGTTTGATAAAGGCTTGAAATTCTCTCTTTGGCCGCATCTTTCTCGTTAATCGGTGCACGCAGCACAGAGTTGGGGTTATGTGACGTTAAAATATTCAGCCCACGCTGAGTAGAAACCCATATATCACCGTTGTCCTTTAATAAGATGTCTGTAACGTAGTTATCAGATAATCCGTGAGTTTCAGAGGTACAGCTTTTGTCGATGGTAGTGCTTTGTTCGTCGGGATTGAACAAACATGCGCCGTGGGTAGCGGTGCCCAACCAGAATCGAGATTTCTCTGCTGCCACCAGTCGAGTAAAGTTCATGTTTTCAAAAGCCACTAACTCAAGAGACTTCTTAAACGGATCAAGTTTATAAAGGCCCGAGGTGGAAGTGACATAAAGGGTGTTGCCGATAAGTTCTATGTCTGTCAGCGTACTCGTGGTACTGGGAAGGTAGCTGACCAGTTCTACACTGTCTGATTCTGGAGAGTATGTGTAAAGGTTTCGCTCAGAGACTATCCAAAGCTGGCCATTGTGGGTGGTCTTGATCCTATTAATTACCTGTTTATTGAAAGGCTCTGACGCCGGTAACGTGTAGTGCTTGAACGACTCAGTATCAACATCTATACGGCTCAGCCCGCTGTATGTCCCCACCCACAGGTATTGACCGTCTAAGCTTGCCTCTATCTGAAGGGCGAACAGGGTCTGGAGGCCTGTTGACTTGTCTTCACCCCACAAGCCGAAGTTTCGAAATGTATAGCCGTCAAATTTATCGACACCAGACTGCGATGCCAACCACAGAAAACCATACTTATCTTCCGCAATATCTGAAATGGATACGTGGGCGATACCACTATCCATATTGTAGGAGTGAAACGCTGGGGCAATAGGTTTCGCGCGTGCAGGTAGGCTGCAAGTTGCAGTAAAAACTATGAAAAGCGAAAGTACCAACAGGGTGCGCATAATATGATCAAAAATTACATAAAATTTATACACTAACGTTACGCTAATCTACCGCTCTTACAATGGTACAAAAGTTTAAATTCAATAAAAAAAGCCTCGAAATTCGAGGCTTTTTGGACTGCATTAATTATGTTAGCCAGTGGCTAATCATAACGGATATAGTTACCAGCCACACTGGCGTGTAGCATTTTGCTCATCTAACCACGTTTTTAGTGGCGCAAAGTAGTCAGCGATAGTACTGGCATCCATTTGCGGTGAGCCTGTCAGTGTTTCTAACGCATTTTGCCAAGGTTGGCTCATACCCATCTCTAGCATTTCGTTAAGTGCTTTACCGGCTTCTTCACTGCCGTAGATAGAACAACGGTTAAGCGGGCCCTCATCACCTGCAATGTCACACAGTGCTTTATGGAACTGGAATTGAAGGATATGCGCTAGGAAATAGCGTGTATAAGGTACGTTCGCAGGCACGTGATATTTTGCACCCGGATCAAACGCGTCGGCGCTGCGCTCAACAGGCGCCATCACACCCTGATACTTTTCTCTCAATTCCCACCATAGTTGATTGTATTGTTCAGGTGTTACTTCACCTGACATCACTTTCCAGCGCCATTGGTCAACCATCAGACCAAAGGGAATGAAGGCAATCTTGTCTAACGCAACTTGCATTAACATACCGATATCGTTTGATGCGTCTGGGATCTCATCAATTAACTCGATTTGCTTAAGGTACTTAGGTGTTATTGATAAAGCGATGGTGTCGCCAATAGCCTCGTGGAAGCCGTCGTTTGCCGAACCACGGTAAAGAAGTGGTTGGTCTTTATAAGCGCGTTGATAGTAGTTGTGACCTAATTCGTGGTGAATAACGTTAAATTCTTCGCCAGTCTTTTGAATACACATCTTTATACGAAGATCGTCTTTGTCATCTAAATCCCACGCAGAGGCATGACACTGAACGTCACGGCCTTCAGGCTTTTGAAACATAGAGCGTTCCCAAAAGGTATCTGGAAGTTCTTCAAAGCCAAGTGATGAGAAAAATGACTCTGCTTGTTTAACCATGGCGATTTCGTCATACCCCTGTTCAGCTAATGCGCCTGTAACATCAGGAACTTTCATTTCTTGCTGAGGTTTAACGATATCGTAAATATTCCCCCACGACTGTGCCCACATGTTACCTAATAAATGGGCTGGGATTGGTTTGTCTTGAGGTACTACGTCTTCGCCATAGTGTTCACCTAGCTTAGCGCGCACATGGCAATGTAGTGACTTGTAGAAAGGCTCTACTTGCGTCCATAAGCGATCCAACTCCTTGGGAAATTCATCTGCTGGCATATCGTACTTTCCACGCCACAAGGCGCTGACGTTTTCAAAACCTAGCTCTGCAGCGCCTTCATTGGCAAGCGATACTTGTTCTGCATAGAGTCCTGCCATTGGTTTAGATACTTCACGCCAGCCTGTCCAATATTCTAGTAGCTTGTCAGCATCGCGTAGGGTGGCCATTTCAGAGCTCATTTCAACCAAGCTTTTGCACGTACCATCTTCGCTGCAATACTCACCAGAGCCGTACATGGCACTTAGGTCAGAACCAATTTTTGCAAGCCGCTCTGCTTTTTCGGCATCTGCCGGCGGCGGCATTGTTAAACTGTTTTTAAGTAGATCAAGCTGTCTGCGGGTGTCGGCATCTACGTCTACATCGTTAAATTTCGCCGCTTCTTTAGCTAACTTTGCAACCTTGGTAGAAAGCACTTCATTAAAGTAAGCACTGACTGCTGCTGTATCGAAATTGATATTCGTGGCGTAGCTCCACTCGGCGTGCGCGGCAGGAACTTGCATTTTTGCAATATCATTTTGCGCCTGTGTTAAAAACTGCTTGGCGTCTTGTGCAGTGAGTTGTGGTTTAGTTTCTGTCTGTGTTGTACTTTCGCCACACCCCATAAGCGAAACGCTTACCAATGCTGCTATCAGAGTACGTTTGTGATTGAGCATACTTTGTCCTTTAATTATTGTGTTTTTTACGTGAATCGACGTTCACATAGACATGCTCTAGCATTGTGTAACGCTGTGTTGCTTTTGTAAAACAAATTCGATATTACTCTCACAAAAGCACTGGCTTTTTTAGGCAATTTATAACTAGAAATGCGAACGGTTGGGGCCTGTTTTTAAATTTGCCTCAACACCTGACGAAAAGTTTTTTAATAATGGGTCAAAGTAATGCAAAACAATGACAATGTAACGTCTGCTACACCTGATTTAGAAAGGTTGTTTATCTACGGAAGCCTTGCTCCTAATTGCCCAAATCACCATATCGTCGCTCATATTGATGGCCAGTGGCAGTCTGGTACGGTAGAAGGGCACTTAGTTCAACAAGGGTGGGGAGCAGTTATGGGGTTTCCAGGAATTGTTATTTCTGATCTAACTAAAGTAAAAGAAGAGGTGAAGGGCATGATGCTAACGTCTACTCAACTTGCCGAAAACTGGGCCATGCTGGATGAGTTTGAAGGTGACCAATATGAGCGGGTCATTGTTTCTGTTAAGCTTGATGCCGATCACACTGAAAACGCCTATATTTATCAAATCAAACCAACGCAATAAAAAGGACCATTATGTCAACGGAAGAACCACTCTACTGGGGCTTGAACGCTCGAAGCTACTGTACACTCATTCATGTTTCTCAGTTATCCAGTTTCATTATACCTGGCTTAGGTATCATATTGCCTATCGTGCTATGGATTGCTCACAAGGATCAAAACGAAGACATCAATCAGCACGGCAGGGTGACAGCGAATTGGTTAATAAGCTTGCTCATTTACTCTGTTATTTGTTTTGTCTTGACGCTGGTTATCATAGGAGCCCTAGGCTTCATCGCTCTTGGATTAATGAACATCGTCTTTGCTATCGTGGCAGCAGTCAAAGCGAACAAAGGGGAGTTGTGGGTGTATCCGCTAAGCTTTGAGTTTTTTAAACGTTAACCTAAAGAATCCTACGTCACGTCTAGCAAGAAAAACTGCGGCTTAAGATCGCTTTCGAAGGGCGTTTCCATGTTGAAACGCCTTCGTGCTTATCCCATTGCAGATACTGCAATTGCCAGCGTGAACAATAACGCGATGTGTTTTGGTTTTAAAAGCATGTTCACCTCTTACCTATGACTTCTTCTACCTGTGGTACTCTTGAAGATAGTTTTCAAATAGGTGTCGCGCTATTCACAATTAGTATAATTAACTCATGTGTCGCTAATGTCGTTACGAGGGCGTTACTTTTTCAAAAGCGCTATGTCGTCGGTTAGCACTTATCTATGCGGATTGGTATAAATATTTGATTCGTAGAATACTATTTCTGCGTGTGCGATAGAGTAAAAAAGAATAATAAACGCAAAGAATGGCGCTATATAAAGGATTAACCTGATAGACGAGTACTCGCCTAAAAATTACTTTGCGCTGAAGCGGTGACTTGGCAGTGCGCTATGAATAAGGTATTGGCTTTTGGATTGTTTGGTGGCTTGAAGCGAAACATCAGTACCGCGCTTCACTGTGCTTAGTGCTAGCGGTTTATTTTGACGTTGCTTCTTTAATAGTTGCGAAGAAGGCACTTCCTTCATATTTACAAGCGTAGATTGGGCTTCTTGCGCAATACTAACGTTAATCAACGAATAGGTTATACAAAGTGTAGTAGCTAAAAAAATGTTTTTACTTGGCTTTTTCATCACATTTTTCTCTTTTTGTTCAACTTAATCGCTAAATAAAATTATTGGGTTTTACTTGATAGGGGGTCGATTGCAGAGGCGGTTGCACTCGCCTCATTCATCGATTTTGTTTGTTCCTCTTCATTACACCTAAAGTAGAACGAAAGAGAAACATGATGAGTCATACAAAGGTATGTCAAAAAATACCTTTGCATGTATTTCGAAACTGCGAGATAAAAATTACCACGCTGTAACACCACCATCTACTGCTATGGTTTGCCCGTTCATGTAAGAGTTGCCAGGGGAAAGCATCAGCATCATGGTGTTAACGATTTCTTGCGGTTCGCCTAGTCGTTTCATAGGACTTCCCATGCCTAGTTGCTCACGCGCTTCAGGGGTGTTGTACCCGTCTACGTTCAAAATATTGGTAGGACTATAGAATGGGCAAATTGCATTAACGCGAACATTCTTTCGGCCGTATTCCACCGCGGCTGTGCGGGTTATCCCCGAAACCGCGTGTTTTGCTGCAGCATAAGCACCGCCTTTAGGGGCTCCACCTAGTCCTGCAAGTGAGCTTACATTTAAAACGTGCCCTTGCTTTTGTGCAAGCATAACGGGTATTTGGTACTTCATTCCAAACATAACGCCTTTTACATTCACAGCGAACTGCGAGTCCATGATTTCCTCTGTCATTTGATGAATTGGTGCAGGGTTATGCGCTATGCCTGCATTATTTACGGCTATATCCAGTTTGCCAAAGGTTTCAATGGCTGCTTCAACCAGCGCCTTATTTAGCGACTCGCTAGCAATATTACCCGCTAGCACCACGACATCAGTGAGTGCTTTTACATCCTTTTTCGTTTCCTCAAGGGCGGTTTCGTTAATGTCTGAAAGAACGAGTTTTGCTCCTCGGTTGGCAAGACCTAGCGATAACAAGCGGCCAAAGCCACTGCCTGCGCCGGTAATTAATACAACTTGCCCTGAAAAGTCGAGTAGAGCATCCATGGTAATCTCCTATTGGTAACTGTTTAATGTTTTTTGAAACGTGGCTATTTCAGCTGCGTTTGGTTTATAAATTGAATGAGTAATTTGGCTAGCATTTCCCCTTGGTCTTCCTGGATAAAGTGACCACCGTTTTCTACAAGGGTATGAGCCATGCCGCTGCTGCCCGGAATGAGCTTTTGAAATACCTTATCGCCACCTTTAGTGACAGGGTCGCTATCACCGAAAGCCGTAACAAAAGGTTTGTTATATTGCTTTAGCTTTTCCCATGCCTGTCTATTCGCCTGTGCCTCAGCATTGTCTGGGCTTGTAGGAACAAGAATAGGGAACATACGTGCACCTGCTTTAAAGCTTTCGTCTGGAAAAGGGGCGTCGTAAGCTGCAAGCGTCGCCTCATCTAGAACAGTGGTTGTGGCGTTTTGAATGATCGTAGATGTGGGAAATACGGCGACATCCTGTGAGAATCGGCGCCATTTGATGAAAGCATCACTTGGCGGGTGGTCGCCAGTGGGCAAACCGGTATTAGACACCATTACACCCGAAAAACGCTCAGGCATATCGGCGACAAGTCGCAGGCCTAGTAAACCTCCCCAGTCTTGACAAAATAGTGTAACGGGGCCTTTAGTAGCCTGTGAAAACCAGTCTTTTAGCCATATCACATGACGAGCGTAGGAGTAGTCCTCTTTTCTTACTGGTTTATCTGAGCGCCCAAAACCAATGAGATCCGGCGCGATGACATTGAATCCCGCATCAGCCAATATGGGCATCATCTTGCGGTACAAATAAGCCCACGTCGGTTCGCCGTGTATTAATAGCACGGTATGTCCATCTTTCTGTCCACATTGATAATGGGCCATTGTTATTTCACTGCTTACTGTGTCTGTTACTTCAGTGAAACAGGGGGAGTAGGGAAAGTCAGTGATCGTGTCGAAGGCGCTTTCCGGTGTTTTAAGCACTTGCATAGCCAATCATCCTTTTGTAAATAAAATGTAATTACAAGTGTTGCCCGATTAACAAAAACACCGGTTTTATTTTCTGTCAAATAAACCTTAGGCAAGGTAGGACAGGCTCTGCGCAGAGAAATGAATTCACAAAGGGGCTGGCGGTCAATATTAAATATTATGATAAATGTCTATAACACCAATAAACTTGGATGATTGACAACACTGCAATAACATCCAGTTAACGTGATAAACAGGACATGGTTATGACTGAGATGGAAAATAAAGCCGTAGAATATGCAGTACAACAGGGTGTTGCCACGCTGACAATGCAAAGTGCGCCCGTTAATGCGCTGTCACGCGCTATCAGAGTAGGGTTGATAGAAGGCATAAACAATGCACTAGATGACGACAGCGTAAGTGCCATTGTTATTACTTCTTCACTACCTATTTTTTCGGGTGGAGCTGACATCAGTGAATTCTCTGGTGGCGATTTGTCTCCCATGCTGCCTGAGGTACTAGACAAGATTGAAAATGCGTCTAAGCCGGTTGTTGCTGTTCTCCCTGGACCAGCATTCGGCGGTGGCTTAGAAGTGGCGTTAGCTTGCCATCATCGCATCACCTTTGCCGACAATAAGGTGGGTCTTCCAGAGGTAAATCTAGGCATATTACCGGGCGCAGGCGGTACTCAGCGCCTTCCTCGCTTAGCCGACGCACAAACATCGTTAGAAATGATCGTAACAGGCAAGCCTACGTCGGTGGTCAAACTTCCAGGTGTCTTCGACAAAATTTCTGATAAGCCTGAGCATTTACTTGAAGATACAAAAGCGTATTTACAAGCATTAACGCCAGATAAAGCGATTAAACGCACCAGTGATATCACGCTGTCCATGTCTGATGAAACGCAGGCGGTGTTTGACGCAGTAACTGCACAAACTAAAAAAGCGACTCGTGGTTTCTTTGCTCCATTAAAATGTATCGAAGCGGTACGCGGCGCATACACGCTTGCTTTTGAAGATGGCCTTAAAAATGAAGGCAAGCTTTTCATGGAGTGTATGAATACGCCACAGGCGCGTGCCCAGCAGCATTTCTTTTTTGCTGAACGCGCAGCAGGTCATGTGAGCGATTTCGACAAAAATACTCCTGAGCGCAATATTGATAAAGTTGCGATTATCGGCGCCGGAACAATGGGCGGTGGTATCGCTATGAACTTCGCCAATGCCGGCATTCCAGTCACAATGCTTGAGCTCAAAGAAGAAGCGCTAGAGAAGGGATTAGCGCTTATTAGAAAGAACTACGAAAACTCAGCGAAAAAAGGCAAGTTAACCCAAGAGCAGGTAGAGAGCCGCATGGCACTGCTTTCAGGTACTACGTCGTATGACGACTTAGCTGATGTTGATCTCGTCATCGAAGCCGTTTTCGAGAAGATGGAAGTAAAGAAAACCGTATTCTCGACGCTGGATAAAGTGTGTAAGCCAGGCGCCATTTTGGCTTCAAATACGTCAACACTGGATATAGACGAAATAGCGACAGCCACATCCCGTCCTGAAGATGTGATTGGTCTTCACTTCTTCTCGCCAGCGAATGTGATGAGACTGCTAGAAGTGGTTAAAGCAGAGAAGACATCTGCTGAGGTCATTAAAACCTGCATGAAGATGGCTAAACGCATCAAGAAAGTAGCGGTGTTGGTAGGCGTTTGCTTCGGGTTCGTGGGTAACCGCATGATTGAGCCTTACGGCCGTGAAGCTAACCGCTTGCTGCTTGAAGGAGCAACACCTGAGCAAGTTGATCGCGTTTTAACCGAGTTTGGTATGCCAATGGGGCCGTTCACTATGGGTGATATGGCTGGATTAGATATTGGCTACTATGTACGACAGTCTCGACAAGAGCACATTGCACACGACCCCGCTTACGGTGCGGTGGCAGATCGCTTGGTAGAAAAGGGGCGCAACGGGCTTAAAACCGGACGCGGAGCTTACAACTATGAACCTGGCAGTCGAGTTCCTATCCCAGATCCAGAAGTACTAGAAATTGCTAAGCAAGAAGCAGAGCGTTTAGGCGTGGTTCAGCGTTCAGACATTAGCGATGAGGAAATTCTGGTTCGCGTCATGTACTCATTGATTAACGAAGGTGCCGCTATCTTAGAAGAAGGCATTGCAGCTAAATCTAGCGATATCGATGTGATTTATGTTTACGGTTATGGCTTCCCTGTGTATCGCGGCGGCCCTATGCAATATGCCGACGAAGTAGGGCTAGGCACTATTTTAGATAAGCTGACTACCTATCGTGATCAATTGGGTGATTACGGAAAAATGTGGCTTGAACCAAGTGATTTGTTGGTGAAATTGGCCCAAAGCGGCGGCACGTTTAAAAGCTATAAAGCGAAGTAGACATAGCTCTTGTTAGCGAGAATTAATCGACGGTGAGAGCTAGCGATAGCTCTCGTTACCCGACATCCGAATTTGGTAAAGCTAGGTGATTTCGAGAAGAAGAAAATAGGCCTAGCTAAACTTTGGCTGAACTTTCAGCCCAACTGAAAGGAACATGAAAATGCGCGATGCAGTTATCGTAAGTACAGCACGTACGCCAATCGGGCGCGCTTATAAAGGTGCGCTGAACAATTTACCAGCCCCTTCATTAGGTGGCCATGCTATTCAAAACGCAGTAGCACGCGCAGGGATCGACCCTGCCAGTGTCGACGACGTGGTAATGGGCGCAGCGCTAACCCAAGGCAGTGGCGGCATGAATATTGGCCGCTTGGCTGGTTTAGCGGGTGGTTTACCAGTCACCGTAGCGGGTATGACACTCGACCGCCAATGCAGTTCTGGCATGTATGCCATTGCTACCGCAGCGAATTCAATTCGTACGGGCGATACCAACATTATGGTTGCGGGCGGCTTAGATTCTATCTCTTTAGTGCAAAACAAAAATATGAATATGTTTCGTGCAGTAGACCCTGCACTGGTTGCTAAGCACAAAGATATTTATATGCCAATGCTTCAAACTGCGGAAGTGGTGGGTAAGCGCTACAACATTAGCCGTGACGTACAAGACGAATACGGTTACCAAAGCCAAATGCGCACAGCAGCGGCTCAAGAAGCAGGTAAGTTTGATGATGAGATTGTACCTATCACAGCAACGCAAGCCTTATTTAATAAAGAAACAGGTGAAACCTCTGAGCGTGAAGTGACCTTGTCAAAAGACGAAGGAAATCGCCCAGAAACAACGCTAGAGGGGCTTAAAGCGCTTAACCCAGTGATAGAAGGTGGTTGTATTACCGCAGGTAATGCAAGCCAGCTTTCTGATGGAGCCAGCGCGACAGTGATTATGGATGAGCACTCAGCGGCAAAAGGCAATGCTCAACCTCTTGGTATTTATCGCGGTATTGCAGTGGCAGGCTGTGAGCCAGATGAAATGGGAATTGGCCCAGTGTTCGCCATTCCTAAGCTATTAAAGCAGCATGGATTAACCATGGACGATATCGGTCTATGGGAGCTTAATGAAGCGTTTGCAGTACAGGTACTGTATTGCCGCGATAAGTTAGGCATTCCAGACGAATTATTAAACGTAAACGGCGGTGCCATTTCTATTGGTCACCCATACGGCATGAGCGGTGCTCGCATGGTGGGTCATGCACTCATCGAAGGTAAACGACGCGGTGCGAAATATGTTGTTTGCACCATGTGTATCGGTGGCGGCATGGGCGCTGCTGGTCTATTTGAAGTAATATAGGTATTGGGTATGGAAGGTTATAAAGCTCCACAACGTGACGCCATGTTTGTAACACATGAGCTACTAAATTATCAAAATCACTATCAAAAGCTAGGTTTCGACGAAGCATCAGAAGATCTGGTGTCGGCGATTTTCGCTGAAGCTGCAAAGTTTTCAGAGAACGTACTGGCACCCATCAATGCATCAGGTGATGAAGAAGGGTGTAAGTGGGTTGATGGTGAAGTAACAACGCCTAAAGGTTTTAAAGAAGCTTATCAAACGTATGTTGAGGGCGGATGGCCAGGAATGTCTCACCCTGAGGAATTTGGCGGTCAGGCATTACCATATTCATTGTCATCTATCATTGCTGAGTGGTTCTCAGGCGCAAACCATTCTTGGGCGATGTACCCAGGTCTAAGCCAAGGCTGTATGGCAACAATAAAAGCCCATGGCTCTGAGTTGCTACAAAAAATGTTCCTTGAAAAACTGGTTAGCGGTGAGTGGACAGGCACTATGTGTTTGACCGAAGCACACTGCGGTTCAGACCTTGGTATGTTGAAATGTCGCGCGGAACCTCAAGAAGATGGTACCTACAGCTTAACAGGAACGAAGATTTTTATTTCGGCAGGTGAACACGACTTGTCTGAAAATATCGTACACATTGTGTTAGCTCGATTGCCAGATGCGCCAGAGGGTACCAAAGGTATTTCACTATTTGTTGTGCCTAAGTTTAACGTGTCTGAAGATGGCGAAAAGCAAGATAGAAACGCAGTAGGATGCGGAAGCATTGAACATAAAATGGGGATCAAAGCCAGCGCAACCTGTGTGATCAACTTCGATGGTGCAAAAGGTTATTTGATTGGGCCACCAAACCGCGGCCTAAATTGCATGTTTACGTTCATGAATACCGCACGTATTGGCACTGGTCTAGAAGGCTTGGCATCATCTGAAGCAGCATTCCAAGGTGCGCTTCGCTATGCAAAAGACCGCATTCAGTTCCGTTCATTAACAGGGCGTAAAAACCCTGATGGCCCAGCTGATCCTATTATTGTGCACCCTGATGTACGTCGTATGCTGTTAACGCAGAAAGCGTTCGCGGAAGGCAACCGAGCGCTTGCCGCTTACTGTATGCAGTTAGTTGACGTTACTTTGTATGGTAGCGACGAGGCTGAGAAGCAACTTGCGGATGCAAAACTTGCATTCTTAACGCCAATCGTGAAAGCCTTTTTAACTGAAACCGCGCAAGAAGCCACGAGTTACGGTATGCAGGTTTATGGCGGCCACGGCTTTATCAAAGAATGGGGTATGGAGCAGCTAGCTCGCGATACCCGTATCTGCACTATGTATGAAGGTACTACCGGTATTCAAGCCGTTGACCTATTAGGTCGTAAAGTAATGGGCTCTAATGGCGAATTGCTTAATGTGTTTGTTCAAGAAGTGCGCGACTACTGTAATTCATTGCGCGATAACGCTCAGTTTAGTGCTTGGACTAACGCGCTAAACTCTCATCTTGACGAGTGGCAGCAGATCACTATGGATATCGGTAAGGCAGCAGCATCGAACCCAGATGAAATTGGTGCAGCGTCTGTCGATTACTTAATGTATTCAGGTTATGTCACCGTTGCTTACTTCTGGCTAAAAATGGCAGTGAAAGCACAAGAACAGCTTGATGCAGGTAGCACCGAAACCGAGTTTTATAAGAGTAAAATCTTAACAACGGGCTTCTACTTTGACCGTTTGTTAACCCGTACTCGCTCACTGGTTTCGGCAATGCAATCAGGCGCAGACAACTTGATGTCTATGCCAGAGAGTATGTTCGCTATCGAGTAACGACATAAAAGTAATACACGTGCGTTACTAAAAGACGTACGAAAGGCCGAGAAAATAATGTAGCCGAGAAAATGATTTAACCAAATAATCATTTGGATGCGTTATTTTGCTCGGCCTTTTTGTTTCTTAAAAACAACATAGAGGAAGTGAGCACAGTGGTTGTTTCAAAGTACGTGAATGTTGAGGGAGCCAGCCTTCATTATTTATCCCGAGAAGAGGAGAGCGCAGAGAACCCTCTGCTTATCATGTTTCATGGCTTTCCAGAAAATGCGCACACATGGGAAGCGTTAATGGCGATACTCCCCACATCACTTGACATCATTGCCCCAGATTTGCCCGGTTATCATTTATCGAGTCCACTACCCAATGAAACGGACTACCAAGTTCAATCATTGATAAGTCGAATGGCCGCCTTCATCGAGAAAGTTCAAAAAGGCCGAAAGGTTATTTTGTTGGGACACGATTGGGGTGGGGCAATAGCGTGGCCCCTAGCAGCCTTTCACCAAACATTAATTAGCAAACTTATTATTGTTAATGCTGCTCATCCTTCTTGTTTTACACGGGCAATAAAGACCTCTTCTACACAAAGAGCAAAAAGCCTGTATATCTCTGCGCTTATTGATAAGGGGGCAGAGCGGACCCTTACAAATACAAGCTTTACGTTATTGAAAAATATGTTAGGCAACGGCTTTTTTGAGAAAGAAACCAGCTATTCAAGGACTCTACTTAACGACTGGGGTAAACCTGAAACCCTCAGTGCGATGCTCAATTACTATCGGCAAATGCCTCAACAAGTGCCACAAAAGAATGTATCTGAGAAAGTGTTGGATGATATTCGTATACCTGAAATATTCATTCACTGCCCAACCCTGTTATTGTGGGGAGAGCAGGATGATGCGTTTGATCTAAGTGTACTGGATAAAATCGAACACTATGTTCCATTGATAATTAAGCGGTTTAATCCGCACGCGTCGCACTGGTTACACAGGGAAAAACCTGAATGGGTACAAAAAGAAGTGATAAATTTTATAGGGTTCTAGAAAGGGGTGAGGCCCCTAAAAGGGGCCTCCAGTGCGGCGTCCTGCCGCTACCATGTTGAATCGTTACATCACATGGTGTGATTAATTAGTTATATTAGATTCTGCCGTTAAGCTCTGTTGAAATAGGAGAGCTTTGAAGACCTTGTTCAGCAATCCACGCTTGAAGTGTCTTACCGTCTGACTCAGGCTCTGCTAAGTCTTTGCTTGGCATTTTCTTAACCAGTAGAGTACCTACTTCAACCGCATTGCTAGTAAGAGCAGTGCGAATTAGGCTTTGGCCGTTACAAGAAATGCCAGAGTAGTAATCGCGAAGCTTAAGTTTGTAGTCTGATTGAACGCTACGCATTTTCTTACGTAGTTCGCCCTTGTCATCTGCTTGAACAATTGTGCAAATGTTTGCAAGTGCTTCGTTGATGTCATTAGCCTGAGCTGCGTTAGAAAAAGCTAAAGTTGATGCTGCAATTACTAGAGAAGTTTTAACGATTTTCAACATGGTTAAATTCCTTCGGTTGTTGTTGTTAAGATTGTGTTCGTTCGTTGAAATGCATTAAACCCGAATCTAACTATTTGAAAAACATGTTGTAAAATAACATGGTATGTCAAACCATACCTAAAGGGGGGGGCTTGCGTTACGAGCTCACGCATACCGCAGCTTGATTACCTAAGTCACTGGGTTGAAGAACGTGAAAATTTAAAGAGACAGAAAGTAAAAAGGCCCCGTAGCGGGGCCTTTCATTGCAGCTGACGCTGCAACCATGTTGAATCGACTCACATGGCTATGTGAATTAGTGCTTAGATTCTATCGTTAAGCTCAGCAGAAATTGGCGAGCTCTGTAAGCCTTGCTCTGCTATCCACGCTTGAAGCGTTTTGCCGTCTGATTCGGGCTCAGAAAGGTCTTTGCTTGGCATTTTCTTAACAAGCAGTGTACCTACCTCAACTGCGTTGTTCGTTAAGGCCGTGCGGATAAGGCTTTGACCACCGCATGAAACACCTGAGTAATAATCGCGTAACTTTAATTTGAAGTCTGACTGTACGCGACGCATCTTCTTACGCAATTCGCCTTTGTCGTCAGCCTGAACAATAGTACAGATGTTTGCTAGTGCCTCGTTTACGTCATTTGCTTGTGCTGCGTTTGAAAAAGCTAATGTTGATGCTGCGATGACTAGAGAAGTTTTAACGATTTTCAACATGGTTAAATTTCCTTCGTTATATTTGTTTAATTAATCGGTTTGTCTGTTCGGGATTAATTAAAAAACAATCAGGTCGAATGAAAAACATTCATTCAAATAACAAGGTATATCGAATAATACGTTAGACTAAAGATGTAAGAGGTATGAAATGCGCTGTAGCCTTTAGTATTAAAGGGCGCAGGCAAACTAAGTTGAATTGCAATCGAAGATCAATAAATAGCCAAATAAAGTGCAAAAAAACAACGTTAATGCTGTTTTTTTGCTTTTTGTTGAAGTTAATGCGTATTAAAAATGTACGCAATAGGCATTGTATTAATAAGAAAAGAACGAAATTAAGAAGTGAGCAGTGCTGAGGCAGTACGTTCTGTCGTGATGAGCCCATTGAGCAATTTCGATCGCAGAGCGCCTCTTATAGCGTGCAGTTTGTTGTCGCCCGCTGCAACACCTACTACAGGCTTTTCTGGCGTTGCTTTCAACTTAAAGCTCGTTACTCTCTCGTTAATATCGCAACTAATCAACGCACCTTCTTCATTAAAGATCCAGCTTATGATTTCGCCACTTGCACCAGATTCAGCGAGGGTTGCTAATTGATCATCGTCGATAAATCCGTCTTTATACAATGGAGACACACTGCCTAAGTTACCAATGCCTACGAAGCTAATATCCGCTTGTTCGGCAAGCGTGTGAATTCTAGATATGTGTTGTTGCTGTTGCCAAATTTCCCGTTCTAGTTTACTAGATGCTATTACAGGGATAGGCATAGGATAATGCTGTGCTTTAACTCTGTCGGCTACGTGAACAGCAACGTCATAACGCGTCGCCTCTCCGTTATCAGCAATATTACCAACAAGGGAAACAATTTTATGCTGAGGGCAGTGAAGTATTGACAATTCATCAGCACAGGCACGCAGTACACGGCCAGTGCCAAACGCGATGGTTTGTGGAGCGTCGAATTTTAAAGCTCTTTCTATTGCTGCTGCACCCGCTTGACCAAGGCCAAGCGTTGAATTGGGATCGTCATCAACACTGGGCACAACTTCACAGAAAGTTAATCCGAATTTTTTCTTTATGCCTTGCGCTAATTCCATACATCTAGCAATCGGGTGTTCTAAGCGCACTTTCACAAGACCTTCCGACATGGATAACGCCACTAAGCGTTGTGCGCTTTGGCGTGATGTTTTGAGCGTTTTAGCTATCTCATCTTGCGTCTTACCACCAACATAGTACATCCATCCTGCTCTGGCGGCCTCGTCGAGTTTATTGAGTTCGTTTTGTGCTTTCTTACTCATTTAATTTTTCTCATGTCAAAAATGTCAGGGATTCGAGAGTAAAACTCGTCCCATGAATTAATGGTGTTGTCCGATGTCACAATACAATTCTGTAGATGTGCGCCACCTGTATAGTGGAAGTAGCGCATGTCCGCGGCTTTAGCGGCAGCAATCCCAGGCTGAGAGTCTTCAATAACTAGGCAGTTTTTAGGAGCAATGTTGAGCGCATTTGCCGCATATAAAAATAAATCTGGTGCTGGCTTGCCTTTATTTACGAGTGCTCGCGTGTAAATGCGGCCTTCAAAATAGGAAAGAAGCCCTGTACTGGTTAACGCCTTTGTTGTTCTTTCAGGTGAACTGCTTGTGGCGACACAAAATGGAATACCTAGTGAGTTAAGTGCAGAAAGTACAGAGGTGATACCGGTAGTCTTTTGTAAATGGCACTCGAAGCTGTCGAACAGTAATCCATGGAATTTGTTTTTCATGGACGTGGTAAGTGTGAGCGCAAAGTCATCTTTTAACTTACCCTGAACGTGCTCCATGCTCTTGCCAAGAAAATGCTCTATAAAATATTGTTTCGATAATGCAATATCGAAACTAGACAGAAGTGCTTGCCACGCCTGCATCGACAGCACTTCACTGTCAATCAGTACGCCATCACAATCAAAAATCACCAGTTCCACGTTGTGTGCCTGCAAGAGTCACCTTCCTTTAAGTATTAACATTTAACCAACGTCCCCTTGCCAATTCCGTATTCGTACACCAAAGGTCAACAGGCCCATAATTATATGAACATTTGCCTAAGTGTAAGGTAATTGATGGCGTTTGTTCTACCTTAACAAGCAGTTCTTGAGTCATACGACTACATACGCGGTTTTCGGCCTCAAATTTCGTCTCTAAAATTTCTTCATAGTATCAATTGGATAGATTATATCGCGTTTATTTTGATTGGTTAAATGTGCATTTTTATTGTGTTAATTAAATAAACAAGCCTCCGTTTATTTTGTTAATGGCTGTTTACAAAGTAGAGGGTATATGCAAATATTTACAAAAATTGAGATATATCCCAATGTCTGGGCAAATGCTCTTGATGTATTTTGAAACCAGTGGGAAATACACCTACAACACGAGATTTGAAGATGAAGTCGACGTCTAGTGATATTGATATTTCACAAGTTAGTGACGAGCAACTCCCCGTCGCTAAACATAAGTTAAAAGGGTGGAAACATTTCATGGGCTTATATGCCGGTGAACATGTTGCAGCCACTGAATTCGTATTTGGTGCAACCTTTGTTGCGCTAGGCGCCACCATGACCGACATTCTGTTGGGTTTATTAATTGGTAATCTACTTGCTGTCCTAAGCTGGACACTTATCACTACGCCTATCGCTGTAGATACCCGTTTGAGCTTGTACTCGTATCTTCAGAAAATAGCTGGCGACTCTATGACCAAGCTCTATAACTGGGCGAATGTCATCATATTTACAGTGATATCGGCCGCTATGATTACGGTGTCGGCAACCGCCGTGCGTTTTGCATTGAACATTCCGGCGCAGTTAAATTGGTATCCGACTAATTTAGCTTTTGTTGCCGTCGTGCTTGCAGTCGGTGTGATAGTTGTCTTTGTCGCTATGTATGGCTTTAACGCCGTTTCCAATTTTTCTCGTATTTGTGCGCCTTGGTTGTTCACCATGTTCATTTGCGGTCCACTTATTCTAATGCCTGCACTCGCTGAATCTGTAATTGGGCAAACGTTTCTTACATCGTGGAATGACTTTATTCATATCGGTAGTACATCGGTGTGGACGGGCTTCACCCAAAGTGGTGAGCCTGGTATTGGTTTATTAGAAGTGATTGGCTTTTCGTGGGCAGCGAACACGATAACGCATTTCGGCCTTATTGATATGGCGTTACTGCGTTTTGCCAAGCGTAAACGTTACGGTTTATGTACGTCGGCGGGTATGTTATTTGGTCATTATATAGCATGGATTTCAGCCGGTATTATGGGCGCAGGAACAGCGGTTATTGTTCAAAAGTCCATTGGTGAATTAGACCCGGGCGATGTGGCATTCCACGCATTAGGTCTTTCTGGACTCGTTATTGTTATCGTTGCAGGCTGGACTACAGCAAACGCGAATCTCTATCGCGCTGGACTTGCCGCGCAAGCTATTTTTAAAGATAAATCACGTACTACAACGACCGCGGTCGTCGGTATGGTCACCGTTGCAATTGCGTGTTTTCCGTTCGTGTTTACTAAATTACTGCCACTGTTAACGTATGCTGGATTACTTGTTGTTCCTGTGGGAGCAATTGTGTTCGCAGAGCACATGATTTTTCCGCGTATTGGATTCACACGTTATTGGGCACATTATCAAAGCCTTACTCACAGCACGCCAGCGGTAGCGAGTTGGGGTTTGGGGCTTGTGTTTGGCTTTGGTTTAAACGCCTTAGACGTCATGTCTTTCTACTATCTATTCATACCCACGTGGTTCTTCACCATAGCTGTCTATACAGCACTGGCCGCCAAGTATGGCGCAAAACAAGCTTATCCTGAGCAAGAAGCACAAGTAGATGCTTTCAATGCACGTGTTGAAGCTCATCAGCAGCAAGAAGCGGCGTTAGAAAACGAACACGTTGAAGACGTTACTGCCGTATCTAAATTACTGCGTCTTACTTCGCTAGCGAGTTTGTTGGTGTCCATAGCATTGGCAATCAAAACTTTTTCTCTTAGTGACACGGTTGCCGCTTACGAATTGAACCGAGACCTATTCTTTAATGTTGGGTTCGCGTGCACCGTTATCTATTTCGTTACTGCGTATTGGGCGATGCGTCGCCACAAAGCGTTACAAAGTTAATAAGGTTCTTATGCAATCTCAAACGTCTATTTTATTGAACAGAGCGAACTTATCGTCGTTGCCAAATGACATAAGGCGTCCAGCTTATGATGTGGAGAACGTTCAAACGGGTATTGTTCACATTGGTGTAGGTGGTTTTCATCGGGCACATGAAGCCATGTATGTAGACAGATTAATGGCAAAAACCGGCGATCTATCGTGGGGCATTTGTGGTGTGGGTCTTCGCGAGAACGACCGTGCAATGAAAAAAGTGTTCGACGAACAAGATAACTTATATACCTTGGTTGAAAAGCACAATGACGGTTCCCGCAGTGCATCAGTTATCGGTGCAATGACGGGGTTTTTGATGGCGCCGGACGATCCTCAAGCAGTCATTGATAAAATGGCTGAGCCCGAAGTACGCATCGTATCGTTAACCATTACCGAAGGTGGCTATAATTTTGATGCTTCCTCAGGGGAATTTATTACCACTAACCCTGATGTCATTCACGATATCGAAAACCCCAAAACGCCTAAACTGGTTTTCGGCTATTTAGTTGCAGCGCTTAAAAAACGCAAAGAAAACAACGTTAGGCCTTTTACCGTTATGTCATGTGACAATATTCAGCACAATGGCCATGTGTTAAAGAAAATGCTGCTTGCGTATATTGAACTGTTTGACCAAGCGTTTGCTACTTGGGTTAACGAAAACGTGAGTTTCCCTAATTCAATGGTAGACAGAATAACGCCTGCAACCACAAATGACGATATCGCAACGTTAAGGGCTCAGGGCGTAGAAGATGCTTGGCCTGTAGTGTGTGAGCCTTTTGACCAGTGGGTTATTGAAGATGACTTTTGCAATACCAAGCCGTGTTTAGATTTAGTAGGCGCGCAGTTTGTAAGCGATGTGGCACCGTACGAAAAGCTTAAGCTTCGTATGCTTAATGCGGGCCATTCAGTACTTGGGTTGGTTGGTTCTGTAGCAGGGCTTGAAACTATCCATGAAAGTGTTGAAGCGAAACAGTTAAAGCGTCTTCTATCAATCTTTATGGAACAAGAGGTTATGCCAACACTCGACCCAGTAGAGGGGATTGACGTGTATGAATACAGAGATACGCTGCTATCTCGTTTCTCCAATCCTTTCATTAAAGATACGCTAGCGCGAATTTGCCTTGAAAGTTCGGCTAAGCTTCCGGTGTTTTTATTTCCCACCGTACGAGATAATTTGGCGGCAAACAGAGACACCGATATAAGTGCTTTAGTTGTTGCTTGCTGGGCCTTCTATTCAGACAGGCATGCCTCTCAAGACGGGAAGTCACTTGAAATCAACGATGTGTTAGCTGATAAGTTACACAACGCGGCTAGTAATAACCAAATAGACAGCCTTAGTTTTTTAATGCTAGAAGAAGTATTTGGTAAGCTGGTTGATGAAGCGCGTTTTACCGCTAGTTTCCAGGGCTTTGTAGAGCGCTTGTATCAACAAGAGCCGGTGTTGCTGATTAGCGAAAAGGTAGCAAACAATAAACTCGAGCTTGCCAGAGCTTGTTAGATTGTATTGGTAATCTGTATTAGTACGAAGGAGAGTAGGGAATACTCTCCTTTTTTATGCATTGAATTTTATCAACTGATACAAAAGAAAAAAGCGACCCGAGGGTCGCTTTCTAAAGTGCAGATTTCTCTGCAACCATGTTGAACTGGTTCACATGGTGTGAAACTGTTTTATAGGCGGTCGTTGATAACCGCAGCAATTGGGTTATCTTGCAGACCGTTTTCTGCAACCCAAGCTTGAAGTGTTTTTCCATCAGCTTCAGGTGCTTCTAAATCACTTTTTGGCATTTTCTTAACAAGTAACTCGCCAGCTTCTAAAGCATTGTTTAGCAGTGCTGTACGAATTAGGCTGTTACCGCCACAGCTAATTGCTGAGTAGTAGTCTTTAAGTTTCATGCGGTAGTCTGATTCGACTGAACGCATTTTCTTACGTAGTTCGCCTTTATCGTCCGCTTGAACGATAGTGCAGATATTCGCTAGTGCTTCGTTAACATCAGCCTGTGCTACGCCCGACACACCTAATGTCGCTGCGATAACAAGAGAAGTTTTAACAATTTTCAACATGGTTAATTCCTCAAGTACTTCTATAGATTGTTTGTTTGTTCGGGAGGATTAAACGACAAAAATGAATTCTTGAAAACGTTCTAAGCGATACTTAGGTATGTGGTTTCATAAGTATAGTAAGGTAATTGAATTAAGCCTCTGTCGTTCGCATCGAGGCTTGAACCACTCTTTTACAAAAACAATTCTTTAGTGCCTTTTTGTGGTGCAGGGCTGACAATAATCACTTGAAAATGAGATGTTATAATGTAACACTTGAGGTGCGTAATTAATCGCTTTGGGTTGTGAACGCCATGCCATTTAATGTCACAGGAAATCGTCATTTTGACGCTAGGGTTATATGAATCGACGGTTTGTAAATTTACTTGCGGTAGCAAAAGATAAATGCGACTCGGACGGTTTGCGCTTAACAGAAAAACGCAAAAGAGTATTGAACTTATTAATAGATGCCCAAGCTCCGCTTTCCGCTTACGAGATAAAGGATATGTTCACTACGAGGTATTCTGAAGATGTAAAGCCTATGACGATATATCGCGCACTAGAGTTTCTCACTGAGACTGATTTAGTACACAAACTGAATTTGAACAACAAGTTTGTCGCGTGTTCTCAAGCAAAATGTTGCGAGCATCACGGGTACTCACAGTTTTTAATTTGTGTTCAATGTGGCTCTGTTGAAGAAGTTGCGATAGACCCAACCATATCTGAAAATCTTGTTAAGCAAGCTAAAAATCTAGGGTGCGATATTGTAACGCCACACCTTGAAGTGGCGTGTATCTGCAAGCACTGCAAGTAATGCAGCGCTACTTTTTTTAATCTACTCAAATCTTTAGTGTCATGAAACTAATTATAAATAATGCCTCTACCTCGTCACGGTTATTAGGCAAAAATGAAGATGAAATAACGTCTGTTTCACTATTAATTGATGGCGGAAAAATAGCTGCTCTTTCGGAAACCCCCATCACTATAAAGTCGGTAAAGACCATAGATGCGAAAGACTTGTTTTTATCGCCTGGCCTTCTTGATCCCCAAGTACATTTCAGGGAACCGGGGATGGAATACAAAGAAGACATAGAATCGGGTAGTAAAGCCGCGGTTAAGGGTGGGTTTACAGCAGTAGTTTCAATGCCTAATACAACGCCTACTGCTGATAATGCAGATACTGTACGTTTCATGGTAGAAACAGCAGCTAAAAAAGGCTTGTGTAAAGTCTACCCAACGGGCGCGCTTTCAAAGGGATTAGAAGGAAAGTCCATGACTGACTTCAGCGCCTTAACAAGCGCTGGTGCAGTGGCAATTACCGATGACGGTAAAGGCGTTCAAAACAATGCGTTGTTCAAGCAAGCGCTCGTTAGCGCTAAGCACCTAGGGATTCCAGTTCTCGATCACAGTGAAGACGAAACATTATCAAATGGAGGGGCAATTCATGAAGGCGAAATATCTAAAAAATTCAATGTTAAGGGTATTAAATCAGCCTCTGAATCTGTACATGTCGAACGAGGTTGCGGCTATAGTTTGGAAACCGGTGGTCACTACCACGTATTGCATGTTTCTACATCGGCTTCTATTGAAGCAGTGAAGCGAGCAAAAGAACGTGGCGCCAAGGTTACTGTAGAAGTTTCTCCTCATCACTTGTTGCTGTGTGACGAAGACATCGCCATAAAAGCTGATGGGACTTTAGATGCGAATTGGAAAATGAATCCACCGCTTCGCTCTAGAGAGGACATGCTTGCGTGCCAAAGTGCCCTTATAGAGGGCGTAATAGACGCTATAGCAACCGACCATGCACCTCACTCGCCTGAAGAAAAAGAGCAACCTATTGAACAGGCACCGTTTGGTATTATTGGTCTTGAAACTGCGTTTCCTCTGATCTTTACTCATTTCGTAAAAACCAAAAAGCTAACGCTTGGTCGTGCCATCGATTTAATGAGTAAAAATGCAGGCGACATATTCGGCATACGCTGCGGAAGAATTGAACAAGGCGAAGTGGCAGATCTGGTGCTTTTCGACTTAAATAGCGCGTTCACGGTAACGCCATCCTTTTTCGTCTCTAAGTCTCAGAACTCGCCATTTATAGGAGAAACGCTGTATGGAGAAACGCATACAACCATAGTTGCAGGCAACATAGTGTATTCACGGGGCCATATTTAGACAAATAAACCACCTCTAATTTCAATAATACTGCGGCGGCGCTTCTCTCTTTGGTGCCGCGTGATAGCCTCGCGCTGTTACTGCGTCAAATGTTATAAAAAGACTGCCTTGATGCTAAACATTATTGCACTAGTAAACCGAAAGACACTTTGTGAGCTCTTCATCCCATATAGGGTTAAGTTCAATAGCGATAATTTCAATTTTAGTTTCACTACACTCACTTAACTCGGCTTCGGTAACCTCGTTGTCAACAACGTTATAGCTAAAGACACCGTCACTTGTTATGACAACTGCTTTAAGCCTTTCAACGTTAAGGTTGTGCATCCATTTTAGTAGTGCAATGCGGTCAAACTCCCTGGAAGGTGAGAAACGCCACCCGACAGCTTTAAAACCTTCGCCTTTATTCTCTACTCTCAATACACCTGAGTCAGGAAAAGGCTGTTCATTTATTGAGGGCGTAGTGGTAGTTTTGTGGTCTTGCAATTTTTGTGCTTTGATATGAGTAAGTGCACTTGAGCTTCCCTTTAATACGCTAATTGGGAACTCTCCCTTTTCGCACAGTAAGACGGGCGTGTTTGGCTTGGTACGTTGGACGACATAGGTCTCCAATGCTTCGGCATCTGAATGAGTGTAAAGGTCTTGTTTGTTCCCCACAATAACGTCAGCAATGGCGATTTGCTGATTGAAGGTATCATGAGAGGTATAGCGAGGATCAGCGAGCTTTCTTGCGTCAACCAAAGTTACCGTTTTTTGTATGTCGAGAACGTCTTGATAATGCTCGGCAGCTAGTGTTTGTAGTACTTCTATAGGATGCCCCAAACCAGTAGGCTCAATAAGCAAACGGTCTGGTTTAGATTCGGCCAACAGCTGATTAAGAGCAATCTGCATTGGCAGCCCCGCGGCACAGCACATACATCCACCTGGCACTTCTTTAATAAATACCCGCTTTTCACCGCTGGCGTCATTGTTAGGTGCTTTATTTCGCGAGCCGTTTACCAATGAACCATCGATACCAATCTCACCAAACTCATTAATTAGTATTGCCCAGCGTTCATTTGCAGGTTTTTGTTTTAATAAATGTAATAGCGAGGATGTTTTACCCACACCCAAAAAGCCAGTAATGATGTTAGTAGGTACAGCTTTTATCATTGTGAATGTCTTCGTTGAAAGTCATATGAAAATATCAAAACTCTCACACAAGGCTATCATAGCAGGGAGTACATCCCTATGAATTAATCATGATATGTTATATTATAACATTTGAGCGAGGTGTTCACCGCGATATACGCTTAAGGTAAGAAAATTTCGCAGTAACAAAATCTCCCTCATTTTTAACATAGGAAAATCAACAAGTGACTCTTCCCGCGTTGACGGTCGAATCCAATCTAGCCGCACAATATAAAGCATTTGTAGAGCGCCTAAAGATGAGTGCCTTCACCGGTGATATCGAAACGGCCTATAGTGCTCGCATCGCGCATGCTACTGACAACTCAGTCTATTACAAAGTCCCGCAGGCCATTATCTACCCAAAATCTACTGAAGATTGTCAGTGTATAGGTAAATTAGCCAGCCACTTCCCAGATGTCGCATTCTCTGCCCGTGGTGGTGGCACTGGTACTAATGGGCAGAGTTTAACCGATGGTATCGTTGTCGATATCCGTCGTTATCTAAATGAGATCATTGAACTGAACCTGGAAGAAGGGTGGGTTAGGGTTCAAGCGGGTATAGTCAAAGATTCACTCAACGACGCATTGCGCCCGCACGGCCTGTTCTTTTCCCCTGATCTATCAACCAGCAATCGCGCTACGCTTGGCGGTATGATAAGCACTGATGCGTCGGGGCAGGGGTCATTAGTGTATGGTAAAACCAGCGACCACGTCATCGGACTCAAAGCAGTGCTTGCGAATGGCGAGATAATTGAAACCGCAAAAATTTCGCGGGATGAAGCTTTACTTAAAGCAAGTGGCTGTACGTCAGAAGCCGCAATTTATCAACAAGCAATGCGTACCTGTATTCAACATCGAGAGGGCATTTTAAAAACATTTCCCCGCTTAAACCGCTTTTTGACGGGGTACGATTTAGAACACGTAGTTGACGGTGATAACATTGACATTGGTAAGCTAATCACAGGTGCAGAGGGCTCACTTGCGTTTGTTACGGAAGCGACGTTAACACTTGATAAAATAGCGCCACTGAAAGCGCTTGTTAACATATCCTACCGTTCATTTGACGCGGCGCTTCGACATGCGCCAGTGTTGGTAAAAGCCAAAGCAACCAGTGTTGAAACCATCGATAGCACGGTACTTAACTTTGCGAAAACCGACATTGTGTGGCATTCCATTCATCATTTAATAGCAGATGTTCCAGATAACGAGTTGTTGGGTTTAAATCTTGTAGAGTTCAACGCCGATTCTGCAGAAGAAATGAAAGTTCATATTGAACAGTTAGAAGTGGCAATTACACAAGAGATAGGACGAGATGGCAGCAATATAACAGGCTATAGCGTCACCTATGACAAGCCCGATATTCAGCGCATCTATGCCATGCGGAAAAAAGCCGTTGGGCTGCTTGGTAAGGTAAAGGGCAATCAAAAGCCCATTGCATTTGCCGAAGATACCGCTGTGCCGCCGGAAACCTTGGCCGACTTCATTGGTGAGTTTCGAGCATTATTAGACAGCCATAATTTAAAATATGGCATGTTCGGTCACGTTGATGCTGGTGTTTTGCACGTGAGGCCGGCACTAGATTTATCAGAACCACAGCAAGAAGCACTGATGCATTCGCTTTCTGATGAGGTAGTGGCACTTGTTGCTAAGTACGGTGGATTGATGTGGGGAGAGCATGGCAAGGGATTTCGAAGTGAATACGGCCCCGCATTTTTTGGCGAAACACTGTTCAATGAAATGCGCAAGATCAAAGCCGTATTTGACCCCCATAACCAGATGAACCCCGGCAAAATCTGCACACCGATAGAGAGTGATGATAAATTAGTCTCGGTGAAAGATATTAAAAGAGCAGGGATTGAGCGGGTTATTCCCGTCAGCATAAAACAAGATGTGTTTCCTGCTTTTGAATGTAACGGCAATGGACTGTGTTTCAACTACGAGCCTACATCACCTATGTGCCCGTCTAGCAAGGTTACCCAAGATAGGCGGCACACACCGAAAGGGCGCGCAAGTATGCTAAGGGAATGGACGCGGCTACTATCGCTTAGTACCAAATTCGGCACTACATTAGAAAGTGAAGGGTTGTCGTATAAGCAGTTCAAAAGTAACTTTCTATCTCGGTTTAAGAACTCCATTTTAAGTAACAAGCCAGACTTTTCACACGAAGTCAAAGAGGTCATGGATGGGTGTTTGGCGTGCAAATCATGTACACATCAATGCCCGGTGAATATTGATGTGCCGCACTTCAGGTCAATATTTTTGTCTATTTACTATCGACGGTATTTGCGACCTTTAAAAGATATGCTGGTTGCTAATATAGAAACGATTGCTCCATTGAGCGCGCGTGCGCCTAAACTTCATAATGCCCTAATAGAGCTAAAATGGGTGAAGCGCTTCTTGGAGAAGCAAGTAGGGTATAAAGATGCTCCTCAGCTTTCTTATCCAACGTTAACTAGCCGAGTAAAAGCACAAACAGTGCCGTTTGATTTACAACGCCTTTCCCAAATGAATACAGAAGAGCGAAAAAATTATATCGCTGTCGTTCAAGATCCCTTTACCAGTTATTACGATGCGGCTAGCGTCGAGAAGCTGATAAGTGTGATCTATAAGCTTGGCTTTAAACCCATGGTAGTGCCGTATACGCCCAATGGAAAACCTGCTCACGTAAAAGGCTTTCTGGATAAGTTTGAAAAACAAGCGATAAAGACCGCTAACTTACTAAATCAACTCCATGCACTAGACATAACTATGGTAGGCACTGATGCGTCGCTAGTGTTGTGTTACAGAGATGAATACAAGAAGTATTTGCGTGATAAAAGAGGTAACTTCTTTGTGCATACCATCGATGAATGGCTGGATTTGGTTTTAACTGAAAAGCACATAGTAAAGGCGATGATTAAAAAGCGATTCAGTTTGCTTGCACACTGTAGTGAAAAAACGGCTATGCCGTCGCTGACAACCCGCTGGCAAAGCATTTTTGAGAAACTTGGTGCTAATTTAACAGTGCAGCCCTCAGGATGTTGCGGTATGGCTGGAACCTATGGTCACGAAGCTTCACATTATAAAAATTCAAAAGCGCTTTACGAATTAAGTTGGTCAGGTGTGTTCAAGCAATGTAGCACACAGCATGAAGTGCTTGTAAGCGGCTTTTCATGTCGAAGCCAAGTTGCAAGGTTTGAAGGTAAAAAGCCACGTCACCCTATCGCGGTTGTAAATGAATTAATCCAATAACAAAAAAGGACAGAAAATGAAGGTGGTAATGCGCAGCGTTATGCTGGTGGTACTTTTGTTAACAACAACGTATGCATTCAGTGAACAAAGTGAAACCGATGCTAGGGAAGCCTATATAAGGGCAAACTACACGAAATACGAATACCAAATTCCAATGCGTGATGGCGTAAAACTGTTTACGTCAGTCTATGTGCCAAACGATAGAACAGACGCTTACCCTTTTATGATGCAGCGTACGCCTTATCGCGTTGCTCCTTATGGTGTAAGTAAGTATAAAAAGCGTTTGGGGCCGAGCGAAGCTTTCGAAAAAGAAGGTTTTATTTTTGTGTTCCAAGATGTGCGTGGCAAATTCATGTCTGAAGGAGAGTTTGTCAATATGCGTCCTCAAGACGCTTATAAGCGCGGTAAAGATGCGACGGATGATGCTACTGATACCTATGACACTATTGAGTGGTTAGTAAAAAATGTTGAAGGCAATAACGGAAAAGTGGGGATGTGGGGCACATCGTATCCTGGCTATTACACTTCAGTCGCCTCTATAAATAGCCACCCCGCGCTAAAGGCTATTTCTCCACAAGCTCCAATTGCAGATTGGTTTTTTGATGACTTCCATCGAAATGGGGCGTTTGTGACCCCTATGGCGTTTATATTTTTCGACACGTTTGATAAGCAGCGTGATGGTACGTTTGCTTATTGGCCTGAAGGAATGAAGTCAGAAACACCAGATGGCTATCAATTTTTTAAAAATTTAGGGCCGCTTTCCAATGTCAACGACAAGTACTTTCACGGTGAACGACCATTTTGGAATGAAGTTATTCAACACCCTAATTATGACGACTATTGGAAGTCACGAGATGTATTGCAACATTTATCTAAGACAAAGCCTGCGACGCTGGTTGTCGGCGGTTGGTACGACACCGAAGACTTATATGGCCCGCTTTACACCTACCAAACCATGTCACATAACAACAAAAAGGATCATGTAAAGCTGGTGATGGGTCCTTGGTATCACGGTCAATGGCAGAGTGAAAAAGGTGGAACGGAACTCGGCGAAGCGCATTTCGGATTTGACACCAGCGCTTGGTTTCAAAAAGACGTGTTATTGCCGTTCTTCAAGCAACACTTGAAAGGGGCCAATGATGCAAACATTGCCACTGCAACTATGTTTGAAACGGGGAGTAATCGTTGGCGTCACTTTGATGTCTGGCCACCCAAAGATACATCTCAAAAAACGTTGTTCTTAGCAGGAAAGGAAAAGCTGGTTGAAAATGCAAATAACACCGGAAGCAGCGAATATGTGAGCGATCCGAACAAACCCGTTCCACACTCTGCAAAAATTAGCCGCGGGTGGGATAGACCCTATATGGTCGAAGATCAGAGGTTTGCAGCGAGAAGACCTGATGTGCTGGTATTCGAAACAGAAATACTAGAAAACGACCTCACTATCGCTGGCGCCATAGACCTAAATTTGTGGTTTTCAACAAACAAATCTGCTGCCGATGTAGTCGTAAAACTGGTCGATGTTTTTCCGTCTGTAGATGACAATGTCAATAAGGCGGATATGGAGAAAGGTAATCGCCATGAGTTGGTGCGTTGGGGCGTGTTACGCGGTCGTTTTAGAGAAAATATGAGCAAACCGAAAGCGTTTGTCCCAAATCAACCTACGGAAATTGGTTTTGAACTTTACGATGTATTACATACATTTAAACGAGGTCATAAGCTACAAATTCAAATACAAAGTAGCATGTTTCCGTTCCTTGATTTAAACCCGCAGAATTATGTTGAAAACATTTTTAACGCTAAAGAGAGCGATTTCACCAGAGCATTCCACACGATTTATCACAATGATGAGCATCAGAGTTCGATAAGCTTCAACGTGCTGTAAGTTTAATTTATTCAAAAGTAAAAAAAGCCCTGTTTAAACAGGGCTTTGTCTATGTTAATGAGGTTTATAGTTGCTCGCTACTTCCATTATTTGTTCACGCATCCACATATGAGCGTGATCATGGTCGGCGCTTACATGCCAATAAAGGAAATATTCTACAGGCGGTAAATCAAAAGGAACCTCGTACAACGCAAGATCGTAATGTTTAGCAAGGTGATACGGCAGGCACGCGATTAGGTCTGTCTTTACTATCGTACTTGGTACGGTTAAAAAATGTTGACCTCGCATAACTTCCTTGCGTCTTTTGCCCATTTTATCTAACGCAATATCTATTGGGCCCACACCAGATTTACGCTGTGACACATTAATATGGCCTAATCGTAGAAAGGTATCTAAGTTAAGCCCGTTTTTGAGCGCAGGATGATTTTTACGTGCTAACACAACAAGTCTGTCTTGGGCGATTTTTTCTTTGCACAAATGAGGGTCTGTAAATGTCGATGCATCTGAGTAAAAGTCCAACGTGCCCGATGCCATCGCCGAAACAACTTGGCTTCTAGGAATCTCGTAGTTGGTTAACCCGATATTTGGCGCCAAATTCTGCAAACGTGAAATGAGTCGAGGCATAATGCTTACTTCAAGCAAATCACGGCTGGCAAAATTAAAGGACTTCTCGGCTGTGAGAGGGTCGAATGTATGACTTTCTTGCACACTTCTGCGTAGTAAGGCTAAGGCTTGTCGAGCTGGAACAATAATATTTTGCGCTACGGGGGTAGGCGTCATACTGTGGCCGGTACGAACAAACAGCGGGTCGTTAAGCATTTCCCTTAGTCTCGCTAAAGAGTTACTTACCGCTGGTTGAGTAATGCATAAGACATCTGCTGCCTTGGTTAAGCTTCCTGCCGTGTAAATGGCGTCGAATACTGCAAAAAGGTTCAAATCGATTCTATTGAGATTCATAACTAATCCTTTAAGAGCGAGTGCCCTGAAAAAAGCCAATAGATGAAGAGGCGCTAGTTTGTATCACGGTGCGTTTAATAGAAAACTGTGATCCAATGCTACATAGCATCTACGAATAATTTACGTTAGTGTAACAAGAATATTTATAAATACCTATTATTAAAAGTTAATTGAAACATTCAAGGTAATAATAGTAGTTTTATCGTCAATAAATGGAGATTGGACTGAAAAATGAGAACACTTTTAGACTTAGCAGTGGGAGATACCCTTGAACAACCTGAATGGCTGACGGTTACGCAGGACATGATCAATCAGTTTGCAGACGCCACGGGCGATCACCAGTGGATACATTTAGATGCTGCGCGCTGTGAAAAAGAAAGTCCCTTTAAAGCAACAATTGCTCACGGCTTCTTGACTGCCAGTCTCATGCCTAAAGCATTCGCTGAAGTGATCGAGCCAGACGAGCGTATCGCGTCTATGATTAATTATGGCATTGATAAGTTACGTTTTCTTGAACCAGTAAAAAGTAATGACGCCGTTAAATACCGATTCAAACTTGTCGAAATCACTGAAAAGGCGCAAGGGAAGCTTTATAAAGTAGAGGCAAGTTGCTTACTTAAATCGAATGGGAACCCAGCGCTAATAGGTGGCTTTTTCATGCTCGCGGTGCTTAAGCCTTGATAGATTGTTGTTTCACGCAGTAAAAGTGGCTGTACAGACTAGTACGGCATATTGCCAAATGCGTATTACGATGCGTGTGCTACGTCGTTGTCTAGTTGATATGCCGCACCGTGTATTGCAAAAACATGGTGCCACAAAATAAAAAAGCCTGAGATGCTGGCGTTTGTTGACCTTTGATATATAGCAAAGGTAAACAGGGCCTAGTTTAGCGATCGTCAGGCTTTTACCTACACAGTCGTACTTTATCGGCAAGACCTATGTCGACAGAAACGAGTTAGTTAGACGCTTCCTCGGCACCTTCTTCAATGGCTTCTCCAGCACTTTGAATATCTTTACCGGCCCCTTCAACTGTTGCACAACCGCCTAAACTCCCAAAACTGGCTACGAGTATAAGTACTAAAAAAGCGTGTTTAAGTGTTTTTGAATTTAACATTTCCATTTGCATCTCCGTTAGTTTCATTCTTCTGCGGGTTGCTCAGGGTTATCACCCGCTTTCACATCAGACTGCTCAGTTGATGAATTTGTATTACCTTTACTTGGACTTCTCTCATCCTGCTTTTTAAGCATGCTATTAAGCTTATCTCCCCCTTTGGCATTGAAATCCAATGTTCTGATAGGGAAAGGAATAAGAATATCGTTTTCTTCTAATACCGTTTTTACTGTACTGATCGCGTCGTGGCGTACGACCATAAATCCAGGCTCTCCTGGATATCGAATCCAAAACCACAGTAATAGGTTGATACTTGAATCGCCAAAAGACTCTGCGTAAACCGCGGTCTCTTCTTTTTTGATGACATAATCTTTTTCATTCATAGCATCCGTAATAACTTTAGCGGCTTCTTCTATATCATCAGCGTAAGAAATACCTACAGGGACCTCTATTCTTCGATAACCAAGATATGAATAATTGGTCAATATATTTCGGAAAAGTATCTTGTTGGGTATAACTTCAAGTTGGCCATAAAAGGTTTCAACTAAGGTGTTTCTAAGGTTTATTTCCTTCACGTTACCAAATACACCTTCTGCCTCAATGACGTCGCCAATCTCAAAGGGTTTTCGAATTCCCATGGCCACACCGGCAATGAAGTTTTCCGTCATGTCCTGAAACGCAAAACCAATGGCCAACCCGACGATACCTGCGCCTGCAAGTAAAGAAGTAACAGTACCTTTGAGGCCAACAAAGTCTAGCGCAATGAAAATTCCCGCTATTAAAACGATAGATTTGATTATGGAGGTGAGGAGGCTTGCAATTTGTCGAGACTCGAACGTTCTGCGCATAATCCTGCCAGCAACGTTGCCGATCACTTTGGCGATAATGCCAAAGGCTATTGCAATAAAAAATGCGACAACAATGTTAGGAAGAAGCGTAATGCCGCCCTCTACCCAAGACTCTAGCTTTTCGCTGAGTAATTTATAAACCTCATCTATTTTTGGAAACTCCATAGACCTCGTGCACCTTCATATAAAGTGTTCCTGATGTTTCAAGAATCATTCCTTTCAAAATAAGCTTGTAACGTATTGAAAATTAGAGGGTATGCCTGATTTTTGAGGTGCGCGATCAATCAAGCGTAATGAATAAATTTCCCATATTGGGAAACATATTCTCAATTGGGATATGGCTAAATTCGGTGGAAAGGCTTCAATTTATCCTAAAGGATATCTGGTCAGACCATGTGTAAAATTAATGTAAACATATTATTCACAATAAATTTACAAAGGTGAAATTCAAGCATAGTATCAATTGCGTAGGTCAATATTTGTTCATGGCCTCAGACAATAACAACACGAAATCGAACAGCCTGTCGCTAGCGGAAAGTGTGGGTAGTAATGCCGGTAGTGATAAGCCCAGATTTGGAATCACACTATGAAATTTAAAACGCGTAAGACAGCAGTGGCGGCAATGGTCGGTACTGCTTTATTTTGCTCTCCTTATATCGCATCAGCCCAAGAAGCAGACGTTGAAAGTGAGCAAGAAGCTAAGAAAGACGTAGAACTTATTTTGGTTACCGGTAGTTTTGTTCGCCGTAGCGAAAACTTCGAATCTCCTTCTCCACTAGCCGTGGTAGATAGCGTGGCTATCGACGCGATTGGCGCAAAGAATATTGCGGATATTACACAAACACTCACTATTAACACGGGTGCTGAAAACAACCCAGATGCTTTTACGCAAAACGCAACAGCGGGTACGTCGAATATTAACCTTCGTGGTTTAGGCGTAGCGTCTACTCTGGTTTTACTTAACAACAAGCGTCAGGTCGTTACAGCGCAACCAACGAACGAAGGCCTGAACTTCGTCGATACCAGTTCTCTTGTACCGATGATAGCCATTGATCGTATGGAAGTGGTTAAAGATGGTGCGTCGGCTCTGTATGGTTCTGATGCCGTTGCAGGTGTCGTTAACTTTATCACCAAACGCAATTATGACGGAGCAATGGTAAGCCTTGACTATCAAGATGGTGCGCATGGCGACAACAAAGAATACATTTTACAAGGTTTATGGGGCGCAACCGGAGATAACGAAAGCGTACTAGCGGCGATAAGCTATACCAACCGTTCGCCGCTTTTTCTCAGCGATAGACGACTAAGTCGTCCCCAAGACGATACAAGTGCTCTGGGTAACCCAGGCTCTTTCTTCTTAAATATTCCAGGTGCAGGGGCACTGCCCATTATCGACCCGTACGGATGTGAGGAGTTTGGTGGTGCACCCAATTTACTTGCGCCAAGTGGTACAGTGCCAGGTTTAGAAATTGGTTTTTGTGGTTTTGATTTCGGTAAATTCTATTCATATGTTGCCGATGAGAGCCGAACAAATGCTTATGTACGTGCAGACTACGAGTTCGATAACGATATTACATGGTCGGCTGAATTCAGTTTAGCGAGAAACCGTGCTGAACGTGGTGGAGCACCGAGCTTCCCAATTTTAACCTCTCCAATTGTTCCTGATTATCATCCGCAGAATCCATTTGGTCAGCCTGTCGCTTTCTTCGGTCGCGCTGAAGGTAACGGCTTCCCTGGTGACCCAGCTAATACCGAATCAGACACCTTTCGCTTTAGCACCAGTTTACAAGGTGTGACAGACACTGGGTTCTGGGAAGTAAGCTATACACGTGCGGTTAACGATTTTGTATTTAGGGTTCCTGACGTACTAAATACCGAGTTTCAGCTTGCGCTATACGGTCTAGGTGGCTCTAATTGTGACCCTATCGCTGGAACGCCAGGGGTAGGGGATTGCGAATTCTTCAACCCATTTGCAACGTCTTACACAACGGCACCTAACTCTGATTACGTGGTTAGCTCCTTTACGGGAACCGAAGTGATTGACTCTAAAGCTGACCTTGAAGTTTTCGAAGCGTTTACATCGTTTGATGTGTTCGAAATGGGCGGTGGCTTTGCGGCGTTAGCATTGGGTGTTCAATATCGTGAAAACCAGCTTAGCCAAGATTACGATGACCTTGCTAACCAAGACAGTTTCACATTCGTTATCGGCAACCCTGATATTGATGGTAGCCAGGATGTATGGGCAGCGTTCGGTGAACTTGCATTACCAATAAATGACGAATTAGATGTTCAGCTAGCGGTTCGTTATGAAGATTACGGCGGTACCATTGGTAGTACAGTGGATCCAAAGTTAGCGATTTCGTGGCGTGCGACTGATGAGTTTTCACTTCGCGGCTCGATATCTACGTCGTTTAGAGCGCCAACAGTGTTCTTAGCACAAGGTGGTGCAACGTCGTTGCAACAGCTTATTGACCCCGTTCAAGGTGCTACGGCATTTGTGGCTGTTAGAACATCGGGTAATGAAGAGCTAAAACCTGAAGAGTCGACAGCCTATAATATTGGCTTCTCATACGAGCCTTTCAGAGACTTTTCTGTTGAAGTTGATTATTGGAATTTCGAGTTTGAAGACTTGATCATTCAAGAGAACGCGCAGGCGGTACTAAATGATGATCCGACTAACCCAGACCGCGTTATCCGTGCTGGAGACCCGCTGACTGGGCCTGTTCTTCAAGTAAATAACACGTATGTTAACGCGAGTTCTTTGGAAACATCGGGTCTTGATTTTGTAACCAGTTATAAAATAGAGACAGACTTCGGTAACTTTACACCTACGTTGAATGCGACCTACATTACTAAGTATGACTTGATGGACCCACAGGCAGGGAACATTGATGGTGCAGGACGCCGTAA
The DNA here is from genome assembly GCF_001924945.1 of Alteromonas sp. W12. Lineage (NCBI taxonomy): Bacteria > Pseudomonadati > Pseudomonadota > Gammaproteobacteria > Alteromonadales > Alteromonadaceae > Alteromonas > Alteromonas sp. W12. The sequence goes on from NZ_LQXH01000001.1 coordinate 1,373,208, forward strand.
TTTCAATAATATTGGTGTGTCTTCTCCTGAATTGCGCGCCAACTTGGGGCTGGCTTGGCAAAACGATATCCATGCAGCCAATATCTTCCTTCGCTACATCTCATCGTATGACGATGATCAAAATTGCGCGGACGGTACTGCAAACGTGGGTGGTTGTTCAGGTGGCTTTTACGAAGTGGATAGTCACTTGACGGTAGATGCTCAATACAACATCGACTTAGGCGGCTTATATGATACAGAACAAAGTTATGTGTTGACGTTAGGCGCAATTAACATGTTCGACGAAGAGCCTCCACAGCTATTCACTAACAGCGGGTTTGACTCTAAGGTTCACGATCCTCGAGGTCGTCAAATCTATGCGCGCTTAGCTATCGAGTTCTAATCTGTTAATAAGGTAGAAGTATAGCCACCCTTTGACTATAAAAGTTGAAGGGTGGCTTTTTTGTAAACCTTAGCCTCCACTCCTCTTTGTGATTTTGTCTCCAGTCTCTTCTAATGTTAAACCAATCGATTAAAGTATCTCGTAGTAGGTAAGACTTTTACGTAATCATCAGTGATTGAAGGAGATAAGAATGGCGACGAAGCTGTCTGATAATGAAATTAATGAAAAATTGAAAGCGCTCAATGAACTGGTTTCCGATGACACACCATGGGAGCAAAGTGGAGACACTATCAAAAAGACGTTTATGTTTAAGAGCTTTATCCGAGCTTTTGGGTGGATGTCTCAAATTGCGATTTGGGCGGAAAAGCTAAAACATCATCCGGAGTGGTTCAATGTTTATAATAAAGTAGAGGTAACATTGACTACGCACGACGCTGGTGGGCTAACAGAATTAGATTTTTCGTTGGCTGAAAAAATGGAAAAATTTAAATAGCTTGAATCAACGTGTGTAAATGGGAGCTAAAAATCGGTTAATTCGTATTAACTTTGTTCATGTTGGTCAATTAAACCGCTAACAGTCAGAAAAATGAAATATTTCGCATGCTGGTACTTGTGTTGCGAAAGTCCCTATGTATAATACGCACCACGTTGAAGCGAGGCATTAAATGAAGCGCTTACAACAATAATTTTCTGGCGCGGGATGGAGCAGTCTGGTAGCTCGTCGGGCTCATAACCCGAAGGTCGTAGGTTCAAATCCTGCTCCCGCAACCACAGAAAATAACCAGAATTTCAAAGCATTGCAAAGGCAAGCTTTACCGTACAAGCGCGGGATGGAGCAGTCTGGTAGCTCGTCGGGCTCATAACCCGAAGGTCGTAGGTTCAAATCCTGCTCCCGCAACCAATTTGAAAACCAGAATTACAAAGCATTGCAATCGCAAGCTATACCGTACAGTCGCGGGATGGAGCAGTCTGGTAGCTCGTCGGGCTCATAACCCGAAGGTCGTAGGTTCAAATCCTGCTCCCGCAACCACATTTAAAACCCAGCTTTTGCTGGGTTTTTTCTTTTTATACGGCAAAACATAATAGCGTTCCTTGATTTACACGATAATTTTGAATTAATTACTACACTGTGTAAATGAGTGTGCTAAGTTAACCTCACGCCACCATTGAAAATTAAACTAATAGGTAGTATGGCCGCGTTATGATATCCCGTTTTTTTACTTTTGAAGAACACGCCACCTTAATAGAAGGTGCTTATCATTTTCCTTTGGTTATTCTATCGCTTATGGTGGCTGTATTTGCCTCATTCATGGCGTTTAATGTGGCAGGACAAGCCGCGATCACCGAAGACAAACTTCGACGAAATACCTTATTAGGCACCGGCAGCGTTGCTTTAGGCGGTGGTATTTGGTCTATGCATTTCTTGGGGATGACCGCTTTTGATTTATGTCTGCCCGTTGACTATGATCCTCTGATTACCGGGCTCTCTGCCGTTCCCGGGATTGCCGCTGCTTGGGTGGCGCTTCACCTTTTAACTAAGTCCCGTATTAGCCTCGCTGAAATAATATTAGGTGGTGTACTGGTAGGTGCTGGTATTGGCACTATGCACTACAGTGGTATGGCCGCTATGGAAATGGCACCGCTTCTTCGTTACGACCTTGGTACGTTTGCCCTTTCTATTGTGGTAGCTGTGTGTTTAGCCATGCTGTCGCTGTGGATTAAATTCGGCATTACAGCTGCTACGAAAAGTAAAAAGCTGTTAGGAAAACATGTATTACTTGCAAGTATCGTCATGGGACTGGCTATTTCTGGTATGCACTATACGGGGATGGCGGCAGCAAGATTCGTATTGCCACCAGGAATGGAAACGTCGGGTCAGTCTTCAGATATTGCCGTTTATCTAGCGATTTCGATTGCTATCGTTACGTTAATATTAATTACCATGGTATTAGGCATTAGCCTTCTGTTTAAATATCGCGATGTAATGGTACGCGCCATTGAAAGTGAGCGAATTCAAAGTGCTATTACCGATACCGCCGTCGACGCCATCCTGACTGTTGACGACAAAGGCATCATAAAAACCGCTAACCCCGCTGTTGAGCGCATCTATGGCTATACTCAGCAAGAAATAATCGGTATGCACGCAGCTGAGGTAGTAACTCCTGAAAGACGTCATTTATACGGTGATGACTTCTTCAGTCAGCGAGTAGTACCAACTGAGCAAATTATTGGTACAGGAAGAGAAGTAGAAGTACTTCGCAAAGATGGTGAGCGCATACCAGTGCGCCTTGGTGTCGGCTACACAAAAATTGATGGGAAACCCGTTTTTGTCTCTTTCGCTTCTGATTTACGCAAACGCAAGGAAATGGAAGATGCACTGCGTGAGAGCGAAGCTAAGTTTAGAAGCCTCATTTCAAATATTCCTGGTATGGCTTATCGCTGTTTAAATATGCCAGGGTGGCCCATGGTATTTATTAGTGATGCTGTAATAGAAGTAACCGGATACCCGCCTGAAGATTTTACCTTGCCCAACCCGAAGCGCTCTTTCACCGATCTTTACCATCCTGATGATGTTGAGCGCCTTTCGTCTATTAGTCCTGAGGTGGGCGAATTCTCATATGAATATAGAATTGTCGCGAAATCTGGCGAGGTGAAGTGGGTTATCGAGCATGGAGTGCAGGTTAAGGACGATGATGGCATGGTGCTTTATGTAGACGGCTTTATATCTGACATAACACATCGAAAAGTGATGGAAAATGAATTAAAAGCGGCAAAGGAAAAAGCGGAGCAAGCTGCCGCTGCGCGTACCGCATTTCTTGCTAATATGAGTCATGAAATCCGTACGCCTATGAATGCAATCATAGGCTTTAGCGACCTCATGTTAGGAGAAGCCTTACGCGAAGAGCAAAAATCTCACTTAACCACGATAAACCGTTCCGCACGTTCTTTGCTGCATCTTCTAAACGACATACTTGATAGCGCGAAGTTGGATAAAGGTAAGCTTGATTTAGATTATCGCGATTTCCTTATTCGCGAAGAGTTGGATTTGGTTATTTCAACATTTTGGTTAGAAGCCAAACGCAAAAAAGTTGGACTTGTACTTAATGTCGATGATTCTGTAGCTAACGGATACAGAGGTGTACCGGAGCGAATGCGGCAGGTACTTAACAATCTTATAGGCAACGCCGTTAAATTCACTCACGAGGGTGAAGTGACTATCAATGTCAAAAGTGATGAAAAGTTTGTGTATTTTGACGTGACAGATACCGGCATTGGTATGACGCAAGAGCAAGTAGAAAGAGTATTCGACCCGTTCTCTCAAGCAGATGCATCGATGAGTCGAAAGTACGGCGGCACTGGGCTGGGTACAACTATTTCCAAGCAGTTAGTTGAACTGATGGGCGGCAATATATGTGCAACTAGTGAAAAAGGTAAAGGAACGACCTTTACTTTCAGACTTCCTCTAGAAGTTGTAGAAATTGATGATTACGTATCTAGTGAGCTCTCCTCTAAAGCAGCACGTATTGAAACCTCGTTAACCGTACTGGTTGTTGATGATGTGCAGCAAAACCTTGAGTTGCTTTCGTTGCTGCTAAAACGCGCTGGCCACAGTGTAGAAACGGCAACAGATGGACAGATTGCATTAGATAAAATGCGCGCTAAGTCGTTTGACGTGGTACTGATGGATTTACAGATGCCTAAGTTAGATGGCCTAGAGGCAGCCAAACAGCGTCGAGAGTTTGAAAAAGAAAATAGCTTACCACCTACGCCCATTATTGCGCTGACTGCTAGCGTGTTAGTACAGGACAAACATGCCGCGCAGCAGGCGGGAATGGAAGGGTTCGCCAACAAGCCCGTCGATTTCCCTCAATTGATGGACGAGATTGCTCGCGTGCTTAACATAGATACGCTTCAGGTCGACTCGGTACCAGACACATTAGAAGTAAATGCTCCAGCATCTGCGCTTAAAGTTGATAAAAACGTGTTGGATTTGAAGAAGGCCATCGATTTATGGGGGAGTGAAGAGGCCGTCCTACAAGAGGTGGATAAATTCTCTACTACCTGCAGGGATAAAGTCGACGACTTAATGGGGGCGGCAATTCGTGAAGACTATAAAGCGGTTGCTACACTTTCACACGGTTTAAAAGGTACATCGGGTAACCTTTGCTTAACCACCTTCTATCATACGACCAGGGAAATTGAAGCTCAGGCTCTAAAATCAGAGGTGAATATTGAAGACGTTAACCGTCTTCGTGATGCCTTAGATAAAATCGAGTTGATGCTTAGCGAATCGCCACTGTATGCCGAAAATGCCATTAATGAAAGTATCGATAATGCATTGCTGCTGAGTCATTTGGAGGCTATGCTCGATAGTGTAGAGCAAAACATGGTAGATGAAGATGAATTGTCATTTTTACGCGAAGTTGGGTGTTCTAGTCACAAAGAACAAATAACTCAAATTCTCTTAGATATCGATGATTTTGAGTTCGAGTTGGCGCATGAGCGCATCTCTACATTGATACAAGAATTAAAGTAGCCAAGAGACGCGGCATGTTAAACATTGAAATCACAAAACCTACTTTATTACTCGTTGACGATGAGCCAGTAAACCTAAGGGTTTTAAAGCAACTTCTCGCTAATGATTATCAGCTTATTTTTGCGAGAAATGGCGAAGAAGCGTTAAAGCTCACTGAGACTAGACAGCCAAATTTGATATTGCTTGACGTTATGATGCCTGGACTGACGGGTTTTGAAGTATGCCGCCAGCTTAAACAGCAAGCAGATACAAGGCACATTCCCGTTATATTCGTCACCGCCTTAAATGATGAACACGAAGAAACGGAAGGCTTCCAAGCGGGCGCTGTGGACTACATTACTAAGCCTATATCTCCGGCCATCGTAAAAGCGCGGGTTAAAACCCACCTCAGTTTGGTGCAAGCTGACGAGCTACTTGATAGCCGTTTACAAGTTGTACAGCGTTTAGGTAGAGCGGCGGAATATAAAGACAATGAGACGGGCATGCATGTCATGCGCATGAGCCATTATTCGAAAGAGCTTGCGCTTGCCTATGGACTCACAGATAAACAGGCTGAAATTCTGCTTCATGCTGCACCGATGCACGACATCGGCAAAATTGGTATTGCTGATAGTATAATGTTGAAACCAGGGAAGCTGACAGACGAAGAGTTTGCCACCATGAAAAACCACCCTGAGATTGGTGCGGAAATCATTGGTGATTGCGGCGATTCTTTGTTGTTGAAAGTTGCAAAGTCTGTTTCGCTTACCCACCATGAAAAATGGGACGGGTCAGGCTATCCTAAAGGGCTTGCGGGTGAAGATATTCCCATTGAGGGACGTATTTGCGCCATTGCTGATGTGTTCGATGCCTTAACCAGCAAACGTCCTTATAAAGACGCCTGGAGTATTGAAAAAACGGTAGATTTTCTTCAAAGCCAAAAGGGAAAGCATTTCGAACCCAGACTTGTCGATTTGATGATAGAAATTATGCCTAAAATTCTTGATATTAAAGCGACATTTAAAGACGAAGACTAAGTCTGCTGGACTAAACCGCAATTAAAATACTTTCATGCTGGCCGAATTTTGCACAGAAAAGATCGACACCCTCCAGTGTCTGCGCCTATTGGCTGTTGCTTAATGCGACGGCTATACGTATAATGTGCTCATTAAGTGATGAGAGCGGGCTCCCTCAGTACAGGAAAGTAACGCACTTATCATTAGCAAGCTATCACCTAACGGTGGTTTTACCCATAGGTTTGCAACTGCCCTTGTTGGCAGGTATGGGTTCAGAATTTTAATAAAAGCCCCGCTAGTCCGGGGCTTTTTGTTGTATTAAAACCTGGAGTCAGCCTCGCTGAGCCGGGTGATGACAGGTGGGCTTTAGGCCCTTTTTTCGTTTTTGGAGGTTTGCATTGGCAAAACTTGAAGAGAAACTAACCGAAATGCTAGAGCCAGGTGTTGAAGCACTGGGTTTTGAGCTGGTTGGGATCGAGTTTGTACGAGCGGGGAAGCATTCTATTCTTCGCGTTTTTATTGATCATGAAAACGGTATTACCGTTGATGATTGTGCAGATGTAAGTCATCAGGTTAGCGCAATTTTGGACGTTGAAGATCCAATTAGCACTGAATACAACTTGGAAGTGTCATCACCGGGTATGGACAGACCGCTTTTCAAAGAGAAGCACTATATCGAGTCTGTGGGTGAAGTGGTTCAAATTCGTTTGTCTATGCCAATGGATGACAGACGTAATTTTAAAGGCAAAGTACTCGCGTGCGAAAATGGCATCGTAAGTATTGAAGTGGATGGCCAGCAGTTCCAGTTAGCTGTGGCGAATATCGAAAAAGGTAACGTTGTTCCCACGTTCGATTAACGGAACAGCTCTGCTTTCATCGACGAAAGCAAAAGAGAGGCGAAAATGAATAAAGAAATTTTGTTAGTGGCGGAAGCCGTTTCAAATGAAAAACAAGTGCCTAGAGAGAAAATTTTTGAAGCGCTAGAGTTTGCGATCGCTAGTGCAACAAAAAAGAAAAACGAAGGCGAAATTGAGGTTCGTGTAAGCATCGACAGAACGTCTGGTGACTTTGATACATTCCGTCGCTGGTTGGTTATCCCTGATGATCAAGAACAGGAAAACCCATTTGCTGAAATTACGATTTCTGCTGCACAAATCGACGAACCAGAGATACAACTCGGCGATTATGTGGAAGAACAGATTGAATCTATTAAATTCGACCGCATAACTACGCAGACCGCAAAGCAAGTGATTGTACAAAAAGTACGTGAAGCTGAGCGTCAGCAAATGATTGCTGAGTACGAAGACAAAGTAGGTGAGCTGGTTACAGGTACGGTTAAGAAAGTAAACCGCGACAACATCATCATCGACTTAGGTAACAACGCTGAAGGTGTTATCTACCGCGATGACATGCTTCCTCGTGAAACTTTCCGTCCGGGCGACCGTGTACGTGGCCTTCTTTACGTTATTCGTCCAGAAGCACGTGGCGCACAGCTATTTATTAGCCGTACGCACCCAGACATGCTAGTTGAGCTTTTCCGTCTGGAAGTACCAGAAATTGCGGAAGAGACACTAGAAATTAAATCTGCAGCGCGTGACCCAGGTTCTCGTGCAAAGATTGCGGTTAAAACTAACGACAAGCGCTTAGACCCGGTTGGTGCGTGTGTTGGTATGCGTGGTTCACGTGTACAAGCCGTATCAGGGGAACTTGGCGGTGAACGTGTTGATATCGTGTTATGGGACGAAAACCCAGCGCAATTCGTTATCAATGCTATGGCTCCCGCCGAAGTGGCGTCAATCGTTGTTGATGAAGACAGCAACAGCATGGACGTAGCGGTTGAAGCAGACAACCTAGCACAGGCAATTGGCCGTAGTGGTCAAAACGTTCGCCTAGCTAGCCAGCTTACAGGCTGGGAACTTAACGTGATGACGGTTGAAGATCTCAACAAGAAGCACGAAGAAGAAAACGCGAAGGTACTTGATCTATTTACTGCTGGTTTGGACATTGACGAAGAATTCGCGTCTGTCTTGGTAGATGAAGGCTTTACAACGTTAGAAGAAGTGGCATACGTGCCTGCAAGTGAGCTTCTAGCGGTTGAAGGGTTAGATGAAGAAATGGTTGAAGAGCTGCGCAACAGAGCGCGCGCTTTCCTAACCACGCGTGCACTGGCGAACGAAGAATCGCTTGAAGGTGCAGAGCCTACAGAAGCCTTATTAAATCTTGAAGGTATGAGTAAACACGTGGCCTATGTGTTGGCCAGCCGCGGTGTTACTGACCTGGAAGAATTAGCAGAACAAGGTACCGATGATATCAGTGATATCGATGAACTAGACGAAGAGAAAGCCGGTGCGTTAATCATGGCGGCTCGTAATATCGTATGGTTCAGTGAAGAAGAGTAAGGTCAACAGGGGGAAAATTACGTAATGGCAGATGTATCTATTGAAAAGCTCGCCAGCGACATTGGTACGACCGTTGACCGATTGGTTGGCCAGTTTAAAGACGCGGGTATCACTAAGAATGCCGGCGATCAGGTAAACGAAGACGAGAAACAAAAACTATTGGATCATTTAAGTAAGCAACACGGCAGCGCAGCTGAACCGACACGTATGACACTTAAGCGTAAGACAACCAGCACGCTAAGTGTTGGTAAGTCTAAAGAAGTGAAAGTAGAAGTACGTAAAAAGCGCACTTACGTTAAGCGTAGCGATGTTGAAGAACAGCAGCGTCAAGCGGAAGAAGAGGCGAAGCGTCTTGAAGAAGAAGCTCGTCTGAAGCGCGAAGCGGAAGAAAAAGCAGCAGCTGAAGCGAAAAAAGCCGCTGAAGAGAAAGCACGTAAAGCTGAAGAAGCTAAGAAAGCTGCTGAAGAAGAGCGTGCTCGTCGCGCAGAACAAGCGAAAAAAGAAGCTGAAGCACGTAAGGCCGACGAACCTGAGCTAACTGAAGCTGAAAAAGCGGAAGCTGAAGCGGCTCGTCAGGAAGAAGAACGTCTGCGCAAAGCGCAAGAAGAAGAAGCGCAGAAGAAGCTTGAAGAAGACGCGAAGAAAGCGGCTGATGAAGCGCGCAAACTTGCTGAAGAGAACGAGCGTCGCTGGAAGGAAGAAGAAGAGCGTCGTAAGAAAGAAGAAGCTGAAGAAGTTCACTTGCACTCTAACCGTTATGCTCAAGAAGCTGAAGACGAAGAAGACATGCAGGTTGAGCGTTCATCGCGCCGTCGTCGTAAGTCGAAGAAAAATGCGGGTGAGCATCTTAAGCAAGGCTTTAACAAGCCAGCTGCACCTGTAGAGCGTGTAGTTAAGCTTGGCGCAACCATCACAGTTGGCGAACTTGCAAGTAAACTTGCAATTAAGTCTAACGAAGTTATCAAAACGATGATGAAGATGGGCGAAATGGCAACCATTAACCAAGTACTAGACCAAGATACAGCGGTACTAGTAATTGAAGAAATGGGTCATAAGTACGAGCTTGTTAACGACAACGCACTTGAAGATGAGTTGTTGGCAGATGGCACTGGCGGTGAAAAAACCACACGTGCACCTGTTGTAACTATCATGGGTCACGTTGACCACGGTAAAACGTCATTGCTTGACTACATTCGTCGCGCGAAAGTTGCAGACGGTGAAGCCGGTGGTATTACCCAGCACATTGGTGCATATAAAGTAGAAACAGAAAATGGCGAAATCACGTTCCTAGATACACCTGGACACGCCGCATTTACCGCAATGCGTGCTCGTGGTGCTACGGCGACGGATATCGTTATTCTTGTTGTTGCTGCAGATGACGGCGTAATGCCTCAAACGAAAGAAGCGGTACAGCACGCTCGCGCTGCTGGCGTACCTCTTATCGTTGCAGTGAACAAAATGGATAAAGAAACAGCTGACCCTGATCGCGTTAAAACTGAGCTATCTCAACTAGAAGTTATCTCAGAAGAGTGGGGCGGTGAGCACCAGTTCTGTAACGTTTCTGCGAAAACAGGTATGGGCGTAGACGAACTGCTTGAAGCTATCGTTCTACAAGCTGAAGTTCTAGACCTTAAAGCAGTAGCTGAAGGCCCAGGTCGCGGTATTGTTATTGAATCTCGCCTTGATAAAGGCCGTGGTCCAGTAGCATCTGTATTGGTTCAAGAAGGCCAATTACGCGCTGGTGACATTCTACTTTGTGGTGAAGAATACGGCCGTGTTCGTGCAATGCGTGACGAAAACGGTAATGAAATTAAGATTGCTGGTCCTTCTACGCCTGTGGAAGTACTTGGTCTGTCTGGTGTTCCGGTAGCGGGTGAAGACGCAGCCGTTGTTAAAGACGAGCGTAAAGCGCGTGAAGTAGCAGCGAAACGTCATCAGAAGAAACGTGAACTTAAACTTGCTCGTCAGCAAAAAGCGAAACTTGAAAACATGTTTGCGAACATGGAATCAGGTGACGTTAGCGAACTTAACATCGTACTTAAAGCTGACGTACAGGGTTCTGTAGAAGCAATTTCTGAATCACTTGTTAAGCTTTCTACTTCTGAAGTAAAAGTGAACATTGTAGGTAGTGGTGTAGGTGGTATCACTGAGACTGACGCAACCCTTGCGGCTGCATCAGGCGCTATCGTACTAGGCTTTAACGTTCGTGCCGATGCAACAGCGCGTCGCGTACTAGAAGCTGAAGAAATTGATTTACGTTACTACAGCGTTATCTATAACCTAATTGACGAAGTGAAAGCGGCCATGAGTGGTATGCTTGCACCAGAATTCAAGCAGGAAATCATAGGTCTTGCAGAAGTACGTGACGTATTTAAGTCACCGAAACTGGGCGCAATTGCGGGCTGTATGGTTACTGAAGGTAACGTTAAGCGTAGCAACCCAATCCGTGTACTTCGCGACAACGTAGTAATTTACGAAGGTGAACTAGAGTCACTGCGTCGCTTTAAAGATGACGTACAAGAAGTACGTAACGGTATGGAATGTGGTATCGGCGTTAAGAACTACAACGACGTGAAAGTAGGCGACCAAATCGAGGTCTTCGAAATCGTTGAGGTTAAGCGCGAAATTTAATTGCCTTAGTTAATTCGGCATGTGAAAAACGGGGGCCGAGTGCTCCCGTTTTTGTCTGTATACAGTAAACAGGCTTCACGCATGCCCTGCGTTAAATAAGGAAAGGAGAGAATAATGGCCCGTGAATTTTCACGTACCGACAGAGTCGCTCAGCAAGTCCATAAAGAAGTGGCGAGCATTCTGCAAAATGAATACAAGCACCGCGTTGGCGACATGCCCTTGATCACGGTTTCTGACGTAGATGTGTCGCGCGACCTAGCGCATGCAAAAATCTTTGTGACTATCTACAACAGCACCGAAGAAGAAGGTAAAGCGCAAATTAAACAACTGGCAGAATACAAAAAGTTTATTCGCAGTATTCTAGCTAAACGTATTCGCATGCGCTCAGTGCCTGATCTTCACTTCTTTGAAGATAAGTCGATTGTTGAAGGTATGCGTATCTCTAATCTTGTGTCTCAGACCATCGCAAAAGATGAGTCAAAGCGCGATAAAGACGATCCACAAGAGCAGGAGTAAATGGCAAGACGTCGTAAAGGCCGTGAGATTAACGGCATAGTATTGCTTGATAAACCGCTTGGTGGGTCATCTAACCAACTGCTTCAAAAAGTGCGCTGGCTGTACAAAGCTGCGAAGGCTGGGCATACAGGCGCACTTGATCCACTTGCCAGTGGCATGTTGCCGCTGTGCTTGGGTGAAGCTACGAAGTTTTCTCAGTTTCTTCTGGATGCAGAAAAGACCTACGAGGTAACTGCTCAACTGGGTGTTCGCACCACCACGTCTGATGCCGATGGCGAAGTGGTTGAAGAAAAGCCTGTTGATGTAAGCGAAGAACAAGTACGTGATGCGTGCTTGGCGTTTCTAGGTAAGAGTAAACAAATCCCGTCCATGTTTTCAGCGCTTAAACATCAAGGTAAGCCACTTTATCACTATGCACGTCAAGGTATAGAGATTGAGCGTGAACCTCGTGATATTGAAGTGTATGAATTAGATGTACTGCGTATTGAACTGCCGTTTGTAGAAATGCGCATTAAATGCAGTAAGGGCACTTATATTCGCTCAATCGTAGATGATTTAGGTCAGAACCTTGGCTGTGGCGCCTACGTGACTCGCTTACACCGTACGGAAGTAGCAGACTATCCTACGGATAAAATGGTCTCGCTGGATAAGTTAATTGAAATTCAGGAATCACTGGAAGAAGGTGACTTTAAAGCGCTGGATGACTTATTGATTCCTATGGATACCGCCGTAAGTCGGTTGCCATTTGTGACCATTAACGACGCTGAAAGAAACCGTTTTGATAACGGCCAATCTGTAAAAGGGATTTGTAGCGAAGCGCTGGGTGAAGGCGTGTCTTACCGCGTTTACCATGGCGACGATACCAGTGGTATTTTCTTAGGTGTAGGGGAAGGGGTTCTTGACCCGAAAGACCAAGGTATCCCTAAACAAGAAGTGTTTGTTAACCCAAAACGTCGAGTTGTTTATCCATCGTAGCTGCGCCGGTAAATAAAGACGGTTTATGGCTTGCTAAGTCTGTAAACGTCATTATAATACGGCGCTCATTCCGCTTTGCTGAATTAGTGATCGGCGAAGCATTAATATTAGGAGAATGATATGTCACTAACTAAAGCAGAAACCGCAAAAATCATTGCTGAGTATGGCGTTAAAGAAGGCGACACTGGTTCACCAGAAGTTCAAGTTGCTTTGCTTACTCACAACATCAACAAGCTTCAAGGTCACTTTGCTGATCACAAGAAAGATCACCACTCACGTCGTGGTCTTCTACGTATGGTTAGCCAACGTCGTAAGCTTCTAGACTACCTTAAAGGCAAGAACGCAGAGCGTTACCTTGACCTTATCAAGCGTCTAGGTCTACGTCGATAAGACTAGGTTTCAAGAAAAGCGCCCAATGGGCGCTTTTTTTTTTGCAAAAATGTACAGCGAAGTGCAATACACCCTAGTGCATGTATGAAGCCGGCCAATTAACCTTGTGTTTGTATTACGCGTTAGTTCGACGGTATGTTTTGCTTTTTATTTTCAAACATCCGCTCATCTGCAATGTAAATTAACTCTTCTAGCGTCTTGCCTTCTTCTGGATAGCTCGCGTGACCTATGCTGACGCCAACGCTGAACGCGCCTTGTGTGGTAGTAATAGGCTGTGTAAGCTTTTTAGCAAGTCGGGCTTTAAGTGTCTCTACATTGTATTCAGTGCTTAGCTCGGTGATTACTACGATAAACTCATCACCACCAACCCGTGATGCAATATCGTACACGCGACACATGGATTGAAGCCTTTGTGCAAGCTCAACAAGAACTTCGTCACCGATTGTATGGCCGTATTCGTCATTAATGGGCTTAAATCGATTGAGATCCAGATAAAGTAGCGTACACACCTTATTGTTTCTCTCTAATCGAGGAAGCTCATTTCGCATATAGGTAGATAGGGCAAGCCTATTCGCTAAACCTGTTAGCGTATCGCTATTTGCCAGTTTTCTAATTTTCTGTTCTGCTTCGACTTGCTCGGTTATATCAACATTAATTCCAAACATCTTGTTGCCTTCAATGCGACCATAACCGCTAACATGACGGTATTTGTCGCCAGCGGCTTTCACTCTGAAAATTGCGTGAAATCCTGAGCTATCTTTTATTGATTGCTCTATCTTTTGCTTCACATTGGCAATATCGTCATCGTGAACTGTGTATTCCCAGTCACTAAATTGACCACTAAAACCAGCTTTGGAGACATTGTAGATTTTATGCATCCACTCATCCCAAATGAGCTCGTTAGTAGCGATGTCCCACTCCCATACACCTATGTGTGCTGCGTCAGCGGCCATAGACATGCGGCGGTTTAACGTTTTAAGCGTCTGTTGAGCTTCCCGCCATTTTGTTACGTCTTCAGACAGTGCCAATATGTATTGAGGGGTGCCGTAGTTGTCATCAATGACAATCTTTTTCGTCTCAAAAAAGCGCGTCACACCACCTATATTGAGTTTGAATTCGTTAACGATTTGCTTTTCAGAACTTGAAAGTAATTGCTTGTCGTCAGATATAAATTTCTTGGCCTCCGCCTCGTCGAATATATCAAAATCAGATAGCCCCACGAGTGACGCTTTATCGGTGCCCAATATTTTACTTCCCGCATCATTTACATGGGTAATCGAAAGGCTGTCGGCACGCTTTACAATCAACATATTGGGCAGTGCGTCAAACACCGTTTGTGCAAAAACTTCTTGGTTCTTGACGTCAGACAAATCTTTTACCGTACACACATATGAAATATGGTTTCCCGGCAGCAAATTAATGCGAAGTGTCAAAGGAAAAACCTTTCCGCTTTTCCGAATACCGTCCAGAGTTAAAGGCACGTTGTGCGCTGCGCTATTCTTTGCCGCTTTTTTTAATCCTATCAGGAGTGGTTCATGGGCATGCTCAGAAGGGCTCACAAGCTCGCGTATGTGAATAGTCTGAGGAGAAAAACTGTCGAGACCAAACATGCTTAACGCGACAGGGTTGGCAAATTCAACCATGCCGGCACTGTCGAAAGTCAATACGCCTTCTTGTACTGTATTTAACACCGCGTTATAGCGTTCCAGCAATAACGTACGTGCTCGCAGCTCAATAAAAATAAGAATAGTAAACGCGAAAAGCATCACCATTAGCATGACCAAATAAGCGAGGTTTTTGGTTTCTGGCTCTTGTAGTATTTGCGTGGAGGGCAGTGCATATACGTGCATAGACAGCATACCGGTGTAATGCATACCGGATATAGCACTGCCCATTATAATGGCGGGAACAATTTGTTTAAGTATTCGCAGTTGCGAAGTGGTGACATATTCATGGGTTTTTAAAGCAATACCTGCTAGACCGACGGCAACCACAATAGACAAAGAGAAGTACCAGCCATCGTACGCCATGATGGCATTCATCTGCATTGCCATCATGCCGATGTAGTGCATGCTGCCAATGCCAAGCCCCATATACAAACTGCGAAGCAAAAGCGAGTTAGCTTTATGTGGCAGTTTACTCATCACAACAATACTCGCAAGAATCGCGGGTAACACAGAGAGTAGGGTTATGAAAGGGTCGTACGAAACCTCAAGAGGGAGCTGATAGGCAAGCATCCCAACAAAATGCATCGCCCAAATGCCAAAACCAAGAAAGCACGCTGATGCCAGCGACCAAAATGCTCGCTCATTTTGTAACTCTGTTTGCGACATCTTCGCAGAAAGAACGAAAGAGATAAGGGAAGCAGATATCGCAATAACAACAGAAGCCACCACGAAAAATACATCGTAGTTAGCCAATATTTCAGCACTAGGGGGAAAATCCTTTACCGAAAAAAAATGATAATGTCCGTTTTTCAAAATCTTAAATTGTCTTATCAATAAACTACTACTAAATGTAGTAGTTTCATTTATTTACGCAACTCAACTTTGCTCGCTGTTTTTGTAGAAGAGCGAACTGCATTTTGCATAATAGTTAGTTCACGGCTTGTTAGGTTACGCCACTGGCCAGGTTTTAGTGAGCCGAGTTCAAGGTGCATGATTCGGGTTCGTTTTAGTTTGGTGACCTCGTACCCTAAAAACTCACACATTCTGCGGATTTGTCGATTAAGACCCTGAGTTAGAATAATGGTAAATGTATTTTTGCCCGTGGGTTTAACCACACAAGGCTTCGTCACCGTCCCTAAAATTGGTACTCCGCGAGACATACGGTTGACGAAGCGCTCACTGATTGGTTGGTTAACCGTAACTTCGTATTCTTTGTCATGAGCATTTTCAGCGCGCAGGATCTTGTTCACGATGTCCCCATCGCTGGTTAAAATGATTAAGCCTTCCGATGGTTTGTCTAACCTTCCTACGGGGAAAATACGTTCCTTGTGACCGATAGCGTCAATAATGTTGCCTTTGACATGACGCTCAGTTGTACAGGTGATACCAATGGGTTTGTTATAGACAATATATACGCGATCTGACTTGTCTGAGGCAACGGCACCTACAACTTTACCGTCTACCTTTACAGTGTCACCAGGCCCCACTTTCGTACCCAGTTCAGGTGGTTGGTTATTAACGGTAACGCGATTTTGCTCAATGAGTTTATCCGCTTCACGGCGAGAACACAGGCCAGTGTCGCTAATATATTTATTTAAACGTTTGGGCGCTTGCTCACTCATTGCGCATTAGGTCCTATATATTTCAAAAGAGGGCAATATTATCACGGCAAAAAGAAAGGGGCGATTCGCCCCTTTCTTTTTTATGCGTTAAACCGTGGTTTTTATTCTCGGTTGTATACTATTGCAACAGATTTAATCTGGTTTACTGGTTACCTGCAGCTGAAGGAGCCGAACCACTTCCACCCGTTGAACCACCGCTAGATACTACTTTGGTTGCTATATCGCGAATTTCGTTTTCCAAACTGGTAATGCGGCCAGATAAGGTCGTATTGCGTTGCTCTAACACAGACAATTTGTCGGTTAAATTGCGTACGCTTTGCTGAGCGCTTTGTTTATCGCTTGCTGCTTGCTCAAGTTGAACATTAACAGCGAGCAGTTCATCAGCTAACGAAGCAAGTTGATTCTTAACCGAGCCAATGGCCGCTGCTTGCGATTTTACATTTTCTGAAACTGAGTTGATGTTCTTATTCAAGGCGTTTTGAACGTTACCTACGCGGTCGCCAAGATCAGCAATCTCTTGTTGATTACGACGCCAAGCTGACGCCCACAACTTATCCATTTGTTCCCAAAGCTCGTTTGTCTTGTTGGTTAGCTCAGTAACTTTAACTTGCAGGGCAACAGTAGATTCACCAATTTCTTCACCTGTAGCAGATAACTTGTTTTCTAACTGCAAAATGCGCTGCTCCGCTTGCTCAGCAACCGCTTTCTGTTGCTCAAGCATGGTGTACAGGTAATAGCAACCACCACAGGCGGCCAAGGCGATGACGGCAACGAATACAACCCAGATTCCATTACCGTTTCCACCACCAGAGGGTTGGCGGTTTGCTGATGGGGCAGATGAAGGTGGAGGCGTTGCTTTTGTTGGCGCCGCCTGACGTTTTGTTTGGTAATCACGACGGTCTTCTTCATCCAATCTAATGGTTGGGAACTCATCGTTTTTCGAATTATTTGCCATAGTAAATTTATAATCTCGTTATGTAGTGCTAACTTCATCGCATTTAGATGCTTTAAGTCAATAAGAAGACAGCACATTTATATTTGCGCGCTAAAGCATGTTATCGCTAAATTAAAGGAAATTCTACGGCTTATGCTTAATGTCAATTATACATAAGCCATAAAATCCGAGAATTTCCTTAAAGCGTAGCGCTACTGCTTATCGCCGATCCATTCAACGCGATACAAATCTCGTCTTCTATCAAGATAATTCCGCACAGAGCCTTCATTTTGAAGCTTAGTGAGTTTATCCAAATCCAAATCAACAATGAGCGTCATTTCTGTGTTTGGCGTGGTCTCAGAGACAATTGCGTCATGTGGGAACGCGAAATCACTTGGCGAGAAAACCGCGGTTTGCCCATATTGAATATCTACGTTGTCCACTTTGGGTAAGTTACCTACGCTACCTGCAATTGCCACGTAGCATTCGTTTTCAATAGCGCGGGCCTGCGCACAGCGTCGCACGCGCAAATAACCGTTTTTGGTATCTGTCCAGAAGGGGACAAACAAAATTTGCATTTCCTGATCGGCAAGAATACGCGCAAGCTCTGGAAACTCCACGTCATAGCAGATCAAAACGCCGATTTTGCCGAAGTCGGTATCAAATGTCTTAAGGCTGTTTCCGCCTTTCATTATCCAATCTTCTTTTTCGTGAGGTGTTGGATGAAGCTTATACTGGCTTTCAATCGTGCCGTCGCGTTTGCAGATGTAGCTGACGTTATAGAGCTCTTCCTCTTCTACCACAGGCATAGAACCTGCGATAATCGTAATATTGTACGATACGGCCAAATGAGACACGGCAGTTAAAATCTCATCGGTATAGGTCGCTAAATGCCAAATTGCGTCAATTGATGAATCTGACGGGCTCAGGCCCATTAATGGCGCGTTGAAAAACTCAGGGAACAGGGCAACGTCGCAAGAATAGTCAGACAAGGCATCGACGAAGTACTCTACTTGTTGTAAAAGCTCTTCTACATTATTGAAGTAACGCATTTGCCATTGAATACATCCGATTCGTGCGCTGGTCTTCCTGCTGGCGATGAGCGAAGGCGTGCCCGGTTCATAATAAATATTGTGCCACTGAAGTAGCGTCGCATAACCCTGTGAGGCTTCATCCTCTGGAAGGTAAGCCGACATGACTTGCTTGACTTCAAATCCATTTGAAAGTTGAAAAGTTAAAATGGGGTCGTAGATGTCTTTGAGCTTGACTTGCTCAATGTATTCATAAGGCGACAGCTCATGCGCATGGTTTTTATAGTTCGGGATTCGACCGCCCGCCATAATGGATTTTAGATTCAAGTTACGACAGAGCTCTTTACGCGCTTCGTAGAGACGACGACCAAGGCGTAGACCTCGATACTCGGGTGAAACAATTACCTCAACACCATAAAGCACATCACCGTTAGGATCGTGTGTGGTCAAATAAGCATCACCCGTAATTTCGTCGTAGCTGTGTTTATCCCCAAACTGGTCATAATCTACAATCACTGAAATGGCGAAAGCGACCACTTTGCCTTTATCTTCAATACATATTTGCCCATCGGGAAATGTAGTAACTTGGGCTTTATAGTTAGAGTAAGGCCATGCGCCTCCAACGTTGGCGTATACCTCATCCATTAACGCTTTAACATCGTTGTAGTCGTCCAGTCTCAAATTTCTTAAGTCTAGATGATGTTCCGTTTCTTCTATTTGTGTTTGATCTTGACTCATGGGTTACTCTTTTTGCTAAAAATTTTAATACGTACATTGCGTATATCTTTACTAAACCGCCTTGCCATGCGTTTTTCAACTGTTAATTACAATCCGTATGTGCAGACGTAATGGCAACGGAAACAAGGGCAGAAGAAAAGTCTCTCAATCAACCCTCTTAAAATATACACTTCGGTTTACTTATTGATTTAGTTTACCTTTACCGTCATTTGCTCTCTTTAAAATTGATATTAAATAAGCAAGAAGCGTGCGACTTCTTAACGACAAATAATTTTTCTTTTATCGATAAAAAAATAGCGCGGAAAATGCGTGGTGATGCAATTGCTATAGGATTCAACCCCGCGTATAAGTTCGCTAGTTTTTTAACGTACACAACCCGCTCCTAACTACACGATTAGTTAACCGCTCAAAGGTAGAAATGCTCTGATGAATAGAGAACAACTTGCGTCGTATCAGCCTCTTCACGTTTTCGATGAAGCCATATTTGAAAATATCGTCGATGACTTAGTCACGAAAGGCTTTTCTATTCAAGAGCATGGTTTACCTGATTTCATTACACAAGCACTTTTGGCCTGCCAGCGTTCAATCTCTGAAGCTGAATATCAAGCGGCAGGTATTGGTCGCGCAGAGAATTATCAAAAGGCTGAAAAAGTTAGAGGGGACGAGATTTGCTGGATTACAGGTTCATCTAGCGAAGGCGCTTTGTGGCTTTCGTGGTGTGAAGCCATGCAGCAGTATGTAAATCGTTCGCTCTTTATGGGGCTTTTTTCTTTTGAAAGTCATTTTGCCTGCTATGAGCCGGGTAAATTTTACAAACGCCATGTAGATGCGTTTAAAGGTCAGGGCAATCGCGTGTTGTCTTTAGTCGCCTATTTGAATGACGACTGGACTTCAGAAGATGGGGGAGAACTCGTGCTCTACGCTGATGAAAGTGATCTAATTGGAACAAGGGTGCTGCCAACGAAAGGTACTTTCGTTGTCTTTTTGAGCGAACAATTCCCTCATGAAGTATTACCTGCTGCCCGCAGCCGCCACTCGGTTGCAGGTTGGTTTAGGGTTAACGGAAGCGTTAACGACGCGATTGATCCGCCTCGATAAAAGCACTAATCACGTTGTGAAACGCACGTGTATCTAAAAACCAAGACTTATGTATAATAAGTTTAGGCTGTATGCGCGCTATTATTACAAAACTGGTTTGAATTATGGGCCAGCTCCTCTCGCGCACAGCTCGCGCAACATTGTGCCGTCGCAATAGCAAGTATTCTATTACGACGCTTAGGGAAAAGACGTTAGAAGTGATTGGTAAATGCTGGAAAAAATACCTGCCCCAACCCCAAGAGAAGAATTACATGTGCTGGTTATCGATAACCAGGGGCTTGTACATGATGTAGTGTCATCAGCTTTGCATGAAATTGGAATAAAAAACGTAAGCAGTGCTTTTAATGCCTTTCACGCGAAAAGGTTATGTGCTGCAAAACAATACGACTTTGTTTTACTGGCGTTTAACGTCAGTCACGACAAAGATGGCTTTCACCTTTTTGAAGAATTAAAACACCTCAATCACATCAACGACACCACCACGGTCATTTTTCTCAGTGCAGAGACATCGCCTGAATTGGTTAATTGTATTGTTGAATTGCAACCGGATGACTTTTGGGTCAAACCTCTTCAGCGCAACAAAATTGAGCTGCGTTTGGAATACCTTATCCAAATAAGGTTAAAGCTACATAAAATGCTTCATTGTATGCAGGTGGGGGACTATTCCACCGCTATGTACTATGCAGAGCGCCAGTTAAAAGATCCTTCGCTATCGGAGTATCACACCAGAATTAAACGCTTAATTGGTGATTGCTTATTGCAGCTTCGCGATTATCAAACTGCGGAAGACTACTTTAGAAGCTTATTGCAGAGCATGGATCATGCGTGGGTTCACATTGGTTTAACCCGGTCGTTGCTTCGACAAGATGAATTAGAAGAAGCCCAGCTACTGGTTGATGACTTATTGCAGCGCCACGACACGCGATTCTTAACCTTTGACTTGCTTGCTCAGTATTTTATTGAGAAAGAGCAGTTCGATATTGCCTACGAACAAATGAAAGAGGCGAGTAGGCTAGCACCTCGCAATATTGAGCGTAACAAACGGTTATGGGATCTTGCTCGATTGAACCACGATAAGGCAGGGCAACTTTCAGCTGTTCAAAATATGGCAAAATTTGCTAAAAATTCTATCCATGACTCACCTCAGCTAACGCTCAATGTTATTCGTTCAACCATTGATTTAGCCACAAGTCTTGGCAGTACAGAAGGCGAACGCTATATGAAACGCGCAGAATCTGAACTGGAAGAATTGAAACAACAAAAGGGCATGCAGTCTCAGCTTGGCGAGCAGATTGACGTCGTAAAAGCGCGTGTCTTGTGCTTGCGAGACGACAAAAAAGGGGCTGAAAAATTGATGAAGGATCGTTCGGCATCTACCGACGGACTCTCGATGGAAGATAGCCTCGATAAAATGAAAGCATTTCACGAGTTAGGAATGCGTGAACACTGTGTGAGTATTTTAGATAAGCTTAGAAAGCAAATTGAAGGGGACACGTTTACTTCTCAAGTGGTAAATGAATACCTGAATCAAGAGTCGATTGAACGTACTGAAATTCAATTTACCACAAAAGAGCTTAAGCAAATGGCTGCGGTTAACTACAAAGAGAATCGGTTGTCGCCAGCCTTCAACAATTTACGCCAGGCACTAACACTGTCCCCTAAAGACAAACAAGTTGCACTGAGCTTGTTAAAAGTTATTACTCAAATCCATTTAGGGGATAATTTAACAGACGAGCAGATGGAAGCGGCCCATAAAGCGGCGAAGCTTCTTTTAAGCAGTGACTTGTCGCCAACCCAGGCTGAAAAGCGCGATCAGTACATAAGCCGAATAGGTATAGAAGTGGACGACAGTAACGCTGCTGACTTAGTTGGTGTGGTGGCTGTTAAAGCATAACGGTTACTACACAGACTGTTATTAAAAAGAGTACCAATAAAAAAGCTGCCTCCATTGAGGCAGCTTTTTTTATGTGAATGAAGCACACCCGTTAAGCGTGTACTTCTTTCTTTCACTTTTTACTTCTTAACAGTAGTCGAACGACGACGAAAGCCAATCGCTGCAGCTAGCAGGGCAAGAATTCCTCCCATTGCTCCACCTGAGCTATCATTGTTTTCTTCTTCTTCCTCTTCAACTACGTCTGCTTGTAGGTCAAAGGTTGCGATGAATGGGTCGTGATCTGAGCTTCTAAATGGACCAACATCAGTAAAGGCGTAACCGTCTTCATCTGGGTAATAACGAAGCGCTTGATCGTACTGCAACTGGTAAGCTTCAACTGAGTTGATGTTCCAGTGAGCACCGTCAATGGCGTCTGCAAGCATAGCTTCACTTGCTAGTACGTGATCTAAACTACCCACCTGTTCAGTTCCGTAGAACCAATATGAGAAGCCTTCTGCATCAAACTCTTCAGCCAAGTTGTGATAGCCGAAGCTAGACTCTACGTCCACTGACGAGCCTTCATCCATACCTGTATTGACCGCGGTCGTAATAGTGTAACCACGAGACTCAGGTGTGTAATCGGTAAGTACAGCTACTGGATCTTCAGCGCTATAAGCGTTTAAGTCGCCTAAGATAACCTTGCGCTCTGGCAGGCTCTCATCACTTAGCGCGTTGCCTAATGTGATAGCTGCCGATACTCGAAGTGCGTTACAGCTACCCTGAATCGTGGTGATTTCAGACGGCGCTTCCGCCACATCTTCTGCACATTGTGAACCTTTTGATTTAAAGTGATTCACGGCAACAAGGAACGATTTGCTGCTTTCAGTGTGTACAAACGATTGAAGAAGGCTTGGGCGCATGCGTGCCAGGCTATCTTCATCAATTTGTTGCTCTGGCATAGCAACTACCATGGCATCATTTTCTGGCGTCACTACTGTAGCTTTGTATAACAAGCCTACAGTAATCGCATCCGTACCAATTTCACTGCCATCACTGGTTGCGATGAATGAGTATTGCTCGGTTTCACCAAGTTCGGCGTTAATAGCATTAACTAGAGATTGGATAGCGCTATCTTCACCAAAACCATCGTTTTCGATTTCCATCAAACCGACAACGTCTGCGTTAAGGTTAACGATAGCTTCAACGATACGACCCTCTTGCAATTCAAACGCCACTTCATCGTCTGCGCCGCGGTTTTCGTCATAATCGAAAGTTACGTCGCCATTTGCATCTACTTCACCATTAAAGTAGTTAAGCACGTTGAACGTAGCAATAGATAGGTTGCCTTCTGTAACCACTGGGTTTGCTTCGCGAGAAGATGTTACTTCGATAACGTCGCTTGGATTAATTCTGTAAGTGCCAAAACTGTAGTTTAGTGGGCCAGCAGCAGAAACCGAATCACCAATGCGAATAGCATTAGCGTAGCTGAAAGTAGGGTAGTAATTAAGAGCGTCTGGGTACTGCGAGCTGCTGTTATCTTCGATTGTAAGAAGGCTTGTCTCGCTCGCTTCTTCTGCCGCAGTATATGCTTCTGACAGAGGCGCAGCTACGTCGCTTGGTTGGCGTTTAATTGTGTCGCTAACAACGATTTCACCAAAACGCCACAGGTTGTTTGTACTCGTCACTGTTGCATCAGTCACGCTAACAACCATACCTTCAACGGTTTCAAGGTCAAGTTCGTACGGCATAGAAAGTTCTACCGCTGCTACAGCATCCGCTGTACCACAATCAAGTGCAGCCACATCACTATCCATAGCAAGTGTGGTCATACCGTAGTTTTCTTCTACTTCACCGTAAAGGCGAACCAGGTTACCTGTTTCAACGTCAACAGAACCTTCTACAAATAAGCCTTCAGACGTGGCGTCGTCAGCGTCGTAATCAGACGCTTCTTCTTGGACAAAGAAGCCGCCAGCACGTGTGCCAGTTACAATAGCTTCAATTATAACGTTATTGCCAACTTCAGCAGAGCTGCTTTCACTGCCCTGTATAGCACTAATAAGTGTCGCGTCTGCACCGCAAATACCTAGCTCAACAGCAGGCTCTTCTGGAACTTCTACAACGTCACCGCCACCTTCAGTGGTAAATGTACCCGCTGGAAACGGCGTTGCAGCGTCAGTGTTAGTGGTCGAGCCATCAAGCGCGTCAACACCACTGTAAGTCCAGTTAGATGCTTCGAAACTGCCGCCATTTGCTGTTTGACCTGACGTACGGTATGCCCAACCGTCTAAGTACTCCCACGTGGTGCCACTACCGTCGGTGTTGATATCGCCAAACGTGTCAATAACGCTGCCATCTTTAAAAAGCTCAATAGCGTCGTCACCATTAATACCCATTGATGAAGTATCGTAGTCTGGTGCAGAACCGAAAAACGCAGTAAATCCATCAATTTCTGATGCTACGTAGATATAAGTACCAGCGCTTGCAGACGCACCAGCTGGAAACGTAAACTCTTCGCCATCAGTACCGCCGCCGTTGTTTGCAGTTCCAAGGGCATAGGCAGATAAATCTGCTATGTCATTGACTACGAAAAGTTCAACTGCTTTTGGAACACCACCGCTTAACGGTCCATCGATAACACCGCTAATGACTAAATCGTTAGCTTGGATGGCGGTTGAAGAAAGTGCAGAAATGATTCCTGCAGATAGTAAAGTTAATGATGTTTTCACGTCATTTTCCCTTTGTAGTTTTCATTATTTTTAATTCACATAATTACTGTTTCTGCTTTTGCCGAAATAGAAAAAACAGAGTGATATGTGAAGCGCAATTTTCTTATTGCTTGAACTACACTAAGGGCATTTGTAATGGATAGGAATGACTTAACCTTATTCAAGCTGTTTTTAAAATATTGCTTAAATATCATGACCTTATCATCTATAGGTAAGTTTACTCATACCTTTAACTCTTAACCAAAAGCTAATATAGGTGTTAAGTAATGCTAACGACATGTCTATAACAACTGTTCGCCTGGTAAAAAATACGCTTTTTATTGATATCTTTATTTCAGCGCACGAGTGAACAGCGCATGGTCATCAACTACTTGTTCTGTATAAAGATTTGCTATTTTTACGAGCAGGCTTTTTACTTGAGAAAAAGATGTTGATGCTGACGACGCGAATCGTGTACTTCTTCTATCGCCTCGGCAGTGAGCTAGCGCAAGGCTATACCCGCACAATTCGGCAAAATACTCAAAGCCACCATTTATCGCTTTATTTCCCATTGCAATATCTTGTGGGTCGATTCCCACTTTAGCGTGATGTCGGGAGCGAACCAGGTAATGCGCATTTTCAAACTTAACTTCATCAAGCACTAAGTCGGGTTTTCTTTGCATTCTTCGTTGGCATCGAGCTGTAAGGTGTGCCGCATTTAGGCGATTAACCGGGTTAAAATCTGGAAAATAATAAATAGGCGCCGCAACACGTTGTTGCTTAACCTCTACAATATGACAATGCGCAAAGCTTGCTGAATTATGTGGTTTTGCTGGTCCTACTAAAAAGTAGTAGCGCGCCATATTTACCGACCCGGTGCCCGCGTCCAGGCGTTTCACTATATCGACTACCGCATCGTCCATGTAGGGAGCAAAAGCTTCTAGTAGCGTGGCGTATTCTTGTGGGCTTAGGGTAGAAAATTTCTCACTGTTGGCCTTAAACCCCAAGGTCTTGCCATCAAAATGAACGGCTTTAGCCAGCGCACTTTTAACCGTGAAGTCTTCTCCTCCTGCGCTACGAGCTTTGGCTTTTTTATATAGTTTGGTCAGCTTGCTTGGCACGGCATCTGGGCAGTAGTCTATGGCTTCATTAATCACCATGGCGTTTTCTACTACTTGGCTACAGGTTTCTACATAACGCTCAATAAATGCGTATTGCGCATTAATAACCTGCTGGTGGCTGACAACAGGTTTAGTGATGTCGATGTTATCGCACGCATACTTTCCATCAACGGTGCCTAGGCAATGTATCTGGGCAAGGTGCAATGAAGTGAGATAACGAAGCACATCCCAATGTGCTTTGCCGACACACGCATCATCAAAGTCGTTGGGTGAGAAGATCACTGTATCTCCGTGAGACCCTTCTTCTGTGAGAAAGCCAAAATTGGAAGTATGACAGTCTCCCATCACGCTGGTGAGGGGAACTGTCTCGCATTCTTTAGGAAAATTGATAAGGCCAGCTTTTATATCAGCGTAAAACAGTTGCGCACTGCCTCTGTAGAAAACAAAGGGGCTGACCTCCATTTTTGCATGCTTTGCCAAAGTGCGAGATGGCGCGTGTCCGTCGATTAGCATTATTTCGTGGGAGATGCGCTGTAGTCGGGAATGGGTCATAGTTTTCTCATTCAGCAGAGTTTAGCCGGTGAAACCGTATTGCAAAACAATCAATCTATTTTGACTCAATTTTCATCGTTCAATTCAATAACCTGATTAAGCGATTCATTTTTACCAATTAGTTTTTTGTGATTGTGCGCGCTATTCTTATCACCAGTTTCGAGAGACATGAATTTTGCGTTACGTGATTATCTTCACAAAACTGCAAAACCATGTCGACACAATAAAAGTAAAGTTTGTATTCGTATGTGTTTAACGTGCGAAAATAATTTAAACCAAATGGAGAATTAAACATGGCATTGATTAATACTGCTATCAAACCTTTCAAAGCAACTGCATTTAAAGACGGCGAATTCGTAGACGTAAGCAGCGAAGACATCAAAGGTAAATGGGCAGTTTTCGTATTTTACCCAGCTGACTTCACATTTGTTTGTCCAACTGAGCTTGGCGACATCGCTGACAAGTACGAAGAACTTCAGTCACGTGGCGTAGAAGTATTTTCAGTATCTACTGACACTCACTTCACTCACAAAGCATGGCACGATTCTTCTGACACGATCAACAAGATCAAATTTGCAATGATTGGCGACCCAACAGGCGAAATCACTCGTAACTTCGATTGTATGCGTGAAACTATGGGTCTTGCTGACCGCGCTACATTTGTTGTTGACCCAGAAGGCATCATCCAAGCGATGGAAATCACTTCTGAAGGTATCGGCCGTGACGCAGATGACCTAGTACGTAAAGTTAAAGCCGCTCAGTACGTTGCAAACAACCCAGGTGAAGTTTGCCCAGCTAAGTGGAAAGAAGGCGAAGCAACACTAGCACCTTCACTTGACCTAGTAGGCAAAATCTAAGCAGCACGCTTAGCGCTTAATATTTGAAAGCTCAGCGCTTTGTGCATAGCACAGTATTAAGCAAATAATTTGTAGGGGGTGGGTCTCCACTCCCTGATATTAATTTCCAATTTCCGCTTATGTTGTTGACCTTTCAAAAGGTTAGCGGGGATCGGCGTGTCGAAAATAAGGCAGAATAACCGTGTTAACTAAAGAAATTTTACAAGCATTGAAATCATATGCAGAGTCAATGCAAAAAAACGTAACCTTTGTCGTACAGACCGGTGAACATAGCAAGCGTGAAGAGCTTGTGACGTTTCTGTCCGACATTGCTTCAGTAAGCGAAAAATTAAACGTAGAAGAGCGTGACACAAATGGTGAGTTGCGCAGTGCAATCAGCTTTTTGTTGGAAGCTGACGGCGAAGATACGGGAATTCGTTTTTCTGGTATCCCTGGCGGTCACGAGTTCAACTCGCTTGTACTTGCCATGCTGCATGCAGCGGGTACTGAACTTAAGCTAGACGATAGCGTTAAGTCGATGGTGAAAGCGGTGAATGAACCACTTAATTTTGAAGTGTTCATTAGCTTAAGCTGTCACAACTGCCCTGAAGTCGTACAGGCACTTAATCAATTTGCTTTGATTAACCCTAACATCAAGACCGAAATGATCGACGGCGGGTTATATCAAAATTTAATTCAAGAGCGCGACATCCAAGGTGTTCCTAGCGTATACCTTAATGGCGAGCTATTCGCGAATGGTAAAGTTGATGCCTCTGTGCTTATCAACAAGTTAATTGAACGCGACCCTAGCCTTAAAGAAGCAAACAAAGGCGATGCGTTACCACTTCAAGACGTAACGGTTATCGGTGGTGGTCCAGCAGGCGTTGCTTCGGCGATTTACAGTGCCCGTAAAGGCCTTAAAGTTGCCATTGTTGCTGAAACTTTTGGCGGCCAAGTTAAAGATACCATGGGTATCGAGAACCTTATCTCAGTACCTAAAACAACGGGCCCTGAGCTTGTTGGTAACTTGATGGAGCACGTACGCGATTACGACATTACGCTCAAAGAGCACGTACGCGTTGATAGCATTGAGAAAGGCAATATTAAAACCATTACGCTTTCTTCTGGCGAACAGATCCGCACTCGCACGGTTATTGTTGCGACAGGCGCACGCTGGAGAGAACTTGGTGTTCCGGGCGAAAAAGAGAACATCGGTAATGGTGTTGCGTACTGCCCACACTGCGACGGCCCTTTCTTCAAAGGTAAAGACGTAGCGGTCATTGGCGGTGGTAACTCAGGTATTGAAGCAGCACTTGACCTTGCTGGCATTGTAAAATCGGTGACGGTATTTGAATTTATGCCAGAACTAAAAGCGGATAAGGTACTTATCGATCAAGCTCAAAAACGCGGTAATATTACCATTATCAAGAACGCGGCAACGCGCCAAATTACTGCTGAAAATGGCAAAGTGAACGCAATTGAATACCAAGACCGCTCAACTAACGAAGTGCACACCCGTGAACTTGCAGGTGTATTTGTTCAAATTGGACTTGTGCCTAACAGTCAGTTTATGAAGGGCACGGTAGACATGACACAGTATGGCGAAATTATCGTTGATACTAAGTGTCATACATCTGAGCCGGGTATATTTGCAGCCGGTGACGTAACAACAGTACCGTATAAGCAAATTGTTATTTCAATGGGTGAGGGAGCGAAAGCATCGCTTGCTGCATTTGAATACTTATTAAGCCATGAAGTGGTTGAGTCTGAACAGGAAAGTGAAGCGGCATAGTCATTAGCCTTTCACTTCTCATGAGAATTAAAGCCGAGCTAACGCTGTTAGTTCGGCTTTTTTGTATGCGCGTATCTTTATGTTACTTAACAACCTCGGTTAACGCGTTTTCTGTTACTTATTGATGTTAATGTGAATGATACTGGTTATCATTTGTGTAAATTTTTGCTAAATTAGACGAAAGTACTAATGCAGCCTTCAGTTCACTTCATTCTTGTAATAGGCGAATTGATGGGTCTTAAAAATTAATAACAGAAAACACTTAACATGAATAAGAAATTACTCAGCTTGGCGGTAGCGGCTATCTTAGTGTCTCACGCACATGCTCAGGAAGATAAAAGTGGCGCTGGCTTAGCTATAGATAAGCGAGAAGCAACAGCGGAAAAAGCAGAAGCGAATGCAGTAGAAAAGATTGAAGTAGTGGGCATGCGTTCTCCGTTTGGCGCAACAAAAACAAATACACCGATTGTTGAACTCGCCCGTACAATTTCCATTGAAACCGCATTAGATTTAAAGCAAAAAGGTGTGTTAAATCTTTCTCAGTCTGCCACCTATATGGCGGGCGTGACGGGGGAGTCATACGGATACGCCACCCGAGTCGATTCAATCTCTTCCAGAGGATTAAGTATTCCGCGCTATCGCGACTCAATTCAAGAGTTGTTTGGCAGCTATAATTCTACGCGAGCTGAAATTTACACAATGGAACAGGTTGAGCTGCTTAAGGGGCCTGCCTCTGTACTTTACGGTCAGGGCTCTCCCGGTGGCATAATGAACTATGTGTCAAAAACGCCCACGTTAGGCAAAGGAAGCGAAGTGGTGTTGTCCTACGGAAACTTCGACCGCGCGCAAGTTGGGGTGGATGTAAACGGCAGCCTGTCTGAAGATGATAAGTGGATGGGGCGTTTTGTTGGTATATATCGTAATGCTGACTCTCAGGTTGATTATGTTAGCGATGATACCCAAGTATTCATGCCGTCACTTTCCTTCATGCCTTCTGACGATACAACGCTAACGCTAATCGGGTTATTCCAAGATACTGATAGTGATACAGCAGCGCAGTTTATTCCTGTGGAAGGCACATTATTGCCTTTGGCTGACGGCACTTATTTACCCGACCAAGATGTTTACGCAGGTGAACCAGGGTTTAATAAATTTGATACTAAGTCGAACCAAGTTACTTTGCTTGGCGAGCACTTGATTAACGATACAACGTCACTTTCATTTACTGCCTTATGGCGAGATGGTGAGGCAGACTACCACCAAGCGTGGCCCACTTTTACGGGCGGTACTCGCTATCTAAACGCTTTTGTAGGGGCACCGGTCGCGCCTACCGATACCTTTGTGCCGAGAACGTTTTATCAAGCAGACAATACGTTTAAGCAACACGCTTTTGATATTCGTGTAAACAAGGGCTTTGTAACAGGCGCTTTCGAACACGAGTTATTAGCGGGTGTACAATATCAACATGTTAAGACTGACGCCAACTCTGCTTACTATGCTGGTGGTGGGGTATTACAAGGTGATTTTAGGTACATTCTGGACTTGGCTAACCCTGAGTACACAGGCGCACCAGAGCAAGCCATTTTCGACGCAATCTACAACGATGCGCCTGAACAGACAGTCACGGACACGGGGTTATACCTGTCTGATCAAATTTCCTATGAAAACTGGCGGGTAACGCTAGGCCTACGTCACGACCGCGTTGATAATGATACGGGCGTAACTGAGCAGGATGACACGCAAACATCATACTCAGCTGGAATTTTGTATCGTTTTGACAACGGCATTTCTCCCTACCTTAGTTACGCTGAGTCGTTCGAGACGGTAGTGGGACTAGATAACAATAACAACCAGCTTAAGCCTGAAGAAGGTCGTCAATACGAGGCAGGGATTAAGTATGAACTCTCGTCAGTACCTGGTTTTATCACGCTGGCGTATTACGATATTGAAGTTTCAAACCTTCCTAATCCTAACGGATTACCAGACGAAGCGGCGCAACAGCAAGGCGTAACGACCATTGAAGGGATTGAGCTAGAAGGGCGCGTAGACTTTGGCCAGATAACAGCGCAGTTTGCGGCGTCGGTCTTGGATGCAGAAGATCCTAACGGTTTTTCGTTGTCAGCACAGCCAGACAGCAATGCATCCCTATGGGTAAATTATTCTCCACTTGAGCTTGAAGCGCTGACGGTAGGAGCTGGTATTCGCTACGTGGGAGAATCAGTTTCTGAGAATGGTATCATCAGATACGACACGCCTAGCTACACCCTTGGTGACCTGATGGTGTCGTACGAGCTAGCAGATAATTTGAATTTGCAGCTGAATGTAAGAAATGTGACCGATAAAAAATATCTCACGTCTTGCTTATTCAGAGGTGACTGTTTCCCAGGTGTACGCAGAACAGTGAACGCGTCGCTAACCTATTCGTTTTAAGGATTTATCATGCTTTCAGTTGCAGCGGGTGGTTTAACACTTGCAGCCTTAGGTGTTATTTATAAAAGTTGGCGCGCTCAAGCGTCAACGTATCTTTATTTGGGTCTTGTCGTATGGCTGGTTGCAGCAGTGTGCTGGTCTTATGCTCAGGGGTGGGAGTTTGGCGTGCTATATGCGCTGTGTATTCCTTCCATTTTAGTGTGGCCTTTTATTGCGTTTAACCAAACGCATTTACCTCAGCCAAAAAATGTACCTCAGCCGAGGAGCTTTGATTTCTCGCGACGTACAGTTCTAGGGAACATCGCAAACTACATTGTGGTGCTGGTTGTTTTATTGGTTGTGAGCGTGTTATTGACGCTAGGACTATGTGCGCTACTACCATTCTCAATAGCAGGGAAGTTGGCTGCAGGTATCGTGCTGTTGCCAATTTTGTGGGGTCTTATTGTTTATCACTACCTTGCTACCGCCCACAAAATTAAAGTTGTTGTTGCTTACGCAGTTTTGGCTGCGCTTTGCCTACCAATACTTATTTTCCTCCCCATGTAGGTGAATATCGATGGATAAAATAACAAAACAAAATGCATTAAATGCACATACTTGGGTAGGCGTTTTTCTAAGTGTACTTCTCTTTTTGGTGTGCTTATCTGGGACCGTTGCGGTTTTTCACTTAGAGTTTGAAAGGTGGGAACAGCCGCATATTGAAGAAATGGAGAATGTTTCTCCTGATGTTGTTGAAAAGGCGATGGACACCTTTTTGGCTCAGAATACGCAAGAGTCTCACCATCTTTATGTGGTTTTCCCTACATCAGATATCCCTCGGTTGGTGGTAGAAAACGATCATGCTGCTTACTTTGCCGACAGTGAAGGTAACTTATTAGAGCAAGAAAGCGTGTCTTTTACCGAAATGCTTGTGAACTTGCACTTGTATCTCAATTTGCCACAAAGTTGGGGAATGATTTTGGTCAGCGCTTTGGGCGCTATCATCTGTACCCTTGTCGTCACTGGAATTATTGCTCACAAACGAATAGCAAAAGATGCTTTTAAACTTCGACGGGGTGGCAACGGTCAGCAAGCACAAATTGATTTGCACAACCGTTTTGGACTATGGGCAGCGCCTTTTCATTTAGTTATAGGTATAACAGGCGCATATTTTGGTATGGCAGGGATCATTTTGGTGGTTGTTGCCTCACTAAATTACGAAGGCGATCGCGACGCGGTTATCCAGAAAATCTTTACGCCAGACCCTGTATTAGCGCCACAGGAAGGTAAACCGGCTATTGGTAGGGCGTTTGCACAAATGGAAACGCTAGCGCCAGAAAAGTCGCCAATATTTTTAACGGTACACGAAGTCGGTAAACCAGAGCAGTTCATCGAAATATATGCCAAGGCACCCAATAGAATGATCTACGCAGAAGGCTATCGATTCGATACGGCGGGTAACTTTATCGGTGTGGCCGGCTATGAATTCGGTGAATGGGGTAAGCAGTTGGTATGGGCGATGTACCGTTTGCACTTCGGTGACTTCGCCGGCCTTACCAGCAAATGGCTGTACTTTGTTCTTGGTGTAATGCTGACCATGCTTTGCGTGTCGGGTATGGAGATTTGGCTGTCTAAGAAGGCGCATCCGCCGTTAGCAAGCAGGCTTTGGTACAGCACGGTGTGGGGTAGTGTGAGTGCACTCGCATTAACTGCTGTAGCAGATATGTTTTTTACAGGCTCGCTCATCGCCGTTTTTTGGTGCCTTATGCTATTTAATACCGGCATTACAGTGGGAGTTAAATCACTCACAAAGCCGATATGGTTGCTTATATCAGGCCTAAGCGTAATGGTGTTACTCATAGCCTATGCGGCTGTGCACCAAAGCGCGACGCTATCGGTTGCGTCACTTCAGCTTAATATACCTATGGTGGTGTACGTGGTGTGGAGTGTTTATCGTGCTAATACGCTGATTAAGCGAGCTAAAAATGCAGAAACACAGATTGAAACCGACGCGAGTAACAGCGCGCCTCAATCAGCGCAAGAAAAAAGAGTGAATGCTTAAATCTTATCGTAACTATTAGGGGCTCACAGGAAGCCCCTTAGTTACGCTTCTTTCTTTTCCACGTACCGCCATACATATAGCCATTGCTGGCCTTTGCTCGTTCTTGACAAGCTTTGCATACTATACGCCACGTGTCTTCATCACCACATCGAATACGAAACTGTGTGTCGGCATTGATACCGCAGTTGTCACAGGGTTTTGGTAGCCGAACTCTGTCCTTTTTTCCCACTCTAAAAGCGTCTCTTTTTTTTCAATTAATAAATTCTCTGATGCCTATTTTTTATCACAGGTCACTGCGCATAAGCTCGAAAACTTAAATCACTTTTGCGATTGCAACGGCAATAGAAGAGCCTTTTTCAACGGCTGTGCCCCATAATTTCATTAATAACGACGGCCTTTTCGTCATTAGGAGCAGCGCTTCATCTCTGTGATGTTGTTCATCTGCTTGGCATTGTCTAAACCGATTTATAACGTTTGAAGGGGGGATGGCTAACGCAGAAATGCGCTTGCATTGTTCTTCGTAATGCGAATCTACGAACTGCTCTACTCGGTAAATGGTGTAGTAAAAGCAATTAATACCGCAAAGTCTTGGAATAAAACCGGTGATAAACCCAGAAGCTATCCATACAGGTAAAATAAAACTTCCCCTAAAAAGCGGCATTTCGTTTTCAAAGACGGCGAGGTGTCGTCTTTCCGTTTTAAGGTGCTCATGTATGAAGGGTTGTGCCTCGCTTTTTGTGCCAGAAAGATTAACCAGTTTTAAAACACATTCGGCGAATAGAGCACCACGGTATATCCAAACGGCTCCCGTCTCTCCCGCGTGGCTCGCACGTAGTTCTTTGTCTACTTGCTTAGCGTGATTATCTCCGAGTGTTTTTGCATAAAATGGCATGACGTACCTCTGTAGCATTTTATAAACAAACGATCTGAAGGGGGGAATGGATGCTACCTAACGAATTTGTAATGCATATTCAAATATGCGCTATTTAGAAAGCTCTGGATGATAGTGTTCTATTTATAAACGAAAGCAGAGTATCGGAGGGTTGCTTGCTATGGTTGATAGATACACAACATGCGTTGCTTGTAGGAGAGCATAAATGAAGGTATTCGGTGGCGTTGTCATTCTGGTTTTAGGGTATTTACTATTGTGGCCAGTTCCCATTGCGCCAATAGGCTGGCAAGCACCGAGCAGTAGCGGATTTTCGGGGGAGTTTGCGGAAAACAACCGTCTGGCAGATCTTTCGCTTATTGAATTAGGCGCAGATAAAGGGCCGGAGGATTTTGCGATAAACGCTGCGGGAACTATTGCAACCGCCACTCATTCTGGTGCGGTATTACTCAAGAAAAAAGGTGAGGTAGCATTTACTCCGTGGATTAACACTGGTGGACGTCCGCTCGGTATCGAGTTTGATACCAACGGCAACTTATTAATCGCCGATGCTCATCGCGGATTGCTAATTGCAGACCCTGAAGGTGAGCTAACGGTATTGGTTAACCAAGTAGAAAACACTAACGTTGTATATGCAGACGATGTGGATATTGCCGACAACGGCAATATTTACTTCACTGACGCAACTACCAAGTTCTCTGCCAAAGAGTATGGGGGAACGCTGCAAGCGAGCCTGCTAGAAATTTTGGAACATAGAGGCAATGGCAGGCTTATAGAGTACGACCCAGTACGTAGAACGAGTAATGTACTGATGGATGGTTTGGTTTTTGCGAATGGTGTCGCAATAAGCCATGATCAAAATTCAGTGTTGGTCAACGAAACCGGTAAATATCGCGTGTTGCGCTATTGGCTAGTTGGGCCCAAACAGGGTCAAGTGGAGGTCGTGATTGATAATTTGCCGGGATTCCCAGACAACATCAGCCAGGCAACTAGCGGCGCGTACTTTCTGGGTCTTGCTTCGCCTCGCTCCGCTCCCGTTGACGCTCTATCTAACAAGCCTTTCATTCGTAAAATTGTACAGCGTCTGCCACAGTTCATGCGCCCGCAAGGTCAAGCATACGGGCATCTTGTTAAAATAAGTGAAAGCGGAGAGGTTTTACAAAGTTACCAAGACCCTAGCGGTGCATTTCCCTTTGTTACAGGCGCAATACAGACCGATGAAGGTGTATATGTGAGTAGCTTAACTGCACGAGCAGTAGGTGTGTTGCAGTTAAACTAGAGACGATAATAAGCATATTGTTACGGCAGAATAAGTAGTTTTCTTTTCTACCGCGATAGAGCGATACGCGTCACGAATGAAACTTACTCATCAACTCTGCAACACGTTTTCTTACATTTCGAAACATTTTAAACTTTTGTTATGTAGTTACGCTTAGAAGGATATGTCACTATCGGCTATGCTAATAAAAGTTGTTTTTAGCACAAGTTTAATAGTTTTGGGCTAGCCGTTTTAAAAGGATATTTTCTAAATCATGAAAGCGTATACGTATTCTTCTGTTGCACTTGCAGTCACGATTTCTCTTCTAGCTGGATGTGGAGGCGGCTCAGGCTCGTCTAATACCCCTCCTGTGGTGACAACGCCTACCACGCCAACGACACCTGTAACAACAGAGCCAGAATGGGAAGCGGGGGTGTATGAACCGCAATCTCAATATCTAGCGAAATGTGAGACTCCTAGAAGCGGTATTGATCCTTTTACTAATAGGGCATACCCAGATACACAAGGTACCGCCATGGATGAAAAGCTGTGGCTACGTACTTGGACTAATGACACTTACTTGTGGTACGACGAAGTAGATGACAATGACCCTGCAAATTTCTCAGTGTTGGGATATTTTGATCAGCTTAAAACCAATGAGCTAACGCCAAGCGGTACGCCAAAAGATAACTTCCACTTTTCACAGGACACTGCCGAATATAACGAACTGTCTCAATCGGGGATTTCATCGGGCTATGGGTTTGATTGGGAATTTGGTTCAACAACCGTGCCGAGAGTACTGACAGTGCGATTCACTGAGCCGGGTTCACCTGCAGCTACTGCTGGCGTGCCTCGCGGTGCAACCCTTTCGCGTATAAACGGCGTCGACTTTGTCAATGACAACACGCAGCAGGGCGTCAATGCGATTAATGCTGCTCTGTTTCCGGAAGACGCAGGTACGGTTACAAGCTTTGAGTTTGTGCAGGTTGATGGTTCAACTCTCTCAGTAGACATCACCTCCGGCGATATCAGCGTAACGCCGGTTCAAAACGCAAAGGTACTCGATACCGAAAACGGCAAAACGGGCTACTTCCAATTCAATACCTTTATCGTTACCGCGCAAGAAGGATTAATTGATGCGTTCGATATGTTTGTTGAAGAAAATGTGACCGAGCTCGTTATTGACCTTCGCTACAACGGCGGAGGACGTTTGGCGCTAGCTTCACAGCTTTCCTATATGATAGCGGGTCCGAACCAAACCAATAACGCAACCTTTGAAACATTGCGTTTTAACGATAAAAACCCAAACACCAACCCTGTCACCGGAGAGACTATTCGTCCAACACCGTTTTACCGCAATGTTATTGACTATAACGCAGGGCAACTTACCGACACGCTTCTGCCTAGCCTTTCGCTGACGAAGGTTTACGTTTTAGCCACGGGTGCAACATGTTCAGCAAGTGAAGCGGTAATGAATGCACTTCGTGGTATTGATGTAGAAGTAGTGCAAATTGGCTCTACTACTTGTGGTAAGCCGTATGGGTTCTACCCAACAGACAATTGCGGTGAGACCTACTTTACTATCCAGTTCCAAGGGGTGAATAACAAAGGGTTTGGTGATTATGCTGATGGTTTCATGCCTACCACCACGCCTAATTTCGATTTTGAGTTGCCGGGGTGTGAAGTTGAAGATGACTTTACCGCAAGCTTGGGTGATCCAAATGAAGGGATGCTGTCAGCCGCATTGGAATATGCTGCTACAGGCTCATGTCCCGAAGTTGTCACGTCAAACGGCGTGGCGGATGTCAAAGCACTGCGCAGTAACCAAAGTGCGTTAGGGGGCGAAAAGCTCATTCCTATCGACAAGCCTGAACAACGCAAAGAGAACTTTATTTTACACAACAAAATAAATCAGCCTGTTATTCAGGAGCGCAAGTAATGTCGCTTCCTAATAAAAAAGGAAAACTGCTAAAAGGAAGACTGCTAGCTGCACCTCTCGCCATACTTTTGCTCTCGGCGAGCGGATGCGCGACAACGCAGGAGGCTGAGTTACACGAGGCAGTAACCAAATCCATCAGTGTGAGTCAAAAGCAAGCTATTGAAAGTAAGATCAGCAACTGGTTTGGTGGTCTAAACATAACGATAGCCGAGGATGCATTCAGTCAAACCGCTAGCATTACGATTGAGCGTAAAGCAAAGGTTGATAGTAGGGGATTACCTATTGACGGAAGGCACGACAACCCTGTTTATAGTTTTACGCTGCTAAGTGATGGTGAACAGTGCGTGTTGCGTAACGACCAAAGTGGGGAACTTACCAAGCTTGAAAATGTGACCTGTTATATAGTGGACGAGGCATAAGTCGAGGCAAATCGACGAAAGCGCAATGTCATCGTTGACAATAGGCCTTAAAAAAACGCCCAGAGTTTACAAGCTCCGGGCGTTTTTGTTTCTATCGTTTGTGCTGCTATCGTTTGTGCATACTTGGCTGCTTTTGCGTACGGCCGCGGCTGTTGCCACTACTATTATTTCCTTTCGAAGCGTTGCCTCTATTCTTATTCCCGCCGGTGTCGTTACGCTGCTGTGCTGTGTTTCCATGACCTTGCTTGTTAGCGTTGGAATTACGTCGGCTCTTATTTACGCCGTTACCGCCTTTGCTGCTCTTGCCCTGAAAGGTAGGAGGAAGCCCAGTATGTTTGGTCAGTGCGCGTTCACCACGACGGCCTTTTTGCGCTTTTTGGCGTTTTTCATCTGCTGTTTCTGGCGGAACAAGGTGCTGAGGACCACGGCCTATCAGATCTTCGCGCCCCATACGTTTAAGTGCTTCACGAATTTGCGCAAAGTTTTTCGGGTCGTGATAACGCAGCATCGCCTTGTGTAATCGACGGTGAATTTCACCTTTTGCAGAAGGCACCTCTTCACTGTCTTTAGTGACTTTGCGAAGGGAATTTACCTCGGTATGGTACATGGTGGTAGCCGTTGCCATTGGCGACGGATAGAAGTTCTGTACCTGATCGAGCTTAAATTTGTTTTCTTTAAGCCAAATCGCAAGGCTTAGCATATCTTCGTCGGTGGTACCCGGGTGCGATGCAATAAAGTAAGGAATAAGGTACTGCTTTTTACCTGCTTCTTGTGAGTACTTATCAAATAGCTCTTTGAAGCGGTAGTAGCTGCCCATGCCCGGTTTCATCATTTTTGAAAGAGGACCATCTTCGGTGTGTTCTGGAGCGATCTTTAAGTAGCCGCCTACGTGGTGAAGAGCCAGTTCTTTCACGTATTCCGGGTCTTCTACCGCTAGGTCGTAACGCACGCCTGAAGCAATCAATATCTTTTTAATTCCAGGCAATTCACGAGCACGGCGGTATAAATCGATAGTTGGCTTATGATCCGTATCCATGTGCGCACAAATGCTAGGGTACACACAAGAAGGGCGACGACATGTTGCTTCTGCTTTCGGGCTCTTACAACGCAGGCGATACATGTTCGCCGTCGGGCCGCCTAAGTCTGAAATAACACCAGTAAAGCCCGGTACAGTATCGCGTATTTGCTCTATTTCTCGAATAATAGAGTCTTCAGAACGGCTTTGAATAATACGCCCTTCGTGTTCAGTAATAGAGCAGAAGGTACAGCCGCCATAGCACCCGCGCATAATATTAATACTGAAGCGGATCATGTCGTATGCAGGGATTTTAGCATCGCCATAGACAGGGTGAGGCACAC
This sequence comes from Alteromonas sp. W12, assembly GCF_001924945.1. Taxonomy (NCBI): domain Bacteria; kingdom Pseudomonadati; phylum Pseudomonadota; class Gammaproteobacteria; order Alteromonadales; family Alteromonadaceae; genus Alteromonas; species Alteromonas sp. W12. Next base: position 1,412,337 of record NZ_LQXH01000001.1, read on the forward strand.
GCTGATAGGGTAAATCAAATACCGCGTCCATCTCTTCGGTTTCAAGCGGCATGGCCGGTGGGTTAATCCAAATGTGTCTGTCGCCGTGGCGCTGCATTAGCGCACGCGCACAACCAGGATTGGTTTCTTGGTGCAAAATACGCGACGTATGTGCGTATAACATCTTGTTGTCTTTCACCGTCTCGTACGCAGGTAGCTTAACGTACACGTTTTCCCAAGGCTTACGCTTTTCTTTCTCTTTTTGCGCAGGCTGAATCACAATGGGGGCGGCTTCTGGCGCTTCACTGCTTTTGGCGTCTTTATCCTGCGAATCGCACTCGGGCTCCATCTGGTAGGGGCTTGGAATGGCGTCTATCTTGCCCGGCCTGTCTAGAGAGGTCGAGTCAACACCTTGCCACTCTGGTAAGGCTTCTTTAACGATAATCGCAGTACCGCGAATGTCTCGCAAATCGGCAATATCTTCACCTGCCGCTAAGCGATGAGTGACTTCAACAAGAGGACGTTCGGCGTTACCGAAAAAGAGCATGTCCGCTTTGGAATCGAACAGTACAGAGCGGCGTACTTTTTCACTCCAATAGTCGTAGTGCGCAATGCGACGTAAGCTGGCTTCTATGCCACCAACAATAACAGGCACACCTTTAAACGCTTCACGGCAGCGCTGTGAATACACGGTAACCGCACGATCAGGGCGCTTGCCACCTACATTGCCTGGCGTGTAAGCGTCATCGTGACGAAGCTTTTTGTCAGACGTGTAGCGGTTTATCATAGAGTCCATATTGCCGGCTGTTACGCCGAAATACAGGTTGGGTTTACCCAACTTCATGAAATCGTCTTTGCTGGTCCAGTCTGGCTGAGAAATAATACCCACGCGAAAACCATGCGCTTCAAGTACTCGGCCAATCACCGCCATACCAAAACTAGGGTGATCTACATACGCATCGCCCGTTACCAAAATAACGTCACAGCTGTCCCAGCCAAGGGCATCCATTTCTTCCTTCGACATGGGGAGAAACGGCGCAGTACCCAGGCAGTGTGGCCAATATTTAGGGTAAGAAAACAGACCGCGATCGGCCTTAATGGTGGCTTGCATAGTAATCACATCTAGATAAATCAGAGAGTTGCTGAGCTTAAATAAGGCTGTAGCTCAGAATAAGTGCGTAATTATAGCAGTGTTGGCCAAGCTAAGGTATAGCACTGTCATTAAATTAAAGAGCTTTGTATACTCACTTAAAGCAACAAGCTGCAAAGCTAGCCATGAGCGCAGGTTTTTATAAGCGCTTCAAATGCCCGCATTTAGCGAATGAAAGGCTTGTCTATTTACAACGAAGAGAATTAACAACGACTATGGCGTATTGGCTATTTAAAACAGAACCTGATGCATTTTCAATCGATGACTTGGCAAACCGCCCAGAACAAACGGAACCGTGGGACGGCGTAAGAAATTACCAGGCGCGTAACTTTTTACGAGACGGCGTTAAACGGGGTGACAGAGTATTTATCTATCATTCAAGTTGCAAGCTGGTGGGCATTGCAGGTGTTGCTGAAGTGGTAAGAGACGGCTACCCGGACACCACGCAGTTTAACCCTGAATCAAAATACTACGATCCTAAATCAAGTCAGGATAACCCCCGCTGGTATCGCGTTGACGTGAAATTTGTAGAGAAATTTTCAAGCGTTCTGCCGCTTTCAGTGATTAAAACGATGACCGGTATTACTGAACTGCCATTGGTCAAAAAAGGTGGAAGACTGTCAATCATGCCTGTAGAAGAGGCTGAATGGCAGCAACTGTATGCTGCTGCCAAACAGTAAGTTAAATGCTAAAAAGCGTAGCCGTCATATCTTGTTAGCTTACTAAAGCTAAATATAAGGGCTATCGCTATGCGCTAACTTTCTAGCGTGCGGTGTATCTAGCGGTATTATCTAGCGTGATTAGCTAACGAATAGCTGCTACTTGCCAAAGGCAAATTTAGTATCGGCATCGCGCAATAGGAAAAGTGCAAAGCACGCGCCCCACATTGGCCATGCAGCAAAAAACAGCAGGTGATTAAAGGCATCTAGATACTGCGGGAATGAAGACAGAGTAGACCCACCGTGAAGAATAAAAATAAGACCGTAGGTGTATTTTTTCGCAAGTCCCGCTAAGAACGCCAAAACCAGCGCAAGCTGCAGTGCGCCCATAACGTAAACGGCCATTTCAGGCACGCCGCCGATACCATAGAACTTTTCAAAAATGGCCATGCCGTGGGCTGGGTTAACAAACTTATCGAGTGTCCATACGAACATAACGATAAATATTGTTACGCGAAGAGAAAGTAGCGACCATTGTAGTCGGTTTTGAATATCGGTGTTGTTTTGCATACATGCTCCAAAAGTATAATAGTGCAAGCATACTAGAACGACCGTTCAAAATAAAAATTTCAATTAATTTTGTGTTTTTTAATATTTTTTTGAAAATTAAATGTACTGAAATTTTTTGTGACGCGTATCGGTCTTGTCGAACAAGAATTAAAAATACGGATCTGTTAATGAAAAAAGTAATCGGCCTAGCCGTTAGCACACTCGCACTTGCCGTCAGTCAATCGCTCTATGCCCAACAAGTGGCAGACATTGAAGTAGTTGAGGTAACCGGAAACCAGCAGAGTTTAGATACGCTAAATCCTGGCGATAACACACTTAAAGGCATTTTCGGTAGCGGTTTAAGTGCAGCTGAGACACCTAGAGCGGTGACGTCACTGTCGGCACAAGCGATAGAGGCACTTAACATTAACGATTTACACGACATCGTAAAAGCGGCGCCTAACGCGTACGCCTCTAGCGGTTTTGGCACGCCAAGCCTGCCCAGTATACGCGGCCAATTAGGTGAGCTTTTTCAAGATGGTATAAGACGTCAAGCGGGCAACAATGGCTTTGGTTTGCCTTTGTCGTTCAATAGCGTTGAGCAAATTGACGTGGTGAAAGGGCCGTCGCCAGTGTTGTTTGGTAGTACGCAGCGCAATGGTGGCTTTGTAAACCTTCAAACTAAGGTTGCGCCTACGACAGAAAGCAAGGGGAAAGTCACCCTTCGCGCCGGGCGCTGGGATCAGTATTCAGCGCAAGTGGATTACGGCACAGCTATAGAAGAAGGTAAAAGTGGTATTCGCTTTAGTGCAGAGTACTTAGACCATGGCAGTTTCTACGATTTTGCCGAGCGCGATAGCACGAACCTGTTTGTAGCCTATCGCTATACGCCAAGCGATGTACTGACGTGGGATATCAGCGCGGAGTATTATGACACAGACTATCCAGACAACGCAGGTATCAACCGCCCAACGCAAGACCTTATCGATAACGGTATTTATATTACTGGGCAAGGCACTCAGCCGAATGGCAGTACAGTACCGGGGGCAGGTGCTATCATTTCTCCTACCGGAGAAGTGGTTATTCCTCGCAACCGCGTATTCACAAATCCTGACGACATTAACGGTGCTGAAACTACGGTTATTCGAAGCAGTGTCGAATACAAAATGACTGATAACGTGGCGCTTCGCAACATTACTTATTATCAATATCTTGAACGTGAAGAAATAGCGCAAAATAGCTTTGTTGAGATCATTGACGGGGCTGACACGTTCGAAAACCGTACTGAGCTAGATTATAAGTGGAACGACAGCCAAACCACGACTGTAGGGTTAGCGCTACGCTACAACGACGTGTTGGGCTATAGCCAGTTTACCACTGAGGCCGATAATCCGATTGATTTAACCGGGCCTATCTCAAACCGCGTTATTCCGCTTACCGATGCCCAAAAAGCCCGATTAGTTGAGTTGCGTCCTGGCGTATATGTTTCACCGGGGGCGCAATACGACGTAGACGGTGATGGTAACGGCGATTTTAACTTGTCAGACACCACCGACTCTACCGCATGGCAAACAGGCCTGGCGCTTCAGCAGCGCTCTATTTGGACCGACAAATTTTCAACGATTGCTGGCTTACGTGTTGATTACTATGACGTAGACGCGCGTGACCCACTAGCGCCGATTGGTGTTGAAGCAGCTTCAGATTCGTACAGTGATACATTAACCAGCTACCAGTTAAGTGCAGTGTACAAATTAACGGGTGATGTAAATGTTTACGCGGCGTTTTCAGAAAACGACGCAACATCGAACAGCATGGCGGGTGGCACGGTGTTAGGCGGTAATAACGAGATTAACCCGCTTAACTTTGCTACTGAAAATACGCTGTACGAAGTGGGTGTAAAATATGCGCCAAACAGCAGCTGGTATGCAGAGGCCGCTGTGTTTGACCAAACCCGAAGCCTACGTAACCGTGATGGCAGTAACAGTGGTGTGAAAACGCAAGGTTTCGAACTACAAATGTTCTATCAAGCAGACGATGTTTGGATCAATGCCGCGTATAGCTATTTAGACGCGCGTTTTGATGATTCAGCGGCGTTTCAAGGTACGGCGCAGGTTATTGATGCGTTTGATAATAGTCGTCCTGATATTATTGAAGGTACAGGAGTAGGATCACCTTCTTTTGCCGCGTTCCCTGCATCAGACAGTCGCGTTCAGGGGATCCCGCCACAAATTGCTTCTATTAACGCTGGCTGGCAAATTACGGATGACCTGCAAGTGGGGGCAAGTGCGCTCTATACCAAGTCATTCCCACTAGACTTTCTGCAAACGGTGCATATTCGCGACCAATATACGGTTGATGTAAATGCAGATTATCAAGTAACAGATGACCTTCGATTGCGTTTAGATATCATTAATGTGACCGATGAAGAAAACTGGCAGCCGCTGTTTGAAGGTGGGTATTTCGGTGCGACACTTGTCATGCCAAACGTACCTCGTCACGCTCAAGTTACCATGCAATACGCGTTTTAAGCGCTAAGGATATTTATGTTTAAGAAAGTAGCGCTTTTAGGGGTTATTGTTGCCGCCATATTTAGCTTTTTTTATTTTGATTTAAATAGCTATCTAACCCTTCAAGGTATGAAGGATTCACTCGATACGTTTCAATCGCAGATTGCTCAAAACCCGGTATTAAGTATAGGTGTGTTCTTTGCCATTTATGTTGCCGTAACTGCACTTTCTTTGCCGGGTGCGGCTATTTTGACCCTGGCAGCAGGGGCTTTGTTTGGCCTGGTTCAAGGCTTAGTTATTGTATCGTTTGCCTCGAGCGTAGGGGCAACGCTGGCGTTTTTAGTTTCACGCTTCATATTACGCGACACCGTGCGGAACAAGTTCAAAGAAAAGCTTAAAAAGATTGATGAGGGCGTGGAAAAGCAAGGTGCGTTTTACTTGTTTACGCTGCGTTTAGTACCGGTATTTCCGTTCTTTTTAATCAACCTGTTGATGGGGCTGACATCACTTAAGACTTGGACATTCTACTGGGTAAGCCAAGTGGGCATGCTTGCGGGCACCGCGGTATATGTAAATGCGGGTACTCAACTTGCCCAAATAGACAGTTTGTCTGGCATTGTCTCACCTGGGCTTATCTTTTCATTTGTACTTTTAGGCATATTCCCTTGGATAGCTAAAGCTATCGTAGCAGTGGTCAATCGCCGTCGCGTCTACAAAGGCTACAGCAAGCCAAAGAAGTTTGATCGCAACTTAGTGGTTATTGGAGCGGGTGCAGGTGGTTTGGTTACCAGCTATATTGCTGCTGCGGTGAAAGCAAAAGTCACGCTGGTAGAAGCTGGCGAAATGGGCGGCGACTGTCTTAACTACGGCTGCGTACCGAGCAAAGCCATTATAAAAACGGCAAAAGTGGCCAATCAAATGCGCCATGCCGATAGCTATGGTTTAGAGCCGGTAACACCCGCTATGTCGTTTAAAAGGGTGATGGCACGTGTGCACGAAGTGATTGCGGCAATCGCGCCTAATGACAGTGTAGAGCGTTACACTAGCTTGGGTGTTGATGTTGTAAAAGGCTATGCGAAAATCATCGACCCTTGGACAGTTGAAATCAAAAAGAACGATGGCGGTACCCAAACACTAACCACAAAAAATATTGTGGTTGCTACAGGTGCAGCACCATTTATTCCCGAATTACCAGGCATTGAGCAAAGCGGCTATGTCACCTCTGATACCTTGTGGACCAAGTTTGCTGAACTTGAAGACGCGCCAAAACGTTTAATCGTATTAGGTGGCGGGCCTATTGGTTGTGAGCTCGCCCAAGCCTTTTCACGCCTTGGCAGTGACGTAACGCAAGTTGAGCGTGCCCCGCGTTTAATGGGCAGGGAAGATGCGGATGTGGCGGAGTATGCTGAGTCTGTTCTTAGAGAGAGCGGCGTAAACGTATTGACGTCCCATGATGCGCTTCGCTTTGAACAACAAGACGGTGAAAAAGTACTTGTTGTAGCGAAAGAGGGTGTTGAATCTACTATTGCCTACGACGAAGTCATTGTGGCTGTGGGACGAAAAGCCCGTTTACATGGTTTTGGTCTGGAAGACTTAGGTATTCAGTTTGATAGAACAATTGAAACAGACGAATACTTGCAAACCCTGATGCCCAATATCTTTGCCGCTGGCGATGTAGTAGGGCCTTATCAATTTACCCACGTGGCCGCCCACCAGGCATGGTACGCCGCAGTCAACGCACTTTTCGGCACGTTTAAGAAATTCAAAGTCGATTATCGCGTTATCCCATGGACAACCTTCATCGATCCGGAAGTAGCGCGGGTGGGCATTAACGAGCGGGACGCTGCCGAGCAAGACATTGACGTTGAAGTAACGCGATACGAGTTTGCAGAGTTAGATCGTGCTGTTGCGGAAAGTGCCAGAAAAGGGTTTATTAAAGTGCTCACGCCACCGGGCAAAGACAAGATACTGGGCGTCACTATCGTCTCGGAACACGCAGGAGACTTACTGGCTGAGTTTGTTGTTGCGATGAAGCACGACCTGGGGTTAAACAAGATCCTTGGCACTATCCACGCTTACCCAACATGGGCTGAAGGCGCAAAGTATGCAGCAGGGAATTGGAAGCGCGCAAACGCACCTGAAAAATTGCTCAGCTACGTAGAGAAGTTCCATACATGGCGCAGAGGATAGTTAATGTGAAAAAAGCATTAGCGGTGACAAAAGGCTTAGCGGTGAAAAACGCATTGGTGAGGGCGAGCGAACAAGTAATGACAAGAGTAATCGCGATGTCCAGACGAATCACTATTAGAAAATTTGGTCGATTGGCAGTAAGCAGCATCATGCTGCTTGCTGCAAGCTTAAGCTTTTCTGCGCTCTCTGATGAAGCGGTGCCAAAGCAATTGAACAGGCTACACGAACCGTTTAGTGCGTTGCTAAGCGAGCATGTGAAAACCATAGACAATGGTGCCAGCACGCAAGTTGATTACTATGGGTTTAAACAAGACAGGGAACGTTTAACTCAGTATTTAAATAGCTTAGCCAAGGTAGAAAAAAGTACCTTTGACGGCTGGAGCAAGGCCGACCAACTGGCATTTCTCATAAATGCTTACAATGCCTACACCGTTGACCTTATTCTTACCGAATACCCTAAGATTGAGTCTATTCGCGATTTAGGCAGCTTTTTCTCGTCGCCATGGAAAAAGGAAATTGCGCCGCTACTTGGTAAAACCCGTACGCTGGATGAAATAGAGCACGAACTTATTCGCGGACAAAATAAAACCACGGAAGGATATAACGAACCTCGAATTCATTTCGCCGTAAACTGTGCCAGTATTGGTTGTCCTGCGCTGCGAGAAGAAGCGTATGTTGGCGCAAGGCTAGATAGCCAGCTTGACGCACAAACCAAGCGTTTTTTAGCCGATACGTCTCGCAACAGAATGGACGGTAACACCTTGAAGCTTTCAAAAATATTCGACTGGTACAGCGAAGATTTTGAAAAAAACACCAATCGGAAAAGTGAAAGTTGGCAAGGTATTAAAAACGTAAACACGGAAAATCTCAGCCAATTTTTGCTGTTATACAAAGATGCATTAAACCTATCGAGTCAGCAGGTTTCAGTGCTTGAGCAAGATAACGCAGAGTTAGAATTCTTAGATTACGACTGGGCACTCAATGCCACGCAATAGCGCTTTAGTTAGCACGAAAGCGGCTTGTTTACGCCGCTTTGGCAAATTTAGTCGTCTCGTTAAGGGGCTGGCGCTGGCATCAGCTGTTTTCAGTTCTCAGCTAATCACGGCTTCGCATTCATTTGCGGTGCCGTTTGATATTCCCAGTGTTGATGTTTCTGGCAATGAAATACAGAGCCAGCATCAATCGCCAGTACGTGCGTCAACGGTGCTCAAGCGCACCTCAGTGCAATCGCCTAAAGACGACACACAAAGCAAACCTCTGGTACGTTTTCATGCATGGGGGGGAAGCGCTCAAGTAAATGGTTATTTGCAATGGGTAGCCGCGCAAGTTAGCCAGCGTTTTAACATTGAACTGCAGCACGTTAAGCTTGCTGATACCAGTGACGCCGTGTCACGCGTATTAGCAGAAAAAGCGGCCGGTAATCACGATAACGGCAGCGTAGATTTAATATGGATAAATGGCGAAAACTTTGCGGCAATGAAAAAGCATGGCTTGCTCGCTAAAGACTGGGTTAAAGAACTTGATCATTTCGCGCTAACCCGCCCGGAAAAGAACTCTGCCATGGTAACTGACTTTGGTGAACCCACGCTTGGTATGGAAGCACCGTGGGGGAAAGCGTCCATGGTGTTTTATTATCGCAGCGCGCACATGAAAGCGCTAGGCACTACGCCTGGGCAAACCATTAATGAACTGCTTCGGTTCTCTCAAAAAGCGCCAGGACGCTTCACCTATCCAGTGCCGAGCGATTATTTAGGCATTAGCTTTATAAAATACGCAGCAATTGCTCTTAACGGCGATAAGCAGTCTTTGTTTTACCAACCTGTTACTGAATCGTCTCTTCAGGCTGTATTGCCCGCGCTTTGGGCTTATTTGGACCAATTGCATCCCACTATGTGGCAGCAAGGGAAGTATATGCTTCGCCAAGCCTCACAACTTCAACGCTTGGTTGGCACAGGTGAGCTAACACTCGCGTTTTCATTTACCGCCGCTGAAATTCCATCAGCCGTAAATCGTTTTGATTTACCCGATGATGTTCGCACCTATGCCATGCAAGACGGTAGCCTTGCTAATGTCCATTTTGTGGGGCTGACCTACAATTCGAAAAACAAAACAGCAGCAAAGACAGTAGTAAACTTTTTGCTTTCGCCAGAAGCACAGGCCGAGAAGCAAAAGCTGGAAGTGTGGGGTGATGATACGGTTCTTGATATGGCATCGCTGACACAAGCACAAGCTATGCTGTTTAAAGACGAGGCTGTGCACAAATCTGCCCTCGACAAATCTCAGTCAGCGGTGCTGTTAGCCGAACCCCATGCAAGCTGGACTGATAAATTGCGCGAAGCCTGGTATGAACGTTACGGGGCACGCTACTAATGTTTACTCACATTACGCTTGTTGCACGCTGGTGCTTGCTGCTTTTACTTTGTATTCCCGTATTGGCAGGGCTGGTAGGGGTAATATTTCCTGCGTTAGGTTATTTCCCAGCTATCGGCGCAAACGCCTTTTCAACGCAAGTGTTTGCTGCGCTATTCGACCTCCCAGACATTTGGCAAATGATGTGGTTGTCGCTTTTTACGGGCATTGGCTCAACCCTTTTAGCCGTAATAGCAGCGTTTTGTATTCTCGCCACGTTTTACCAGTCTTCCCTGCTAGGCAAAATTCAGGGTGTGCTAAGCCCGTTTCTGGTGTTTCCCCACGCAGCTGCAGCCATTTCCCTTTTATTTGTAGTTAGCCCTTCTGGTATATTTGCAGCAGTCACCACGCGCTTGAATGCGTATTTTAGTCATGCTTTCGCAACCCCCTTTGTTAATGAAATCAGCGAAATGGCATTGCCCGCTGCGAATGATGGAACGCTACTTTATGACGGTCTAGGACTGAGTATACTTATCGCGCTTAGCCTGAAAGAGCTGCCGTTTATTTTGTTAATGACGCTAAGCGTTATGTCTCAGCCGCTGGTGAAAAAGAAACTCACGGGGTATGTAAAGGTGGGGACAGCGTTAGGTTATTCGCCTACTGCGAGCTTTTTTAAACTGGTGCTACCGACAATTTTTTCCCAGATAAAGTTACCGCTTTTAGCAGTACTAGTTTTCGCCACTTCAAATGTAGAAATTCCACTTATTCTAGGCCCAAATAACCCGAGCACTTTGGCTGTCGCCATTATGCACTGGTTTAATCATATTGATTTGTCCATGCGACTGCTTGCAAGTAGCGCTGCTGTGGTTCAGGTGGCAGTTTCAGCCGTGGCGGTACTGTTGTTTTTTGGTATAGAGCGATTAGTGACTTACACCGGTAAGCGCAGCCTTTCAGGTGGAAATCGATATTTTGCAGATACTGCGCTACGCGCATGTGGTTTTACCGTTATGGCAGTTTACATCATCTTGATCTGCGCGGTGGTATACACGGTTGTTGTGTACTCCTTTGCTAAGCAATGGCATTTCCCGCTGTTATTGCCAGAGGGGCTAACACTACTGCACTGGAGTACGGCAACAAGTGCGCTGACAACTCCGCTTATTAATACCTTATTACTTGGCGTGCTGGTGAGTACAACTTCATTGGTACTTGTTTTATTTACCCTGGAAAGCGAGCAGTTAAAGCCAGCGCGTGTTGTTGCTTCGAATGCATTTTCTGTCTCTCTATTTTTGCCACTATTGGTACCTGGCGTAGCTTTCCTATACGGTCTGGTCTGGTTCCAGCAGCTTGTTTTTCAAAACGCCGTATGGTTTCACACCTATGTAGCGCACATGGTTTATGTTGTGCCTTACGTGTTTTTATCGATGGCGGTGGCGTATAGGAAGTTCGACAACCGATATGCCATGGTGGCGCAGAGCTTGGGCAAAACGCCGTGGCAGGTGTTTTATCATGTTAAGCTGCCTTCGTTGTTCAGCGCCATTATGGTGGCATGGGCGTTGGGGCTGGCAATTAGTTTTAGTCAGTATTTACCTACCTTGCTGGCGTCTGGCGGGACGCTCCCTACTGTTACGACTGAGGCTGTAGCGTCGGTATCGGGGAGCAGTACGCGACTTACTGCGGTGTATGTCATTATTCAAGCGGTAATGCCGTTAATTGGCTTTATGATCGCTTGGTACATGCCTGCAATTGCAATGAGAAGACGAAGTAGGCAAATGCTGGTATCAGATACTCACAGCAATCGTTCTGCAGACCCGGTGCAGTAAAAGCGCATGGCTAACATAAAAACAAGAACAAAAACTACAAGGGCGTAATTTATAGTGCTTAGTTTAGAAAACATCGTTATTTATCGCGATGACAAGCCGCTGCTTCAGTTAAGTGCTGAGGTAGCAAAGGGAGAAGTGCTGACCGTTATGGGACCTAGCGGCGCAGGTAAGTCTACTTTACTTCAAGCCATCGCCGGACAGCTTCAGGCCCCCTTTAGCGTTACTGGACAAATTAAAATTAACCACGTGGTGATAAACGAAATCGATGCGCACCTTCGCAAAGTGGGTATTATGTTTCAAGATGCGCTTTTATTTGAACACATGACCGTGGGCGAAAACATTGCGTTCGCTATGCCTGATAAGGCATATAAAAACAAGCAATTGAAACACGACGCCATAAACGCGTTATTAGTGGCCGTCGAACTTGACGGCATCGCTGACCGGACTGTGAATACGCTCTCTGGTGGTCAGCAGGCCAGAGTAAGCCTTATCAGAACGTTAGCTTCTGAGCCTGATGTGGTATTGCTTGACGAGCCGTTCAGCAAACTAGATGTAGCCCTTCGAAGTCAAATTCGCAGCTGGACGTTTTCGCAGCTAAAAGCACGTAATATTCCCGCAGTATTAGTGACACACGATAAAGATGATGCGCTAGCCGCAGGCGGCAACGTCATAGAAATTTTATAGCGGTATTACATAGGTACTGCCGAAGGTAGTACTGAAATAGTAAAAAAATACTGCAGAGCGAGTAAAGAGACATGTCATGTTAGATGCCAAAGTTACCCCTTTTATAAAGCCACTTTTAAAACCGTTGATAAAAGCGCTAGACAGCAAGGGCGTTACCCCAAATCAGGTTACGCTTGCCGGGTTTGTCGTCGGTATTCTTGCGCTTCCCTTTATTATTCTTAACTGGTGGAATATGGCGCTAGGTTGCATCATATTGAATCGTGTTTTTGATGGAATTGACGGTGAACTGGCGCGCTATCAGCAAAGCAGCAGCAGTGCGGGTGGTTTTTTGGATATTTGCTTAGATTTTCTATTCTACGCTTCTATTCCTCTGGCGTTTGGCATTGCTAACCCTCAAGAGTGGGGCATGCCAGCTATGGTGCTGTTAGCTACTTTTATTGGCACTGGCAGCAGTTTTTTAGCCTTTGCCATTGCAGCAGAGAAGTTTCAAATAGATAGGCCCCAGTTTGCTAACAAAAGCTTTTATTATATGCAGGGGTTAACCGAAGGCACTGAAACCATTTTGGTGTTTTTGGCGTTCTGTATTTGGCCGCAGTATTTTGCAACGCTTGCCTATGTGTTCGCTGCAGCCTGTGCCGTAACAGTCATTACTCGCATAGCAGGGGGCTTTTCTACGCTTCACAGGGTAGAGCGCGACGCTGCTAAGTCAGAACGTACAGTGCCTTCTTCAGGTTATGAATGATGGTGAAAGTTCTCGTAACAGTAAAAGTAATCTGAATTTTGAAAGTAATTAACGTGATAAAGGTAATTTGCTTTGGATAATACCGCGGTTATTCGCTTAAGCGTATTTCTTGGCGTTTTTATGCTTATGGCAGTACTTGAAGCACTGTTGCCAGCGCGTGAAGCCGTGCTTAGTAGGAAAACACGCTGGTTGGGTAACTTGTCCATGGTGGTAATGGGGGCGCTGGTATCGCGTATTTTGCTTCCGGCCACACTCGTTGGTGTGTCTTTATGGGCGCAGCAGAAAGGCATAGGTGTGTTCAACGTTTTACTGGATGCCGTGCCGGCTGACGCTTCAAGCTCCAATCAACTGCTAAACAGTGGTGAGCCTCTCAATAATTCATCAACGTATCTTGTTCATATAGCCATCGTAACGTTAAGTGTTTTACTACTTGATATGCTTATCTATTGGCAGCACCGACTTTTTCATACCGTACCTATGTTGTGGCGCTTTCATAAAATGCATCATGCCGATAGTCATGTCGACACCACTACAGGCCTTCGCTTTCATCCAGTTGAAATTGCTATGAGTTTAGGTATTAAAGCCGCGGCGGTAGTGATACTAGGCGTTCCAGCTATTGCTATTGTTATCTTTGAAGTGGCGCTAAATGGCTTTGCCCTTTTTAATCATGCCAATATTAGGTTGCCACAAAAGTGGGATGATAGAATTGGGCTTGTGCTAATCACACAGCGCTTACATCGCATTCACCATAGCCAGGCTAAAAATGAATCTAATTCTAACTATGGCTTTAGCGTATCGTGGTGGGATAGGCTCTTTAATAGTTTTACGCCTCGCGCTGCGTTTAGCGACGAAACATTGCCCATTGGTCAAAAAGACGTGCCAGCCACTAAGAAGAACGCAAGTATCATTGCGCTTTTACAGCAGCCATTTAAAAAGAGGTAGGCATCCCTGCCTTTTTAGATGGGTTATTAACAGCCGAGCGCAGCGGTTAAGCCTCCTAATCCCCCTTCAACAGCATTTTCTTTATAGCTTGGTAGTGACGGCATAATGTTTAGGCCTGTTCTGGATTCAACTTCATTAACCGTTACCTCAGTTGCGCAAAAGTTATCACTGCGAGCTGCGTTTTGCTCTAGGATGAAAGCAGAGGCTTCCACCCAGCCGTTAACATCGGTAATGACGACTTTAAAATATCCACTAGGAATGCTGTGCGACTCATCTGCCTCTGGCAGAGTAGCGAAATACCACTCATATAACGGCCCAGAAACCACATAAACGTCTTGCCCAGTTCTCACTACATCACGCACCGCATTTTCTAGATCCACCCAAGGACCTTGGTTTAGGTCTGAATCTTGAGGTGTAATGTTTGATAAATAATTTAGCATTTGCCAATCGGCTGTGTTGCTGAACGAAGCAAGAGGAACTTGATGACCGCGGTCAGTGCCAATTGTAGCCCATGCTCCGCTGTAATCGTTCGGCTCTAAAGTATTCGCAGAGTTAATTGAAGGGTCAGCTTTCCAATTACGACTTCTTGATGGGCCGTCAATAGTGCTTGGGGTTACATGATAGGCCACCCAGTTGGCGAACTTTGTTTGTGCATTATTGTTTAGGGTGTAAATGGAACGGGTAATGGTTTGTCCAGATTGACCAGTGGGGCAGTTGTAAACACAGTTATCAGCAAACGCATTAAATGCGCAAATTGTTAGTGTGAACGCGATGAGCTTTTTCATTATATTTCCTTTTGTTTTTAGACGCCTGCGTTTTACAGGCTGTACCAAAGTACAGGTCTAAAATGTCAGGAAATAGTACCTAATGTTACAAAGAGTACAAAAACAAATACCTATGTTTGAAAACGCGATTAGCAGTGGCTTTTCTTATAATGCCCTGGCTTGTTGAACAAGCCGACGAAGCACGTTATCGCGCAAGATATGCTGGCAGAAAATTATGCTCAGTTGTGTAAGAGTTAGTGTTAAGAGCTTCGCCAAGCATTTACTCGGCGAAGCTCATAGGAGCGCCCGTCGTCAAAGGACTTTGGTTTATGTTCTTTCGGGCATATCGACGTTATTTGGGCTGTAACGTCAATACCATCTTACCAATGTGTTTTTTCTGCTCAAATTCTTGCTGCGCTTGGTGTATTTCACTTAGTGGGAATGTGCTCGATACAAGTGGTTTGATATTGCCTGCTTCGATGTGTTTTACTAAGTTGACAAATACATCATGTCCTAAAATAGTGCAGCCTAATAGGGTTAAATCTTTCAAATACAGAGTCCGTACATCCAAAGAAACGTCGTGACCAGCAATTGCGCCCGACGTAGCATAGCGGCCAAACGGTTTTAGGATCTCAAGTAGCTCAGGCCATCGTGGGCCCGCAACAAGGTCGATAACAACATCGAACGGCTCGCTTTCTGCCATGTGTTGCCAATCTTCATCACGCAAAACGGTCTTGTCGGCGCCTAATGCTTGTATGGCTGATTGCTTTTGTTCGCTGGTTACGGCAACAACATAGGCACCACGTGCTTTAGCGAGTTGTACGGCAGCAGAGCCTACGCCACCCGAGGCACCGGTTATAAATACTCGCTCACCTGTTTTTACGTTTGCTCTGTACAGCATGTTTTCGGCTGTAGAGTAAGAGCAGGGGAACGAGGCTAGTTCCACATCTGTCATCGTTGAATCTATTGCATGGGCGTGGCGCGATGCGACTTTAGTAAACTGTGCGAAACCTCCATTGCATTCCGAGCCGAAGTACCAAGGGGTACTTAGCGGTTTACTGTCAACTTCTACCAAGCAAGGCTCAATGATGACGCGTTCACCAATACGTTCTTTGCTCACGTTATTACCCACAGCGGTAATATAGCCACATACGTCGGCGCCTTGAATTAGAGGTAGGTTTAACGCATTGCCGGCCCACCCAGCATCTTCTGCATTGTTGTCGCCTTTGGAATACCAACCTTTTCGCGTATTTAAGTCGGTGTTGTTTACCCCCGCAGCGCGTACTTCAATAAGTACATCGTTGTCGCTGAGTGTAGGCAAAGGTATGTTTTCGTTAAATGTAAGTGCGTCGAGATCGCCATGTTTGGTTAACTGCACGCCGTACATTTCATTTGGCAATGATTTCATATTGTCCTCCAGAATTTTTGCTTTAGACGAGAAAGGTAATGGTTGATGCAAGTGCTAAGAAGGGCTAATCAAGTAGCACTGTTAGCGCGCCTTTCGCTGCGGTTAATGCTTTATCACCAATCGTTGGCCATGCTGATGACATGCCCTCATGTAGCAGGAACACGCTGTTTGAAAGGGCTGGGTCTTCGAGCTTTTCATTCAGCCACGTTAGCACCGCGTGTTTGTGGTTGTTAACAGCGGTTTCAATTTGAAGATTATTGGGGTAACTCGCCAAAGCCTGCAATGACATGCAACCTCTGGGAGCGAATGTCGTTAGCCACACCGACAAGCGTTCAAATATGTGGTTAATTGCTTCGTTACGCGTCGAGGGACAGTTTTCTTCCAGAAACGCGATGTAGCGGCTGTGACGATAGTCGAGCGCGCCAATAATCATGTCTTCTTTTGAAGGGAAGTATTTGTACAAGGTTTTTAGTGTGGTGCCAGTGTAGTCCTTGAGTTTAGCCACATTAGGCTCTGCGAATCCGTAAAGGGCAAAAGCTTGCTCTAGTTTCGAAGCTAACTCAGATTGTTTGGGCGCGGTCATACCGGGTCTCCTCGAAAGCGTTTGTTATTTTCGTCTGCTTGGCACATCGCTTGTTATCCAATTAAACAGATTTTAAGTAGAATGAATATTCTATTCTAGGGTAGAGTAAGTATTCTACTTAATCAACAGCCGCTATACGTTCTTTGTTATATTTTGCTTTCCGTTACGCAATTTAGTCACATGTGAATTTGTGATTAATAATAATCACATTTTGCTGTGTGATTGTTTTTGAATTTGAGATGGTAGCGTGTCATAGTGGACCCCTGAACGGGAAAAAAGTGTCTATTGAAAGTAGAAAAGACAACGCGGCGCATAGTGAAATGACAAGAAAGAGTGCTTTAACAAGCAATACAAAAAAGCGCGCTGGTGTGATTACCGGTGACGTCTCCAACTCTCAGTCTTATTCTGATGCTGAATTCAGAGAGATAATTGCTACGCTGAGAGAGCGTTTAACATACTACGCCGAGTACTACGGTGGAGACTTTGATATTTATCGAGGAGACGCATTCCAGCTAGTTGTTGCACAACCACAGCATAGTATTGCAGCCGCAGTTGGATTGCGGCTAGCACTCAAGGCGCACGCTTCAGGCGTAGACGTGCGAATGAGTGTTGCTGTGGGAGAAGCGCAATTTCGCCCTTCAGAAGTAAAAACTGGGACTGGAGACGCATTTGTGTTGTCAGGACGAGGGTTAGATAACATAAAGCCGCACCATCTTACTTTTTGTAGCGGTGAACAAACACTCGACGACAAAACGCAGCTCTTAACACGTTTTGCCGACGCGCATATCAATGGACTGACACAAACCCAGTCGCAAACCTTACTCGCGTATCTTGAAGCCACGGATAAGAGCCATGAAAGTGTAGCGGCCATACTAGATAAAAATCGCAGTAATGTAAGTCGAATCCTCAATGCCAGTAACTATAAACTGATAGCAGAATATCTCGACTATATGGAGAGAGCGCTCATTTTATGGGTTCAAGGTGGAACCTCATTAAAAACGGAACAATTGACCAAGGAAGACTAACGTGATGACGGGTTATGCAAAAAACATAATGCTTGTGACTGGAGAACCAAATGCTTGCTGAACCTCAACTGCTGGTGGCACTCGTGTTAGCGCATCTATTAGCAGACTTTTATTTTCAACCGTTTACCTGGGTACAGCAAAGAAACGAACGTCACGCACTGGCTTTGCCTTTATACCTACACGCAATCATACACGGTATACTCGCGGCAGCAGCAATGTTCTTGTTTTCATCAACGATAAGTATCGCAAGTATAGGTGTTGGTGCAATTGTAGTCGCCGTTTCTCACTTCAAAATTGACGTGATTAAATCGTATTGTAAGCAAAACACTACGTCTTTTGTTGTCGATCAAATAGCGCACATTGTCGTGATCTTAGGCGTATTTTTGTATGCCACCAATCAGTGGCGCGAGGCAGTGGGACTACTTCAGAAGGTAGGTACAACGCACCTATTAGTGGTCTTGGCCTATTTGGCGGTACTCAAGCCCAGTTCAGTTATTATTAAACAGCTGCTGTCGCCTTGGAGCGATGAAGTATTAGCTAATAAAATGCCGTCTTCTCACCCCAATGACCCGCCCACAATAAGTACAGAGGCACAACAAACTTTATCACTGGCAGGTCAACGAATTGGCTATTTAGAGCGCGTACTCATGCTTACCTTTGTATTGTTAAATCAGTTTTCTGCCATAGGTTTTCTTATTGCGGCTAAATCTATATTTCGCTTCGGCGACCTCACTAAACACCAAGACAGAAAGCTAACTGAATATGTACTTTTGGGCACCTTCACCAGTGTGGCGATGACGTTTGCCATTGGTTTGGCATGCGCAGCGGCATTAGGGCAATTACCCATAAAGTCTTAGCAAGGGCTTTATTGAGTAGGTAGTGTCCAAAATAGTTTATTCTACGTGCTGTATTGTTTAATGAATTGGCTTGGGGTAATGCCTTCGTGATTTTTGAAAACACGACTGAAGTGAGATTGGTCATTGAATCCCAGTAATAACGCGATGTCGCTCATGGAATGAGTATTCGCGAGTAAGTATTTTTTACTTTGCTCAACACGGTATTGGGTAATAAATTGGTACGGTGTTTCCCCAACACTCTTTTTAAACTCTCTTAAAAAGTGGAACTTGCTGCAAAAAACGAGTTCGGCCAGCGCATCTACGCTAATGGTACTGCCTATATTTTCTTTAATGTATTGCTCAATCTTATCTATCTGTGACTTGCCTATTTTGACACTCTTTGCTGAGGAATCTTGAAGGTCGCGGTAATTTGAATAATTTTGAATATAATGAGCAGAAAGTGCAGACAATAAGTTACTTAAATAGGCTTTCCCATTACGACCCTTTGCTTGTGTCTCTAATAACAGAAGCTCAATTAGCCCCTTTATGGTCTCGTCTTCCACATTGTAGTTGTTCAGAAACTGCAGCTGTTCTTGTTCTACCTTAAACGGACATGCGTCTAAAAATACACGCTCTTCAACCGCTAAAATAACAAAATAACAAGGCTCGGATATGTCGTGTGTAAACGGCGTTTTAGGTGGATTAATCCAAATGTTTCCCGGACTGGTTTTTAAAGAAACCATACTTCCATTCGCTTCTATGTTCCAATTCAGGTCGCTTTCAAGGGCGAGTGCGAAATAGAAATAAGGGGTATACACATTTTGAGGGTAAAAGTGAGGCGACTTTCCTTTCTCTAAAATGATGCCTTTCCAATCGAGACCGTCGTTTGAAAAAGCAATATCTAGTACGTCTTTGCACGATGAAGGTTGATGTGTCGCATGATCAAAAAAGGCTAAACGTGACTTCAAGCTTTATGTTTCCTTTAGCAATAACCTACAAATAATTAGCATTAATGTGCAATAACTAAGGCGCACTATTTCATATTCTGTGTTCATTGATTCTTCACTTAAAGAGCGCAGCAAAAATGCTTAAACCTACCATAACAGTAATTGCACAGTCACTTTTGATATCGCCACTGGTCATATTACAACCGGGCGTATCACACGCTCAACAACCATCGCAAACAGACGCGTTAAACCAAGCCCGAGCAGGCATTGAACAACTAAGCGCTAATCACGCGCAGTTAAGCAGTGAAAACAAAAATAGTCATCGTCAATACAACCAGCAAGGATTTCAAATGGAAAATATCACGTTAAACACAGAAGTGGGCAACTTGGCTGCAAATTTATACCTGCCAAAAGGTATTACCAATCCACCAGTGGTCGTTGTTACAGGTGCATGGACATCAGTAAAAGAGCAAATGCCAGCTGTTTATGCAAAGGCACTAGCCGAGCGAGGCTACGCTGCTGTTACATTTGATTTTAGAGGTTGGGGAGCGTCAAGAGATACTGATGACAACCAAACCGCGTACCTTGAAGATCCTGTTCGTAAAACGCAAGATATACAGGCTGTTATCAAAGCGCTATCAAACGTCGCGCAGATGGACAACAGCCGTATTGCTGGCTTGGCCATTTGTGCCTCAGCGGGCTATATGCTTGATGCTGCGGTTCAAAATACTCAATTAAGCCAAAATACACGGTTAGGCGCGGTGGCAGTAGTGGCTCCCTGGTTACACGATGAAGCAATGGCAACAGCCATTTATGGCGGTGAAGAAAATCGCAATCAATTACTTGCGTTAGCAGCGGCAGAGAAAGACAAATCCGAGCCATTAGTTATTGAAGCGGCAAGTTTAACCAATGAAAACGCCTTGATGTATAACGCACCTTACTACACTGAGCAATCACGAGGTTTGTTGCCTGCCTACGACAACAAATTCAACGTGACGTCATGGAGCGGTTGGCTTAATTATAATGCGCAGTTAAGTGCATCAAAACAGACTATACCGGTTTTAATGGTTGCATCAGAAGCGATGGCGCTGCCACAAGGTGCACATCAGTATTTGGAAAACGCGACTGATTCGGTAAATGCAATTTGGCTAGATAACATCAATCAATTTGACTTCTACGACCAACCTGAAGCCGTTGAAAAAGCCGTTAACGCCGTAGTTTCCCACTTCGACAGCGCATTGTAAGACGAGTATTTACCTATTAAAGGCTCAGAAATGAAATTTAAAGCCATAATTTGTGTCATGTTAGTTGGAGTTTTTACTATGGGCCATGCCGCCACATCCCATTCGAACCGTGATAAAGACATTGCAAGTATTCACAGCAACCTGAATAGCTTTTCAGCATTAGCTGACAACAATGCTTATGAATACTTAACCTTACTGTTTGCCCCACATGTAACAACAGACTACACCAGTTTGTTTGGGGGCGAAGCGGTAACCCAAAAACGTGAGATCTTAATGCAAAACTGGGCGGCTTTCTTGCCTGGCTTTGACAAAACATTCCACAACTTGGGAAACCCAAGTATTAATCGAAAAGAAGATATAGCGTTTGCTAACGTGCCATTTACTGCCAGTCATTGGCTAGGGCATGATGGTTTTTGGCAAGTTTCGGGCATCTACCACTTCACTTTTAAAAAGATAGAAGGGCAATGGCTGATTACTTCAGTGACACTAGAAAAGAGAGAGGAGGCGGGCAGTCGCGATATTTTAGCGATTGCGCCAGAAAATGCGAAAGACCGCTTGGCGGATCTGCAGCAAGTTAAAAACGATACCCTAGCGCACTGAAAGCAAACAAGTTACTAACGCCTGTTGAGATTTGATGCACAGTAAAAACCAACAGGCGCTAGCGTAAAACTGCGTGTTTTTCTTCAAGAAAGTCGATTAAGGCCCTAATTCTTTGGGCCTTTTGACTATGTTGCTGAAAATACATAAATAGCCCTGAATAAGGAAACCAGTTCTCTTTAAGTACGGGAACAAGCTCGCCGGTTTCAAATAATTCATCCACCATAGGTTCAACAATTCTTCCTATACCTAACCCTTTTTTGGCAGCATCAATCATCAAATCTGTATCGTTGACTACCATAGCAATCGGCATTGAAACACTCACAGCTTGCTGGTTTTGCCACAGATGAAGTGGCGCAAGTTTGTTAGAGGTAATAAAACGATATTGAATGAGCTTGTGTTGCTGAAGGCTATCAATAGACGAGGGAAGGCCATACTTTTTAGCGTACTGAGGTGAGCAGAACAAACATTCTTTAGTGGCTTTAGTTAATCGCTTTGCCACCATGCCTTCTTCTATCCTATCACCAAAGCGAATACCCACATCCATCCCATCGGTAATCAAATTTACGGCTGCATCGTTTATCGATACCTCAAGCTTTAAGTCTGGATAGCGCTCGCAAAACTCTTGGTAATAAGGCGCCAAAAGCTGTTGGAAGGCGAAGCGGGGGGTGGTAATACGAACCGTGCCCCTAGGGGTATAGCTAAGGGCGTTGACCTCTTCAAATGCAATATCTAACGTGTCGATAGCATGATGAGTTTGCTGCTTAAGTAACTTTCCCGCATCGGTTAATTCAACTCTACGCGTGGTTCGATTGAACAAAGGAACGCCCACACTTGCTTCTAGAGATTTAAGCGCGTGGCTTACAGACGGCGGTGCCATTTCTAACTGGCGAGCAGCGCCACTAATACTGCCTTCATCGGCAATAGCATGAAAAACAATAAGTTGTTGGAATGTGGTGCCGTTCACTTGTAGCGCCTCTTGAAAGTCTAAGTGACAAATTGGTCGAAGGGTTTCAAGCCCAAAATTATGTCTAGAATTTAATTGTTAGTTTTAAACTAATAATCTTTGAATTAATAATCATCTAAAACTAAAGGTTGTTCAAGCATAAACTTCTATCTGTTCACTTTGAACCAACCATAAAATTATCACGCAAAGGTAGAAGTAATGAGTAAAGTATTAGTTATCTCCGGCCATCCTAATTTAGATCAGTCCAATGCTAATAGCGCTATTTTGCAAAGCCTGACTAAGCGCATAGACGACATTGAAGTTAGACGTTTGGACACCCTTTATTCTAACAACCCAATTGATGTAGAGGCAGAGCAAAAAGCCTTGCTTGAAGCTGAGGTAATTGTGCTGCAGTTTCCTTTCCACTGGTATTCTGTACCAGCTTTACTTAAGCGCTGGATTGACCAAGTATTTACTTATAATTTTGCGTTTGGCCCTGAAGGAAACAAGCTGGCGAATAAGCACTTTTTACTGTCCATTTCGGTAGGTGGCCCAAAAGAGTCTTATGGACCGCTAGGCTATAACCATTTCAGTGTGGAAGAATTCTTACGCCCGCTAGAACAGCTCGCTTATCTTGCAAAAATGCAGTACCACAAGCCAATTTACAGCCATCGCATGGTGTACATTGAAGGTGTTTACAACACGCTTTCAGACGTTCAGGCCCGCGGTGACCAACATGGTAAGCGGGTAGCCGATGCTATAGATGTTTTGATGAACTCACCAGAATTGCTTATCAAACAGTTTGTAACGACGTGGTTTGGGCAGTTCGATCAATTACCAGCGTCAAGTGAAGCGTTTCTACCGAATCTCAGCGAGGAGGTTGTCTGGCAAGCGCCAGAGGGACGATTTCAAGGCCATGCTGGATTCAACGACTGGTACGCGTGGGCACGCAAAACGTTTAAACCTAACTGTGAGCACCGTGTAGATCAAATTGATATCAAACCCGA
Organism: Alteromonas sp. W12; assembly: GCF_001924945.1. Taxonomy (NCBI): domain Bacteria; kingdom Pseudomonadati; phylum Pseudomonadota; class Gammaproteobacteria; order Alteromonadales; family Alteromonadaceae; genus Alteromonas; species Alteromonas sp. W12. The sequence continues at coordinate 1,435,265 of NZ_LQXH01000001.1, forward strand.
TGCTGATTCAGCGAAGCTCAATGGGTTTACAGTAGACCTTCGAATTAACCTTAGCGCTGACACATTTGAATCGTCTGACTTTAAAGGGGAATCGGTTGAGGTACAGGTAAAAGAGCGCTGGCATGTGCATATTGATACCGAAGGTAAAGTAATCATCGACAGTTACCTTGTTAGTCCTTTGTAGGGATTAACAACGTGCTAAAAAACCAAAACCAGAATTTAAAACCAAGACAAAAAGCATTTAAAAAGTTAGGCGAGACAATGAATAAACCTATCCCGTTTACAAGAAAAACCTGCCAGTCTCTGGCGTTAATTGTGCTCTCTGGCATGGGCATTACCGCTTCGTTTAGCGAAGCCGCGGTAAACGAAGCAATAGGGGCGCTCTATACAAGTAAGTTTGAAAGCAACATAAATCAGAACCTAACACCGCTGCACAAAGCAGTGTGGGATAACGATATACAGCGTGTTAAGGCACTTATAGACAGCGGCGCAGATGTTAACGCATTCGATAGATTAATGGGGGTAGCGCCGCTTCATCTGGCTGTTCAAGGAAGAAACTTAGACCTTGTTAAACTGCTTGTGAAAGAGGGGGCATTCGTAAACTTGCAGTCAGTACGCCTGGGCGGAACGCCACTGCTATTGGCCGTGTGGCACAGAAATATTCCCGCGGTGGAATATTTATTAAGTTTGCCCGACATCGATACCACCGTTATTTCAGCGGCAGGCGCTACAGCCCTTGGGTTTAATCGAAGCGGTGCAAAAGCAAACGATAAAGCGTTAAATGAAGATGTTGCAACTATAAACGCGCTATTTGCGGCTCATAAAGCAAAAACGCTGCAGCAAGCGCAAGAAAAAGCAGCCATTTATATGGTTGTTGCCAACCAAGCGCTGTCTGAAGAAGAAATGGTAGCTGAAATAAAAGTGCTGCTAGAAAAAGGGTATGACGTTAATGCGATTGCACCCGTATTGAAACAAGGCAGTGATTTTCATAGCGCGCTGCTGCTTGCAGCGATGAAAGGCTACCTGAAAGTAGCAAAGCTGTTGCTAGATAACGGCGCAGATCAAACGCTTACCGGCGCCTACATGGCCGCAATTGCTTTACACAAAGCCGCATATTTTGGGCGTGCAGACATGCTGACGTTACTTAGTCAATATCCTGGCTTTCAGGAAGTGCTTAACGCGCAAGGTCCTAACAACGGGTATACACCGCTTCATGACGCAGTGTGGCATGGGCATTTAGAGGCAGCGAAAGTATTGGTGGAAGCAGGAGCTAGGTTAGATTTGAAAGGTTATGATGGCAATACACCAGAGCAGCTTGCAAGGCAAAACGGTTATTCTATGATTGCTGAATACCTAGAAAATACGCGAAGCAAGCGTGGAAAAGCCCCGCGTAAGTGAGCTGAAAAAAACGTACTAATGCCTATCGCTTTTAATTAACGAGTCGCTATACGAAACAAGCGGTTAGACAGAGTGCTGCAGAATCTCAATTGATTGCTTTTTATTCAATATATTTGCTTAGTTGAATTATCTAGCTTACATTTAAAAGTAACATTAGACAGAAGGACTTAGGTATGAGATTACTACTGGCAGCGTCAGTTATTTTATTAGCGGCATGTGACACAACGGAAATCGCTCAGCAGCAACCAGAAGTTAACAGCGGTGCGATTGCACTTTATGACGAACGGGGTAATTTCGTTAGGGAGTATCGTGATGTCCAAGACTGTCATGCCGCTGCTATACGTTATAATTTACGCAACGTAAAAGAAAACTCTGAAAGCAGTAACACTTACAGACGCGCTGGCACTATTGAGCCTAGAATAACTTCATCGTGTCGAGAAGTGTAACAGCACTTGTGTTATAAACCTGCTTTAGCAAAACGCCCTTAAATGGGCGTTTTTTATACTTAACATTTCTTATCACTTGGAATCTTTCACTTGATAAGGTGATGTTGCACGAACGTATACGATTGAAGGCTTGTTACCTTCGTTTTCAATGCGTGAGTGTGCACCTTTAGACAGAGTAAAATAGCTACCTGGATCAAGCGTTTTAACGTTGTCATATTTCAAGCTCCCACTGATTACGACTGCTTTGAATTCGTCAGATTTCGCTACTATCTCACCTTCAAAGCCTTGGGGCAGTTTAACAAACGAGCCATAAAGTGAATGTGTATCTCCCCACAGGTACGCTGAAGAAACACCTGTTGCCGAAATATTTGCGGTATCTGTTTCGTGCAGCCACACCATATTGTCTGCGTGAACGTTGATGGGCCTTTCACCGTTGTCAAAATGTTCTTTTGATGGCTTTACAAGGTATGGGCCTTCATCAATTTCCAGGTAAATCAGGTTGGTTTTGTCGTTTGCCGCAGTGGTGTGATTTTCACCTGCTGGCTGGGTCCAAAACGAACCTGTTGGCATCCACATCTTTGCTGCGTTTGGATCGTCATTGTGCATTTCACCTTCAATCACAATACCTCTATAGGTTATGTTGTGAATGTGCGGTGGCGATTCAAAGCCTTTGTTAAATCGCACTAACATCCCCGTTGCCGTGTCTTTTGTTCGGTCTCCCCACAAGTCTGCTGCCCCGGGGCTTTTGTCGCCACGGGCTGGGTTCAAGTAACCCCATTCTACATCCTTGGCTGCAATAACTTTGTCTTGTGCTTGTGCGCCGGGTACAAGAAGAAAACAGGTGCTCAATAATAGCGATGCTATTGTAAGTTTGTTTCGGTTCGTTGGTTTCATTCAAACCTCCTAATTGTTGGTCGTAGGCTTTATTTAACAGACAGGCACAGTCTATTATTTCGAATAAGTCTCATAAACGACCAAAATCAATAAAGACTTTCCTGAAAATGTGGATAATAGAGGTGATCCATTTTGCTTTGTCTTTTTCGCCTTGAAATCAAAAGAGTGAAATAAACGTTGAGGGAAGTATGAAAACCGAAGACCTGTCTGTGTTCGTAAAGGTGGCTGAAGTGGGCTCGATAACCACTGCTGCGATAAAACTTGATATTAGCTCATCTGCTGCAAGTATGGCGGTTAAACGTCTAGAAGAGCAGCTTGGCGTAGCGCTATTCGTGCGAAGTACACGCAAAATTCGATTGTCACCTGAAGGAGAGCAGTATTTGCCTATGGCAAAGCAGGCACTCGACACCTTACAGCAGGGCCTTGCATTAGTAACAGAGCAGAGGCAGAGTATTCATGGTGAGCTTCGCATGGCGATGTCTTCGGAAATGGGTCGCAATTTAATGCGTGAACTGCTAAATAAAGTGCAACGCGAAAACCCAGAACTTTCATTGCGATTACATGTGAGCGACAGTCGGGTGGACTTCTACCGCGATGGTGTAGATGTAGCACTTAGAGCCATGACAAAAGAAGCGGTTAAAGAATCGCAGATGTATGGTTTTAAAGTGTGCAATATTCCGCATGTGATTTGCGCGTCTCCCGATTATTTAGAAAGAAACGGTGAGCCTACAACTTTGACTGATTTAGCGCAGCACAACGCACTTCTTTATAAGCTCTACGACCAAACCCACAATACGTGGGAACTTATCAACGAGGGCGAGAGAGTTAAAGTGAAAGTGAACAGTAATCGCGCTGTGAATGACGGTGATATTGTTCGGCGCTGGTGCGTAGATGGAGAGGGGATAGCTAAAAAGTCATGTATAGACGTTGCGGGGGATTTACTGAGCACAAAGCTGCAGCGTATTTTGACTGGTTACCACGTACCGCTAACTGAAATGTGGCTCATGCTGCCTAGCCGGCATCTTATTACGCCAGCAGTAAGATTAATTAGAGATGAATTAAAACAGGTTATTGAAAGTAAGCGTCAACGTCTTATTCAAAATCAAATATTAAAAGAGAGTGAATGGCCGCCGTGTGACAACGCCTAATTTAGTTAAAACAACACCTGAACATCATAAACGGAGAGGCTTTAAAAGCCTCTCCTTAAACCTTAAAAGCGATAGGCGGCGGTAAGCCTAAAGCGCTGAGGCGCGCCAGGTTCAACCCACACATCTGCGAAAGAGTTAGTATAAAACTCTTCATCAAACAGGTTATCTACTGCAACTTTAACTGACAAGTTTTCTATAGGCTCTATTTCAGCAAACGCACGAACCGTGGTGTAGCTTGGTAAGTAGAAGTCGGTAGCGGTTTGACCTAAGCGCTCATCAACATACAACAGCCCTGAACCGATACGTACTGGCATATCAGCAAATGTAAGTCCCTTGCTCAACTGAATGCTCAATTGGTTTTCTGGAACGTTAATTAAAGGATCGCCAGATTCAATGGCTGCAACAAAGTTAGCATCCGCCGCATCGTTTGTACTTTCAGCATCTACGAAGGTGTACGACACCCAAAGCGAAATATCATTTTCAAATTCAGCGTTAATGTCTAACTCAACACCACGGCTACGGGCTTCGCCAGCAGGGGTTAAGAAGAAGCCGTCAGACGCCTCAGGGCTATCATCATAAACAAGGATGTTACTTTGCTCGATATTAAACACGGCGAAGGTGATATCACCCCGTATATTATTAAACATTGATGTGAGGTCGGCTTTAACACCAATTTCCGCAGATTTCGATTCGTTAGGTTCAAACGGGTTTCCGGCGAAATCCGACCCCGTCAGCTGACGGAAGCCTTCACCGTAAGTTGCGTACACACTTGTGGTGTCATCAAACAGATAAACAGCACCCACTTGTGGAGAAAAGCGTGTGTCGTCTTGTGAAGTGGTACTTACAGGTGACGCCAGGCGATTATCAATTTCCTGCTCGAACTTATCGAAGCGACCACCCAGCCTAACTTGGAAATTATCAGTGATGTTGATTTGGTCTTGGAAATAGATACCCCACGCTTCCTGAACTTCAAAACGGTCCAAGTTATCAGACAATTCCACATCTGGAAGTGGTGAGTAATCCGGATTAAAAATATCGACCACTAAGTACTGTTCTAAGTCCAAGTCGTTAATGTCAGTATCGCTTGAAAAGAATGGCGGGCGATAGCGCAGAATAATCTGGTCATTTTCAAACTTATCGTAGTCAGCACCAATAATCACGCGATGTGATAGCGACCCAGTATCGAATTGTCCCGCTATTTCGCCGCGTAAAACGAAGTAATCGGTTTGGAAATTACGGTAGCGCTTAAAACGAGACAACAAGGCTTGATTAGGATCGATAAATAACGTTTGGCGACCACCAAAGTTGTTTTCTAATGCATTACCCTCGAAAGTAGTATCGCGTAAGCCAGCACCCAAAAGCAGGTTCCATTCGTCAGCAAGTTTATGAGAAATCTCAATTTGATGACCAACCACTTCCGTATCGATGGTGTCGCCATTAGGATCGCCAGTAAAGGTTTCAATTGGCTGATGGCCCAACTTACCATCGATGGCCACTACGCCACGGTCGAAAGGAATTTTTTGCTCGGTGTATTCGAGTTCGTACGTAACCGTGGTGTCTGCTGATGCTTCCCACGTAACCGATGGATAAAAGCCAAAACGCTCAGTTTCTACTGTATCGCGGAAACTTTCAGCATCTTCATAAAAGCCTACTAAGCGTACACCTACATTTTCAGTACTGCCTGCAACCGATTGTACATCAGCCTCAATGCGCTTCTGCGACCAGCTTCCGTAAGTTGCTTTAATTTCACCACCTTGACGAAACTGGGGGCGCTTTGTAACAAGGTTTACCGCTCCACCTGGTTCACCGCGACCAAACAGCGCAGCTTTAGGGCCTTTTAATACTTCAACATGATCAATGCCAGAGAGATCACGAGGTCCGCCAAATCCGCGTCCTGCATTAAAACCGTTTACCAGAAACCCGCTAGGTAAGTTTTCGTCACCTGAAAAACCACGAATAGCAAAGCTGTTCCAAAGGCCACCAAAGTTATTTTGCCTTGCTACCGAAGCGGACAAGTCTAAAGCGTCGTTAAGGTTTATAGCGCCTGCATCATTGATGAGACCAAGGTCGATATCCTGCGCTGCTGCCGGCACTTCTTTATATTCAAATGCCCCTTGATACGCACGGTGCATACCATGCACCGTAATTTTCTCTACATCCGCTTCCGATTGAATATCAGTATTTTGCGCATTTGCAGGCGCATTCAAAAGCGTTGCGATAGAAAGGGCGAGGGTAGATTTTACCCAACTAGTCTTCATTAGTGTTTTCCTGTGTCTTTCTTATTTTTGGTGAAAATTGAGGTAGCTGTTTAAAACTGGCCGATGAAAACTCCGGGGCTTCAAACAAGTGATGATAGTAGAATTTGCGCAACGACGCATGAAACTCGCGAACATTATTTTCGTAGTTAACCATGGCTTTAACATCGGTATCAGCAGCACTCGTTAATAAGCGTTGCGTTAACAAAGACGGGGATAGCAGAGCAACATAGCTTGCAATTTTATCTTTGCGTAAGGTGGCGGCTTGATAAGCCTCTGAAAGTTCCTTTGCCGTTTGGTCGCCAACTTGTTGAAATGCGTAATACCACTTCCAATTAAATGAACTGTCTCGTTGTGGATCAAAGTCGGTTTTATCCGCCCACTGTGGGTGAGTTTCAATAAACGCTTCCCATGTTTGTTCAACAGGTTTGTCCCATGCACTATTAACGGCTTCTCGCTGCGTGAGCACAATGTCGCCGCCCTCAGGTGTATCGACCGACGCATTAATTATGGTGTGCCCGGTAACTGGCACAATAACCGTTGTGACAAGCCATACGCCTAACATGATTGAAGCTAGGTGCGTGGCGCTGAAATTGGCAAAACGCTTAGCAGCACCTATAGCAAGCACAATAGCGCTCCAAACAATTATGCTGCCAATGACGATGGTACAAACCGTTACTGTTTGAAACACAGACGCGCCATTCACTACACTAAAGGCAATAAACGGAATAAGTGTAACTAGTGCCAAGGGCACCAGGGTTACCAATACGCGTGATGACCAAATAGCATGCGAATTGCGTGCGGTTACATTAAGTAAGTCAAAACGGCGGGCTTCGCGTTCCTTCGCTTTTAAGTCGTAAAGGAGCAAAATGATAAACAGAGGCAACAGCACACTGGTAACGAAAGCAAAGTCAAAACGCCCTAGGAAAGCAAGCTCCGGATTGTCTGTATCGCTTTCATAAATCTGACCTTCTAGCGCTAGCATTCTAATACGGTGCTTCCACGGAAACACATCGCGCTCTCCTACGGCAGCAAACGCCAACGGCGAGGGCGGGGCATAGGTTAAATGAAAGGCGTAATAAGCTACCATGCCATAATTAGATTGGTGAGTAAGGACAGCGTTGCGCTCTGTTTCATCTTTATCTAACAAGCGCTCTATAGTGGCTTGCTGCTCTTGCATTTCCGAATAGCCAGACCACAACGACACCGAGCTTAAAAGAAACACGACCAAAAGCGTTAGTTTTATCTGACGATGACCAAATACGAAACCCGCTTCTCGTTTAATATCATTAAAACGGATCATGGATTTAATCTCCTAACTGCAGCTTGAAAAAGTAGTGCGGTAAGTCCCATCCAAAGCAACAGCTGAGTAAAATAAATCAATGCGTTACTAATGCGTGTGCTTCCTGCTTCTGGTTTAAAATCAAACTCTGCTAAGATCGCCCAGTTATCTGCGCCAACCACAGCTTTGTCTGCTGCTTCTTCACTGGCGTTGCGGTTCATATCTAACTTGTAATCGAGTTTTTCAGCGTGAACCTTGTTCAAAGCCTGAACAAACTCAAGTCTTAGCGTTTCCGCTTCCCTTAAAAAGCGGTGGTGTGTCTCAAGGCTAGTTCCCGCAAGGATCGTAGAAATAGATCGCACCGCAACCGTAGGCGAAAGCCAGCCAAACTGCCGTGCTATTTGGGCTTGTTCCAACTCTTCGGTCATGCGGGTTTCAGCAAACTCATTAAGCACTTTGGCTTGTCGACCTTCGGAGTACTGGGCAACAATGCCCCTGAAGTTAACGGGTAAGTCGTCAACTGAATCTACATTGTATTTAGCTAGTAAATCTTCTTTTAGCTTTTTGAATGCAGGATCGTTGACGTCATGACCGTCACCTAAACTTCTAAGTTTTTCTTCCACTTTGAAATCGGCTTCAAGTTTTCCCATTGAAGGGGCAATGTTTGTGGCAACGCTGCTCCCTAAACGAGGAAGCAACACACAAGCGCTCATCCAAATGACAACAAGTACGGTGAAGCTAACGCTGCTTTTCTCAAATATGGCCGAGCACGCAGTGACTACCGTGGCCCACAGTAAAAAGTAAACCACATAACTAAAGCAAAAGAGTATTACAACAAGTGCACTTTCGTTTGAAAACGCGACATAAAGACAGGCAAGCAGTAGCGGGAGTAAAAATAGGCTGCTAGCGGTTATAAGCGCCAGAAGCTTCCCTAAGAGCAATTGCCAACGGGTGGTGCCTTGAGAAAGCAGTAAGGTTAGCGTGCCGGCTTCGCGTTCACGTGACACGCTGCCGTAGCCAATTAGAATAATAAATAAAGGTGCAAGAACCAAAGCTAAAAAGCTGGGTGTTAAACTACTAAAGCGTGTAAGTCCTGCGGATTGGCGCTGCTCGGCGAACATCGCACTATTTTGGCGGTGCCCTTCTAAAAATATAGCGTTCCCCGTGTAGGTATCGACACCCGGTTCAATTACGCTCAGTGGAGTGGGGGCACGAAATACATAATGACCATAATGCACCATGCGATGAGGGTGCTTATCAGGCTGTGCCTCAAAGCGTTGTTCAGCTTCTGTTTGAAGGTGGTCTCTGGTGTGGGCAGCCTCATCGACGTGAAAGGCGTTAACTACCAGTGCAGCTATGGTAAGCATAGCGCCTAGCAATAAAACGGTCGCTGCTACTTTTGTTCGCATCCAATAGCGCCACTGTTCTGCACAAATGATCTTAGCAACATTCAGTATCATACATTACGCCCTGAAAATGCTGCGTGAACGGCTTCAGTATCTATTGGCGTATCGCCAGCGCGCTCGAAAGAACCGGTTAATTTGCCATTACTTAAAAGCACAATTCGATGGGCAACTTGGCAGGCACCGTACACGTCGTGGGTAACCATAAAAATAGTAGCGCCACCCGCTGCCAGCTCTGACACTAGCGCATTAAATTCGTCGATGGCTGCTGGATCTAGCCCAGATGTAGGTTCGTCTAAAAACAGTACAGGCGCATTGCGCAGTAGCGCCAAGGCAATTGCGGTCTTCTGACGCATGCCTTTTGAATAATTAGTTAGCGCCTTATTCCACGAATCTTCTTGAAGTGCGACCTTGCGAAGTGCGGCGAACATATCGTCGTCAGACTTATCGACTCCAGCCACTGACAAGAAATAACGAATGTTTTCTACGCCAGAAAGATGGCCATATAAGGTGACAGATTCGGGTAAGTAGGCAACAGACTTTTGAACTTGGTTTGGCTGGGTAGAGGCATTATGCCCTAATACAGTAGCGCTACCGCTACTTGCCTTCATAAGCCCTAAAAAGGTTTTAAGGGTGGTAGATTTACCTGCGCCATTTCCACCTAAAAGTGCAAATACTTCGCCTTTTCCTACATTAAAATTGAGATTGTCTAGAAGCGTGCGATCGTCAACACACACGGTAAGCGCATCCGCGCATATCACTGAATTTGTTTGCATTGTATAACGTGCCGTAACAGAAAATTTTGAGCAATGTTATATTATAACTAAATGGTTGGGAATACGTTTTACTTTAAAGTGAGAGTGGAATGACCAATCAAGGGACAAAAGCAGGGCGTAACAGAAAAGTGTCAAAGTTATGAACGAAAAGAGCATACCAATGAGTATATGGCCATCTCATTGAATTTGAGCTTTCTATTTTTATTAAAGAATTTTCTACTTTTACCGAATTGTGTGAAATTATTAGTTTGCTTTACCTGTCTTTTAGCAACACCAATAAATGCTATTTACCTATAAAATTAAAAGAGAGCCATTATGGAATTTACACATAAGCGCACCATTCAAATTACAGCGTCGTTATTATTACTACTAGCATTAACACAGGCTGTTTTTACAGCGCTTTACAGCAGCGGAATTAGCTTTTCAAGACAGTATGCCTGGGGATTTGAAGCAACAATTTTTACCGTGCTAGTTGCTTTTGCGAGTACCGCAATGGTGCAAGCTAAAGAGGCGCAACTAGGTTGGTCGGCTATTGCTTTTAGCGCAGTGCTTAATATAGTGCAGGTGAGTATCGGCCTAACGTTATTTTCAACCTTCGGCCAAGTTGCTGGCGCTGTAGAAGGGGCTAAGCCTTTAATCGGCGGCGTGGTGTCTTTATCTTTCATGATTTACTATACGGCAAAACTATTGTTAGGCTTAGCAGCCGTTGTTTTCGGCCTATCATTTCTAGCAAAAGGCGGTAAAGCAATTGGCGGCCTTACAGCTATAGCCGGTACAGTAGCTATGCTTGCCAATACCATATTGATTATATTTGGTCGTGATGGATTTTTACCATCAGGTGTAGCTGGCGCTTCAGGTATGATTGCAACGTTACTGTTGGCTATCTGCTTAATAAAGCTAAACCGCAAATCAGACTAGGGCTTAATAACTTTCAAATAATGTACTTTATTAAGTAAAACATTGGAGCTTGTATGGAAGCGGCGGGGGCGTAAGCAGTGACATACTGTTTATTGTATCTAAACTGCCGCTAACGCTTCGGCGTGTATAAATACATTATTCGGTGTAACGACATTTGGGAAAGCTTGAGCAACCTAAAAAGCTGTTGCCTGCGTTAGCTCCGCGTTTTGCTTGACGCTCTACAAGCCCGCTTCCGCATCTTGGGCAGATTGCTGGTTTAGCAGTCTCTAACGTAGTTTGAGATTGCACATTTTGAATGAGGGAAAGTAGCTCATCTGCGCCCAATAGGGTAATAGGCTTGCTTAACGCGAAATCGATTGCTTGTTGTGTGAATTTACCGGAACAAATAATGAAAACACGGCTAGCATTGCTTGCAGTGAGCACACCAAACATCTCACGTACAACACTCACACCAACTTTTTGTGCTTTCCATTGTTTGCATTGAACAAGTACTATCTCTTCACCTTTTCTTAATACCAAATCAATGCCACCATCTGCACCGTAACCTCCCTCCGTAACTCTGTATCCTTGGCGACTATAGGCTTCAGCCACAAGCTCTTCAAAGTTACGCCAATGGAGATCGCGAATAGTATCTAGACTACGTTGCGTATCTAATTGTTTAGCTTTGCGGCGTGAATTGAAGTATGCAAACGGCGCAACTAGTAAGATTATTGAGGCAATGAACGGGGCGGGGATTGCAAACGCGTTAAACACCATGGCTATCATAGGGTTATCGGTTTGCACATTTGGTAATCCATACGCCATGATTACGTAAGCACTTGCTGAAAGTATTACTGATACCCACCAAGGTAATTCAACAAGTAAATCGATAAAGTTAGTTTTGGTTCTTGGCATATATTACTTCCTTGTTCTACGACACTCATCATACTCGGCCAATTCAAAACCTTCGGTATTATTGTCTAACGATAAGTATGAAAGAGAGGTAGGCAAATTTGCGTATTCAGCTTAGAAATCAGAGAAGCTAAAGGAAGCTATTGAACGTTATTATACGCTAAGTTATTGATTTTACGTTGTTGTGGACATAAAAAAAGACGTCATAGGACGTCATAATTTATGGAATTGGTGGAGCTGGCGGGATTTGAACCCGCGTCTATGCATTGAATTTAGTGGGATGTATTTAATTTAGTGCAAAATTTGTGTTATTGAGAGCCGCAAGAACATCTTCAATGTTTAACAATTAGAAGCCTAAAAAAACAATATGCAGATTTGAATTCGTTAAGTTGCCGTATGTTTACCGTTTTATTAAAAATTTTATGTGCAAAAGAAGACATAGTCGAAATTTGACCATAAGTTTCTTCTTATTTGCTTATCAATAAGTCATGTGTTTTTACATTTTTGATCATCAATAATACTAGATATCCCAGAACTCATAAGCCATAAAGTATTTAACGTGAACCATAAAGTAAACGCAGAAAGGATAGTACAAAAGGTAAGTGAAATGTAATCGACTTCGTTATTTCTTGGCGCTAGATATAGTGATATAGCTGTAGGTAAAAATGGGACTAATATGGTTGTGAAATAGGTGATTATTCTTGCGACAATAGAATCGTAGAACCCAATCCAAGGTAACGTAACCTTTCTAGAGTAGATGCCTCTCATATCATCTAATTGACGAATATGAACACATAGATACAGCAAAAATATATTGATCAATAAAGAACCCCAGGGTGATATGAACCTATGAGGTACAGGGACACCAAATAATACAAAGTCTTTAACTTCTGCCCTCTGCAACTTCTTAGCAATGTCTTTAAAGTTTTGTGTTTCAGTGTCCACTAAGTCAAGGTTGCTATTTTCGTCCAAAAACTTCCTTAGTTCAGGAAAGTCATCGGCAACGATTTGCAATGAATTTATGTCGTCCTCAGAAATAACACTCGAAATCCAATAATCATTTAAATTTATTTCTATCTCGTCGGTATTTAAAGAGAGATAGTATAAAAATCTTTCTTCTCCTTGCCCTGAGCGTAACCGCAACTCAGAAGTCGTGTCACTCATCTCTGTTTCTAATAACGGAAGTGTCTTAACCACTCTCAATGAGAGGTTGTCAACGATGCCGCTTTCTACAAAGTCACAGTGCCCTTCAATTGCAGGCTCCAAACTTAAGTAAACATTAAAATCTGTAGTGAGAAGAAACTCTTCCCAACCATAAGTGTCTTTTTGATCAGATATAAAAGTTTTTGCTGTGTACTTGGGAGATACGCAACGGTTATTAATCGACTGTCTCTCAAACTCAGTAACTTCGAAATATTCATCATTAATTGACGTCACAAGCATAAAAACTTCAAGACTTTTGAAATAGTCCCAAACATTTAAAAACTGATAGGGGGTTGACACCCACTCATTAAAGCCAGTTTCAGGATCATCTTCAAAGACTTCCCAGAAAATGAGTGTTTCTTTAAACTTGCCATAGTAAGTCCCCCAGACATCTCTATGAATGGAATCTTGGTATCTCGAAAGTTGTTCATGTAAAGGGGAGTTTTCAAACCTTTGAAATAGGGACAAGGACTTAGCATGTGACACATCATGCTTGCTTTTAACTTCCTCACTCAGTGTGTCGTTGATGAAATCAAAAGGCTCAATCGCAACATCAGTAAACTGGTCAATAACATCAAGTTCATTAAATAAAAGAGAATTAGAGTTAAAATCACTTATAAGTGTTATTAGCGTGACAATAGAAGTAAATAATAGGCCCAAATGTACGGCTCGAATTCGTTCGACATATTTTAGTTTGAAATCAAGTGTATCCATGTGATTCCCTTTCTTAAAAGAAGCCTGTGGTCACCGTAACTAGCCTTGTAATAAAGTATCAGATAGACGAGTTTTAGTCTCGTGAACTCTTGCATAGAAAATGTAGCTCATTTCTCAGGTCCGCTAGAACTTATTGAACGGTACTTCAATCTCATTAATCTAAACCGAAAGATCAATCGATTGTGAATTAATCGCGGCGGGCCAAAATGTATAAATACAAGTTTCAATCTGACCGCACTACGAATATCTGATGTCAATCAAAACAGATTCTATCTGAAGACTGAGAATTGAATACCTCCATTTCCCACCAAGTCTCCGAACTCAAATGTCATTAGCTCTTCGTTGTTTGCCCCATGTCTGGACTTCGGTTTTCTGAGTTTGATCACTGACTTTGAATCAATGCTCTGTTTTTTTATCCTTAACAGCAATTAACACGTTATCTATTGCACGTGCGATTATTCACATTAAGTTACTGACAAATTGTGTTAAAAATGTTAGGTTTTAAAAGCACTTTCGTTGTCGTTAGACGCCTACAAGTGCTTGATTTGGTGGTGAAAAATAGAGTTTAGGTTGGTGATATAGGGAAGTAGATAAACCATTTGACCGAATTCACCGCTTTGAAATGGCGTATTAGCCTTTTTTCCCTCACAGCCAGCCAATCTTTACATAATCTCCTTTTGAATTGGGAGTGACATCGTGTGACTAGAAAGGCGGGTAGGGCTTGTGAGATCATTCAGTAGCCATAGGCTTTGCAGTTTTGATTGGCAGCGTAATTTAGGAGGCTGAGTTCTAGGTGTTAAAAAATGATAACAAACATCTCTGAAACCACAGCTTTTTTCTGTGAAGGCATAGATCTTTTCTATTGTGACTTCAAACAATCAAAATACGGATGTGTTATTCCTCTGTTTACTCCGTCAAGCCGTTGTCGTCAGTGAAATTTAAAAGTCTTTAGATTAAGTTCTTTACTAATCCAGACGAGTTTTACTAGTAGTTAAAAATTAAAGAGTTAGAAATGGCAGATTTCAAAAAAATAGAAGAATTAGAAAAACGATTGTGGTCAGCAGCTGACTCACTTCGCGCTAATACTGGTTTAACCGCGCAAGAATATTCACGTCCAATTCTCGGATTGATATTTCTTAAATATGCTGAATACCGTTTTATGCAGGCAAAAAGTAAGATTGAAGATCAAGCTAGCTCACGTCGACGTGGAAATGACATCAAGTCAAAGATACAAGCGGAAGGCGCTATGTATGTTCCCAGTGAGGCACTCTACTCAAACTTAATAGCACTTCCAGAAGGTTCAAATATTGGCGTTAATGTAAATAATGCTATGAAGGCGCTGGAAGCGGAAAACGAAGCTATTAAAGATGCCCTGCCTAAAACCTATACTCGCTTTGAAAACGATATTTTAAAAAGCTTACTGAAAAACTTTAACGACATCGATTTTAGTCTTGGTTCAGACATTTTTGGTCGTATTTACGAATACTTCCTTAACGAGTTTGCCAAAACAGAAGGTCAAGGTGGTGGCGAGTTCTTCACGCCTTCTGCATTAGTTAGGCTAATCACAGAAATCATTGAACCATACCACGGCAAGGTGTTTGATCCTGCTTGCGGGAGTGGTGGCATGTTTGTCAGCTCTGCGGACTTTGTTGCCAATCACAACAAGAGCGCATCGGATGAACTTTCTGTATTCGGGCAAGAAAAAACTGGAGATACAGTTCGATTATCAAAAATGAACCTTGCCGTTCACGGTTTGCAAGGTGATATACGCGAAAGTAATTCTTACTATGAAGATCCATTTGAGTTAGCCAAAGGCGGTACTGTTGATGGTAAGCAACACGGCCAGTTTGACTATGTGATGGCTAACCCTCCGTTTAACGTTAATGAAATTCAAAAAGATCGCTTAGAAGGTGATAAACATCGCTTCCCTTATGGTATGCCGCGCAATGACAATGGCAATTACCTTTGGATTCAGATGTTCTATTCAGCACTCAACCAAACAGGTCGTGCAGGTTTTGTTATGGCAAACTCAGCCAGTGATGCTCGTGGTTCAGAACAAGAGATCCGTAAAAAGCTTATTGAAGATGATGCTGTCGATGTCATGGTAGCTGTATCGAGCAACTTCTTTTACACCGTTACTTTGCCATGTGCGCTTTGGTTTTTAGATAAAAACAAACCTACACATAACAAAGACAAAGTATTGTTTATTGATGCACGCCATATTTTCCGACAAGTCACCCGTGCAGTTCGTGATTATACGAGTGAGCAACTTAACTTTATCGCCAATATTGTGCGCTTATACCGTGGGCAAGATATTGATAATACTTACCTAGAAACACACCCAGATGCAGGTAACGATGGTAAGTTTAAACTCGAAGACTTGTTTACCAACGACACCGGAGAACTAGCATACCAAGATATCGCTGGCTTATGTAAGGTAGCAACTAAAGCCGAAATTATTGAACAAGGATACAGCCTAAACCCTGGTCGTTATGTCGGTGTTGCCGCAGGCGAAGAAGAACACGATGAAGACTTTGCCGCTAAATTGGAAGCACTTCAAGAAGAGTTAGAAATATTGAATGCTGAAGCGCATGAATTGGAGGGTTCTATAGCCGTTAATGTGACTAAAGTATTGGGTGTTTTGTAATGGCTTGGGAATTTACAGAGTTTAATTTAGATGAGCTAGGCTTTTTAGGTCGCGGTAAGTCGAAACATAGACCAAGAAACGATCCTTCACTATACGGAGGGGATTATCCGTTTGTGCAGACTGGAGATGTCAAAGCTGCAAACCTTTACGTTAACAACTTTGAACAATCGTATTCAAAGAAAGGTTTAGCTCAGAGCAAGTTGTGGGAAAAAGAAACGCTGGTTATTACCATTGCTGCAAACATTGCAGAAACTGCTGTGTTAGGTTTGGATGCTTGTTTCCCCGATAGCGTTGTAGGCTTTATCCCGAATGAAGAGTTAGTCGATGTTTATTTCATAAAATACTATATCGATTTTATAAAACGAGAAATGCAAAGTATCTCCCAAGGAACGACTCAGGATAATTTAAGTCTCGATAAATTAAGAACATTTAAATTCAAAATCCCAAAAGATAGAGCAAAAGTATCAAAAATTTCTGAAACATTATTAAATTACGATAACCTAATTGAAAACAACAATCGCCGTATCACCATCTTAGAAGACATGGCGCAATCACTTTATCGTGAATGGTTTGTTAACTTTCGTTACCCAAGCCACAAAGACAACCTTGATGCTGACGGCAACCCAAAACTCGTCGACTCGCCACTAGGCCAAATTCCTGAGGGCTGGGAAGTAGGTGAATTGAAATCATTTTGTAGCAAAATTGGGAGCGGAGCTACGCCCAGGGGTGGAAAAGGAGCATATAAAAAAGAAGGTATTCCACTAATTCGAAGTATGAACATTTATGATTCTACATTAATAACAAAAGACTTAGCGTTTATTGATGATGAGCAAGCTGCTCGTTTAAAAAACGTTATTGTGGAGCCTGATGATGTTCTGTTGAATATAACGGGTGCTTCTGTGGCACGTTGTTCAATAGTACCTAGTGCATACACGCCTGCAAGAGTTAATCAGCATGTAGCTATTATACGACTCAATAGTGAGAGATTGAGTCCAGAGTATGTGATGTACACATTGATTTCAAAAAATGGAAAAGCAAGATTGTTGTCGACTGCTCAAGGGGGGGCAACTCGCGAAGCACTCACTAAAACGGATATTGAGAAGTTCCAAGTTGTTTTACCACCGAGTGAAGTTGTTGATAAATTTAACTCATTTGTGAAAGATGCCGTAAAACAAAAAGAAGTGTTGTTTTTAAAAAATGAAAACCTTAAAAATCAACGCGATATGTTGTTACCAAAGCTTATCTCAGGACAAATTGAGTTGGAGTGTCATTATGTCTGAAAAAAATAAGCATATTTACAAAGCGCTGGAAGACTACTGTAATTTAGCTGTTGAGCCAGAGTACGCTGTGTTATTAAAAGGCAGTTGGGGTTGCGGTAAATCACATTTTGTTGAGGAGTTTATAAATCAAAATAATCAGCTTAAATTTCTAACCGTTAGTTTGTATGGTGTTAATTCTGTTGATGCGATTGAAGATAAATTCTTTCAACAGTTGAATCCTGTACTATCTAATAAAAAAATGGTGTTGGCTGGCAAAATTGGTAAAGGGTTGTTGAAAGGTACGCTTAAGATCGATCTTGATGATGACGGTAAAGCTGAGGGTTCAGCGAAAGTTGGCGTTCCAGATATTAAACTAACAGATTACTTAACCAATACTTCAGACTGCATCTTAGTTTTTGATGACCTTGAACGTTGCTCAATGGAACTAAATGATATCCTTGGCTACATCAATTATTTCGTAGAGAAAGATGGTTATAAAGTCATTGTGATTGCCGATGAAGATAAACTTATTGGTAATGAAACAGAAGATAATCAAGCGTATTCCAACATTAAAGAGAAACTGTTCGGCAAAACTCTATGTTTAGAGCCAGATTTTGAACATGTTTACACTAAATTTATCAATCAAATTATAGATGAAGATGCTCTCCGTAATCTCTTAATAAGTAACCTTGGAATAGTTTCTGCTATTTTTATCGAGTCAGGTTATTCCAATTACCGCTCTTTAAGAAAAGCAATTATCGAGTTTCAATATTTTTACAGTCATATAGATAGCGCTTTAACAATAGATTCAGAGCTGGCGTCAAATCTTTTACAGTTTTTTGTAGCGCTCTCAATAGAGATTTATGCTGGAACTATTGAAGTTGATGAATTAAAAAGATGTTTAGAATATTCATTTGGTCAGGATAATGATAAGACGAAAAAAAGATTTTCAAAGATCGAAGCTAAATACACTTTCAATTTAAGTAATACGTTGGTATCACCGTCGATATGGCAAACTTGGTTTTCTTTTGGAGTTCTAGACCCCTCTCAGTTAAATGAGGAGCTGAACCAATATCTATCAATTAAAATGGAAACTAAACAAGACGATGACATCAGAAAAATCTTTAATTTTGTCAAATTGGAAAGCTCTGAATTTGAACATATAAAACAATATGTTTGGGAATACTTTGTCAAAGAAAAGATCAGAGAGGTTCACGAAATTTTCAATATTGTCAAGTTGTATTTGTTCCTTTCTGAATTCAAGCAAGTCAAATATTCAATTTGTGATGTAATTGAAAAAGCTAAAGTTGTTGTATCCAATCTAGCAAAGGAAAACAGGCTAGATTTATCTTGTTTAGGTCGGCTTAATAAACCTGGTGCAGAGTTGGGCGATTGGAATATTAAAGAAGTAGACGAGTTTAATATATTTTTAAATGAAGAGGTTCAAAAACAACTAGTCAACTCAAAACAAGATGAAATAGCTTTAGTTATCGATGCTATAAAAAATAATTTAGATTACTTTTCAGAGCTTATGACTGATGCAGATTCTAGAGAGTCGTATGTAGAAAAACCAATTCTTCATGGTATTAGAAAAGAACAGTTTTTAGAAATTCTTGGTCAGAAGACTAGCTCTGAAAAAAGCGATGTATTCAAAATATTACAACAACGTTATTTATATCAAAATGTGGAACATTTAGAAGATGAGATAAAGTGGTTTCATGATGTAGTTAAGGAGATTAGCAAACGTTTCAGGCGCAAAAGCACTTTTGACAATTTTGTTTTGTACTGTAATTGCAAGAAATTTGAAATTGCCAGTTGGTACTCTAAATAATTGAAAGGTTTTTTAATGACATACACGGAAGACGCATTAGTAGAACAACCTGCCATTAAATTTTTTTCTGAATTGGGATGGTTTACAGCAACTTGCTGGCGTGAAGTTTTTGGTTCATTGGATGATCACTCTCTTGCTGATGATCCGTTGTTCTTCGGTAGAGAAACTCGTAATGACGTGGTTTTGTTTGCAAGATTAAAATCAGCACTTTTCAAGCTTAATCCAGGTATTAGCTCATTAATTGTTCAAGAGGCGATAGACGAGATTGCGCGTGATAGAAGTGCAATGACACCTATATCAGCTAATGAAGAAGTCTATGAGCTGCTAACCAATGGCTACGTGTATACAACAAATGCTGAAGATGAAGAAGACTGCGTTGTTCAATACGTAGATTGGTCAAATGTCAGCAATAATGACTTCTTAATTTGTAGTCAAATGAGCATAACGGGTGAAATTGAAACTCGTCGCCCTGACGTAATAGGATTTGTGAACGGCTTACCTTTGGTTTTTGTTGAGTTAAAAGCAAGCCATAAAAACCTTTTAACGGCCTATAAAAATAATCTATCTGACTATAAAAATAGCATTCCTCAGTTATTTACTTACAACCAGATCATCATTCTTTCTAACGGTGTGCAATCGAAGGTCGGATCTATTTCAAGCCAATGGGAGCACTTCGCTGAGTGGAAGAAGATTGAAAGTGAAAATGAACAACGTCGCGTTAGTTTAGAAGTTGTTATTCGTGGTGTATGTGAGCATAAGCGCTTATTAGATGTTATTGAAAACTACATTTTCTTTGTAAAAACAAAACAGACTGTAAAAATTATTGCCAAATATCACCAATATCTAGGTGTTAATCAGGCTTTAATTGGTCTTAATAATGTCGAAGAAAGAGTTGGGCAGTTAGGCGTTTTTTGGCACACCCAAGGCAGCGGTAAAAGCTTTTCAATGGCATTCTTCTGTAAGAAAGCGTTTCGTAAGTATACAGGGAACTGGACGTTTGTACTGATTACCGACAGAACAGATTTAGACGACCAGATTTATAAGACTTTTAACTCTACGGGCATCGTCACCGAAAACTGCCAAGCAGAATCTGGTTCCCAGTTGAAGGCATTACTTAGTGAAGATCACCGCTTTGTTTTCACTTTAATCCAAAAGTTTAAGGGAGATGAAAAGGGAAACTTCCCCGTGTTATCTGAACGCAATGACATCATTGTGATTACAGACGAAGCGCACCGTAGCCAATATGATTCACTTGCAATGAATATGCGCAATGCAATGCCCAACGCATCATTTATGGCGTTTACAGGTACGCCGTTATTGGCTGGTGAAGCAAAAACACAAGAAGTATTTGGTGATTACATCAGTGTATATAACTTTGCTGACGCTGTAGATGATGGCGCGACACTCCCATTATATTACGAAAATCGCGTTCCAGAGGTATCAATATCCAGTGATACCATCGGCGAAGATATAGCTGAAATACTAGATAATGCAGATCTTACAGAAGAACAAGGGACTCGATTGGAGACTGAATTTTCTAAGACCTATCACATCATCACAAGGGATGACCGATTAGAAACAGTTGCCAGCGATTTGGTTGAACACTATATAAACCGAGAGCCATTTGCTGACGGTATGTTGGGAAAAGCAATGGTGGTGTCTATCGATAAGGCAACCAGCATTAAGATGTATGAAAAGGTCCAGGCAGCATGGAAATTGAAGCTCAAGAGTTTAAAGTCTCAAATCAAATATGCTTCTGGAAGTCGCTTAAATAAACTTAAGTTTCAAGTCACACATATGGAAGCGATAGACATGGCCGTTGTTGTCTCTGTGGGACAGAACGATGATGAAAGGCTTGCCAAAAAAGGGCTTGATTACAAGATCCATAGAGAGAGGTTTTTCAGAGAAAAAATTGATGAGAAGTTCAAAGATCCTGAAGATAATTTAAGAATAGTTTTCGTTTGTGCCATGTGGCTAACAGGCTTTGATGCTCCATCAGTTTCTACACTTTATTTGGATAAACCAATGAGGGGGCATACCCTCATGCAAACTATTGCACGCGCTAACCGTGTGTATGAGGGTAAATCTGCGGGCCAAATAGTCGATTACATAAATATTTTTAGTGCGTTGCAGCAAGCGCTTGGTCTTTATGGTGGTGGCATTGCTGAGGATGCTGCAACTTATAAAGTGGATAGCCCAGCGAGAGATAAATCAGAATTAGTAGAGGCTCTGGGCGTTGCAATTAACGAGCTACTAACTTTCCTAAGCACAATCAAAATTGATTTGGATGAGATTGTTTCAGCACCAACTATAGGTTTTGCAAAGCTCACCTTATTAGATAACGCCAGTGAAATGCTACTTGAGCCAAAGAATAAAGATGAGTTTACGTCTTGTGTAAGACAGATAAACCGTATATTCAAGGCCATCATGCCTGATGACAGTGCGAATCAATATGTACCATATCGTATAGCCATTAATATCATTTATTCACAAATGCGGCTTAAGTCTGGCTTATCAATCGATGATGAAGATGTACTAGATGTGGTGCGTAATCAAGTAAACGAATTACTCGACGAATCAATATCAACTATCAAAATTCAAAGTAATTTACCCGACCTTGTAAACATTGCTGAAATAGACTTCGATGCTCTAGCGACGATGGTTGCTACTGTTAAAAAGCCAAAACAATCGGATGCAGAAAAACTTAAAAACCTGATTGAGCGTAAGTTGCAGCCAATGGTGCTTAAGAATAAATCACGACAAGATTTACAGCAGAAGTTTCAGGATTTGATCGAAAAATACAACTTAGGCGCGTACACGGCTGAAGAGTTTTTCAATCGTTTAAAAAAGTTCATCAATAAATTGGAACACGAAGAAAAACGCACTGTACGGGAAGGGTTAACGGAAGAAGAGTTAGCCGTATACGATTTGTTGATTCAAGGCGCACCACTAACAGAAAAAGAACAAAACCAAGCCAAGCAAATAGCCAAAGAGCTTACAGAAAAAATGCAAGAGTTGTTGGTCATTGATTGGCGAAAGAAACAGCGAACCAAAGCCAGAGTTAAGAATATGATTGAGGAAGTATTGGATCGCTTACCCGAATCATATGATGACGATTTATGGCCGAAAACGTGTAGCGAAGTTTATATGCACATTTTTGAAAAGTACCCAGGCCAGGGAAAAAGCGTTTACGTTAAATAGCCCTAGAGCAATTTAACCTTATCTACTTCACAAAAAGCTGTATGTACAAAGTTATGCTCACTTTACTTTAAATGGAGCACCCTGCGAGCGAGTTTCCTGACGTTACGAACAACATAAAACTGCAAATTCACACAAAAAGTGCACTACACACCAAAAGTAAGATGATTTACCCGCCTGTTGTTTGACCGACTTTCCGTGTGATGTATGTGTGTTTCGTTCTCAAAAATTAACTAACCAAAAAAATCCGTGTTGCCTCGTAAGCCTTTAAAAATAAGCTGTGTAGAAGAGGTGTGGTTTGTTGTTGATTACAAGTGGTATGATAGTGGGGAATTCCACTACAACCCTTGTTATAGTTGGGCTGTAGTGGATTTGTAGTGGTGGAGCTGGCGGGATTTGAACCCGCGTCCAGAAAATGTCTACCTTTGGTACTACATGCTTAGTTTGTCATTTATTTAACTGCTTGGAACTCCGACAAACAGGATTTCCTTGCAGCTGGCCTAATACTGTTTCGCGGTTCACCCTTAGACAAGGTTCCCTCGCTATCCTACTTGGATGACCTTCCGAATCCCCGCTAGCAGGAAAAGACTAGGGTGGAAGGGCCTATGCCGGTTATTAAGCGGCTAGTGCGTATGTTTCGTCGTTTGCGACTATTTAAATGCGGCTTTTTAAGAGGCAAACCGCTCCTCTGCATGCACCTCCGGCTTCCTAGATCCTGTCGAATCCTAATCAGCCCCGAGTGTGATTTTCAATAATAGCACAATTGTTACGTGGTTAAATACATTCTTTTGAAAATTACTTTAAATTTTAAGGGTTTGGCTATAAATCGACCAAAAATAACATCTAATTTTTCAAAAGCTTACCAGTGTGAACTACAGTTGAAGCTGCGCTTACACCGTAACGCACAAACACTGAGTATTACCGAACTTATTTAGATATGGGGTATGCATGCCTAAAATTCAAGGCCGAGCGCCCAAAGGCCATGCAAAACAACGTAATTATTAAATTGCGATAGCGCTTTTTATCTGATTATTTTAGCGAATATTTAAGGAAATAGTGGTGATGTAATGATGCAATTAGCACCAAGAACCATTAAAGTACGTCAGCATAATTAAAAGGCTTGTAGTGTAAATGTCTTCAGATTCCATATTGTATTCTCCTTATACCTTGCCGTGTGGCATAACGGCGCGAAACCGTCTTGTTAAAGCTGCAATGGAAGAGAACATGTCGAGTTTGGGAAATATTCCCGGTGAGTCTTTGTACTCACTCTATCGATATTGGGCCCATGGTAATTTGGGCATGGTGATAACGGGTAATGTGATGGTTGATAAAAGTGCCATGACAGGGCCTGGTGGCGTTGCACTAGAAAAAGACACCGACATTGCGCCGTTTCAAAAGTGGGCAAAAATCATTAAGTCTAATGGCGCTTTAGCCATAATGCAGATTAACCACCCCGGTCGACAGGTGTTTAAAGCGATGAAAGGCAAAGCTATTGCGCCTTCTGCTGTACCGCTTGATATGGGCAAGCACTCTAAGTTGTTTGCTCAACCACGTGAAATGACCTGCCAAGACATTCACGATGTGTGCAAACGGTTTGTTCAAACTGCTAAGCAAGCTGAAAAAGCTGGGTTTGATGGCGTTGAAATTCACGCTGCCCACGGCTATTTGCTTACGCAGTTTTTATCACCGCTTACTAATCAGCGCCAAGACGAGTGGGGCGGTTCTATTATTAATCGCGCTCGCTTGCTAATAAATATAGTCAGTCAGGTTAGAGCAGTTTGCGCCAAAGACTTCATTGTTATGGTTAAGCTTAACTCTGCAGATTTTCAGAAAAATGGCTTTTCTTTCGATGATGCCTGTGAGGTGGTTAATCGCTTGGAAGCCTTGGGTGTTGATGTTGTCGAGTTGTCTGGCGGTAGTTATGAAGCGCCCGCGATGCAAGGGCAAACTCGCGATAATACCACCCTTGCTAGAGAGGCCTACTTTTTAGAGTTCGCACAGGCCTTGGTAAGTAAAACTGAGATTCCACTTATGACTACAGGTGGTATCAAAAGAGCCGAAGTAGCAGAAGAAGTGATTGAACAAGGCTGCGCTCTGGTGGGATTAGCCAGTGCCCTTGCTATTACGCCCGACTTAGCGAAAAAGTGGCAGCGAGAGTGGACTTACTCGGGCATTATCCCCCATTGTGCTTGGAAAGATAAATCGTTGGCTAGTCTTGCAAATATGGCGATGGTACGAAGACAACTGAGACGCCTTGGAAACAACCTAACCACACTACGAGATCCCTCTCCGCTATGGAGCCTTGTTCTTGATATGCTGCATCGCAAGAAAATGACGAAACGGGATGTGGGTTAACGCAAACAGAAGAATAGAACGGCTTGCCGTGTAATTTTCTTGTTTAAAGCCAGTCTATATCGCCTTTCATTTAACACAGTACATAAAAAACACAGCGTTAAACGCTGTGTTTCATCATTCTTTCTTTTTGGCGCTGCCAATCTTTGTCTTTTATGGTGTCACGCTTGTCATGGGCGTGCTTACCTTTTGCTAAGTGAATTTCTAGTTTCACCCAACACTTTTTCCAATACATAGATGTGGCTACGATTGAATAACCTTGGCGGTCTCGAGCACCCATTAGACGATCTATTTCACGTTTATTGAGCAACAATTTACGCGCGCGCTCAGGGGCTGCGATAACGTGGGTAGAGGCTTGATTCAGCGGACTAATTCTACACCCTACCAAATACGCTTCGGCATTTTGGATAATAATGTACGCATCGGTAATGTTCACTTTACCGGCACGAATACTTTTAATTTCCCACCCTTGAAGCTCAAGCCCGGCTTCGAACTTGTCTTCTAGGAAATAGTCGTGACGCGCCTTTTTATTCTGCGCGATATTTCCTGTTGTGTTTTTGTTGGCTTTATTCTTTTTCATGCTGGCTATTATACTGATTGTTCAACGAAATGTCTTTAGTTGTCATTGTTATCTTATATTGGGGCATTTGGTTCAAAACCGAATACGAGCGAACCAAATTTTCTGTGATACAATGCCGCTAAGAGTTTTAATTGTAGTGGGATCAATGCCAAGTATTCATAGAAGCGCACTTGTAGCTCATAGTGCAGAAGCCATGTTTAACTTAGTCAACGATGTAGCTTCCTACCCTGAGTTTTTGCCAGGCTGTACCGATAGCAAAATCCTCGACACGTCAGCGCAAAGCATGAAAGCGTCATTGTTAGTTGCAAAAGCAGGTATTAAGCAATGGTTTACAACGCACAATGTTTTAGAGCCAGGTAAAAGTATTCAAATGCAGCTGGTCGACGGTCCGTTTCGCTCGCTTACCGGTGGCTGGACATTTTCAGCGTTATCAGAAGAAGCCTGTAAAATTGAATTAAACCTAGAGTTTGAATTCAGTAATAAGCTAGCTGAAATGGCTTTTGGTAAAGTGTTTAACAGTTTAGCCAGCAGTATGGTTGCAGCGTTTACAGACCGAGCGCGGAGCGTTTACGCATGAGTAAGAAGCTCATCAATATTGAGGTTGCCTACGCGTTACCCACCAAGCAAACTATCATTGATGTTGCTATTCATGAAAATGCGACGGTGGAAGAAGGGATAAACGCGTCTAACGTGCTTGAGCAGTTTCCCGAGATTGATTTGAAAGCAACGAAAGTGGGTATTTGGAGCCGCGTGGTTAAGCTTCGCGACACGCTTACCGATGGCGACCGTATTGAAATTTACCGCCCGCTTATTGCTGACCCTAAAGAAATCCGCAAGCGCCGTGCTGAGAAAGCGAAAGAGGAAGGGCGCGCTGACAAAGTCACAGGTGGAAAGGTAAATCCACTTAAGGCGAAGTCATAGCAGTCAGCTGAGCGCTTCTACACCAGCGCCAAAGATAGATACAAAAATGGCCTTCAAGTGAAGGCCATTTTTTGTAAAGAAGACAAAGGCTATTAGCTTTTTTCTGAAATACTGCCTAACTCCAGAAAAGGGGAGGCATCAATATCTTCAGCATCCATCATGCTAGCAATTCGCTGAACGGTAGCGACCATTTGGCTTTGCTCCCACTCTTTAAGCTGTGAAAAACGCTCGACAAAGTGTTCTTGAAGAGGGCGAGGTGCGTCAACCACTGCCTCTTTACCGCGTTCGGTTAAGAATACGCCCACTTTTCGTTTATCTTGCGTACTTCTTATGCGCGTAGCTAAGTCTCGTGATTCTAGTCTATCTAGAATATTCGTGATGGTTGCAGGGCTTAAGTTAATATTCTCTGCAATTTCGCGCACCATTATACCCGGGCGCTCTTCAATATTTTGCATCACCAATAACTGTGGGCCTGTTAAACCCACGTGTTTACTTAGCTGCTTGCTGCGTAGGTCTACAGCGCGTATTACGCGCCGTAGTGCCACTAATAGTTCTTCTTCTTTTCGCATGTTACTTCCAACAAATGCGTAACCCAGCGGTTACTTAAGCAAATGAATAAAATGTTGGTGCTTATGATAGTGATCGATGACGTCATTAATGACTGAAATCTTCGACCAGCCCATAATATCATAGTTCTGACCACCTTCACTAAGGTGCACTTCGGCGCGATAGTACGTGGCCTTTTTGTTTTCGTCCAGTGCTGGTGTGTCACTTGGACCAAATTCAGGCTGTTCTGTCGATACAGGATGCACAGCATAAATGAATTCAGGGTCATTGCCCATATCAACGGTTAATACAAGTGCTTCGTCGGTATCTTCAATTTTTATTTCAAATTGCTGCGCTTTAAACTCCTCGCTTACTTCTGTTAGCGCAGGCTTCACCACTTTGTTGATGTAACGACGAACGGCAGTTTCATCTGGAAAGGTCACAATATTTTCAAGGCGCTCTTTCCAGTTTTTGTCAGAGTCATTATGCTGCGGTGTACCCGTTAGTACTTGTAAACTTTCACGTTTGTACGCCTCGATACGAAGGGCTTTCAATAGTCCCGAGATGGCGATAAGCAGCACAATAGCAAATGGCAGTGCGGCAGCAATCGTCATAGTTTGCAGCGCGCCAAGCCCACCAGCGTAAAGCAGCACTGAACTCACCACACCAACGCCAACAGCCCAGTATACTCGTTGCCACAACGGCGTATTGTTTTCACCGTGTGAACACAGCATATCGACAACCATGGCACCCGAATCACATGAGGTTACAAAGAATACAATGACCATCAATACTGCGATAAGGCTTAGTACTGAAGCGAAAGGGAACTGCTCTAAAAATACAAACAGCGCCACTGAGGTATCTTCATTTACCATTTGTGCAAGTACGTCTTTACCTTGTACTAACACCTGATCAATAGCGGCGTTGCCGAATACGGTCATCCAAAATAGTGTAAATGCTGATGGAATAAGCAGTACGCCCATTACAAATTCACGGATGGTTCTACCGTATGAGATACGCGCGATAAACAGGCCAACAAACGGTGCCCATGCTAACCACCAACCCCAGTAGAAGATGGTCCAGCCACCAATCCAGTCTGTTTTTTCATAGGCGAACAGGTTAAATGTGTTGCGCACTAAATCAGACAGATAAGCCCCAGTGTTTTGCATGAACGCTTGCAGTAAAAATACGGTTGGGCCTAAAACAAGAACAATTAAAAGTAGCAGTAAAGCTAAAACCATATTGGTTTCTGACAGACGGCGTATGCCTTTTTCCAGACCAGTAGTTACAGAAATTACGGCTAAGCCAACAACGCCTGCCATTATAGCTATTTGAACACCAGTATTTGACGGTAGACCAAATAAATAGTTAAACCCCGCATTTACTTGCGAAGCGCCAAAGCCTAGCGACGTCGATACACCAAACACCGTTGATGTAACCGCGAATATATCAACCACGTGCCCAGGCCAGCCATAAATCCGGTCACCAATTAATGGATACAAAGCAGAACGCAGTGTAAGAGGTAAGTTTTGACGGTACGCAAAATAGCCCAAAATCAGCGCCACTACCGCATAAATTGCCCAAGCATGAACACCCCAATGGAAAAATGTGGTTTTCATTGCTTCGCGAACAGCATCAATACTTTCAGCCTGTGCAGTGGGGGGCGCTAAAAAGTGCATTAAGGGCTCGGCAACGCCAAAGAACATAAGCCCAATTCCCATTCCTGCTGCAAACAACATACTAAGCCAAGTCCCAAAGCTAAATTCGGGGCTTGCGTGATCTGGGCCTAACTTAATTTCGCCGTAGCGTGACATGCCGAGGAAAACAACAAACACCACAATTACTGCGACAGTAAATACATAAAACCAACTACCGTTGGTCACAATTGCGCTCTGAAGCTTTTGGAAAAGCGCGTCTGCTGTTTCAGGAGTACCAGCAGCGAAGATAAGTAAACATAGGATTAAAGCTGACGATGTAATAAACACCGGCTTGTTGAGTGGAGATTTATTTTCGTTCTCAATCACGCAGTAAATTCCTTTCACCTTTTATAAATTTCGGTTTATACGCAGAAATATACCGCATGGAGCATTTTTTATAAACATCAGATGAAATTATTTGATTTGTATGTATTTGGTCAGTGAGTCAAAGTGCATTCTTTTTTTTGCAGTTGTTTTTACGATAAAAATTAGACTTTCTGCTAGGTTTTAGGTGTTTTTGGTTAATTATTAATCGTTAGAGTAGAAATAATTAATAGATTGTGTATCGTAATATATGATCTTTTTGATATGTGTTTTAAGTAAACACTGTCCGAAGAATAAAAAAACAATTGAAGGAAACACACACAAATGCGAAAAACTCAGCTTAGCTGTGCAATCATCGCTGCACTGGCATCCACCTCTCTGGCTGCGCAAGAAACTAAAGCGCCCGCTAAACTTGAAACCATAGAAGTTACCGCCACGAAAAGAAGTGAATCAATCCAAGATGTCCCTGTCGCAGTCTCTGCGTTGGATGGAAAAGCATTAGAAAACCTCGGTATTGATAACTTCCAAGACTACGTAGAGTTTTTACCGAATGTGGTATTCCAAGGTACAGGTCCAGGGCAGAACGAAATATACATTCGTGGTGCGGCGACCACGCAATCAAGCATTACCCTGTCATCTGTTCAAGCACTTCAGCCCTCAGTGGCTTTCTATCTTGATGAAATGCCTGTTTCTATGGCTGGCCGAAACTTAGATATTTTTGCTACCGACGTTGAGCGTGTAGAGGTTCTACCTGGGCCGCAAGGTACGTTATTTGGTGCGAGTTCTCAGGCAGGTACAGTTCGCCTAATCACAAACAAGCCAGATCATTCTGGTTTTGCTGCAGGCTTCGATACCAGTATCTCTACCACAAAGGGCGGAGATATGAGTAACACGGTGGAGGCATATTTCAACGTTACTCCAACTGACAACCTTGCGCTGCGTGTGGCTGCCTACAATGAAAGTCAGGGCGGTTGGATTGACAACATTGAAAATGAGCCAGGAAATGGTGGTTACATTGGAAGTGCAGTAGTTATTGATCGTATTTCTGGAAATGCATTGCAGAAACAGGGCATCGATCCGGCTGCGATGGATGCACGTCGTGAAATCAATGGTTTTACCCGCAGTGAAGCCGCCGTTGTGTCGCCAAGAAACAGCGAACATGTTGAAGATAACTTTAATGACGCGGTCTACTCAGGGGCGCGATTCGGGTTGTCTTACATTATCAACGAAGATTGGGATGTTCTGGTTCAACACACTCAACAAACACTTGATACTGAAGGTGTGTTTGCCTACGACCCCACAGTGGAAGGCGAAAGCTCGGCAATTCGCTTTCAAAGCGATGAAAACTCCGACGAATTTGGCTTAACCACATGGACCCTAAATGGTCGTTTGGAAAAACTAGATGTGGTGTATACCGGTGGTTACCTAGATCGTGAAATAGACACGCTTACCGATTACACAGGCTACACCAACGGCGGCTTATTTTCCGCGTACTATGTGTGTACGCACTATGAAACGCCAGATAATCCAGATGACGCGCGCTGCCTCGATCCGAGTAAATACTACAAAGAAGACACTACTAGCACTCGCTTAACCCACGAACTACGTTTCAGCACAACGATGGATACACCATGGCAGCTGACGGCGGGTGTGTTTTATGACGAACAGGAAGTAGGCTCAGTAGGCCAGTTTAAAATCGCAAGCCCTGAAATCTTTGAGAACCTTGCAAGTTCATGGAATGCGCTGGCGGGTGACCGTGGAATTAACAGTGATGGTGGCCCTTTCTCTCCTGAAATTAGCTTTGTAAACGATGTTACGCATACTATCGAGCAGATCGCAGTATTTGGTCAGCTAGGCTATGAAATTACTGATACGCTTACCGCTACCATTGGTGCACGCTGGTATCAAATTGACGATATTTATCGCGGCGCTACATCAACACGCGACGTAACAAGCCGATTAGAAGCCTATGGTCAAGGCGTGCTAGATCCCGCCGTTTATGATGGTTTGGGTCTTGACGGCCAAGGTGTTGTCGATGCTATC
Organism: Alteromonas sp. W12; assembly: GCF_001924945.1. Classification (NCBI taxonomy): domain Bacteria; kingdom Pseudomonadati; phylum Pseudomonadota; class Gammaproteobacteria; order Alteromonadales; family Alteromonadaceae; genus Alteromonas; species Alteromonas sp. W12. The sequence goes on from NZ_LQXH01000001.1 coordinate 1,465,991, forward strand.
CAAGATGGTTCATTGGAAATTGGCTTACTAGACGGTGACGGAGTACTCACGGTTGACGATACCATCTTCAAATTTGGCCTCGACTGGAAAGTAAATGAAAACGTATTGCTTTTCGCGAACTATTCAGAAGGCTTCCGTCCACCAGTAACAAACAGACTAGGCGGTGACGCAGCGGCAAATGACACTGGGGCGTTTGCGGATTTCCGTGTTCCGGTTTACTCAACAACAGATACGCTGGATAACTACGAAATTGGCCTGAAAGGTGACTTCTTAGACGGTATTTTGCGTGTTAATGCCACTGGTTACTATTCAGAAATCAGTGACTTGCAAACGTCGCGTTTCGATCCTGCGAATATTAGTTTCTTAGTCTTTACCGATAATGTTGGTGATGCAGAAGTTAAAGGGATTGATGCAGACATTACGTGGTTAGCAACAGATAACCTAGTCATTAACGCAGCATTTAGCGTACTGGATACTGAACTGGTTAGTATTAACCCTGAACTAGAAGGTATTGCGGCTGGCGTAGGCAGTGAGCTTCCGTACTCTGCTGATTTCTCAGGCAACATTAGCGCACGTTATTTCTTTGAGTTAGACGGCGGTAAAGAAGGGTATGTTAATGCATCACTTACCTACACCGGCGACCGTCTTGCTGGCATGGTGATGAACGCCTATGCCATGGAAGATGCAACTCGATTGATTTATGGCACGGGCTCGGGTCTGAAAATTAAAGATGAGGGTGACGAGTTTAAAGGTGCAACGTACCCAGGTGCAGATGGTGAAACAATTCGCGGTGGCCGCTACATTCAGGAAAGTTACGTGATTGGTAATGTATCTGTGGGGATGACGTATCAAAACTGGAAAGTTGAAGCATTCGTTGACAACGTTTTCGACAAATCAGCAATCTTGAACATTGATACACAGCAGTATACGCCTAAGGTTGTGACTAATCGCCCTCGTACTATAGGTCTTCGCTTCTCTTACGATTACTATTAATAGTCGTTTGTCGTAAACGAAGAAGTAGATTGTACACAGTGCATTAAACGGCAGGCCTAGGCCTGCCGTTTTCATTACTTATCTTAGAAAAATTCGGTAGTATTAAATACATACCCTTTTGGCTTTCGCCAATTATCACCTGCGCTACCAAGAATTATAACGAAGGCTATGACAACAGAAGATTTTCAACATCAAGTTCGCGCTATTAAGCAAGCGCTTCAACGCGGTCAGTTATCAACTGCGAAATCGTATATTCAAGATTTATTGCCCTTGTCGCTAAATGATCAGCAAGAAGCAGAAGTACTTTATTTGGCCGCTGTCACTTACAGGCTCTCAAACCAACATAGCGATGCTTTTAAGGCTATCGACACTCTTCTATCTCTTCGCCCAGATTACGGCAGGGGATACCAAGAGCTTGCTTACTGTCATGAAGCTGTGGGAGACCAGCAAAACGCAGCAAGTGCGTTCTTTAAAGCAACGCATTTTAACCCCGCTCTTATAAGCAGTTGGAAAAAGCTGCTCTTAATCTATCAAAATCATCGCGACGCTACCGCTAAACAAATGGCATCAAATCAGATTGCGCATTTGCAGTCTCTTCCTCCGCCAATTCTGGGTGCCTACGACCTTATGTACGAAAAGCAGTTCGCTGCGGCAGAGCAAGTGTGCCGCCAATTTTTGGCTAAACAGAAGCATCACCCTGAAGCTATGATGTTGTTGGCTGAGATTGGTATGCAGTTGAAGGTGTACAGTGATGCAGAATTTTTGTTGGAAAGTTGTGTGGAATTATACCCGGACAACGAGCGAGCGGCGCTAGCGTATCAAAACGTGCTTTCAAAGTTGGGTAAGTTTCCAGAGGCCGTAAACGTTGCGCGACAAAGACTCTCAAAAAGCCCAGACAGTTTTGTTATTAAAACCAGTCTTGCCCATGCGCTTGTTGGTGTAGGGCAATTAGATGAAGCGATAGATATTTACCATGGCGTACTAGAACAAACGCCAGATAGACCTAAAGTTTGGGTGTCGTTGGGTCATGCACTAAAAGCCAAAGGCGATACTGCCGATGCGGTTAACGCTTACGAAAAAGCGGTAGGTTTTGCCCGCGACTATGGTGATGCCTATTGGAGCTTGGCGAATACGAAGACGTATAAGTTTAGTGACAAGATGCTTAAGCAAATGACTGAGCAAGCCAGCAATGATGCAATTAACTTAGACGATAAAATTCATATTTGTTTTGCGCTCGGAAAAGGGTTTGAAGATAATGCTCAGTATGACAAGGCCTTTGCGTATTACCAGCAAGGTAATGCGCTTAAACGCAGTACGCTTCAATTCGATATTGGGAAAACCGAGCAAGCATTAGATGCTCAGCAACAGGCTTTTAGTCAAGACGATTTCAAAAAAACACAGGGTTGCCAAGCGCCAGATCCTATTTTTATTGTCGGCCTTCCACGTGCTGGCTCTACACTGCTTGAGCAAATCCTAGCGTCGCACTCTAATGTCGACGGAACTATGGAGCTGCATGACATTCTGGGTATAGCGTCTTCGCTCAGCCACCAATCTACGCCATATCCGTTCAATGTTTCAGCATTGAGTGAAGAAACACTGGCGAAACTTGGTGAGCAATATATTCAGCAGACCCGTGCATATCGCCAAGGCGCACCGTTATTTATTGACAAAATGCCCAACAATTTCATTCATATTGGGCTTATTAAGAAGATACTGCCTAACGCTAAAATTATTGACGCGCGAAGGGATCCAATGGATTGCTGTTTTAGTGGGTACAAACAACTATTTGGTGAAGGGCAGGAGTTTAGCTACTCGCTAAGTGATATTGGCCGATATTACAATGCGTATGAAAAGTTGATGTCACATTGGCATACGGTGATGCCCGGCGACATTTTAACGGTGCAGCACGAAGATGTGCTCGACGATTTAGAAGGGCAGGTTAAGCGTATTCTGGCGTTCTGCGGTTTAGAGTTTGAAGAGGCATGCTTAGCGTTTCATAAAACCAAGCGGATAATCAAAACTCCAAGCTCAGAGCAGGTCCGTCAGCCTATTTACAAAACGGGGATGGGGCAGTGGAAGCCATTTGAATCTAACTTGGAAGCGCTGAAGGACGCGCTTAAGACGCAGTAGAAGCGCCTTGCGTTAAATAGCCGTACCTAGCGTGACTCGACTGAACTTGGGCTTTATCCTAAGCCAAACTTTTGAAACTAGACGGTTACTTATTTACAGCATCTTTAGAATAAAACGAGGCACGACTTTTACCGTGCCTCGTGTTTTTTGACACTTAAAGGCGTCAAGCCTGTGCCATTAGAGCCATTCCTAACGCTTATGGCTGATAAGGTAACGAAGACTGGTGAAGGATAATTCTAATTTTACCGTCGTCGCATTGCTTGAAGACAAAGCTCTTGTTCACAAAAATATGGCTGTCGTCTGCACCAATAAAATGTACGTTGCATTGAACAATGGCTAACTCGCCGTTCAATATGAAATCTTCCTTGCTATACCAAACCTTTACCCAAGGCTTAAGCTTGAACCCATTGTCGTTGGGGTAGTCGCTATTGCCACCTACGAAGTAGGAAAGCGCCCCTTCTTTTGTTGGGCGAAATGTTTGAGCTCCATACGTTAAGGTAGGTTTAAACAGCACCTTCCCATTATCGTAATCGTAGTTGTCAGATAAAACCTTTGATGCGAACGCCTTCGCATCGCCACCTTCTGCGTGTACTTTTCCCACCGCAACAACATTGTCGCACCAAGTCTGAAGGGCTGTATGTACCATCTCTTCTGTAAACATGACGCTAACTCCTTTAATTAATAGTTATGTTATACTGTATCAATTGCGTTTTAACAATATCGCTAAATCAATGAAATGTAACTGATTATCCGTGATAGATAATTGCTATCAGCGAAAGGTCACGGAGCATGCGATGATGCTAGCCACTAAAGGTACATCTATTGTAAAAGTTTGACGTGAAAAAATCGGTTAGAGTCCCCTTTGACGGGGTAAAAGTCAGAATGGAAAGTGACGTTAATGAAAGGTATAAAAAAAGGCCGCACATAATGATGTGCAGCCACAATAAATTACATTTTACTTAATCTAGCGGTATAGCCACCGCCAGGCGCTAGAGAAATGTTCAACTTTGTCTCGTTTGTCACTTCCAGCGTTTTTGTCCGATAGTCTTCAGCCCAATGCTTTGCATTAGGGCCATCTTCAAAGATAACCATCTTCCATTTTCCTTCCTCAAGAAATGATAGATCAAGTGGAAGAGTTCGCGCGTTTTCATCAGTCATAGCACCGACATGCCAAGTAGACTGATGTTTTCTTGCAACCATAACGAAGTCGCCTATGCTACCTTCAAGTGGAATTGTTTCGTCCCACACTGTTGGTACTTTCGCTATGAATGAAGCGCACTCGCTATTTTTTCTATACTGACTGGGCGTATCAGCCATCATTTGTAGTGGGCTCTCAAACACAGTAAACATGGCCATTTGATGAACGCGGGTTGTCTGACTCATAGGTCGCATAAAGCGAATTGTAAAATCCTGATGATTACTGTCTTTACCACTGTAATTTATATTTTCAAAAGCGGCTGGGCCTATCGCATTTGACATCACGCCTGGTGTGTAATCCATAGGGCCTGCTACTTGACGTATGAAAGGTAGGGTCGTGTTGTGCTCAGGTGTACTGTCGTAGCTCCATTTGTTCCATTCAAGGCCTTTTACGCCTTCTCTGGAAATGACATTAGGGTAGGTACGTCTTAGTCCTGCGGGCTTGTATGAGCCATGAAAATCTACCAAAAGTTCTCTTTCGGCCGCTTCCTTAGCAATCTTCCAATAAAACTGAACCATCTCTTGGTCGTCTCTCTGAAAAAAGTCGGGCTTGATACCTACTGCGCCTAGCTGTTGAAACCGGTCCATTGCTTCATCAAATTGATCTCGAAGCGTCAACCAAGACGCCCATAAGATAATGCCTACACCTTTTTCTTTCCCATAACGAATGAGCTCTGGTACGTCAAAGTCTGCTACAGTTCCCATTAAATCACCTAATGGATACCATCCTTCATCGAGGATTACGTATTCAAGGCCATATTCAGCTGCAAAGTCGATGTAATGTTTATAAGTAGCAGTGTTCAGACCTGCTTCAAAGTCAACGCCGTGCAAGTTATTCGCGTTAAACCAGTCCCACGCCACTTTGCCAGGTTTTATCCAGCTGGTATCCGCGAGTTTTGATGGTATTGCCAATTGATACGTTAATTGGTTGGTAAGCAAATCTTTGTCTTGTTTTGCGATGGCTAACACCCGCCAAGGATATGTACGCTTACCGCTACTCTTTGCTATATATTTGGCACGATGGGTTATAGGTTCATTTCGATCTTGCCAAGGGGCTTCTCCGACTGCTTTTTGTGTAGGATAGTGTGCGAAGGTTCCTTTAAGTCCTTTTTCACTACCTATTAACCATAAGCCCGCATAATTTTCCAATGCAGTTTCGGTGATTAACAGCTTACCTGCTTCAGTATCAATTAGCGTTGGCGTACTTGCTAAGTCAGTTGCTTTGATGTCGCTTACTTTTTCCTTTAGGTAGCTTCGTTCATTGTGTGAGTAAAAGCCTTCTTCTTTAGGAAAGTACGTGGTGGAAGGGGCTGGAAAATTAAACTCTGCGAGTTCGTCAATAACAACAATGTCTTGGTTGATGTCTGTCTCGAATCGATAAGCGATGCCGTTGTTGAATGCACGAAATGTTACCGTGTAATTATTTGAAAAAGAAAGGGAGAGTTGGTTATAGCTGTCGAGTATTTTTTGAGACTTTACGCGAACTTCAGGCTCTAAAACTTCATTTACTTGGTGTGACTTTTTGTCAGTTAGCCTTATGCCATCACTCAACGACGGTAAGCTTTCTAATTGCAAATCAATGTTAGAAGGAAGCAGTATACTCTTTCCGTCTAACGCAATCTGATAGCTAACCCCTTGGTTAACTTCTATTTCAACAGCAATATTCTTATCGGGCGAAGCGAGTGTAAATGTATGCTCTTCTCCAAAACAAGGGGACGCAATGAACAGCGCTAGAGTTACTAGTCCTGTCCTGATTCTCTTGTTTGCATCAAAATAACCTTCCATAAAACTTCCTCTATATTGAATAAATCACTATTTATTAACGCCATGTTAACACCTGCGGGTAAAACGTTTACATATATGCGAAAATATTCTTAATCGATTAAGTTTTGGTTGGTTTGATTATAGAAGGCGTGAACAATTTGTGCTGTATAGCTGAGAAATTAGGAGCTTCCGCTAACTATTATAAGAACTGCTTTTAACCTATACTTCATATCAAATAGACGCATTGCCATAATAATAATGAGACCTCTATTAGCCACCGTTTTATTCTTCCTAGCGCTTTTTGTATTTCATGCAAATGCCGCGATTAAAGATATTCAGCCTCTTTGCCAGGATAGTGTCGACGAATGTTTATCGAAAATCAGAGCGCAGCAATCTCTATTAGATAAGAACACACCACCATGGTGGGACCTTCAAGTAAGAAGGTTTGATATCTTATTTAACTTTCAACGTTATGATGAGCTTTATGCCCTTCTAAGACCATGGCTTGAGGCTACAAATTTGAAAGGAATGCCAGAGTACAAGCCACTAGTTTCTCTGTTTTTCGGCAAGTGGTTACGTGCCAGCGGCCGAGAGCAGGAAGCAAGAATAGCGTTAACTAAATCTTTGACGGGCTTGAGAGCACAATATGAAAAGATGCCGTCCCCTCAATTAGGTATAAGGGTTTTAAATCTTCTTACTGTGCTCGGTAAAACGAAAGAAGCGCAGGACTTTGCTGAGCAACTGGAAGGTGAAAACTATAATGCGCCTGTCTTTTACCATGAGATCTTTGCTGAGCTTGGGCACGCCGCGCTAAAAGAAGGCGATAACGCAAAACATATTGAATATCGAATTAAATCGTTGAATTGGGCGTTGAAACTACCCGATTATCAACAGCAAGCTATCGCCTATAGCAATTATGCTGTAGCGCTTCGCAACAATAGGAATTATCAGGAGGCAGAGCAGGCTTTCCTGAATGGTTTAGCATGTGCGGAGCAAGCGAAGGATATCGCTCAAATTAACAGTATTAAGTTACGGATAGCGGAAAACGCTACGCTTGGCAACGACCCTGAAAAAGCAAGACGTTGGCTCAAGCAAATATCTGTTGAGGGGCTTCCATCTTTACAGCTATCGCGCTACCGAAAATTGGTAAAAGATAACGCACCGCATTAATCGTTAGGTTCATTTCGATTAGCTGCAAGCAAAATGCACATTGCGGCACGCTTTTTTGTTTACCAATTGTTAGATTCACTAATACTTACGGCGCTTCAGTCCAGTCTCGGCTAAAATCTTTGCCGAAATTTCTTCTATAGAATATTTAGTGCTGTTCAAAAACGGAATTTTTTCCTTTCTATACAGGTTCTCAACTTCACGAAGCTCCATCCTACATTGTGGTAGCGATGCGTATTTACTGTTTGCACGTCGCTCTGAACGTATCTGATGTAGTCTATCGGCTTCAATCGTTAGTCCGAAGAGTTTGTTTTTAAATCGTCTTAGGGCAGGAGGCAGTTTCAGCATGTCTCCCATGTCTTCTTCTGTAAAAGGGTAGTTCGCTGCTTTTATTCCGTATTGAAGGGCTAAGTAAAGACTTGTTGGCGTTTTACCCGAGCGTGAAACACCAGTAAGAATGATGTCTGCTTCATCGTAATCTTTTAGATTAGAGCCATCGTCATTAGCCAGTGCGTAGTTTACGGCCTCAATTCTAATATCGTAGGTGGTTTCGTGGATACTGTGTGTACGATGTTTTTCTGGTTTTGAAGGAACACCCAATACTTTTTCCAGTGGCGCTACGAATTGATCGAGAAAATTATAGTTAATGCCCACAGATTTCGAGATTATTTTGCGAATATCTACATTCACAATTGTATAAAAAACGAGCGGTCTTTCTCCGGTGTCTTGAAAACTTTCAGAAATTTGCTGTAAAACTTTGTGAGCTTGTTCCTCAGTTTCAACGAAAGGAATGGTGTTGTGATTGAAAGAAACGGGAAACAGGGAAAGCAGGGCGTGGCCGAAGACCTCTGCAGTGATGGCTGTACCATCTGAAATATAAAAAGCTGTGCGCACAACATATCCTTAACATTGGTGTAATTTTATTACAAAAGTAATAAAGGGTTTACATTCTGAATTTCCCCATTCTAAGATGATTTCGTCGAAAAGCTACACGGTTCTTGTGAATGGTGGCAAATATCAATAGGTTTGCTGTCAAACGTAATGGACAGCGTTAACAGTGGTTTTCACCACATATCGACTACAATTTGATGAGTTTCAGGTGACAAAAAGCACAAACCTGAAATTAACCTCATACCCTACACATAAAAAAGCTGGAGGCTTGGGCTGTGCAAGAATACGTACTTTGGTATCAAGAACTGGGCATGCATGATGTGGGTCGCGTAGGCGGCAAAAATGCATCATTAGGCGAGATGATTTCAAACCTGGCGAACGCCGGTGTGCAGGTGCCGGGAGGTTTTGCTACCACCGCCGAGGCATTTAATGAGTTTCTAGAGCAAAGTGGCCTAGAAGCGCGCATTCACGAAGTCTTAGACTCGTTAGACGTAGATGACGTAAACGCACTGACCGAAGCGGGTAAGAATATCCGCCAGTGGATCATCGACACACCTTTCCAAGGAAAGCTAGAAGAAGAAATCAAAACTGCGTTTGTCACATTACAGGGTGATGCAGGTGAAGAAGCGTCATTTGCAGTGCGTTCATCAGCCACGGCTGAAGATATGCCTGATGCGTCTTTCGCAGGTCAACAAGAGACTTTCCTAAACGTTAAAGGCTATGAAGCCGTGCTTGTGGCAATTAAGCACGTGTTCGCATCGCTATTTAACGACCGCGCTATTTCATATCGCGTTCACCAAGGGTACGACCACAAAGGCGTGGCGCTATCTGCAGGCATTCAACGCATGGTGCGTAGTGATATCGCATCATCAGGCGTTATGTTTACTATCGATACAGAGTCTGGCTTTGAAGACGTTGTATTTATAACCAGCTCATTTGGTTTAGGTGAAATGGTGGTGCAGGGTGCGGTTAACCCTGATGAGTTTTATGTCCACAAACCAACACTTGATAAAGGCCTGCCTGCTATCGTTCGTCGTAACCTTGGTAGTAAGCTTACTAAAATGGTGTACTCAGATGATGAAGCACACGGTAAGCAAGTGTCTATTGTCGATATTGATGCAGCTGACAGCAAAACCTTCTCGTTGACTGATGACGAAGTAATGGAGCTTGCTAAACAGGCGCAGATCATTGAAAACCACTACAAGCGTCCTATGGACATCGAGTGGGCAAAAGATGGCGCAGACGGCAAACTTTACATTGTTCAGGCTCGCCCTGAAACAGTACGCAGCCGTGAAGACTCACAGAGCATCGAGCGATTCCAGTTGAAAGGTCAAAGCAACATTGTTTGTGAAGGCCGTGCAATTGGTCACAAAATCGGTGCTGGTGTAGCGAAAGTGCTTGATTCAATTGAAGAGATGGACAAAATTCAGGCGGGTGATGTTCTGGTAACTGATATGACAGACCCTGACTGGGAACCTATCATGAAGAAGGCTTCTGCTATTGTTACCAACCGCGGTGGCCGTACTTGTCACGCGGCAATCATCGCGCGTGAGTTGGGCATTCCAGCAGTGGTTGGTTGTGGTAACGCGACTGACAGTATCAAGAACGGCGACAAAATTACTGTGTCTTGTGCTGAAGGTGACACTGGTTTTATCTACGGTGACGAACTAGAGTTCGACGTAGTGACCTCACGCATTGACGCAATGCCTGACCTACCGCTGAAAGTCATGATGAACGTGGGTAACCCCGATCGCGCATTTGATTTTGCTCGCTTGCCAAACGCAGGTGTTGGTCTTGCGCGTCTTGAGTTTATTATCAACCGCATGATTGGTGTGCACCCTAAAGCATTACTTAATTTCGACAGCCAGCCTGAAGAGTTGAAAGAAGAAATTAGCGATATGATTGCAGGCTACGAATCGCCTACGGAATACTACATCGAGAAATTGGTGGAAGGTATTTCAACCATTGGCGCTGCATTCTCGCCAGAGAAAGTTATTGTTCGTATGTCAGATTTCAAATCGAACGAATACTTCAACTTAGTGGGCGGTTATCAATACGAGCCAGACGAAGAAAACCCAATGTTGGGTTTCCGTGGTGCAAGCCGCTACATCTCTGAAGATTTCCGCGATTGTTTTGCCCTTGAATGTGAAGCCATAAAGCGCGTTCGCAACAAAATGGGCTTGACCAATGTTGAGATCATGATCCCGTTTGTTCGTACATTAGAAGAAGGTCGTCAAGTTATCGAGCTTCTTGAAGAGCAGGGACTTAAGAAAGGTGAAAATGGCCTTCGCGTTATCATGATGTGTGAACTGCCATCAAACGCTTTGCTTGCTGATAAGTTCCTAGACATTTTCGACGGTTTCTCTATTGGGTCTAACGACTTAACGCAGTTAACCCTAGGTCTAGATCGCGACAGTGGTCTCATCGCGCACTTGTTTGATGAACGTGATGAAGCGGTCAAAGCATTGTTGTCAATGGCAATTCAGGCAGCGAAGAAGCGTGGAAAATACGTAGGCATTTGTGGTCAAGGTCCATCAGATCACGAAGACTTCGCCGCGTGGCTGGTACAAGAAGGGATTGATTCGGTATCACTTAATCCTGATACCGTGGTTGAAACTTGGCTTTACCTTGCTGAAAAGCACGGTTAATCACGCAGCTCGGATGTGAAGGCTAGAAAGCTTAAGGGCTATTTAGTTTTCCATCTAACGTCGTGCTATTTCACGACGTTATCGCTTTGATATTATTGAAAAAGAGACCATAAGGTCTCTTTTTTTGTTAGGCAACTTAAAGTGATGGCCACCCATCTAGAAGCAAATCTTTGCTCAAGTTTCATTCCTTAAAAAAACTGTGGTTATTTAGCAAAACTATGCATTTTTGCGTGTTGATAACATGACTTTGTGTAATTAAAAATGTAATATTACAAAGTGACTTTCACTTTGAATCTTTGATTAATAATTAACTTGGTTGAATTCTCATGGCACATAATGACAGCGCAGTTTCAGTAAATACTTCCGAAGAAAACGTTATGCAATCACGCTCTGTGGTAGAGCAGTTGGCGGAAGCGCAAAAAGAAATTAACGAGCTTAAAATGCAGTTAATGTGGATGGAACGCAACTACGAGTAAGAATAACCTATTAGAATAAGGCGGGAATTAACCGTCCAATACTGAAAGTGCTTTCCTTTTAATTGTAAGGTTACAGGTTGATTTACAGTTTGAATAAAAGGAGGTCATGTTGGCCTCCTTTTTTGTTTCTAATGGTTGTTTGCTGCTCTTAATCAATGGCTTAGTTAGTTGGAAATGGCGAATATGCTAATGACTAGGTTTTTTCGCCTTTTTGATGTGCAACAAAGCTCAAGACCTTCCTATATTACTTGGTTAAATTATGTCCGGTTGGATTAGTGTGCTATTGTAAATAGCGTTAGGCTAGCAGTATGGATGAGGCTGGGGAGGGAAACTGAGATGGCTTATAAATTTAAGTTTTTTGCACAACCTGTAATCAGTAACATCAGAACGTTCTGTGAAGCAGCGCTGGTTGAATTCACTATAGGTCTGATATGTGCAGTTTTCGCTTATGCAAGTTATGGTGTTTTTATTCACCTTTTTGTTGCTTGCGTTGTTATCTCGATAGCGTGTTTTTGCCTAAGTATCTATAACTTATATAGTCTTTTCTATTATTCATAAAGCAATTCGTTTTTTCGCTACTATTGAGAGACACCAGAATACAGCATACATCCATAAAAAAGGGTTAACACAGTGTGTATTAACCCTTTTTGATATGATTGCTTGTCTTAAATAGCGTTAGTATTTATTCATCAAACCAGCGATTAAGCCGAATCTATAGAATGCTTACGCTTTAAGCTGGTTACCAATAGGTAGCTGGCGAATACGCTTACCGCATGCAGCAAAAATGGCATTGCACAGCGCTGGCGCATACACGGGGGTTGCAGGTTCACCTACACCTGCTGGCGGCGCATCGCTTTCAATTACTTCAACTTCTACCTCTAGTGGTGAATCGCTCATGCGCGGTACACGGTAGTTGTGGAAGTTACTCTGCTGTACACGCCCTTTATCAAACGTTATACCGTCACTGATTGCTGTTGTTATACCGTAAACCGAGCCGCCTTGGGTTTGGTTTTTAACCGTATCGGTGTTAACTACAGTACCTGCATCAATAGCTACCCATGATTTAATCACGCTAAGATCGCCAGCGTCAGACACCTCAACTTCAACCACAGTAGCAACGTAAGTTAAGAAGCTACGGTGCGCAGCAATACCCAGTCCGCGGCCTTTAGGCATGTTGCGGCCCCAGCCTGCCATGTCAGATACTTTCTCAATTACATTACGAAGACGACCGGTATCCAAAGGATAAACCGACTTATCACCCCAATAGTTTTGATATTCGGCTTTTTGATCCGTCACATCAATAATTCTATCAGGACCAATTACTTCCAATAGGTAATCTTTAGCGTCTTTGCCTGCTTTGTGGGCTGCTTCATTAATAAACGACTGTACAGCAAACGCGTGGAAGATGTTCGATACTGAACGCATCCATCCAATACGGGCTTTGGCTGGCGCTTCACCGCGCTCTAACTTCATGTTGGGCGTAAGAATAGGGTTATCCGTAAAGCCCAAATCTAACTCAAAGCTAAAGGGGGCGTTCGCGCCCTCTTGGAACGTAGAGGCAATAGGTGAAAACGCGGTTCTGTGAAGATAAGCGTCAATTTTACCGTTTTCATCAAGTGCAGCTTCAACATGTTGAGCAGAGACCGCGTGATAGAAGCCGTGCTGAATATCATCTTCGCGTGTCCATTGAACGCGAATTGGCTTGCCCGTTTTCATTGATAGGAATGCTGCTTCCGCTGAAAAGTCAGGCTTAGACTTACGCCCGAAAGCACCACCTAGCATGGTAACGTGAACATTGATTTTTTCTTTGTCCATGCCAACCATAGCGCCCACGGTTTCCATATCAGCCTGCGGATTTTGTGTTGCTGCCCATACGTCAACGCGATCTTTATAGTACATGGCAGTAGCACATGGTGGCTCCATTGGGGCTTGTGCTAAATGCGGCACGTAATAGTCAGCAACCAGTTTGTCGCTGGCTTTTTCTAAAACGCTCAACGCATCGCCTTTTTCTCTAACAAGCGCTTGAGGTGCATTTACTGTGTTAAGCAACTGCTCTTTAAAGTTCGCTGAGTTATAGTCGCCATTTACGCCATCGTCCCAGGTGACGTCTAATGCTTTGCGGCCTTGCCATGCTGCCCATGTATTGTTAGCTATAATGGCTAGCCCACCTTTTGGCTGGAACTGGGGCGCACCTTTTGGCGCTGGAATTTCAATTACATCAACAACGCCATTAACCGCTTTTGCTTTATCAGCATTGAAGCTTTTCACCTTACCGCCCACTACAGGAGGGCGTTCGATTATGGCAACAAGTGCTTTTGGCTCGCGCACGTCGGCGGCGAAGGTTGCTTTACCGGTAACGATATCTTGAAGGTCGATATGCGCCATACCGGTATTGATGTAACGCCATTCTTTCCTTTCTTTAAGCTTAAGCTTATCGGCTTCTGGCGGCGTAATGGTAAATGCATCGTCTATTAAGTCTTTATAAGCAAGCGTTTTACCTGAAGTGTGTGTTACCACATGCTGCTCGGCAACACAGGTACTTGGCTCAACACCCCAACGCTTAGCTGCTGCATGTTGCATCATATAACGCACGCTTGCGCCCATTTCTCGAAGACGCTGCATATTGAAGCGGATACTACGCGAGCCATCGGTGTTTTGGTCACCGTATTTGGGGTCGCCTTTGCCTTGAATAACAATGACTTTGTCCCACGCCGCTTCCATCTCGTCAGCTACAATTTGCGCAATGGCGGTTCGGATCTGTTGACCCATTTCGCTGCGGTGACACGTTACTTCAACCATGCCGTCAGGGCGAAGTGCAATGAACAAGTTTGCGCGCTTTGCGTTTTCCGCCGGCTTTGCTAATACGCCAGCCATGGCGCGAGGTGCACCACCCATAAAATAGGTACCAAGAACCAGTGCACCCGCCGCTGCTGTAGATTTTAAGAAACTGCGGCGATTCATATCAAAATAGGTATTCTCACTCATGCTTCTTCTCCCGCTTGGGTTGGGTCAAAGTAGCTCACGCCGGCGTTGCCGCTTATTGATTTCGACGCAGACTTAATGGCCTTGTGAATGCGAGGGTACGTGCCGCAACGACAGATGTTGCCCGACATATTCTGAACAATTTCTTCGTCACTTGGCGTTGGGTTGGTTGATAATAGACTGGCAGCTTGCATGATTTGCCCACATTGGCAGAAACCACATTGTGGTACTTTGTGTTCTACCCACGCTTTTTGGACAGGGTGATCGCCATTTTCGCTTAGCCCTTCAATAGTGGTAATTTTTCTGCCTTGAACGGCTGACACTGGTAATACGCAAGAGCGTTGTGCCATGCCATCAATGTGAACAGTACAAGCGCCACATTGCGCCATACCACAGCCAAACTTAGGTCCTGTAAGATTTAATTCGTCACGAAGGTACCACAACACTGGTGTTGATGGGTCACCAGAAAATTCGTGTTTGTTACCATTAACGGTAAACGTGATCATGGTCTTGTCTCCATAGGTAAGCGAAAGATATGACTTGGACCAGATTGTTTAAACCTGGCCTACCCAAGCAGCGCAATGCGGGGTCAACGCATTACACAAAATCATATCGATACGGTTACATTGCCTGATGATACGAACTATCTAAGATGCTGAGCATGCTCAGATAATTGCCACTATTATTATTGTTAAAGGCTTCGCAATTTATACTTTAGATTACGTTAACACGCATTGCATCATTACGCATTTACATAAGTTTAATTGCTAACACTTTGCGACAAAGTGGTGAGAGATGAAGAGGGGGGCGAAACGCACTGTGCGTTATGGCGTGCTCGACTTTCTAAAAGCACACCTGTTAGAACAAAAACAATTAGCGCAGCTTTCGCATAAGAAGAAAACGATCAATTCTACGGGCACCACTCGTCATTGTTTTTTGGCTGTATTTGAGCCAGCTTCGCGCTTTTGGCCAGTCGTAACTTAAGAGCACTAAACCGCCTACCACTAACAAGATAGAGCCCGGAAGTAATGTTAGAACAATACCGCCGATAAACAAGATTGCTCCAAGGGTAAGTCTTACTATTCGCATGTATAAACACTCGGCTTGGTGAAGTTTTCATCTCACAGTTTCGCCCAAAGAAGCACATTTGCCAATATGAAAAATGTAAATGTTTGTGCTTAAAGTGTGAGTCAGTCGCTGTTGGTAAAATCCACAGATTGTTGGAAAAGTAAGCGGTTAACACCTTCGGTGAATACATTGACATGATTGCAGTGGAAAGCAGGGGTGAAATAAAGTACAAAGATAGAAAAGACGTTCGCTACAAACTAGGGGGAAAGGTGGCCTAGAAGGTAAGTGATACGCGGATATTGTCTAGCGGTGCTAGATAAGAAACGATAATGATAATAATGAGAGCTAAAAATGGCAGATCAACCAGAAAACCAACCAATCAGTGATGAAGAACGCGCAACGTGGGTTCGAGAACAGTTTCAAAAAGCTAATAAGTTTTTAGCAGAGAATGGTGTTTTGTTCGAATCTGTTGTTACAGAAGAAAGCCGTTATTTAATGCCGTACCTTGCAGTATGGAAAATTAAAGCGATGGACAGCAAACGCTATTGGGTAATTAGTGGTGATTTGCCGTCAGACTATACATCGGTAGATAACGCGAAAGATGCAAAAGAGGCACTTCGCCACTTTGCTATGCATTGGCAGTTAAAGGCTGAAAACCTGATCAATGCAAAAGATGCAGATAAAACGCAAAAAGAATTTGGCGCATTGCTTATCAATCGTGCTGAGAACTTATTTGCTATGCAAAATACTCCGGATCTTTGGGTTTAAAGCTTTAAGTCAGCAACCTAATGAAGTTGAGTCACGTCCGGAAGAGGAAATCGCTCTGCCGGACATTTTAGACGTTGTCTTGGAACGCCTGCGTCCATGAACACTTGCCCGTCGGGAATAAAACCAATGGATTGGTGATAGGACACGCTTTCTAAATTGCATACTACTTTGATAATGGGGACGTTGTTTTGCTTTGCCGTGTTAATCAGCGCTTCAAACAAAGCGCGATAAACAGGCAATGTTCTGTGGCAGCGCTTAACAGCAATTCGGCCTAGTTCGCCTCGTTTGGTTAAGCGCCCAGTGGCAATGGGTTCGTTTTCATCATTGACGATAAGTACATGGCACGCCGAGCTGTCGTGTTCGTCGAACTCGCTTGCCTCGGGGACGCGCCACTCTAAAACAAATACATGTTCCCTTAGTGCTTTTAGTCGATGTTTATCCTTTTCCCAATCGACGTTTTGTATCGTAAACGCCATACTTACCTGTTAACCTTCGAACCATTCCCAGTAACCATTATTGATAAGTGTAGTTAAGGTTTCTAAAAATGTAAAAGAAGGCGCGTCTTGGCAACACGTTGCGTTCAAAACGCCTCCTGATGCCAGCACTTCAAACCATTCTTGGTCACTTTTGCCAAATTCGAACTGACTGCCATTTACAAAGAGTGCGCGAGGAAGACCACGCTTACCGTCACATAGTAATGCACGCACACCCGGTGCAGGAACAAAGCTAATGCCTGCGGCAAACTCATTTGAAATTTGCTCTAGCGATACTTCGTCTTCTAGCGGATATTCAGGAATGCCTTGTTCACTCATGGCTTCTAGAAGTGCCAAAGTAAAGTCTTCACCGTTTATCGCATCTATGAGCTGCTGCTTAAGAACGGCAACATCGCTTGGATTTACCCAAGCACGATTACCTTGCATAGAGCGGCTTGCATCGGTAAAGCGATAATTATGTGCGCCTTTATCCAACATCATCGCCAGGCTTTCCGCCAGTTGCAGATTGTCCGGAGCACGATAACCCACAGAGTAGGTCAGGCTATCTTCAATTGTCGCTCCATCATGAGGCCAGCCCGGTGGTACGTACACCACATCGCCAGGCTCAACCACAACATCTATAACAGGGTCGAAGCCTTCAATTTGTCTTAATTTTGGATGTGGAAAAACTTCTTTATAGTCCGCCGGCTTGCCCACACGCCAGCGTCTTCGGCCCTTACCTTGAACTAAAAATACATCATATTGGTCGATGTGAGCACCAACGCCTGCACCATTGGTGGCGAAGCTCACCATCAGGTCGTCCAATCGCCAATTAGGGATAAAAGAAAAGGGATCTAGTAGAGGGGTTACGTCGGGCACATATTTATCTACGCCTTGAACTAGTAATGTCCATTTGCCCTGACATGCTTTGTCAAAATCGGTAATTGGCCCTTGTTCAACATGCCAGCTGCCTTTCACGTTGCTAATAATACGTGCATCCACTTCCGACTCTTGTGCTAGACCGGCAAGATCGTTCTCATCGATAGGATCTACAAAGTTGTCAAAGAAGTGTTTGATGACTACCGGCTTTTGCTGCCAGTAGTTTTTTAGAAAGGTTTCTGCATTAAAGCCGTTTCCAGATTGTGCATCAATAATGTACGAATTGTCGTTAGTGGGCATAGTGTCTCTTATAGTAAGCCAATTAAATGGGTTTAATCTGTTGATTTAAGTATTGTGCGTGGCGGCGGTAAGCGTTAGCACTTTGTCAAAAGCGAGGTTGAAGCTTATGGGCGGCATTATCGATTATTAAAACGTTTATTGCTACCTTGCATTTGCTTCACCTGATTCAACAGGGAAAGCCGTATTCATAATGGTTCGCATAGATAATTACCCACTCAGCGAAACTTAACATGTTCGTACTCGCGGCGAGTTACTGCAGGTGTAATTCATCTAACTTAGAAATCACGTGCTTTTTAGCTCAATGTTTACATGACATGGGTGGTTATCAGATGCGCTAGACAGGAGTTAGCAAACGTATGCGCTCATTAGCATTGTTTTCGTATGCAGCTGTTTTGGTAGGAATGTGGTTTCTTTGCAATTTTCGCCACACATTTTTGACTCACTGAGTTTCCGCTTGTCGTGTTCACGCGTTGAGAGCTCAGTGTTAGCGTTTCTATTTGAACCACAAGTGAAGTACGTATTAAAGGAGCAAGGGTTATTCGCACTCGCGCTAGAGCGATGCATAATCTGTCGTTTAACCAGGCTGTAAGACTTCTCACAAATAGCAATTGTATTAGGTGCTGTGTATTGCTCTAACATTGCAGCCCTATTTACCGTAGTCCCCCAAATATCAAAGCCTGCAAGCGGGCGAGCAGATTGGCCGGCAAGTAAAGATCCTGTCGCAATGCCAACTCGCAGTTGACTTGAAGATGATGCTAAAAGGTCGTTGCTATTTACAAGCTCGCGAGCGCGAAATGCGAATTCGATGGCGTTCACCAGAGCGTTCAAAAGCGAGTGTGTTGTACTGCTATGTTCGCCGCTAAAACCAACCGCAATATATTGATCGCCGTTGGTTTTTAATGGCGAAAGGTGTAAATCAGCGGCAAGCACATCGAATTCAGAAAACAGGCTATCTACAAGTCTGGCGCATGTAATGTCGCCATATTTAACTGAGAGTTGTTGGAAGCCTGATAGGTCACAAAAAATGACGACGGCATTTTTTATACAGCTTTTTAAATTCGCGGCACTACTTTTGGTTTCTAGCGTTGGACTTAACACCTTCGAAACCGTGGGGGAAAGTACAACACAGTGTTTTTCCTGCAATGAGAAAGGAGTGTGGTTCGTGTTGCGTAAATCCATTTGCTTGCTCCCACGGGTAGGTGAAAATTCAATGTAGAGAAATTTAGGAATAAAAAAACGCGGTACTAATGACCGCGTTTTTCAGTGTAGTGGAAAGCGTAAGGGCTTATAACTGATCTACAAGCCTGATTGCATCACCAATGTATGTAGCAGGCGTTAATGCCTTAAGCTCTGCTTTGGCCGCTTCTGGCATATCTAGGTTATCAATAAACTCAGCAATGACCTCAGCGTTTACTTTCTTACCACGGGTCAGCTCTTTTAGCTTCTCGTATGGCTTTTCAATACCGTAACGACGCATAACAGTTTGAATAGGCTCTGCAAGCAGTTCCCAATTGTTGTTTAGCTCGTTAAGTAAGCTTTGCTCATTAACTTCTAACTTGCTAATACCTTTCAAAGTAGCCTGATACGCAATAACCGCATAACCTACACCTACGCCAAGGTTACGTAGTACGGTTGAGTCGGTAAGGTCACGTTGCCAGCGAGAGATAGGAAGCTTAGCTGCTAAATGGTCAAAAATAGCGTTCGCCAGACCTAAGTTACCTTCTGAATTTTCGAAATCGATAGGGTTAACTTTGTGTGGCATGGTAGAAGAGCCGATTTCGCCAGCTACCGTTTTTTGCTTGAAGTGACCCAGTGCAATGTAACCCCAAACGTCACGGTCGAAATCGATAAGAATGGTGTTAAAGCGCGCAATGGCATCAAACATTTCTGCAATATAGTCATGCGGCTCTATTTGCGTAGTGAACGGGTTCCAGGTTAGACCTAGTGAGGTAACAAACTTCTCTGAAACTTCGTGCCAATCTACATCTTTATACGCTGACAAGTGTGCATTGTAGTTGCCCACTGCACCGTTAATCTTACCAAGTAACTCAACACCTGCGATTTGGCTACGCTGACGCTTTAGGCGAATAGCCACGTTTGCCATTTCTTTACCCATGGTGGTAGGTGAAGCAGGCTGACCGTGAGTACGTGCCATCATAGGTACGTTCTGGTAGCGCTTAGCAAGCTCTACTAGCGCTTCAATTAATTTGTCACAGTAAGGAAGAATAACGGTCTCGCGGGCTTCGCGAAGCATTAAGCCATGTGAAAGGTTGTTGATGTCTTCAGACGTACACGCAAAGTGGATAAACTCATTTACTGCTGAAAGCTCACTATTGTCGGCAACCTTCTCTTTAAGAAAGTATTCAACCGCTTTCACATCGTGGTTTGTTGTGCGCTCGATTTCTTTGATGCGCATGGCATCTTCAACACTAAATTCAGCTACTATTTTGTCTAGTAGTGCATTTGACGTGTCTGTAAAAGCAGGAACTTCTTCAATTTGTGGGTTAGTAGACAGCATTTGTAACCAACGTACTTCTACTTCTACACGGTATTTTAATAAGCCGTACTCACTGAAAATACTGCGTAATTCTACGCTTTTGCCAGCATATCGACCATCGACAGGGGAAATTGCAGTTAACTGACTCAGTTCCACCTTAAGCTCCTCACTAGTTTATTAATCGTAGTGCTTTAACAGCACTGTTAAGAATGTGTTTGCGTTTAAATAAAATGTTTCTTCGTTTTCCACCCATCTGACGCCACATTACTGCAGCCCTAACACCTGCAAGCAAAAGCGCACGCACTTTATGCTGAGTGGCAGGTTGGCTTAAATAATCTGGGTTACCAGCTACCTGAATACGCGGTGCTAGCGGACTGATGATATCGCTGTAAATGCTCGCTAAGGAGGAGACTATTTGTGGGTTTTGGAAATCGATGTGAGCAAGCTGGCGCTGAACATGGGAAATACGTTCGCCCAGTTCCTGCATTGCTTTAGGCTTTCTCGCTAGCTTTCTTTCAAGTCCTAGAATACTAGCAATATAGCGGGTTAATTCCGTATCTTTTGTTGCTTGTTTGTCAGATAGCTGTGCTGCGAGTGTGGTGTAACCGGTTTTTAAGTTAGCGAGCTGGCCGAAAACCTGTTGAGGTGTTTCTGGGTCAGTAACCAGTATGCTCGATAAGCTGGCCTCTATAGCCTCGTTATCGGCAGAACCTCGTCTGGCAAGCTGCTGAACCAGCGCAGCAGCTTGACATACACCAGCAAGAGCTAGGTTATTTTCTATGTCGGTATCTAACATCAGCGAATATAACTCTCAATAATACCGCCGCCAAGGCAAACTTCGTCACTATAGAACACCGCTGACTGCCCCGGCGTTACCGCCTTCTGCGGCTCATCAAACATCACTTCAATGGTGTCGTCTTGAGTTGGCGTTATTGTACATGGGATATCGGCCTGACGATAACGGGTTTTAACTACCGCGCGCACAGGCTCTGTAATCGTTTTTCTATCCACCCAGTGTAGCTGCTTTGCTACCAAGCCTTTCGAGTATAGGCGAGGGTGGTCGGCACCTTGGCCCACAATAAGCACGTTGCGAGCAACATCTTTATCTACCACATACCAAGGGTCGTCACCGTATTTGGCTAATCCACCAATGTGTAAGCCTTTACGTTGACCTAGCGTGTGATACATCAAGCCTTCGTGTTGGCCAATTTCTTCGCCTTCTGCTGTTTCAATAACGCCAGGCTGAGCTGGAAGGTAACGAGCAAGGAAGTCTTTAAATTTGCGTTCACCAATAAAACAAATCCCGGTAGAGTCTTTCTTATCGTGAGTGATAAGACCTTGCTCCTCGGCAATTTTGCGAACTAATGGCTTTTCGATGTCGCCCACAGGGAAGAGCGTTTTTGCAACATGCTCTTCGCCTAACGTGTAAAGAAAGTAGCTCTGGTCTTTATTGTTATCAAGACCGCGTAGCATTTGCCATTTACCGTCAACTTCTCGGCGACGAACATAGTGACCAGTTGCAATGTAGTCAGCGCCAAGGTCTTCTGCTGCAAATTCAAGAAACGCTTTAAACTTAATTTCTTTGTTGCACATAATATCTGGGTTTGGCGTACGGCCCGCTTTGTATTCCTCTAAGAAATACTCAAACACGTTATCCCAGTATTCTGCTGCAAAGTTAATGGTGTGCAGTTCAATGCCAAGTTTGTCAGCAACCGCTTGTGCATCTTTTAAATCTTCCGCTGCGGCACAGTATTCATCGTTGTCGTCTTCTTCCCAGTTTTTCATGAAAAGACCTTCAACCTGATAACCCTGTTGTTGGAGTAGGTAGGCTGAAACAGACGAATCGACACCGCCGGACATTCCGACGATCACTTTTTTGCTGGCGTTAGATTCAATATCACTCACTATGGATTGCACACTCATTTGATTAATAAAAAAGAAACCGTATTTGTTAAATCAGTCACCAATTAACATGTTGATAAATATGCTAAGGCGCTTACCCACTCAGTGGGCAATATCACTAATCAGCCACTTACAAATCGGCCCGTTTTCGAGGTCGCGGATTTTATCAGATTCCGATAGCTAATTCACATTTAATCCTTATCTGATTAAGTAATTAAATATGTGCCAAGCGGCCGTTGGCCTTTGCTGTAAAAAATTGTCTATATGCAAAGATGAACAGCAACCTTTAACAGCGCTAAAAATCCGTGATGTTTCGGTGCCTCTTTTAGTGTGGTCAAGGAAGGTGATTTCAAGTATTAGAAATTGAATTGCCTTTAAAAGTGAACGTAGCTGCCATTATCAATACCATCAATGGTCCAATTACCCACGCGATATCTGATGAGCCGAAGGGTGGGGTAGCCGACGTGCGCTGTCATACGTCGCACTTGTCTGTTTCTGCCTTCTGTAATGGTAATTTCTACCCAGCTAGTAGGGATCGACTGTCTAAAACGTACGGGCGGATTCCGCGGCCACACGCCAGGTGCTTCCATGGCTTTTACTTTCGCGGGGCGAGTCATTCCATCTTTTAATTCTACACCGTCACGCAGCGCCTGCATTGCTTTTTCGTCCATAATACCTTCAACTTGCACCCAATAGGTTTTGCTGGTTTTAGCTTTTGGGTTAGCAAGTTTATGCTGAAGCTTTCCGTCATTGGTGAGTACGAGAAGACCTTCCGAATCTCTGTCGAGTCGTCCTGCGGCATACACACCGGGAACATCAATATAGTCCTTTAGGGTTTCTCTACCGTCTGCATCAGTAAATTGAGAAAGAACTTGAAAGGGCTTATTAAAAAGCACCACTTTAGCGTTTGAAGACATATTACTTCCGCTTGTTTAAATTCAAAATTTCGGGGGGGATTTTACGACAAATGACGATGCTTCGCATGGGAAAATCAACCGCAAATAGTGGTTTGCTCAATGAAGTTTGTCGATAAATTCGGTGATCTTATGAGTTAAGACAATGGTATGACTTGTAACTCAAACTTTCGACCCTATACTAATGGTCGCTCCCATTTTTATAAGAGAGCGCATCTGCATAATTATTAGACAGTTTTAGCAGTGATAAGCGGGCTTGCTTATACATCGTATCTCGAAATTGCGTACGACTAGGTAGTCGAGTGCAAAGCCATGAGATGCATATTGCTAACATAGGGAATTGAATAATATGTAGGGAAGAAAACAGCAAGTGACCTAGTGCTTAATAAAAGCAAAAGGTGGAAAACATCAAATACGTTTCGCAATGACTGTGGGCGTGACATGAACATGTTGCGGGTTGTTGCGACCTAATGGACTAAAGACGACAGTACCCTGTCGAGAAAATTGAGGTATATAATGACCAAGTCTAAGATCATCTACACGAAGACTGATGAAGCGCCAATGCTGGCGACTTACTCACTTCTTCCAATCATCCAGAAGTTTGCTGCGGCTGCAGATATCGACGTTGAGCTAAGCGATATTTCACTTGCTGCACGTGTTTTGGCAAATTTCCCTGAGTATCTTTCTGAAGAACAAAGAGTGCCAGACGCGCTAGCTGAACTGGGTGAGATGACCCAAGACCCGAACGCTAACAT
This sequence comes from Alteromonas sp. W12, assembly GCF_001924945.1. Lineage (NCBI taxonomy): Bacteria > Pseudomonadati > Pseudomonadota > Gammaproteobacteria > Alteromonadales > Alteromonadaceae > Alteromonas > Alteromonas sp. W12. Next base: position 1,489,795 of record NZ_LQXH01000001.1, read on the forward strand.
CATCAAGCTTCCAAACATCAGTGCCTCAATTCCACAGCTTCGTGCAACTATCAAAGAATTAAACGCAAAAGGTTTTAATGTACCAGCGTTCCCTGATTCACCTAAAACAGCTGAAGACGAAGAAATTCGCGAGCGTTACGGTAAAGTATTAGGTAGTGCGGTAAACCCTGTACTACGTGAAGGTAACTCGGACCGTCGTGCACCGACAGCGGTGAAGAACTATGCCCGTAAGCACCCGCATTCAATGGGTGAGTGGTCTCAAGCTTCTCGTTCGCACGTAGCGCACATGCGCGGTGGCGATTTCTACTCTGGTGAAAAATCAGTGACAGTTGAGAAAGACGGTCACGTTAGCATCGAATTTACGGGTAAAGATGGCAGCAAGAAAACCCTTAAACCGCGTGTAGATTTGCTAGCTGGCGAAGTTATCGACGGCATGTTTATGAGCAAAAAAGCGCTGTGTGAATTCTTCGAAGAGCAAATTGAAGATGCGAAAAACACAGGCATTCTTTTCTCACTACACGTAAAAGCGACCATGATGAAGGTGTCTCATCCAATCGTATTCGGTCACTGTGTAAAAGTATTTTACAAAGATCTATTCAACAAATGGGGTGACCTGTTTGAAGAGCTAGGGGTTAACCCTAACAATGGTCTAGGTAGCGTTTACGACAAAATTGCAAGCCTACCTGAGAGCCAACGCTCTGAAATTCAAAAAGATATCAACGCATGTTATGCCGACCGTCCGCCAATTGCGATGGTTAACTCTGACAAAGGTATCTCGAACCTTCACGTACCAAGTGACGTAATTGTTGATGCCTCTATGCCTGCAATGATCCGTAACTCTGGTCAAATGTGGGGACCAGATGGAAAGGCGCACGACACTAAAGCAGTTATTCCAGAAAGTACTTATGCAACCATTTACCAAGAAGTTATCAACTTCTGTAAAACGCATGGTGCATTCGACCCGACAACGATGGGTACAGTACCTAACGTTGGTCTAATGGCGCAAAAAGCAGAAGAGTACGGTTCACACGACAAAACGTTTGAACTGGAAGCAGACGGTACTGTTTCAATTGTTGACCAAGACGGCAATGTTCTTATCTCTCACGATGTTGAAGAAGGTGATATCTGGCGTATGTGTCAGGTGAAAGACGCACCTATTCAAGATTGGGTGAAGCTAGCGGTAACGCGTTCACGTCAATCTGGTATGCCTGCGGTATTCTGGCTAGATGACGAACGTGCTCACGATGCGCAACTTATCAAGAAAGTTGAAAAGTACCTACAAGACCATGATACCAACGGTCTAGACATTCAAATTATGTCTCCTGTACGCGCTATTCGCTACAGCATGGAACGTGCAATTCGCGGTCTGGATACCATTTCAGTAACGGGTAACGTACTTCGTGATTACCTTACTGATTTGTTCCCAATCCTAGAGCTTGGTACCAGTGCTAAAATGCTATCAATTGTTCCGTTGATGGCTGGTGGTGGCCTTTATGAAACGGGCGCGGGCGGTAGTGCACCTAAGCACGTGCAACAGTTCGTTGAAGAAGGTCACTTGCGTTGGGACTCACTCGGTGAATTCCTGGCACTTGCTGTATCGCTAGAAGATGTTGCTATTAAGCACAGCAACACCAAAGCAAAAGTTATTGCTACTGCACTTGATAAAGCAACGGAAAAACTACTAAACAACGGTAAGTCTCCGCTTCGTAAAGCAGGTCAGTTGGACAACCGTGGTAGCCATGTTTACCTAGGTCTATACTGGGCTGAAGAAGTAGCGAACCAAACGGAAGACGCAGATCTAGCTGCGCAATTTAAGCCAGTGTATGAAGAGTTGTCTGCGAAAATTGACGACATCTTGGCTGAGATTGATGCAACGCAAGGTAGCGCGCAAGAAATTGGTGGTTACTACTACCCTGACGAAGACAAGCTTTTCGCAACCATGTCTCCAAGTAAGACATTAAAAGCTATCTTAGGCGCATAGTATTTTGTGTATATGCGTTAGGCTTATAGGTCTAGCGCATAGAATAGTACTCTCAAACCTGAGAAGCTATTTCAAAACAAGGTTTAAAAGCCCTCTCTTCAAACGAGAGGGCTTTTTTTATGTAGAACCACTATACCTGCGCTAACACGCCGCGATTACGAACATTTTATACCAATCCGCATAGATAATTGCCCTCTCAGAAGGCGCTGGCAAGTTTCCTAGCGAAGCGTGGGAATGCAGGAATGGCTGTTCCCTTTCAAATTCCCAGAATGAAGATAGGAAGCTTGCCAGGCCTTCCCGAAGGGCGAGTTTAAAATGTCCGTACTCTTTGTTGTGTCACCTTGATGTAGATCCACTATACCTGCGGTAACACGCCACGATTACGAACATTTTAACTCTCGCTGAGTGGCTAATTATTTATGCGGACTGGTATTAAACCTAGCTGAGTAGGCAATGGTCTACGCGGACTGGTATAAGGGGTAATAAGGGGTAGGGCGATATACCTTATGTTTTGGAAACGAATGTATAAGAGGGAGATAAAAGGAACAGGAAAAAAGCTCGTTGATTGTCTAATTTGAACTAGTACGCAAATTTAATACACAACGTTAAGATAACGTAATGCTTATTTTTGTGGGGAAAATTTAAACGCACTTATCCGCACAGGCGCTTTACTGCACCTACACATTTTGAATGGCAAGAAAAGCAAAAGCCCGACGTAAAAGGTCAGGCTTTAAAAATTCTTTTCTTAACGCTCTGGTTCTTCTTTGAAGCCAATGTTCTCAGCGTGAAGACCTTTAGGCCCTTGCTGAACTTCGAACGTTACTTCTTGACCCGCTTTTAGCGAACGGTAGCCTTCCATTTGAATCGTAGAGTAATGCGCGAAAATATCTTCGCCGCCGTCCTCAGGAACGATAAATCCAAAACCCTTTGCGTTGTTAAACCATTTAACTTTGCCAACCGCCATACTTCGACTTCCTCTTAATCCTTGAACTCACGAGTATATGCCCCCATTATAGATCCGGAGACACGGTGGAAAGAGTATTGATTGTAGCTGCTACGCAGTAAGTTATGTCGTAGCTAACGTGCAATACTCAAAACCACTATACAAAATGTAGATTTTTTAACCATATTATGTCAAGGGCAAATGTGAATAAATTTATCCAAAAGTTTGTACACATATGTGCCATTAAACCACTATTATTAAGTTATGAGTAAAGACAACGCTATTAGTATCGAAAAGGAAAAACAGAAAGACGCGCAGCGACAGAAGCCGCAGCCGCCTCCCATGTATAAAGTGTTGTTGAACAATGACGACTATACACCGATGGATTTTGTCATTGAGGTACTCATGCAGTTTTTCAATATGGACGCTGAGAAAGCCAACCAACTTATGCTGACCGTTCATTATCAAGGAAAAGCCGTGTGTGGCATTTTTACTGCTGAGATAGCAGAGACAAAAGTGATGCAGGTTAATCAGTACGCACGCAAACATCAGCACCCGTTGATGTGCACGATGGAGCAGGCATAAGGTTTTTTGTAGAGGGCGAGCAATATGTTAAATAAAGAATTAGAACAAACGTTAAATAACGCGTTTGTATTTGCCAGAGAGCATCGTCATGAGTTTATGACGGTTGAGCACTTGTTGTTGGCATTGCTTGATAACTCAGCTGCTCGCGATGCGCTCAAAGCATGTGGTGCCGATATTGAGGCAATTAAAAGCGAACTGTTAGCTTTTGTTAAAGATACTACGCCTCTCATTTTAGATGACCAGTTAAACGAACGCGAAACTCAGCCCACGCTCGGTTTCCAGCGCGTGCTGCAGCGTGCGGTATTCCACGTTCAGTCGTCTGGTAAGGACGAAGTCACTGGCGCCAACGTACTTGTTGCTATATTCAGCGAGCAAGAGTCTCAGGCCGTTTATATTCTCAAGAAGGCGGATGTAACGCGCTTGGATGTGGTGAACTTCATTAGCCATGGCGTAAGCAAAGCGGATGATGATGAGCCTGTAAACCCTGAAGCGTCGGAAGAGGCTGAAGCAGGCGAAGAAGGTGGCTCAGCATTAAGCAAATACGCAACTGATCTAAATCGTCATGCGAAAGACGGCAAAATAGACCCGTTGATTGGCCGCGATTCGGAAGTAGAGCGCACTATTCAAATTCTATGTCGTCGTCGCAAAAACAACCCGCTGCTTGTGGGTGAAGCGGGCGTAGGTAAAACGGCGATCGCAGAAGGTCTTGCATACAGAATCGTTAACGAAGACGTGCCTGATGTTATTGCTGAAAGTACCGTTTATTCACTGGATTTAGGTGGCCTTCTTGCTGGTACCAAATACCGTGGTGACTTTGAGAAGCGTTTGAAAGCAATTCTGAAAGAGCTTGGCAAAGACAAGAACGCCATTTTGTTTATTGATGAAATCCATACCATTATTGGTGCAGGCGCTGCGTCGGGCGGTGTAATGGATGCGTCAAATTTACTTAAGCCTAAGCTATCAAGCGGTGAACTACGCTGTATTGGCTCAACCACATATCAAGAATATCAAGGTATTTTTGAGAAAGACCGCGCCCTTGCACGTCGTTTCCAGAAAGTTGACGTAACTGAACCTAGCGTCAGCGATACCACAAAGATACTGCTTGGCCTTAAGAGTCGCTACGAAGAGCACCACAATGTGCGTTTCACACAAAAAGCGATTCAAGCTGCGGCGGAATTGTCGGCTAAGTACATCAACGAGCGTCATCTTCCAGATAAAGCCATTGATGTAATGGATGAGGCAGGCGCAAGCCAGCGCTTGTTGCCGCCTTCTAAGCGCAAAAAAACGATTGGTGTGGGCGACATAGAGCAAATTATTGCAAAAATGGCGCGTATCCCTGAGAAGTCTGTATCGGCTTCTGACAAAGAGGTGCTTAAGAACCTTGGCCGAAACCTTAAAATGGTCGTGTTTGGTCAGGATAAGGCTATAGAGACGCTTAATGACGCTATATTGCTATCACGTTCTGGACTTGGAGCTGAAGCAAAACCAATTGGTAGCTTCTTGTTCGCCGGTCCAACTGGTGTTGGTAAAACAGAAGTAACCCAACAGCTGGCTAAAATCATGGGTGTTGAGCTTGTACGTTTTGATATGTCTGAGTACATGGAACGTCATGCAGTTAGCCGTCTCATTGGTGCGCCTCCTGGTTACGTTGGTTTTGACCAAGGCGGTCTGTTAACAGATGCGGTAATCAAAAACCCGTACTCAGTAGTGCTGTTAGATGAAATTGAGAAAGCGCATAGCGATATCTACAATATTCTTCTTCAGGTTATGGACCACGGTACGCTGACTGATAACAATGGACGTAAGGTTGACTTTAGAAACGTGGTGTTAGTGATGACCACCAACGCAGGTGTTCAAGAAACCGTACGTAAATCTATTGGCTTTAAGCAGCAAGATCACAGTCACGATGCGATGTCTGAAATCAATAAGGTGTTTACACCTGAATTCAGAAATCGCCTGGACGGTATTATTTGGTTTAACCATCTTGATCCTGAAATTATCTTGCAGGTGGTAGATAAGTTCATTATTGAGCTTCAGGCACAGCTTGACGTTAAAGGCGTGTCGCTAGAGGTCACCAGTGCAGCCCGCGCTTACATGGCTGAGAAAGGCTATGATAAGGCAATGGGAGCACGTCCTATGGCGCGCGTCATTAAAGATGACCTTAAGAAAGAGTTGGCGAACGAGCTATTGTTTGGCGAGTTATCTAAAGGCGGAAACGTTAAAGTAGACTGCGTTGATGACAAACTCACCTTTGAGTACACAGGTGTAGGTGCAACGTCTGAAGAAGCAGAGCCAACCTAATGTAATAAAGCAGGTAGCGCTAGGTAGAAAGACTAATGTCGTCTATCAAGCGCTAAATCTTCTTTAGTAATTTTGGATCTAAGCGATAGCGCTTCGAGGATGAAATAGGTAAAACCCAGATACGAAAAAGCCCGATCTTAATCGGGCTTTTTTTATGCGTTACCGCTTAAATGGCTCATTATCTTGCGCGATAAACGATACGACCTTTGGTCAAATCGTAAGGAGTCATCTCAACGGTGACCTTATCGCCAGTAAGAATACGGATATAGTTCTTACGCATTTTACCAGAGATGTGTGCAGTCACTACGTGACCGTTTTCTAGTTCAACGCGGAACATAGTGTTAGGTAGCGTGTCTAACACAGTACCTTCCATTTCAATACAATCTTCTTTTGCCATGTAAAGCAGTTACCTCAGTAATTCAAAATTTTTGCCGCGCAGACCTTACCCAATCTTGGGTTCGGTGTAAAGCAATTAAGTGGGTATTTTACTATTTTTGCTAAATAGATGCCATTCATTGTCACTAAACTGCTCAAATGGCAAAAATTTGTGTTTATAAGACATTTTTTGACAACCCTCTACGTAATAGCCCAAATAAACATAGTGGTGGCCTAAACGCCTCGCTTCCTCAATTTGCATGAGTATCATCCATGTACCTAAAGACGCAGAGCTATAGTCAGGGTCGAAAAACGTGTAGAGCGCAGAGAGGGCACCCATATGTTCGTTAGCATCGACAACGTCAGTGACAGCCACTGCAATGAGCTTGTCGCCATCATAGGCCTCTAGGTAATGGGTTGTCATCCAATCACACAAAACGAAATTGTCGAACTGGGTTCGTGAAGGCGGATACATACTACCGTCGGCATGTCGCTCCGTAATGTAGCGTTCATACAACGGGTAGTATGTGCTTTTAGTTTCACTAACTAGCTGAACGCGAAACCCTTGGTTGGCCTTTAACAGCCTTTTTTGACTGCGAGAGGGGGTATAAGCATTCACCGGAATTCGCACCGACTTACACGCCTTGCAGGCTGGGCAGTGTGGACGGTAAATTTGTTCACCGCTTCGTCGAAATCCCACTTGAATAAGTTGCGAGTATCGCCACGCCTGAAAATCATTATTTTCGGCGTATACTAATAATTGCTCTTGCTCATCGGGCAAATAGCTACATGAAAATGATTGGGTTATACCAAACTTCACGGAGTAATCACTCTTGGCTTCCAACGATTAAGGTAGTCTTCTGACAGCCTACCGTCTTCAGTTAAAGTGTGGTTGTTGTTTTCCAGTTTTTCAATAAAGTTTTCACGGGATAACACATTCGCACCAAGGGATGCCAAATGATCGGTAGGAAGCTGGCAATCAATAAAGGCCATATCGTGAGACTTCATGTGCTCAACCAACGCCATCATAGCAAGTTTTGACGTATTACTTTCCCGGTGAAACATCGATTCACCGCAATATACCTTGCCAATTCCAACGCCATATAGTCCACCCACAAGTGTTTCGCCGTCCCAAACTTCCACAGAGTGTGCTAAACCTAAACCATTGAGCTGCCGGTAAGCCCCAATCATGTCATCGGTAATCCATGTTTCGCTATTGAGTTCACCTGTGTTTGGGTTTTTACGAGGGGTTGATGAACAGGCTTCAATTACTCGGTCGAACGCATAATTTAACGTTACCGTGTATTTTTGTTTTCGAGCAAGCTTCTTAAGGCTTTTCGATGCGACAAAATTGTCGAGTTCAATAATGGCTCTGGGGTCGGGTGACCACCACAACAGCGGTTCGTCATCACTGAACCAAGGGAAAATGCCCTGTGAGTAGGCAGAAAATAAACGTGCAGGACTGAGGTCGCCACCAAATGCTAGCAGGCCGTTAGGTTCGTCTAATGCAGTGTCGACTGGAGGGAAGGGCGCGCCTTCTTCGATGTAATGTAACGCTATCATAATCGGGCCAGAAAAAAGCCCCACTGAACAGTAGGGCTTGGGAAACAGTATTAACCTTGTTCAGGCATCGTACCATCTAAGTATTTTTCAGCATCTAGCGCCGCCATACACCCTGTACCTGCTGATGTAATGGCCTGACGATAAATATGATCGCTCACGTCACCTGCAGCAAACACACCTTCAACGCTTGTTTGCGTCGCATTGCCGTTTGTACCGCTGTTTACAACGACATAGCCATCTTTCATTTCAAGCTGCCCATCAAAGATATCGGTATTCGGTTTGTGACCGATAGCAACGAATAGACCCATAACATCAAGCTCTTCAGTGGCATCACTGTTCGTATCTTTAATACGGACTTTGGTTACACCCATTTCGTCACCGAGCACTTCATCTAGTGTACGGTTTAAGTGTAATACCACGTTACCGTTTTCTGCTTTATCACGAAGGCGTTGCTCAAGAATTTTTTCACTTCTAAAGCTATCTCTTCTGTGAATAACATGTACTTCTGATGCAATGTTTGAAAGGTAAAGCGCCTCTTCAACAGCGGTGTTACCACCACCAATTACCGCTACTTTTTGATTGCGGTAGAAGAAACCGTCACAGGTTGCACAAGCAGATACACCTTTACCCATAAACGCTTGCTCTGATTCAAGACCAAGGTATTTAGCTGAAGCACCTGTAGCAATGATTAGTGCGTCACACGTATAAGTACCGCTATCTCCGTAAAGCGTGAAAGGGCGCTTCGAAAAGTCGGTCTTATTGATGTGATCGAAAATAATTTCAGTATCGAACTTTTCAGCATGCTTTTGCATACGAACCATTAGATCAGGACCAGTAAGGCCTTCAGGATCGCCCGGCCAGTTTTCTACTTCTGTCGTGGTAGTAAGCTGTCCGCCTTGTTGAATACCAGTTAACAGTACAGGTTTAAGGTTTGCACGTGCAGCATAAACCGCTGCTGAATAACCTGCAGGGCCTGAACCCAAGATAAGTAGACGGACGTGTCTGCTTTCTGCCATTTTCCTCTCCAAATAATTCACCCAATAGGGTTACTTATAAAATTTCTCTTAGAAAGCTAGGTAGGGGCGAAAATCTGTAAATCAAGCTCAACACCTAGTTACTTTTATTATAGTAATTTGCCAGCGCAACATCTGCAGGTCGTTATTCACTTGCTTTAACAAAAGTAACAACAAAGCCATGCAGCACAATGTTTAGGCTTAAGCTCTATATGATGCCTTTAAGCGAGAAAAATGTCACTTAAAGATAGATTGAACTTATACCTTTTAATTATTAATGCGGGGTGTATTAGCTACACAACGCCGATCTTCACAGCAGACCAAAAGGCAGCCGCCACATCAACGAAACTTAATTAACTACAGTGCAATCGTATTTGATAAGATCGATGTTGATAGTTTATCGCTGTAATTACGTACTGATTTAGAAGAACCAGTTTGTATTAGCCAAAAAGCGGATTACAATTTAGTTATAACTATCGAATAATGACGTGAGTGATATCAGCATTAATGCTGATAGTAAGGTTTATCAAAGAGGTGAGGCATGTCTCAATCAATAATGACAATGTTGAAAAACGGTCAGCAGTACATGAAGACATGGCCTGTAAGAAAAGAACTCTATGCCTTTTTCCCAGAGTGTAGAGTTGTAGCAGCGACTAAGTTTGCAATTAAAACCATGCCGCCAGTGGCAATGGTTTCATGCGCGCTGCTCTATCAGAGTTTAGGCGCCGATTATCTACCTCAAACCATTACCATAGGTGCTTTCTTCTTAAGTCTGCCTATGCAAGGCTTGCTTTGGCTAGGACACCGCTCTGACCAATACCTTCCACCACAACTGAAAAGCTGGTACCAAGAAATCCACTCAAAAATGCGCTCGCAAGGTGTGGCTATGACCAATGCTAAATCAAAACCAAAATATAAAGAGCTAGCGCAACTTCTTAAGACAGCGTTTAACGATTTAGACAACGCATTTACTAAACACTGGTTTAATTAACAGCACGTATCCTGTAAATACCGCTCGCTAGACAGCGTCTTGGGTCAATTGGCTTTTAGGCTGCCAACGTCTGGTGCGCGAAGCAAGGCCTGACACTTCCTACATTTGTATTGTGCCCCTTTTAAAATATTATTGTGTCTGCGTGTACTTAGCGCATAAGTGTCACAGTCACACACATAATGAAAAGTGCGGGCTACCCGTTTCACGTCAAATTGATGGGTAGCATTAGGCGTGCAGTTAAATACGCTGCGCATTATCGACTGCCATTCTTTGCCGTGGGGCTGAACTCTGCCAAACAGAACCCATACCAACAAATGGCTGACTTCGTGTGGTACCACGTCACTTAAAAAGGCATCGATATTATCTTTAAACAGAAGTGGGTGAAAATTCACGCGGTTTTGCTGTAAAAACGCAGTGCCCGCATTTTTCCCCGACCGTCTAAAAGTGATGGTAGGGCGCTTGAACGTTTGCTTGAAGTATTGCTCTGCTTGCTCATAGCAATAAAAAACAGCGTCGGTAATAGCGCGACGCTGTTCTTGAGTTAAGTCATTTGAAGCGATGTTGCTGCCTCTGTCTTTTTACTGTTTCTACTTATTTGCTGCGCGTATTATTTAACGTCACAAGGCAAACATAGCACGTAGGTACCCTTAGGGTCGTTTAGTTGGTTTACTAAACTGAACTCTTTTAGTACGCGCTTAAATTCATTTACCAGTGCAGAGTCGGCATGGGCAAATTGCCATTTGCCCACAAACGTCATTGCCTGGCCAAAGAATTCCTTCCAGAAAATTTCCTGGGCACTCAGCGTACGTTGTACGTAGAACGTATCATAATTTTCGAGCTCGGCGAGCTCGGCCGCAGCAACTACAGCATCGTCAACCGTACCAAGCTGGTCTACCAAGCCAAGTTCAATTGCATCTTCGCCAATCCACACGCGTCCTTGGGCAACACTATCCACTTCTTCTACCGACATACCACGAGCATTTGAAACCAACGACAAGAAGTTTCCGTAAGTGTTTTCAACGTTGCGCTGAAGAATCTGACCGAATTCTGGTGCTAGTGGACGCACAGTAGAGAAGCCTGCAAGCTCTGTAGAGCCCACACCGTCACTGTGAATACCTAAATAATCCAGTGAATTCTCGTAGGTCATAAACATACCAAACACGCCAATCGAGCCTGTAATTGTGCTAGGGCTTGCAATTATTCTATCGGTACTTGCTGCAATCCAATAACCGCCTGAAGCTGCATAGGTGCTCATAGAAGCAATAACGGGCTTACCTGCTTGTTGTAGCTGCAACACTTCCTGACGGATAATTTCAGAGGCAAATGCGCTGCCACCAGGAGAATCAATCTGAAGAACCACTGCTTTTACGTTGTCATCAAGACGAGCCTTACGCAGAAGACGCGCAGTGCTGTCGCCACCTATAGTGCCGGCTTTTTGATTACCGTCTAAGATGGTGCCCTTGGCAACTACAATCGCCACTTTATCCATATCTGACTCGATAACCGGCATAGGCGGGTTAACAACTTTAAGATAGGTATTGAACGAAGTGAGGTTAACGCCGTGATTGTTTTCATCTTCACCGACTAACTCAGTAAGCTCCAATCTTACTTCTTCGCGGGTCTTCAATGCGTCTACCCAATTATTCTCAAGCGCATACTGTGCGAAATCGCCGCCTGCCGCTTCAAACTTTGCTAATAAACCTTCAAGGGTCTCGTCAAAGTTTGCTTCATCGATACCGCGAGCTGCTGCTACATCCGCTTTGTATTGTGCCCAGTAACCATCTAACCACTGTTTCTCCGCTTCTTTTGCTTCTTCAGACATATCATTTCGCATGATAGGCTCAACAGCAGATTTATAAGTACCAACCCGGAAGATATGCGTGGTTACTTTTAACTTTTCTAGCATGTCTTTGAAGTACATGCCATAACGGCCGTAGCCTTCAAACATTAACCCGCCCATTGGGTTCAGATAGATGCTATCAGCGTGTGCTGCCAAGTAATATTGGTCTTGGGAAAAGTAATCGCCAATGGCATAAACGGGCTTTTCAGACTCTTTAAATGCGTCAATAGCATTAGCTACGGTGCGCAACTTGTCTAAACCACCGCCGGTAAGACCTTGAAGGTCAAGAACCAAAGCTTTAATACGGCGATCCTTTTGCGCATTTTCAAGCACTTTCACTACATCGCGTACCAATACTTCTGGGTTTTCAGGTTCACTGCCTAGCGATTCTTGTAAGAACTGTTCGAAAGGATCAATGCTTTCTTTTTCTATAACTAGCTTGCCGTTAAGCGTAAGAAACAAAGCACTGTCTTTGTTTACGGTAAACTGTTCATCGTCCTGACCAGTTATTGCGATTATCAATCCAACAAAAATAACAATGAATATCAAATTAAAGAAAAGTTTGCGGGTGAAGTTAAGCACCGTCCACAAGCCAATAAACAAGGATTTAGTCCAATTTCCTTTGGCTGCCATTTTAATCACTACCTTTTTTTGAATTAACTAACCAGAGCAAGATAGATCAGGCATACCTTACTCACGTACTGCATTCTATTATGTTACCTAAATCGAGTAAGATCGCGAACTTAATTGTAATTTTTTGTGAGTGTCTTTGTTTTCGGCGACTTACGATGACTTTTATTCTGCGTTCTTTTTTTCGTCTTGTTCCAGCCACTTTCGAATGAGGGAGGCAATACGTTTGTGACTATCCTCGCTCATCGTCATAAGAAATCTTCCATTCTTTGCTTTATAGCCGGTTTTTCCATGGCCCTTTTTCATTAGTCGTAAAAACGGTGAGGGCTTATTTTCGCGCGATGAAATTTTTTTCATAAAGTGCCGTTCTTATTTCTTAATCACACAAAGTAGGCAAAACAATGACACACATTTACCAACAAATCGTAGCCCGACTGCAAGTGGCAGATGGCATTCCTTTACTTTTATTGCGCTTGTATTTAGCACCAGTGATGATACAGGCTGGCTGGAATAAAGCATCCAGTTTCGACAGTATTGTAGATTGGTTTGGTAACGATGATTATGGGCTTGGTTTACCAATGCCTTTGGTAATGGCGTTCTTAGCTACAGCCGCAGAACTCGTGGGCGGTGTTCTATTGTTATTGGGTGCATTGACGCGCTTGGTGAGTATTCCATTAATGGTAACCATGATAGTCGCTATGGTGAGTGTTCACGCTAAGAATGGATGGCTCGCTATTGCTGATGCGTCTTCATGGTTAGCCGACGGTACAATCTTACTGAATGAAAACATTATGGCTGCGCCAGAAAAGCTTGCGGCAGCTAAATCATTGTTACAAGAGCATGGCCATTATGACTGGCTTACATCCAGCGGTAACTTTGTGGTACTTAACAACGGCATCGAATTCGCTGCGACCTATTTTATTATGCTTTTGGTTTTGTTTATCTATGGTGGTGGACGCTTCTTTAGTGTCGATTACTATGTGAATAAAGCCATGCGTTCTAAAAGTAATTAGGGACGCTCCATTTCCTGTACAAAAGGCCGGAATTTTCTGGTCTTTTTCGTTTATGAACCGTAGGATCTAGCATTCAGGTTAGGTAAATTATTGTTGTTGGCACGCTTGTCTCGATTGTGAAAATCGAAGCGTTATAATAGCAACGCGAAAAAATAAAGTAGGGACGTAAATGGACGCATTAACATTGTTACTCAACAGAAGTTCTCAGCCTCGATTGGAAGCGCCAGCACCTAGTGGAGATGCCTTAGAGAATATTATGCAGGCTGCACTACGTGCCCCAGACCATGCTTGTCTTACTCCGTGGCGTTTTATCGTGTGCACAGGAAAAGGGCTGGATAAGCTAGGTACACTCTATGAGCAATCCGCTATTGAAAATGAAAAGTCGCAGAAAGAAATTGAACGTGCCGTGCAGCTTCCTCACCGCGCACCTATGGTTATCGTAGCCATCGCAAAGCATGTGGAACATGAAAAGGTACCGCGTGTTGAGCAGATAGCGTCGGCAAGCTGTGGCGTGATGGCGATGCAAATGGCAGCAGTAGCACAAGGGTTTAACGGCATGTGGCGCACCGGTGGCTACGCACACTGTGAGACGGTAAGAAACGGATTAGGTTTAAGTGAAGAAGACGAGCTGGTAGGTTTCTTATATTTAGGAACACCAGCGTTTGAGCCTGCACCTAAACCGCAAAGAAATAGTAACGACTACTTTGAATTCTGGCAGTAGTTGATACCTATTCGAATAAACTGCCGCATTAGATAGCTAGCGGCGGGTAAGAAGGGTCTTATTTTTATAAGTAAGCTGAAATAAGACCCTAACATTTAACCTAGAAAGATAGGTCTACATTATAACCAGCGAACTTCCTGATATTAATAACGCGATCGCCATCTAGCATCCAGTATTGCCCTTTGATACCTTGCAATACACCAGTAAATGACGGTGTCTTATCTAAGTTTAAAGATTTTATCTTTACCGGATAATCTTCAACAGGGTAATGAATATCATGGATAGGCGTAGTCACTTCTGATACTGCTTGAAGCCCTTTTTCTTGCTTCAGCGCTTCTAGCTCACTTTCAATTTTACCCATTAATTCGGTTTTGACCTGTTCTAAATCAACCTCGTCAGGTTTGCCCTTTAACATTGTTCGCCAATTGGTTTTATCTGCAATGTGATCTTTGCATAACGTTTCAACCAAACCACTGGTAAGCCTGTCAGGAACTCGCAGCATTACGGTAGCTTGCGTAGCTCCTTGATCCATCCACCGCGTAGACACGCCTTCGGTGACTTGACGAGTGATGCCCACTTTTACCGTACCTGTGTTAGCCAAATAAACAAAATGCTCACTAAAGCAATGTTCTTCACCCCACTGAGGTTCTCTGCACGTCCCTTCGTGGTAATGGCACTTTTCTGGCTTAATAATGCAGCTATCGCATTGTGCCAGCGATATCAAACACGGGTAGCAGTATCCTTGGTTGAAGCTTTTTTTGGTTTTGCGGTTGCAGTGAATACAGTTGATTTCACCAGAGTAGGTTACCGTTACTTCCTTGCCGATAAGAGAATTGATATCTACCAGCTCATCACCAATTGGAAGCGAGTAGTGCACGGTATTGTTTTCATCGGCGGAGGTACGCATTTTTTTAAGCATACCCGAATATGTTGTTGTCACTTGTTGAAACCTTTTTCTTAAAAACTTTATTTGTAACGACTGTTAGTCGCTTAATTCGCCGCGCAAGTTTTGCGTTAATAGATGGCTTATTTCCTCAAAAGGAAGCCCTTTACTTAATAAGTAGTGCAGTTTCGCGAGGGCAGCCTCGGGCGTCATATCGCTACCCGATAAAACTCCTACTTCTTGTAGGCCATGGCCGGTGGCATAGCCACCCATGTTTACGCGACCGCGCATACACTGGGTACAATTCAAAACAGGAATTTCTCTGGCTTTTGCGTATTTTAACTGTGCAATAAGCTCAGGGTTCTGAGGTGCATTGCCCACACCATAGCTCAGTAAAATCAGTGCATTCACCGGCTGCTGCAGCGTGTTTTTAATCACCTCCGGCGCAATACCTGGATACAAACTAACCATGCCGATCGGTTGGGCTTTGACGTTCGATACCGTTAAGGTGTTATTTGGTGTCTTCGCTAATTCACCGGCTTTCAGACGAATGTTAATGCCAGCTTCTAACAGTGGAGGAAAGTTAGGGGAGTCAAAGGCACTGAACCCATCTGCATCTACTTTACGGCTGCGGTTGCCACGAAGTAGTCTGTTGTTGAAGAACAGTCCGACTTCGGCAATGGGGAAGTTCGCGGCAACGTATAACGCGTTTAGAAGGTTGACTTGACCATCTGAGCGAAGCTCTGCCAGTGGAATTTGAGAACCGGTAACAATGACAGGTTTTGACAAATCCTCAAGCATGAAACTCAACGCCGAGGCGGTGTATGCCATGGTGTCTGTACCGTGCAAAATAATGAAGCCATCGTACTTGTCGTAGTTGTCGGCGATATCATCGGCAATACGCTGCCAGTCAGACGGATCCATGTCTGATGAATCGATAAGGTTATCGTATTCATGTAGTGTAAAAAGGGGCATTTCAGAACGGTGAAACTCCGGCATCTTTTTCAGTGTGTCTGACAAGAAGCCTGCAGCGGGTACGTAGCCTTGCTTGGACGGCTTCATACCAATAGTTCCACCTGTATAGGCAATATATATATGTTTGCGCATGAAATGACCTTACCCTTAATTTGGGAATACTTTTCAAAAGGGGATAGCGTAATTTGACGGGCATTCTAACAATACCCACGGGTTTGTCACCCTGAAATACGAAGGCACAAAAAAGCGGTGAAGATCACCGCTTTTATTCTGTATCAACTTTTTAGCAACGTTAGGCTGAGCCCTATGCTGAAGTTCGGTACTACTTAACTTCTTTACCCGCTGCTTGTTGGTCTGCATGGTAGCTCGAGCGGACCATTGGGCCACATGCTGCATGCGTGAAGCCAATTTCTTTTGCGTAGTCACCAAGGGCGTCGAATTCCTTAGGGTGTACGTAGCGCTTAACCGGGTAGTGGTGACGGCTTGGCTGAAGGTATTGACCCAGCGTAAGCATGTCCACATTGTGAGCGCGCAGATCATCAAGTACGCCTTGAATTTCTTCGTTCTCTTCGCCCATACCCATCATCAGACCAGATTTGGTCATCACGTCAGGGTGTTGCGCTTTAAACTTCTTAAGCAAATCTAACGACCATTGGTAATTCGCGCCAGGGCGACATTCACGGTATAGACGCGGGATCGTCTCTAAGTTGTGGTTGAATACATCAGGCACGCCGTTTTTGAAAATCTCAAGTGCACGATCCATACGTCCACGAAAATCGGGTACTAATACTTCGATTGTCGTTGTTGGACTGTGTTCGCGAATGGCGTTAATACAATCTACGAAATGCTGAGCGCCACCGTCGCGAAGGTCATCGCGGTCAACAGAAGTAATAACCACATAGCGCAAATTCATTTCTGCAATGGTTTTAGCCAGCTTCTCTGGCTCTTCTGCGCTCGGCGGCAGTGGTTTACCGTGGGCTACGTCACAGAAAGGACAACGACGGGTACAAATATCGCCAAGAATCATAAAGGTGGCTGTACCGTGGTTGAAACACTCGGCAAGGTTAGGACAACTCGCTTCTTCACACACAGAGTGAAGGTTGTTTTTGCGAAGTGTCTGTTTGATGTGATCAATTTTCTCGGTAGTACGAGGAAGCTTGATTTTAATCCACTCCGGCTTGCGCAGCATTTCTTCCTTTTCAGTAGGAATAATAGTGACGGGAATGTGTTTTACTTTTTCATCATCACGGAGTTTTACCCCCGCTTGAGGTCGTGCATTACTCATCAAAACCTTCTTTGTATGTTGGCTGTGCAATGGAAAGCGCTTCTAGCAACAAATGCGTTAATTCATTACCAGCGGTCTCAAGCGTAGTTGGACCATTGAGGCGCGCGGTATCGATCATTTCCATACCGGCATAACCGCAAGGGTTAATACGCTGAAACGGTGATAGGTCCATATTAACATTTAAAGCTAAGCCATGAAACGAGCAGCCATTACGTATTCTTAAACCTAATGAACAAACTTTCTTCTCATCGACGTATACGCCAGGCGCATCGGGCTTTGGGTACGCGGTTACGCCATATTTTTCGAGTAGTCCGACCACCGCTTCTTCCATAGCAGTGACTAAATGACGAACACCCAGTTTTCTGCGCTTAATGTTTAGCATCAGATAAATAACTTGTTGCCCTGGACCGTGGTAGGTCACTTGGCCGCCCCGGTCAACCTGAACAACAGGAATGTCACCAGGCATAAGTATGTGTTCAGCTTTGCCCGCTTGTCCTTGCGTAAAGACAGCATCGTGCTCAACAAGCCAAATTTCATCCTGGGTGTTTTGGTCGCGTTCATCGGTGAAGCGCTTCATTGCCTCGAAGATAGGCTCATACGGCTGACGCCCTAATTGACGCACTATAACGCCGTTTGCGTCAGACGCTATCGACTGCTCATTCACTTAAAGTACAACCCTAACCAGCTCTAATTTGGCAAGTTCAGTGTAAATGGTTTCCATGTGCTCTTTACTGGTTACACGCACACTGATAGAAACCGAGTGGTAAGTACCTTTACTACTTGGTTTTACGTTAGGCGAGTAATCGCCTGGCGCATGTTGCTGAAGGCAGCTCACTACCTGTTGAGGTAGGTCTTCATGAGCAACGCCCATGACTTTAAACGTTTGGTTTGTTGGAAAATCTAGTAATTCGTCGAAACGGGTATCCATGCGATATCCTTGGTACTTAAAATATCATATAAAAAAACGGCCAGATTGTAACAAATCTGGCCGCTTCACAACTAGCTTTTTAACGTATTCAGTAAAGGTGTTTACTCGTCGTCAAATCCTAGCTGAAGCATAATGTAGTCTTTCATGCGATTAAAGAAGCTGCCTTCTTTTACTTCTTGAAGGGTAACTAGGGGATAACTAGCCACATCTTCACCGTCTAGTTGTAGATAAAGTTTTCCAACAACCTGACCTTTTGCAAGTGGTGCTTCAAGTTTGTCATCAAGTTCGAAGTTAGCTTCTAAATTAGCCGCCTGACCGCGTGGAATAGTAATGGGGGTAGATTGATTAATTCCAAGGTCTACTGTCTCTCTATCACCCATATAGATGCGGTGAGCAACGAAACTATGACCAGCTTGGTACGGCGTAAGTGTCTCGTAAAAACGGAAGCCGTACTTAAGTAGCTTTTTGTTTTCAACTTTACGTGCACGTTCGCTATCAGTCCCCATGACTACAGAGATTAGACGCATACCGCCTTGCTCTGCAGAAGTGATTAGGCTGTAGCCCGCATCAGACGTGTGGCCAGTTTTAATGCCATCAACGTTTAAGCTTTTGTCCCACAACAGGCTATTGCGGTTGTATTGCTTAATGCCGTTGTAGGTGAATTCCTTCTCGCTATAAATCTTGTACATTTCTGGCGTTTCTGCGATAAGCGCGCGAGACAGAATCGCCATGTCACGAGGGGTAGTGTAGTGGTCTGGGTCGTGAAGACCGTGAGCATTAACCCAGTGAGAACCACTCATGCCAAGTGATGCCGTGTGTGCATTCATCATGCTGGCAAAAGCAGATTCTGAACCTGCTACGTGTTCTGCCATAGCAACACAGGCGTCGTTACCTGACTGCACAACAATGCCACGTAGTAAGTCACGTACTGAAACTTGTGTACCTACTTCAATAAACATTTTTGACGAGTCAGGGAATTTCTTCGCCCATGCGTTTTCCGAGATAGTCACTTCGTCGTCTAAGCTGATGTTACCGGCCTGTAGTTCTTTGCCAATAACATAAATAGTCATTATTTTCGTTAAGCTCGCAGGAGCAAGCTGCATGTCCGCATTTTTAGATGCAATCACATGACCCGTTTCAAAGTCGGTTAGAAGAAAACCTTCTGCGGCAACTGAAGGAGCAGGCGGAGTGACTACGGCAGCATTTGCTGTGTGTAGTAAAGTGCCTATCACCAAAAAGGCAAATGAAAGTAATGACGGTTTAGCGCGTTGAATTATTCTGAGCATGGTTCTAATTTCTTTGACCGTTTTATCCGTGTGAGTTAAAGCTTACCCTATTGTTGCGATGACCGCGAAACGATGACCGCAAAACATGGCTACCCAATTTTAGCTTTTGTCCAGTTCGTAACCGAATTCTGTTGTTTCACCTACTTATTATCTGAGGTGACGAGAGATCTTAACGAAAGGCTGCTTATAAGACTAGGTTTTATCAAAAAAGTTTACGCGATTGTAGGTATTAGGCGAAGAAACCGTGATATTGCCTGCTGAATGACACAATGCTGCCACAATGTCGTTGTTTTTATGAGCGTGCGACAACCCAACCAACTACATGGTCTGTGTAATCGCGTAAGCGTTGGGATAGCCATTTTGCTTTAATTGTTCAAGAACCTCCGCGACGACAGCTTCATCGTGGATAGGGCCAAGCTGTAGTTTATAAATGTTATCTGCTACTGGCAGGTGAGCGGGAATTTGATATAACGCCGATAGCACGTTAGAGATAGATTTTGCCTTCTCGGCGTTTGAAAGCGCAGCAACTTGAATATAGATCGCATCACTTACCGCGTTGCTACTTTTCTCACTGCTGCTTGTATTGGTATCCGCGGTGTTCGAAGAGGGGGCTAATGGCGGGGTGGGTGAAGTTGCTGCCAAGGCCGGTGCGGGTACTACCGCAATACCTAAGTATTCATCGTATGTAACGGTTGGACTGTTTCCCACCGTCACATTGTTTTGTTCGTCAAAGTGGATAACTTCAAGTTTGACTCGCGCTGTGCCTTTGCTGTGGTAGCCTAGTTTTACTGCGGCTGCATACGACAAATCGATAATTCTATCATCGTGAAAAGGGCCGCGGTCGTTAACGCGGACGATCGCTTGTTTGTTATTTTCCAAGTTAGTAACACGCACGTAAGAGGGCAGTGGCAATGTTTTGTGAGCCGCGCTCATGGCAAACATATTGTAAGTTTCGCCATTTGAGGTTAAGTGACCGTGAAACTTCTGACCATACCAACTGGCATAACCAACCTCTTCATAGCCTTTACCACTATTCATTGGCGTGTAGTGCTTGCCCAGTACCTTGTAAGGCCTGCTGTTAAACATGCGGTAGGCTTCGTATTTTGGCACAGCATCAAGTGTTTCTGGTTTCTTGGCAACGTGCTTAGGCGCTGAGTCTTGCTTTTGAGTATAGCGACCAGATTGTGTAGGTGCACTTTGGCATCCCACTAATGCCAAAACTATAAAAACAGCTGAGCCATAGCGAAAGAACTGTCCGTTTGCCAGATTTTGGTTAACAAGACCCGCATTAACTAAACCCGCTTTTACAAAATCAAGTACCGAAAAAAGGCGCTGCAACATACAAGTTATCTAGACATTAAACGTTTCTGAGTGGCAATGGCCATAAGAATGCCAAAACCTGCCATTAAAGTCACCATAGATGTTCCTCCAAAGCTCACTAGAGGAAGGGGAACACCCACCACGGGAAGTAATCCGGACACCATGCCCATGTTTACAAACACATAAACAAAAAAGGTAAGGGTAATACTGCCGCCAAGCAATTTTGCATAGGCGTCTTGTGCCCGGCTAGAAATTATAAGGCCGCGCATAATTATAAAAATATATATTGCCATTAAACACATTACACCGGTAAGACCAAACTCTTCACTGAATACTGAAAAGATAAAGTCAGTGTGACGTTCAGGTAGAAACTCGAGTTGTGATTGCGTGCCTTGCAGCCAGCCTTTGCCGTCTACACCACCGGAACCAATGGCAATTTTAGATTGGATTATGTGGTAGCCAGAACCTAGCGGGTCGCTTTCTGGGTTCAAAAAAGTAAGAACCCGCTGCTTTTGGTAATCCTTCATTAAAAAGAACCACATCACAGGCGCAAACGCGCCAATGAGGCCGCCCACTACTGAAATAAGACGCCAGCTCATACCTGCCAGGAATATGGCAAAGATACCTGAACTGGCGATGAGTAACGAGGTCCCTAAATCAGGCTGCTTTGCAATGAGAATGGTGGGCACGACCACCAAACCAAACCCAACGATAATGTGGGTGGTGCGCGGCGGCATAGTGAATTTACTGATATACCATGCAACCATCATAGGCACGGCAAGCTTCATCAGTTCAGAGGGCTGAAAACGGATAAAGCCCAGGTCTAGCCAGCGCTGTGCGCCTTTGCCCATATCACCAAATAATAAAACGGCAATTAGCATGAGCAGGCCTGCACCATAGGCATAGGTTGAGAAAAACCTAAACACGCCCAAAGGGGCTTGGGCTAATCCGAACATAACGATAAAGCTAAATCCCAGCCTGATAAACTGGCGCTCCATTTGCTCCATATCCTGACCTGACGCCGAGTACAGAGTAAATAGCCCAACACAACTTAGCACGAGTAGCCCGACTAACAGCCAGCCATCGATATGAATGCGCTGAAGAAAACTTACTTTATTAGGATTTATGGTGGTTCTCTTCACTAATTTGTCCCTAATTCATTATCACTGTTTGCCGAGTCAGCTTCGGCAGTTTCAAAAACTCGGTCCCTGAAATAGAAATCCATGATTTGACGGGCGACGGGTGCTGCGTTCTTACTACCTCCGCCTACGTTTTCAAGGACCACGGTTACCGATATCTCTGGATCATTGAAAGGGGCAAAGCCAACATACATGGCATTGTCTCGAAGACGCTCATCAATTTTAGTAGCGTCATATTTTTCATTTTGGCCAACGGTAAACAACTGTGCTGTTCCTGTCTTACCCGCAGAGTCGTAAGGGGTATCTGCAAATGCATGACGCGCGCCGCCTTCCTCGCCACTCACAACATCGCGCATAGCGTTTAACACCACATCCAAATTGTTACGGTTCTTAATCTCTATAGGCCGCAGCGACTTAAGCGGGATAAGGTCGACAGAACTATCGGTGTTCATATAACCGCGAATGATTTGTGGAATATAGCGTTCCCCAGCATTGATCAGCGTGTTAACCGATGTATTTAACTGTACCGGCGTGGTGGTCCAATAGCTCTGTCCTATTCCAACGGGGATGGTGTCACCAATATACCAAGGTTGATTAAAGCGAGCACGTTTCCAGCCTCGGCTAGGCATGTTGGCATCTGACTCTTCGTAAAGATCGATACCCGTGAAATCTCCGAATCCGAATTCGTACATAGATTCACTGATTTTATCGATACCCAATTTATACGCTAGCTCGTAATAATACGTATCGCACGACACTTCTATTGCTTTTGATACGTTAACTTTGCCATGTCCCCATCGACGCCAATCGCGCCACACGTGCGACACATTTGGCAATTGATAGCGACCTGTATCGTTAATGGTGTAGTCTTTGGTGATAATGCCTTCTTCTAGTCCAACAAAACCAAGGTGCGGTTTAATGGTAGAAGCGGGAGGGTATTGTCCTTGTGTCGCCCTGTTAATTAGCGGGCGGTCCGGCGAATTCAGTAGCGCAGAGTAATTCTTGCTGCTGATACCGTGCACAAATAAATTGGGGTCGTAACTAGGGTTAGAGTAAAGTGCCAATACGCCACCTGTTTTAACATCGGTAACCACTACAGCGCCGCGCATGCCTTCTATTATTCGCTGGGCTTCTAACTGAAGCTCTAAATCCAGGTTAAGTACGATGTCTTTACCCGGTGTTGGTGGCTCAACGCTGAGTACACGAATAATTCGGCCTTGGTTGTTTACTTCGACCTGCTGATAACCCACTTTTCCATGAAGCAGCTCTTCGTGGTATTTCTCTATGCCTAACTTACCGATATCGTGGGTTGCGGCATAATTATCTTCTTGGCCTGCTTCAACGAGTTTTTGTAAGTCTCGCTTGTTAATGCGTGCAACATAACCCAGTGCATGGGTAAGCGTTTCTTTATAAGGGTAATGACGAGCTAAACGCGCTTCAATTTGAACACCTGGAAACTTGTGTTTGCTGGCAGAGAACAGCGCTACTTCTTCTTCGCTTAGCTGAGTGCGAAGCGCAACGGGTTTAAATCTCCGCGTTCCTTTTAGCGTAGATTGAAAGCGTTCAATTTCATCGCTGGTGATGCTCATTAATTCGGTCAGATCTGCAAGGGTTTGTTCAATATCATCCACTTGCTCTGGAATAACTTCCAAACTGAAAACCGGACGGTTCTCCGCTAAAAGCACGCCGTTACGGTCATAAATGAGACCGCGGTTAGGCGCTACGGGCAGCACTTTAATTCGGTTACCGTTAGACCGGGTTTGATAATCTTCAAACTGGGTGACCTGCAAAGAATAGAGGTTGTTAAGTACAATGCCCAACATGGCCACAACAATAATAAAAGCAATGGTCGCTCGGCGCGCGAACAAGTTCGCTTCAGCGGAGTGGTCCCGTATTGCTTGACGTTTTCGTTGCATTGACTTCCTTTGCATTAATAAAGCGACCAATTACTCACGGTGATATGGGTGGTTTTGCGTCACCGACCACGCGCGGTACAGGCTTTCGGTAAGAATGATCCTAACAAGTGGATGGGGTAGAGTTAAGGCTGATAAGGACCACTTTTGTTCCGACGCAGCAATACATTCTGGTGCTAGCCCTTCTGGACCACCAATAAGCAGACTTACATCGCGCCCGTCCATTTTCCAATTGTCGAGTTGTTTAGCAAGCGTGGGAGTGTCCCAGGGTTTACCTGTTACTTCTAACGTAACAATGCGATTTCCTTTGGGAATAGCGGCTAGCATTTGCTCGCCTTCTTTTTCCAAAATGCGCTTAATATCCGCGTTTTTGCCTCGCTTTCCGGCGGGTATTTCAGTAAAGGACACTGGCATGTCGCTAGGGAAACGACGAATAAACTCATCCACGCCTGTACTTACCCAGCTTGGCATTTTTGTTCCGACCGCGACGATTTGTATACGCACTTCTTTTACCCTTACCGCAGGAATTAGTATTTCACTTATACAATAAAGGCCATACGCATTTGAGTATGGCCTTTATTGACCGTGTTACTGCATGTTTATAGCAAGCATTTACGCCACTACGACCACAGTTTCTCTAGCTGGTAGAAATCACGGGTTTCATCTTGCATAACGTGCAAAATAACATCACCAAAATCAACCAGAACCCATTCGCCGGTTTCCTTACCTTCCACACTTCCAGGTGCGTGGCCCGCTTTCTTCGCTTCTACCATGACATTTTCTGCAATAGATGAAACGTGGCGCTTTGAGTTACCTGAACAAATGATCATGGTATCTGTAATACTTGATTTGCCGCGAACGTCTAGTTCAATAACATCACGGCCTTTCATATCGTCAATTTTGTCTTTAACAAACTGTTTGAGCTGTTGACTCTCCAAGAGTTTTCCTCACTTACTTAACTTTTATATAACTGATGTTCGTTTATGTAATCTAAAACGCTTTCTTCTAACCATAAGTTAGATAGGTCAGCATTTGAACTGTTTGGCGTACCCGATTTCTCGGACGTGGCAGCACTTGCTAGTACGTCACGAATTTCAGTAGATGAAACACTAAAAAGCGGTGTGTTGGTTAACACTACATGGCCTGCAGGCTTTGCGTGAATAACACTTTTATCGTTAGCCACATGACAATCTAACCAAGCTTGTATTGCGGGAGGAGGCGAAAATTTCTCATCGTCTCTGCGCATAACCACTAAGTGACAATAATCGAGCAGGTGTTCCCACTCGTACCATTTGTCCAGATTATACAGTGAATCTGCGCCAATGAAAAAACAGATTGTGTCATCGCTTTTCCCTTTAAGTGCACGCAGTGTTTTAACTGTATAAGAGGGTGACGGAAGCGCCAGTTCAATTAACTCTGGAATAAGTCTGTCATTGTTTTGGGCGCAAAGTTCAATCATTTTTACCCGATGGCTTTCTGACACACCTACTGACTTATGCGGAGCTAATTTACAAGGCATGAGATGAACGTGGTTTACGCCAATTTCATCTGCCGCTTTAAGTGCCGCACCAATATGGCCTTTATGCGGCGGATTAAACGTACCACCAAGAATGGCTTTCACCGTTGGGTTTGCTCGAGAAGCGCCGGAAAGACTCACTTAGAATTGCCCATTATGCCTGTAACAAAGGAATTTCGCGAAGGTCCATACCCATGAACATCATGCACAGGTGACACATTTCAACGTAAGGGCGGGCAATGACATTTTGTTTGAATGCGTGATCTGACTGAGTCAACGCTTTTTGGATGTCTTCTAGCTGCGCGACGCTCAGACGATTCAAGGCACTTTGATAAAAACCTTGTCTATTACGCCAAATACCGAATTTTTGCCACTGAATGGGGGCACCGCTTTGCTGCGCTAGTTTTAGTTTCCATAACTGCTCCCACTCTCGAATAAGCGCCCAAATAATGATGTTAGTCTCCAGACCCTCACTCTCTAATCGGTATAGCATTTTTATGCAGCGGGTACTGTCGCCGCTAAGCATAACGTCAACCAGTTGAAACACGTTGAAACGCGACTGATCGACCATCGCCTTTTCAATTTGTTCGTCTGAAATAGACTGGTGTGGATAGAGTAGGGCGAGCTTATCAATTTCTTGCTTAGCAGCAAGCATGTTGCCTTCGCAGAAATCAGCAATCATCTTAGCACCCGACGCTGATACGGAGAGTTGGTGGGCATTTAACTGCTGGTTTAGCCATGCATTGAGCTGCTTGCCTTCCAACGGGTAACACAATACCGACGCGCCCAAATCATCAAGCACTTTAAACCATTTGCCGCGCTGCACGTCTTTGCCAATTTTGGGGCCGTGAACCAGCAGCAAAATATCGGGGTTTAATGATGCCGCGACTTCTTGCAGCATTTTACTGCCTTCAGTGCCCGGTTTTCCCGTAGGTAGCTCTAATTCAATAAACTGTTGGCTTGAGAAAAGCGACATGCTTTGTGTGGCTTCAATCAACTGATTCCAGTTAAAGCCTGTTTCAGCAACTAGTACTGTACGCTCTTCAAAGCCATTGGCTTTTGCTTTAGCGCGTATTTGCTCAATGACATCAAACTTCTGCTGGGGTTCATCTCCAAACACCAGATAGCACGGGCGAAGTGCCTTGGTGATATCTTGGCTAAATTGGTTTGGATAAATCTGCATGAAAAATTCTGATGTTTACAGACTAACGGAAGTTGATGCATTTGGTGCAGCGGCTGCCTGACTGGAAAGGCGTCTGATCATGATGTCAGCGGCTTCATCGCGCATTTCACTTAGCATCAATTCAAGTTCGCGAGACTTTGCCAACACTTGGTCAGGGTCGTCTTGATAGTCACGTACTACTTCAAATTGCACCATTACCGCTTCCTTACCAGGAAACTGCACGCGGTAACGCACAACATATATCAGTTCATATTCAGCAACTTGACCCGAAGGATAAACCGACAGCAGCTGACGTTCTAATTTCTCTGGAAGCAAATAGATGTTTACGTTTTGGTTAGAGCGCGATGTTTTATCTACGCTAACACTGGATAAACCGTAAACGTTTAAGCGTTTATCAAGCGCACGCGCCAAGGGCGCGTGTGCTCGGGCACTTTCAATAGCAACGGTGTTTATGTCGTCAGGTAAGCTAGGGCTACTTCGCAAATGAAAGCCACAGCCAGTAACCAATACGGTTCCCAACACAGCGACTGCGAATTGTAAGTGCTTTTTCATCAGTATCTGACCTAGTTAGCTACAATGTTTACAAGCTTGCCAGGCACAACAATCACTTTACGAATGGTCTTACCTTCGATGAATTGCTGAACGTTAGGCTGTTCTTTCGCAGATGCTTCAATGCTCTCTTTGCTTGCATCAGCAGCAATTGTCATCTTAGCGCGCACCTTACCGTTAACCTGAACAATGATAAGCTTCTCGTCTTCAACCAATGCGGCTTTATCAGCCTGTGGCCATGGCGCTAAATCGATATCTTCACTGTGACCCAACACTTTCCATAGCTCGTGAGCGATGTGCGGCGTAATAGGGTTTAGAAGCAACAAGATAGATTCACAGGCTTCGCGCATAATTGCGATGTCCTGCGCGTTTTCTTGTGGTGCTTTTTGAAGGTGGTTTAACAATTCCATCACCGCTGCAACCGCAGTGTTAAAGGTTTGACGACGGCCTAAGTCATCAGACACCTTTTCAATGGTCTTATGTACTTCACGGCGAAGTGCCTGTTGGTCTTTCGACAGTGCCTTAACATCAATCGCTTCTGGCGTGCCTTTTTCAACGTGTTCGGTCACTAATTTCCAGATACGACGTAAGAAACGGTTTGCACCTTCAACACCAGAGTCTACCCACTCAAGGGTTTGCTCCGGTGGCGCAGCAAACATGGTAAATAAACGCACCGTATCGGCACCGTATTGGTCAATAACTTCTTGCGGGTCGATACCGTTATTCTTCGACTTAGACATTTTCGTCATACCGCCGTGAATAACTTCTTCACCGTCAGCGGTTAGCCATGCTTTAACAATACGGCCTTTATCGTCCTTTTCAGTGCTTACTTCGGTAGGCGAGAACCAGGTTTTCTTACCAGACGCGTCTTCACGATAGTACGAGTCAGCTAATACCATGCCTTGACACAGCAAACGCTTGAACGGCTCATCAGAGTTTACCAAGCCTTCATCGCGTAACAACTTGTGGAAGAAACGCGAGTAAAGTAAGTGCAAGATAGCGTGCTCGATACCACCAATGTACTGATCTACTGGTAACCAGTAGTTAGCTGATGTTGGATCAAGCATGGCGTCGTTGTTAGTAGCACAGGCATAGCGCGCGTAGTACCACGATGACTCCATAAAGGTGTCGAAGGTATCCGTTTCACGTAACGCGGCTTCGCCATTGTATGTGGTTTTTGCCCACTCAGGGTCAGCTTTAATTGGCGAGGTAACGCCATTCATTTCTACGTCTTCAGGCAAAACAACCGGTAGTTGGTCAGCAGGAACCGGAACAGATTCACCGTTTTCCAAATTTAGCATTGGAATAGGTGCGCCCCAGTAGCGCTGACGGCTTACGCCCCAGTCACGAAGACGGTAATTTACTTTGCGCTTTCCACAGCCTTTGCTTTCAAGTTCATCAGCAATACCATTAAATGCGGCATCGAACTCAAGACCGTCGAACTTATCTGAATTGATCAAGCTACCTTTTTCAGTAAATGCAGAGGCGGTAAGGTCGCACTTATCTTCATCACCTGCGTTTGGCGCAATGACTTGTTGAATAGGTAGGTTGTATTTAGTCGCAAATTCCCAATCGCGCTGGTCGTGGCCAGGAACAGCCATTACCGCGCCTGAACCGTAGTCCATCAACACGAAGTTAGCGACCCAAATTGGAAGCTTTTCACCGGTTAGTGGGTGAACAACCTCAAAACCCGTGGCGAAACCTTTCTTCTCCATGGTTGCTAATTCAGCTTCAGCAACTTTGGTGTTTTTACATTCGTCGATAAAGGCCGCTAAATCTGGGTTCGATTTTGCTGCGAATTCGGCAAGAGGGTGCTGCGCAGCCACTGCAACGTAAGTAACGCCGTAGAAGGTATCTGGGCGCGTCGTATATACCGTCAAATCGGCAATGTCGTTAACCGCTGACGCTAAATCGAAGGTAATTTCAACACCTTCAGAGCGGCCAATCCAGTTCGCCTGCATTGCGCGTACTTGGTCTGGCCATTCTTCAAGCTGTTCTAAGTCTTGTAAAAGTTCTTCGGCGTAGTCAGTAATTTTAATAAACCACTGAGGGATCTCTTTTTGCTCAACCAGCGCACCAGAGCGCCATCCGCGACCATCGATTACCTGCTCGTTAGCCAAAACAGTTTGGTCTACAGGGTCCCAGTTGACAGTAGAGTTTTTCTTGTAAACAAGACCTTTTTCGTAAAGGCGTGTGAAGAACCACTGTTCCCAGCGATAGTAATCTGATTTACATGTGGTTACTTCGCGATCCCAGTCGTAACCGAAACCCAACGAGCGAAGTTGGTTTTTCATGTAATCAATATTTGAGTATGTCCATTTCGCAGGTGCAGTGTTGTTGTTAATTGCTGCGTTTTCAGCCGGAAGACCAAAAGCATCCCAACCCATAGGCTGCAATACATTTTTACCCTGCATGCGCTGGAAACGGCTGATCACGTCACCAATGGTGTAGTTGCGCACGTGGCCCATGTGAAGTCGGCCACTAGGGTATGGGAACATAGACAGGCAGTAGAACTTTTCTTTTTCTACGTCGTCATTTGCTTTAAACGATTGGTTTTCTTCCCAGTATTGCTGAACGCGTTGTTCAATGTCTTTCGGATTGTACTGATTATCGGCCATGAAACTTAGGCTTCCGCATTAAAAGTTAAAACGTTTATGGGGCGGCATAAGGCGAGTTTGTAGCAACGCCAACTAACCGCGCGTGGGATTCACCCACTTAACATACATATAGCCCAATAGAATAACCCAGCGCTAAGCCATGCCTCAATAGCTTAACACCGAACTTGGCAATATTTATTGTTGCTTGCTTGAAAAGTGAGCATTAATGACACAGTTTACGCCGATTGAACACCAGAACTCGCCCCATTTGCTCATCTTACTTTGTCTTGGCGCCATCTTATCTTGTCGATAAACAGGCCCCGGTGTCGCGTCTAATTATTGTCACTAAACGCGGTTAGCGCATTTAGTTGTTGCGCCTGCACTTTGTCTACTACTCGAACTAAATTGGCGGCGTCTTCGTTAGATGCTTTTTGACCATTAAAGTGAATATTGCCTGAGGCGTGGTAGGTAAGGGTGACTTTAGTTTTCGGTATGCGACCGTCTTGTGTGTTTGCATCCGATGAAGTGCTCGATGCTATTGTGCTGAATTCCCATGTCAGTGCACCTGACATACCCATCTCTTGAAGCGGGCCTAAGCCACCTGTCATCACCACTTTTTTGTTCGGTTCAACATAGCTTACCTGCATATGCGCTGCACTCGCCGTGTCTGTCGTTTCACAGAAACAGCCACCAGCCTGCTCATCTATGCGCAAAGCACCTTTCCACCATGTGTGGTCTTTCGGCCACCACATATCCACATGTTGAATAAAATGAGAGTACACGACTTCAACTGGCGCATAACTTTCACTCTCATTGGTAATAGAAAACCCTGAGTTATCTGCATAGTTTACGTTAGCGATACTCATTGAAGAAAATGCCGTACCCAGAAAGGTAGCAAGGAAAGAGGAGGTGAGCAGAAGGGGTGAGCGAGTTTTCAATTTTTTTGTCATTGTTATTACCCTGTTTTTGTTCATTGGTTATTGCGCGCGAAACCTGGTCTCGTCGCCAAACGAATTTCGGTTTTTGTGTTTTCTAAGGTAATTGAAAGCAGCTTGCGTTGCTACCTACTTTAAAGCCTTACTGTTACAGGATTCTTCAGAGCTTTGTCTTGACCACATTGTCCTTACGGCTCTGACCTTGGCGCGCTTCGCTTAACGCTGTGAGTTTAATGCCCTGTTCCAAATTATGTGGCAGAAATAAATGCAGCGGTTAAATTGAAGTAAGTTCTTTCGTACTTAACTCCTTTTCGGCTTTAATTAGACGCTACACCTTGTGTCGCAAGGTATCAGTTCTAATGAAGGCCACAAAAAGCTCGTAGTGCTTGCCAATTCCTCTCTAAAATCATGAAGGTGGTTGTTTGTTGTGCAATTAGCGATGCAAAGCTGCCTTATTCAGGATAAGCGTTTGACACTAATGTTAATTAGGGTTTCACTTAAGTAAAGAAACAAAGATAGAACAGACATGTCTGTAGACAGTAAATTATATGCGTTAGATGTAGACGCGCTTTCACCTACCATAAATCGCCGAGCGATAAACAGTGCCTTAAAAGATGATGAAGCGCTAAATGCGACCTTCATTGGGCAAGAGCGTGCGCGTGAAGCACTTACGTTTGGGTTAGGTATTAACACCAAAGGCTATAATCTTTACGTGATGGGTGAGCCCGCTACGGGGCGCTTCACTCTAGTGAAGGATTACATTGAACGCCAAGTTGCCCAGCTACCGGCGCCTGATGATTGTTGTTATATCAACAATTTTGACGAAGAGCGCGAACCTGTTGCGCTAAAATTTCCTCCCGGAGGTGGAAAAGCATTCCACAAGGACATGGCTGCGCTTATTGACGATGTCTTAGACTCACTGCCCATTGCTTTTGATAACCCGGGATATCAGCGCCGTCGCGCGTCAATTTCCAGAGAATTCGAGCAAAAGTACGATGCGGCTATCGATGCGGTAGAGCGTTACGCACAAGCGAATGATGTTGCGCTGTACGAAGAGGGTGGCTCTATTACGTTTTCACCTATCGTTAACGGCAAGCCAATAAGTGACACAGAGTTTGCGTCATTAACTGACGCACAACGGGAAGGGTTTTATACTCTTATTGACGAACTAGAAAACAGGTTAAGCGAAGGCCTGTTAAGCCTGCCTACGTGGAAACGCGAAAACTCTGAGCGTCTTCGTGAGCTTGACAAAAAGACCGCAGAGCAGGGAATTAAGCCGCTGCTAAAAGTGCTTGAGCACAAATACGCGTCTGAGCTAGGGGTAATGAAGTACCTCAAGCAGCTTAAAACTGCATTGGTCAACGCTATCTTAGTCATTCACAGTGAAGAGCAGAAAGAAGAGAAGAGTGATGACTTCGACAAGAAGATATTTTTAGAAGAGCAATTTCTTCCTAACGTTTTGGTGTCGAATAAACTCGATGACGCAGCCCCTGTTATTTATGAGCCGAACCCTACTTATCAAAATTTGTTTGGCAAAATAGAGTACACCAACATTCACGGCAGCGTGTTTACCAACTATCGCATGATTCAGCCCGGTGCGCTCCATCGTGCAAATGGCGGTTATTTGTTGTTGGATGTCGACCAACTTATTGAACAACCTTTCGTGTGGGATACTCTTAAGCTTGCCATCAAGTCACAGCGCTTGCGCATGGACTTACCCCAGCAAGATGTGGGTATGGTGAACAACATTACGCTCAATCCACAGCCCATCGACTTAAATGTGAAAATCGTTCTGTTAGGCTCGCGTGATTTATACTACACGCTGCAAGATTACGATGACGAGTTTGATGAACTGTTTAGAGTGTTGGTGGATTTTGATTTGGAAATACCCGTCACCAGACAGGCGCTTTTTGATTTCGTGGGCAAAGTACGTGCGCATCTTATTCAGTTAGGACTTAAAGGCATTACCGCTAACGCGATGTGCAGGCTAGTTGAGTACTCGTTAAGAATGGCTGAACATAAAGAAAAGCTATCTGCGCACTTCGCTGAAGTTATCGAGCTAGTTAATGAAGCCTATTATTTCTGTCAGAAATCTAATGCCGACACGCTAGAACTTGATCATTTAAAAACAGCATTAAGTGCCAAGAAGCGTCGTACCGGCCGTGTCAGCCAAACACTATTAAACGATATTAAAGAAGGGCACGTGCTTATTGCCACTGAAGGAAAAGCGGTAGGCAAAGTAAACGGGTTAACGGTATTGGATATTGGTGACACTGCATTTGGTACGCCTGCACGCATTACGTCTACTGTATTTGCCGGCGCAAGTGGTGTCGTTGATATTGAGCGTG
Source organism: Alteromonas sp. W12 (assembly GCF_001924945.1). Taxonomy (NCBI): domain Bacteria; kingdom Pseudomonadati; phylum Pseudomonadota; class Gammaproteobacteria; order Alteromonadales; family Alteromonadaceae; genus Alteromonas; species Alteromonas sp. W12. The sequence goes on from NZ_LQXH01000001.1 coordinate 1,522,608, forward strand.
AGGTAGAGCTTGGACAGCCTATTCACTCAAAAGGCGTGATGTTGTTAAACGGCTACTTGGGCAACAAGTATGCCCAGCATTTCCCGTTAACCCTATCGGCAAATATAGCGCTAGAGCAGTCATACGGACATATTGATGGCGATAGTGCATCCCTTGGTGAACTTGTTGCGCTTATCTCTGCGTTGACTGAAATCCCTTGCTTACAAACCTTGGCTATCACGGGTTCCATAAACCAGTATGGTGAAGTGCAAGCGGTTGGCGGTGTGAACGAAAAGATAGAAGGCTTTTTCGACTTGTGTCAACACCGTGGCCTCACCGGCACGCAAGGCGTGATTATTCCTAAATCAAATGCGATTAATTTGGTATTAGATGCCACCGTTATCGACGCAGTGAAAAAAGGGCTGTTCCATATTTACACTGTAGAGACTGTTGATGATGCGCTATCTATTTTGATGGAACAGGAAGCGGGTAAAATAAGTAGTAAAGGTCGTTACCCCAAAAATTCAATCAATTACCATGCCGTAAACCGTCTATACAATATTGCGCTTATTGTTAATGGTGGAGATGGCGAATAGATAAGAACGAAGCGCGTACTTGCAGTGTCGAGACGCGCTTCTTTATTTTTGCGCTAATAAAGATGTGCTTTTTCAGTAGAACGTGCACACAGCCATTCAATGCTAAACGCAAGTATCAGAGCGCGCTAATCGCGGGTGCTGATGACCAGAGTTTCTGAAATTTTATCTTGGATAGCTTGTCGGTTAGGATCCCAGTAAATTTGCACAAATCCTAACAAGCCAGTTGCTAAACCCGCACCATAACCACCATAACGACCAAAGCTCTCCCATAGCGACAGTCCAGAACCATCGAGTTTGAGTACTTGTATATTTAGCAGTCGTTTACCTGGAGTTTTTCCGTTAAACCATGCGGTAAACACGCTGTAATAAAGCGTGGCCCAACCAAAGCCTAAGCCAAGCTCAGTAATTAAACCTTTAATCCACGCGACAATGCTGTATGTATTTGCTGAGGGCTCTGAAGTTGCGTCATCGAAATCTGCTAGGTCACTTTCAATACCTTCAGCTTCCTGTAGGCCATTTTCATGCACACCTTTATTTTGAACTTGCTCATTTACTCCAATATCATCATTCGCACCATTTTTCTCACCTTGGCGATTAGGCGAGTCGATCACGTTGCTGACAGTTGCATCGTCACGAAAGTAATTAGCCTCATTGGCAGCATCTAACGTAAGCAACACTGTCCAAAAGAGCATGAACGCTCCACCTATTCGAAGAAATGAACGCGTCGTTTTTTTATGGCTTTGATTGGCTACGTTGCGGCTAGCTTTATAAAACGTCACTGTAGCAATAATCGCCAAAAACAGTGCATCCAGTGAGCTCAAAATGGCGACAAATAGTAGGTCAATACACTGAGCCAACCCTCGTTGAAAAGGTGTAGCCAGACGCTTGCCCAACAGCGAGCTAGCCACGCCAAACGCATAGGGCGTGACTATATCCTTTGTTTCAACGGTTTCTAATTTATCTGCAGTATTATTTTCGACATCACTACTAAGAGGTGGCGTATCAATATGTTGATGAGGGTGAGACATTTGCCGTCCACTGTGCTTAACCTAATTCCATAACACTACTTTACACAGTAAGGCGTGTTATTTTAACTCTTTTATCTGAAGGACAAGCACCCCACAAATACGCATGCAGGATACAGTGTAATCTCTTCAATAGTCGGAATATTTTTCTTTTTAGCAAATAGATAATTTAAGTGTGTTCCACTTAAGTTGTTAATTTATATGCGCGGCATTGGGTTTGCATCAGAGATTATCGAATGGATAACAATGATGCCTTTAAGGAGGTTACGATGTTTAACTCAAAACGAACGATTACAGCAACTCTGGTTTCATTCGCTATGATGGGCTCATCTGCAATGGCACAAGCTAACGTTGACGAGATGAAAACTGCGCAAATGCAAGCAGCTTCAGCGTCAGTGCAACCTGAGTCCAGAACATCTGAGTCTGGTGATACGTGGATTACGTTGACTGGTGAGGTGTCTGCTGTAGATTCAAAATTCTTTACGTTAGATTACGGTGACGGGAATATCTTTGTTGAGTTAAGAGACACCGACCTTGACAGTAATGCCTATGCAAAAATGAAAGGCGAAGAAGTCATGGTAACGGCGCGTCTTGATGATGGCATGTTTTCGAGCGAAAGGTTAGTTGCTCAGAGTGTGATTGTTGATGGTATGGATACTGTTTACTTAGCTGAGTCGGTTAATCAGGCTTCGGCAGATCTTTATTTAAGTACAGCAAGTAACATTGAGTTTGACGATGAAGAAATGGTGCTTGTAGGTACCGTTAAATCAATTGGCAAAGAAGCGTTACAAATTGACGTGGGCGATACCACCCTCACGGTAGATCTTGATGAGTTAGAGGACGCACCTGTTGATGCGGATGGTTACCTAACGCTAATGAAAGGCGAGCGCGTACGCATCACCGGCGAACTAGAAGACGATTTCTTTAATCGTTTCACCGTAGAAGCTGATACGCTAATCAAAATGAAAAGTTAACTATTACTGATAGATAACGCTTTAAAAAAAAACCGCCGAAAGGCGGTTTTTTTGATTAAAGCATTAATGTACTTAATCACTACTTTGGAGGCATGCGCAGCCCGCCGTCTAAGCGGATTGTCTCACCATTTAGGTAGCTATTGTTCGCCATATGGATAACTAACTTAGCAAATTCTTCTGGTAGCCCAAGGCGCTTAGGAAACTGAACGTTAGCAGAAAGGGCGTCTTGCACTTTTTCTGGCATAGCAAGTAGCATTGGCGTGCCCATTACACCCGGCGCAATGGTGTTAACACGAATACCCAACGGGGCTAAGTCTCGAGCCATTGGAAGGGTTAAGCCGATAATACCACCTTTACTCGCGGCATAAGCGGTTTGCCCTATTTGACCTTCGTAACCAGCAACTGAAGCAGTGTTTACGATAAGACCGCGTTCGCCTTCCTCGTTAACTGGCGATTGCTTTGCCATCGTCGCTGCAACTAAGCGAGAAACATTAAAGCTTCCTACTAAGTTAATATCGATAGTTTTCTGGAAGTCACCCAACGGCGCCGGATTGCCTTCTTTGTCGAGCAGTCGCTTAGCTGGAGCGATGCCTGCACAGTTAACCACTAAAGAAATGGCGCCAAACCTTTCGGTTGTCGCGTCTATAGCCGCTTGAACAGAAGTTTCATCGCGTACATCGACTTTGGTGAAAAGTGTGTTGTTTTTGCCTAATTCCTCTACGCGCTGTGCGCCAAGCTCTTCATTTAAGTCGAAAAGGCTGACGTTAGCACCTGCATCTCGAAGTGCGATAGCAGTGGCGTGACCAAGTCCTGAGCAACCGCCAGTAACAATGGCAGTAAGATTATTTAGCGTCATAGATTTCCCTTAAACCCTAGTTTTTCACTATTATTAACGTGATGTTAACGGGAAGTAAGAAGAAAAACTACGGTGCCGACGGGGATCGGCACCTTATATTCAGCTATTTTGGCAACTGAATTTTACAGTCTTCGCTTTGACGGTAGATAATTAGCGTGTGGCCGATTACCTGTAGCTTAACTGAGTTTGTTTCACGAACAATGGCATCCATGATTAGCGCTTTTTCTTCGCGATCGTCTGTTGGCACCTTAACTTTAATTAATTCGTGATGGCTAAGGGCGTTGTCAATTTCGGCAACCACACCTTCTGTCAGGCCGTTCCCACCTAGCTGCACAACAGGTTTTAAAGGGTGTGCAAGGCCTTTTAGGAATTGTTTCTGTTTATTTGAAAGTTTCATGAAGTAATATTTCTTACAATTAATCTGTTAGTTTATGCTTGAAATAACGTATTCTAACGCCATCTTCTCTACAATCCTAATGACATTGTATTGGAATGACAAAAAAGAAACACTCCGCCAGCAGTAAACGCTGGCTACAAGAACACGTTAACGACCATTATGTGCAAAAAGCAAATAAGGAAGGTTGGCGCTCGCGAGCTATCTATAAACTGGAAGAAATTCAGAAAAAAGATAAGCTTATTAAACCAGGAATGACACTTGTAGACCTAGGTGCTGCACCGGGGGGCTGGTCACAGCTAGCTGCACAGCTCGTTGGCGACAATGGTCAAGTTATCGCGTGCGATATTTTGCCCATGGACCCAATCGTGGGCGTAGACTTTTTACAAGGTGATTTTAGAGAGGACGCTGTTCTCGACGCACTATTGAACAGAATCGGTGGGAACACCGTAGATATTGTGTTGTCTGATATGGCACCGAACCTTGCAGGTAACGCGTCGGTTGACCAATCTCGCTCTATGTACCTTTGCGAACTAGCGCTTGATATGTGTCACCAAGTGTTAAAGCCTGGTGGTTCGTTTGTCATAAAGGTGTTCCAAGGTGAGGGGTTTGTTGAGTTCATGAACGCACTTAAACAATCTTTCACAACCATAAAGACGCGTAAGCCTGACTCGTCCAGATCACGTTCGCGAGAGGTGTATTTGGTGGCTTGTGGGTATAAAGTGTAGTACGCTTTGAGATAAGCGGTTTTCGTTGCGAGTTGTGTCGTTTATTCAATAAACAACTTGTTGAATATACAAGCAATTCGGGTTTATAGAGGTTAGTAGCATTGAGCGATATGGCAAAAAATTTAATCTTATGGTTAGTCATCGCCGTTGTTTTAATGTCGGTTTTCCAGAGCTTTTCACCGAGTGAATCGTCTCGTTCGCAAACTGACTACACAACGTTTTTGAGAGAAGCAGAACAGGGAAATATTCGAGAAGTTCGCATCAATAATAGTGGCGAAATTCGAGGTACTAAGCGTTCAGGCGAAACTTTCCAAACATTCGTACCTTACTTCGATGACAAGTTAGTATCTGACTTGGTTAAGAACGACGTAAGAGTGTACGGTGAACCACCAGAAGAGCAGTCTCTTCTGACGTCTATTTTCATCTCATGGTTCCCCATGTTACTGCTTATTGGTGTATGGATTTTCTTCATGCGTCAAATGCAGGGTGGCGGCGGCCGTGGCGCTATGTCATTCGGTAAAAGCAAAGCTCGCTTGCTTGGTGAAGACCAAATTAAGACAACATTTGCTGACGTAGCAGGCTGTGACGAAGCGAAAGAAGATGTATCTGAATTGGTAGACTTCCTACGCGATCCGTCTAAGTTCCAAAAGCTTGGTGGTAAAATTCCGAAGGGCGTACTTATGGTAGGTCCTCCTGGTACAGGTAAAACGTTGCTTGCAAAAGCCATTGCCGGTGAAGCGAAAGTACCATTCTTTACTATTTCTGGTTCTGATTTCGTTGAAATGTTCGTGGGTGTAGGTGCATCTCGTGTGCGTGACATGTTTGAGCAAGCGAAAAAAGCGGCGCCTTGTATCATCTTTATCGATGAAATCGATGCGGTAGGCCGTCAACGTGGTGCCGGTCTAGGTGGTGGTCACGACGAACGTGAGCAAACCCTTAACCAGATGCTTGTTGAAATGGACGGTTTTGAAGGTCATGAAGGTATTATCGTTATTGCGGCAACTAACCGTCCTGACGTACTCGACCCTGCGCTTCTTCGTCCTGGTCGTTTTGACCGTCAAGTAGTGGTTGGTCTTCCTGACATCCGCGGCCGTGAGCAAATTCTTAAAGTTCACATTCGCAAAGTACCAGTGGCTGATAACGTAGAACCGTCAGTTATTGCTCGCGGTACACCAGGTTTCTCAGGTGCTGACCTTGCTAACCTAGTAAACGAAGCTGCATTGTTCGCTGCTCGCGGCAACAAGCGCCTTGTTTCTATGGAAGAGTTTGAGAAAGCGAAAGACAAAATCATGATGGGCTCTGAGCGTAAGTCTATGGTGATGTCTGAGCCTGAAAAAGAAATGACAGCGTATCACGAAGCGGGTCACGCTATTGTGGGTCGCTTAGTGCCAGAGCACGATCCGGTATACAAAGTGTCAATCATTCCACGCGGTCGCGCGCTGGGTGTGACCATGTACTTACCAGAGCAAGACCGAGTGAGCCACTCTAAACAGCACTTAGAAAGTATGATTTCTAGCTTGTTTGGTGGGCGTATTGCTGAAGCCATTATTTATGGTGACGACAAAGTAACCACGGGTGCATCTAACGACATCGAACGCGCAACTGAAATTGCACGTAAGATGGTCACCCAATGGGGCTTGTCGAGCAAAATGGGCCCAATGCTTTACGCTGAAGACGAAGGTGAAGTGTTCCTAGGCAAGTCTATGTCTAAGGCAACAAACATGTCTGATGACACAGCACGTGCCATTGATGCGGAAATTAAGTCACTGATTGACCGCAACTACGAGCGTGCTCAAAAGATCCTTGAAGACAACATCGATATTTTACATTCAATGAAAGACGCACTGATGAAGTACGAAACCATTGATGCTAAGCAAATTGATGATTTGATGAACCGTACTGACGTTCGTCCTCCTGCTGACTGGGATGACAGCAAGCCATCGGGTGGCGACAAGCCAAGTGGCGGTGCACCGGTTCGTGAAGGTGAAATCAAAAATGACGGTGTAGACAAGCCGTCGGTAGGTAAGCCGGGTGATATTCCAAGCTAACCTTCTACATCCATTGAAAAACGCCAGTTTAACTGGCGTTTTTTGTTAGAGCTGATTGATTTTAATCTGGGAATTTGACTTACAGTTTATGTCACTGTGTTAGCTGAGTTATTTATTTCGTAACGCTCTACACTGTTCTTTGCAAAGAACAATGAAAAAAACACGGCGAAGAACTAACCAAAGAATTCAGCAAGCAACAAGGCAAAGAGCATGCATTTTTAAGTAAGTTTTATTGCTAAGACAGCGGGTCAAAATCAGTTTGCTTTAAAGCTTCATTTCTCAACATATTTTCTGACTAAGAAATACGGTAATTTCAAAACAAAGATAATGCAGGTAATTCATGCAGTTTGGTAAGTACTTCATAGATCTGTCACAGCCTCAGGTAATGGGCATTTTAAATGTTACTCCTGATTCATTTTCTGACGGCGGCAAGCACACAAATGTATCTCAAGCCCTTGACCATGCGCTTCGCATGATTGAAGAAGGGGCAACTTTTATTGATATAGGTGGTGAATCGACAAGGCCAGGCGCGCCCGACGTATCGCTGCAGGAAGAGCTTGATCGCACAATACCCGTTATTGAAGCCGTAGCTAAAAATACCTCATGTGTTATTTCTATTGATACCAGCAAGGCCGACGTTATGCGGGAAGCGGTGAAAGCCGGCGCGGGGCTAATCAACGATGTACGCGCTTTACAAGAGCCTGGTGCATTGCAAGTAGCAGCTGAAGCACAAGTACCTGTTTGTTTAATGCATATGCAGGGGCAACCCAGAACCATGCAGCAAAGCCCTGAGTATGATGATGTAGTGAATGATGTGGGTCAGTTTCTACTCGCGCGTACCAAAGTGTGTGAAGAAGCGGGCATTGCTAAAGACAAGATTTTGTTCGACCCTGGCTACGGTTTCGGAAAGTCACTGGAACATAATTATACGTTGGTGAAACACTTGCCATCGCTTATGAAGCTGGGTTACCCAGTGTTAGTAGGCATGTCTCGCAAGTCGATGATTGGCAATTTGCTAAATAGAAAAGTGGATGAGCGCTTGGCGGGAAGCATAAGCCTCGCTACAATTGTCGCCCAAATGGGCGCACATATAATTCGCGTTCACGACGTGAAAGAAACAGCTGATGCTGTCAATATCGTGAAAATGCTGAATTCAGTAAAATAAGGAATAATAATGACGCAGCGCAAATATTTCGGCACCGACGGTATCCGCGGAAAGGTAGGCGAGAGCAATATCAACCCAGAGTTTGTTACAAAACTCGGGTGGGCAGCAGGTAAGGTCCTTGCCGGACGAGGGACGAACAAAGTACTTATTGGTAAAGACACGCGTATTTCTGGCTACATGCTAGAGTCGTCTTTAGAGGCGGGTTTATCGGCTGCTGGTATCAATATCGGCTTGCTAGGCCCCATGCCAACGCCAGCCATTGCTTATCTCACCAAAACATTTCGCTCAGAAGCAGGGATAGTGATTAGTGCGTCACATAATCCGTTTTATGACAACGGCATTAAATTTTTCTCAGCGCAAGGCTTTAAGCTTGATGATGATATCGAATTAGCGATTGAAGATATGCTTGAGCGTCCAATGACATGTGTGGCATCTGATAAGCTGGGTAAGGCCACGCGTATAAACGACGCTGCGGGTCGTTATATTGAGTTTTGTAAGGGGACATTCCCTTCAGAATTATCGCTGACAGATCTTAAAATTGTTGTGGACTGCGCACATGGCGCAACGTATCACATTGCCCCCAATGTATTGAGAGAGTTAGGTGCTACGGTTATCGAACTTGGTACAGCGCCTAACGGCTTAAACATTAACGACGGTGTGGGCGCAACCTCAATGGATGCGATTGTTGAAAAGGTTAAGGAGACCGGCGCTGATCTTGGCTTTGCCCTAGACGGCGATGGCGATCGCATTATGATGGTAGACCACCTTGGTAATGTGCTTGATGGTGACCAGATTGTTTACATCATTGCCCGCGACGCGCTTAAGAACGGCAAAATGCAGGGTGGTGTCGTTGGCACGTTGATGAGCAATTTAGGCCTTGAAAATGCGTTGTCAAAGCTTGGTGTTCCTTTCGCAAGAAGTAATGTTGGCGACCGTTATGTGATGGAGCTGCTACAGCAAAAAGGCTGGTCTATTGGCGGTGAAAACTCTGGTCATGTTCTCAATCTTAATATGAGCTCTACGGGTGACGGTATTGTAGCTGGGCTTCAAGTGCTTGCCGCAATGCTTCGTTCGCACATGGACTTACACGACTTAGCAAGTGGGTTTGAAATGTACCCGCAAACGCTAGTTAACGTGAGGTACGCTAACCAAGAAGTGGATTATTTAGCACACAGCAATGTACAAAATGCTAAGAAAGAGGCTGAGTCTGCGTTAGGTAAAACGGGCAGGGTACTTCTACGTAAAAGTGGTACTGAGCCGTTAATTCGTGTGATGGTTGAGTCGAATGACGAAAGCCAATCTCACAAATGGGCAGAGCATATTGCTGAAACTGTTCGTAATCTCGCCAATTAGTTGGCGTAGCAGGAAATTTTGCTTTTTGTGCTTGTATCTTCTCAATTAAATAGTTAATATCACGCCCGCTTTGAAGACAGGGCTAAGGTCTGCGTTGTGAGTAAAAATCTTAGAAAGCCATTCGTGGCTGGCAACTGGAAAATGAACGGAAATTTGGCATTAGTTGCTGAATTTAATCAAAAACTGGCGAATGTAAAAGCTGATTCGGAAATCGTAATTTGCGCTCCTTCACTTCTTTTACACGCATTTGAAACCCATTCGTTTGCCATTGGTGCTCAAAACGTAAGTCATCTTAATAACGGCGCTCACACTGGTGAGTTGTCAGTTGAAATGCTTAAAGAAGCAGGTTGCGGTTACGCAATTGTTGGGCATTCAGAAAGACGAGAAGACCAAGGCGAGTCAAGCGAACTTGTTGCATTAAAGGCAAAGCAATGTGTTTCTTTAGGTGTCGTACCCATCATTTGTGTAGGTGAGCCACTTGAAGTGAGAGAAGCAGGTGATGTTGAATCGTTTGTTGGCGAGCAACTAGATGCACTAGTTAGCGCCATGTCGATAGACGAACTCAGCAAAACTGTTATTGCATACGAGCCGATTTGGGCAATTGGTACTGGTAAAACAGCCAGCCCTGAGCAAGCACAAGAAGTACACGAATTTATTCGCGGCTACTTTAATAAAGTAGACGCACAATTGGCTCAAGGCCTTCGTATTTTGTACGGTGGTAGTGTTAAGCCAGATAATGCTGAAACCCTATTTGCACAGAAAGATGTAGATGGCGGTTTAATTGGCGGAGCCAGTTTAAAAGCTGAAGATTTTATTTCAATTTGCCAAGCGGCAAACTGACGAGGTATTTATGATTTACGAAGTGCTATTAGTAGCATACCTAATTGTAGCGCTATTACTTATTGGATTTGTATTGATCCAACAAGGTAAAGGTGCAGATATGGGCGCTTCATTTGGCTCAGGCGGTTCAAACACTGTTTTCGGTTCATCAGGTTCAGGTAACTTCATGACTCGTACGACCGCTATATTAGCAGGCTTGTTCTTCTTAATTAGCCTTTCTTTGGGTGCAATGACTGCAAACCGTGAAAGCGCAGAAGATGAGTGGAACAACCTAGAAGTTCCAGCGACAGTAGAAGAGCCAGTAGAGCTACCAGCTGATCAAGACGTACCAGTTATTGAAGATGCAGCTCAAAGTGATGTTCCTGTTGTTGAAAGCGATGTGACAGACGTACCAAAGTCTGACGACGCTGAAGGTTCAAACTAAAAAGTTTTCGCGGAAGTGGTGGAATTGGTAGACACGCCATCTTGAGGGGGTGGTGAGCATAGCTCGTGCGGGTTCAAGTCCCGCTTTCCGCACCAAATAAATGTAAAGGCCAGCGCAATGCTGGCCTTTTCTGTTTTTACACCGTGAAATTCTTGTTAAGGTGACCCTGTACGCTCACTTTTAACTGGCCTTGTTAATTGTAACAAAGCGTTAAAATCTAAAATTTACAGGATGTTATGTCTGTTCCTATTTTTATTATTCAGCTATGCTTTTCAATACTTAGTCATACTGTCTGCGACATAAACAAAACAATTTTTACGAGGCACTATAGTGCAAAAAACACTTAGTCAGAGTTTGTTCCAAACCCTATTCGTAGGGATTGTGATAGCATCACTTCTGATAATTGGAGCAGTGTGGCGCTCAGCCAATACTCTCGTTGTTCAAAACATTGACCACAATATTGTTTTAGCAGAGAAAGTATTCGATAAAGTGGTTGCGGATCGCCAAGCTGTCATACGCAACGTTTCAAAAGTACTGTCTCGCTCATTTGATTTCAGGCGTGCGGTTGGCACAGAGAATATACCCTCTATTGAAGCGGCGTTTACCAGTTACGCGCAGCGACTAAACACCGATATCATCGCTCTGGTAAGTCTAGACCATCAAGTAGTTGTAACGCGTACAGACCTATTCGAAGTCGGTCAAAATGTGGAAAGTAGCCTAGCATTGGTTGCTAAAGGGAAAGACAGCGGTTTCTTCGTAGTCGATAACAAATTAGTACAGTTAAATCTAATTCGCGTAGAAATACCTACGCTTAGATATTACATGCTAATAGGCGTTGAGTTTGAAAGCAGATTATTAGAAGAGCTAAAAGCGCTCGTAGACGCTGAAATTATTATCTCAAGAACTGATACCAATGACGTTCTTACGACTACCTTAAAAGAAAATGATGCGCAACGGATCCTCGCGTCAGAACACGACCCCTCGTGGATAGATGTAACCTTTAAAGACGAGCTTACTTACTTTGCCCGTGAGGTGAATATCGCCTCTGATGGCAATTTGCCGGTTAAGATAACTCTAGCTGTAGATACAACGTCTTCATTTAGTGCTTTCACACGTATTCAATTGACGATTCTGGCATTTTGCTTAGTCGCAATATTCATTGCTCTGGGTCTTTCTCTGCTGCTTGCCAGGAACGTGAGTCGACCAGTGTCTACCTTGGTAAAAGCAGTGAATAAGGTCGCGTCAGGAAGCTATGGCGCAACCCTTGACGCACCGTCGAACCTCAAAGAGATTACCGAACTTGCCAACGCAGTCGATAGCATGCAAGCAAGTATTAAAAGTCGTGAAAATCATATTCGTTATCAAGCAGAACACGACGTGCTTACCGGGCTTTTCAATCGGAACTATGTTGAAGGCTTCTTTGAGTCAGAACTTCAAGAAGAAAGAGAGTTGCAGGTTGTTGCCATTACCGTAATCGGATTTCGAACCATTAACGACCTCTACGGTTACTCTAACGGCGATAATACACTGAAAGCATTGGCTGAGAGGCTTCAGCGTTGGCCTGGTACATCCGCAAGATTAGCTGGCGGTGAGATTTTATATATTACGCAAGATTCACTTAATGATGATCAGCTCGAAACGCTCAAGCACATATTAGAGCAACCAGTGGAAAGTAACCTGATTGCAATTCCAGTAAAAGTCGCCATGGCGGTTATCCAGTGCCCGCAAGATGCAACAACATCGGAAGAATTATTCAGAAAAATGAATATTGTTACTGATGAAGCGATACACAGCGACAGCTGGTGCGTTCGCTACAGAACGGAATTAGAAGATAAATACAATCGAAGACTATCAATTACCACCGAACTAAAACGTGCACTGGCTAGCCAGCAAAACGAACTGTCTATGGTTTACCAGCCAAAAATAGATCTGCAGACTATGAAAGTATGCAGCATGGAAGCGCTTATTCGTTGGAATAATAGTGTTCTGGGCTTTGTTCCACCTGATGAGTTTATTACCATTGCTGAGCAAGCAGGGTTAATTGAGCAAGTTACGACTTGGGTAATGAAGCAAACCATTTCAGACTTAGCTTATTTTAGAGGTATGGGGTATGGGTTCACCGTTGCGATGAACTTATCTACTCAGGATATTCAAAATAAGGTACTTCTAGGGAAGCTGGTGTCGCTTTTAACTCAGGAAGGCCTGTCACCTGAAGCTCTGGAACTTGAAATAACAGAAAGCGATTTAGTTGCTGATGCGTCGCTTGCTATAGAGAACCTTAATGAACTAACGGCGCGGGGCTTTCATTTCGCCATCGACGACTTTGGTACAGGCTATTCGTCGTTAGCCTATTTAAAGAACTTGCCCGTAAAAACGATTAAAATTGATAAGAGTTTTATTCTGTCGCTGGCGAGTGATGAAAACGACCAGCAAATTGTTCATACCGTGCTGAGTTTGGCGAATGTGTTTAATTTAAAGGTTGTGGCTGAAGGTGTTGAAGACGTAGCGTCGCTTGAAATCTTAAAGGATTGGGGCTGTGATATCGTTCAAGGTTATTACATTAGTCGCCCACTTAGCCGTTCAGACCTTGAAGACTGGCTTCAAAATACGCCTTTCGGTGAATAGCTATTTCTTCAAATTAAATTTATTGTTTTACAGTAATCACTATGCCTTTGCCGCAGTATTTGGCGACATGGCATCGTAAATGCAAAACTAATAATGAAGCGTGTAAAACGCTCTGCGGGCCTGATTTCTTCGCCAAAGTGTGAGTATTTTGCCCACTGAGTTGTGAAATTACTTCAAAAACAAGGAATTTATTATGGACATCATTCGTATACTTTTATCGATTTTACTTCCACCGCTGGGCGTATTTTTACAAGTGGGTATCGGTGCTCACTTTTGGATTAATATCCTTTTAACTATTCTTGGCTATTTCCCAGGTGTTATTCACGCTGTTTACATCATCGCCAAAAAGTAGGTGGTGAAAAACGCTGTATTGGCGGCTATGCAATAAATCGCATAGTCGTAGCGAGTACAGCAACCAAATATGAAATAAACAAAAGCCAGCTTTAATAGCTGGCTTTTTACGTTATGACGTATGTCGAATAGGACGATTTCGGCAACGTGATATATCCCATGTTAGGCGGTGAGCTTTTCGTCGTCTAACTCTTGCTTCATCTCTTTTTGATATTCGTCTGCAAGTTTTGTTTTTTGGCGGTCATTAAGCACATTGCCTGCAACTTGGAAGAATTCCTGTTCTTCGTCGGCAAGGTGATGTTCCACCTTTTCCTGAAGTGTTTTCAAATGACGCAACCAAGCTGGTGAACTCATATCCGTATCATCGAGCTTTGCGAGTAGCTCATCAATTTCGTGATGCTCTGCAATGCCGTGACGTGTTAAATCTACAGTGGCATCTTTCTCCAGAAGATGAGAATAGAAATGGCGCTCTTCAGCGATAGCATGACTTTCAAGCTGTGTCTTAAGCTCTTGATAATATTCACGGCGCGCAGCAGTGTTTCCGCTTGTTTCAGCTAGAATTTTAAGCAGTAAACGTTGCTTTTCATGGTCTTGACGCAAAGCTTCAAAAATTTTCATGGGTAGTTCCTTATAAATACCAAAAAAATGAATCACACCTGTGGTAATGCTATTTTTATTCCATGAATGAGATATTTGTTACGCGCTGATTTTTAAAAGAAATTTCAAATGAAGTGACACAGAGTCATTGAGTTGGGGAAGGGGACAACGCAAATTTTACAAGTCAGTTTCCGATAAATTCACGGCAGTAAGTCCGTGAATTTACCGAAAGAGGGAGATGGGATATGCGCTACACGCCTTGTGCGACCATGGCGTCAGCGAGTCTACGAAATGCTGCTACATTGGCGCCTTTCATATAATCAACGTAGCTGCTTCCAGCATCGCCTTCAGATTTACCCTCATCAACACAGCGCTGATGAATGCTTTCCATAATTGAATAGAGCTGTTCATCGAGTGCGCTTGCGTTACGTTGATTGAACATGGCGTTCTGGCTCATTTCTAAGCCTGATAGCGCAACGCCGCCAGCGTTAGATGCTTTGCCTGGTACGTATGCAATTTGGGCGTCTAAAAACAAAGCCTGAGCTTCGTTTGTGCACGGCATATTCGCACCTTCTAGTACCATTTGACAGCCGTTATCTAGCAGTGATTTTGCATCTTCTTCAAGTAGTTCGTTTTGCGTAGCGCAAGGCAGTGCTATGTCGCATTTTAAATGCCAAGGCTTTTTATCAACTATCCACTTGCCCATGTTTTCATCTGCCATGTCAGCAAGGATATTGTTGCGGTTTGCGTGGTTGTCGATTGCCCATTTAAGCGCGGTATCAGTTAAACCATTCTCATTATGTAAAAGCCCTCGGCTATTAGACAGCGAAATAACTTTTCCGCCTTTCTCTACCGCTTTAAGTGCAGCATGCAACGCTACGTTTCCGGCTCCAGACACTGCAATGGTTTTGCCTTCAATTGGAGTACCTTGATGTCGACATACCGCTTCTAAAAAGTAAATTAAGCCAAAGCCTGTAGCTTCAGTACGTACATAGCTACCACCAAATTCTAAGCCTTTACCGGTTAATACGCCTTCGAACTTATTGTTTAGTCTGCGATACTCGCCATAAAGGTATCCTATTTCTCTTGCGCCAACGTTTATGTCACCTGCAGGTACATCGGTATTTGCGCCAATATGTCGCTGTAATTCACGCATGAAGGCTTGGCAAAACAACATAATGTCGCGATCAGTACGCCCTTTGGGGTTAAAGTCTGACCCGCCTTTACCTCCGCCCATGGGTAAGCCGGTCAGGGCATTCTTGAAACACTGTTCGAAAGCAAGAAACTTAAGCACCGATAAGTTGACGGTAGGATGAAAGCGCAAGCCACCTTTGTAAGGACCCATGGCTGAATTGTGCTGTACACGCCAACCTTGATTGACTTCAATATCGCCATCACTGTTCATCCACGACACGGTAAAATAAATAATGCGTTCAGGCATGCAAATGCGTCTTATAATATCGAACGCTTTGTAGTCTTTGTTTGCATTGTAAATAGGAACAATATCTTCTAATACTTCGTGTACCGCTTGTAGATATTCCGTTTCGTTAGCAAACTTCTCATTAAGAAAGGTATAGATTTCTTCAAAGTTACTTTTCTGAGTCATGTACTGCTTAATCCTTTTCTTCAAAATTGGTGAGAACGGTAAGACTTCGAGGGCATGTTTTTATCTCAAGCTTTTCGCCTTCGTAGATCTCGCCGTCGACAGCATACGCCGTGGGCTTATCAAATGTTAACGTTATGCTTGATGCGCGTTCGTGCCGTATTGATTCAGATTGCTTCTTTGCTTCAGCTGGACTTAGCACTAGCTCTGCTAACGATGCGAATTGTTTATCAGAGCTGGGCTGAGGTAATAGCCAGGTCAAATCAAGCTTTCCATCGGTGATGTCGGGCGGCTCTGCGCCCTGAGCAAGTGCTGTGGTCATAGGGGCTGCGTTTGCAATAACAAAGCTCGGCGTTTCTAAGGTTTCAGCTGGCTGGTTGTCTTTTGCTACTTTAAACGTCATGTTTTCATTATTTGAAATCGCGTTCCATAGCCCTTTTAGGTAGGCAAACTGGCCGCCTACATTCTTTTCTTCGCGATCAGCGGCCGAAATCATTTTTTCCTCGAAGCCAACTGCTGCCACCAAAAGCATAACGTGGTCGTTGCAGGTCGCGGTATCTATGGCTAAGGTGTTGCCCTCTATAATGATGTCGCATGCTGTACTAACAGGCATGACTTTACTAATGTAGCCATGCAACACTTGGCTCAGTGCGTTTGCTGTACCAAAGGGAATAATCCCCATGGTAACGTCGGTGTTGACCAAAGCCGAGGCGACTTCAGTTAACGTTCCATCGCCGCCGCATGCGACAATTATGTGAGCGCCGTCTTGTTTTGCCTTTTCTGCTAGTGCCTTACCATCTACTTCAGGTGTGGTTTCTTTCACGGTCACTTTGAATTTTTCATTTAATCGAGAAAGAACGTCATCTCGGTATTGCTCCCATTTACCGCCCCCAGCAACTGGATTAACGATAAGGGTTAGATTCTTTTGTAGTGAAAGTAGGCCACCATCTCTGATCTGCTGCAGCGATGCTAATTGACGTTTGTTGAGCCTTGCTGTTTGGCGTATCTGGTTAATTTCACGTAATGCATCATCTACACTCAACGTAGGGTTTTTGGCCAGTAAATAGGCTGCAACTACCAGAACAGATCGACCTCGTCCAAGCGCACAATGCACAACAACATTTTTCTTTTCAGAAATTTGCTGATTCAACCAATTTATTGCTAAAACAAGTTGTTCAGGAGTGGGGCTGGTATGGTCGAGTACCGGTACGTTTAAATAGCGGTAATCTTCTTGATATGCCGTCCAATCCAGTCCGTCAAATTCAGCGGTTACGTCAAGAATGGCGTCAATGTTGTTTTCGTTTAAAAGGCTAACGTGTTTTCCCGACATGCGGCACGCAAGGAATAAGTGCGGCTCGATTTTTTGTAGGGGAGGGACTTTATCCGTTCTGCGTGCGTATTCATTGTAAAGCCAAGAGCCCAGTAAAAAAGGTACAAAAATCCAGCGTATGTAGAATGGTATTGAGCCATCCTCACGTTTGCGAAACAGGCTTGGATAGTTGAGCAAATAGGCGCTGCTTACGGCAATAAGGGAAAATGCAATCCAACCAAATACCACTTTTAATAATATCACTGGCACGGTCAGCGTTAGTGCTAACGCCACTAATGCACCAAGTACGTAATACTTCACCATTTTCACGATTAACACATCCTTTGTAATTGGAAAGAGCAAACAGTCTATGCATCTATACTTACACTGGAGCGTTTTCGTTTACTTTTGTCGCAATAGGGTTGAACTATCACGTACCGGTAAACGTATGCTTTGGTATTGAAAATATGAGCGTTTCAAATGAAGAATAGTGCGGTACTAAAGGTTGCGAACTTTGTATGGTTCCAAGGAATTTGGTGGCTGGTCATCTTGTTCCAGAATAAAGCAGTAATTCCAGTGTTAGGGTTAATCCTTTTGTGGATAGCCATTTCGCCCAAGCGAGTGGAAGATATAAAGCTAATGGGCACGGTATTTTTACTGGGAACGGTGGTTGATGCACTTTTAACCCTAAGCGGGCTGTTCATTTTTAACGAGACAGAAACGCTAGTCAGCTTCTGGCCAATTCCAATTTGGCTAAGTCTTCTATGGGCAGCCTTTGCAGGTACGGTCTATCACAGTTTAACCGCCTTTAATGGTCGAATGGCCGTTGCGGCGGTTGCTGGAGCTATCTTCGCGCCGCTTAGTTATATCGCCGGCGCCAAATTCGGCGCGGTTGAATTGGGCGCAAGCGTTGTACTTTCTTATATTTTTATCGCTCTAGTGTGGAGTGTAATCTTCCCGCTGTGTTTTTATTTATCCAATCGTTTTGAGGCAAAACAAGCCCAAGCGTAAATGCAAGGAGTGTATTGGCAATGACGAAAAACGTATTAGTTACAGGTGGAAACAGAGGTATAGGTCTGGAAATAGTAAAAGGAATGCTGTCTAAAGGCTATAAAGTGCTAATGGGGTGTCGAGACGAAGAGGCCGGCCTTGAAGCCAAGAAAGATATTGTGGGAGGGGATTTGCATATTATTGAGATGCCTCTTGATAACGAAACAGCCATCGTCGATGCGTTTGTTCGAGCTGAGGCCGTGTATGGCCCTGTTGATATCCTCATAAACAATGCAGGTATCTTAGACGACACGCCATGGAAAGATGTAAATTCTGAGACTTTGGCTAAATCAATGCAAATTAATGTGAACGCCCCGCTTACACTTATCCAGCAAACGTTACCGCAAATGATTGAGCGAGGTTTTGGACGTATTATCAATGTAAGCTCTAGTTACGGTAGCTTCGCCGAGGGACTGAAAGGGCCAATGTGCTATGCGATAACAAAGGCTGCTATTAATGCGCTTACGGTTAAGATGGCAGCGGTAGTTGATGAAGCTGCTGACGGTAAGTCTCTTGATGTAACCGTTAATAGCATGACCCCGGGTTGGGTGCATACCAGAATGGGTGGAAGTGATGCGCCCAAAACGCCCGAGGAGGGAGCAGATACGGCTATTTGGTTAGCAACCATGGAAGAGGGCGGCCCCCATGGCCAATTCTTAAAAGATAGAGAGCCTATAGAGTGGTAGCCTTAATTAACTAGCCTAATTCGTATAGTTTGAAGGCTACCATTTTCACAATGCTTTTTAATCAGCATCTTCTAAAGTGAGAATCGCTCTCGTAGAAAGCGGGCGATTCCATCTTCATCGTGATGCCCAATGACGGAAGTGGCGGCGTCTTTGATATAAGGTTTAGCGTTAGAAGGTGCATAAGCCTCGTCTGCTAGCTTAAACATACTTAAATCATTATCACTGTCGCCAAACACAATAACGTTGCTTGCATTCAACTGTTGGCGCAAAAGCTCTACCGCACTGCCTTTATTCGCAAGATTGTGGTGTACATCCATCCAACGGTACTCGTCTCCTTCGATAGCTGGCCCAGAGTACGCTATCAGTCCTTCGTGCGTGTTGAGCTGCTTATACATGTCATAGACTAGCGGTGCATCTCCGATCATACTGATGTTTGTAATATGTGCATTAGCAGGTAGCGACTCAATAGACGCTAGTCGCGCTTTAGTGCGCGAAAAATACTTTTCAATTAAATCGTGTTCCACCTGATGCTTAGGCGACGAATGGTAAATCACGTGCTCGTGATCTGGGCTATCCATATTCACTGTGTTAATGAAAGGCGTAATATTATTATTTACGGCGTGCTCGATAATAAGATTTACTTCACTGGGCGCGAGCAAATTTTCTAGTGTTAGCGCGTTTCCGGCAGGATCCCAAATTGCCACCCCATTATTATAAATGTGAGGGAGTACAAAAGACTGACCTTGTAGCACAAATTGCGCTGAATGCATGGTACGACCCGTCGCTACGGTGAATGCAATGTCTCTCTCACCAAGCAAGCCCAACGTCTCTTTAGTAAACGAGGAGATTTCAGAAGACTTATTTAATAAAGTGCCATCTAAATCAAAAAATATTAAATCCATACAATTGGTGCCTAATCTCTCTTTCAGAATAACGCCGACCAAACGACGAAGGGCAATAAACGTGGAGTTCGTTATATTGCCCTTCGAAAATATTGGAACAGCTAGATTGATAACTCCGCTATGATTACTGTATCACATTCTGCTTTGAAGCAGCGTTCCATATTATGTCGCTAGTCTTGCTACCGAATAGATTCGACCACTTTGTCGGTGTGCTGCTTCAGTAATTGCGAGACTTTAGAAGCAGACTGTGACTTTTTAAGGTTAATTACCAGCGCAACTTTACCATATCTAACCGCGTGTCTTACGGTCTGTATAACCTCATTTCTGTCTGGACGTAAACCGATTAAACCCGCTATGAATAACCCAATGAATATGCCTGGGCTAATTAGTGCTATGTAGGTAAACAAAGGATTTTGTTGAGTAAGCGCTGGGCCAAACTGCGTTAACAAAAATGCCGCCACTAAACCTACAATCAGACCGATTGAACCAAGCAACAGGTGGGACGACCACATGCTTTTGCCAATGGATGCGCTGTTACGTTCAAGTTTTTCACTCATTTTAGGGTCGCCAGCTTCGATAATTTCTACTTGAGATACCTCAACAGATGTTTGGTCTTGAACTATCTCAAGTACTTCCTGCACTTTAAGTTTTGACGGAAATACAGCCGCGACTTGCAAATCACCGGTTGATACAACATGGGCTCTCAAATTCTCATGTTCATTACTGTTTTCGCTTTTTGACTCTACGTTTTTCGAACTTTGAACATTCATCTTTAAATCCTCGACTTCTTACTTGGACTCTCTAAATCAATCCACTTCACTTGCACTTCAAAGGGTATTGCTGTTCGGCTTCATCTAAGTGCATAAGTAACTCGACAACTATTGCCCATACTTATTCAAGTTGCATTCCGACGAAGAAAAGTAGCGGTTTATACTTTAGTATAAAAAAGAGGAAGTTCGTTTTTATGCTGTTGTTTTTAATGGTTATTTTCGGAATGTTAAATATGATTTAGTAAGCTGGAAGGCGAAATAAAGAAGGATTTCGAAGCGATATGCTGAGTTATAGCAATCGCCGCTACCGGACCAAACAGCCGGTACTGTGATAATTTTACACATAGCGTGAAAATTCGTTATGGCCTTTAAAATCACTGTCTTGCCGTGGAAGCGTCGGCTTGCGGCAAGGTTAATTGCGTGTAGTGATCATTTCTGTACGTTCTTCTGTAGATTCTATTTATAAATTGAGATTTGGTACCGTTGTTTGCAATCTGACTAAGAAAGCACAGCGAGCATCTGCGGCCGTAGCAGCACCTTAACAGTCGGTCTTCTTAGCTGGTAAGGACAGGAGTATCTATAAATGAAACGGATTAAAGGCTATTGCAACGTCTACTCTGATGATAGCCATCTATCAATAAGGCGCATCGCTTGCGGTAATAAACGGTTTTACTATCGCTATGCAAGTGGAAAGAAAGTCACAGGAGAGCGCGTGCTAAAGCGTATCAAAAAGCTTGTCATTCCTCCAAATTGGCGCGACACCTTTATAAGCCGTGACAGTAAAGCCAGCGTTCAAGCCGTCGGCTATGACGAAAAAGGACGTAAACAATATATCTATCACAACAAATGGCACGAGCAGCAGCAAGTAGAAAAATTTGAGCGTTTGGTCGCCTTTGGTAATGCACTTCCTGAGTTCCGTGAGCACTGTCTTTCATTAATTTCACAGCCAACATGGACGCAAGAAAGAGCTTGCGCGCTGGTGTGCCTGTTGCTCGATTACACAGGTGCTAGAGTTGGCAACGCTCAATATAGTAAGGAAAATAACACATATGGGTTAACTACATTGCGGCGCAAGCATGTACAAGCGCAGTATGACGATAGTGTTGAACTTGCTTACATTGGTAAGCACGGCAAACCAAGAACACTAAAAGTAAACGACCCTGAGCTTGCTTCATTAGTTTGTGACTGTGCGCAACAACAAGGTTACTGTTTATTTCGTTATCAAGATGAGAATAAACAATGGCACGACGTAACGAGCGAAGACGTTAATGCGTTCATCCACAACGAACTAAGTGAACAGTTCAGTTGTAAAGACTTTCGAACGTGGGCTTCAAGTCGATTTGCACTAACAAACCTGCCCAGTGTGTATGAACAGATAGCAAACTCCAGAACCAAGAAATGGGAGAGTACGTTAAGTAAGTGTGTTGCAGCAGAACTTGGCAATACTCCCACCGTTTGCAGGAAATATTATATTCATCCGAAACTATTTACTGTGAAAAATGACGAAAAGGCGTGTGAGAAGCTAATTAATCGGGTTCGCTCGCTACATAGTGAAGATTGTACGCAACTTACCCATTTACTGCCTGTAGAAAAGCTTCTTTTGGATGTTATTTCGTCTGAGTGCGCGTAACAAAGTATTTTTAATGAAAATGTTTTAGCTGATAGTAAAGTTGCTGTTTTTTGCGACTTTTCAGCTAAAGTTAAATTGTTTCATAAATGACTTAGTGTTTTTAAGTTAATGAATACTAGGGGTAATTTTGGATTTTATTAGCGTAATATGCTGTGAAACATGGTTGGTGCTAATTTAAACATAAGTGCCTGTTAAACGATGTTGTTTAAAAATTGCACTTGAAATTTTCTGTCAGATCCTTATATTGTTAGAGCTCTAATGATTATTGTTCGATTTAATTATTTGCTTTTGAATTTGAATTAGCAAAGGTTAAATGGCGTTTTCATTTACGAGTTTTCGAAGAGCAATAGAGGAAATAACGAACGTTATGCCAATGGAAAGTTACCTATCACTAGCGGTGTATTTTATAGCGATGTTAGGGATAGGGTTGTTTGCTTACCGACAATCTACCAGTGATATTTCTGGTTATATTTTGGGAGGGCGACAAGTTAGCCCTCAAGTAACCGCACTGTCTGCGGGTGCGTCTGACATGTCTGGCTGGATGCTAATGGGCTTACCAGGTGCAATGTACTTAACCGGTTTCGATGCGGTTTATATTGCAATAGGGTTGGTTGCAGGTGCGTTGGCCAATTATTTACTAGTAGCACCAAAACTTCGCGTTTATACCGAAGTAGCGAACGACTCGCTGACTGTGCCTGAGTTTTTTGCGAAGCGTTTTAATACGCCTAACTCAAGCTTACGTATTGTTTCAGCGGTGATTATCGTACTGTTTTTCACGCTATACACCTCTGCCGGGTTAGTTGCAGGTGGTAAGTTGTTTGAAAGCGCGTTTTCAGTCGACTATCAGCTAGGCCTATTTATTACGCTGGGTGTAGTGGTGTCTTATACGCTACTTGGTGGTTTCTTGGCAGTAAGCCTTACGGACTTTGTACAAGGGTGCATTATGTTCGTGGCGCTGGTACTGGTTCCAATTGTCGCGTTTACCGAGTTCGATAGTGTGTCGCAAATGACAAGCGCCGCTTATCAATCTGTACCCAATTTTTCTGAATCGTTAGAAACGCTAACGATTGTAGGGTTGCTATCGAGTTTAGGTTGGGGCTTAGGTTACTTTGGACAGCCGCACATTATTGTTCGCTTTATGGCAATTCGTTCTGTTAACGCCATTGGCACAGCGCGAAATATTGGTATGTCGTGGATGTTAGTGACCATCATTGGTGCACTGGCAACAGGATTTGTAGGCATTGCTTATGCCAATCAGTTTGGCCTGGCTGTCGACGACCCTGAGACGATATTTATTATTTTCTCGCAATTGCTGTTCCACCCACTTATTAGTGGATTTTTAATGGCCGCTATTTTAGCCGCTATTATGAGTACAATTTCGTCGCAACTGCTGGTTAGCGCAAGTTCGTTAACCGAAGACATTTACCGCGTAATGGTGAATAAAAAGTCTTCAACCAAGGCGCTGAGTGAAAAGCAAACGGTAACAATTGGCCGTTATGGTGTAGCAGGTGTAGCTGTGGTTGCATTGTTATTAGCCATGGATGCGTCGAACACAATTTTATCTTTAGTAAGTAATGCTTGGGCAGGTTTTGGTGCAGCATTTGGTCCGTTAGTACTGTTTTGTCTGTATAAAAAGGACCTAACAGCGAAAGCGGCAATGGCGGGCATGATCAGCGGTGCGGTAACCGTACTGTTCTGGATTTATGCGCCCGTTTTAGCTGACGGTAAAACGTTAAGCAGCGTTATTTATGAAATTATTCCAGGGTTTGCGGTAAGTACGTTAACGCTTTATGTGGTAAGTCGCTTTAGCGAAAACCCATCGTCAAACGTACAAGCAACATTCGCGCAAGCCAGTGAAGAATTAGCAAATCAACAATCTTAAGGTTAAAAAGTTTATTATGAGTCATCCAAATTGGAAACGCGTAGTCATCAAAGTGGGTAGTGCATTGATATCGCCCAACCAACAAGGTTGTAGCAGTCATTACCTTTTGAGCATTGCGCAATTTATCGTGCGATGCAGAGCCAACGGTACACAAGTTGTACTCGTGTCTTCTGGTTCTGTCGCAGCGGGTGCGCACCTGTTTCCAGAGCAAGAAAAGTCAGATATTGCAGTTAAAAAAGCAATGGCAGCAGCGGGTCAAACCGAAATGATTGCCACGTGGGACAGACTGTTTGATTTTCCGTCTGCTCAGATGCTTTTAACGCATGCTGATTTACGAGACAGAGAGCGTTACGTAAGTATCCGTGAAACGATATTCAGCTTATTGGACAACAATATCCTGCCTATCGTTAACGAAAACGACACCGTTACCACCGACAAATTGAAAGTGGGTGATAACGATAATTTATCGGCCATGGTTGCGTCGGCAGCTGAAGCAGATGCACTTATCATCTGTTCAGACATTGATGGGTTGTACGATAAGAACCCGCATGAACACGACGACGCACAATTGCTTAAATCAGTTAATACCATTGATCAAAGCATTTATGACATGGCTGGCGGTGCGGTAAAAGGCGGTGTAGGCACCGGTGGTATGCGCACTAAAATTGAAGCGGCCGAAAAAGCCGTTTCGCATGGTATAGATACATATATTATTAACGGCTTTACTGAACTGTCGTTTAATATGCTGCTAGCAGGTGAAAACCCAGGCACGCATTTCAAACCTCACGCCAAGCCAATGCAAGAGAATGTGCATTGGATGCGCCATACGTCAAACGCGCAGGGCGAGGTGATAGTAGAAGGGGACTTTGACGCCTCTTTAGCTGGCGACGCAGAGCAACTGACAAGTAGCGAAATTATTGACGTGAAAGGTGAGTTCTCGGTAGGCGACACCATTCTAGTACGTAAAGAAGACGGTACTAAACTGGTAAAAGCCAAGTCGAATTACAGTAGCTGTTTATTGAATTTCATTGCGAATCAGGAAAACGAAGAATTCGCCCATGAGTTTGAGGAAAAGACTGGGCCAATTATTTCTGATCAGCACATAGCAAATCTGGAGAAAGAATGAGCATTATTACAGAGTTAGCACAACAGGCAAAAAAAGCTGCACGTACACTGGCTATTTTAAGTGAAAGCCAGAAAAACGCGGTGTTAACTGATATGGCCGCGGCAATTCGTGCAAACAAAAGTAAAATTATTGAAGTAAACGAAAAGGAAGTCGCGCGCGCCAAAGAGAATAACTTAGACGCAGCGATGGTTGACCGCTTAATCCTAAACGATGAGCGTATTGAAGCCATGGCTGAAGGCATCGAAGTTATTGTTGAACTTGATGATCCTGTGGGTAAAGAGCGCGTTATCGGTACACGTCCAAACGGTATTGAGATTAAGAAAATGCGTATACCGCTTGGTGTTGTGTGCATGATATATGAAGCACGACCTAATGTTACTGCCGACGCAGGCGCGCTGTGCTTTAAATCGGGTAACGCAGTGATATTACGTGGTGGTAAAGAAGCACTAGATACGAGTTTAGCCATTGCTGAGCTTATGCAAGACGTGCTGGAGAAGCACAACTTACCAAAAGCGCTGGTAACGGTAGTTCCGAACCCAGATCGTGCATTAATGCAAGAGCTAATGGAGCAGCGTGATTACATTGACGTAATTATTCCACGTGGTGGTGAAGGTCTAATCAACTACGTGACTGACAACGCTAAAGTGCCGGTAATTCAGCACTTTAAAGGTGTGTGTCACCTTTACGTAGACAAAGATGCTGATCTAGATAAAGCCATGGCGCTACTTCTAAATGGTAAAACACAGCGTACTGGCGTATGTAATGCCTTAGAAGGCTTAGTTGTACACCAAGCCGTTGCGGGCGATTTTCTGCCTAAAGTGGCCGATGCATTCAAAGAAAAGGGTGTTAAGGTTCACGTAAACGACAAAGGTAGCCAGTACTTTGATGGTGCTGACGTTATTTCTGAAGACGCGTACGGTGAAGAGTATCTTGGCCTTGAAATCGCTATCCGTGTAGTTGACGATTTCGAAGCAGCGGTTGACCACATTGCGCAATTTGGTAGTAACCACACTGAAGTAATTTGTACGGAAGATGCTGAAAAAGGCAAGTTATTCCAACGCGCAGTTGATGCAAGTGTAGTAATGGTTAATGCCTCTTCACGTTTTTCTGATGGTAGCCAGCTTGGCTTAGGTGCAGAAATTGGTATCGCAACCACTAAGCTACATGCTTATGGCCCAATGGGCTTGGAGTCGTTGACTTCAGAGAAATATTTAGTGAATGGCGAAGGCCAAATTCGCGATTAATAGAAAGATGTTTTAACTGGTCGGCATTGTGCCACGAGTTTACATGCTTCATAATTAAAAGCGCTGACATTCGTCGGCGCTTTTTTTCGCCTATTCAAATATTTACCCTCGGAGTACAGACGGAGCTTACATGGAGATTGTGATAGACCCCGCGCAGTTATGGCATCAATTTATAAGTTTTGCCAATGATTATAAACTGCTGACATCTCTAGTACTTTTAATTGTACTGCACTTTATCAAAAAGGGTGTGTTGCGCCTTATCAGGCGCATTAGTTCTCATCGTGGCGAAGACCGCCGAAACCAAATCAATATCCTAGAGCAGCTGGGTAATGCCTTTATCATTATTGTGTTAATGATGGTGTGGAGCTCTGAAATCCAAACACTGGCAATCTCCATTGCTGCCTTTATGGTGGCCATTGTGTTGGCAACCCGCGAGTTTATTCAGTGCTTTATGGGGTTCATTTACTACTTGGGCGCTCGGCCATTCAGGGTAGGCGACTGGATCCAAATGAACAACATCATTGGTGAAGTGGTAGAAATGGACTGGGCAAAGACTGCACTTTTAGAAGTCGACCCTGAAAGCTTTAACTACACGGGTAAACACGTGTACGTGCCTAACAGTCAGCTTGTAACTCAAACCGTACGAAATCTTAACTTTATGCGTCGCTACCGTTTGCATTCATTTGAAATAGTGAACGAGCCTTCTGTGAACGCCTATAGTTTGCTTCCAGCGTTTCATGCCAGGGCACAGGCACATTGTGAATATTTTCGCGATGTAGCAGAGCGCTACAAAGGCTTAATTGAACGTCACTTAGAGCAAGAGTTTATTCGCATCGACCCTGAGGTTGAGATTAAAACCAATGAACTTGCCAAAGTGGTGGTAAAGGTAAGCTTGTTTTGCCCTACAGCCGAAGCTCATGAGTTAGAGCACAAAATGTGCTCAGACTGGTTAAGTCTGTGGTTCAAAGCGCAAAAAGAAGAGCAACGCCAGCTTCATGCACAGCATAGCGATTCCTCTTCAGTGCAAAACCAAGCTAAAGCAATGCCCGAAGCACAGACAACTACTAGTGGTGCGCTATAGCGTTTATTCTAAGCACGTCCATTCTCTGTGGCTGGTGAAGTGGCCTTGTAAAAAGGCCATTTGGTCAGCCAAAATTCGCCTGTTCATTAAATAAAAACGCTCGTACACATTTGGCCTAAACGGAACCGCGAGTAGGGGCATGTTGGCTTCTTCTGGCGTTTTAGCACCTTTCGCGTGATTGCATCGCTGGCAAGCCGTGGCAACGTTCGTCCAACTGTCTTTTCCGCCGCGAGAGCGGGGGATAATGTGGTCTCGGGTAAGCTGCTTTGGCGTAAATTTATTGCCGCAGTACATACATAGGTAGCTATCGCGCCTAAATAAATAGCGATTAGTTAGGGCAACTTTGCCAGATAAATCTGTTACCTTGCCGTCGCACGCGATAATACTAGACAGGGTAAGCTGACTTTGCAGCCCTTCGTGATTCCAGCCTCCCTTAAGCGTAATAGCGTCGCTACCTAGCTCAAATAGCACCTTATCTTGACTGTAAAGCTTTGCGGCTTGTTCAACATCTATCCACTCTTGTGGCATGCCTGCTTTATTAAGTCGAAGTACCAACATGGTTATCTCCTTTAGCACACTAATATTAGACGTTCTTGTTGTGGTTAATCACTTCTACGCATTGGTCGCACGTGATGTTTATTTAAGTTCTCACTTTGTTCGCTTTTTGTTCTAGCATACGCTGTTTTGTGTCAGTATGATGAAAATATAGTCAATAATTGAAATTTCACAGATATTTCATATAGTCATGGTGCTATAGGTGGTAGCGGTTAATGACCAAATAACACGACAAATTCCGCGCGGGGCTGCATTTGACCATGGTATTAACGCTACTTCATGGCTATACTATGCGCCGCGTTTAAAAGCGATAAAATAAAGATTGAAATTAAAGGACAAATAGTGACTCCTATTACTAAATCATTTCAGTATGGACAGCATACTGTAACTCTAGAGACGGGTGTAATTGCTCGTCAGGCAACAGCTGCGGTTCTTGCGAGCATGGACGATACGTCTGTACTGGTAACAGTAGTTGGTAAAAAAGAAGCCAAAGCAGATCAAGACTTCTTCCCACTTACTGTTAACTACCAAGAAAAAGCGTACGCTGCGGGTAAAATCCCAGGTGGTTTCTTCAAGCGTGAAGGTCGTCCATCTGAAGGTGAAACACTGATTGCACGTCTTATCGACCGTCCAATCCGTCCATTATTCCCAGAAGGTTTCAAAAACGAAGTACAAGTTGTTGTTACTGTAATGTCTGCTAACCCAGATATCCCTACAGACATCATCTCTATGATTGGTACTTCAGCAGCCCTTGCTATCTCTGGTATTCCTTTCAACGGCCCAATCGGTGCGGCTCGTGTTGGTTTTAGCAACGGTGAATACATTCTAAATACACGCGCAGAAGAGCAAGCTGAAAGCGAGCTTGACCTTGTTGTTGCGGGTACTGAAGGCGCAGTACTTATGGTTGAATCAGAAGCAAGCGTGCTTTCTGAAGACACCATGCTAGGTGCGGTTATGTTCGGTCACGAACAAATGCAAACTGTAGTTAACGCGGTTAACGAATTTGCTGCTGAAGTTGGCACTGAGAAGTGGGACTGGGCACCAGAAGCAGAAAACACTGCGCTTAAAGACAAAGTTAAAGCACTAGCTGAAGCAGAAATGACTGCGGCTTACCAGATTTCTGACAAGTTAGAGCGTAAAGACGCAGTAACTGCAGCAACTGAAAAAGCACTAGAAGCTATCCTTGCTGAAGACGAAGAACAAGATAAGAAAGAAGTACTAGACCTTCTTCACGATCTTGAGTCTGACGTTGTACGTTCACGCATTCTATCTGGCGCGCCACGTATTGACGGTCGTGACCCAGCAATGATCCGTGCACTTGACGTAGCGACAGGTATTCTTCCTCGTACTCACGGTTCAGCTCTATTTACTCGTGGTGAAACTCAGGCACTTGTAGCTGCTACGCTCGGTACAGAGCGTGACGCACAGATGATTGACGAGCTTCAAGGTAAGCGCGACAGCCGTTTCATGCTTCACTACAACTTCCCTCCATACTGTGTTGGTGAAACCGGTATGATTGGTTCGCCTAAGCGTCGTGAAATTGGTCACGGTCGTCTAGCGAAGCGTGGTATTCAAGCAGTAATGCCAAGTGAAGAAGAATTCCCGTACGTAGTACGTGTGGTTTCTGAAATCACAGAATCAAACGGTTCATCTTCAATGGCGTCGGTATGTGGTACTTCACTAGCGCTTATGGATGCAGGTGTTCCAATTAAAGCGTCTGTTGCGGGTATCGCAATGGGCCTAGTTAAGAGTGACGACAACTTTGTTGTACTTTCAGACATCCTTGGTGACGAAGATCACCTTGGCGACATGGACTTTAAAGTAGCAGGTACTACCGAAGGTATCACTGCACTTCAAATGGACATTAAGATTGAAGGTATTACTAAAGAAATCATGCAAATTGCGCTTAAACAAGCAAAAGAAGCACGTTTGCACATTCTTAACGTAATGGACGAAGCGATTGGCGGTCACCGTGAAGAGCTAAGTGAATTTGCTCCACGCATTTACACAATGAAGATTGACCAAGACAAGATTCGTGACGTTATCGGTAAAGGCGGCGCAATGATCCGTCAAATTACTGAAGAGTCTGACACTAACATCGAGATTGAAGACGACGGTACTATCAAAATCTTCGCGACAGAGCGTGCGAAAGCAGACATCGCTATTAGCAAGATTGAGCAAGTAACGGCTGAAATTGAAGTTGGTAAGACTTACAACGGTAAGATTACACGTATTGTAGACTTCGGTGCGTTTGTAGAAGTACTTCCAGGTAAAGAAGGTCTTGTACACATTTCACAAATCGCTCACGAGCGTGTGAACAAAGTAACTGACTACCTAGAAGAAGGCCAAATGGTTGACGTTAAGGTTATGGAAATTGATCGCCAAAACCGTGTACGTTTAAGCATTAAAGAGCTTCTAGAAAAGCCTGCGCCTAAGTCTGACGACGCAGAGTAATGCCGATTAGGTTTTAAACCTAGTTAGCTGTATATAAGTAAAAAGGGAGCTTGGCTCCCTTTTTTCGTTTTAGGTTTTAAAAACCGTAACGGGTTGGGTTTTACTCGTTAACCCACACATTCAACCTATAACGAAAAGCGCTTTTTTAGAGGTATTAGATAATGGATAAGCAAACGCAAACCGAAGTAGAAGCAGCGGTATTCCGCCGCTTAGTAGAACACTTAGACGCAAATAAAGACGTTCAGAACATCGACCTGATGATTTTGGCCGATTTCTGCCGCAACTGCTTAGCAAAATGGTATTCGGCCGCTGCAAGCGAGCAGGGCGCTGATATCGACTACGAAGCCGCACGTGAAGTGGTATACAAAATGCCGTATTCAGAGTGGAAAGAGAAGCACCAGCTTCCTGCTACTGACGAGCAGTTGGAGAAACTGGCTGCTAGGCAGGGGAAGTAATTTTTAGTTCAAGTGACGTTGAATTATTTGTTTTAGAAGCCAGCGGAAGCTGGCTTTTTTGTTTTTGGGTGGGGAACACAGTATTAGTCTCTGTGCAGTGGTTTGCTGTTCTTTAATATGTGAGTGAAAAAAGGCATTGCGGTTTTTTCTTTATTTCTCTGTTGGTTGTGGTTTAGAGTAGAGGTACATACAGGGACAAGTTTCCAAATTCGTGTGGGATAGCATGACGGTTTGGGGCGAGTAAGTTGTTATACCAAAGGAAATTGTAGATTTGAATAGATATGATATCGCCAAGGCTCATGCAAAAAACAGAACAAAAATAAAGAAAGCGATTACTCAGCTTAATCGGAGTCTTAACCAAGCAATTAAAGAAAATAAAAAAGAGCTTGAGTACACAAATATAAGAATGATGATGATTCTTTATGCCGCTTATCTTGAATCATCGCTTTCTTATCTTCTCTATTTTCACGGCGCCCAAATAAAGATGGTTAGTGTAGATTACATTCTTGATAAACCGTCCGTTTATGAACGCTGGAAGCATTTTACGGATTATTCCTTCAGGCGAAACTTTCTAGATGGAAAGATAAGAGCATTAAATTTAATCAACTTGAAGCATACAAATTTTAATCGATATCAGTACTTACACTCCCTGATAGATAATGAAATAAGAGCGATCATCGAAATACGAAATAAATTAGCTCATGGACAATGGGCTATAGCTTTCAATTCAGATGGAGATGAAAAAAATCATGAAGTTACTACCAAGCTTTGGACTCTTTCAAAGAAAGATGTAATCGCGACTAAAAATATCGTAACTAGGTTTACCGAGATAATGCATGTTTTGATTTCATCAAAAGAGCACTTTTCAAAAATCTTTGATGAGGTGGTAGGAGCATTGGAAGAAAATAAAGTAACACATGAAGAACAATATTCCAAGATGCTGGAGTCTATTAAAAGAAAGAAACGCCCATCAGAGGTATAACAAATCAATCAACTTCGCGCCTTTCAGGTGCCGGATGCAGCAAAGCTGCAGCGGTTATTGAGGCGTTAGCCATCTAAGGATAGTCTGTGGGACCAATTACCATTTTTGATAAATCATTTCTTCAATCCTTAAGCGTTGATGAATCAGTTTGGTTTGATAATTTCTTTCGAGTAAATATTTCCCCGTTGTTTTATATCGAAACACTAGCTGATTTAGCTAAAGAAATGACTAGAGGTCGAACTCCCGAACAAATTGTTGGTGAAATAGCCTCTAAAACACCAGAAATGGGAGGTTCACCAAATATTCACCATATGGATTTACTTATAAATAACCTGCTTGGTCAAAAAGTTGTTATGGATGGTCGTCCTATTTTAGCTGGTGGAAAACCTGTAATGTTTGGTAAAAAGAAAGGCGTAGCTTTTGATGTTTCTCCAGAAGCCAAAGCATATAGCAGATGGCAAAATAGAGAATACCAAGAAATTGAACGTGACTTTGCCAAACAATGGCGAGCTCAAGTTAAGGCGATGACATTTGAAAATTCCGAGGACTATGCAAAAAAGTTGGGCATAGATATTTCTAAGTGCAAAAACATGAATGACGCCTATGGTGCAGCCAATTCTTTGGTCGCTTCCAATAGCAAGCCATATGATTTAATTGGATTTATCTTAACTTCCCTTACAGTCCCTAAAGAGCTTCACCAACAAATCGTCCAGCGATATCAAATAAGCGGTTTTCCTCCTCTTACTAGTTATGCTCCGTACGTAGCTCATGTAGTGAAGATTGAGGTGTTTTTTCATATTTGCGTTTCGAGAGGGTTTATTTCGTCGGAACGACCGTCTAATAAAATCGATATAGCGTACTTACATTACCTACCATTTTGTAAACTATTTGTTTCCGGCGATAAGCTGCATAAAAGAGTCGCTCCGTTATTTATGAAGCCTGGTCAGAAGTTTGTGTGGGGGCAGGACTTGAAATCCGATTTGTCGGCATTGAACAGACGTTATATGGACTTACCACAAGAAACAAAAGATAAAGGGGTAATTTCTTTTGCAAGCAAGCCGCCAACCGATGGTGATTTTTTAACATCTAGTTTATGGGATATTATGGGAATTGGATGGCGAAAACCTAAAGAGGTGAAATTGCCTTTGCCTAAAGAAAGTAACGATAAACTTTTAGATCACATGAAGAGCTTTGAAGAAGTACCTGTATCCAACCCTAACTTTGCTGATTTTGATATCGATAGTTTAGATTCTGTGTCTTTACAGCGCTCAATAACAAAGAAAAAAGGAAGCTGGTTTCAAGTGCCTAAAGACCTAAAAGATTGCTAACAAGCCAGTCAAGAGCGGACGCAAAACAGTTGACTTGCGCTCATTCATCGCTAATTTTAGCCGTTTACTGGGGCGTTAGTTGCCCTTCAACACTCGAGGTAATATGGATACTCTCAATGTAAAGTCGACATCATGGAAAACGGCTACCTCAGATCCTATTGAAATTAGGTTAAAGGAATCTGTTCGTTTAGTTTTTGTTCCCACAATAGTTGATAACGAAAAAGACAAAGATTCCTGCGTAAAAGGCCATTTTGTGTACCAAAAAAAGAAGAAGATGGATGAATGGGAAGATATAAGGGTAATCAATTTATCATAGTTGCGTCCCGCAGAAGGTGTAAAGCTGGAACTGAAATCTTCTGAATTACAATACTTAACAAGACAGGCATGTTTGTGTGCAAAGTCATACATTGTTTGCCAGTCTACCCTTTATTTTAATTAGGTAATTGCAAAGACAAGGAGGTCGAAATGAAAGGTATAAAAGCAGCCTTATTTACTCTTTTTATATCGCAGGTTGCTGCTGCCGAAATTGACGTTTCTCTTGCCAATGGCACTGAGAAAGAAGAGTTGAAACGCGAACAAATTTATAGACTCATTGAACAGTATGATCTTAAAAAATGGTGGTTCACTGATAAAATTATTATAGATGAATCAGCGAGGAGTCCCTTCAGCCATCCCGTTTTAACCCTTAAAGCTTCTATGCCAAATAATGACCACGCTGGCTTGTCTCAACTTCTACACGAACAAATTCACTGGTTCGAAGGAGCGAGAAAAGAAGAGGTTGATAATACTGTTGCCGAATTACGAAAGATATACTCGTCTGTTCCGGTTGGCTTTCCTGACTGAGCTAGAAGCGAATTTTCTACCTATCTGCATCTTGCTGTTTGCTTAATGGAGTTAGATGCTTTAACGCACGTCTTGGGTAAAGAAAAAGCAGAAGAAGTCATTGCAACCAATGGAAAATATTTCTACAAATGGATATATAAAACGGTACTCCAAGACCAAGCACAAATACGAGAAATTCTGAAAAATAACAGGTTGTACATTTAACTCTAAACAAGACAGTCACTTTTGCACTTTACGAGGGAATACTACTAGACAGGACAGGCATGTTTGTGACCTTCTTAATTAGGACGTCACATAACAACTCAATAAGCTCACTCACTCCGTTTGTTGGAGAGCATACACGCGGGCGGCTTCGCCATTATGTCCCAAGTGTTTGCCCCGTTATTGAAAAGTTTTACGCGTTAATATTCATACTGTCTCTATCTGGTTGTTTTTTAACCATCTTGCGTATATAGTCTAATTTTAATTTGGATAGGGAAATCTAGTTATGAAATATTATGCCTTTTTTATATGTGCTTTACTGTCAGGATGTAGTGTACATCAGGCTTGGAACGGCGATAAAAAACCTGGCCTAGCATATGTATCAATTGATGGACAAGGGAATGTTGTTAGCAATAATAAAGGCGCTGTACTTTTCAAAGAAATCTTAGAAGAACAAGGTATCGAAGAATTTGAAAACTATTTATCTAAAGAAAATGGTAGGACAACCTTATTTATATGGAGTGCAGAATACAATGGCGCGATGACTAACGATAAGGGTAAGTCGTGTCTTCAAGCCGCAAACTTCGCGCGTAGTACTGATATAACGACAGATGTCTATACTGGACTTATTTCTACATTGACTAAACTAGAGCTTTCAGGTTCCAACGAGAATGATAAAGCGATAGCTCTCAATATAACGGAAACACTCACATCTTTATCTTCACCCACCAAGCAGAGCACGTATCTGTCAGCTGGTATGTTTGGGCTTTGTCTGCTGCAGGCTAACGGGGACTTAAGTAATTCTGAATTAACAGATATTGCTAAAGAGTTAATTAAGGCTTCATCTCTTGTTGGAGCCAGCGCAAACCAGGAGTAATCCGAGAAAAGCAATAGTAAAAACACTGGAAGTCTTAGGCGCGTATAACAATCAAATTAAGTCGTTCGCAAGCTCGCTCGGCCATAAACATGGCTGCTGTGTCACTTCGTTTCGATAATAACCGCCATGTTTGCGCCCCTTATTTGGGCTTTAATACTTCTAACGATGGCTAAACATTAAACAGGACAGTCATTTTTTGCACTCTCGCTTTGAGGGCCAGTAGCATTAATTGGCTATTGTGATGGACTTGTACTCAAGAGCCATTGTTTGGTGGGCATATGACCGAAGAGCTTATTCTACGAGCGCTCAAGATGGCTATTGGTCGAAGAAATATTGAGCCTGGGTTAATTATTCACTCCGACCGAGGCGTACAGTATCGTTCCGTGCGCTATCAAGACCTGATAGCCAGTATTGGAGGCATATCCAGCATGTGCCGAAGAAGCAACTGTTGGGACAAGGCCGTGATGGAATCATTCTTCAGTCGTATCAAAGTCGAACTTATATATGGAGAAAAATTCAACTCGCTTCAAGAATTCAAATCTTGTATCTTCGATTACATAGAAATTTTTTATCATCGCGTGCGTCAGCATTCAACATTGGGCTATATCAGCCCGTATGAATATGAATCGACATACGCTTAACATGGATGTCCATTTTGAGTGGATAAGACCACTTAAAAAAAGAGTTTAGAGTTATGAGTAAAGAAAATGAATCCCAGAAGAAAGGTATCAACCCATTACTAATAACTCGCCTATCTGATATGTATTACGAGCTTTTTGAGCTTATAGTAGTGATAGTGCTTGCCATTTTATCTGTTATTACCGTTTCTGAAATGGCATCTAGAGAGGCATTTAGCAACAATGTGTCTAATAAAATTTCTTCGCTAAATGGTGATTTGGCAAACATAGCAGTAAATCTAACTTCTAATCTAGATGCCAAAATAAATGAAGATGTTTACGGTGAGCGGAAAGATGCGATTATCAACATTGAACGGTTCGAAGAGCTCAACGATAAAGTAACCACTTTGATTACCGTGGGTGTTGATGACCAATCCGGAATGTTAAAAGAGCTTATTAAAAGCTATCAGGTAGTTACTGCGAGATTCGATGAAGCCGCATCGGACTCAGAGTCAGCTTCGAATATGTTAGAAAACCTGAGCAGCTCTAATTACATCGGCTTTATCTATGAAATGAGATCAGACCATCTTTTGGCATCGTCCATTATTTCATGTAGTGCTCTCGGAGCCATGATTTTTGGTTTAAGGTCGGGAGCTCGAATGAATGTGCGTACTTTGACGTCTGGTCTGGCTACCGGTTTCATTGTATATCTAGCACTGAAAGGCGGACAGCATTTATTCCTTCTGACAACCCCAGGTGTTCGTATTCCTTCAAACCCTTATAGCAGTGCATTTCTTGGTTTGTTGGCTGGTTTGTTCAGTGATAAAGCATACAAAGTGCTTACTTCTCTTGTCGATGACCTCGCATCTAGGGTCGAAAATGCAACTAATGGCAACGAGAACAAAAGCTAACAAGGCGCTGCTGTCGGACAATTTTTCCGCTGCGCTCCAGAATTGCCGCAGAGCGCGGCGTTATACGAAAACGAAATTCATACAAGTGGAGAAAAATCATGACTCGACATGGTAGTGTTACAATAACAAAGGTTTTTATGATGATTTTCATTTTGACTTTTATTGTCAACTCTTCTCAAGGTGAGGATCAACCAAAATCTAATTCAACTTATTTAAGCAGATCCGATTGTGATTATTTGATTTCAAAAAAAGTAATTACCGAATCCAATCCTGTACCATGTAGTCGGCTTAGCAAAATTACCTTTAGCCACCTTAATGAAAGAGGTGATATTGCAAATGATGGTGTATTGATCGTTTTGGACATTCTGGCTCCTAAAGTCGAAGAGGTTATGAAAAAATTATTAGAACAAAAGTTTACAATTTTTAAAGCACGTCCTATCGAAGAATACAATGGTGATGACATGGCGTCCATGGCTGACAATAATACATCAGCTTTTAACGGCAGAGCCATTACTGGTGGTTCACGTTGGTCGCTTCATGCATATGGTGCCGCAATAGATATTAATCCGGTTCAAAATCCTTTTATTGACATTGATGAGGACGGAACAGCGAGAATTAGTCCTGAGAAGAGTGCGCGCTATGCTGTAAATCGCTTAAATCAACGTCCGGGAAAAGCTTCACGTGTCGGTATGGCTGAGGAAGTTGTTGATATATTTGCTGAGCATGGTTTTTTTACCTGGGGAGGATATTGGAACTACCCTGTTGATTACCAACATTTCCAAGTCGGCCCCCGTTCATTTATTGAAGCTTTAGTAAGAACCCCTCCTGAAGAAGGTGAAGAACTTTTGAACAAATACATCTCTATGTATTTAAATTGCCGAAAAAATCGGGAATCTGAAGATAATGTAGAAAAACTGCGAGCGCATTGTGTTGATTACGTTGTATCTCAAATGCCTTAGACATTCGCATAACAATAAGCTCAAACAAGGACGCTCTATCGCCCGCCGCATAGCTTGGGGTTAGGTTTACAGGCAAGTATCATGAATACATAATAACACAGGCATGGCAAAACAAGACAGTCATTCTTACAAAGGTGTGCATTTCGTACCTGTCTTAAGCGCTTAGTGAGAATACGGTACTAGAGACTAAACAAGACAGGCATACTTGTTTCTCGGATGGAGAAGACTAAATAAGGCAAGCTCTTTTGTGCACGTTTTCGGCCACATTACGCCGTCATGTCCACATAGCGGAGTCTGAAATCGAAGGCTATATTCCAGTAATAGCAAAGTCTATTGCACCTATTAGCAACTCCCGGGATTGTTCTAAAGAACCGATGCAGTCCTTGAGCACATCTTCGGGTATGGAACTCAGTTGTTGAGCCAGGAATAGGTACGTCTCGCCTTCAAATTCTATCCCCGGCGTTAGGTTTTTCATATAAAGACTATTTCTAGTCTTATTCTTCGTCAGCGGTACAACTAGCCTTGTTGCTAACTGGTCAATTATAGAGTTCTGAACATCTACAAGAAAAGGGTAAGCTTTATTTGTTTTTGAGCTTGGGTTTCTGTAAACATCAAACTGTGCCATTAGAAGTTCCTGTACTCATCACCTATACAGCCGTTCTCAGCAACAAACTCGTTGTACGCAGCTATGGCAGCTTTGTTTTCTTTTTTCCACCTTTCTTCTTCAACACTTTTCAACTTGTCTTTAAGTGCCTGTTCCAAGGTTGCAGACAGATTAATTTTTAAGTCTCTAGCTTTTTGTAATAAATCACTGTTTAAGCTTAGATTAGTCGCTTTTTTTGGGGCATGAATGTCATATAAATCTTGCATGCTAACACTCCAAATTGTTCTACATATTAAGTATACGCATAGGGATGCGCATTGCAAAAAATAGGTTCTTAACAAGCCCAGAATTGTTATGTAGTGATGTATACATATAGTGCCTGTCTTACTATCTATTAAACTGCAAAATTAACCGAGTAATCGCATTGCACTTTGTCGGCCTTGAACCCGTTGCTGATGTTGGTTGTGCGCGTATTGCTCTAAATGAGTCACCTTGCCAGCGGCGTGCTTAAAGCAGGTTTCAAACTGTGTGGTTAAAGTTAGCCAATGTTCTTGTCCAATATTGAGACGCTCTAAAATAGAGGGGAGGTCATGCTCAACCTTGCCGTGCTTGTTAGGATGAAGATGTCGGCTGGTTACATCTACAAGCTGTAAGTAGTCTGGAAGAGTAAAAGGTAAACCGTGTGGCATCTCTTGTCTTGGATTGCCTGTAAAAGGCATAAGTCTTTTAGGTGTTTTGCCTAGCCTGGCTGCGTTAATACGGTATTTAATACTGGTATGATCCGATGCCTCAGGAGTTTTGACCATCTTTGCTCGTACTGGGTTTAAATCAACATAAGCCATACAGGCGGCAAGGGCTGACTCATCTAATAGCGCTTGTGACTTAAACCGTCCTTCCCAAAAATGACCAGTACAGTCATCCTCTTTATTTACGTGTAATACTAGGTGCGTATGATTACTCATTACCGCATAAGCACATACATCAATGGCAAAAACCTCACTTAAAATATGGATACGGTCTTCTACCCATTGGCGACGATGCTCAAAGCTTCTACTGTTTTCCTCGCCACATAAGAAAGCACGACGAACACAGCGGGAAACACAATGGTAATAGGGCGTATCCGATAAACTAATTTGAGACTTTCGGGCTTTAGGCACTGCGACTGTCTTACTTTGATTAACTCGATTAGCAGTTTGAATAGGTATTTAGATCAAAGAAAGTGTACGAGGGGCTAGTTTGGATTTTTCTAGTTATGCCTGTCTTGTTAAGTTTTTCACGCTTGAAAATTAATCAATAGACCGCATTAATGTCTCAATGTTTATTTCAAGGAAGAAGAAATGTCTCAGTCAAATTGTGTGTTTAAAGAAAAATCTGTAGTCGCAGTTCTAGCCTTATGTGTTTTTTCTTTTGGACTGTACGTTATATTTCGTCTGTGGCAATTGACTAACATACTGAATTTGAGAACGGAACATCATATCTCAAAGGCTTTTACAACAACGGCTATTTCTATTCACCTAGTCTCTCTGTTTGGTCTCATCTACTACTTTCTGTTACCCGCACCAGCAGCATTACTGATGACAGCTAAACTTCTTCATCTACTGTCGACAATTTTTCATATTGTGTGGATTATCAAAGTAAGAAATAGGTTAAACAGAATAAATAACGTTTCAAAAGGCGATGCGCTGTGGCTAGGCCCTTTCCTTAGTAGCTTCTTTCATGTCATTTACTTTCAACATAAAATAAACCAGTCTATAAGTTCTAAGGCCGCGGGAAAACTCGCGATATAACAATCACATTAAGTCGGTGGCAAGGCCCCTGGGAATGTAACGCTTATTGAGTTCATTTATACAAGGAAGAAATAATAATGCTAGTTGCTCTACTCACTGCTGTTGTTCTCTATTTCTCTATTCAACTATTGCAAAAAGACCGTGACGCTACTGATTTTGGTACTGTTTTTATAATTGTATTTGTACCTGCTCTAATTCTATTTATTAGTAACGTCACAATCGGCATCATGGGTTTAAATCCCTTGTTTAGTTTTATCCCTATGGTTGTCTCCGTTGCAGTTGTATTTTTCATGTCCAATAATATATTCGAGTGGGGCAATAAAAAGTCAGCCGCTTTGTCTGCTATATACTTTGTGACGCTTATCGGCGCTCAAGTTGGGCTTACTTTCGTTGCCGCATAAAAAAATTAAGTTCGCCCTCTGCGCGAGTTGAGACAAAAACATGTGGGCTGCTCACCTCGTTCGGATTGTAGCCCACATGTCTGCGCCCCTTATTTAGGAGTTATATTCACTTAGGAAGTATCGAGTAAATGGATGGACCTGACATCAAATTAGAACGCCCGTTGTTTTATAAATCTCCTTTTGGATTGAGATTTGAAATAGGCCCATCCGATCAAGAAATTTGGAGTGATGAAAGTAAATCCTTAAATATTAAGTATTTTAACGTAGCATTAGAAAGAGCCATGAGTATCTTCCAAGCTGCATTTCAGCCAAATGATGATATTGCCATTGCATATCAAATCTTTTCGGATGGACGAAGAAAAATAAAGAAACGCAGCTTTATTTTTAAACAGTTTCACTCACTTGAAAATGCCAATATTAGTCTTTCTGATCATCGGGATATCTATTCAAATGGCTTAGACTACAAAAGTGAATGCTGGAAAAGAGTAACCATCTCGGGTATCAAAACCGCTGAAATAAACGTAAGGCAACTGTTTAAAGCTGCAATTAATACTGACTTTTCAAGCTTACAGCCTCAGCTTAATGGGGAGTGTTACCTCATAAACAGAACAAAACAACTTGTATTGAATCTTTATGATGATCGCGGCATGGATGTAGTTTCTACTAGCAAAGAGCCACTCGCGGCTCTGTACAAGAGCCACAATCATTTAATACTTGATTATGACCGAGAATCCATTGATAAGGTGTTTTCGTGAATATAACAAGTTACTTAAAAGGACCTAAAACGCTTGGATTGCTCTCCTTTGTCGCTAATTTTAGCCAAGCATTTTACGCCACTTACTTAAAATCTGTGTGTAAGGAGGCATTTTGGCTATATTCAATAAAATAGTATGGTCTCCTTTAGTGTTCGGGGTTCTTTTACTGGCGATATCTGTTTTGGATGTTTGGTTATTTGATCGCCAGAGAATCACTCCTCAGCAAATGCTAACTAACGAACTTTTAGTATTTGTCTTCGGGCTTATTTTTACAATCATAGTATTAGTATTGAGCCTGTTAATGGCATTTAAAAAACGGTGGCGTCAATCTGTCTTGGGATTAGTAAGTGTTTTAGCGTATCTTGTCCTTTTTACAGCTTCAGCGCACAACGGGGTAGCGTTACTTTATGCAACCTAAGCAAAACATAACAAACCGCTTTAAGAGCAGCCCTATAGA
Organism: Alteromonas sp. W12; assembly: GCF_001924945.1. Classification (NCBI taxonomy): domain Bacteria; kingdom Pseudomonadati; phylum Pseudomonadota; class Gammaproteobacteria; order Alteromonadales; family Alteromonadaceae; genus Alteromonas; species Alteromonas sp. W12. Next base: position 1,564,032 of record NZ_LQXH01000001.1, read on the forward strand.
GAGATGTTGTGTACAGAAGTATGAATTGAGTTTCATATGATCGATTTTAAGGTTGAGATAGGCAGGGACACTTTCGGCACTTTTGTTGAGACAGAAAATTACAATGATTTAGATGAACTGGAAGATCTACTTATTGAGCGGTTTTCTCTCATCCCTAAAGGTATTATTGGCGGCTCTGACAATACTGGCGGGCTGTATAGATTATATTTCAACGATAGCGTAAGCGCCAAAAAACTAGACCAAATCATTAACGGTTTAAGTTCGTAGTAAAACTTACACACAACAATAAATTATGTCGCCCGCAGGCGGGCAGGAACACGAACGTTTGGGCGTTTCGCGACTATCGCCCACATGTCTGTGACTCTTATTCAAAAAAGTTAGAGGCTTGATAAATCATGGATGACTTTTCGAAAAAGATAGAAAGCCGCTTTAAGGAAGAGTTTCCAGAGTGGGCTAAATATTGCTCAACTGTCTCTCCCAACGGAGAACCTTTTTTGGTAATCAAAATTCCAAGGCCCAATGATATTGGAAAGCCAGATCTGGAATTAGAAACCTGCAATGATGAAGTGACCGCCTTTTTTGGTCCATATCATATTCACTGTGAAGACTTTGGTGATAATGATGCATACGATGATGCCTTACTTTTTGTAAAGCAGATCGTTTCGGAGCAGAGTGTTATCGTAAGTTACTGGCACAAGGACTCGTGGTGTGGTTCAAACCTTGTCAAAGTTGTTGATATACCGAAGGACAACTCAGAGTATCCTTACGCAGACACAATAAAAATTTATTCATGGACAGGAAAACAAGATGTTCATATCGACTGTTGTCCAAAGGCATGAATCTCCCCCTAGCAAGGCGCTTAAGTTGCAGTCCGCTGGGACGTTCGGCTGGAACGCAAACACGTGGGGCGCTTCGTTATTTTGCCCAAGCATTTGTGCCCCTTAGCGTAGTGTTATAAGCCAGGAGGTTTTAATGGACTTTAGTGACCTACCACTACACGATGGATTAGTAAAAACAATTTCAATAAATTGGTCTGGTAAGTCAGTTGAGATTTTTTTAGATTGTTTCTTAAAGCCAAACCAAAATGCTCAGCCATGTATATTAACATTTTCAGGTATTTCCTCAGTTAACGTACCAATGACTGCACCATGGGGCGAATCTAACTCTATTAATACTGCAAGGGTTCAAAAGAACATTTTTCAAATTGAATTACAAAGTGGTGACATATTGCAGCTTAAGGCAGAAACTTTTGGCTTTGACACAATTGGCTTATAACAACTCAATTAAATTGCTTACAGCGTTCGCTGAGACGTATACACGCTGGGCGGCTTCTCCATTATAGCCCGCGTAAATGCTCCCGTTATTGAAAAGTTATATCTCAAAGGAGAATATCTTTTAGCATGAAGCCAGATTATTCAAAGTACACTCAAGAAGAATTATTGGATGTTTATGAAAACATCGACGGTAAAATGTACCCCGAAAGATTTAAAGCGTTATGTAGTTACATTGAACTTGAGAAGCCCGTTGAGAAAAAGAAGAGATTATTGACCAACCCAAAAAACTAAAAGGTAGCTGTTTGGCATGTCTTATTTTTGGACTCTATTTCTTCTAACATGGCTGTTATTCAATTTATACAGGTGAATATAACGGGCTTAAGAATGTCCACCATACTTTGGAAGATGATCCCGGATGGTTTAATTTTCAGTTGGTATACAGATAGCAATGGGTCTTTATTTGCTTTTACATTTTTACCGATTGAGATATAACAAGCCAAATCAGCAAGACAAATAACTGCGTCATTTTGCAACTAATTCTACTAAACGCACTATTTACCCTTGAAGGGTGTTTAAACCTCACGGAAGAGACAAATGAAGTATTTATATTTTATAGCTTGTATAACAATCTTTAGTAATCCCTCATACGCCAACGAAGAGCTCTCCGAATTGCGCGCTGAGTTACTTGAAATGATGAAGCTCGATCAAGACACATTGCATGGTAAAACTCAGTTAAGCTTTGAAGAACTTAACGCAAAGCAATCTCAAAGAGTACAAGAGATAGTTGAGAAATTTGGCTGGCCAACTATAGAAATGGTAGGTAAAGATGCTTCTCAAGCGGCGTGGATTATTGTGCAACACGCAGACCACGACATTCAGTTTCAAAAAAATATGCTGTCGATGATGCGTCCTTTGGCCCTAAGCAAAGAGATTGACCCAGGTAATTACGTATACTTATATGACAGAATCCACACGCCTCAACTCTATGGAACACAAGGCAAATGTGAGGGAAGCACTTTTAAACCTTTTCCAATTAAAGACATTGAGAAAATAAATACGCGAAGGGACGAAATGGGCATGTCAACGGCACAAGAATATTGGGATATGGCCTCAGAAAGAATGTGTGGCGCAAGTAAACACTGATGAGTGTTAGTGCTCTTTCAGAACGCTTGAATACTAGCGCGCCTTGCGGCTTATTCATTTTACTTCGGAGAGTGGTTTGAAATTCCCTAAAGACCAGAAAGCGAAGGCCAGCTTTGAGCCAGGTACTCTATATGCTGTAGCAGTTGATGATTTCATCTTTTATTGTCAAGTTGCTGTAAACCAGTCCTTAGGCTTCTTCAGAGTTCGCTCTTACAATATTCTTGAAATTAAGGAAATTCTTCGCTATCCAATTATGTCGAGATTCGGAATTAGCCGCCCCTCTCTAGGACGCGCTCTCAGAGATGGTTATTGGATAAAACTTGGAAAAGGTAATTTAAAGCAAGAGCTAAGCGAACCTGCTCCAACCGTTCAGTGGCCTGTTGGAGAACTAAAAGTTTCTGTCTGGCTAGATGGTAAAATAGTTAAGGAAACTTCTGCTTTTGATCCAGAGATCCAGTCCTTTGAAATGGTTAAGGCATACGATGCGATATTTCATGTCCCTGAACGACTACTTGTTGACTATACAGAAGATTCAGAAGAATTTGAGTCAGGGGGTACAGTTTGGAGGCAACGTAAATTAAAAGAATACCTTGCCAACAAATATTCAACCGCACCCCATCACCAACTCCCTGATGGGTGGGTGTATACGCAGCGGGAACTATAAAAAACTTAGTGAGCGAAACATTTACTTTTTGGCTCGCTTTATCAGCAGAATTAATCATAAGTTTCACTTTGATGAAACTGGTATTACATTGATCAGAAACGCTGATAGCTTTTCTTACAAATGGGAATCCTTGAAGCACTCAAAAGAATATTTAGACTGCCAAATTTTCTGTTTGAAAAAGGAATCCGGGCAGCATCTAGTATCAATATGGGTGTATGGTAGGGGTTACAATTATTTTCGAGAAATGGCGAAAGAGAAACTTGGCATATTACAGTCACATAAGTTGTTTGCATGAGCTCTGGTGCAGGTAACACCTGGATTCTGTCACTTCTCTCAGATTTTGTTCCACTTGTTTCGAACCTTGTTTAAAAGTTATGTATCGCAGTAAATGGAGATAACAGTGGAAGTTAATGAAAAGCCTTACTCACTTGGAAGATTTTCTTTAGACCTTCTTTGTATTGGGGGAGGGGTTATGTTTTCTTATTGGATGCTTTCTAATTTTCAAAGTGTGGAGCAGTGGTTTGAAGGCAGGCGCTCAGATGGCTTGTCTTTCTTTGTCGGCATATTTTTGGCTCTTATAGGAACATGGGATATGACACAAGGCATATACAAAACAGTAAAGCTAAGGTTTGCCAAGCAATGATGGCTTAAAGACCTAGAGTTATAGTCTCGAAATTATAAGCTCACTTTCAAGTGCTTCAAATTAGAAAAATAAATATCAATAAAAATTAGGAGAGAAAATGCACCCAAATAGACATGCTATAGCTTTTGGAAGTCTAGTGTTTTTGGTGGTATCGATTGTATTAATTATTGCGGCATTATTTTGGGGTTGGCCAAAATATAAAGTCTATAAGAAAGAAATGGATGGTATTGCTGCACTGAAAGAAGCAGAGTGGAGCAAGCAAATACTTATTGAAGAAGCCAAGGCTAGAGAGCAAGCAGCGTTAATGCAGGCCAAAGCCAGAGTCACACTAGCGCAAGCAGAAGGCGAAGCTAAAATTGTGCAAGCTAAAGCCGAAGGGCTAGCTGATATTGAGCGCGCAAAAGCCGCTGCTGAAGCTAATAGGATCATTGGCGAATCGCTTAAGGGGAATGAAGAGTACCTTCGCTACGTCTGGATTAAAGGCCTTCAAGATGGAAATGGTGAACGCATTTATATTCCTACTGAAGCTGGCCTTCCAATACTCGAAGCGGGTAAGGCAGGGAGTTAATGCTCCTCTACTGGGTTACAAGGGTAAAGAGCTATGGCAAAAATTCTAATATTTGGTAACTCTGGTTCTGGAAAATCTACGCTGGCACAGCATTTATGCAAAACACAAGGTTTGGCTCATTTAGATCTAGATACATTAGCGTGGAAACCTACTAGCCCTCCTGAGAGAAAGCCTATTGATGACTCTGAAGAAGAGATAAAGACTTTTATTTCTTCCAACGACAAATGGGTAATTGAGGGCTGTTATACAGACTTACTAAAAATTGTAGAACAGCAGTCTACTGAAATTATATTTATGAACTTACCCATTGAATCCTGTATTTCAAACGCAAAGGCGAGACCTTGGGAGCCCAATAAATACAAAACAAAGCAAGCCCAAGATGACAACTTAGCAATGCTTATTGATTGGATTGGGCAATATACAGAAAGAAACGATACATTTTCTTATGCGGCACATAAGCAGTTTTATGATGGCTATCACGGTCATAAAAAGATGATTACGCAAAATGTCCCAACTGAGACAAGTTAGGCAAATTCGTTAATATATGAATTAAGCGAAACGGAGTTTCTAGTGAAAAAAAATCTACTTCTTGCATTATCACTACTAGTGTCAGCTACGGTATCGGCTGAAGATATTAAATTAGATCTTAAGCAGCTTGCCCAACAGTACTTCGACACAATGGTTGCTACTCAGGCACCTGGCGCTACTCAAGTTGAGCTTGAAAATCACTTAAATTTGCTCGCGGATGATGTTGGTCATTCACATTTGCCATGGGTGATAGACGATACGCGATTACCTGACGGTAAGGAGCAAATGAGAGAGGGCATGACGTTCTATTTAGGCGCACACACAGAATATAGTGCTGAGCTGTTAGATGTTTTTACATTTAATCATTCTGCTATTGCTATCAGGTATAAGAATTATGCCAAGGGCCTGCATCCGCAAAACAATCAGCCTATTGAATACAGTCAAGTAATGATGGAAGTACTAGAAATAGAGAACGGTAAGATTGCTGTAATTCGAAAGTACCATGAGTAAATTTCACATTCTGATAAGTTGCGTTGGGATGAGACGTCGGTCGTTGCTTAGTTTCGCGGTAATGCGCCAGGTATTGACGCTTCTTATCGGTTTGATTTAACTTGTATAATTCTTATTCAAGTGCTGCTAGTATGGTTTGTGGTGTCTAATACCTATAACTAACATTCCCATTGCCTCTCGAAACGATTACCTGAGAGCTCAGCGATAGAATAGGAAGCTTTCTAGCAAGAAAGTAAGTTATTACATTTTAAAGGAACAGTATGTTTAAGAAGCTTTTAAAAGGATTTGGAATTGCGCTTCTAATCCTTATCTGTCTATTTGTACTTATTGCTGTTTGGTCGGGCTATAAATCTTCTGAATACGAGAAAACGGCAATCCCTTACATGAATACTGCAATTGCTGACATTTCCTCTTGGGAGCTAGATACCTTTAAGAATTACCTCACTCCGTCTGAAATAGAAAATATCAATGAAGATGATCTTAAAAGGCTTATAAAGGCGCTATCAAAGATGGGGGCGTTAGTTGAAATTGGCGAATATCAATTCAATACAGTTACGTCCAGAGCACTAACATCTGGTGGTTCAGGAACGTTTGTTACCTATACTGTTCCAGCCGTATATGAGAATGGCGATGCAGTACTAACCATCACTCTAAAAGAAGAAGGTGATTCCTTTTCAGTTTATCATTTTAAACTAGACTCCCTCGCGCTGTTTGACTAGCGAAGATGTTAAAGCTAATCGTGCGTCGACGCCAAAATGAAGACACCGACAAGCACATTTTTATACAATATTATGCCGAGCGTTAAGGACGGGGTAAAATGACGAAGAACCGAAGAAAAAACATCATCAGGTTTCTTCTGCTAGTCAGTACTATTGTTTCCTTGTTTTTCGTTCCGTGGATATTAGTTAAAGCCTGGATCCTACCTTTGCCACACACAGTGCAAGAACAAGTTGATGAGGCTGTTAGCCACGGCTTTGACGGCATAATTGTTTACGTGGATCAGGCGGGAAAACCTCCAGCTTTCTTCACAGCAGGCTGGAAAGATAGAGATAACAAAATACCCGCTGCCCCCGACTCTTTGTTTAAAATTGCCAGTATCAGTAAGCTGTACACCGCTGTGGCTATCACCAAAATGGCGCGAGAACAGCGACTATCCCTACACGATTTACTTATTGATCATTTACCCGAACTCAAAGACAGAATTGAGCATTCAGAAAAAATAACGCTTAAAATGATGGTGCAGCATAAGTCAGGAATCCCTAACTTTACTGATAATGCTGCCTACTGGGATAACGAACCGGAAAACAGTAAGCGAGCGCTCGACTTTGCGCTAGATCTTCCGGCGAGTTTTGAGCCCGGTGATGGATATGAGTATTCCAACACGAACTATCTGTTGCTTCGCAATATTATGGATAAGGTTTTGGGGTACAGTCACCACGAGTACATTAAGCAAAACATTTTACTTCCGCTTGAATTGAACAGCACCTATTTTTCATTGAGCGAAGTCAATCTGGACGACGTAATGAGCGGCTATTACGTTGGTTACAAGGAAGATGTTAAGGCGCGTGACTACGGTATGCTAGCTACAGCAGAAGACGTGGGTAAGTTCTTACGAGCGCTAAACAACGGCGCTATTTTCAATGAAGGCGAAGCGGAACTTTACCCTTATGAGTTCGAGCATGGAGGCTTGGTTATCGGTTACCAGAGCCTTGCAGAATATGACAAAGACCTCGATACCGTGGTTGTTCAATTTATCAATACCACTGACTTTGACGGTTACGAATGGAACTTGTCTGAAATCACAATTAGCCGAATTTTTAAAATACTAAGAAAAGCAGAAAACGAGTAGGTGGTAGACTTGGTTCAACGCTTTTTCAGTGTAGGCCAATCATTACAAGTTAGAAAATAATGGGTGGCAACAGAGCGGTTTTTATTATGTGCTTAGTTTATTAATTCGCCGTTTTTACTCTATGCTTTTAGTGGTTATTTTATATCTTCAGCTGCTCGGGAAAAAAGGGACAAAACGTGAAAAAACTCTTCTTAATGTTATCTGTGCTTATATCGGTTTTGTGTTTGCTACTGGCCGCTGCGCCATTTACTCCGGCAGTTGCTGGCTCGTTTTTAATGCTTATGTTAGCTGGAGTTTTAGGCTATAAAGGGTATTCAAAAATAAGCTTGCTTTTGCTTTGTATCAATACCTTTTCGATAGTTGTCAGCCCAAATATAAACGAGTCTAGTTTTGCCGGATTAACTGTAATATCGATTATCTTTATTTTCTCTTTCACCGGTGTAGCACTTGGTCTGCCGAAAGGTGTTCCAAGATATGATAGTTGCGTTGATTGACGTTTGAGTATTCAAATATTCAGATGTTAGAGTGGATAATTAAAGGGATTAAAAAAACGTTGCCCCATTTTGTTTCAACCGCTAGAGTTTAAAAACTCGCCGCCTACAAAAGCAAGGATGTTATTTATGGTCAAGTATGAACTTCCCGCCAGAATTGTATTATCGCTATTTACTGTCATTCCTCTTTTTTTCGCTTATTCCACGCTTCAAAGCAGTCAGCCATTGCTATTCATTTCAATGCTTCTTGCATCGGTACTGTTTTTGGTAACGCAACTAAACATAAAACAGTTTTTAATGCCTAAACGCCAACCCAATGCCAAATTACTTAATATGCAAAAGGCCTTAGGAACCGCTTCGGTTGTTTTATTGATGTTAAATATTGCGTTCAAAGACATAATGTTGTTCTAGAAGAATTTACTTTTTTGCCCAGGAAAAATAAAAAAACAACGCCAAAGGAAGGCCAATGAAGAAGCATTTAGTATCGCTTTTAATCTTTTCAATCCCTTTTATCTGTCTTTCTGAAGAGTTACCCAGTGAATTTAAGAATAACTTAATTTACCTAAAACCAAAGCTCGCGGACGGAACTACCCTGACATTTTTTACTGATACTGGTGGTGGTTGGAATGCGATCTCACGAGAGCTCAGCGAAAAATATGGTTGGGAGATAAGTCAAAAAGAATCTGAAAATGGGGTTATCGATGTTACTGATATGCCTCAGTTTGATCCAGAAGCGTCAATCCCCATGGCGGGATTGAATAATTGGTGGGCTGGAAAATTACAAGTAGTACCATCCGTAGAATTTAGTTCGACTACGAAAAGCGACGGAACGCTAGGCGGACGTTGGCATGCTGAAAAAGTAATTGATTTTAATTACCCTGAGAAAAAAGTAGAAGTGCTAGATGAAACTCCTACATCAACTGAGTTTTCGACGGTTCCTTTGGGATTTCAAAAGGGCCTGGATGGTGGTTATACAATGGCTTTTCCAAGTATCGATATTTCAGTTAATGACAGACAGATTCCAATGTTATTAGATTCAGGTGCTTCGGCATGGCCATCGACAGAGGCGATGGAAAAAGGAGGGCTAGAAGGTGGTCAAGTTGCGACTTCTTTCATTGTCGCTTCAATATTCGATGAATGGGTGAAGTCTAACCCGCAATGGTTAGTGATTGAGGATGCATGTAATTTTTCTCATCAACCCATGATTCGTGTTCCTTATGTAAGAATTGGAAATAAAACCGTTGGGCCAGTTTGGTTCACAAGAAGAGCAGACAATAGTTTCCACCAATTTATGTCTTCGATGATGGATAGGCGCATTGATGGCGCGTTAGGAGGTTCAGCGCTTCAGTACCTAAGACTCATTGTTGATTACCCCAACGAGCAAGCGTTAATTGCTGACGAAATTTAATATTAACGAGATAACACATTTAGAATGTCTAATTTAATAACCCCTATGTTTATGCACATTTTTCTTTGTGCATTGCTCTACGTATTCCTCACGCTAGCTCGCGCGCCTTCGGTATGGGGAGTAGGGAAAAACAAAGATGGTTCAAACCCGTTTGCTGATATACAGCCTAAAGTAAGTGCGAATCTGAGCAATCAATTTGAGTGGCCGTTATTTTTTCACGCTGTTTGCGCCTTGCTAATTGCCTTAGGTGAGCCAATTAGCAATTCACAAGTCTCCCTTGCGTGGGTATTTGTTATTGGCAGGGTGCTGCATAGTCTTGTACAAATATTTACAGACAATATTAGATTGCGTGGTTTGGTGTTTACTATCAACTTCGTTGCCGTTCTTGCAATGTGGTTGTTGCTTTTTATAGAACAGGTTTTAGGTTAAAGAGCGTAAGGGTTATGGAAGAAGTTTTTGAACCGCTGGGCCGCTTTATGCTTCGAGTAATAAAGTGGATTATCATAGACGCAATTATAGAATTCGTTTTGAAGGGCACGGGCCATGTGGTGCTTAAATTGCTAACCTTCGGCAAGTATCCAAGAGCAGGTCGTGATGAGGGAAGGACTGTTGCTGTTGGTTTTATTAGCTTTGTGGTGGTTTTTGTCTGTCTTGCAATGATTGCTTAGTTTTGAAAAAGGATACCTGCGATGAAATTAGAAAAGTGGGCGAGCATAAGAGAAAAAGGAAAACAGCGCTTCGTACTAGTTTACGGCGTTTTAGGCTGGGGAGTCTCGACCGGTTTATTATGGTCATTACTTATGGCGTTTATTGAGCCTTCCGAAAATATCTGGGGGCGACTCGCCATTGCGATGATCATCTTTCCCATTGCGGGGCTCGCTTTTGGTCACATAACGTGGAATAAATCTGAAAAAGCTTTTGCAAAAGAAACGACGAAAGCTGTATAGAATGGCTAGAACACGTCTTGTAATAGCCAATGAAGGGAAGCCGCTGTTGTTAAGTATCAAAAAATTATTTGTTGTTTCATTAACTTTGCTTGTAGTTAGTTGCGCCAATATACCTATTGCAACAATGCTTGAGTTTCGCTCATTTGATGAGGATAAATTTGTTGAACTCGACCCCAATCATTTACTTACGAAGATTCACTTAGACAAGCCTGCCGAAATAAAACCAGAAAGCACCTGGCTTACCTTGGGTGTTAGCTCCTCAGAGCAAGAAAGAAGTTTTAAGTATAATCTTGAGGTCATTTCAGAAAATACACTGCCAGCTGAGTCAGGATGGCTGAGTAAAACGCCAGCGCGAACTGAGTACATTTTAGGGTTAAGTACCGAAGCAATAAAAGAATTCACTGAACTTCAAGAGTTCATGGGTTCTGCATCGCCAACGGGCTTTGATCTTCACGTTAATACTGGGTTCAAAGAGGCGGCAAATGAAATGACAAGCATCACTATGTCTATCTTTTTAAAGCTTTACGCTGATGAAGACTATTTTACGCTAATCGATAGAGCGGAATTAGATATCGAGAAAGGAAGCGAGTAACTTCTATTAGGCTGGCTTTTTACCCATAACAAAGTAAAGTAATAATCTTCAGCTCTTCAAGCTTATTTAGAGAAGTACATGGAAGTATCTAAAGCCAGTATTCAAAAAGCAGTAGCTAACAATATCATCTCCGAGCAACAGGGCATTGCTCTGTACAATTTCTTCCAAGAAGAAAATCAGCATACTCCCTCTTTTACCTTCACGCATATTCTGTACTACTTAGGTGGCCTTATTGCAATTGGCGCCATGACTCTATTTATGAATTTAGGCTGGGAGCAATTTGGTGGTGCCGGCATCGTATTTATCTCTATGCTTTATGCTGGCGTGGGCTTAAAGCTTGCCAATTCCTTTGCGCGTAAGCATTTAATAATACCAGCAGGGATCTGTGCCACGTTCGTAGTTTGTTTAACGCCAATTGCTATCTACGGTGCGCAGCAATGGCTAGGGCTATGGCCCGACGACAATACGGTTTATCGCCAGTTTCACCACCGCATTAAATGGCTATGGTTATATATGGAACTTGGAACGCTAGTAACTGGACTTGTCGTAGCATGGCGATATAAATACCCGTTCCTAATAATGCCGATTGCAGTAACGCTCTGGTATATCAGTATGGATGCTGTGATGCTCGTTATTGACCATGAGGACTTATGGAACAGCTACACGTGGCAATTCCGAGCACTTGTGTCGATGTACTTTGGCGCGTTGATGACGCTATTGGCGTTCTGGGTGGACATAAGAGCGCGAAACACAGCAGATTACGCGTTTTGGCTTTATCTTTTCGGCGTTTTAGCGTTTTGGGGCGGCCTTACCAGCCAAGATTCAGACAGCGAACTGTCTAAGTTTATCTATTTCTGTATAAACCTTGCCATGATTGGCGCTGGTGCTCTGTTGGTTCGACGTGTATTTGTCATATTTGGTGCTTTGGGATGCTGTTTATATTTAGGTCATCTTGCTTCTACCGTTTTTGAAGATAGTTGGCTTTTCCCTGTAGCGCTATCAGCGATCGGTTTAGGCGTCGTATATTCGGGAATTTGGTGGCAAAAGAATGAGGCGCGCATAACAAAGAGTGCGCAAGCGATACTGCCGAAAGCGCTACAGGAACTATTAGCTAATAAAGCTTAGTTCACCTAGGCAGTAAATAAACCAGTAACTAACTCAATAGAGATAACAATTAACAAAAGATAACGCTTACGCAGTAGTAAGGGGAAAGAGGTAAATGGAGATGTCGGAAAATAACGTAGAATTTAAGGAGCCTGATCGCCTCACTACGTGGATAAAGTATTTATTGTGTCGTTATGGAAACCTTATCAAGCGATGAAAGAGATTTGGCAAGCCAGCCAAAACCCTAACAATTGGCAGTTAGAAAAAGCAGGCCCTATTTTAGGCATATGGTGATTTTTCTGGATCGCCAACAGTGTGGTTGGACAGGTCGTTTTTCGTATGTCCAGAAGGGCACAAGAAATCTCCGAAATAATGAATGTTAATCTGGTTTTGCAGGTTTCTGAGGTCCTGTCCATTCCAGTAGCCATAGTTACTTGGTTATTGATTAACAACATCTCTAACATGCAAAAAGCACAGCTTGAAGGTGACGTGGAAAAAGCAGAAACTGCAGAAGATTCAGATTTACAACCCGCAAAATAGTAGTATCCATTTCGCTTGTTGCTCTGCCACAAAGGTAGAGCAACTGTCTTAATAAGACTAAAGTCTTACTCTATATGTAAACATTAAGTAAAAATTAAGTTGCGCGACAGTATCGTTATACTTAAGTATAACAAAAGGTCAGGATGACGCTGGCTCACGTACACATCTTCGTTTCTATACCTTTGATTTAATACAATAATGGGAGCCATACCCCCCAGTAATAAAGCGGCATAGAAACGCGCACAATACATATAGGGGAAAAATGTATGTCAACTTCAGGAACGGGGGCGCTTGCTTTCTTACGCAAAGAAAACATTGTCGCACCAGATGGTTATAACCGCTGGCGGGTTCCGCCTGCATCTATCGCAATCCACCTTTGTATCGGGTCTGTTTATGCGTGGTCAGTTTTCAACACTCCGCTAACTCGAGACTTAGGCGTTGTTGCGTCTTCTGCTAACGATTGGAGTTTATCTTCGGTTGTTTGGATCTTCTCAGTGGCTATTGTTTGCCTTGGTTTAGCTGCCGCATTTGCGGGTAAATGGCTAGAGAAAGTAGGGCCTCGTTTTGTAGGCGTGGTTGCGGCTTTCTTGTGGGGCGGTGGTTTTATTGTTGGTTCGATAGGTATCTCTACCCATCAACTTTGGCTGCTGTACTTGGGCTACGGCGTACTCGGCGGCTTCGGGCTTGGGCTCGGTTACGTATCACCAGTCTCAACACTTATACGGTGGTTTCCCGATCGACGAGGTATGGCAACAGGTCTCGCAATCATGGGTTTTGGTGGAGGTGCAATGATAGGCGCTCCGCTTATTAGTGCACTGCTTGAAACCTTTCAAAGAGCGCCAGAATACTTAGGTGCAGAAAACATGGTTGCGCTGGTTACCGAAGAAGGGCGTCGTTTTGCAGAGACGGCAGCAGGAAAAGTAGAAGTGGTTATTGCCTCTGCAAATCAAGCGGCCTCGTTCGGTGGCGAAGCCGGTGTTTATGTCGTTGGTACGGGCGAAACTGGTGCGGCATCGACTTTCCTTACCCTTGGTATCGCTTATTTTATTGTAATGATGTTTGCGTCTTTCCAGTATCGCGTACCGAAAGAGGGGTGGAAACCAGAAGGTTGGCAGCCTAAACCTGAAGCATCATCGAAAGGAATGGTATCGAAAAATCACGTCCATATTGATCAAGCCCTTAAAACACCTCAATTTTGGTTGCTTTGGATAGTATTATGTTTCAATGTCACCGCGGGTATTGGCGTTATTGGCGTAGCCAAGACCATGATCAATGAGATCTTTGGAAACTTAGCTATTGTTACCGCAGGTTTTGCGGGTACCTATGTATTGATGATCTCGGTGTTTAACATGGTAGGGCGTTTCTTCTGGGCGTCTACGTCTGACTACATTGGCAGAAAGAATACCTACCACTGCTTTTTCGTAATAGGTACGCTGCTTTACTTGTCTATTCCATTTTGGGCTGGATTGGGGAACACCACGGCGTTAATTGGGTTCTACATTGCAACAATGATAATTTTCACAATGTATGGCGGTGGCTTTGCAACCATTCCTGCATACTTGGCAGATTTGTTTGGTACCTTACATGTAGGCGGCATTCACGGCCGATTGCTAACAGCATGGTCTACTGCCGGCGTATTAGGGCCATTCGCTATTACTTATTTGCGCAATATGTCAGTAGAAAATGCAATTGCCGATTTAGCGGAAAAAGTCGACCCTGCCGCGTTTGCAAGTAAGTTTGGTGCGCCAATGGCTGACTTGCAAAAATTGGTAGAAGCTAAAACGGTAACGGTTGCACGTTTGCTGGAAATTGCGCCAGCCGGAACGGTAGACCCAACCTCTACGCTCTACAATACCACTATGTATGCAATGGCTGGGTTATTGGTATTGGCATTTATTGCTAACTTACTTGTAAAACCTGTGCGAGAGAAGCATCACGTAGAGAACACGCACCCCGAACTGGAGCCCGCGCGAGCAAGCTAATTTACCAATCGAGAATACCCGCTTTATAGCGGGTATTTTTTTGCAAAGGTGTTTTAAAATACTCTTTATTGATTAAGTTGAAACGTTCTGGCTTACTAGTGCGCTATTTTCTCATGAGTTGTCAGCTATGTTATTTAAGAAGAATCCTCTTGCCTCCATTGTTGTTTTCCTATGCTGTGCGTTTAGCCTCAATGTTAGTGCAAATGCGCCCTATGAATTAATGGGGGTGACAACAAAAACGGGGCAGAAAACGTCATATCTTGCTAAAGAAAGCAACATAACCTTGCCAGTGACGGTTATTAACGGAAAAAGTGACGGTCCTGTATTGTTGCTTACCGCTGGTATTCATGGCGATGAGTTTCCATCTATGTATGCGTTGCAGCAACTACAGCAAAGCATAGATCCTAAAGAGATGAGCGGTGTGTTGGTTGTGTTGCACTTGGCAAACTTAGATGGGTTTCACGCAAATAGAATCGCGTTGAACCCTAAAGATGAGAAAAACCTAAATCGGGAATTCCCAGGGAGCGTTGATGGCACACCGACAGAACAGATTGCGGAGTTGCTAACCAGAGAGTTTATCGGCAAAACAGATTTTTTGATCGACATGCATTCTGGTAGCGCAAACCAAACGTTGCTGAATCATGTGTATTCTCCTTTTGTGGGCGACGAAGAACTTGATGCGTTAACATTTGAATTTGCCAAAGCCACGGGCATGCAGCATATCGTTATGTATGGCGACCGCCCAAGAGATCCCAACAATTCAATTTCATACCCTAACACAGCGATGACGAGAGGAAAGCCGGGACTGACGACTGAAATTGGGCATTTGGCACAGACAGATGAAGAATCGGTAGCAGAAGCGCTAGATGTGGCTAAAAACGCCATGTATTTTTTGAAAATGCTGCCAGAGACGCCAAAGCAGCACCCCGAGCCAGTTATCTATGGAACAATCAAATATCCTAAGAGCTCAAAAAACGGGTTCTTCAAAGCTTCTGTGGTGATAGGCGATAAAGTAAAGACAGGGCAGGATGTAGGTGCGGTCACGGACTATTTTGGAAATCTCGTTGAAACCATTAAATCGCCCGTTGATGGCACGGTTATGATGGTTAATCAAATGCCAGCCATCAAAGACGGACAGTCTGTTATGGCTATTGGTGTTGAAGTTTCTGAATAACTAAGATGGTGGTGTAGTTACAGTGGTGATCTAATTAACCTACCCAAACAAATAAATGTTAAAGTTATTTCACGAAATTGTGATTAGGGAATGATATGGACTTTCTTTTTAATGTTTTGATTTGGGTAGGCGTTGTTATTTTTGCCATATTTTTTATTGGATTTATGGCCGCTGCTAAGCTGAATAAACGCCAAGAAGAAGACCGCGCCAATCAGACGTCTGCAGAGCCTACTCGTGAAGGCGAAAAGCCGAGTAACCAAAATAAAAGTTAACCTTTCGTTCATTGTAAAACGTCAACGTTAAATAAAAACGTTCACATTTATTCACCCCTTTATATCAGTTCCCCCGTTTAGTGAAAAAAGGGGGAACATTATGCAAACAACAATTTTACCAAACGCCAACCCAAAGCACTTAACACACCAAAGTGTACTACCGTTTGAAAAAGCGCCTTTCGCTAAACGTGCTTTAAACGCGGCCACAATTGCTATTGCTGGATGTACCGTTACGGCAGGGCTTTTCGTATTAATGGCAGAGCTCATTAAGCAAGACAAAGTAAACATAAGCGAAGCCCCACCGGTGTTCTTTGAGCCGATCATTTACCAACCTGAAGACGAACGGACCATCACTAAAAAACCAATGGTGCCAATTGAGCAGGTAATTAAAACGCCACCTCAAAAAGTTATTGAGATTGACCCTGAGCCCAATGAAGGCCCAGGCGGCTTTGAGATAAAAACGCACATACCTAATACTGCGTTAGATTTGTCGATTAACTTGAACAGTGCGCAAGGTGATATGCAAGCCACACCCCAATTTAGGGTAGACCCCACTTATCCACCTGAGGCCAGTCGCGACGGTATTGAAGGCTGGGTAAAGCTAGGGTTTACGATAAGTGCTAGTGGCTCAGTGTCTGATATTACAGTACTAGATTCAGAGCCCAAGCGCGTGTTCGATAGAGCTGCGCGCAGAGCGCTTAAAAAATGGAAGTACAAACCCAAGCTGAATGGCGGTAAACCTGTTAGTCAATCAGGTATGGTTGTAGTATTAGATTTCAAATTAGAACAATAAGGACTGCCTATGAGTATAGGCGCAAGCTTGCAAAGCCTGTTTCAAGGCAAGCGCGAAAAAGTGCTGGGAGTCAGCGAAAGGCTGATGCTGCGGTACAGCGCAAAAGGTGATGAAGCATCGTTAGCCGCGCTGTTTGACTTACACAGCCATAAGCTATTTTATTTTTTGAAGGTGTTAAGTGATAGCACTGTTGCAGAAGATATGTGTCAGCGCACTTGGATTAAGGTTATCGAAAATCGTCACTTATTTAAAAGCGGGGATAATTTTCAGGCCTGGCTTTTCACTATTGGTAGGCGAACGCTTATTGATGAATTCAGAAAAAACGCCAAGCTTGAATTTAACAACGAGGCAGTTGAGTCGTTTTCGTTAAGCGAGTTACTTAAAAATGCACAGTCTTCGGTAGAGGACGATGTAGCAAAAGGGATAGAAAAAGACGTGTTTAAGGCATGTATTCAGCAGTTACCCTACAAGCAGAAAGAGGCGCTTTCGCTACAGTTTGAAGGTTTTTCGTTAGCGGAAATCGCCACTATTTGCGGCGCTGAAAAAGAAACGATTAAAACCCGGATACGTTATGCCAAAGACAGCCTTAAAACCATGCTGGAGAAACTGTAATCATGTCTACATCAGATAAAGAGCTACAAGATGCGTTTAAACGCAGCCAGCAGGTACAAAAGCAAAATGATGGAATGAGTGAAAAGGCTAATGCTCGAATTCGTGAAAGGGTTCTCGCGTACAACAAGGCAATAGAAAGTGATAGTGGAATAAAACGCGTATTTGCCGTTACGGCTGCTAATATTCGAGCGTACTTCGCTTCTTCAACCTTACGTTTTACGGCTGTGGCATTCGCAATCGTTGCCATGTTGGGCGTATACAATATCGGTACATTCCAACGTAATAGTTCGTCGCCTTTTCAAACGGCAGCACACCGTGTAGACATTGTTCAATATCACGGATTCGAAGGGGAAGATAAGCTGCTAGCTGGTAAAGCCGGAACTGATTATAAAGCGCGATTTAATGCCTATACTCAACAATATATTGAAAGCAATTTAGTCGCTAGAGCGGTTACGTTAGAGCCAGCCACGCTTACGGCGCAAAATGGGTATTGGCTCTTGGTGAGCTGCAAAAATCAGCAAGTTGTGGTTTCTGAAAACCTTATTGCATCATTAAATATTAACGGTCGCATAGAAGGGGATATCAATATTGGCACGCATGTAGCGCTCGCCTTTGATGCGCAAGGAAGAATACTTTCAATTAAACAGTCGAGTAAGCCGTTGATGTGCTGATTTATAGGGTGTTTAGCTGGATGCGTTCGTAAACGAGGTAAGGGCGGTGAAACTCGCTCGAGCCTCGATTACGAACAGTATTTTAGGAATGACTTATTTGTCTAAATCGTGTGCTCTAAAGGCATTTGGAAGTAACTCACCAATGGTGGTTTCGAATGTCTCGCCGTTTTGACTTACCATGGTAACGGGAGTTTCATCTGGGGCAAATTCAGCAATTTTCTGTCTGCATCCACCGCACGGAAAGCAAAACTCGTCGTTCGGGCTCGCAATAACGATATGCGAAATACGTTTTTGTCCCTGTGTGACCATATTGCCAATAGCTGTGGCTTCAGCGCATTGTCCTAATGGAAAAGCAGCACTTTCTACATTACAACCAGAGAAGGTTTCGCCACTTGGAGTAAGCACCGCAGCACCAACTTTAAAGTCGGAATAAGGTGAGTGTGAGTTTTTCTGTGCGTCAAAAGCAAGTTGTGATAGTTGTTCTAAATTATTTTTCTTCATAGCTACCTGTGTTAACCACCCAATACGCTTTACTTTTATCATCAAATGCGAGAAGGTTGGCGGCATTAGCGCCGCAACAAGCGTATACTTAATACTCAGGCGGTTTTTTCTTTTTTTATAGAATGCTTTTTTACCATGTGCAGAAACGTTAGTCTCATCTTTTTTTCTCTATTCGCTGCTATTTTAACCGGTTGTGCGCAAACACCACCTGTTTCAGAAAGACCACAAATGGGAAACCTGCTTTTAGCCGAACCTGCGCCCATTAATCCTCGTTCCGAAATGGCTATTGCTCGTTACAATCAGGTGCTTACCAGCCCTGCGTTATCAGATGAAGACAAAGCTGAACTGCACTTTCAGCGAGGCATGTTGTACGACAGCGTGGGCCTATCGGGCTTAGCGCAGTTTGATTACACCCAAGCCATTAATTTAAAGCCAGATTTGGCTGAAGCCTATAATTCTATGGGTATTCACTATATTCAGCAGAACGACTTTATTCAGGCTTACGACGCATTCGACTCTACGCTGGAAATCAACCCAGAGTATGATTTCGCGTTCCTAAATCGCGGTATTGCGCTTTATTACGGTGGCCGCGCCGAACTCGCGACCAACGATCTTAACCGCTTTTTTGAAAAAGATGACAGCGATCCATTTCGCGCTCTGTGGGCGTACTTTGCGCATCACGACGTGTCAGAGCTTGAAGGACAAAAATACTTAGCTTCTATTCGACCAACGCTGGACAACCAGCACTGGGCTACTACGCTGGTGGATTTGTTTTTAGGTACTGTTGATGAGAACGATGTACTTAACTCATTGTTAGACGGTGTGAAAAGCCAAAAAGCGTTAACAGACAGGTTGTGTGAAGCGTATTTTTACTTAGGTAAGTTTCATACTCAGCGCGGCAACAGCGGTATTGCATCAAATTACTTCAAGCTTGCATTAAGCACCAATGTATTTGATTACGTTGAACACCGCTACGCACGAATGGAACTTAACCGTTTGCGTGAACTAGCTAGCAGCGATCTGGTTAGCGAAGAGTAAGCAGCAAGCGTTATGCGAGGCTTATTTTTAGCAGTGTTCGCACTGCTCATAGTTGCGGGCGATAGCGGACGCTATGTCCCGCAGCTAATTGCTAATGCAAGCAAGGTGCTTACGCCGGCAAGCCTAGTGTCAGATAGCGACCCAACTGAAAAGGCGAGTTCTGCTTCAGAAGATACTGCTGACGGCACGGCACAGGTTAGCGGACAGGACTTCGCAGAATCTTCTCCAGACGCTCAAACTTCGGCTAATACCGAACGTTTCAATTATTCTAACTATCACCTTAAGCATGATGCACTAGCGCTACTTTGGTTAGCTGCAAAGCAGGGCAGTGAAAATGCACAGGCACGCTTGCTCGGTGAATTTGAGCGTGCGTATAACGCAGGCTTTATTGCTACTGACTATATTGATGAAACCACTGCAATCTATTTTCTAGAGAAGCTAGTTAATCTTGAAAACGCAGACGCTGCATGGCTGCTGTACCAAATATTAGGTGAAGAAGGTGCGTCACAGCGCTTTATGCGCTTAGCGGCGCTCGGCGAGGTCGCAGAAGCACAGCTTGCGTTTGCAATGTCTACCGATTCGCCAGAAAAACGTGAGAAGTGGCTGGTACGCGCGGCTTCACAAAACTACGTACCCGCACAGGCCGCATTGGCCGATTGGTATCTTCTACACGGGCAACAACAACTAGCGAAACCACTGCTCGCAGCAACAGCAACCTTAGACATGCAAAGTGCATTTAAGTATGCTCGCCTTCTGTGGGACGAAGGGGAATTTTCTGAGGCTAAGGAGCATTTTAGCTTTGCTGCGAAGAAAGGGCATCTTCAAGCGGAAAAAGCCTTAGAGGCCATCAATCTCTACACGCCGTATTCTATAGAGCAAGCACTAAAGCAGTCTCCTTCATTTAACTGGGAGAGTGAAGGGAAGTGTCTTCAGCGTATACAGCCTTTTGCTACCAGTTTGGCTACTATCATGCGTGCGCACAGTCTTTACAACTCATTCAATAACGACAAGCGTCTGCAGAACCTTTCTATTTGCCTGGCCCCGCCTATTTGGCTTAAACCCGATGTACTAAGCTGCGATCCGGATTATAAGAACGCTGGGATCTTAGGCTGTAGTATTACTCCTTTGGCAAGCATTGCGAAAAAGCAGAAATTTAGTCATGCAGTAGTAGTGGCAGAGCAGGGTAAGGCAAATGTTCAAAACGGCGTAATGTACTTAGACATCAGTGACGCTTATTCAGTGTTTGTTCATGAGCTAGCGCACTTCGCAGGCTTCGCTGACGAATATCCTATTGGCAAGGGCATGGCGAATAGGCTGTGCGATGAAGATGGAATAAGCGATTTTGCACCACCAAACCTAATCGTAGATTCTGAGTACTGGTATGCACCTCACAAAACGGTCGAAAATTGGCTAGAGATAGATCCTGCAACCATTATTGCACGCGCCAAAACGTGCACCGTATTGGGGGAAAACAGCTATAAGCCCAGCCGCAGAATTACCTTTATGGAACATCACGATAGCGGCGTGATCCCGCCTTTATATTTGGTACTGTGGCAGCAGCAGCTGGAAAAACAAAATGCCCAGCGACCTATTTCAATGAATTTCTTCCAGGCATTCCACAATAGCGGCAACCAAAAAGAAGCCGCACACTGGTTAGCTGAATACGAAGCGTTTACTGGTGGCAAATAACCGCAGTTGTCATTACTAAAACAATGCACTCGCCACTATTTGGCGAGTGTATCTTTAAGCTCTCTTACCCACATAGACGTTGCACCACAAATTGCTACGGGCATAACGATAAAGTTAACCACGGGAATAAGTGAGAATATATTCACCATCATTCCGAACGTCATCGCTTTCCCTTTGTGTTCGCCAAGGTGCAGGCGCATGCGCGTAAAATCTATTTTGTGGTTGTCGTATGGGTAATCGCAGTACTGAATTGCCATCATCCAGGCGTTAAATAAGAACCACAAGACTTGCCCAATAATGGGCAGAAAAAAGAACAATAACAAAAAACCAATAGCGCGAGGTAAATACCAAACCAGCTTGGTGAGTTCGCGGCCCACTGTTCGAGGAATGTCTTTAACTAAAGACATCACGCCCTCGTCACCTAAATCTTGACCCGTTAAATGACGCTCAACCTTTTCTGATAGAACGCCATTAAACGGCGCTGCAATCCAGTTTGCCAGTGTGCCAAAGATCAGTGCGAAAATGAGCAATACGCTGATGACTGCTAGGGGCCACAAGAAAAAGCTGATCGCTGTTTTTATCCAGCCTAACCATTCAGGTACAAGATCAATCACATAAGCGATACCCATTTCTATTTGGCCAAATAAGAAGTAAAAAGCCACAGAAAAAAGCACTAAGTTTATTGTTAGGGGTACAAAAACAAAACGCTTTAATCCTTTGGTTTTTATGAGCGAAAAGCCTTCAAAGAAATAATGTACACCGCCTGAACTCATTCGTACTCCTTCGCGTTTGAAACGCTGTGTTTGTTAACTATCTGCTCTATCATACGCGCTTGGCGTATTCTCTGCCTAACTCAGTGAAATGGTAATTGTTACAAGCTGTTAGATTTGGTAGAGTCGGAGCATAATAACAAAAGAATCTTCCGTGTGATTGCATCATTTCTACATCAACTGCTATTTCAGCCGATGGTTAGCTGGTTTCTGGCTAATATCAAGGCGATACCGCGTGCAGCTTTGTGTTTAAGAGGGATGATGTGTGAGGCTTAAAAAGATTAAGCTCGCGGGTTTCAAGTCCTTTGTTGAGCCAACTACCATTCCATTCCCCGGCGAAATGACCGCCATCGTAGGCCCTAACGGCTGCGGCAAGTCGAATGTCATTGATGCTGTACGTTGGGTTTTAGGTGAAAGTTCTGCCAAAAACTTACGCGGCGATGCAATGACCGACGTGATTTTTAATGGCTCTTCGTCTCGTAAGCCAGTGGGGCAATGTAGCGTTGAACTTGTTTTCGACAACAGTGCAGGGCGGATAGCAGGTGAATTTGCCAACTACAATGAGCTATCTGTTAAACGCTTAGTTACACGGGACGCCACCTCTACCTATTTTCTAAACGGCACTAAATGTCGCCGGCGTGATGTCACCGATCTGTTTTTAGGAACAGGGCTAGGCCCCCGGTCTTACGCCATCATTGAGCAAGGTATGATCTCGCGGCTTATTGAATCTAAGCCACAGGATTTGCGTGTATTCATAGAAGAAGCCGCGGGTATCTCAAAGTACAAAGAGCGCCGCAGAGAGACAGAAAACCGTATAAGGCACACGCAAGATAACCTTGAACGCTTGAATGATGTGCGCGATGAATTGGGCAAGCAGCTCGAAAAATTACAGCGTCAGGCTGCTGCGGCTACTCGATACAAAACGCTACGTGCACAAGCCAGAGAGCTAAAAGGCCAGTTAGCAGCCCTTCGTTTTCTAAAAAATAGTGAACATATAGAAGCGCTACAAAAGCAGCAGCAAGCACTGCAGTTAGAAGTTGACGACTTAGTGGCTCGACTACAGGGCGATGAAGCTGGGCTTGAGTCGTACAAAACCAAGCAGCTGGAAACAAAACAAACGATAGATGATCTTCAGCAGCAGCTTTTTACTACCAGTAACGCAATAACGCGACTAGAGCAAAATGCGCTGCACGCAAAACAACGCAAAGGTCAGGTAGAGCAAGAGTTAGCACGAATTAGCGAGCAACACGAATTGCTTAACCACTCTATTGACGAGGCACAGGAAGCGCTTGCAGTATCAAATGAGGCGCTTGAAAATATTGAGCCTGAATTTGCCCTTAAGGAAGCAGAGTTAGAGCATGCCAAAGAGCGTTTTGAAGACGCTGAACAAGCGCTAAGAGAATTCAACGCACAAGCGCGAGCGCAAGAACAAACCTACAATCAACTTCGTCAGAATGTTCAGCAATGCCATAGCCAAATTCAGTCAACGATGAGCATGCAGTTACGCACTTCTCAGCGTATAAGCGAACTACAAGACGAGCTAAAACAGCTAGATGAAGAAGATTTTGCCAGTCAGATAACGCTTTTAGAGGAGCAATGTAGCGAACTCGATTTTGACCTTGATGAAGCTAAGCAATTACTTCAAGAGTCTAATCAAAAGGTGTCGCAGCAACAAGACGAAGTCAACGCAATAGAAGCGAAGCGCCTTGATGCACAGGGCCAGTTGCAAACTGCACTGTCCACAAAAGCTGCGCTAGAAGCGCTTCAGCAAGATGCCTCAAATAATGAAGACGTACTATTAGACGGGTTAGAAAAGCTGTGGCAACAATTTAGCTCTAACCAAACCCTTGCACCTTGCGTAGAATCGATTTTACAACACGCAAAAGACCCCGTTGTTGCCAAAAGCCATGACATACAGGCATTGCTTCAAAATCGCGCTTATTTGCCAAGCGGCATTAAAGTGTTTACCGATAAGGCGTTTGTAAGCACTGCCAGATCGGGTTCATTAGCACACGCTCTATTAACTGAATATAGCACTAATGAATCGTCAACACAGCGTGTTCCCGCATTTTTTAATGACATTTACCTTTGTCGCAACGATGACGAACTTGCGACAACAATTGAAAGTGCTTTTAACAATGAAGATGAACCTGAAGGTATAGCCAAGGGGTTTACTAGCGCAATCTCACCTTCAGGGTTGTGGGCAAGCTCGCAGTGGGTAGTGAAACCTGGCGATGCAAGCGACGGTGCTTTGCAGCGGGCGAACAAAATTAAGGGGCTGGTAGACAGCATTGAAGAAACTGAAAGCCTTATAGATGAGATTGAGCATTCACTAGAGCGCGCCAAACAGGCACTTGAACAGAGCGAAGCGCAAAAGCAGGCTATTCAGAGCGCCTTGGGTGAAAAAGAAAACCAGCGCGCACAGATTAAAAATAAACTTTCTTTGCTTGAAATGCAGCAAGAGCAACAGTCTACACGCACTGCCAAACTTAATGACGAATTAGCAAAGCAAGAGTTAATGTTAGCGAAAGAAGAAGAGCAGTTAGCTCAGCTTTCGGAAAAATTAGAGCTTCAAGAGGCACAAATTCTTGAACACGAAGTACACATTGACGATGTGAACGCTAAGCGTGATGCAAATGAGCGAACTACATCAGAGCTACGCGCGTTAGTTGATACATTAACATCGCAAAATCATGAGCTTGCACTTAAGAAGCAGCAACTAGAGAACCACCAGAATTTATATAGTCAACAGGTTACACGTAACCTTCAGCAGCGTGAAGAGTACATAAAAAACAAAGAAAGATTACAAAAAGAACTTACACAGCTGACGTCTCCTGAAGAAATTCAAGAAGCAGAGCTACAGTCGTTGTTAGAGAATAAAGCGGAATTAGAACAACTGAAAAGTGCTAAGCAAAGTAGTCTTGAAGATATAGAGCAGTGGTTGCGAGAAGCCGAAAAAGGGCATCAAGCTCTGGGTAAAGACATTCAAACGCGACAAACCAATATCGATAAACTCAACATTGATATTGAAGGCTACCGTGTACGTGCGAATACGATTTTAGAACAGCTTGATGAAACGCAGCAGTCGCTGAAGAGCATTCTAGAAACCTTACCTGAAGATGCCGAAGAGAAGCGCTGGCAAGAAGACCTTGAAAAAACGCAGGCTAATTTGCAGCGCTTAGGTGCAGTGAACTTAGCCGCGGTTGAAGAATATGAAACCCAGTCGGAAAGAAAGTCACATTTAGATACACAGCACAACGACCTTACTGAAGCCTTGGAAACGCTACAGTCGGCCATTCGGAAAATTGATAAAGAAACCCGCACGCGCTTTTCTACTACCTTTGAACAGGTTAACGAAGACCTTAAAACGTTATTTCCCAAAGTGTTTGGGGGCGGTTCGGCGTATCTTGCGCTTACCGATGACGATTTGTTAGAAACTGGGGTGACGATAATGGCTCGCCCCCCTGGTAAGAAAAATAGTACGATTCACCTCTTAAGCGGTGGAGAAAAAGCACTAACCGCTTTATCATTGGTGTTTGCTATTTTCAGATTAAATCCGGCTCCATTTTGTTTGCTGGATGAAGTAGATGCACCATTGGATGATGCAAATGTAGGGCGCTTTTGTAACTTAGTGTCAGAAATGTCACAAACAGTGCAGTTTATTTATATCACCCACAATAAAATAGCGATGGAAATGGCCAGTCACCTCACCGGTGTTACCATGGCGGAACCGGGAGTTTCGCGCATGGTGGCGGTAGATGTGGACGAGGCTGTAGCCTTCGCAGAAGCATAACAAAGGGCGAAAGAAATTAAATGGAAGATCAATTACGTCTATTTTTACTCCTTGGAGGCACGGTTTTTATCATCGCAGTGCTTGCCCATGGTATTTGGAAAATTCGTAAAAACAGTAAGCCTTCGGAAAAAGAGCGCTTAGAGCCCCGTCAGTGGCAAGATGATGACAACGATTTCGAGTCCGACGAGCAAGAAGGCTTTGACGAGCTTGGCATTGGCGCGGTGCGCGTGGTTAGCAAATCACAAAACCAAGAGCATGAGGCTGCAAGCGACGTATCGACGAATACGGCAAATGGCCCTGCACATCACGATATCAATGAAAAACATGCTTACAGCAGCGAAGAACTTGATGACGACGATAGCTTGTCTCAACATGCCACGTCAAAAGAGCACGGTGATGGAAAAGAGGGCGCACACGGTGAGCATGCGGGTAAACGCTCAAGCAGCGTTGGTAATTCAGCTATGCCGTCTGACGGGAAAGAAGAAGCTGAGAAAGCACCAAAGCTCTATGGCTCTGTGGTTACGAATCCGAAGCCACACATGAAAGGGCAAACTCGTCCCGATGGCCCATCAACAAAAGGTGCTAACAGAGGCGACGAAAACCTTGCCGCGTTCCCTGAACCTCCTGGCTTCTTACTTCGTGAAGGCGAAGAGCAAGAGGAAGTGTCTTTAGCGTCGCATTCTCAGCGTGAAGAAAGCGAACAGCCAAATACTCCAAGTAATCAAGAGATAGCGGATAACGCGCAATCGCATGACCCAATTCAGAGTCAGGCGGGCGGTCATCAAGAAAGAGGGCGTGCAGAGCCAGTTCGTCCTGCACAGAAGTTTTATATCGACCCAACGCTGGAGGAAGAGCCTGAAACAGTGCAGCCGCCGGCTAAAAACGAAAGAGAAGTTGCTGATTTTAGTTTAGATGCACCCGAAGAGTCTGTTTCATCCAGCGATGTTCATGAAGAAAATGAACAGCCTCGACGTTTTGCACGTAATAAACGAAGCAAAACGCCAGTGAGAAGACGTGAAGAGCCGAATTTTGGTGACGATCAAATGCGTATTGATTTTGACACCAGTGAAGCAGCTAGCGCTGATTTTGGCGATGAAAGCTTTAGTGCTAATGAGTCAGGCAATGATGGTGCCGGAACTACATCAAAGACCACTAAGTCGTCGATTGAACCCGAGGTTTTAGTATTAAATGTAAGAACGCCAGAAGGCGAGCCCATTTCAGGTGCTGCACTATTACCTATGCTATTAACATTAGGGTTTAAATTTGGCGATCAAGACATCTTCCACCGCCACGTAAACTCAAATGGCAAAGGGCCAGTATTGTTTAGCCTTGCTAACATGTTTAAGCCTGGGGTTTTCGATATTGATAACCTAGAGAACTTTGAAACCCAAGGTATTTCACTGTTTATGATATTGCCTATTGAGGGTGACCCTCATCAAGTGTTTAACATGATGCACAATGCCGCCCGCAAATTGGCAGATGAGTTCGGCGCACAAGTACTTGATGGGCGCCGAAGCGTATTAACGAAGCAGGGCTTACAGCAATACGTCGAGAAAATTCGTGAGTTCGAGCGCAAGCGTATGATTGCGCGCAGCTAGCGTTAATTTATCACTTGCGCCTCAATCTTGTGGATTATTCATGCAGGTGCAACAACAAAAAAGGACTTGGCTCATACCCAGGTCCTTTTCTGTTGATTAGGGTCTATTGATCTTTGATGTATAACAAGGGCTAGCAAGCCATAGCATTGTAGCGTGGCTGTTCGTTTCACAACCTGACTGAAATAGATCAGATTTTTGCAGCCCATTTGAAACATACAGCGGCTTGGGCGAATAGGCCTTGGCAACGAATTGTAATACTTTTAACTATTTAAACGGCGTGACAACAACTCCATGTCAGATTCTTTAGAACAAGCAAAGCAACAAATAGCAACACTTCGCAACACACTTAATGAATACAACTATCAGTACTATGTGATGGATGACCCTTCGGTTCCTGATGCAGTATATGATAGAGATATGCAGGCGCTTATTGCGCTAGAAAAACAATATCCTACGCTTCAAAGCCCGAATTCTCCCAGTCAAAAAGTAGGGGGCGCAGCATTATCGGCCTTTGAACAAGTTACCCATGATGTTCCTATGCTGTCGCTGGATAACGCCTTTGATGAAGAATCACTGCTTGCCTTCGAAAAACGTTTAAAAGACAGACTAAAAGATTCGGCAACGTTAGATTTTAGCTGCGAACCCAAGCTAGATGGTTTAGCGGTAAGTATTCTGTACGAAAATGGCGAATTAGTGCGTGCTGCAACCCGTGGTGACGGTCAGGTAGGAGAGAATATCACGGCGAACGTTCGTACCATCTCTAATGTGCCGTTAACGCTTCGTGGTGATCATTATCCTGAGCGCGTAGAAGTGCGCGGTGAAGTGTTTATGCCCCGTGATGGCTTTGCAAAACTCAACGAACACCAAAAAGAAACGGGGGGTAAGGTTTTTGCCAACCCTCGTAATGCTGCGGCCGGCAGCTTACGACAGTTAGACTCTAAAATTACGGCCAAGCGCCCGCTGATGTTTTATGCTTATTCGCTAGGCGTAGTGCAACCTGAAAGTTTTGAATTACCCACAACACACAGCGAGCGCCTAAAACAATTGGGTAATTGGGGACTGCCATTGTGCCCTGATATCGATACTGCTGAGGGCGGTAAGGGCTGCTTGGCATACTACAACCACATTCTGGAAAAGCGCGACAGTTTGCCGTATGACATTGACGGCGTTGTGTTTAAGGTTAACCGTATTGACCTGCAAAATGCCCTTGGATTTGTTGCTCGAGCGCCTCGTTGGGCGATTGCGCAGAAGTTTCCTGCACAAGAAGAAGTGACTAAGTTACTGGACGTTGAGTTTCAAGTAGGAAGGACTGGTGCGATCACGCCGGTTGCCCGCTTAGAGCCCGTGTTTGTAGGTGGAGTAACTGTGTCGAATGCTACACTTCACAATCAGGACGAAATTTCCAGATTAGGCGTTAAAGTTGGCGACACCGTGGTGATCCGCCGTGCGGGTGACGTAATTCCTCAAGTGGTATCTGTGGTAGAAGCTAATCGCACAGGTAGCGAAACTGACATTACCTTCCCAAGCCAATGCCCAGTGTGTGATTCGCAGGTTGAGAAACTAGAAGATGAAGCGGTTGCCCGTTGCACCGGTGGGTTAATTTGTGCCGCACAACGCAAACAGGCGCTTAAGCATTTTGCTTCGCGTAAAGCATTCGATATTGATGGTCTGGGCGACAAGTTAGTCGATCAGTTAGTTGACGCTGATCTTGTGCATAGTCCCGCCGACTTTTTCACGCTTTCGTTAGGCGATGTTGTTGGGCTGGAACGCATGGCTGAAAAGTCTGCCAGTAAGCTACTGGCATCGCTTGAAGCTTCAAAGCAAACCACGCTTGCCAAGTTCCTATACGCATTGGGGATCCGTGAGGTTGGCGAAGCTACTGCGGCAAACTTGGCTGCGCACTTCGAAACCTTGGAGGCTATTCGCGAGGCGTCGCTTGAAGCACTGGTTGAAGTCCAAGACGTTGGTGAAGTGGTGGCTACCCACATTTTCAATTTCTTTAACGAGTCACACAATACCGATGTTATTGATGCGCTATTAAAAGAAGGAATTAATTGGCCAGCTATTGAAAAGCCAGATTCGGATAATTTGCCTCTTGAAGGCAAAACATGCGTTATTACCGGTACGCTTAGCGAAATGGGGCGTTCTGACGCGAAAGCACGTTTGCAGTTACTTGGTGCAAAAGTGGCAGGCTCGGTAAGTAAGAATACCGACTTCCTAGTTGCAGGAGAAAAAGCGGGTTCCAAATTAACCAAAGCACAAGAGCTAGATGTGGAGGTATGGGACGAAGCTGCGCTTATCGCTTTTTTATCAGAGCATGAAAAGTAGCCTGTCTGGCTTAAATTCAATAAGAGCGCTCGGCGTAATGGTTTTCCTGAATAGATTGACGCCGAACTCATATTGATAGTTACCAATAAAAAAACGCCACTTCTATGAAGTGGCGTTTTTTTATAATTCTTGCTCTGTCTTTTACGGCGTACTTTGTACTGAACGTTGTAAGGGGCTTGAACAAAGCTAAATATTTCTACAACCCTCAAGTGTAGGGCTCTCACGCTAGTGGGCTTCTTGATTCCGCATTTGTCTGCGTCTTTCCCAGGCTTTTTTCACTTGAAAGCGCCAAACCCAGTTTAAAGAGAAATAACCCGCTAGACCAAACACAACCGAGCAAATTCCACACCCGACTAAAAATGCAGGGCCGATAGTATTAATACTTTCTACAACCCACTGCCAACTAAACTGAAATTCAAAATGCTCAGGCTTGGTCCCAAGTACAGTAGTACCAACCTTGTAAGCCCCATAGAATATAGGCGGAATAGTAAATGGGTTAGTCACCCAAACAGTTGCAACAGATAAGGGCAGGTTTGCTCGAAATGGAATAGCTAAACCGGCAGAAAGCCACATTTGAAACGGTACCGGCCAAAACGCGAAAAATAAACCTATGCCAAATGCACCAGATGCAGAACGACGGTTTAAGTGCCAAAGATTAGGCTCGTGCAATACGCTACCAAAAATTTTTAAAGCTTTGTTTTGCTTAATGCTTTGGTGATCTGGCAAAAAACGTCGGATAAATTTCTTAGGCATAAATATCAATGCATCTCGAAAATAAAATCAAAAAAGACAGATAAAATAACAGTAAACGGAATTGCGCAACATGAATTTGCACCACCCACATTTACTCACTGTCAATTGCTACGTGAAAACATGGTCAATCGTATCACAATTTGCTTAAGCTGTTTTTGCGCTAGCGCAATAAGTGCAGTTTTCTGGCAAAAACTTCCAAGTACTCACAGCATGGCATTGAAGATTGCCATTTTAATAATATCTGTGACTATCATTATATTCATTTCGACGACAAAACCCGCTGAACATCATGCATTTCCAGAGGTGCTGCTATGTTGGGCAGTGAGCGGGCTGCTGTCTGGACTACTTTGGGTGGCGAGTGTAGGGCATTTTTACTACGCTTGGCAACTGCCCCAAGGGAAAATTCAACAAGATGTCACAATTTCAGGTCGAGTTGTGTCGGGGGGATGTGTCTTCGGCACTGCTAGTGCGCCGGATGCGACTTATCAATATGTTGTCGCTATTGAGTCGGTCAACCGTGAAAGCACAGCGACATTTGTAGACAAGGGTATACTTTCCCCCTTGCCTAAGCGTGTTTTAACTAGCACGTTTAATTTCAAAGCTCGTCTTACTCACCAACGTTATGAATTCCCAAATGATCGAAAAAGCGAAAGCTTAGCCAATAAGAAAATCGCATATGCTCAACAGGCAACTAAAGGCGTGCGGCCTCAATCAGTTTCTCCGTCTCAGGTGAAATTAAATTGTTTGCACAACGGCGATACCTTCACCGCAATTGTAAAACTTAAACCTGCATACGGTACGGCTAATCCTGTTGGAGCTAGACGACAACAGCAGTTGGTTAGCCAATTTATTCATGCAACTGGCTATATTAAGTCGATAGAGCACGTTAAAACAAAGCATAATCACTCAGTGCGTCATGAACTTGCTACAACATTGCAGAAGCTAGATCTTATTCATGAAAGATGGTGGCGCGCATTGCTGCTAGGGGATAAAACGGGCTTTACGTTGGGTGATTGGACGCTGTTACAACGCACCGGCACTGGGCACATGTTTAGTATATCAGGCATGCATCTATCACTTATCGCTGGGGTCTGCTTATTGTTTTTTAACCCCGTTATATTTTTACTCACGCATGTTACAGGCTTATTAGGCAGAGCGAAATATTGGTTAGTACGTTCAGCCTCCATCAACTATCCGGCAACAGCACGAAAGAACAGAGAGCAGCAAATAAGTAAGATGTTTGAAACCAGCGCGCCAATTAGAGCCTCTGTGCTTTGTGTGCTTGTCGCTGCTTGTTTTTGTTACGCGTTGCTTAGTGGAAGCGCATTGCCGGTTGTGCGTGCGCTGATACTGGTAACTATGGGGTGTGTGCTGTCTCTTTCTCGACATGCATGGCGGCCAGTAAATGTTGCGCTCGCAATGCTTACTTTGAGCTTGTTGCTGTTTCCTCTCTCTATATTAAGCGCTAGCTTTTACTTGAGCATAGGGGCTGTACTGTGCATTTGGTTTTTAGTTGTTGTTTGGGGGCTACAGCGAGCACCATGGTATGTGTCTTTGTTTAAACTACAAGTAGCACTTACCGTAATAATGATGCCCCTAACCCTAATATGGTTTGGTAGCGCCAGTTTTGTTGCAGTTGTTACCAACTTAATCGCCTTGCCCGTCATATCGTTACTTTTACCTATTTGTTTAATTTCGTTGTTAGTCCTTCATTTTGCTGAGTTGCCTTTCGCACAACAAGTTACGGGCATGCTTATGCATTACAGTGATGTGTGTTTAGGGTATTTGTTATCGCTTTTGAACGTTCTTAGTCAGTTTTCTGGGAGCGCTATCAATTTTTACGTAAGTAGTGGTGCGGCACTTTGTCTAATTGTCGCTTTGTTTATTTTTCTTTTGCCAACATGGCGGTACAAAGCTATCTGCGTAGCGCTTCTCTTGCTCCCATCGCTAAGCATTTTTCAAAAGTGGTTACCTACCAATGAATCGGCATGGGCGCTGCATGTATTTGATGCGGGCCAGGCCAGTGCTATTGCAGTGACTGCGGGAGGTCGGGCTATGATTATTGATTCTGGCGCTCAGTTTAATGGCAATGCTCATACTGCAACGAAACACCTGTTACCTTTTTTAGAAAGTAAGCATATTTCGAATATAGATGTTGTAGTTCATACGCATAGTGACAACGATCATGCAGGTGGGGCATTAGCCATTGGACAACACGCCTTAGCTAAAAAAGCCACTTTCTACACACCAACATTAGGTTGTGAGCGAGGAAAGCGTATACGCTGGCAGAACTTAACAATCAATTTTCTATGGCCGCCAAATGGCAACAAAGAAGACAACAATGCCATGTCGTGTGTGGTTAAAATAACAAGCGACGCTGGTAGCGTGTTAATTCCTGGTGACATTGAGAAAACAAGTGAGTACGCGTTGATAACCCGTGAAATCATGGGTGGTTTTTCAGAGGGGGCTTCAATGGATACTTTAGCGAGTTCTACAAATCTAAGTGCCGACATTCTTATTGCGCCGCATCACGGAAGCAAAACATCTTCTACTAATGTTTTTATAGAACACGTTGCACCAAAAGCTGTGATCTTTACGCAAGGTTATGAGAATCGATGGCAGTTTCCTGCGTATGTTGTGGCTAAACGTTACGAGCGTTTGGGCGTAACGCAATATTTAACAAGCTATCACGGATATATAAGCGCAACCTTCGATAAGAATTCTTTCCATATAGATTCCCAACGTGGAACGTTGAAAAAACGCTGGTATTTACCAGGCATTACACCGCGACACCTCAAAGACTAAGTAATATCGCCAAATGACAGAAATATTAGCTTGTAACGAAACGAAGATGTACACGAATACCTTTAAATAGGTATGAAGTGGCCACACATTATTCACTTAGTTGGCAGACTAACCAATTTTGCCGCTATATTAGTGAATTAGAGCGAGAACGAGTACAATACTTCCAACGCGTTTTTGTTAACGTTTCAAACAGGTTAAAAAAACTACATGCAACAAGCCGACAACTCGGATTATCAAATTAAGCGCTTTTTACAGTATCTTAAAGCGTATAAAATGCCTTTCGTTTTTGCCATCATCGGTATGATTGGTTATTCCGCGGTAGATACCTTCGTATTTTCCCAGCTTCAGCCAATGATTGACGAATCACTGGGGAAAAACGACCATGACTATCTACGTCTAGCCGCATATGCGATTGTGCCGCTCTTTTTGTTACGGGGTGTTTTCAACTTTTTAGGTAGTTACACGCTAAGCTGGATTGGTGCTCAGGTGGTAATGCGCATGCGCCAGCAGTTGTTTGAAAAATACATTCATCTTCCAGTGGCATTTCACGATAATCATGCGGTTGGCGGGCTTATCAGTAAAGTCACCTACGATACAGAGCAAGTGGCTAATGCATCTGGTAAGGCGCTGCTAACATTGGTGAGGGAAGGCGCACTGGTCATCGGTTTGCTGTGTGTCATGTTCTATTACTCATGGCAGCTTTCTCTCATATTTCTTTTAATTGGCCCGATTGTGGCAGTGATTGTTTCTATCGTTAGTAAGCGTTTTCGCGTTGTAAGTAAAAACATTCAACAATCAATGGGCAACCTAACATCGTCGGTAGAGCAAGCGGTGAAAGGTCACAAAGTTGTGATCATGTTTGGCGGTCAAGAAATAGAGCAAAAGCGTTTCGAGCAGAAAAACAATCACAACCGTCAACAGTCAATGAAATTGAATGTCACTTCTATTTTGAGTGTGTCTTCAATACAGGTAATAGCGTCAATTGCCCTTGCAGTCGTTCTGTTTATTGCCAGCACGCCTGGTATGCTTGAAAAGCTTACTGCAGGCGTATTTATTAATGTGGTCTTTTGTATGGTGATGCTGCTTAAACCTCTTAAACAGCTCACTACCATTAATAACCAATTTCAAAAAGGTATGGCAGCCTGCGCCAGTATTTTTGAAATTCTTGATGAAGCAGACGAAGAAGATAAAGGGAAAACCAAAGTAGAGCGCGCAACAGGAAAAATTGAATTTGACGACGTTACATTTTCTTATCCAGGAAAACAGACGCCCGCGTTATCTAATGTGAGCTTTATCGCAAACCCTGGGCAGTCGATTGCTTTGGTAGGGCGCTCGGGAAGTGGTAAATCGACCATCTCGTCGCTGCTTACACGCTTTTATGTACCGCAAGAAGGTGAAATTCGCTTGGATGACACGGCGCTCAACGATATTGATCTTAAAGATCTGCGGGCGCAGTTCGCCGTGGTATCGCAAAACGTTACGCTATTTAACGATACCATAGCTAACAATATTGCTTATGGTGCGCGCCAAAATGTATCTCGCAAAGACATCGAGAATGCGGCAAAAATGGCGCATGTTGAAGAGTTCTTATCGAACTTACCTGAAGGACTAGATACGGTAATTGGTGAAAACGGCTTGATGCTTTCGGGCGGCCAGCGTCAGCGTATTGCCATTGCAAGGGCAATACTTGCCGAAGCGCCCATACTTATTCTGGATGAAGCGACATCTGCCCTTGATACAGAGTCTGAGCGTTTGATCCAAGACGCATTAGAAACGCTGCAAAAACGATGCACCAGCATTGTTGTGGCGCACCGCTTGTCTACCATCGAAAACGCAGATTGCATTATGGTAGTGGAGCAGGGGCGCATTATTGAAAAAGGTAAACACAACGAATTGCTTGAAAAAGGTGGTCACTACGCGCAACTGCACGCGTTACAATTTGGTGAGACTAAGTGAGTCAATCACAAAGTAAAACCAAGCACGATAAATGGTATTTCGGCCATCCTTTAGTGTGGCTGCTCTCACCATTTGCGCTGCTGTTCTACTTTATTTCGGCAATTCGCCGGTTACTTTTTAAAATTGGATTCAAAAAGGCCTTTAAGGCTAACGCTCCCGTGATTGTCGTTGGCAACATATCAGTGGGCGGCAACGGCAAAACGCCAGTCGTATTAGCTTTAGCCGATTATTACCAGAAGCAGGGCATTAAGGTCGGCATTTTAAGTCGGGGCTATGGCGCTAAATCACCAGAATACCCGCGATTAGTGAAAGGCGAAGATGATGCGTCTGAGGTGGGAGACGAACCTCGTTTACTGACCATTAGAAGCCAGTGCGACGTTGTTATCGATCCAGTCCGCGCACGTGGAGCCGCGTACTTAAGTGACGAATTACACTGCGATTTAATTATTTGTGATGACGGCCTTCAACATTACGCACTTCATCGCGACGTTGAAATTGTGGTGATGGACGATAGAAAAGTAGGCAGTGGTTATTTGCTGCCAATGGGGCCCCTTCGCGAAGGACAATGGCGCCTTGGTACTGTTGATGCGCTAGTACATAATAGCCGTTCAATGCCGACATTTAGCCATGCTGTAGCGCCTCAATATCTAATGACCTTAGTAGCTGGGGACTTCACCTCTGTTTCAAACAGAGTAAGAACTAGTCCCCTTGAAGAGATACAAAAAGTGCCGTGCAACGCAATTGCTGGAATAGGTTCACCTCAGCGTTTTTTCTCTCAGCTTAAAGAAATGGGTATCCAGCTTTCTTCAGCTACACCGCTGGCGGATCACCATGCGATCACACGGTCAGACATACCGAATGGCAGAGTATTAATGACAGAAAAAGACGCCGTTAAAGCTGCACCTTTTGCTCATAACGACTGCTGGTTTTTACCTGTTACCGCGCATTTAGCGCCAGACTTTTTTAATTTAGTAAATGTGAAACTTGCCAAGGCAGGTTTGAAGATCAACCAAGACGGACAGGAATAATAACAATGGCCTTTGATAAAAAGCTTTTAGAAGTTTTGGCTTGCCCAGTGTGTAAGGGAAAATTAGTTCTGAGTGATGATAGCACCCAGTTAGTGTGTCGATTTGATAGATTGGCTTTCGATATTAAAGATGGCATCCCTGTACTTATCGAAAGTAAAGCAACAGCATTGTCGTTAGACGATGTTGACGCGACACGGTAATAAAACGTTAAACTAAGTGGTAAATAAGGGCGAAATAAAGTTATGTCATTTACAGTTGTGATCCCTGCTCGATACGGCTCAAGTCGGTTTCCTGGCAAACCCTTAGCGCTTATTGATGGAAAGCCGATGATTCAACATGTGGTTGAACGTGCTAAAGAAGCTGGAG
Source organism: Alteromonas sp. W12 (assembly GCF_001924945.1). NCBI lineage: Bacteria > Pseudomonadati > Pseudomonadota > Gammaproteobacteria > Alteromonadales > Alteromonadaceae > Alteromonas > Alteromonas sp. W12. The sequence goes on from NZ_LQXH01000001.1 coordinate 1,600,422, forward strand.
CGGATAACGTCATTGTTGCCACGGACGATGAACGTATTCAAAACGTCGTGCTAGGTTTTGCTCAAGTATGCATGACGTCTGTCAACCACCAATCTGGAACAGAGCGCATTGCCGAGGTTATCGAAAAAGAAGGCATGGCGAGTTCTACTATTGTGGTTAACGTACAGGGGGATGAGCCATTTATTCCCGCCGAAAACATCAGGCAGGTTGCTGATAATCTTGCCAATGCGCCTCAGTGTCAGATGGCTACGTTATCTACGCCTATTGAACGTGTTGAGGATGTGTTTAACCCCAATATCGTTAAGGTGTTGGTAAACGAAAAGGGTGAGTCTATCTATTTTTCACGTTCTCCTATTCCTTTTGAACGCGATCACATGATGGCAAAGCCGCAATCTGCAAATACGTCGCTGTACAAACGCCATATAGGTATTTATGCCTATCGTGCTGAATACGTTAAGCAATATGTTGCTTATGCGCCTAGCTCTCTGGAGCAAATTGAATCCTTAGAACAGCTTCGAGCCATATGGTATGGCGATAAGATTCACTGTGAGGTGGCGATAGCGCCACCGCCAGTTGGAATTGATACCCCGGAAGATCTAGAACGTCTTTTAAAGACTATAAGTTAATAAGAAATGAGTGCTGAAATAGGGCTGACGCCTTGTAGTAAATTAGCAACAAGCCTTATCTAAACAGCCAGTTCTTATAAAAGGTGAGTGAAACCTTTTAAACGCATACACATAGTAACAAGGGAACCGTTATGAACGTAGTTATTACCGGTGGCAACAGAGGCATAGGCCTTGCGCTTACCAAGCAATATAAAGCACGTGGTGCGAAAGTTTATGCTACCTGTCGAAACAGTTGCGACGAGCTAAACAGTGCAGGTGTGACAATCATCAAAGGTGTGGACGTATCCCAACCAGAAATGTTGGCTGAAAAGCTTGCACCTTTAATGGACGTTAACATCGATTTGCTCATTAATAATGCCGGAGTGCTCGGACGCGAGAGTATTGACGATTGGGATCCAAATACCATCGATTATCAATTTAGGGTTAATGCATTAGGTCCATTGTTAGTTACTCAAACACTATTACCGGCAATGGCAAATGACGGTAAAATTGCCATGATTACCAGTCGCATGGGTTCAATGGCAGACAATGGGTCAGGCGGCTACTATGGCTACCGAATGTCCAAAGCCGCACTAAACGCGGCGGGAGTGTCCATGGCGAATGATCTGAAACCCAAGGGAATTGCAGTAGGTATTTTCCATCCTGGATTCGTTCAAACAGAAATGGTGAATGGAGCGGGAGATATTGATGCTGATACCTGTGCTGAGCGTTTGTCACAACGCATAGATGAGCTAAATGTATCTAACGCAGGTCGCTTCATCCATTCAAATGGTGACGAGTTGCCTTGGTAGGTTTAATGTTGGCTTGCCACAAACTCAATCAATAATGCATCACACCAAGAGAGCGCTTACGAAAAGCGCTCTTTTACTTTTAAACTACACCTGTCTTTAACTGTACGTGTCCTTAACTACACGTGTTCTTAACTACATGATTCCAATGCGCCATAGCTTTAGCGCGTTAAATCATACGTATCAATGATTTGCTTAATAGACCCGTCTTTTAAACGAGCGCTAAGGGCTTGGTTAAACTCTGGAAATAGTGATGCGCACTTAGATTTGGCGGAGATAGCAAAATGTACATTGTTTGAAGATATCGGTGACTGGCTTATTCGCATGCCGTCATTTTCTGGGTCGTTCAAGTGGCTTAGTGCTGCGCTTTGTGGTGAAACTGCGTAATCAGCACGATGTCGACGCATCATTTCATACATTTTGTCGTGGTCTTTAACTTCGATAATATTCAAGTTTGATTTAATGCTATCGAATTTTTCACCTAAGCTTATTCCTCGAGGCATCACACCAATATATTGCGCGAGTGCGTTAAGCGAAAGATCGGTACCTCGCGTTTGAGAAAGTGAAGGAGAGAGCACAACGTAAACCTCTTCTGCTGCAAACGGTGCGGTGATAAGCCATTTTCGACTACGCGCTTCGTTCCAATAGTTTCCCGCCAAAATATCAAGCTCGCCCGCGTCGAGTTTGGATTCTATTCGTTTCCAGGGGAGCCCGGTTTCTATCTTTAGTGTGACACCTAAATCCCGTGCTAGCAGGGTTAAAACGTCAAATGCTATCCCCGTAGCTTTCAACCTTCCTTCAAACTCGTTAAATGCGTAGGGAAACCACTGTTGTGCTCCCGCGGTGTGTAAAGTCTTGCACTCTGTACTGGCAAGTGCACGAGGGTTGAATACGAAAGTCAAAATGAGCACTATGCCAAATGACAAGATGTGGCGGGAAGAGTGTTTCAGTTTGGAGTAGGGTAACATTGCCATATTTTATTCACGTACCACAGAAGATGGCATTGATAGTTTTACTTGTTTAATTATGTATAGGGTCTGTTATACATAAAACCCTATCGACTGGCAATTAGCCGATAGGGTTACAAAAATAACGAATAGATGACTTTCGAGTTTAGACTGCAGTTAATCGAAAGTTACAGCGCGGGATCAGCGCCTTCGTCTTCTTCGTCTTGGTCTTCAGACAATACTGCCCAGACGTCGTGTTCGTTAGCGTGAATAACTTCAGCCCATACACGATCGCCAGGTTTTACGTCATAAACACCATTTAAATGAACCAGACCATCTACTTCTGGTGCGTCTGCATAGGTACGTCCTACGGCACCTTCGGCATCAACACTGTCGATGACAACTTGATATTCGTTTCCGATCCGCGCTTGTAATCGTGCGGCACTGATTTCACCTTGTACTTCCATGAAGCGTGCAAGGCGAGCTTGTTTTACTTCTTCCGGTACTGGGTCAGGGAGGTCATTTGCTCTTGCACCTTCAACAGGGGAATAGGCGAATGCACCAACACGATCAAGCTGCGCTTCGCGAAGGAAGTCCAATAACTCTTCAAACTCTTCTTCCGTTTCGCCCGGAAAGCCGACGATGAATGTCGAACGAATGACTAATGATGGGCACTGTTCACGCCACTTTTTAACGCGCTCAAGAACACGTTCAGCGCTACCAGGGCGTTTCATTAACTTAAGAATACGTTTGTTGGCGTGTTGAAACGGAATATCCAAGTAAGGAAGGATTTTACCTTCGTTCATTAGTGGAATTAGGTCATCCACATGCGGGTAAGGGTACACGTAATGTAAACGGACCCAAATGCCCATTTCGCCCAGCTTTTCACACAACTGTTGCATGTGTGCTTTAACCGGCATGCCGTTCCAAAAGCCCGTTCTGTGCTTAACATCAACACCATAGGCGCTAGTGTCTTGTGAAATAACCAATAGCTCTTTAACACCAGCGTCTTTCAAACGCTTAGCTTCATCGAGTACGTTACCCACTGGGCGGCTGACAAGGTCGCCACGCATAGAAGGAATGATACAGAACGTGCAACGGTGGTTACAGCCTTCTGAAATCTTTAAATAAGCATAATGACGAGGCGTTAATTTTACACCATGGTCAGGGATCAGATCTTCAAACGGATTGTGCTGGGGTTTTGGAAGATGATCGTGTACTTGCTCAACTACCGTTTCGTAGGCATGAGGCCCCGTGATAGCCAGTACATTTGGATGAAGCTCTCTAATTTCGTCTTCTTTAACACCTAAACACCCGGTAACGATAACTTTGCCGTTTTCTTTAAGTGCTTCGCCTATGGTGTCTAATGACTCTTCTACCGCCGCGTCAATGAATCCACAGGTGTTAACGATAACCAAGTCGGCATCGTTGTAGGTAGGGACTACGTCATAACCTTCGGTGCGAAGTTGAGTAAGAATACGCTCTGAATCAACTAAGTTCTTAGGGCAACCTAAGCTAACAAAACCAATTCTGCTGCCATTGCTTTGTTGCGAAGGTTTGTTGTCACTTAATACCTTCACTGGCGTTTCTAGCGTGGTGGTTTTATTTACTACTTTGTTTGGATTAAACGTTTCTACTGTCATCTAAAATATCACCTGGAAAATGACTGAGCTTAAAATGGCCGCGGATTATACAGGAAAACACGCTTGTACGCAGTATATATAATTAGCGACCAAGATATAAATTATTGACGCATTCTCACAGTACAGAGTAATTTAGGCACTAAATGTGAAAACAAGTTTAAACGGCCACGGGTTTCATTGTAAAAGCGGCACGAACGAGGTTTAAAAATACCTTACTCACCCCCACATTTATTACTTCTTGAAAGTAAACATCATCAGAGTTGAATGCGCTTTAGGGTTCAAATTAATAAAATAGAAGTGAATGCATGCTTAAATTACCGCTAACTTTTTATGATGAGTCAGGGCGAATTTTACCTCCCCGTTGGCTTTACAGCGTGTTTATACTTCTATGCATTGACTGGCTAGCGTTCGTCTTTTCTCTGGCTTCCCGCACTCAAACTAGTGAGCTACTCACGTTCTTTTACCCACAAAAAGAAACGTTAGGGTTGGGGTTAGCGGCAAGTTTACCTGTGTTAATTGCGTTATCTTTGGTTAGCCAACGAGATCGCTTATGGAAAAAAGGCTTTTTAGCATGGCGCCGATGGGTTATTCCGCTGGCTCAATTGGGAGTGTTGGCATTGTTGAGTGTGCAGCTTTACTACGCTATGCATCATCACTGGGGGTTTGAAACTATTACGGGTGTAAAAATCGTTTTTTACAGTATAGCCTTGTACGCAATTTCAAAAAGTCGTCATTTAAAGTGGATGGTAGAGGATTGGGAAACACCTAACCCTTGAACCTCATTCTCCAAAAACATCTTTATTGGAAATATAGTTAATGCACTCAATTGAACAGACGTTAAACTGAGTGCAAAATCTGTGAGAACGTTAGTGGCTGCGTAAGTGGTTCCCCAACGCCTGTTCATAGTAGGCAAATACGCTGATTTGACTGTCGTTAACCAGACGTTCATAGCAAATACCCGCTAAGGCATAGGTATTTTCACCAACCTGAAGAAAAACGGCAGGTGCTTTAGGATTTGACTGATCGTAAATCCATTCACCATCTAGCTGCGCTTTTAAAATTTCTCCAACGTAAGCGCCAAAGATATTACAGATGGTGAACACTGCTTCATCTTCTAACGCTAAGTCGTGATATTTATCTACGAAACTAAGTAAAATGTCGTCCACCAGTGCTACGCTAGCGGGTGAGTGGTCGAGTACAATATCGAACTCATCAGCTGCTGTTACCACAGCGTCCTTCGCGCAATCTGCCATTAATTTATTGAGTTCATCAGGTGACATGTTGTTCTCCTTCTCACCGATACTTTTGTTATAACACGCTAACGCTTAAAAAGTCGTTAAGACAAGGTGTTATAAGTTTTTGGCTATTGTGCGCAAGTTATCGGCCAAAGTCTATTTTTGTCCAGTTAATCTATTTATTACACTTGCAGCGGCAAACATACCAAAGGTGGCGGTTACCGTGACCACAGCACCAAAGCCGCCTGCACAGTCTAGTCGAGTACCACCTTCCATTGCAGATTTGTTGTAACAAACCGAGCCGTCAGGTTGTGGGTAGCGCAATTGCTCTGTTGAATAGATACACTCAACGCCAAAGCGGCGTTTTGGGTTTTTACTAAAATTATAGTTACGTCTAAGCTCACTGCGTAGCTTAGCTGCTAGGGGGTCTTGTGTTGTTTTAGCTAAATCGCCTTTAGTGACTTGAGTTGGGTCTATTTGACCGCCCGCACCGCCAACCGTAACAATAGGAATTTTGTTGCGTTTACAGTGAGCTATCATCGCCGCTTTAGCGCGAATACTGTCAGTGGCATCGACTACAGCGTGCATTTCTTTGGTTAAAAGCGTAGCCGTATTTTCTGGAGTGACAAAATCCTCAATACAATTCACTTTGCAAGCAGGATTTATCAAGTGAATTCTCGATGCAATGGCGTCGACCTTTGCTTCTCCTATGGTATTGGAAAGCGCGTGAATTTGGCGATTTGTATTAGTTACGCAAACATCGTCTAAATCAATAAGGGTTATAGTACCTATGCCCGAACGAGCTAGTGCTTCTGCAGTCCAACTTCCCACACCGCCAATGCCGACTACAGCCACATGACTGTTGGCTAAATTATTAGTTTGCTGTGCGCCATATAAACGCACAATACCGCCTAAACGTGGATCATCAGACATGTTTCACTTCACTTAAAAATAAACTAACTCAAAGGCGTGTGTTCACACAAAAACGTGCAAGTACGCTAGCAGGGCGCGCATCATCTCAAAAGTGGACACTAAAGATCAATACACTCCAGTTTTTTCGAATAATAAATCCGATTTTAAGCGACATACGTTCTACCCAATACATGTTTAAATGAATTCATTGTTTAATGAAGTAATAAAAAGGGGCAGGCATATGGGCTTACTCGTTGATGGAAAATGGCAAGACAAGTGGTACGACACCAGCAAAAATGGTGGGAAATTTGAGCGCCAAGCATCTAAATTTCGTGACAAAGTCAGTAACGAAGATGGTTCCACGTTTCCCGCTGAATCTGGTCGCTATCATCTTTATGTCTCGTTAGCTTGTCCTTGGGCCCACAGAGCGCTCATATTTAGAAAGTTAAAGGGATTGGAAGCGCATATTGATGTTTCGGTGGTACACCCTGAGATGCTTGATCAAGGCTGGGAGTTTAAAGGTTACCCAGGATCAACGGGGGATAAGCTTTATAACTTTGATTATGCGCATCAAATTTATACTAAGGCAAAACCTGAGATAACCACCCGTGTCACTGTTCCAATCCTTTGGGATAAACGAACAGAAACTATCGTTAATAATGAATCAGCTGAAATTATTCGTATTTTTAACAGTGGGTTTAATTCACTGACTAATAATGAAGACGATTATTATCCTAACGCCCAACGTGAAGAAATTGATGCCATCAACAATATGGTGTATCACGACATAAATAATGGCGTGTATAAAGCTGGATTTGCTACAACGCAAGAGGCCTATGAAGAGGCAGTAACTGCATTGTTCTGCGCGCTAGATAGGGTTGAAGAAAGGTTGAGTAAACAACGTTATTTGGTTGGCAGCAAAATAACAGAAGCTGACTGGCGCTTATTTACCACGCTGATACGCTTCGACGCTGTGTATCACGGGCACTTTAAATGCAATAAAAAACAAATTGCAGACTATCCAAATATTTACGGCTATATGAAAGAACTTTATCAAGTTCCGGGTGTTGCTGAAACGGTAAACTTCGACCATATCAAAAGGCACTATTACTACAGCCATACTATGATAAATCCAACCCAGGTAATCCCCGTTGGGCCAGAGCAAGATCTTATGTCGCCTCACGGTCGCGATAAAATGGGACGTTGAAGCACCCAAGGTCGGTAATACAAAAAGCTAAACGTGAAGCTCGTAAAAGATAGTGAAGGTTAAGATTTAAGGTAGATACACATTATGTCAGTGGAAGTGAGTGAACAAAAATCGATAGAGAAAGTGGTTACAGGTATGCCAACAAGTGATGGCGCGGGGGTGTCGCTTACTCGTATTATCGGACAACCTGATCTACCTCGCCTCGATCCCTTTTTAATGTTGGATTTTTTTGGTTCAGATAATCCAGGTGAATACATTGCTGGTTTTCCACCACATCCTCACCGTGGTTTTCAGACAGTTACTTATATGCTTGCAGGAAAAATGCGCCATAAAGACTCTGTAGGCAATGAGGGGGTTATTGATGCTGGTGGCATTCAATGGATGAACGCGGGTCGAGGCATAATACATGAAGAAATGCCAGAGCAGGAGGAGGGCTTGTTACAAGGCTTTCAGCTGTGGGTGAATCTTCCGGCCGCAGAGAAAATGTCAGCGCCGAACTATCAAGACATACAGCCAGATAGTGTGCCTACAGTACACATTCAAGATGCAGTAATCAAAGTGTTAGCAGGTGAAATTGACGGTGTGAAAGGGCCTGTGAAGACAACGGCGGTTGCTCCTACTTTTTTAGACGTTGCACTACGAAGCGGGAGTTCGGAAATTACACTGGGTTCGGATGAAGCTGCCTTTATTTATGTGTACGAGGGAAGCGTGGTCATTAATAGCGGCGAACTTAGCATAGAAACAATTGTGTCGCAGGGAGAGCTGGGTGTTTTGTCACAAAGTGGCAAGCAGCTATCTGTATCCGCTGATACGGGTTGTAAGTTTATAGTGGTCTCAGGTAAACCTATTGAAGAGCCTGTGGTCCAATATGGGCCTTTTGTAATGAACACTCAGCAGGAAATTGTTCAGGCATTTAACGATTACCAAAGCGGTTCATTAGCAAAGTAGATACAAGGTTTGCCTGTTTTGATTCGACTATGGGTAATTATCTATGCGGACTGGTATTAGACTGGGCTTTTAATCAATACCTCTTCATTAGGTTCAGCAAGGAGTAGCACTGCCAATGCATTTTGAAAGCGTCGCCGAAAAACACGTGCTATCACTTTTAGAATTTGAGCGTAGTAACAAAGCCTATTTTGAATCGTCTATCGCACCAAGAGAGGCAGCGTTCTATTCATTGGATGGCGTTGGCTACCACATTAGCGAATTGCTTTACTTACAACAGCAGGAAAGAGCTTGGGGTTATTTGCTTGTTGATGAGCAACGAAATAACCAGATTGTAGCGCGTGCTAACATCAAAAATAGAGCAGGCGACAAGGCGGAAATCGGCTATCGAGTTGCAGAGAAGGATTGTGGAAAAGGCATTGCTTCTCGCTGCGTCTCATTTTTAATTGAGGAGGCCAAAAGCATGGGCATAAAATTGCTCACTGCTGAAGTCATGGATAATAACGCCGCTTCTGAAAAAGTTCTTATCAAGAATGGTTTTAGTCCAAAGCTGTGCTTTCGCCGAAAGTATCGTCATCAAGGCGCTTTCCATAACAGTATCTACTTCGAACTCGCGCTTTAAACTCATCAGTTGAAAACAGCGTTAGCAAAACGTTGTGCTGTTCAAATTGAATTAGTAATTCACTCCCTCTAGTGATTTAATATCAGTATGTCTAATCTCTTTTACGACGATAACAAAGGGGCGTATGCGCTTTTTTGTTGTAAAAAGCGATAATGTAATCATAAATAGTTAAAACACAGGGAATTTCGATCCAAATGGCAACCCCAATTACCTGCTTTAAAGCGTACGATATTCGTGGCGAATTGAACTCACAACTGACTGAAGATGTAGCGTATCGAATTGGCTATGCTTTTGCGCAAGAATTAAATGCGAAAACTGTTGTTGTTGGTAGTGATGTGCGTCTTACGTCAACACCATTAAAATTAGCGTTAAGCGCGGGTCTAATCGATGCTGGTGCAACAGTGACAGATATTGGCATGGCAGGAACAGAAGAAATTTACTTCGCTACCAAACACCTTGGCGTTGATGGTGGTATTGAAGTAACGGCAAGTCATAACCCCATTAATTACAACGGTATGAAACTAGTGAAGTCAGGCTCTGTTCCAATTAGTGGCGACACAGGCCTAAACGCGATAAAAGAGAAAGCGGAAGCACTAGAAGATAGCTTCGTGTCAGAGCGATTAGCACACTACACTGAGGGTGCGTTGATTGGTGCTGATGCGTTTTTTAACGGTACGGCCCATGTAAAAGAAGACAAGCTTTCTGAGACCGATAAATATGCGGTTAAATCGTGTATGTCTGACTATGTTTCTCACATGCTTTCTTACGTTAATTTGAGCAATTTTACGCCGTTAAAAGTGGTGGTTAATGCAGGTAATGGTGCCGCAGGCCCCGCGCTAGACGCTATTGAAAAAGAAATGAAAGTGCAGGGTGTTCCGATAGAGTTTGTTAAAGTACATCACAATGCTGATGGTACATTTCCAAACGGCATCCCCAATCCATTGTTACCTGAAAACCGTGCTGATACGGCTGACGCTGTTAAAGCGTCGGGAGCTGATTTTGGCATTGCATGGGATGGTGATTTCGACCGTTGCTTCTTGTTTGACGCTGATGGTGAATTTATTGAAGGATATTATATCGTTGGCTTGCTTGCTGAAGCCTTTATCGAGAAAAACACCGACAGTAAAATCATTTATGACCCTCGCGTATACTGGAATACAGAAGATATCGTAGCGAATGCAGGTGGTACACCCATTAAGTCGAAAACCGGCCATGCGTTCATTAAGGAGCGTATGCGCAAAGAAGATGCGGTCTATGGCGGTGAAATGAGTGCGCACCATTACTTTAGAGATTTTGCCTACTGTGATTCGGGCATGATCCCTTGGTTGTTAATTGCCGAATTGGTGTGTGTGAAAAAGCAAACACTAGCGAGTATGGTAAAAGCGCGAATTGAAGCGTTTCCATCTTCTGGTGAAATTAACAGTAAACTAAAAGATGCTGACGCAGCGCTGGAACGCGTTACAAGTAAATATCAGCCACTAGCCAGCGTAATCGATACTACTGATGGTTTGGGTCTGGAGTTTGGCACATGGCGCTTTAATTTACGTAAATCGAATACTGAGCCAGTTATTCGTTTAAACGTTGAAAGTAAAGGCGACATAGCGTTGATGGAACAAAAAACCGAAGAGCTACTTTCGCTCATTCGCGCTGAATAACCACGGTACTTTTCGTTAATAACGCTAGGTCAACAGGCCCTAGATAAGTAAAAAACGAAGGCGATAATATAGTGATATTATCGCCTTTTTTGTTTTCGAGATTTGAACTTGTTAAAGCTCTATTTATCAATCGCTTAAGCTGGTTATGCGTAACTTTGCGGTTTGAGTTAGACACTCGCTTAATCACCGCAGGCTTTTGCCTCTATTACTTTTTTGCAATTAACTAATGTCATGCCTTTAACGCTAAGCTGTTAGTAGTAACGTTATACGAGCAAGTAAATCATCCAGGCGTGACAGATAACAACGACACTTGTTAATCCCATCCGCAAGCTTATGTAACTTACAATCTGCTCTTTAGGAAGACTAAGGATAAACTTGTCGTAAATAAGTACGGCGACGTAGCTTAGCGATAAAACGCCAAACACCTTCACGTCGTGAGAGAACACTAAACACAACCACCCAATTATGGTCGGCAACATAGCGACTAACATTTGCTTGTCGTAACGTTGATTACTTATTGCGTCCCACCAATGGATACCACCAAAGAAAGACAATAGCACGGCTGAGTATTGGACAAAGTAAACGGCGCTTTGTGTAAGCGATAACAGGTTAAGCTGATAAGCCAGTGGCATAGCCACAAAAGGAATGAGACCGGCAATACCTAGAAAAACCGCTGAATAGGGCATTGTTGTTCCTTGAAGTAATCTTGTATAAACAAAAATAGCGCCTTAAAGGCGCTATTTTTACTATTAAGCGTAATACTTAGTTCAGTATTTACTAATTTACTACTTAATTGGCGTGTACTTACGCTGGTTATGACCAGTGTAAAGCTGACGAGGACGACCAATTTTTTGTTTAGGGTCGCTCATCATTTCATGCCAGTGTGAAATCCAACCTACTGTACGAGACAGTGCAAAAATACACGTAAACATGTTAGTTGGAATACCAATCGCTTTAAGTACGATACCAGAATAGAAGTCTACGTTCGGGAACAGTTTCTTCTCTGCAAAGTACGGGTCACTCAATGCAATCTTTTCAAGCTCCATTGCTACTTCTAGTAGTGGATCTTTAACATTAAGTTCGCTTAGTACTTCGTGACAACTTTCACGCATTACCGTTGCACGTGGATCGTGGTTCTTATAAACACGGTGACCGAAGCCCATAAGACGGAATGGGTCATTCTTGTCTTTAGCGCGTGCAATAAACTCAGGAATACGATCAACTGTGCCAATTTCTTCTAGCATGTTCAGACATGCTTCGTTTGCACCACCATGAGCAGGACCCCAAAGTGAAGCAACACCAGCAGAAATACATGCATATGGGTTCGCACCAGAAGAACCGGCAAGACGAACGGTAGACGTTGAAGCATTCTGTTCGTGGTCTGCGTGAAGCGTAAAGATACGGTCCATCGCGCGCTCAACAGCTGGGCTGATTTGATATTCTTCTGCTGGTACAGAGAACATCATGTTCAGGAAGTTAGCTGCATAGCTTAAGTCGTTTCGTGGATAAACAAACGGCTGACCTACATTATACTTGTAGCACATAGCAACAAGAGTAGGCATTTTAGCAATTAGACGGTGCGCGCTGCGAATGCGCTGTTCTTCATTAGAAACGTCTAAATCGCTGTGGTAGAACGAAGACATCGCGCCAACGGTACCACATAGCATTGCCATAGGGTGGGCGTCGTTGCGGAAACCGTGGAAGAACATGTTAATTTGTTCATGTACCATGGTGTGACGAGTAATTGTCTCTTTAAATTCTTCGTACTGTTCTTTTGTTGGTGCATCACCGTGAAGAAGCATGTGACAAACTTCTAAGTAGTCTGCATCACGCGCTAGTTCTTCGATAGGGAAACCGCGGTGTAATAATACACCTTGAGCGCCATCAATGTAGGTAATTGAAGACTCGCAAGATCCTGTCGCCATAAAACCTGGGTCGTACGTGAAATAACCGTGCTGGCCTAACGTACGGACATCGATTACATCTTGTCCTTCGGTGCCAGACAAGATAGGAAGCTCGATTTCCTTACCGCCGGCTTTAAGAATGGCTTTCTGATCTGCCATAAAATGCTCTCCTCAGAATGGTTCTGTTTGCAGCGAAAACGGACGAAAATATCCGCTTCGTTGGGAAAAGTGGGCGTATTTGTACTTTATTATGCACCAACAAGTCAATTTAATTGCATATTTGCACAATAAATATTCCGAATTGCTTAAAAAAATACTAGCAATCAGATAACGATTAATTAACTCGTTGGGATTTCACTTTGCCCGATACGGTGCAATTATCAATGGCTTTTCGATAAAGGTAAACCACCGAACGATAAATATATTAACAGGTTAGTTTAAAAAGTAACCTTTTGATGAGGAATAAATACGCATACAGATTAAAAGTGCTTAATTTCTCGTTGTTATGCATAGTTATTCCATTTAGCTGCTGGTAAACTTCTTAACACTGTAATTGCGCTCGTTTAAACGTGTTGCGCTCAATTTTGATCTCTTTTTATTCAAAATAATTATCATAGAAGTGTATATAGCGACTAAAGTCTTACTACGGCACAAAAAATTGTAATTATATACTACGCTGGATATACTCAGCGGTGCTTTGGAAATGGAATAATTATTCTGTTACAGGCATTAAAGAATAATTCACAAATTGTTAACAACTCAGTGGATGAGGCAATTAACAGGTTAAAAATCGAATTCACTTACTCAGGACATAATAAAGGTAAGAAATTCATTATCCCCTACGGATTAAACAGGCATACATTGTGAAAAAGCAAAGACCAGTAAATTTAGAACTCAATACTATTAAATTTCCGCCCTCTGCTATTTCGTCAATTCTCCACCGTGTAACCGGTGTTGCAATGTTCTTCGCGCTACTTTTTGTTATCTGGGCATGGGCAGTTTCTGTTCATTCGCCTGAAGGTTTCGCGGACGTACAAGCAATCATGGACGGTTTCTTTGGAAAATTTGTCGCAATTGGCACAGCTTCAGCGCTGACATATCACATTCTAGGCGGCCTAAGACACGTTGTTATGGATTTAGGTCACTGGGAAGAATTAGAGTCGGGTAACACAAGTGCAAAAGCAGTAATCGCACTTTGGGTTGTACTGACCGTAGTATTGGGAGTTGCATTATGGTAACCAACCAAGCAAGCATTAAGCGTGACGGCGTACAAGACTACGTTTCACTTCGCGCTACAGCAGCAATTATTTTCGCGTACTCGGTTTTCATGGCGTGGTTCTTTATTACCACCGATAACCTAACGTTTATCGAATGGCGAGGGTTGTTCTCTGGCCTGGCTATGAAAGTTTTCACATTGGCAACACTAGTAGCAGTGATGATCCACGTGCGCATCGGCCTTTGGCAGGTGCTTACAGACTATGTTAAATCAGCAGGTCTGCGCGCAGGACTACAATATATCTTAAATATTATCGCATTCGGCTATGTAGCTGTTGGCCTATTCGTATTGTGGGGAGTGTAAAATGAGTTTACCCGTTCACGAGTTTGATGCAGTAGTAATTGGTGCTGGCGGTGCAGGTATGCGCGCAGCACTACAGATTTCGCAGTCTGGTAAATCATGTGCACTGTTATCAAAAGTATTTCCAACCCGTTCTCATACTGTGTCTGCTCAAGGTGGTATTACTGTAGCACTTGGTAATTCACACGAAGACAATTGGGAATGGCACATGTATGACACCGTTAAGGGTTCTGATTATATCGGTGACCAAGACGCTATCGAATACATGTGTAAAACTGGTCCGGAAGCAATTATCGAAATGGAAAATATGGGTCTACCATTTTCTCGTTTCGAAAACGGTAAAATCTACCAGCGTCCTTTTGGCGGTCAGTCTAAGAACTTTGGTGGCGAGCAGGGCGCTCGTACAGCAGCTGCAGCTGACCGTACTGGTCACGCGCTTCTACACCTTCTTTACCAGCAAAACGTAAAGAACAAAACAAAAGTTTTCTCTGAGTGGTATGCACTTGACCTAGTTAAGAACCAAGACGGAGACGTTGTTGGTTGTACCGCGATTGATATCGAATCTGGTGAAGTAGTTTACTTCAAGTCTCGCGCAGTTGTACTTGCAACAGGTGGTGCGGGTCGTATCTACGCATCTACTACAAATGCACACATCAATACCGGTGACGGTGTTGGTATGGCACTTCGTGCAGGCGTTGCAGTTCAAGATATGGAAATGTGGCAGTTCCACCCAACGGGTATCGCTGGCGCAGGAACATTGGTAACAGAAGGTTGTCGTGGTGAAGGTGGTTACCTTCTAAACAAAGACGGCGAACGTTTCATGGAACGTTATGCGCCTAACGCGAAAGACCTTGCTGGTCGTGACGTTGTTGCGCGTTCAATGATGACTGAAATTCGTGAAGGTCGTGGTTGTGAAGGCCCATGGGGGACTCACATTAAGCTTAAGCTTGACCACCTTGGTAAAGACGTTCTTGAGTCTCGTCTACCTGGTATCCTTGAACTTTCACGTACGTTTGCACACGTTGACCCAGTGAAAGAGCCAATTCCAGTAATTCCTACTTGTCACTATATGATGGGTGGTATTCCTACAAATGTTGATGGCCAATGTCTAACGGTTGATGAAAACGGTAACGACAAGGTTGTTAACGGTCTATTTGCTTGTGGTGAGATAGCCTGTGTATCTGTACACGGTGCGAACCGTCTTGGCGGTAACTCACTTCTTGACCTTGTTGTATTTGGTCGCGCGACCGGTTTACACCTTGGTAAGACATTGTCTGAAATGGCACCAACACGCGACGCATCAGAGTCTGATCTTGAAGCCTCTATGACGCGTTTCAACCGTTGGGAAAATTCAGAGAAAGGTAAGGGCGAAGACCCAGTACAAATTAAGAAAGACTTGCAGAAATGCATGCAGCTTAACTTCTCAGTATTCCGTGAAGGTGAAGCAATGGCGGAAGGTCTTAAAGAGCTTAGCGAAATTCGCGAGCGTCTTAAGCATGCACGCCTTGACGACAAGAGCGCAGACTTCAATACCCAGCGTATTGAATGTTTAGAGCTTGATAACCTAATGGAAACCGCGTACAGCACAGCAGTAGCAGCGAACTTCAGAACGGAAAGCCGTGGTGCTCACAGCCGCTTCGACTTCCCGGACCGTGATGACGATAATTGGTTATGCCACAGCATCTACGATCCGAACACTGATAAAATGCTTAAACGTGAAGTGAATATGGCGCCTAAGCTTAGGGAAGCATTCCCGCCTAAAGTGCGTTCATATTAAGAGAGGCAACGATCATGCAATTAACTTTTTCGATTTATCGTTACAACCCAGAAGTAGATGCGAAGCCTCGCATGCAAGACTACACTCTAGAAGTAGAGGAAGGTCAGGACATGATGGTGCTAGACGCGCTACTTGCACTTAAAGAGCAGGATCCGACGCTTTCTTTCCGTCGCTCTTGCCGCGAAGGTGTGTGTGGTTCAGACGGTGTGAACATGAACGGCAAAAATGGCCTTGCGTGTATCACTCCTTTATCTGCACTGGGCAAAGGTAAAATAGTAGTTCGTCCACTTCCAGGTCTACCTGTTGTACGTGACCTTGTTGTTGATATGACGCAGTTCTACACACAGTACGAAAAGATTAAGCCGTTCTTAATCAACGACAGTAAGCAGCCGCCAGCGCGCGAACACTTACAGTCACCTGAAGAGCGTGCGAAACTTGACGGTCTTTACGAGTGTATTCTATGTGCATGTTGTTCAACGTCATGCCCATCTTTCTGGTGGAACCCTGATAAGTTCATCGGTCCTGCTGGTCTACTTCACGCGTATCGTTTCCTTATCGATAGCCGTGATACGGCAACTGAAGAGCGTCTTAACGACCTTGATGATGCGTTCAGCGTATTCCGCTGTCACGGTATCATGAACTGTGTAAGTGTATGTCCTAAGGGCTTAAACCCTACAAAAGCGATAGGCCAAATTAAGTCTATGCTTTTACAACGGGCTGTTTAGTACTATATTCTGATAACTTCCTAAAGTTACAGATAGTGATGCTCTAAATAGCCATCCCAAAAGGATGGCTATTTTTTTATATATTCGCTGTTATAACACTTGGTTATGCTGAGAATAACCTTATAATACATCTTGATTGTTAACTAGATTTTATAAAACGTAGCAAGGCAAATTAAATGCAAGAAAGCGTGATGAAAGCGTGGTGGGATTCCTCGCACATGGCAGGTGCCAACGCTGCCTATGTTGAAGAGTTGTATGAAACTTATTTAGAAGACCCGCAAAGTGTCTCTGAAAATTGGCGACAAATCTTCGATAACCTCCCCAAAGTCGATGGCGTAGAGTTAGAAACCAATCATACAACAATTAAAAATCAATTTAGGCAACTTGCTGCGTTAGGGCCAACCGCCCGCATGTCTAGTCCGTCTGTGCCTTCTGCAAATGTTTCAGACGACAGGCAAGTTAAAGTTCTTCAGTTAATCAATGCGTTCCGCTTCCGCGGTCATCAGCACGCAAACCTTGACCCGCTAGGTCTATGGAAACAAGAGCGTGTACGCGATTTAGAACTTTCACACCACAGCCTTTCTGAGCAAGATTTCGATTCAGTATTCAATGTAGGTTCGTATGCTATTGGCAAAGATTCAATGCCATTGGGTGAACTGTTTAAATCGTTAAACCGCACATACTGTGGCTCTATCGGTGCAGAGTACATGCATATTACCGATACTGAACAGAAACGCTGGTTGCAACAAAAAATTGAATCTGTTCAAGCAAAGCCTGAGATTTCTCGCGACGAAAAGTTAGGAATTCTTAAAGGTCTTACTGCGGCTGACGGAATGGAAAAGTACTTGGGGTCTAAATTCCCAGGGGCAAAGCGCTTCTCTCTAGAAGGCGGCGATGCACTTATTCCTATGCTGAAAGGTTTAATCACCAAGGCTGGCACTGCAGGTACCAAAGAAGTGGTTATCGGCATGGCTCACCGTGGTCGTTTGAACGTGCTAGTTAACGTATTGGGTAAAAACCCATCGGTGCTGTTTGATGAATTTTCAGGTAAGCACGACGACTCACTAGGCGCGGGTGACGTGAAATACCACGCAGGTTTCTCGTCTGACTTCGCGACTCCAGGCGGCAATGTTCACTTAGCACTAGCGTTTAACCCGTCTCACCTTGAGATTGTAAACCCTGTAGTTATGGGGTCTGTACGTGCACGTCTTGCGCGTCGCAATGATGACACGAATACAGTACTGCCTATCACTATTCACGGTGACTCGGCAATTGCTGGTCAGGGTGTAGTACAAGAAACGTTCAACATGTCGCAAACTCGCGGCTTTGCGGTAGGCGGTACGGTTCGTATTGTGGTAAATAACCAAGTTGGTTTCACCACATCGAAGACTGAAGATACCCGTTCAACGCAATATTGTACTGACATCGCGAAGATGGTACAGGCACCGATTTTCCATGTGAACTCAGACGATCCAGAAGCGGTTGCCTTTGTTACGCAGCTTGCGCTTGAATACCGTAATAAGTTTAAGAAAGACGTTGTAATTGATTTAGTTTGTTACCGTCGCCACGGTCACAACGAAGCGGATGAGCCAAATGCTACGCAGCCGTTGATGTACCAAAAAATTAAGAAGCACCCGGTTCCACGTGTTCTTTATGCTGACCAGTTAATAGCTGAAGGTGTGATTGAACAACGTGACGCAGACCGCTATCTTGAAGAATACCGCGAAGCACTCGACCACGGCGCGTGCGTTGTTGAAGAGTGGCGTCCAATGACAGAGCACAGCGTTGACTGGTCTCCATATCTTGGTCACGACTGGGATACGCCTTACGATGGTTCGCTTTCAGTTGAGAAGCTCAAAGAGCTAGGTGAGTCAATCACTACTATTCCTGAAGAGCACAAGCTTCAGTCTCGCGTAAACAAGCTTTACCAAGACCGTAAAGCAATGGTCGCAGGTGAAAAGTTACTTGATTGGGGTATGGCTGAAAACTTGGCCTATGCCACTATCGTAGATGCTGGTGAAGATATTCGTATTACCGGTCAGGATTCAGGCCGTGGTACTTTCTTCCACCGTCACGCGGTATTGCACAATCAAAAAGACGCATCGACTTATATGCCCCTACAACATATTCGTGAAGGACAGGGCGAGATCGAAATTTACGACTCTGTGCTTTCAGAAGAAGCGGTTATGGCATTTGAGTATGGTTATGCGACAGCGGAGCCTACGTGTCTGACTATTTGGGAAGCCCAGTTTGGTGACTTCGCTAACGGCGCTCAGGTTGTATTTGATCAGTTCTTGAGCTCGGGTGAAGCGAAGTGGGGCCGTTTGTGTGGTCTAACCGTTTTACTTCCACATGGTTATGAAGGCCAAGGCCCAGAACATAGTTCTGCGCGTCTTGAGCGATTCTTGCAAATGTGTGCTGACCACAACTGGCAAGTGTGTGTACCTTCAACACCTGCTCAGGTTTACAACATGCTTAGACGCCAAGTGGTTCGTCCAATGCGTAAGCCACTTATCGTAATGTCGCCTAAGTCATTATTACGTCATCCTCTTGCGGTATCTTCACTTGAAGAACTGGCAGAGGGTAAATTCCATAACGTAATCGGCGAAATTGATGATATCGATCCGAAGAATGTGAAGCGTGTTGTTATGTGTTCAGGCAAGGTTTACTACGATTTGTTAGACCAGCGCCGTAAAAACGAGCAAACAGACGTCGCAATCATCCGTTTAGAGCAACTTTATCCATTCCCACAAGAAGAATGCGCTAAAGTTGTGGCACAATACAGCCACGTAAAAGATTGGGTTTGGTGTCAAGAAGAGCCTCAAAACCAAGGCGCTTGGTACTGTAGCCAACACCATTTCTGGCAAGCAATTCCAGATGGTGCAAAATTAACATATGCAGGCCGTGATGCATCCTCGTCACCTGCAGTAGGTTATGTATCCGTTCACAACCAGCAACAGAAAGCCCTGGTTGAAAACGCACTCACAATTAAATAAGGAACAGTAATGACAATTGAGATAAAAGTTCCGGTTCTACCTGAGTCAGTTGCCGATGCCACCATTGCAACCTGGCACGTAAAGGCCGGTGACGCAGTTAAACGAGACCAGAACCTGGTTGATATTGAAACTGATAAAGTGGTTTTAGAAGTTGTGGCGCCAGCGGACGGTACAATTGGTGAGATCCTAAACGAAGAGGGTGCAACTGTTTTAGGCGAGCAAGTTATTGCTAAATTAGAAAAGGGTGGTGCTGCTGCACCAGCAGAAGCTAAAACAGAAAGCAAATCGAAAGACGATTCTAAATCAGATGCGGCTCCTGCGGCTTCTGGAAAAACATCTGATGTTAAAGTACCAGTACTTCCTGAATCTGTAGCTGACGCGACAATCGCAACGTGGCACGTAGCTGTAGGTGAAGCAGTTTCTCGCGACCAAAATTTGGTTGATATCGAAACTGATAAAGTCGTACTAGAAGTTGTTGCTCCTGCAGACGGTTCTCTTGCTGAAATTATCGCAGAAGAGGGCGCCACCGTAACAGCTGAAGAAGTGATTGCTAAATTTGTAGAAGGTGCAGCAAGCGGCGCTTCTGCTCCAGTAGCGTCAAGCGAAAGCGATGACAGTGACGAGAGCAGCGATGCGCTTAGTCCTTCTGTTCGTCGCTTACTTGCAGAAAAAGGTGTTGACGCAGCTAAAGTGAAAGGCACTGGCAAAAATGGCCGTATCACTAAAGAAGACGTAGAGAAATACCTTAAAGGCGGCGACAGCTCAGCGAAGGCAGCGCCTGCTGCGTCTGAATCTGTTTCAGCTGACTTACCAACGGGTAATCGTACCGAGAAGCGTGTTCCTATGACGCGTCTTCGCAAGACAATTGCTAACCGTCTTCTTGAAGCGAAGAACTCTACAGCAATGCTAACAACGTTTAACGAAGTAAACATGAAGCCAATCATGGATCTTCGTAAGCAGTACCAAGACAGCTTTGAGAAGCGTCACGGTATTCGCCTTGGTTTCATGTCTTTCTACGTGAAAGCGGTAACCGAAGCCCTTAAGCGTTTCCCTGAAGTTAACGCGTCTATCGACGGTGATGACATTGTTTATCACAACTACTTCGATGTATCGATTGCTGTTTCTACACCACGTGGCCTTGTAACACCAGTACTTAAAGATACTGACACACTAGGCATGGCAGGTGTTGAAAAAGGAATTAAGGAACTAGCACTTAAAGGCCGTGACGGTAAGCTGTCATTGGCTGAACTACAAGGTGGTAATTTCACAATCACCAACGGTGGTGTGTTTGGTTCACTAATGTCTACACCAATCATTAACCCGCCACAGAGCGCTATTTTGGGTATGCATAAAATCCAAGATCGTCCAATGGCTGTTAATGGCAAAGTAGAAATTCTACCAATGATGTACCTAGCGCTTTCTTATGACCACCGTATTATCGATGGTAAAGAATCAGTAGGTTTCTTGGTAACCGTTAAAGAGATGCTAGAAGATCCAACACGTCTACTTCTAGACGTATAAGACTTTCGTCTCACGGAATTGTGGTTAGGCGTTTAGCTTGTGTATGCTTGCTTTGCGCCTAACGCAACGCTGATATTTGCCCTATAATATCAGTCAAACTAATCAAGTCGCATTTGCGGCTTTTGTCTTACTAAAAATCGGATAGAAACACCATGAATTTGCATGAATACCAAGGTAAGCAGCTATTCAAAGAATACGGTTTGCCTGTTTCTGAAGGATACGCAGCAGACACTGCTCAAGGTGCTGTAGAAGCCGCTGACCGAATTGGCGGAAACGAGTGGGTAGTAAAGTGTCAGGTACACGCGGGCGGTCGCGGTAAAGCTGGCGGTGTAAAGCTAGTTAAAAACAAAGACGACATTCGCGCTTTCGCTGAAAACTGGCTTGGCAAAAATTTGGTGACTTTCCAGACTGACGAAAACGGTCAGCCTGTGAGCAAAATCCTAGTTGAATCTTGCACAGATATCGCTAACGAGCTTTACCTTGGTGCAGTAGTTGACCGTACAACCCGTCGCGTTGTATTCATGGCATCTACTGAAGGTGGCGTTGAGATTGAAACTGTTGCAGAAGAAACTCCAGAGAAAATCCTTAAAGCTGAAATCGACCCAATTGTAGGTCCTCAGCCTTATCAAGCGCGCGAAATGGCGTTTGCTCTAGGTCTTTCTGGCGTACAAATCAAGCAATTCACTCAAATCTTCCTTGGCCTAGCTAAGATGTTTGAAGAGCTTGACGTTGCGCTTATCGAAATCAACCCGCTAGTTATCAAAACTGACGGTAACCTACACTGCCTAGACGCGAAAGTAGGTATCGATGGTAACGCGCTATATCGTCAGCCTAAGCTGAAAGATATGCAAGATCCTTCACAAGAAGATGCGCGTGAAGCTCATGCTGCTCAGTGGGAACTAAACTACGTTGCGCTAGACGGTAATGTAGGTTGTATGGTTAACGGTGCAGGCCTAGCAATGGGTACTATGGACATCGTAAACCTACACGGTGGCAAGCCAGCTAACTTCCTAGACGTTGGTGGCGGCGCAACTAAAGAGCGTGTAGCTGAAGCATTCAAAATCATCCTTTCTGATGACAATGTTAAAGCGGTATTGGTTAACATCTTCGGTGGTATCGTTCGCTGTGACATGATTGCAGAAGGTATCATTGGTGCGGTTAAAGAAGTTGGCGTAGAAGTACCTGTAGTTGTACGTCTTGAAGGTACCAATGCAGAGCTTGGCCGTGAAGTTCTAGCGAACTCTGGTCTAGATATCATTGCTGCTGAATCGCTAACTGATGCAGCGCAGAAAGTTGTTGCTGCAGCGGAGGGCAAATAATGTCTGTATTAATTAATAAAGATACTAAAGTAATTTGTCAGGGTTTCACTGGCGGTCAGGGTACTTTCCACTCTGAGCAAGCAATTGCTTACGGTACGCAAATGGTTGGTGGTGTAACACCAGGTAAAGGCGGTACTGAGCACCTAGGTCTTCCAGTATTCAATACTGTACGTGAAGCGGTAGAAGCAACTGGCGCAACTGCAACAGTTATCTATGTACCAGCACCTTTCTGTAAAGATTCAATTGTTGAAGCTGCAGATGCGGGTATCGAGCTAATCGTATGTATCACTGAAGGTATCCCAACGCTAGATATGCTTTACGTTAAAGAATACGTAGAAGCGAAAGGCGTTCGCATGATCGGTCCAAACTGCCCAGGTGTAATCACTCCTGGAGAGTGTAAAATTGGTATCATGCCTGGTCACATCCACAAGCCTGGTAAAGTAGGTATTGTTTCTCGCTCTGGTACACTTACGTACGAAGCGGTTAAGCAAACCACTGACGAAGGTTTTGGCCAGTCTACTTGTGTTGGTATCGGTGGCGACCCAATTCCTGGTTCAAACTTCATCGACATCCTTCAGATGTTCCAAGACGATCCACAAACTGAAGCTATCGTAATGATCGGTGAGATCGGTGGTACAGCTGAAGAAGAAGCAGCAGCGTTCATTAAAGCTAATGTAACCAAGCCTGTTGTTTCTTACATTGCTGGTGTTACTGCTCCTCCAGGTAAGCGTATGGGTCACGCTGGTGCAATCATCGCAGGCGGTAAAGGTACTGCTGATGAGAAATTCAAAGCACTAGAAGACGCTGGCGTTAAAACTGTACGTTCACTTGCTGAAATCGGCAAGGCGCTTCGCGAGACTACAGGTTGGTAAGCTAACGCTTAACAATTTTGTGATAAAAGCCCGCTTTAAGCGGGCTTTTTTGTGCGCGCTTATTAACAACTCTGCAGAAATGCATGTAACAAAGTTACAACTATCTGCCGTAAAAGCCCCGTATAATCCATATTGTGTTGTTAAATTACATAAAGGCCTGCATATCCTTTGTTAACGGCGTGTTGCACAAATTTTATTGAATACGTATGCAGGCAATTGTGCAAACCCTAGGTCCTCTATAGCATTATGCCGACGAGATGTATTGTCATTTAATTGTCATAAGAACAACAAAAAGACAACAACTATAACCGTATGGGACACCCGTTTTATGAAACAATTTAAACCCAACCTAATTAAAGCTGCGCTTATTTCAGGCGGTATGGCGTTTGGTAGTGCACCAGCATTTGCACAAGATGCAAACACTGATGCTGTTGATGAAGCAAATCTTGAAGTAATTCAAGTTAGCGGTATTCGCGGCAGCTTACAGCGTGCTCAAGCAATCAAAATGGATAACACTTCAATTGTTGAAGCGTTATCAGCAGAAGATATTGGTAAGCTACCAGATACCAGTATTGCAGAATCAATCGCACGTCTTCCTGGTGTAACTGGTGAACGTCGTAACGGTCGTACAAGTGGTATCTCTGTTCGTGGTTTTAACGAGAACTACGTTGGTACGTCACTGAACGGTCGTGAACTTCTAGGTATGGGTGATAACCGTGGGGTTGAGTTTGACCTTTATCCAACGGAAATCATTTCAAACATTCTGGTATACAAAACACCAGAAGCGGGCATGACTACCCAAAATATCGGTGGTTCAATTGACCTTCAAACGGTTAAGCCTCTGACGGCAGAAAGCACGTTTACCGTAAACGGCACGTTCGAAAAGAATGCTGAAGACTCTCCAAACCCAGATTTTGACAACGACGGTCACCGCATTTCTGTAAACTTTGTCGATCAATTTGCCGACGATACGATTGGTTTAGCGTTAACTGTTGCGAGCATGGAGTCTCCGCGCCAGGAGCAACACTTCCGCGGTTGGGGTTATGCGGGTGTGAACTTTGATAATGAGCGCCGTGACCTAGACCCTGTAGAAGTTCCTGAAGGTACAGTAGTTCTTGGTGGTCACGATTCATTCCAGCGTTCAGCAATGCTAGAACGAGACTCAATTGCCGCTGTTGTTGAATGGGCGCCTACCGACAAGCTCAATATCCAACTTGATGCACTTTATATCGATTTCGTTGAAGACGACGTACGTCGTGGTCTTGAAGAAGGCGGTGCAGAGTGGGGTACAAGCGCTTACACTATCACTGGTGTTGAAAACGGACTGGTAACCAGCGGTTACTCTGATGGTTTCTATAGCGTTGTTCGTAACGATGCGCGTCGTCAAGAAGCAGACCTAACCACAGTAGGCATTAATGCTGAATACCAAATCAACGACTCTTGGACACTAGAACTAGATTACTCCACCGGTAAAGTTGAAAAAGAAATTATCGATGTAGAAAGCTACTCAGGTGTAGGTCGCGCTGGTACTGAAGGCCGTCCAATTACTGCACGTAGCTGGGAAATGACATCTTCTGGTGTAATGTTCTCTGACCACCCAACTATTGCACCGGTTGACTTAACCGACCCAACACTTATTAGTCTTGCAGGTCCGCAGGCATGGGGCGCACGTCCGTTACTTGAGTCTGATGCACAGGATGGTTTCGTAAACCAGCCGCTTTTCGAAGAAGAGCTTGATACCCTTCGTTTCGACGTTAAAGGCTATGTAGATTGGGGTGTGGTAACTGGCCTATCTGCTGGTGTTGTATATTCTGACCGCTCTAAATCTAAAGACAATAACGGTGCTTACCTAACAGCGCCTTCATATCCTGGAAATGCTCCTATTCCTGAAGTGCTAGGCGTAACGAACCTTAACTTTATTGGAATTGACGGCGTGTTAGCGTACGACTCGCTAGGTCTTTTCGAAAGTGGTTATTACATTGAAAGCGATGCAAGCCGCGTTCAAAACGATCGCTTAGGTGATACTTACACCGTTGATGAAGAGCTACTTACCCTTTACACCAAACTAGATTTGGAAATGGAAGTTGGCGATATTTGGGTGCGCGGTAACGTTGGCCTTCAAGTAGTAAGTGCAGATCAAGAATCAACAGGTTTCTCTGCAACGTCTGACCGGGAAGGTTACACCATTGCTAGCCCTGTAACCGGTGGCGCAGACTACACAGATGTTCTTCCAACACTTAACCTTTCAGCAGAAGTAGCTGAGGGTCAGTTTGTGCGCTTGGGCTTGAGCAAAGTTATTTCTCGTCCGCGTATGGATGACATGCGTCCAAATACTCAGGTTACGTTCTCGTTCAACGATAACCAAATCACTAGCCCTGACATTGAAAATGGTCCATGGGGTGGTAGTGCTGGTAACCCTGAATTGCGTCCGCTTGAAGCAAACCAGTTTGACCTAGCTTATGAGAACTACTTTGCAGATACAGGTTATGTAGCTGTGTCGTTCTTCTATAAAGACATTAAAAACTGGCACCGCAGCACGTCTATTGTGGCTGATTTCACAGAGTTTTATATTCCTGAGCTACATCAGGGCTCTGAAGGTCAAACTCCTGTATTGTTCACAGGTCAAGTAAGCAGTGTATTAGATGGGTTCGAAGGCTTTGTTCGCGGTTACGAATTACAAGGTTCACTTCCATTTGACATGATCCATGAGTCACTTGAAGGCTTCGGTTTGTTCGCAAGTGCAACCTTTATGGATGGTGAAGTTGACGCGGCTCCGGGTCAAACAGAAACACGTATTCCTGGACTATCTGAAGAGTCTTACAGTATGACTTTCTTCTATGAGAATGCTGGTTTCGAATTCCGTCTTGCGGCAACAAAACGCGATCAGTACCTAACTGAAGAACGTGGTGTTAGTTTGGCGTTAGTTGATGCAACGAAGCAAGGCGGTACGCTCGTTGATGCGCAAATTGGCTATGACTTTAGCGAGTCTGGTATCGAATATCTAGAAGGCCTACGTGTTACTTTACAAGCACAGAACCTGACCGATGAAGATGATATTCAAGCGTCAGCGGCTGACGGCCGTCAAATCACGCAGTTCCAAACTTATGGAACGAACTACTTGCTAGGATTTAACTACAAGTTCTAATTTCTTCGTGTGTGTAAAGCCACCTGCTGCTTTTTGTTTTAGCTTGTGCTAAAAGAGAGAGCAAATGGTGGCTTTTCTTTTTGTATGAAAGGAACCCTTCAAAATTTTTGGTACGAATTGCGAGAAGTTTATGCAAGATCCTCATAATAAACCGATAAAGCATGTAGTGATTGCCGGCGGTGGAACGGCAGGTTGGTTAGCTGCATCATTAATGAAAAAGGTGTTGGGTAAAGCAGTTGATATTACTCTGGTTGAATCTGAAGCGATTGGTACGGTCGGTGTTGGTGAAGCTACCATCCCCCCAATACGCCTAGTAAACCAAGTGTTAGGTATCGACGAAGCACAGTTTCTTCATGATACTAAAGCAACGATAAAACTTGCTATACGGTTCGAAAATTGGAAAACGAAGGGTGAAAGCTACTATCACACCTTTGGTGCGCCGGGCAAAAGCATGGCGTTTTGTCATTTTCATCACTATTGGGTAAAGGCGCGCCAGCAAGGCCTAAAAGACGACCTGTGGGATTTTGACCTAAATTACCATGCCGCTGAAGCGGGACGATTTGCGCAGATAAATGCCAAAGACCCAGTCGTTGAGCTACCTTTCGCCTATCATTTTGACGCCAGTTTATACGCTCAGTATTTACGAAAGCTGAGTGAAAATATGGGGGTTGTACGCAAAGAAGGTAAAATTTCACGTGTTCAACGTTTTACCGACAGCGGTTTTATTCAAGCACTTCACTTAGAAAGTGGGGACGTGGTTGAAGGGGACTTATTTGTTGATTGCACGGGCTTTAAGGGGCTATTGATAGAGGAAGCGCTGGGCGCTGGTTACGACGATTGGTCTCACTTACTTCCTTGTGATAGTGCCATTGCAGTACCGTCTGAGCGACATGAAAAAACCGCGCCTTACACGCGCTCTATTGCCCACGATGCGGGTTGGCAATGGAGGATCCCACTGCAACACAGAAATGGTAATGGCCACGTATATAGTTCACGCTATATCAGTGATGATCAGGCCTGTGACACCTTGTTGTCAAACTTAGATACCAAACCATTAGGCGACCCTAAACTGATAAAGTTTACGACGGGCAGACGACGTAAGCAGTGGTACAAAAACGTAGTAGCAGTAGGTCTATCAAGTGGATTCTTAGAGCCACTTGAATCTACCAGTATTCACCTCATACAATCTGCAATTGTTCGCTTAATTCAGTTGTTTCCCCACAACGGCTTTGCACCGAGCTTGGAAAAGGAATATAACAAGCAGTCTGAATTAGAGTTTGAACAAATCAGAGATTTTCTTGTTTTGCATTACACCGTAAATGGGCGAACCGATAGCGCCTTTTTCAATGATATGCGAAATATTACTTTGCCCGATTCCTTAGCACATAAAATTGCGTTGTTTAAAGAAAGCGGAAATCTGCTACGAGAACAAAATGACCTATTCCTTGAAAGCTCATGGCTACAGGTCTTGTACGGTCAGGGGATTACTCCTAAGGATTATCACGGTTTGGTAAACAGTGTGCCTGAAGTTCAGTTAAATCAAATGTTAACAAGACTGTTGGAAATCAAAAAAGAGCCCATTGCTAAGTTGCCGACACATGACGAGTATATAAATGGGATGGTTGCAAAGTATAAACGCGCAATGAGTTGAATAATTTCATATGGTTAGAAGTGCTGCGAACGAACGCATTAGCTAACTAAACTGGTAAAGGATAAAGCAGCCACATGGCTGCTTTATTCGTTTTTAAGGATGAAATGTTACAATTTTGCTGTTTTTTTATTGGAGAATTAAAAATATGTTGCGCCGATGTAAATGAATACGTATGCATAGCATTGCTCCCTTTTTATACAAAACAGTAGTATTTGGTGTTGAACCATAAGAGGCATTTTTGGGTGTGGTAGTCCTAAAAGTGTCGATAATAAACAAGGAATGGGACACCAATGAAAACATTCAAACCCAGCACTATCATGGCGGCCTTGATAAGTAGTGGGGTCGCGTTTAGCGCAGCTCCTCTTTATGCCCAAGAGTCTCCAGACACCTCAATAGACGAAGTTGAACGACCACAAGAAGATACCTTAGAGCGTATTGAAGTACGTGGTTTTAGTACCAGCTTGATCCAATCACTAAACCAGAAACGCTTCTCTGATACGGTTTCTGAACAAATATCTGCAGACGATTTGGGCGGACTTCCCGATGTGTCGATGGCGGATGCATTGACCCGCTTGCCAGGTATCTCTGCAGTAAGAACCGGGGGGCAAGCCGCGCAAATAAATATTCGTGGTCTATCCGGTGACTTTGTGTTTTCTACATTAAACGGTAGAGAGCAGGTATCGACCAGCGGAAGTCGGGCAATTGAGTTTGATCAGTATCCTTCAGAGCTTATTAGTGAGGCAGCGGTTTATAAATCACCCAAGGCATCGCTTATTGAGGGGGGTATAGCGGGTACGGTAGAACTTAAAACTGCATCTCCACTTGCCATTGAAGAGCAGCATAAATTCAGCGCCAACATGCGTGGCATGTACAACGATAGAGCGTCAGAGGTGAGTGATGCTACAGAGTATGGACATAGACTGAGTTTTTCATATCAAGGTAAATTCCTTGACGATACGCTAGGTGTATCACTAGGTTATGCTCGTTTATTCCAACCGAGCGTTTCTACGCAATTCATTGGTTTAGCTTATAACGGTCAAGTTGATGTAGACGGACTTGAAGGTGATATAGACGGGCCAGCAGATTGCCCCAATTGTGAACTCATTTCAGAAGGCTTTGAAATGCAGCACAAGGGCGGGGAAGAGACTCGCGATGGTTACGTTGCCGCGTTTGAATGGGCACCTATCGATACCTTTACACTTAAAGCTGATGCTTTTATCTCGAAATTTGACTCCGAAGCCTTTGCACGTGGATTTCGCGTTAAGCTAGGTGGAATAAACGCTGGTATAACTAATCCTGTAGTAGTAAATAATAGCGTAATTGGCGGCACATTTTCTCGTACAGACAACAGCTTTACCCGTGTTGAGTTGGTAAACGACGACAACCAAGATTTCGACAGTGTTACCAACTTAGGCGTGAATGCTAGCTGGGAGATATCGCCAGATTTAGCGGTTCAGTTTGACGTCTCCCGTTCAAGTGCTGAAAGCGACTTCAGAAACGGTTTACTTTGGTCGCTCGTTGGCGAAGATGCGACAGCGGCAAACCCCGTGTTCGACGAAAACGTCCAAATTTCTTATTTACTCAACGGTTTAAACTTACCTGATATCGGTTTTAATCAAAGTGATGCTTTTACAGACCTAGACCGTGTAATGGTAAGTAAATACGGTATTTATCCGTATGAAAACAAAGATGAGTTAGACGCCTATCGCGTAGACTTCCAATATTATGTCGATGTGCCAATCATTTCTGGCTTTGAATTTGGCTATCGTTACTCAGACCGGGAATATAACAATGACCGCTCTGTGTTTGAATACGGCAACGATAGTGCATTCTCTGTAAGCGAACCGCCACTTCAGTTAACTTCTGATATGGTCGAAGAGGTTAATTGGAGCGGTGATTTTGGTTATTTTCCAAGTTATCTTTCCGTTGATCTAGACAGTGCACTCAATGCTTGGTTTCCAAGCGGTAGGCCACAGCCTGTTCAAACATGGGGACCAGGCGCTGCCGGCGTTATCAATGGTCCAGGTACCGGGCCTGCTACTGCGTGGACGCTACAAGAAAGTGGCGATGTATTTGAAACTGTGAATTCTGCCTACTTGATGGCAAACATTAATACAGAAATTGGCAGTATCCCTGTTACAGGTAATGTTGGTGTTCGTTACGTTAAAAGTAAACAAAGTTCAACGACGCTACAGCGTGCTACTCAGTTAATTGAAGACCTAGAGACCGGAACATCGGTTGAAGTTAGTGACCCTACGGCTGGTGCACAAAACATTACCGACGACGTAGGGTTAATTAATAACTTTTATCGCCCAGCGTTGATAAGTCACGAATATTCTGACGTTTTGCCTTCAATTAACCTGAACTTTAAACTTACAGATGACACGCAACTTCGTGTAGCTGCTGCAAAAGTGATGGGCAGAGCGCCAATAAACCGTTTTGCCGCAAATGCGTCAACCACTATTGAAACGGTTACCGCTTTCCAAGACAGAGACTCGGGTGAAATTACGCTTTCCAACCCTACGGCAAGGGTTAGTGGTAGCGCCCGTAACAGCCCTTATTTAGAGCCATTCTATGCAACTCAATACGACGTTTCGTGGGAGTATTATTTCTCAGATACGGAAGGGGCATTAGTTGTCGCTGGCTTTTATAAAGACATTGAATCGTTCGTAGAAGACATTGAAATAGAGCCTTATGATTTTGAAGCAAACGGCATTGTAATTCCTGATAACGTAAGTGTGCCGGTTTACTTGACGCCAGAGTTTGCAGGACAGGAAGCCGAACTAGCGCTTGATGAAAATGGCGACCCTATCTTTATTACCGTCCCTACTGAAAATGGAAGCTACAGCACAGCCGTAAATAATGCAGAAGGTGGCTATATTCGCGGTTTAGAAATCGCCTATACGCAAATTTATAGCATGCTGCCTGGCATGTGGTCAGGCTTAGGCGTTAGCGCAAGTTACTCTTACACCGAAAGTGAAATTCAACGCACGCTAGGTGATGACGTGTATGCAGCTAACTTACCAGGTCTTTCTGAAAACGTTGCTACGCTAACCGTGTTTTGGGAATACGAAGGTTTTGAAACTCGCTTGTCCAGCCGATATCGCGACGCATTTGTTTCGCAGCAAGTAGCGGTAAACGACCAGGTGGTTAACTTTGATGAAGAATTGGTTATTGATTACCAAGCGTCGTACGAGATTAACGACAATTGGAGCGTACTATTTCAAGTTAATAACCTAACAGACGAGCCAACGAAGAGCTATTTCTCATCAGAAGAGCAAACCGGCACTATCCAATACTTTGGTACGCAATATTACCTAGGGATGACATATCAACTATGAAAAACAGCATCTTAGGTAATTTATTTAGCAACACGACGGAATATTCGGTTGCCAAAAGTAGCGAAAATATTCAGGAGAATTCTATGTTTACTAAAAAAAGAGTAGTGCGCGCTGCGTTACTCGTAGTAGGCGCATATACACTTGCAGGTTGCGGTGGCTCGGGCGTAGAGTCGGGCACCAACGATCTGCTTACCTGTGAGGTGCCAAATGTACCTAATTCATCAGGTACGGCTTGTGAACCGCCACCACCTATTCAATGCGATGCACCACTCGTACCTAATGAAGCGAACGATGCATGTGAAGCCGGTGCTGATCCAAGTTTACCTGCACCTGTATTTACCCCTTCATCTAATCAAGCTGTACTTTATTATAATCGGGCTGCTGTTGACGCTGATAACTCAAGTAACGATGCAGCTTATGAAGGCTGGAGACTACATACTTGGAACAATGACGAGTGTGATGCTTATGCTGACGCGGACACGGATTGGGCCAACGGTCGCATTCATAGCGGTATCGATCCAAACTATGGTGCGTATTGGATTCTAGACCTTAAAGACGGGTATGGAAGCTGCCACAATTTCATCATCCACAAAGGCACTGACGATGCCGGAAAAGAAATGGGGGGCGGAGACTTCCAGGGTTCTTTAGTACAAGATGATGAAACATTTGTACGCATGAATTTTACCCTTTCTGGCGAGGCAACCATATTTGAGTTCCCTATCATGTCTCTTGGTCCACAGCCTGTTGATATCGAGGGTTTTGGCGCGCATTGGTTAGATGCCAACACTATTTTATGGGACGTACCTGAAACCGTTTCAGAGGTGAAACTTCACTATTCAGCACAGGCTGACTTAGAGAGCACGCTGGAAGAGGGTATTAACGGTACGCAAGTAACGTTAATGAGTACAACACTTACCGAAGAGCAATCTGCCCGTGCGCCGCACTTATCTGCTATGCAGGCTTGGGAAGGCGACTGGTCGGTCGAAGATGCTAAAACCGTGTTGACGACACAAGCCGTAGTAGGGGGTTACGATGCTGACGGTGCGCTTGTTGTTGCGACCGGGATCCAACTGGCTAACGGAATAGACGCACTATATACGCTCGGTGAAGACGATGCCGACGAAGCTCAACTTGGTGGTATCTACTCTGATACAGGTATTACTGCCGCATTGTGGGCGCCTACTGCTTCAAATGTTGATCTTCTGATTTATAACGACAACAAGACATTAAGCCAGCGTATTGATATGGTTCGTGATGATACGTCTGGTGTCTGGCGTCATGAAGGCGATATGTCCCTTGACCGTCAGCTTTACCGTTATGAAGTTACCGTCTATCACCCTATTACGGGGAGTGTAGAAACGCTGCTTGTTACAGACCCATATTCTGTGTCACTAAGTACAAACGGCCGTTTCTCTCGCTTCGTAAATCTAGCTGATGATGATTTAAAACCACAAGGCTGGGATACTCATACTATTCCGACGGTTGAAAATTATGAAGATGCAGTCATTTACGAAGGACACGTTCGTGACTTTAGCGTACGTGATATGTCTACGTCTGAGGAAAATAGAGGTAAATACCTTGCCTTTACTGAAGAGGGCACAGCACCGGTTGAGCACCTTAAAAAGCTTGTTGAAGCAGGGCTTACTTACTTCCATATACTTCCAGCAAATGACATTGCAACCATCGATGAGGATCCAACAAAAACGGTAGATTTATACGATACGGTAGGCAAACTGTGTCGCTTAAATAGCAGTGCTGCGGTATGTGAAGAAGAAAGCGCTGATGCATTGCTAATTGACGTTTACAACGGTTACGATCCTTTATCTCAAGCGGGTAAAGCTCAGCAGCTTACTAATGATTTACGCAATCTAGATACATTTAACTGGGGTTATGATCCTCATCACTTTAACGCGCCGGAAGGCAGCTATGCGTCGAGTGCAGAGGGTGTAGAACGCATTGTAGAAATGCGAGCCATGATCCAAGCACTTCACGAGATGGGGCTACGTGTTGCACTTGATGTAGTCTATAACCATACCAATGCGTCTGGTGTTTTCAGTAAGTCAGTATTAGACAAAGCGGTACCGGGTTACTATCACCGTTATGAAGTGGATACTGGTGCGATTGTTCGTGAAACGTGCTGTGATGACACAGAGCCTCGCAATGTCATGATGGAAAAGTTCATGGAAGACTCGCTGCTAATGTGGACTGAGCATTATAAGTATGATTCATTCCGTTTCGACATCATGAGCCAAGCTACAAAAGACACTATGGTACGCTTGCGTGATGCAGTCCAAGCTATCGATGCTGACAACTATTTCTACGGTGAAGGCTGGACTAAAATAGACCGCGGTTACGAGCAAGCGAGCCAGCTCAATATGGCTGGTACCGAGATTGGTACCTATAACGACCGTATTCGCGAAGCTATTCGTCAAGGCGCTATCTTTAGGCCGGAAGATGAAGGGCTATTAAGCGCGCAAGACCGCGTAAAAATGGGCATGATCGGAACGTTAAAAGACTATGTTTTGGAGACGTCTTCAGGAAGTGCAGGCGCTACCAGTAACTTAGGCGGCTATGCAGAAGATCCTGCGGATATCATTAACTACGTGTCGAAGCACGATAATGAAACACTGTGGGATCAGTTAAACTACACGCTTCCACAAGATATTACTCTAGAACAGCGGGTTCGTGCCCAAAATGTAGCAATGGGTATTAATCTTGTGTCTCAAGGTATTCCATTTTTACAAATGGGCGGCGACATGCTTCGCTCAAAATCAATGGATAGAAACACCTATGATGCGGGCGACTGGTTTAACTATGTCGATTTCACCTACGAAACTAACAACTGGAACGTAGGTTTACCATTAGCACAAGACAATGAAGCCCGTTGGGAAGAAATGGGTGAATTCATTTACAATCCAAATCGCGCGGCCTCAATGGCAGATATAATGTTTGCCTCTGATGTGTTTGCAGAATTGCTTAATATTCGAATGACAAGTCCGCTGTTTAGATTAACCACCGCTGAAGACATCATCGACCGTATAGGTTTCCATAATATTGGCGAACGCCAGCAGCGTGGTCTTATAGCGATGAGTATTGATGACGGCATATCTGAAAACAGCGAAGTACCTCGTCAAGATTTAGACATGATGAATGATGCGGTTATGGTGCTAGTGAATACAGGGTATGAAGAGAAGTCTATCACGGTAAACACAGCAACAGGTTTTTCGCTTCACGCCACACAAATGAATTCTGTCGATGCTGTGGTACGCGGCGCCACATTTGTAGAAGGTGAAGATGGTAATGGAACCTTTACCGTTCCTGCATTAACTATTGCTGTGTTCGTAAAACCACAGTCTGGAGCTCAAGGTTATGGTCTATCAGCGTATGCCACGTCTGGTGCGCCTGATGTTGTTCCTTACGGCGACACCATCGCTTACCTGCGTGGAGATATGAATGGTTGGTCAACGGATGATGCATTTACCTATCAGGGTGACGGTAAGTACACCGTAACAGCTACACTTGAAGGTGGCGTTACATATGGATTCAAATTCGCATCTGAAGATTGGAGTACAGTGAACTTTGGTGCAGCGGATGGTGAAGAAGGTACAGTAATAGCGGGCGAAGAAAAGGTTCTTGCACGTACTAATACCAACCTTTCATTTACACCAGCGACGAGCGCGACCTACCTGTTTACTATTGATGCGACTGATAGCGAAGCACCAATCCTTATGGTTGAAAACGAAGAGCCCTATGTTGGCACACCAGTGTATCTTCGTGGTGCAATGAACGATTGGGGTACGGCTGAGGAGTTTGCGTACCAAGGCGGACGTATTTACACTTTCTCTCGTGATGTTGAACCAGGAACTTACGAGTTTAAGGTTGCTTCAGAAGATTGGAGTACCGTGAACTTCGGTGCGATATCAGCCGATGATTCAGATCGCAACCTTGCGCCTGGCCAGACTTTGGGGCTCGCCGCTACCAACGACAATCTTATTTTGAACATTGAAACCGCCGACCGCTATGTGTTCGTATTCAACGTCACTGATTTAAATGCGCCAACCATTGGTGTATTTAAAGAAGCGTTTTGGGGCGACACTCAAGTTTATATCCGTGGTGGTATGAATGGCTGGGGAGCTGTCGATATGTTTGAATATCAAGGAGAAGGTGTTTATACCGCAGACATTGAATTGAGCGCAGGTAGTATTGAATTCAAAGTCGCTTCTGAAGACTGGTCGACAGTAAACCTTGGCAACCCGAACGATGCAGCAAGCAACGTAGTAACGCCTAGCGAGCCGAAAACACTTGGCGCAAGTAACAATAATCTAATGATTGAAGTTGCTGAGTCTGGTCTATACGAGTTTAAGGTATATGGCCCTGATGGAAATGCACCTACGTTAACGGTTACGAAAAAGTAAGACCGAATAAACGCTAATTTGGTAAATTTCTAATTAACCAAGATTTAAAAACCGCGACGTAGTTCGCGGTTTTTTGTTTTTGGCATATCTCTTGATTCTCTAGTAGTATCACCAAGAAAATAGTGGTCGTACCAGAGTGGTTGAATTTATTCAGAAGGAGATGAAAATGAAACGTGCACTTGTTGTTGAAGGTGGCGCTATGCGCGGAGTTTTTGCAGCAGGCGTGTTAGACAAATTCATGGAGCATGACTACCATTCGTTCGACTTCGCGATTGGTGTTTCAGCTGGCGCAACTAATCTTTCAACCTACGTATCGAAAATGCATGGGCTTAGTAAAACCATCATCACGCAATACGCCACAAAGAGGGAGTTTTTTAGCCCGCTTCGTTTCATAAAAGGTGGGCACATGACAGATGTTCATTGGCTATGGCATCACTCTAAACAGTCCATGAATATTCCTGCACCAGGTGAAAAAAGCAGCATGCCACTGTATGTTGGGATTACTAATGCAGAGTCAGGTGAATGTGAATATATACAAGCCACCAAAGATAATGTTGATGATTTAATGGTAGCTTCCTGTGCGTTGCCAACTGCATACCGAGACGAAATTTCAATAAATGGTACGCGATACTTGGACGGGGGAGTGGCAGATGCAATACCTGCTATCCAAGCATACAAAATGGGTGCGAAGGATATCACGGTTATTCTTTCTCAACCGTTAGGTTTTACAAAACCAGAAGTAAAGTCTGTTTGGCTAATGCAAAAGATGTATGGCAACCAGCCTGCGCTACTCGATAAGATGTTGCAGCGTGCAGCCATTTATAACGAAACGTTAGCTTTTCTCAATAATCCACCCGACGACTGCACAATCCGTGTGATAGCGCCTGATGAAGCTTTTTGCGTTAAGCGTTTAACTATGGATAAGAAGAAGTTATTGCGAGGCTACGGTCAAGGGCGGCGCATGGCAAGACGCTACCTTAAACATTGCTATGAGAATTCAGTGGAAAGACAGCGCAAAAGCGCATAGCAACCCTACCAGACTGATTTCTTCTTTCTGTACAAAGCCTGTATGCAAATCGCAACAAAAGGCTTATAGAGCTTGGTTTTTTTTCCAAGCTTTTTTTTATCTCCAATAAAACTCTAATTTTCAGTATTTTAGCCTGTTTCAATTTGGCAACAGTTTAAACTTAAGTTACTAATTCTTACTTCTAGTACCAGTCTTACACATCGTGAATTGTTGAATTTAGCAACGCTATTTCCCTTACATCGCTTATAACTAGCGCTGTTGTCTTCCCGTTTGAACATAAGTTTCCATTTTTCCTATTTTAGTAACATTTTGAAAAAAGTGAATTTTATCGAGTTTATGAATCATTCTTATGTAAACTTTGCAGGTAATGTGCAATATTTTCATCAAACTGGTCTGCATCTTGCTGAACAGGTGGCAATAAACGCTGTTTTTTTAAACGATGCGAAGATTTTAGATGGTTCATTTATCTCAACATTAAATCCTTCTTAAAAAAGGGATTGAGTAAATAGACCAAACTGTCACACGTTATTAAAATATAGAAATTATAATCGACCACGCTTTGCAATATCACGTGCTTCTCGATAACAAGAGGAGACCAATGCTCATTGGCAGAAATGCTCATTGGCATAGTTGAATCGCGAGTTTTGTGTCTACCGCTATTTAGATAAATTTAATCATACTTAAGGTTAGTTTACGCTAACCTGTCTAGATGCGTGAGAAAGAACGTGGCAATATCAAATGCTGAATAAAAAATAAAATAAATACAAACGTGCAAATTGCGAATCAGAAAATGTCAATTGGGTTAATAAACCCGAAAAATCCCGTAAATGTTGCTTCTATACTGCGAGCTGCAGGTTGTTATGGTGTGGCCAGCGTTTTTTATACTGGTCAGCGCTATCGATTTGCTAAAGATTTTAATGCGGATACGAAAGCGTTTCATAAAGTCATTCCGACCATTGGGGTCGACGACTTAAAAGAAGTAGTGCCTGAAGGTGCGTCAGTCGTAGCGGTTGAACTGGTAGAGGGTGCTACACCACTACCTTTGTTTGAGCACCCGAGCAATGCGTTTTACTTGCTAGGTCCTGAAGATGGCAGTATCGGCGAAGACGTTTTGTCTTGGTGCGATCATGTTGTCTACGTTCCTACTTTTTCATGCATGAATTTAGCGGCCACAGCAAATGTGTTGCTGTATGACCGTCTGTCAAAGTCTGATTATGTAAGTGGGGATGCACTTATCAGACAAAGTAGAGATACGAATAACAAATCTAAGATTAAATAGTAATTAAATAACTAAGGCTGTCGTTGCGAACAGGAAGTTACCCACAAGCCTAATAATAAATTAAATCAGGGGAGCTTTGCGTTGAAGATGAGAACAATGAGCGCAGTTCGAGCGTTTAATGGCGCCGTGTCTAACAAACTGAGTCGACTACCACAAACATTTTCTAGGGTACTCCCTAGTCGTTTCTCACTCGAAGAGAGTATTTCTAATTTCTTCTTTAGTCGTTACGAACTTGTGATTGCTAACGAAGAAAGTGAAAAGCAGGTGAGTTATAAAACGCGACACAAAGTGTATTGTGAAGAAATGAACTTCGAGCAGAAAAATGCCACTGCATTAGAAAAAGATAAGTTTGATGACCGCGCGATCAATTGCTACATCAAGCATTTGCCAACAGGAGAGTGTGCAGGCACGATAAGGTTGGTCTTGCCGACGGAAGATGGCTTGGCACTTCCATTGGAAGAAAAATTTGCTGAAGCCTTTGAGAAAAATGAACTACTTCCTTCCAGTTGTGACCCTGCTAGCGTTTGTGAAATCTCACGATTAGCAATACCAAGGGAATTCAGGGTTCGTCAAATGCGCTCAAAAATTCTTCCCGCTGAAAAGCTTGAAAAGGTAAAGCAAAAAAAGAATCTAACGTTCAATGTTGAGCACTTTCCATACCTTTCAATTGCGCTTTATTTAATGGCAACGAGTATCTGCCAGCATTTAAATGTAAAACATGCCTACGTTTTAATGGAACCTAAGTTAGCGAGAAGAATGAAGGCTTTTGGTATTCATTTTAATTCAGTTGGCGAAGCAATAGAGTTCAATGGTAAGCGTGTACCCTATAGAGTCTCACCGACTGTTTTGGCAACAGAATTAGCAAAACCATTAAAAGGTTTTCACAGAAAGATTCACTCAGAACTAAATAGCGCGTTACAAGCTATTGGCGATGTGGCCGTTACCACCATTGAGCATACTCGAAAGCCTCTTCGCATAGCTCATGCAGCATGACACCATGCTATCTGGAATACTAAGCCGCCTCGTCAGGCGGTTTTTTTATGTTTGAATACGTATGCATGTTTTTTAACATCCAGTTAACGCGTATCCTGTTGGCATAATTTACGTTTATCACAATGATTACCATGCCAAATTTCCAATTTCGTTTTTGTCTTAAACCCTTGTCAATTGCTATGCTGTCAATTGGATTAACAGCGTGTACAGGGCCGACCTCTCCAGTGAATAATCAAAAACCGGTGATCAAAGACGCTAGCCTGAAACCATCTGGTCAAAGCGGCGAAAGTTCGACGCTAAACGATTCGGCTGAAAGGCAAGGTAAACCTGTTGTTTATCAAGTTTTTACTCGCTTGTTTGGAAACACGAATACAAATAACCAGCCATGGGGCACAATTGAGCACAATGGGGTAGGTAAGTTTAGTGATTTTACTCCCGAAGCGCTAAAGGCCATAAAATCTTTGGGAACCAGTCATATCTGGTATACCGGTGTGCCGCACCATGCGGTGATTAATGACTACACTGATTTTGGTATTTCAAACGACGACCCAGATGTAGTGAAAGGCAGAGCGGGCTCTCCCTACGCGGTTAAAGATTACTACAACGTTAATCCAGACCTAGCCGATGATCCAGCCAAGCGTTTAGAAGAATTTGAAGCGCTAATTGCCAGGACTCACGCAGCGGGAATGAAGGTTATTATCGATATCGTGCCTAATCATGTCGCCCGTGATTACCATTCACTTTCTGCACCTGAAGGTGTAAGTGATTTCGGCGCGCACGACGACACGTCTGTTGAATACGCCCGTGATAACAACTTTTACTATGTAGTAGGTGAAGCGTTTCAAGTGCCCACAGCTGATAACTATCAACCTCTAGGTGGTGAAAAGCATCCACTATCTGACGGTAAGTTCGAAGAGTTTCCTGCAAAATGGACAGGCAACGGTGCTAGAGCTTCGAAACCGGATATAAACGACTGGTATGAGACCGTAAAAGTGAACTATGGCGTGAAGCCTGACGGCACTTACGACTTTCCAGTTCTACCTGAAGAGTACAGTGATAAGTCTTTTGAAGAACATGCCGCATTTTGGCAAGGAAAAGACGTACCAGATTCGTGGTATAAATTCAGAGATATTGCACATTATTGGATAGATAAAGGTGTCGACGGTTTCCGCTACGATATGGCCGAAATGGTGCCTGTTGAGTTTTGGTCGTTTCTAAATAGCAGTATTAAACAAAAGGCACCTAATGCGTTCTTGCTAGCGGAAGTTTATCAACCAGATAAGTATCGCGAGTATATCCATCAAGGCAAAATGGACTACCTTTACGACAAGGTGGGTTTCTACGACACATTAAAAACGATTATGCAGGGGAGTGGAGAAGTAAGCAAACTGGTTACTATTCATGATGAAATCAATGATATCGCCCCGCATATGCTTCATTTTTTAGAAAATCACGACGAACAACGTATAGCCAGCCCCGACTTTGCCGGTAGTGCCGAGAAAGGTAAACCCGCGCTCGCAGTGAGTGCGCTTATTAGCAGTTCGCCTATGCTGTTGTACTTTGGTCAAGATGTGGGTGAAGACGGTAGCGAAGAGACAGGTTTTGGAGATCCAACACGTACGTCAATTTTCGATTATGTAGGTGTTCCTGCCCATCAGCGTTTTATGAACGACGGTAAGTTTGATGCAGGGAAATCTACCGAAGATGAAAAAGCACTTCACCAATTTTACCAAGACGTGATGGCTATTGCTGCCACAAACCCTGCAGTTACAGGTGAATATCAAAGCCTGCACGCGCTCAATCTTGATGTGAAAGATTCAGCCTATACTGAGCAGCAATTTGCTTTTGTGCGCGCGCAAGGTGAGCACGGATTTGTGGTTGTGGCTAATTTTAACGATAAGCCTACAGGTGCAATGAAGCTTGTTGTTCCTTCAAATGTTTTAGGTAAAGATAGCGATCGGATCACGCTAGCGCCTATGCTTTCTCATGAAGGCATAACACTAGAAAAAGCGGGCATTAACTACAACGCTTCGTTCTCATTGGAAGGGCTTGAGACTAAAGTATTCGCCTTCTAATTAGGTTTTATCACATGCTGCTGCGTTAACGCGAAACACCATGTTTTTTTACATGGTGTTTCGTGAATACGTATGCAGAGCATTGGTCAGATCGGACGGGCAAGGTAGTATCTCATCACCATCTTGTACTTAACGTATTTTTAACATGGGGTTGATGTGCCAAAACGTAATCGTGTAACTAATGACAGTGGTCATAAAAAAATCCAAAAGCGCGCAATTCCGCTTCTCCTCAGCTGTATCACTACATTTCCTTTGTTCTCAGTTCAATCATCTGCAAACAGTGGCATTGATGTTTACCCGCCGAATTGGTGGGTTGGTATGCAAAACAGTAATGTAGAACTGATGCTTTATGGTGATGATGTTGCCGATGACACTGTTTCAATAGCGAAAGGCGATGTAAGCGTTAAGCATAGCCAAGCCCTTGATAGTGAAAACTATCTATTCGTAACGCTAGACACGTCGAATGTTAGTGCCCAGGAACTCGTTATCAGGCTTACTGACAGCGATGGTACGACCCGTGATTTAACTTACACGTTAGAAAAAAGAGCACAAGGCTCAGCGTCGCGCGAAGGCTTTGGGCCTCAAGATGCTATTTATCTTATTGCCCCCGACAGATATGCCAATGGTAATGTGGAAAATGATAATGTTAAGGGTTATGGCGATCCCGCAGACCGTTCATTCAAAGGTGGTCGCCACGGTGGTGACATTCAAGGTATTGTTGATAACCTCAACTACATTCAGGATATGGGCTTTACTCAAATATGGACAATGCCCATGCTCGAAAATGCCATGGATAAATACAGTTATCATGGCTATTCCACCACGGATTACTACAAAATAGACCCTAGATTTGGTTCCAATGACGATTTTATTGCGTTAAGTACTGAAGCTAAATCAAAGGGTCTTGGCATTATAATGGATATGGTACTTAACCATATAGGCAGTAATCATTTATGGATGAAAGATACGCCGTCACACGACTGGATCAATAACAACGGTAAATTTGTAGGGACAACCCACAAGCGTGAAGCTCTTCACGATCCTCACGCCATAGCAAGCGATATAAAAGGGTTTAGCGATGGTTGGTTTGTTCCAACCATGCCGGACTTAAATCAGCGCAATCCGCATTTAGCGAACTACCTTATTCAAAACGCGATTTGGTGGGTTGAAAGCGCTGGGCTAAGTGGAATACGAGTGGATACGTACTCCTATCCTGATAAGGCGTTTTTGAGCCAATGGACAAACCGCATAATGGACGAGTACCCGAATTTCAATATAGTAGGGGAAGAGTGGTCAGTTAACCCCGCAATCACGGCATATTGGCAGGCGGGTAGCCACCGCCACGATGATTACGATAGCGCTCTACCATCGGTTATGGATTTCCCGCTTCAAGCCGCAGTCGTTGAAGCGTTGAGCAATGACGAAAGCTGGAATTCTGGCTTCATCTCTGTATACGAAACCTTAGCTACTGACTTTTTGTATGGCGACCCGAATAATTTGGTCATCTTTCCTGATAACCACGATATGAGCCGCATTTTTACTCAGCTCGGTCATGATAAAGACAAATGGAATATGGCGATGACGCTATTGCTCACTACGCGCGGTATTCCACAAGTTTTTTACGGTACAGAAATTTTAATGGGTAACGAAGGCAGTGAAGACCACGGTATTATTCGTTCTGACTTTCCTGGCGGGTGGCCTTCGGACAATGACAAAAACGCTTTTACCGGGCACGGTTTAACGGATGATGAGCGTTGGGCACAGCAGCGTGTGAAGGGCTTACTTCAACTGCGTAAATCACACCCTTTGCAGTTTAAAGGCCTGTTGAAGCATTTTGCACCGGAGAATGGGGTTTATACCTATATTCGAGAGGCAAATGTCGATTCAGCCAGTGGTGCAGATAAATCAAATACTAATCAGTCTGATAAAATATTGGTCATCTTAAATAAAAAGCCAGTGGACCTGCCTCTAAATAAGTATGCAGAGGTGCTAAGCACACACCAGACGTTAACACGAGTTAGCGATGGGATATCTTTTAAGACGACGGATACCTTAAGCTTACCAGCAATGTCTGCTAGTGTTTTCATTGTGCAGTAATCGTATTAACTATAGTAAAACAATAAATAGAGCAAAGTATGCAAGCAACTCAACCACGCCTTTCTTTCTGGCAAATATGGAACGTCAGCTTTGGCTTTCTAGGTGTTCAATTCGGTTTTGCACTGCAAAACGCAAACGTAAGTCGGATCCTTTCAGACTTAGGGGCAGACCTTCACTCGCTATCACTATTTTGGCTCGTCGCGCCAATCATGGGGTTAATCGTTCAACCAATTGTTGGCTCAGCATCTGATAGAACGTGGAATCGATTAGGTCGACGCCGCCCGTTCATTCTTGCTGGTGCAATCGCCGCAGTATTGGGTATGATTTTACTGCCGAATGCGCCGATATTTGTTGCCTTCTTGGCACCTATGGTAATGGGCGCGTTAATGGTTGCACTTATGGACGCGTCGTTTAACGTATGTTTTCAGCCGTTTCGCTCATTGGTGTCAGACATGGTACCGCCGTCACAACGCAATGTTGGCTATTCGATTCAGTCGTTACTGATTAATATAGGCGCAGTTATCGGCTCAATACTGCCATTTGTACTTACCAATGTTATTGGCCTTGAAAATACGGCACAAATGGGTGAGGTTGCACCTTCTGTTGTTTGGGCTTTCTACATTGGCGCTACAGTACTGCTTGGTACGGTCATTTGGACGGTAGTTCGTACCAAAGAATACGCACCAGATGAATACAACCGCTATAAAGGGCTTACCGAAGAGCAGCCTGCAACTGAAAAAGCGCCTAAAGCACCGCTAGGACAACGCTTAAGTGAGTTTTTCACGTTAGTAAAAGATATGCCAAAGACAATGAAACAACTTGCTGTCGTGCAGTTTTTCTCGTGGTTTGCGCTCTTCATTATGTGGGTATATACCACACCTGCTATTACGCAACATATATGGAATGTAGATAAGCAGTGGTTTGACCCAGCTTATATTGCTGCAGCCCCGATGGTGCCTGAAACCATCATCATGGCCAAGGGAGCTGCTGGTGATTGGGTAGGGATTCTATTTGCTGCGTATTCGGTATTTGCTGCTATTTTTTCTATTTTCTTGGCAAAACTTGCTGACAAGTTTGGTCGCAAAACGGTTTACGCTTCGTCTTTAGCGCTAGGTGGCCTGAGCTACGTAAGCTTCTTGTTATTCCAAGACCTGACGATGATCAACGTAAACTTACTGATTACTGAAGTAACAGTACCTTTGGGCGCAGTGAAGCTGTTAATCCCTATGGTAGGCGTAGGTATTGCGTGGGCTGCTATTCTTGCTATGCCTTACGCTATGTTAGCTGGTGCGTTACCTGCAAATAAAACGGGTGTTTATATGGGTATCTTTAACTTTACCGTAGCCGCCCCTCAAATTGTATCGGGCTTAACTGCTGGCTGGATTCTAAGTTCTGTTTTCGACAACGACGCAAAGTACATTATCGTTGTTGCCGGAGTTTCTATGTTAATTGGTGCGGTTTCAGTTTTCTTCGTGAACGAGGCCGATAAGCAAGAAATTGAAGAAGCGCAGGGAGCTTAATATGTCATTTAATCGTACAACAATCGCATTAACGTTAGCTGGTTTATTTTGCTCAGCCTGCTCGAGTACATCTGTTCCTTCATCTAACGATATACAAGAAAACAGCCACGCTATCGTGGGTACCACTACGCCATTTGCTAGCGAAGCGGTGTACTTTGTTGTAACAGATC
Organism: Alteromonas sp. W12; assembly: GCF_001924945.1. NCBI lineage: Bacteria > Pseudomonadati > Pseudomonadota > Gammaproteobacteria > Alteromonadales > Alteromonadaceae > Alteromonas > Alteromonas sp. W12. The sequence goes on from NZ_LQXH01000001.1 coordinate 1,645,405, forward strand.
GTTTTGTAGACGGCGACCCTTCGAACAATCATGAAGAGCAGGGAGGAGATCACCCTACGTGGCAACTGCCCTTAGAAGGTCCTGAAGGTAAGAAAGCCTATGTGGGTTACATGGGCGGTGATTTACAGGGTATCTTAAACAACGCCGATTATATTAAAGAAATGGGGTTTACAGCAGTATGGATGACGCCTGTCCACGATAACCCGGACTATGCGTTTAATGGCGATGAACCCATTACTTATGGCGGTGCCTTTAAAGACGGTGGTAAAACGGGTTATCACGGCTATTGGGCAACTAATTTCTATAAAGCTGACGAGCATCTGGTTAGCGCCAATTTAAGCGTTAGTGACTATACGGCGAAAATGCGACAGCATGGCCTTAAGTCCGTGTTTGATATTGTGGCAAATCATGGCACACCAAGCTTCACCATGGAAAAGGACTTACCCGGCTACGGGGAAATATATGACAGCGATGGAAATCTGGTTGCTGATCATCAAAACTTGGCGCCTGAAGAGCTTGACCCTGAAAACAACCCGCTTCATAGCTTTTTTCACAACTATCCAGATTTAGTAAAGCTTTCTAATCTAGATGACGAAAACCCCGCCGTACGCGATTATCTCATCAACAGCTATTTGTATTGGATTTCTCAAGGTGCTGATGCATTTAGAATAGATACAATCAGGCATGTGCCTCATGCGTTTTGGCGTGAAGCGTCAGATCGTATACGCGAGCAAAACCCTGACTTTTTTATGTTTGGCGAAGCATTTGACTATGAGGCGAACAACATTGCCCAACATACGTTACCGAAAAATGGGGGCGTCAGTGTATTAGACTTTCCTATGCAAAAGGCCATGGTGAGTGTATTTGAAAAGCCGTTAGAGAGTGATTTTGCTGACTTAGAAACGGTGCTTCATCTTACGCACGGGCCATATAACAATCCATATGAATTAACTACGTTCTACGATAACCACGATATGGCGCGCATTAATGCCACTGATGAAGGCTTTATTAATGCGCATAACTGGTTGTTTACAGTAAGAGGCATTCCGGTTGTATACATGGGATCTGAAATTGGCTTCATGCGCGGTACGGCGGAACATGCTGGCAATCGTAACTATGTTGGTCAAGAGCGCCTAGACCAAGCCAAGACACATCCTATTCAACAGGCGCTTACAAAGATTGCCAATGTGCGTAAAAACACGGTAGCACTGCAGCGCGGTGTTCAAGTCAACGTTGAACTTGACGGTCATCAAGCGGCGTTTTATCGCGTTGTTGATACTGCAGAAACACAGCAGACTGCACTTGTATTGCTTAATAAGGGTAATGCCGCACAATCTTTTGAGGTTAGTGACTTTATGCAATCGGGCGACTGGACGGAACAATTATCTGGAGAAACGCAAACGGTAGAACTCGGTGATGCGTTAACCGCAACGGTTAAGCCCAATGGCGTTCAGGTATGGGTGCGCGAAGGTCAAGTAAGTAACAGCGCATTACTTGCTCAAATTAAGCATCAGTTGGCCCGCCAATAAAACGTGTTTAGCGCACAATAAAAAAGCCCCGTGGTTGTTTAACGCCCGGGGCTTTTTGTTAATCAGTGATTGCTTAATTTCTAGCGTGTAATTTGCACACGCTTACTCACTGCCACATGACTGCCTAATAATAATATCCGCAGGCATTAAATAATCCTGAACGTCTTCGTTGTTAATGGCTTTTAATAAGGTGTTTACCAATAACTCTCCCGCCAGTTTGGTATTTTGCTGAACAGTGGTGAGCGAAGGCGTGGTGTAGGCTGAAACCGCAATATTGTCATAGCCAACCACGGCTACATCATCAGGCACATTCACTTTTGCCTGGCGCAGCGCTCTAAGCACGCCCATTGCAATAAGGTCTGATGCGCAGACAATTGCTTGGGGAAGTTCGCCACTTTGCAGCAATGATTTCACCGCTTCTGACCCCGCGTCCTCAGTCGAAATAGCATTGCGTTGAACACTTGACTGATCGAGCCCATGAGAATGAAGTGTTTCAAAATAACCGTTAAAACGCGCTTTGAATTCAGGGGCGTGATCGCCGTTGTCGCCAATAAACGCAAAGGAAGTTTTACCCAAGCCAATTAAATGTGACGTTATGCTTTGGCCACCTTGATAGTTATCACAACCGATACTAACCCCTGGGTGTGCTTCATCTGGCGCACCCCAACGAACAAAGTGGGTGCCCTGCGATTCAAGTTGCGCGACTTTGTTTTGGTAATCAGTATAGTCGCCATATCCTAATAGAATAATGCCGTCAGCCTTATTTGAGTCTTCATATTCTGCGTGCCAGTCATCATCTAAATTTTGGAAGGACACAAGCAGATCATAGTTTGCTTGCGCACACGCGCGAGTAATACTGCCGAGCATCGCTAGGAAGAACGGATTAATCATCGAATCATCGGACGTAGGATCTTCAAACAAGAGTAGGGCAATTGTGCTGCTCTTTTGCTTTCTCAAGTTACTTGCGTTTTTATCCACTTTGTAATTGAGTTCCCGGGCAATACGCTGAACGCGATCTCTAGTTTCTTGATTAACTAGCGGGCTATTATTTAACGCTCGCGAAACCGTCGACTGCGAAACACCTGCCAAGTGGGCAATGTCAAAAGAGGTTGCTTTTTCTTTCATAAACACCATGATTTGCTGCTACGACCTTGTTGTCGCGAATTTAGATTACCATATTTTTATAATGACGCGCGCATTTTGAGACGCAGTCGCTCAAATGCCACGCAAAGTTACGATTTCGTCAGTGCTTATTTATATTTTGGAAGTCATAACGGCATTTAGTTTTAGAAGGTATTTGCAGATCGCTCTTAATTCAATCACTTGTCAGGCTTCTTTGAATAAAACATGGTTGAAGTAATTGCGAGAGTGTTATACTCAGCGAGATTTTGAAATATTACGTGCATAAGGGGAACAAGCGAATGGCCGAGACTGAACACCGTCCGACCAATTTTATCCGTCAGATTATTGATAAAGACCTGTCTAGTGGTCTACATGACGCAATTAAAACACGGTTTCCACCAGAGCCGAATGGCTTCTTACACATTGGCCACGCCAAGTCTATCTGCTTGAATTTTGGTATTGCTCAAGACTACACAGGTACGTGCAATTTACGCTTTGACGATACCAACCCTGCAAAAGAAGACATTACCTTCGTTAATTCAATTAAGGAAGATGTGCAATGGCTTGGATTTACGTGGGACGGAGAAGCGCGCTATTCATCGAATTACTTTGACCAACTACACGCATACGCCGTTGAACTTATTGAAAAAGGCTTAGCCTATGTAGATTTTTCAGCGCAAGACGTTATGCGCGAAATGCGTGGCACCCTTAAAGAGCCTGGTCAAAATAGCCCTTATCGCGATACAGACGTTGAAACTAACCTCAGTGAGTTTGCCAAAATGACGGCAGGCGAATATAAAGAAGGTGAGTGTAGTCTGCGTGCGAAAATTGATATGGCATCGCCATTTATGTGCATGCGTGACCCGGTAATTTATCGCGTTAAGCATGCTCACCATCATCAAACTGGTGATAAGTGGTGCGTGTATCCAATGTACGATTTTACACATTGTATCTCAGACGCCATTGAGGGAATAACGCACTCCCTGTGTACGCTAGAGTTCCAGGATAACCGTCGTCTTTATGATTGGGTTATCGAAAACATTTCTATCGACTGCACGCCAAGACAGTATGAGTTCTCACGTCTTAATCTAGAATATACGGTATTAAGCAAGCGTCGTCTTATTCAGTTAGTCGACGAAAACCATGTACATGGCTGGGACGACCCACGCATGCCTACCATTGCAGGTTTACGCCGTCGCGGCTACACACCGGGTTCAATCGTTGAGTTTTGTAAACGCATTGGTGTGACTAAGATGGACAACATGGTTGAAATGTCCATGCTAGAAGCGTGCATACGCGACGACCTAAATGCAAATGCTCCTCGCGCAATGGCCGTATTAGATCCAATAAAGCTCGTTATCGAAAATTATGAGGAAGGCCAGACAGAAACGCTTGTTGCGCCCAATCATCCTAACGATGAAAGTATGGGTACGCGTAACATCGGCTTCAGTCGCGAAGTGTATATAGAAGCAGAAGACTTCCGAGAGTCGGCGAACAAGAAGTTTAAGCGCTTAGTGCTTGATAAAGAAGTTCGTCTTCGCAACGCCTACGTGGTTAAAGCTAATCGCGTGGAAAAAGATGAAAATGGTAATGTCACTACCGTTTACTGCACGTATGACCCTGATACGCTTGGTAAAGATCCGGCTGATGGCCGCAAAGTTAAAGGTGTTATTCATTGGGTGGACGCAGCTACGGCACAGGCAGCGGAGTTTAGGCTTTACGACCGCTTGTTTAACGTGCCTAACCCAGCTGCGGAAGAGAACTTTACCGATGCGATTAACCCTGACTCGTTGGAAGTAAAACACGGTTGGGTAGAAGCCGGATTGGCAGACAATGTTCCTGAAGTAGGAGCATGGCAGTTTGAACGCACTGGCTACTTCTGTGTAGATAAAGACAGCACAGACGACAAGCCGGTCTTTAACCGCACTGTAGGTCTAAGAGATACATGGGCCAAAATGGGCGAGTAGGCACTGGCCTTTAGCCATTTATGCGCTGTAAATAAAAAACCGCTTAAGTGCTGCTTAAGCGGTTTTTTTGTTTAATGGAACATTGCTTTCGTTAATTACTTTGGTTGGCAATCAAGTGACTGTCCGGTTGTTTCCTTACTGTCTTCGCCCATAAGATAAAGATACGTAGGCATAATATCTTCAGGTGTTTTTAGTGTATCAGGGTTTTCTGCTGGAAACGCTTGAGCGCGCATTTGTGTGCGGGTACCACCTGGATTAATACAGTTAAAGCGCAGTGACTTATTTCGATATTCATCAGCAAGGGTTTGCATAACGCCTTCTGTTGCGAATTTTGATACGGCGTACGTTCCCCAAAATGCGCGACCTTTTCTGCCTACGCTAGAGGTGGTGAAAATTACCGATGCACTTTCTGCCTTCTCTAAAGCGGGAATAAGCGCTTGTGTCATGAAGACCATGCCATTTAGGTTAATTTGCATCACGTCTTGCCATTCTTGCGCATCAATATCTTTAAATGCACTTAGGTGGCCTAAAATACTCGCATTGTGAAGAACACCATCTAATCGGCCAAACTGGTCAATAATGGTTTGCGTCATTTGCTGATAATGAGAGGGCGTTGCGCCTTTGATATCTAAAGGAACAATGGCGGGTTCTTGACCACCTGCTGCGACAATGTCGTCGTACACAGCTTCAAGTTTAGACACAGTGCGGCCTAATAAAATACAAATAGCGCCATGTGCAGCATACGTTTTTGCGGCTTGTGCACCAATTCCATCGCCAGCCCCGGTGATAAGAATAACTTTATCGCGCAATAAATCCGCTGGTGCGTTGTAATCGTTCATCATTTTCCTTCAAAAGGTTCATTTATATCGCAATGATTGGGGCCTGTAGACCCAATTAAGAATCAAACCCCAGATCATACTCAGCCTGACTCACAAGTAAAACAATGAATGAAAATTTCTTCAAACGTAAAAAAAGTTAACAAAAGTAGTTAACAAAACTTTGCAAAGTTGCAACAAAGTCAATAAGATTGAGGAAGATACAACTGGTCTAACATGTTTAAAACTATCATCTACGCCTGTAAAGACAGGGTAGACCAAGCTACTTTTAATAGAGTTAAGTTTTAGACACAGAATAACAACAATGCTTGTAGGGAGTAGAGATGAGAAAACTCGTATTAAGTTCCAGTGTGGCCCTTGCGCTGGGTCTAGCAGGCTGTGGTGGCTCCGATGAAACCCTTTCCGACATTCAGGCCGAAACAGAAGTCCAAACACCATTTTCACGAATCGTTTTTGACCCAGCTAATGGGAACTTGAACATTCCAAACGACCTTCTGATGCTTCCAGGCGATGATGGTTTCTTTGATTACACACTGAATATTCCGGTCGATGACCCTACAGACTTTGCTGACCCGCAAAATGCACTCAACGTGTTAGACGGTTGGTCAACTCAACACCCGTTTGTAATTAATGTAGAAACACCTGCTGGCGCATCGCTTGATGCAAGTACATTATCTTCTGGCGTATTGCTTTTTGAAGCAACGTTAGGTCTTGATCAAAGTGATCCTGACTGTGCGCAGGTTACAACACCTTCTGCGGGTTGTAAGCTTGGCGATCAACTTACCTTTGGTGTTGATTACGTACTCAGCCTTGCTGATAGCAACACAATCACTTTTGTCCCTCTTAAGCCGCTAAAAGCAGCTCAGGGCTACATGTTAGTAATGACCACTGATTTGAAAGACTCTTCTGGCAAATCGGTTCAGGGTTCAACTACGTGGGACTCAGTAAGACAAGACATCGACACTAATCCTCTATCAAGTGCAGCACAGCTTCAATTACAAGGCTTAGTTAATTCGTTAGTTAATCCAGTGCTTGGTGCGGGTTTCGATCGTGAAGACATTACTTACGTGTCAGCTTTCACCACACAGTCTATTGCCAACTCGCTTGATACCATCAAGAAGGTCATGATTAGCCGTTTTGCACAACTGGCTGCTGGCGGTGACCCGTCCGCTCCAACTGCACTACCTGCAATCACGGTAAGCGATGTATCTGCAGCGCCTAATGCCATGGAAGCACTTGGTCTTGTAAACGCTACTGTTGTAGCTGGCGCAGTAGAGCAGGGTAAACAAGGTCTACCAGATAACATTCAAGCAGCGATTGACGCTACTGATTTCAGCTTGTTAGAAACTTGTGCAGGACTTGCGGGTACGGCGTCTGGTCAACTTTCTGCTCAATGGGGTGCGCTGAACGAATTTGCTGTTGGTGTTTCTACGGGCATTTTAGCGCAAGCCGGTCCTTTCTGTGCAGCTCAACGTTATGAAGGTAATATTGCGTTGCCTTATTTCTTGGGTGTTCCAAGTGCAGAGAACCCACTTGCTCCAGTAAATGATTTCTGGAAGGCAGCTTGTGACAGCGGAATTGTTTTAGCTGGTGCTCCTCAAGAATTACTTGCAGACGCAGAGCCAGGTCCTAATGCAGCAATGTGTTCTTCACTAGGCCTTGCTGACGTTCGTATTAACGGCGAAATGTTAGATAGCGCAAGAAACATTACTAAATTCAACCCATATCCACAGCCTACTGGCGGAAACATGGGTACAGAAACGTTAGACGTTCAGGTTACTATTCCTGACCCAGCAATTGCAGGTGCTTTAGGTTTTCCTATCAGCATGCCTGAAGCCGGTTGGCCAGTGGTTATTCTAGCGCACGGCATTACCAGCCAAAAAGAAGATATGCTTGCCATCACAGGTACTCTGTCTCTAGCAGGTATTGCTTCAGTAGCAATCGACCAACCATTACACGGTAGCCGCGGTTTTGACCTTAATGGCGACGGTACAGATGAACTGAACGCGACTACGGTAAGCGCAACTCACTATATGAACCTTGCCAGCTTGCCTACGGCTCGGGACAATCTACGCCAAAGCGTGTCAGATTTACTTGGTCTACGTTTAGGACTAAACGCAGTTGTCGATACCACAGCAGCGCAAAATGTTAAGTTTGATATGTCACGTGTATCGATTATGGGTGTGTCTCTAGGCGCTATCACTGGTGGTAATTTTGCTTCAGTGGCAAACACGTCGATGGGCGGAGATTTAGCAGCACTTGATGGCATGTTTGCTGTCAAGCAAGCTTCTCTTGAGTCTCCAGGGGGCGGTGTTGCTCAGTTCCTAATTGAGTCAGCCGCGTTTGGTCCTCTTATCAAAGGTCTGTTACTGTCTCAGGCTTCTGAAGAGTTTGTTGCCTTGCTAAATCAACTGTATGAAACCACTGATGTGAGCGAAGAACAACTTCGCGCAGCGGTAGCGATTTTCGAAGAAAATCTTACTGCTGAGCAGGCTGCCCAAGTAAATGCAGTATTTGCAGAGTTTGCTTTTGCTGCGCAAACGGTAATGGATGCTGGTGACCCTACTAACTACGCTCAGACACTGGGTAGCAATACGCCAGTTCATATGATGACCGTAGTGGGTGATGGCAGCGACGCGAACCTTCCGGATCAAGTTATTCCAATTTCAACAGCGTTACCATTGTCAGGTCAGCTTCCTCTGGCAGCGACCATTGGCTTAGAGCAAGTGACAACCACGCAAGGTCCTGGTACAGATCCAATTAGCGGAATTGTACAGTTCAATAGTGGTGCTCATGCTTCTAGCTTAAGCCCTGCGGCGAGCGCAGCGGTAACAACGGAAATGCAAAAAGAAGTGGCGGGTTATATTGCGTCTGACGCACTTGTACTGCCAATTTCTGATGAAAGTGTTGTAGCGAACTAACCAAGGGTAGTTTGCTCCAATGGGCAGCGTTACAACTGCTTACATTTTATAGAAAGAAAGCCGGCGTTATTGCCGGCTTTTTTGTAGAAAAATTATAATGTTGTTTGAATGTTTTCATTTGTTAATGTAGTGTGAATTCAGGTCGGATCAGTTTTACTTATGCTGTAATTAACACCGCTTTGAAGACGCGTGCGGTAAGAGTGGTTGACCTTTTTCATTTATCATTAGGGAACATTTGAGATGATTGACAACACCTTTAACGCTAAACGGACGCTTATTGCGTTATCACTCACTGCACTTCTCGGTGCGTGCGGCGATAACGATAACGACTTTTCTAATGTAGAACAACCAGCGCCCACAACGCCTACGACACCCGAACCAACACCAGCACCAATTCCAGCATTTTCTCCTGACGGTACACTGTCCGCGGATGTTACCTGGACCACCTATGGCGTTCCGCATGTGAAAGCCGATAACCTAGAAAGTATGGCTTACGGTGTGGGTTATGCGTTTGCACGCGATAACCTTTGCGTACTGGCCGACCAGATTGTTAAGTATAACTCTGAGAGAGCTAAGTATTTTGGTCCAGATACTGTACCTGGTAGCGGTGATTCAGAGCACCTTATTAACGATTTCGGTTTTCTTACTCTAGGTATTAGAGAGTTAGCAGAAGAGAACTTACCTCGGTTGTCTGCTAATTCACGTGCAATGTTTCAAGGCTACACTGCTGGATACAACCGGTACTTAGCTGAAACTCCTGTAGAAGAACAAGATCAAAGCTGTGCTGGCCAACCATGGGTCACTGAAATTGATAGTGTGGATCTATTAACGTACTCATTAGGCGTGGCGCTATTACCTGGGGCCGCTAATTTCTTAGGACCTATGTTTATTGCAGCGCCTGAAGGTGAGAGTTATCTACCTACTCCAGCTGCGTCCTCAAGTGACGTTGCTTCTACCTTTAAGATTTCACCAACGGTAGGTCTGCCTGAAAAAAATCCTCAAGAAATGGGCTCTAATGGTTGGGGGTTAGGCAGCGATAAAACGACCAATGGCAAAGGTATGGTTTTAGGCAATCCGCATTTTCCTCACACAGGAAACCTACGCTTTTGGAATTTCCATGCTCAAGTACCCGGACACTTGAATGTAACAGGTGGCTCGTTGATGGGATTGCCTGGTGCGGTAAATATTGGATTTAACGAAAACGTTGCATGGACACACACCTTCTCGACGGCTGAACATTTTGTTGTGTATCAGCTGACCCTCGACGAAAATGATGAATCTGGCCTTACCCATATGGTTGATGGCAACAGACGCACCATCTATGAAAAGCCACTTCAAATTGATGTCGCAGTGGGTGGAGGGCAAACCATTAAGCTTAATAAGACCGCGTATTACACCAACTACGGTCCAATGATTGAAGTGCCTGGTAACTTTGATTGGAATGGTAGTAATGCCTTTGCCATCAAAGACGCAAACCTGCCTAACTTCGATATTGTAGACCATTGGCTTGCCATGAATATGGCGACATCCATGGACGAGTTTAAGCAGGCGTTTAAAGATTACGACGGTGTTATTTTCAATAATACAATGGCTGCCTCTGATGATGGTCAAGTCTTCTACATTGATGATTCAACCGTGCCGAATCTAACCGAAACCGCAATTGAGCAACTAACTACAAACCCGTTACTTATTCAAACTAAAGCAGCTGCTGGCTTTACCGTATTACCGGGTAACATTTCGCAGTTTGATTTCGAAGGACCCGTTCCATACGAAGAAGCACCTAAGTACGAGGGCACGGATTCAGTTCAAAACTCGAACGACAGCTATTGGTTAACGAATTTAAACTCACCAATTGTTGTAAGCAATCCGCTATTTGGTAGCGTGGAATATCAACAAACACTACGCTCAAGAATGGGTCAACAGTTTATTGAAAACGAAGCGGGAAGTGACGGAACCTTTACGCCAGACGAAGTGGAAGGCTTACTGTTTAATAACAGAAGTTATTTAGCAGAGAATATTTTGCCTTCATTGCTTTCGCTATGCGCCGCGCAAGGTTCAACACCTGTAGATGTAGACGGAATTAGCGTTGATGTTTCACAAGCCTGTGCTGCGTTGGAGGATTGGGATGGCACCATGAACCTTACAAGTACTGGTGCACACGTGTTTAGAGAGTTTGCATTCCAGTTTAACCAAGCGCCACAGTGGGAGACGCCGTTTTCACTAGAATCACCAGTCACTACGCCTTCTGGCTTGATGCAAAATGACGTTACTCTTGAACAATTGGCAAGAGCAACTCAAGTGATTGAGCAAGCTGGTGTCCCATTTGACGCGCCGCTAGGGGACGTTCAGTTTGTTGAGCGAAGCCTGCCAGATGGCACGGCGTCTGGTATCAAACTACCATGGGCTGGTGCACACAATATTGAAGGTGGCTTTAACGTGTTTGACGTTATAAGCAACAGGAACGGTACGTTGCTTCCACGTCATAACTACGAGCCTGTGAATAGTAACACCATAATGAGTGCAGAAGCTGAGGGCTACCATATTAACTATGGCACCAGTTGGGCTATGGTTATTAACTTCACTGATGAAGGCCCAGAGGGACGGGGTATTCTGACCTACTCACAATCTCGCAAGTATGGCAGTGAACATTTCTTAGACCAAACTCAGCTTTATTCTACGCAGCCTACGCTAAGAGATATCTTCTTTACTGACGAGGAGATAGAGGCTAACAAGATAGAGCAAGTTACCCTATCGTCAGAATAAGATGAGACTGGTATTATAACGTAATTAGCAAAGCGGCGTTGCTTTTCACAAAGCAAGGCCGCTATTTACGTTGTGGGTAAACAACGACGCTTACCCGTTTATTTTACTAGGAGTAAAGTTTGGAGTTTTTGTACGAGTACGGTTTGTTTGTTGCCAAGGCAGTAACGCTAGTTATCGCTTTTATTGTGGTTGTATCTACCATTGTTGGCTTAGCGAGTAAGCAAAAGCATGGGAAAGGGCAACTTGAAATCGTGTCTATTTCTGAGCAGTTGAAAGACATTACAAATTACGCGAAACAGGTTCTGTTAGATAAAAATGCGTTAAAGAAATTAGCCAAGGAACAGAAAAAAGAAGCGAAAGCTAAAAATAAAGCAAAAAACAAAGCCAAAATCACAGAACAGGGCGAAGAGTCTGAGAAGTCCCGTCTTTATGTCATCGACTTTAAAGGTTCGATGGACGCCAATGAAGTGGAACACTTACGAGAAGAAATTACCGCTATCTTATGTGTAGCGAATAAAGAAGACGAAGTCTTGGTTCGACTTGAAAGTGGTGGGGGGGTTGTACACGGCTATGGACTTGCAGCGTCTCAACTTCAGCGTATCAAGGAAAAGGGTCTTAAACTAACGATTGCGGTAGATAAAGTGGCGGCAAGCGGTGGTTACATGATGGCTTGTGTTGCAGACAAATTACTGGCGTCACAATTTGCTTACATTGGCAGCATAGGCGTTTTAGCTCAGTTGCCTAATTTCAATAAACTATTGAAGAAAAATGATATTGAGTTTGAACAACACACCGCTGGTGAATTCAAGCGTACTCTAACCGTATTTGGTGAGAACAACGATGAAGGCCGCGCGAAATTTAAAGAAGAAATTGAAGAGATTCATGTATTGTTCAAAGACTTCGTTCAAAGCCAGCGTCCAGATATGGACATTGATAAAGTCGCCACAGGCGAGTATTGGCCAGGTATTAAAGCTAAGTCGCTTGGCTTAATTGACGACATCACAACCTCAGATGACTATATTCTTTCTCATTATCCCGCACGCGAAATATTTAGTGTTAAGTATGCTGTGAAGAAAAATGTAGCAGAGAAACTGGGGATGTCTGCAGCAAATGTTGTTGAGCGCGTGTTTATGAAATCAATGAGCAAAGCGCGTCACTGGTTTTAATAGCGACAATTTGTCTGTGTTGATAATTCAGGACCGATAAAACGATTGTTAACACAGACATACGTTAAATTTTATAACCTATAAAAAGATAATAAAAAGAATATGGCACGGCATACTAAAACCGATATATTAGATGCGGCAGAATACTTATTTTCTCAAAGCGGGTTTACTCAAACATCCATGCGCGAGATTACTGCCAGAGCAGAAGTGAATTTGGCGTCGGTGAACTATCACTTCGGTAGTAAGAAGAATTTAATTCAAGCCGTGTTTAAAAGATACTTTGATCACCTAATGCCGCAGGTAGAGTCTTGCTTGGCGTCTTTGACACCTATGGAAGGTGCGAAGGGCGTTGAGCAACTCTTGTATTCGTTGATCCCTCCTATGCTTAACCTCAACACCATTTCAGAGCAAGGTACTTCTACGTTTGTTAAGTTGCTAGGACGAGGCTACAACGAAACTCAGGGGCATTTGCGTAAGTTCTTAATGAATGATTACGGTGATTGTATCCGTGCACTTGTCGACGCTATAAGGCGTTGTCTTCCTGATCTACCTGAGGAAGAACTATTCTGGCGTTTGCATTTTGCGATGGGAAGTTTTGTATTTTCAATGGCGTCGAGCCAAGCGCTAACAGAAATAGCTGAGTCTGACTTTCACAAGCATGTGGATATAAAAGAAGTTATCCAGCACCTAGTTCCATTCGTAGCCCAAGGGCTAGCAGGCAAATAATTCAAGCGCGCTCGTTAAATACTCAGTTGAGAAAGAGTGGTAAGCTATTATTATTTCATAATAAATAGTGAAGGGGTCACATAACATAAGTGCCTCAACGACACTTACGGTATGCGACATTTATTGCGTTTTTACACCAGTAGCTAAACTAGATATTAAATCAGGTTATGCAAAATTATCGAGGAAGGGTTGCGCCAGGCGCCTCTGCATTGAGCTTTTCTGCCCAGAAATCCTTTACCGAAAATCCTGACTTTTTGGATGAAGGTGCCTTTTTCTTCGCTGGTTTCGCTGCGGCTTTTGCCTCTTTCTTTGGCGCTTTTTTCTCTTCGCTTTCACTCGTGGCGTCAGAAGAGCCAGAAGCTAACGACGCTGTCATTTCTTGAAGCTGTGCTAAACGGACGTTCTTACCGCCATCTACACTGTACCAACCACTTTTGCTCTCAATAGACGGTGCTTTGCCGTTCGCCTTTTTATAAGCTTCGGTAAATGCTGCTATCACTTCGTCTTTGTCTAAGTTTGCCATGCTTTTTTGCTCTTTATTTTGTTAAGATGACGAACGCTATGCGACGTATGTAATTGCTATAACGCTAAGAAAAACTCGCCCAGCGTAACGACCAAGCCAGCAAGTGTCGCAAAACTAAAATTGGATCTACTCACCACTCATAATTGTCTAATTACAGGTATAATGCTAAACGTTCGCGTCTTTTTATAACGTTTTTTGAACAATTTGTCTAACTTTCAACCGGAGGACTTGTGTCTATTACCCGCCTAGAACTACAAAATTATCTTGATGGAATGTTAAGGGTTAGCGAGATCAGTGATTATTGCCCCAATGGATTACAGGTAGAGGGCGCAAGTAAAATTGAGAAGATAGTTACCGGTGTAACTGCGTCACAAGCACTCGTTGATGCCGCCATAGAAGCTAAGGCAGATGCGCTAATTGTTCACCATGGTTATTTTTGGAAAGGTGAGTCACAAGTGATTGCGGGCATGAAAAAGCGCCGCCTTCAAGCGCTACTGTTAAATGATATCAATTTGTTTGCTTATCACCTTCCACTGGATGTACACCCTGAATTTGGCAACAACCGACAACTTGCATCGCTATTAGGCATTCAAAATATAAGTGCAGTGAGCGGTGTGAAGCCTGTTGGCGTTGTTATGCACGGAAATTTTGAAGAAGAAATTGAAGGGTCAGCGTTACAGGTTAAATTACAGAAGTTGCTAGGGAGAGACGTGCTGATTGAGGGGCCTGTATCAAAACCTATATCGAAGCTTGCTTGGTGCACGGGAGGTGGACAAGGGTTCATCGAACAAGCGGTTGAACTGGGCGTCGATGCATTTATTACCGGAGAAGTGTCTGAACAAACTGTACACACGGCAAGGGAAATGGGGATAACTTTTTTTGCTGCTGGTCATCATGCTACTGAACGCTACGGTGTGAAATCCTTAGGAGAGCACATTGGGCAGCAATTCGACGTGCCTGTCGAGTTTATTGATATTGACAATCCTGCTTAGCGATGACTGTAGTATATGAATAACGATCGTATCTTCGATGGTATTGCAGAAAAATTCTCAAGCAATATATATGGCACTACTAAGGGAAAGCTCAGGCACACCTTATTATGTGATGTCCTCGAGCCTTATTTAACCACGCCTGTTCGCGCTATTGAAATAGGCGGGGGGACAGGTGTAATGACAGCGCATATTGCTTCTAAAGGGCATTCTGTTGTGTTAACTGACGCGTCGAAGGATGTACTTCAACAAGCTGAGACACTGCTTGCAGATGCACCAAATATTACAATTAGGCATCAATATTTGCAGCAGATTGAGGATTTAGACAGTTTTGATTTAGTGATTTGCCATGCGGTTTTAGAGTGGCTGGATGCGCCCTTTGATGCTATCGATCTTATGTATAAGAACATGAAGCCAGGGTCCCGTTTAAGCCTAAGCTTTTTCAACCAAGATGCGAATTTGTTTGCCAATGCTATCTACGGAAACTTTGATTACATCGCGAAAGGGATGAAAGTTAAAAAGCAAGTTAGACTGAATCCAAAACAGCCGTTAAGTGCAACCCGCGTGGTTGAACATTGTGAATCATTGGGTTTCAAAATTATCGAAAAAGCAGGCATTCGTTGTTTCCATGATTACATGCGAGATATAACCCATCAAAGCAGCAAATTTGATGACTTACTTGCGCTAGAGCGGCAGTATCATAGGCAAGCGCCTTACCTTTGGTTAGGAAAATATTTTCAGCTGATTCTAGAAAAAGAGAAATAGAAAAAGCCAGTAAAAAAGAGTTTGTTGGGATATTTACGTGGCGGACTACATAGGGTTAAGAGCGCGCTAATACGTAGATAGTTGTAGTGACACCTTAGAGCGCGTTCTCACCCGTCATAATATTATTGACCGTGATTTTTGCGATTTCCTCTAAGGCTTCGAGCGTGAAGAACCCTTGGTGGCCCGTTATTAAAACGTTCGGAAACGTAGTTAAGCGCTGAAAAATATCATCCTGAATTATGTCTTGTGAATGATCGTTAAAAAACAGTTCGGATTCTCTTTCGTAGACATCTAGCCCTAAATATCCAATTTTTTTCGACTTAAGCCCTTTAATGATGGCATTGTCATCGACGAGCCCGCCTCTTGACGTATTAATTAGCATGACGCCTTGAAGCATTTTATCAATACGCTTAGCATTGATTATATGATGACTCTGTTCGTTGAGCGGGCAGTGCAGGGTAACTATAACGCTTTTTTCAAGTAGTTCATTTAGCGTTACATAATGGGCTCCCATTGCGGTTACATCACTATTTGGATGCGGATCGAAGCAAAGCACATGACATCCAAACCCCAATAGTATGCGAATAACCGCTTGTCCAATCTTTCCTGTGCCAATTACCCCTACGGTTTTACCGTGAAGCGTAAAGCCCATCAATCCTCCAAGATTGAAGTTGCCTTCGCGTACTCGGTTGTATGCTTTATGTGTTTTTCGATTCAACGTAAGGATTAGCGCAATTGTATGTTCAGCTACGGTTTCAGGGCTATAAGCGGGTACGCGGCTTACAGTGATACCTGCCTTTGCTGCTGCATCCACATCGACATTGTTGAAGCCAGCGCAGCGAAGCGCAATATGTTTAACCCCACAGTGTTTTAGAACTTCAATGGTTTTCCTATTAATGTCGTCATTTACAAACACAACAACATCGCTGAATCCACTGCAACTCGCTGCGGTTGAAGCGTTCAGTGGGTGTTCAAAAAATGTGGCATTGATGGTTTTGTCACTAGCACCGTTTAATGGTTCCAGCAATTCAGAAAACAGAGCGTGTTCATAAGAGCGAGTACTAAAAAAAGCGATGTTTTTGTGTTGTTGGTCGCTGAGGTTATCGTGCGCTTTTTTACGTGCAGAGGTATTCATTTTAGTACCCAGTTAAGTCACTTAGACGGCAAAAAATTACCACATTCACATTCAAACTACATAGATGTAGATCAATAAATCTAGTGGGATGTATTGAGCACTTACGCATTAGGTATATTTCAAAACGCTCGTTCACTGCCGCCATGCCGGCGGCTATCTAAACTGCAAAGCGTACTAATTCGCTGATAAAAGCTTAGCGATGTCTTTCTCAATGGCTTCTGGTTTTACAGTAGGTGCATAACGTTTTAGCACCTTGCCTTGAGCATTAACTAAGAACTTAGTGAAGTTCCATTTTATACGTTTTGTGCCAAGAAGACCGGGGGCTTCGTTTTTCAATTCCTCAAAGAGCGGATTGGCATCTGGACCATTTACATTTGTTTTCTTAAATAATGGGAATGAAACGCCAAAATTAAGGCTACAAAATTGCGCAATATCTTCGTCGCTACCTGGCTCTTGATGTCCGAACTGATCACAGGGAAATCCTAAAATTTCAAAGCCCTTATCGTTGTATTTTTTATAGAGCGACTCTAGTCCTTCATATTGAGGAGTAAAGCCACATTTGCTTGCCGTATTAACAATAAGTAATACCTTACCCTTGTATTGTTCAAGGGTAGTTTGTTCACCGTTGTTCAACGTAATAGCGTGTTCATAGAGCGCCAAAATTATTTTCCTATATTTTTGTTGTTGTTAAGTCTGTTACTCTTAGGTAATCCAACCATCTTTGTTAAGTATCTAGAGTATATTTTGTATGAGTAATTTGAAAGTGAGTTTTTTGGGCTTGGGTGTAATGGGCTATCCTATGGCAGGGCACTTGAGCAAAGCTGGCTATTCGGTCACTGTTTATAATCGTACCTCTCAAAAGGCGCAGGATTGGCTTTCAACCTATAACACTGGCGACGCTAAAGTCAGTGCTAGCAATACCGTTGCGCAGGCGTGTGAAGGCGCTGACATCGTATTTATGTGTGTGGGTAACGACAATGATGTAAGAGATGTGGGCACACAGGCGTTAGCAGTGATGAAGACGGGCAGTGTGCTGGTCGATCATACGACTGCATCAGCAGATATTGCCAGAGAACTATATAAAAGCTGCCAAGATAAGCAAGTTGGCTTCTTGGATGCACCAGTTTCTGGTGGCCAGGCTGGGGCTGAGAATGGGCAGCTGACCATTATGGTGGGCGGCGATGAAGACGTATACAGCAACGTTGAGCCGGTAATGGCACATTATGCACGACACAGTCAGTTACTTGGTAAGAGTGGTAGCGGTCAACTAGCAAAAATGATGAATCAGATTTGTATTGCCGGCATCGTACAAGGCTTGGCCGAAGCATTGCATTTTGGCCAGCGTGCTGGGCTTGATTGTAATGCGGTTGTCGATGTTATTAGCAAAGGCGCAGCTCAGTCGTGGCAGATGGAAAACAGAGCCAGCACTATGCTAAATAACAGCTTTGATTTTGGTTTTGCTGTTGATTGGATGCGTAAAGACTTAAGCATTGCATTGGATGAAGCGCGTAAGAACGGTTCGACTTTGGCGCTTACGGCACTTGTTGATCAATATTATGCAGATGTTCAAAAGCTTGGTGGCGGCCGTTGGGATACATCGAGTTTACTTACCCGACTAAAATAACGCTAACAGACTAACAAGAATAAAAGGCCCGCTGGTTTACAATAAGATGTAATAAACAGCGAAATACAGTGGCGTTCTGGAAGCGGTGCGTTGTTATCCATAACGCAGGTTATGGATGTTGCTTTAGTAATTTGCTAATTAAACATTACAGCGCTTGTTCTTGAGCAGATAGAGTAAGCTGTTCCAAACGGGCCTTATTAACGTCATTCAAGGGGAGTGACATTATCTTGTCGAGTAGCTGTCTGACGTTAAATTTTCGGTAAACACCTGTGTCTGACTCAATCATGCACTGAAGAAGGTTTAAGCCAAATGCTGCGGTATCAGGTGAGAGTTGGAAAGCATCATAAAAATGCCTCATTGCCTTGTTGAATAAGCCTTCGATAAAGAGTTGTGTGCCGGCCTCGTTTATAGAAATGGCCTGTTCGTGATTTAAACCTAACCTTTCTCCACCCGAAAAAATCAGCTCGTCATTCATAACCTGTTCTGAAATAGCTTGTAACTCCGCGTTTTTGCGCTTAGCCATCAAGAGTAACTCACCAGCTTTACGTTCGTCTCCAAGACCGTGATGTACTTTTGCGGCAATAACGAGGATAGACGGCTCAGTACGAAGGTAATTGTCGACGTAGTCGCTTTCAAGCAAATGTGCTGCTTTTTCTAAGTCGCCGTCCAGCACAGCCGAGAAAGCCAAAAGGTAGTCTCTTTTTTGTAAAGTCTGCGGGTCGCCCTGACTTCTTCCGGCAATGCCTACTAATTTTCTAGCCTGAGACAAGCTTTCTTTTCTATTGGTTTCAGGCGACTCTTCTGCAAGAAACAAATAGAACTCAGCGAGCTCAAACGTAAAGTCATTGAACCTGTCTTTTGCACTGCGATGCATAGCCCGTTTCTTCTGTAAGAGATCGATGGCTTCTACAACCTTGTCCTGCTTTTGATAGGCAATGGTTTTTAACTTTGCAGCTGGTAGGCTTAATTCACTAAACTTAATTTCATTTAAGTATTTTTCTACTTGATCGTAGGAGTCTTGTTCAAATGATATGGATGCAAGCCATTCAAATGCCTTGTCGCGAGCCAAGCTAGAGTTAACCATTTGGCTCAAATGGCTTTTACAATGTGGCCATTGACCCGAAGCGTACTGGCACTTTACTTTTCCCCATTGTGCCCAAAGAACTTTGTCAGAGCGGGTTAACACGTCGTCATAAATACTCAACGCTCGTTGCAAATCACCATTCTCGAAAAGAAGACGCGCATAAAGCTTTCTAATTTCAGCAACAAGCCGAGGAGGAATGCCTTCGGTGATCTTAGCTCTAACGACACTAATTGCTCGGTCAAGTTGTTTGTTATCCAGCGCGTGCAATACGTTTTTAACAAAGTCTCGATAACTTAAGTAATGATTAATTTGGCGGGTTAGTGAAGCAATGGTGTATGGCTTAATAAGCAAAACGTCAGGCTGTAAATCCATTATACGGCCAATAATTTGCGGTGAGCGATCAGACGTTAAGAAAATAATGCCTGTGCTAGGTCTTATAAAGCCTGCCTCTCTTAAACTCTGGATCCATTCCACGCCTGTTTTGCCTTGACCTAGGTGATAGTCCATTAACAGGAGTTCAAAATTTTGCTTTTTAAGTGCCGCTTTCAGTTCTACACCAGATGCAAAGCTGCTTACCGATAAGTTAGCAATTGACATCAAATGTCCTCGAAGCGCAGTCCGAGCAGTAGCATTGTCTTCTACTATAGCTATTCTGAATTCCACGGCGACCAAACAAGGTTTACTTACATCAACCTAGCTTATCAGCGGCGAGATAAAAGTGCATTATTAAAAAGGATAACTTTTTTTGCTTCGTACTGGAATCTATAGAGAAATAGCATTTCTCGTCACAAAATATTTACGTTAACCCCCAATGTTTTTAAATAATAATTTACCTTTACGTTTACGTAAGGGGTAAGTATTGGTTATTGTAGTCCAAAAGCAAATCAATTGAGGGTATGCCTTATGAATTTTGAATTAACCGATGACCAGTTAGCCTTTGAAGACACCGCCCGTCAATTCGCTCAGCAAGAGCTAGCACCTAACGCCGCTATGTGGGATAGAGAACATCACTTCCCAGTAGAAGCAATAAAGAAAGCGGGTGAATTAGGCTTCTGTGGATTGTATGCGCCTGAGAGTGCAGGTGGGTTGGGTTTATCTAGGCTCGATTCCTCCATAATCTTCGAGCAGCTTTCAATGGGATGTACCACGACTACAGCTATGTTAACCATACATAACATGGCAACGTGGATGATTGCCACTTGGGGCACCAGTGAAGTTAAAGATATGTGGTGTGACCAACTGGTAACCGGTGACAAGCTGGCATCATATTGCCTAACCGAGCCTGGCGCTGGTTCTGATGCAGCGTCGCTTAAAACAAAGGCGACGAAAGCTGACGGTGGGTATGTCCTTAACGGGTCTAAGGTGTTTATCTCTGGTGCTGGCAGTACGGATGTTCTTGTTGTAATGGCGCGTACAGGGGAAGATGGTCCTAAGGGCGTATCTGCATTTGCGGTTCCGGCTAATGCCGACGGGATTGAGTACGGTAAAGCCGAAGAAAAAATGGGGTGGAATGCACAGCCCACTCGTATGATCACGTTCGATAACGTGAAATTAGATGCTAGTTGGTTACTTGGCGAGGAAGGACAAGGCTTTAAAATGGCCATGCAAGGGCTTGATGGCGGCCGAATTAATATTGCAACTTGCTCGGTAGGAACGGCACAGCAGGCGCTAAACGTTGCGCGTGACTACATGAATGAACGTGAGCAGTTTGGTAAACCTATTGCAGGTTTCCAGGCATTACAGTTTAAATTAGCTGATATGGCTACTGAACTTGTTGCAGCGAGACAAATGGTACGTATGGCGGCTTGTAAGCTGGATAATAACGACCCAGACAAAACCACCTATTGCGCTATGGCGAAAAGGTTCGCGACAGATGTTGGCTTCAATGTATGTAACGATGCCCTCCAGCTACACGGCGGGTACGGTTATATCAAAGAATATCCGTTGGAGCGTCACTTCAGAGATGTTCGCGTACATCAAATATTGGAAGGCACCAATGAAATTATGCGCGTTATCATTGGTAGACGTTTGCTGTCAGATGAGAGAAGTGTACTGTAGTACACTTCGCTATCGAACTAATTCGGGCACGATTTAATGGACTATGGGAAGGAGTGAAAATGACAGATGTGGAATCGGTAGTCATTGTTGATGAAATCAAGACGTCTAGCAACGACTACACAATAGGCCGTTTAACGCTTAACAAGCCAAAGGCATTAAATGCATTGGATTTGGAAATGGCTGGCATCATGCTTGACGCGCTTCAGCGATGGCAGTCTCGCAACGATATCGTAGCTGTTGTGATCGATGCTGCTGGCGAGAAGGCATTTTGCGCCGGTGGTGACATAGTGTCTATGTACAAATCGATGGTGGAAGCTAATGGGCAAATTCCAGCTTTCTTAGAAACATTTTTCGAAACTGAATACACGCTAGATTATACTATCCACAATTACAGTAAGCCCATTGTTGTATGGGGCAGTGGAATTGTTATGGGCGGTGGCATGGGGCTTCTATGCGGTGCAAGCCATCGAATAGTAACCGAAACCTCTCGCCTTGCTATGCCGGAAATTACGATAGGTTTGTACCCGGACGTAGGCGGAAGCTATTTTCTACCTCGCTTACCAGGTAAAGCAGGTCTCTTCCTAGGTTTAACAGGCGGCCAAATGAATGGTTCCGATGCTTGCTTTGTAGGGCTTGCAGACAGTTTGCTGGCGAGTACCGAAAAAGACACTTTGCTTGATACCCTTGTAGAATACACGTGGGAAAAGACCGACAGCGAAAGTTTGGCTTCTAGTGTTTCGCACATTATCAACACAATGAAAACGCCTGAAGAACTTCCCAATGGCAACGTTGAGCCGAATATGGCACTTATTAATGACTTGTGTTCGGCTGACAATGTTACCGACGTAGTTCATGCCATTCTTAACGCAGACATGAGTGAGAATAAGTGGTTACAGAGAGCGCAAAGCACTTTAGCCAAAGGTTCTCCTATCACTATGCATTTGGTGTTCGAGCAATGTAAGAAAGGTGCGAATATGACGTTGGCTGACTGTTTTAGAATGGAAGCTGATATGTCCTGTCGATGTGGAGAAAGTGGTGAGTTCCAAGAGGGGGTAAGAGCGCTTTTGATTGATAAAGACATGTCACCACAGTGGAAATACAAAACAGTAGATGAAGTGCCGCAAAGCGCAATAGCACATTTCTTCACTTCTCCATGGGCTGAAGAGCAACATCCATTGGCAAAGTTGTAGTGTAAAAGTTCTCCAAATAAGCACGAAAGCGCCCAGTGTTAGTGTTAACTCGGCGTGTGATGTTGTTACACTTATTGCCGTAAAGGTGTCGGGTTTGATATCCTTTACGGCAAATTCTCAGTAAAAAGAACCTGTCATGTGGCACTGCCCACTTTGTAAACTCCCTATCTCATTACATACAACGCCTATTCGCTGCGAAAATAACCATACCTTCGATAAAGCGAAATCTGGTTACGTTAACCTTTTGCCCGTTCAATTTAAAAAATCGAAACTTCCGGGTGACGACAAAGCAATGGTGAGAGCCAGAAGGGAATTCCATCAATTAAATGCCTATAAGCCGTTGAAAGATAAATTAGTGACGCTGGTGGAAAAGGTACTAAATGAAACGGCAACCAATGCAGAAGCATCAAAGAATGCCATAAAGGTTTATGACGCGGGTTGTGGTGAGGGGAGTTACTTGGATGCGATGGTACAAGGACTTTCAGCGAGTGGTTTAAAGGTTGAAGGAGCAGGTAGCGATATCGCCAAAATCGCAGTAGAGCTGGCAGCTAAAGCGTACAAACAAGCACAGTTCGTTGTTGCTAGCAGTTTCGATTTACCCCTAAGCGGTAACTCGCAAGATGTGATGATTCAGGTTTTCGCACCTGGGAGTAATGAAGAATATGTGAGGGCTCTTAAAAACAATGGCCTTTTAGTGACGGTCGATCCAGCGCCTGAGCACCTGTTTGAGCTTAAACAGCAGGTGTACGACAATCCAAGACAGCATGAAATCGACAACCAAGAACGAGATGGGCTTACACGGGTTTACAATGAATGCTTTTCCTTTCCTATCCATTTCGAAAGCGAAGAACATGCGCTGGCACTTATCAAAATGACGCCGTTTTACTGGAAACTGCCAAACGGCAAAATCGATGAGATTGTTGAAACGTTGAAAAGCGTAACCGCAGACTTCCATATTCAGCTATGGCAAAAAACACCACAGTAATATCTATAATGGATTACCCATCGATTCTACCGATGGGTAGACAACCACTCCTTTAAAGCGGGACTTCCTACAAGTATAGTCTGTACTTGTTTTTTGCCGTTTAACACAATGTAGGTAGGGAACCCGTTCTGACCGGTAGCTTGCAATAGTGCAGATTCACTGTATTCTCCTTCGAAGATAATAAAGGGGTATTCAACCTCATGAGTAATCAAATGCTGCTTAAATTCGGCTATATTGTCCGTGCCTGATAATCCAACTACTTTTATACCCTTATCATTGTTTAAACGATTGACTAGCGGAATGGACTGCTTACAGAAGCCACAGAAAGGGCTATATAGTTGGACGATAGTCGTAGTCGAAGTCTCAATGACATCGTTGAGTGTTTTGTCGTTAGATGTGGTAGCGGAGAAGCTCCAAATCTCTCCAATTATTGGAGCGTCCAAATGCATCTTTGCCAAAGCGGTAGTGATACCTTTGTTTCGCTCTTCATTATTGTTATGTAACTGTAGAAGATTTGTACGATTCTCAATTGAGTTAACTCTATACAACTGAACGATGACCTGGCCGTTTTCAAAATTCTCAGAATACAGATTAGCAATACTAATCCCCGTCTCGTTTTCAAAACCTACCGATGTCATCTCGGGGATTAGAAAATGCGTTGCTCCCTTGGCGTCGGTAACCGCCACTAAAAACTTATTTGCTGGGTTGTTATCTGCGCTATCAAAAGAATAGGGAGATGCCAGTGTTCCTTTCACCGTATCGCCATCAACGTACAGGTGCACAGGAGGATAGAGTGTAAGTGATGAAGAGTAAGGTAGTTGCGCTTTAACTTTGTACCACTCAATCCAGTTATTTGGGTCGATGTCAGCAGAAGCTTCAAAGCATGGTAGGCAAAATAAGCTAAAAAATAACTGCAATTTTATGTGGTTCAGTTTATTCATGAAAATCCTTTTCATATTAATATTTAGAGAGTTACGATCTTTTATGTGTTACGCGTAACCAGATAAATCCGTTTATATACAACACCTAAGCAAAGCGCGGCAAACGTTTAATCGTTTGCCGCTGTTTTTTTAATTCTGTGTTGAGAATCGTGATAGGTGTTTAATAGCCTGACTTAATAAATCGACATTTAGCGCTTCTTTGCTGCGTTTGCCGGTCGCCATGTCGCTTATTTCATAGCTGCCATTACTAAGTACGTCAGTACGCTTATTGTCATGGAACACAACAATGCGTTCACCAGAGGTGCTAACTAGCCATGGTCTTGAAGGAGAAAGTAAGCTTTGGCCAGTAGAATAAAACGTAGCAGGGGCGTTACATCCCAATGCACCTAAAATGGTAGGCGCTAAATCTTCCGTGCTGGCTATGCTAGCATTCAGTTTAAGGGTACTGTACAGCGTGCCTTTGCCACTTTCGCTACCAAAGCCAGTTGCAACAATCACATCGTGTTTGCGCGCTAACGTGTTTTTTACATAGCTTTCGATATCAGCACTCTTCATAAACGCAATATGCAAACCATCATGGTTGTTGCTCAGCGGTTGCAAATATCCCGCTAATTGAGGCAACGGCAACGCTTCATCGCTGTGAATAGAGACCGGCATGCCAGACCCCAATGGAAGTGCTAATAACACCGGACGCTTTTGAGATAAAGCGTCTTGGTATATTTCGGGAACACCAAATAGCGTAGTAGTCATTAAGCCTTCTATGCTGCTGGCGGTCGAATAGTAATTGGCTACTTTGTTTAAGGTGCTGCGCTTAATGTTACTTAAGTCCACCGCCTGTTCGTTATCAGTCTGGACAACCACGGTTAAGTTTCTACTTGTTTCAATAGAACAATAAACCGGCTCGGCTGGGTAAGTAATATTGTGAATATCAGGGTTGAACTGAAGTTGTTTTCTTTCTTCATAAGCCGCTAAGTCAAGCAAGCCATAACGCGACATCGTCGTTTTAGCAGTCGCAGGATAAGAAAGCGGAAACATGTTGTCCTGCTTGATGATAGGTTGATACAACTTGGCATCAGCCCACACGTGTATAGCGTGACTGGTAACAAAACAGCTGACAAAAAATGTAGTAACAGGGATGCCCACTTTATGGCGAGTGAAGCGTTCAACACGTTTCCAGATTGCATTGGCTAAGACCAGCTGGAAGCCAAGCCAAACGATAAACAGAAGAAATAAAAATGCCCACTGTTGCCAGCTTTCTATCGCCATTGTTGACTGAGCTTCACTGCGCAGTAAATCCGCGGCGTGAAAGCTAATATGGAAGCCTGTGCGATTAAATAGCAACGCATCGAAAGCCAAGAGCGCTAGCCCCACAGCTGCAATAATAGACGCGCTGACCTTTATGACTCTGGGGTTGTTAACCAAATAGCAAAGAGGGAGGATAAAAATAACAAAGCCAAAAAAGGTCATAAAACCAATATGACCGAACCAGTTGGCTAGAAGATACAAGGTGCCGACACCTGTGCCAGGCATAGGTGATGAGAAAACAAAAATCGAGGCAATAACTATGGCGATGATAATGTTCGCCAAGGCAAACCAATGCCCCCAATTTACCAGTTTAGTAACACGCTGGCGACGAGGTGATTCGGCAAGTATCATGCAATCCCTTAGCTATTTTTAACGCTTTTCTTGAGTACGTCGGCAAACTGCGTTGCCATGGCTTCGCGATTTTCAGGGGCTACCTGAGTATTTAAAATGTGCGTAATGACATTTCCTAACACCATAAGTGAAAGATCGCGGTTTGCACCGCCTTCTTCAAGGGTTAGAATAACGTTATTCATTAGCGTTTCGAATTCGTCGTTGCTATAGCGGCTCTGTTGGGGCATTGCTACGCCTCTTTTTTATGATTTCTTTGATAAAAAGAATGGTTTTACACGTAAAATGATTATAATCGTTGTTTGAGTGAGTACAATCATTCATTCTAAAATCCCGCAATTCTTTGGATATTTCTGACACTTTTTAAGCAACAGGACACCCGATACTCTATGAGTGCACTGATTCATCACTTTGTTGTACATCGTTTGATTGTAAACAAAGAAGAGAAAATTGAAGCAATTCCACGTGACAACTGCTTAGCTGTTACTCCGGAAATCGAGCTTCTTGCCCATCAAATAAACCACAGTTTCAATGCTAAACCTGGAAAAGGGGTTGGCCACTTCGTGACGGAAGTTACCCGTGAAGCAAAAGTGGAAAACGAAGAAGGCGAAGCGACTACGCAAAAGAGCACCGAGAACGTAGCAGAGTTCGCGGAAGGCCTTAAGCAATACATGGATATTCAAAAAGCGGCGGGTGATAACGTTGAAGATGCATTCCATGCGTTTTCGGTATCAGCGACCAATCGCTTAGTTCGCACTTTGGCAGAAACGGGTACGGTTGAGACCGGTTTTCTTATTTTCTGCCAGTATGAGTATTTAGCCACACAGTATTTGATGATTGCATTGTTAAATACCCGCTCGCACGTTGAAGTGACAAACTCTTTGGATCTTTCTGCGCGTGAACACTTAGATTTAGCAAAAATGCAGCTCGCTGTGCGGTTCGATTTAACTCAGTGGGATATTCAGCCAGAGCAGCAGCGTTACGTTAGTTTTATTAAAGGTAGAATGGGACGTAAGGTATCAGACTTCTTTATGCAGTTTGTAGGCTGCGAAGAGCTGGTTGATGTTAAACAGCAAAATAAACAACTGATTTCTACGGTCGATGCCTACCTAGCCAGTGAGTCACTAGACCCGCAAGAGCAGCACCAGCATAGAGAAGAAGTTAAATCATACTTTAAAGAAAAGATTGATGCGGGCGAGAGTTTATCGGTAGATGAACTGGCTAACCGACTTCCACAAAATGAAGAAACTAGCAGTAACTTTTCTGCGTTTACACAGTCTATGGAAGTACCGCTTGAAAAAGAAATTCAGCCAGACCCAGCAGCGCTGAAACAACTTGCTAAATTTACCGGTCAGGGTGGTGGTATATCGCTTAGCTTCGAACGCAAACTAATGGGCGATCGAGTATTTTACGACCCAGCTACGGATACGCTAACAATCCGTGGAATTCCACCTAATTTAAAAGATCAGCTTAATCGCCAATCTTCAATGGACTAGTCGCTGCGAAGCAAAGATAAAAAACGTATACTAGTTAGTAGAATATAAACTCGATTCAAGGGTGTTATGCAATTATTTGTAAATGATTTGACAGTGATGGACTTCTCTTACCTTTGCCCAAAGCGCGGTATGGTAGGGGAAAGCTGGATTGTCGATGTGATTTTGGACGGTGAGCTCAACGAAGAGAGCATGGTTCAAGACTTTGGTCACGTGAAAAAGAACTTAAAGCGACTAATCGACGAATATGTTGATCACAAGTTGCTTGTACCTGCTGAATACAGCGGTTCAGAGGTTATTCACGACGACGATTCTGAACAGGTAGAAGCGCGCTTTACCTGCATTGATGGGCGTAGCATCATGCTACATTGCCCCGCTGAAGCTTATGCATTTGTTTATTCTGATGAGATAAACATGGAATCTGTTGGCGTTTACTTAAAAGAAGTATTGGCGACTCATCTTCCAGAAAACGTTGAAAACATTACGCTGCATTTACGTGAGGAAGTCATTAATTCTCCGTATTATCACTATACCCACGGGCTTAAAAAGCACGATGGTAATTGTCAGCGCATAGCGCACGGTCACCGTTCGCGAATCGATATTATACTTGACGGCAAAGTGTGTGTTGAAAGTCAGCAGTATTGGGCTGACCGTTGGGCCGACATCTATATAGCCACCCGTGAAGACGAAATAGCGTACAGCGACAGAAAGCTTAAAGGTCAAGTTTCAAATGAAGCGGATTACTACTGTTTTGCTTACGAGTCGTCACAAGGCTATTTTGAACTATTAATTCCTAAGTCAGATTGTGAAGTCATCGAAACCGACTCAACAGTCGAGTGTTTGGCGCAGTATCTGCTTGAAGAGCAGAAGAAACGCACGCCTGATGGCGTTTGCCAAGTTATTGCTTATGAGGGCGTAGGTAAAGGCGCCACAGTAAAGGGTTAACATTTGACCACAGCTCGTTATAGGGAAAGGAAACAACTATGGCATTCACGCTTTCAAAAAACGCATTGCATAGCGCACTATCTCGTGTAATGAGTTGTGTAGTGGCAATTAGCACAGTTGCCTCTATGCCATTTGCTTATGCAGATGTAGAGTTAAACGGCCAAAAAGAAGCGTTATCTAGTCAAGAGCAAGTAAACGTAGTGTTGAACGGTAAGTTTACGCAAGGTGCCTTACTGCGCGGGCAAGCTCCCGCTGGGGCCAAAGTAACGCTTAATGGCGAAACTGTTCAAACCAACAAAGACGGAAAATTTGTTGTTGGCTTTGAACGGGAAGCGCCACTGCAGCAAACGTTGGCTGTAAAATTAGACAACGGCCAAAAGTGGCAGCGAGACATTACCCTTGAAAAACGCGAATACAACATTCAGCGAATTGACGGGCTAGAGCAAAAAATGGTTTCTCCGCCAGCAGAAGTGACGGCGCGTATTAAGCAAGACAATATCAACGTAGCTAACGCGCGAAGCGGTAATACTGATTTAGATGCATTATTCACCCGGTTTGAGTGGCCTGCGAAAGGCGTTATTTCCGGTGTTTACGGTAGTCAGCGCATTCTAAATGGCGTGCCGAAATGGCCGCATTATGGTTTGGACATCGCCAATGAAACGGGCACGCCTGTGTATGCACCTGTTGATGGTGTGGTAACAATGGCTGATGATCTCTATTATTCGGGTAACACCTTGATTCTCGACCACGGCATGCGCGTGTTTTCAACGTTTCTTCATATGGACACTATAACGGTAGAAGTGGGTGAAACCGTTAAGCAAGGCGAGCAGATTGGAACGATAGGTTCAACAGGGCGCTCTACAGGCCCGCATCTGGATTGGCGTATTAATTTGGGCAACACTCGTTTAGACCCACAGACTATCATTTCGGGGGCTCCCGAAGAGTAACCATTAATTTGATTTAGTTTTAACAGTCATAAAGAAAAAGGCGCTTTCAGGTAAACTCTCAAAGCGCCTTTTTAGTTTTTACGCTACAGGGCGGTGTTATTTCCCCAGCCACTGATTGAGCTTTTCTTCATCAGTGATTTCAAAATAAGCCATTTCTTTTCTTGCCTCAGTTACCTCAAGAGGCAGGGTTAGAAGCCGCCCGTCTCGAATAAGCGTTAACTCTACCTGTAACGTTTGGGCATTATCTAATAGGCGCTGAAGCTTCTGGGCATTAACAATGTGGCCGTTTAACGCAATGATGACATCGTTTAAAAGAACACCTGCCTTCATTGCGGCAAGACCCTCAAATACCTGCATTACCGTAAGTCCGAAGGTAGCTGGCTTTAACGTGGCGCCAAGCTGATTTTTAATCGCAGGCAGCGAGGAGGCACCGCCTTTATCTTCACCTGACACGCGAGCACGAACCGCATAGTTAACGCCCATTTCAGAAATTAACGAAGCCAATTCTACATCGTCTGTGCCATACACCACGCGATTTAAGTATTCTGAAACATCAATGCCAAAATGCGTTGTACATAGATTTTGGATCACGTCATCAGGCGTACCTTTTTCATCCACGCCATAGTGTTTCCACAATAACTGCATCAAGGTATCTAAATTCGCTTGTTCGTTTGACTGCTTACGAAGGAGTAAATCTAACCCAAGGGCGATAATGCCTCCCTTGGTGTAGTAACTAACGATATTGTTAGTAGCGCTCGCATCTTGCTTATAGAACTTTGTCCATGCGTCGAAACTACTTTCAGCTGCACTTTGTTTAAAGCGCCCAGCGTTTTGTAAAAGTCGACTGATATTTTGTGCAACAATATCAAGGTATTTCTGTGGTTCAATAACGCCGGCTCTAGCAAGGGTTACGTCATCATAGAAACTGGTAAAGCCTTCATAAATCCACAGCTGATTCGTGTATGTTTCTTGAGATAAGTCTGGTTTCACCATTACGCTAGGTTTAATGCGCTTAACATGCCATGTGTGGAAAAACTCATGGCTGCACAGACTTAAGAATGTGATGTAGCTGTCGGTTTTTTTCTCACTTTCACCAACTTGAGGAAGGTCGAAGCGAGGGTAAAGAAGGGCAGTAGAATACTTATGCTCTAAACCGCCAAACCCATTGTCGGCAAGTAGCGTCATAAACAGGTAGTTATTAATAGGTTGTGGAGCACCAAACAAATCTAGGTGGTGCTTGCAAATTGGCGTTAAGTCATTTGCTATGCGCTCATAATCAATATTGTTGTTACCTGAGAAAAGTAACGTAAACGTAATGCCGTCAACCTCAAAGCTGTGAGTGTCTGCAATGCCCACATAAATGGGATGATCAATGAGCTCATCGTAATTTTTTTCAACGAAGTGCCACCGAGACGGGCTTGTACTTTCACAACGAGAAGGCATTGACGTATAAGCCTTCCAATTCGAGGTTGCAGAATCGCTGTCGTTCAGCTCAATGTCCACCTCACACGGCACATTCTCGAAGCCGGAAACGTTTAGAAACGCACTGGTTCCATTTATAAACGCATATTGGTCGTTCATAAAAGCAGAGCGAATAGATAAGTCGTTGGCATAAACCGAGTAAACGACCGTACATGGTTTTCCATCTGTGTCTACACGCCAAGTTTGTTTATCGAGCTTAGTTACCGAAAGGCTATAAACGCTTCTATCGCCAACATTTTCAGTACTATGACCTTCAGAAGTGTTTACAGTTAGCTCGATAATGCTTTTTGCAAAATCGCGCACCATGTAGCTTCCCGGGATCCAGCTTGGAAGGCTAAGCTCAATTGATGAGCCAGAATGCTCAGGTATTTGCAGCGCGACAGTAAATTGATGGGCACGCCAATTGGAAATAGTTAACGTATAGCGAAGAGCAGAGGTCATAAACGTCCGAAAAGATAAGCAAAACTATCCGTCAACTATATCAACCTATTGAGTTAATCCCAATAGATTGCCTGCTACTAAGGGGCAATTTTTACGTTTATTGGACATGGTTTTCAATCGTAGTATTGATAAGTTTTTGTTTGATGCGTACATTGAGTTAAATGACATTAAATCCAGCAATAACAAATACAAATGGCTGAAAAAATACAAAGCAATTTACTAAGCGAAGATAATTTGGAATCGTTGCGTACGCTGGTACCCGGCGATACAGTAGATTTACAAATTGCTATGCCTGCAGCGCCAAAGCGTGTGAAGACTGACTACATAGGCATGCTTATTGATGAATGTTTGCTTTTTCATATTCCAACATCGGCGAAGTGGATTACCGTTAGGGATGCTCTGACTGTTGGCAACGATATCGTGGTGCGTTCTGTGCTTGAGGGCGATACTGGCCAGGTTATTGCGTTTAAAGTGAAAGTACTCAAATTGCTTTCAAAGCCATCAGGCTTACTTATTACAACCTTTCCAAAACGTATTGAAAGTATAGGGCTTCGCGCTGTAAAGCGTGCTCAACTTGGCGTTTCAGTAACGTTAGAAGCTGACGTTTATCCCAGTGACGAAAACGTAACGGGGATCATCATAGATTTAAGTGAAAAAGGGTGCAAAGTAGCGTTACAGGTCAAGCCAAATTGGCCGGTAATGCTCGATGAAGCTGAGGTTAAGCTAAACTATTCGTTGGACGGTAAAGAAGTAGCGCTTACTGCAAAAGTTAAAAATCATAAGCTTGATAGTGATGTGGTTTATTATGGGCTCGCCTTTACCTGTGAAGAAAAATTGATAAAAACGCTGTTGTCCCGACACACATTGTTAACATAGGAAAACAATAGTTGGGTGCTCTTTAGATAATAATCAAAATAACAGGCTAAGGGGATCTACATGAGAAGTATTGAGCGACTTTTAATGCAGTACGGTGAAAGCCACCAAAACAAGACCAACGTTATCATCCATGCTATTGCCGTACCCAGCATCTATTTCGTAACGATAGGTTTGCTTTGGAGTTTGCCGGTACCTGAAATCATAGCGCAATTCGATATAACGTGGGCGCATATCATAGCGGTTCCCGTATTGTATTATTATTTTATGTTGTCTGGTCCGATTGGGGCTGCAATGACCCTCTTAACTATACTGTGTTTCGGTGCAGTTAATACCCTAGACCACTTCAGTATCTCAGTATGGTTATTTTCTCTTGTACTGTTTGTCGTTATGTGGATTTTGCAGTTTATTGGCCATCATATCGAGGGCAAAAAGCCTTCGTTTTTTGACGATTTGCGCTTCTTGCTGGTTGGCCCAGCCTGGTGGTGGGTGCACTGGCTGAAAAGAATGAATATCAGTTACTGAGCTTAATCAGCGAATTGATATAGCCAAAACATGTCTAATTTCAAGATTTTGCCCTGCGACAAGAAGCATAAGGGGCACGACCAAGGCGCTTGGGTCGTGGCAAGGCTTGCGTATAATCTTCTTATAAGTTTTTAAATTGGTAATATTGTGAGTCGCTTTCAGCGTGTAATAGAAAGTAATGAACGTTTATTTTGGACATTGCACAGTGCAGGCTGGGCAGGGTTCGCAATAATTTATTACATCGGATCTTTTCTCCATGATGTTCGACCCATTTGGGTTTTCATCATCATGCTTAATGCCTATGCAGGATGGTTGCTAACCATTCCGCTTCGCTACATCTATCGATGGGCAAGAAAGCAATCTCCGCTCAACATGATCATCATAGTGATTGTGTCGTGCTACTTAATTGCTTTGCTATGGGCCGTGGTAAAAAACATTAACTACTGGGAAATCTACAAGCACGGATATCGCCCAGACGAATGGTATATGTATTTTACCAACACTATTAACTCGCTAATAATGGTGGGGTGTTGGAGTGGTGTGTACTTTGGCATCAAGAACTTCCAAATGCTTCAAAAAGAGAAGCAGAACGCGCTAAAGGCGAGTACCATGGCGCACCAAGCTCACATAAAGATGTTGCGCTATCAACTCAACCCGCATTTTCTCTTCAATACGCTTAACGCTATCTCAACCCTTATTCTTTTAAAAGAGAACGACACAGCAGAAGCGATGGTGTCGCGTTTGAGTGACTTTCTACGTTATTCATTAGACAACGACCCGATAAAGCGAGTACCGCTAGGTCAGGAAATAAAGGCATTACGACTCTATCTAGAGATAGAGAAGGTACGTTTTGACGATCGTCTAGAAGTACTATGGGACATCGATGAAGGGTGTGAAAGTGCACTTGTGCCGAGCATGATCTTGCAGCCCATTATTGAAAACTCAATAAAGCACGCCATATCTAAGATGGAAAATGGTGGTCGTATAGCGATTACGGCACGTACATTTGGCAATGATTTGTTAATGGATGTTGCCGATAACGGCCCTGGTGCAGATATCAAAGACGGAACACTTAGTCGAGAAAACGGCGTAGGCCTAGCCAATATAAAAGAGCGTTTGCAATCCCTCTATCATCGTAATTTTGCATTCTCTATAGAACACAATCAGCCTTCAGGCGTGCGAGTTAGAATACGCATTCCCTATGAAGTTAAGGACGTATAACATGACAAAGCAAGTGATTAAAACCATTGTAGTGGACGACGAACCTTTAGCACGCAAGGGCCTTCGTGCCAGGTTAGAGCGTCATGATGATGTGCAGGTGCTTGCAGAGTGTCAGAACGGCCTAGAGGCTGTAAGTAGCATTTCTCAACATCGTCCAGATTTGGTGTTTTTAGATATTCAAATGCCCGGTTTAAACGGCTTCCAGGTTATTCACAAGTTGCGCGAACTGAAACAGCCCATTCCCATGATCGTTTTCGTAACTGCTTATGACAGCTACGCAATAAAAGCGTTTGACGTGCATGCTTTAGATTATCTGTTAAAACCAGCAGACGACGAGCGCTTAGGTGCGGCGTTAAACAAAGTACGTGAATATTACTCAACTCAGCATCAAGATGAGCAGTCACAAAAATTGGTAAGCCTTGTTGCTGAACTTACTGGCGATGATTGCGAAGAGATTTTACGCAAGTTAGCTAATGGTGAGCCGGTTGAAACCAATCCATACCCAGATGTATTGGCTATTAAAGATGGCTCAGAAGTAACGCGCGTAAACGTTCAAGACATTCAATGGATTGATGCTGCAGGTGATTATATGTGCGTTCACGCACTGGATGGCATGCATATAATGCGCAAAACCATGAAAGAACTTGAGCAGGAACTCAACCCACAGTTCTTTGTTCGAGTGCACCGTTCAGCTATTGCTAATATCCGTTTTGTTAAAAAGTTAGTGAGCCATATTAGTGGCGAATATCATTTAATACTTCAAAATGATACAGAACTTAAAGTGAGTCGCAGTCATCGTGATAAAGTGAAAGCGGCAATGAAGATGTAAAGAAGCTTGAGCATTAAGTACTAAAAGGCGGTGTTTTATTATAAAGCACCGCCTTTTTTGTTTTTACAATCTATAAAAGTTTCAAGTTAAACAGCGTCTGAACCATCTTACTTAGTCGCAGCTGTATCTTTCGTTCATTAGGGTACGCATAGCGTCAACCCGGGCTTGATTGAGGGGTTTTGTTTCTTCCCAAGTTTTGGGTAGAGGTACGGTAATAGGGCGCTGATTAACTTCACCAACCATTATGTTGGTGACGTCGCTTCCTACTAAGCTTATGGCGAATTCGCCAAGAGTAGTGGCGAGCAGTCGGTCCTGTGCTACCGGCGAGCCGCCACGTTGGACATGTCCCAAGGTTACTGGCCTAACGTCGTTGATATTGTGATACTGCAAAGCTTCGGTTAATCCTGTTAAGCCATTAGGCCAAACGTTTTCAGCTACTACAACAATAAAACTGACGGGCCCTTTCAAAGCACGCTGCGCTTTTATCTGGTTTACGATCTTTTTGATTTCAGTCTCAGCGGATTCAAAAAACTCAGGAACAACCACATAGTCAGCAGCCGCGGAAAGAGCACCATTTAATGCTAAAAAGCCAGCATTGCGACCCATTACTTCTACAAGGAAAATACGTTCGAACGCATCAGCTGTATCACGAACTTTATCGATAGAACTCATGGCGGTATCTATTGCGGTAAAGTAGCCTATAGTGGCATCAGTGCCCGCTATATCGTTATCAATTGTTCCAGGAATACCAAGAATCTGGCCATCCCATAGTTCGCTCAACTTTGCTGCGCCGCGAAAAGATCCGTCACCACCGATTACAATAAGTGTGTCGATCTCGGCCTGTCTCAAGTTATCAGCCGCTTTGATAAGCCCTTCACGATTTTTAAATTCTTTACACCTTGCGCTGTGTAGTATGGTGCCGCCTTGCTGGATAAGATTGTGCGTTGAATCAAGAGATAGAGGAATAAACTCTTGCTGTAGTAATCCGTTGTAGCCGTGCTTGTAGCCAAGTAAGGTAAAATTAGCTTTCTGACACGCAATAATTGCGGCACGTATACATGCATTCATACCTGGGGCGTCGCCACCAGAGGTTAAAATTGCGACACGTTTTGACACATTAAAGTCCTTCTTTTTACAGGCAATGCCATTAAAGTAGAGTAAAGGCTGTGCAACGTAAAGTTCTCTATTGCGGATATTTATTGCGTAATATCAAAGTAAAATTCAATTTTTCAGTACACAGCAATAAGCGTTTTTGCTTGTCACGACGTAACTAACGTAAAAAAAGGAAATACTATGCGTTCATTGTTGGTTGTTGTCTTTATTATTTTTCTTACTTCATGCAGTTCTAAGCTGGCTTATAACAACCTGGATTGGTGGGTGTATTGGTACATGGACGATTACATCGAGCTTAAAGATGAGCAAGAGGAGAAGTTTGATGCGCATTTACAAAATTGGTTGAGCTGGCACAAGAAGATTGAACTTACTCGTTATAAAGCGCAATTAGAGGATATAAAAAAGCAGATTCAGAATGACACCCTTAATTCGAGTATTGTTTATAACAACCTTGAGCTAGCTAGATCGCATTGGGAGCGCGTACGAGACGAGGTCAGTCCTGAACTAGCGGCTATAGCTAAAACACTCGATGATGAACAAGTTGTCACCCTATTTGCGGCATTAGAAAAAGACAATAAAGAAGAAGAGGAAGAGCGACAAGAGGCGCTGGAAAAGTCTGAAGCAGAGAGACTTAAAGATAGAATTGAGAAAATACAAGAAACAATAAGTGAGCGTATTGGAGATCTAAGTAAAGAGCAAAAACAAATTGTTAGCACCTACGCGCAACAGTTTATTTCTACAGGTGACGCTTGGATAACGTATCGCAGAAACATTCAAAATGCGGCAAGAAAGTTATTCGTTTCGCGCAAGCAAAACGAAAGGTTTGAGCAAGAATTGGTGGCTCTCATGCAAAATCCGGATAATTATAAAAGCGATGTGTACAAGCAAGGTAGTGCTCATAATATGACTGTGACGGCAACGCTACTGGCCGAGATATTTTCAACTCTTTCAGAGAAACAGCGTCAAACACTGATTGAAAACGTGGATGAGCTAATCGAAACGGTTGATAATTTTATGGATTAATTAGTAATACTCTGGCTCAGTACACATTCAGCTCGGTCGATACAGTACTGGTCTTCTCGTAATACAAGAAGAAAGCTCCGACTTATGGTGGTAGAACTCAGTACTAAATAAGGTATTAAGTTATAATTCTTTCCAGTCGATTTTAAGAACTTTACCTTCTTCGTTAACAACGAAAAGGGGAAGTTCGGTCAATTTAGTGTTTTTTTGTTTTAATGTTTTAAGGTTCTCGTAGGAATACTGCCTCTGTATATGCCACTCTACCTTATTCCTTGATTTGTATTCTAAATCAATATTCCACCTACCCAGATAAGAAACCGCGCTTGGTTGAAGCGAGAAAAAGCAGCCATCGCATTCGGGTTTTTTAAAACGTCTTACCCCAATGTTCGAAAAAGCTGGAGTTATCGATTTTAGATAGTATTTGCCAGTTTTAACTTTGACGAGTTTTGGGAGGTGTTTCTCGTTAGCTTGACTACCCTCGAATTGCTGTGTGCTAGGTACTTTTAATCCGCGAATAACAAATATTTCACCACTGTTTAGCTCTTCAAATGTCATTCTGTGAATACCAGCATCGGCTAGTACAAAAGACTCGTTCTGACTTAGCGCCTGTTCATTGGCGCTAACCTCGTCGATTAAAATTGCCACCAGTAAAAAAACTAACAATCTCATAGCTCACCAGTTTTCTAATTCAAAAGCCAATATATTTAGAGAGTTCATCTCTAAGGTTGGTGTATTTTTCTTTGTAAGGCGCCTTAAGTGACATATCGTCAATCAATTTAAACAGCCGCTTACACTCATTAATGAGTTTCATTTCGGCTTTATCTTCTTTGATTGCAATTTGTAGAAGACATTGCAATAGATTAAGCGCAACCCCTGTATTTACAGGAGCAAAGCCTTGAGCAAGGGCAAACGAAGCTTTAGCACGTTCGTAATCTTGCTGCTGATAGTGTTGAATGCCTTCGCGGTTGAACTGTTGATAACTGGCTAAGTTTTTCTGAGCATTGAGGGCTTGCGCATCAAGCATGTTTAAACTGTTTTGGTCGAGCTCATCCTGTCTTGAAGTTAAAAGTGCATTCAACTGTAGCGCATCATCAAACTCACCCAGTTTATACATAACGTTAATACTGTCAGGAATAAACGCGGTAGGAACATCCGTGTACTTATCGTCAAGAAGTGTTTGTGACGTTGTTAAGTGGCGTTTGGCATCAATCAGTTTGCCGTCTATTGCGCTAATTCTAGCGTTGACGATTGTACCAAATATATCTACGTCAAAATCTCTGTCCATTTTTTGAAGATGTTCATCAAACTTTCCTCTTTGCAGAGTTAGTAATGCTTCTTGCTGATACTTATTGCGCTGGCGCTTGTCGTCTGCAAACTCTGCGACATCTAAAAGGCTTCGGATAATACCGCACCAGTGCAAACTTGTTTTGTGAACGGTTCGTTTCGATAAATCCCAGATCGCTTGGCTTGAACTCGCTGCCAGCACTAAATCGTCATTTTGCCGACCTATTTCACAGGCTTTGAAATGCCTGGGTAGGGAGTAGGGCGACAGTTTTATTGCTTCTTTTATTGCATCTAGTGCTTTGTCGCCAGATGTCGTGGCTTGGTGTGCTTGCGCAAGAATATCGTGAGCGTCTGCATTGAACCGGTTTCGCTTTAGCGTTCTCTTGGCAATTAAAATCGCTTTCTCATATTCCTTTAAAAGCAAGTAAGTTTTTCCAATAGCTATTTGTGCCCACAGCACGGGTTTTCCGTCAATGTAGTCACGTAATACATCTAGCGCTTTATCGGGTTGCTTTATACGCCAATATAGCTCGACTAATAGCTGTTCACAGTGACCTTTATAGTGGGAAGGGGCGTCAAGTAACGCTTCGATATGGTCGATCGCACTGTTTATTTCACCCTGTTCAACGAGACTAAACGCTTGCTGGAGAAACTGTCTTTTTTGCCACGCACGAACAATACGAGACTTCAGCTGAACTTGAGAAAAGGGCTTAATTAAAAAATCATCGGGTCTACGTTCAATACTGCCCAACACTACCGGTCGAGCGCTATCTGCGCTTATCAGAATGAACACCGATGTGGGACTGATAAGCCTTCGAGTACGCAACTCTTCAATGAGCTCATAGCCATTTTTGTTGTCAGCTCCCAAGTGTAGATCACAAATTACAATATCAAACTTATGCTTTTTACATAGTGATACCGCTTGTTCAGCAGATGACTTTGTAACTACATCAGATGCGCCCATCGAATGCATCAGCCCCTTTAATAAAAGAAGGAAAGGGCGTTGGTCTTCAACAATCAGTACTTGTTTGTTGCTAAATTGCATTTCAAATCCATGAATGAGCACGCGATTACTTTATAGGAGTATATCTAATTTTAGATAATAAGCTTAAGAAAAACATTATCTTGCCGAAAACATAAGTATACATATGAAGTTGTAAATAAGAATGTCGCAAGAAACTGTCGAAGCTCGTGAGCAAATACCTATTGACCCCAGTATATACTGGGAGCGCAGTGGTGTGCTTGCTAAAGCATCTGCGCAGGGAGCGTTGTTCTCTTTATATCTTGCTATGCAGCAACATAGTGTTGCCGAGCCATTTGAAATTGAAGCGGTTGCGTCAGAATCTGATGATAAAAGCAGCATCGAATCCAAGCTTGCATCGTTAAATTATTATAGAAGGCCATCGCTAGCTGCTAATGAAAGCGAATGGGGCAGAATGCGCGTTTTGTCTGAGTTAGTATCTCAAGACTATGCGGCAGCAAGGTTATATTTAAGTATGAATCCCTCTCCACTTTCACAAACTGATGATGCTAAACGTCTACCCGACGATGTAGTAGATAATTGTAGTTTGGCAACACAAAAGCGGTTGAAAAAGGAATACGCTAACACCGTGAAGGAAGATAATACGCTGCTATACGATATCCTTTCATCACAAGATAAAGAATACCATTCACAACAAGAAAATTCGTCACACTTCACATCTTTTGAGAATATTGCATAGCAGTCATTTCAATTCGTTGTTGCGTGCTAAGTTTGGGTTGACGTAGGAGCGCTAATTCGTATCCGCCCTAGTTTTTATCATTCCTTTTTGTTATATTGCGCGCCGCATTTTTGCACTGGTCTTACGCTCCAATCAGCAAAGGTTAAAATATGTCTAAATATATTGTATGCGCAATGTATAAATTTGTTGCGCTTGAAAACTTCAAAGAAATCCGCCAACCGCTTCTCGAAACAATGGAAGCTAATGGCATTAAAGGTACACTTCTTCTTGCCCACGAAGGGATAAACGGTACGGTTTCTGGTACCCGCGAAGGTATCGACGCATTACTTGCTTATTTAAACAGCGACGAGCGTATTAATCCTATTTCTTGCAAAGAATCTCTTCACGATGAACAGCCGTTCTATCGCACCAAGGTAAAACTGAAAAAAGAAATTGTGACCATGGGCGTTGAGGGTATTGACCCTCGCAAAACCGTTGGTACTTACGTAAAACCTAAAGACTGGAACGCACTTATTAGCGACCCAGATGTTACGGTTATTGACACGCGAAACGGTTATGAAATTGAAATTGGTACGTTCAAACACGCTATCGACCCAAAAACCGAAACGTTTCGTGAGTTTCCTGAATACGTAGCGAAGGAGCTCGACCCGTCAAAAAACAAAAAAGTGGCTATGTTCTGCACCGGTGGTATTCGCTGTGAAAAATCGACGGCTTACTTGAAAGAGCAGGGGTTTGACGAGGTTTATCACTTAGAAGGCGGTATTCTACAGTACCTTGAAGATGTACCGAAAGAAGAGTCGTTGTGGGAAGGCGATTGCTTTGTATTTGATAATCGCGTTGCAGTTAACCATGACTTAGAGAAAAGCCATTATGAGCAGTGCTACGCGTGCAGACTTCCAATTACTGAAGAAGACAAGCAGAGTGATAAGTATGAGCCGGGTGTAAGCTGCCCACACTGCTTTGGTACCCATACCGACGATCAAATTGCTCGCTTTAGAGAACGTGAAAAACAGGTTCAGCTGGCAAAAGAGCGTCAACAAGAACACGTAGGAACGGAAGCGCGTTTGACCATGGAACAAAAGCGTCAGGAAAAAGCAGAAGCTCAACGTTTACGCGCACTTAAAGCAAAAGAAAATCAGGCGTAGACAGCTAGAAAGAAGGGCGTTACACTCGTGCTTATTGCAGTTGAAATAAGGAATGCGAGTGAGCACTCAACTTTCAGAATCTAAAATTGAAGAAATTAGAAAGGACTTCAGCTTTTTCGATCGTGATGGCAACGGCCAAATCGATTTGCCGGAGTTCATCGAGCTTCTAACCGTTATTTCACCAAAAACGAAAGCTAGCCACGTACAAGAAGGCTTTAAGCTTATCGATAGTAACGACGACGGTTACATCGACTTTGAAGAGTTTTTGGAGTGGTGGCAAGAAGGATGGTGGGAATACTAAGTTTAAACTTAGTTACACTTATCGTCGACTGAGGCTTTTCGACACGCTAGGCCAAGCGTGAAAACGAGGGCTAGGCCACGTAAAAGAGCCAATTGAAAACGAGTGCTTTTAAGCACTCGTTTTTTTGTGTGTTGAGTTTGGCGTTTCGTGTTGGGAGTGAGATATAGCTTCCTTTGAATAGCCTTCACTGTCGGCTTCGAGCGTAAAGCGGACATTGGATATTTCTAACTCGCGAGACCGCTTCAGACAATTTGCAGACGTTCAACACCTAATTAACAGGCAAAAAATTGTTTGCTAAAATCGCTACGAATGAGCACAAGCCAACTGTTTTTTGTCCTTATTTAATTTCTTGTTAGGTTTAAATGCTACCAAGCAACTTCAGAGCAAGTCTTCTTATTTCTTCTACTGGTAATGTGGATTCAATAACGTTTTCACCATGAGAAATCAAATCTCTAGTTTTCTTTAGTTCCTTAAATGAAGTCACATCACTATCATCTATCTCATTCCAAAGAAGTAGAGAGCACCATTGAAACCGCTGAGATAAATTCTTTGCGTCTAGTTGACGTTCTTTGAAGAACTCCATACCTACATTTTTTATTCTTGCCGGAATATTAAACATATTTTTAGCATAGTTATCATAGTCAATTTTTTTGAATTGGCTATGTGTAAATCGCTCGATGAACAAGAAATAGTATAGGAACTGCTTTAAGCGATCTGGTTCTTCTAGAGCCATAAATATATGGCGACTTGTTTTTTGGTCTAATGAAGAATACAAGTTTGTAGATTTTCTTAAGGATGAATTTATTTCCTCTGTAGACTTAGGTCGAGATACAAACGCACTCATACTCCCAGTCATTTTTAAATCGAAAAGTGTTTTATCATCTTTGGTTTTTCCATAAACACTTCGGTCTAAAGATACTAATTTAATGTGTAAATCTGGTTCTGAAAAATGCACGGTAAGCGATGTTATTATGCTTGGTAACTCCTCCAACTCCCATTTTTTTATTTCTTTTTTACCGTCTTTAAACCCATCGTAAGTTAAAATGTGATCTTCTTTCTCCTGTCGATAACCACCTTTAAGTATATGTTCTTCATTCTCTTCGAAACATACTAATAAATAAGGTGGGCGACCCTTTTTTTCTTTCACCCATTCTTCTTCATTTTCAGCATAGTCTTCTCCACAAATTTCATTTGCAGCTTTATTTACTGAATCGGCAATGACAACTTTGCATTGTTTTCCAAATTGAAAGACGGCAGATTTTAATAGTTCGCTTTCTTTTTCAAAGTTGATGCCTTGCAAAGAATAAACCCTCTGAACGGCAAACTTGACTGGCAATTCGTTGTCATCAGGATATTTAGAGAATCCCATTTTTTCGATCGCGTAGCTTGAGACTTGCATGAAATAAATCCCTTAAGAATGCATAACTAGACTACAGATTAAACTAACAGCTTATTACTGAGCCTTCATAGTAACCGCGTTTCCCCTGAAAAACTATAATCTGTATTTTCATAGGAAAGCATTTCCGACTGTCTGCTTCACGTACTCTTCTGCCGTTTAATTACTAATATTCGAACGGCTGCTTCTGGCACAGAGCTGCCCTACAGCAAGCACTGGCGGGCTTCAAAAAGACAAGGGGCGGACCTTTGACACCTTAGTAAGGGGCTCATAATGCTTAACTAAACGGTGTAGCGAGGTGGAACTGATCCCTGCTTTAGCAGTCCCGCATTTAATTGACTTCTTATGTTTAAGTAGGAGTTTTTAGCAATTTATCTGAAAGCCTGCGCCACATAGGAGTCAATTCTTCATAATCTAAAGCATTATTTGAAATGCTTGCGTTAAAGCCGCCGATATTAACTTTATCAAATTCGGTTGAATCGACCATAGATCTGTATTGTTGTAATTGTCCCGAATTTTTCGGAATTGGATACTTTCCAGCCCATTTGATGTAATCAGACAACAACATCAATAATTTATTTTCTGCTTTATCTAAAGGTAATTCGATAATTTTTGAAATCTTTACAAGGTCATGACTTATTAAATCAGCTGTAGTAACTTTTCTACTTTCAATGCAAAGACCCTTTAATAAAGCTTCAAAAGACATCCCCATTAACATTTTGTATGTTGCATCGCACTTTGCATAAAAGTCCTTTCCACTGTTCATGGCCTTCCAAATTACTCCGGCAGATGTAAATAGTTCCGCAGCTTTGTTATGCCAGTATTCGGGATTCTCTGACATTTCGTTAAACTGGTTAAGAAGAAATTCATCCTGCGTGTGTTTTACTTTACTTTGCTTTGACAACTTGACCTCTTCTTCCTTGGTTGCAGTGTTGCTAGACCAAACATAACGCTAAGCTTTGGGGGCGCTAGCACGTGGTCTAAAATCCGAACGAAGTGAGTTAGCCCACGTGTTAGCCTCCCAGCGACCGGAGGGAGTGTCAACAGCGTTTTGTTAGGCATTTTCTGGCACTTCAAAATAACCTTGTTCATAACTTTCTATCATTCTAGATATGCGGCTAACACACCTAACTCTGTCATCAATATAATAGCAGAGCAGCCAGTTTAAGGTTTCGCTATCCATCCGCTCTATAAGTGTTTTATATTTTTCTTCACCTTCTAGCAGGCCATGAAAAGCTTTAGAATTAAAATATGTAACTATGAGGTCACAAGCATTCACATTAACCCACCCCTTCAGAATTCCTTCATCTTTCCATATCTTCTTTTCAGATTTTAAGCATTGTCTGAACAATGGTTCTTCTGATAACTTTCCCAGTATGCCAGTAAACTTAAGGAAACTAGTAGGCTCATCATTTGCTATAAAAAATCTAAAATCAAGAAATAGACCTTTTAGTCTATGACGGTTTATATTGAGGTTGCCACCCGTAACAAAGCCTCCTTCATTTCTATAAAAATTATGACCACCATGGAAGCTAAATCCGTCATTTTGAATATCTTCGAAGTTATCAATTAATTCTTTAGCTCTTACTATATAAAGCCCAAGCTCTGTTTTTACTTGGTGAAGAGCGTTGGGTTTAATTGATACCTTAATAAATGTGCTCACTTTAAAAGATGCCTAACAGCTTATTACTGAGACTTCATAGTAACACCCATTTCCCATGAAAAAACCATATTCTGCGTTTCCATGGGAAAGGAAAATTGTCTGTTTCACGTACAAACGTGCCATTGTGATACCTGCTCGTGAACGGCAGCTTCTGGCACAAAGCAGAAGTAGCTAGTCAATAATCTATTCGTCCACAACTTGTCTATAGCAGAACTCAAAGCCTCGACAGATGAACCTACACGTTGGGCGAAGCTAAAAAAGTATGCTATGTAGTAAAGACTACCAATCAGCGCTGTATACTATATTGGCTGCGGACGCCTCTACTTCTAGTGGGGCTTTATCGTAACCGTATTCAGCCATGTCGAAAAAGTGTTGGGTGACAACTTCATCTAAACTTGCTCGTTCAATCTGTAACACATGCACTAA
The DNA here is from genome assembly GCF_001924945.1 of Alteromonas sp. W12. Lineage (NCBI taxonomy): Bacteria > Pseudomonadati > Pseudomonadota > Gammaproteobacteria > Alteromonadales > Alteromonadaceae > Alteromonas > Alteromonas sp. W12. The sequence goes on from NZ_LQXH01000001.1 coordinate 1,690,207, forward strand.
TTCGTGGGCTAACTTGGGTCTATTAAGCTCGAAATCTTTACGAGCATAAATCGAATAGCCGAAAACTTGTGCGTTATTTATTATTCCTTCTCCAACAAGTCCAACGGCTTCGCCAAACACTTTAAGCGCGAAGTTTTCGTAGGGATATGGCACTTCATCTACATAAACAATTCTTACTTTCTTAGGCTGTTTTATGCCTATCTCCGCTGCTAGCGCCAATTCTTGTTCGTTCAACGGTTGACCTATTTTTAAGCCTTTCATATCTGTTTGATGTGCCCACTCTATGTACTGCGGCAACAATACGCGTGCTATTATTTTTTCATAGGAGAGTGCCACAACGACTATTACTATAAACAAGGCTAACGATACGAACTTTATAAATTTCATGTGGTTAAAATCCATTTTAAAGGGGGAGTGTGTGCCGCTTACACGCTTTGTTACAAACAGTTGAAGCGTGTAGTCAGCTCGATCGACTTGTTGCTATATGCGTAGTAGAGCATATGATGGCGAAGTGTTCCATCAAAGGGCTGTAAGAAAATGTGATTAAAAACAAAGTGAAAGGTTACACACCGCTATTCAACAGTGAATTGTGACTAGCGGCGGTGATGGTTCAAACTACGATATAGAGTTTTATTCATCGTCGTCAGACAGAGTGTTTCTTGGCTTTCGTTTCACAGGAACCATACCAATATCTTCTCCAGACATGGTATCGACACGTTTTTTAGTGCCAGGTTTTGCTGGTTTCGCTACGCGCTTTTTACCACTTTTCGCATTTGATTGTTTCGATACTTTTTTCTTCGGCGTAAAACCTTTGAAAGACGCCGAGAATTCGTCATGCGGTGAACACTCTAACGCATATTGAAGGTGATTCTTAAGCCCCTCGAAACTGTTCCAATCACGAGGGCCAATTAGCGAGAATGCTTCGCCTTTTTGCCCAGCACGGCCTGTACGGCCGATACGGTGAATGTATTCATCCGCGTTCTTAGGAAGGTCAAAGTTAACCACCAATCCAACTTTTGATAGATCTAGTCCACGAGAGGCGAGGTCGGTAGTGACCAGAATACTGTGCTGTCCACGAGCAAACGCACTCATTACTGCTGCGCGTTGGCTTTGTAGCATATCACCACGAAGCGCAATAGCTTCTAAGTTTTGTTCGTTAAGCAGTGCTGCAATTCTATCGGTATCTTCACGGGTAGCGGTAAATACGATAGCTTGGTTGTAGGTACGATTGGCTAGCTCAAACTGTAAAATTTGATCTTTGTTATCAACATTGTCTGCAAAGAAGCACTTCTGTTCGATATCGCCATGCTCTGCGGTTGAGTCTCCTACAGCTACACGAACAGCGCCTTTGGTTAACTGCGTTGTCATATGCTTTAGCTCAATATTATCGAGCGTGGCAGAAAACAACATAGTTTGACGCTTTCTGTGATCAGCATAGTCGTTAATCATTTTAAGCTGAGCAGAGAAGCCTAAGTCTAACATTCGGTCGGCTTCATCAAAGATAAGCAACTCTAAACCGTTTAAATACACACTTTTATCTAATAGATGGTCGGCTACACGACCAGCGGTACCAACGATAATGTGAGGGTTACGGCGAAGCGCTTTAACTTGGTCGTTATAATTTTCACCACCCACAATAAGTGAACAAGTAAGATTTAGCCCGGTACACATTGATTTAGCTTCAATGAAAACTTGTTTGGCTAGCTCACGAGTTGGCGCAAGAATAAGTGCGCGTGGGTCTTGACGACTAAGGGCTTTTTGCGACATTAGCCTGTTTATAGCTGGCACTAAAAAGGCGAAGGTTTTACCTGAACCCGTTTTTGATGACGCAATAATATCTTTGCCCTGAATAGCTGGCAGCATTGTGCGTTCTTGAATTTCGGTTAGCGTCGAAATGTTTTTCGTTTCGAGCTTTGAAATAATTTTGTGGTGAACAGGTAAATCAGTAACTAGCAAGAAGGTATAGCCTTTTTAAAATGACATTCGGGCGCATTATCCCTTAATGCACGGTGCATTTAAAGGTTTATTGGAAAGGCTTATAAGTTTGCACACTGAAGCCAGGTACTTGTAACAATCGTTACTCAACGAAGAATATAAAGTTAAAGCAAAAATGTGAGTTAACTCAATGGTGCGCGCTTACCACAAGAGCATAAATGCTGAATGATAAGCGCGACATTGCGAAGAACGATTAAATGAAAAGCACAATCAAACGCAGAGTTTAAAACTGCATTTCAGGTACATTTTCAGGAACAACAAGCTTTCCGCCCGTTTTCTCTTTAATTTCGTCAACGCTGACGCCCGGTGCACGTTCTTGAAGCACAAATGCGCCGTCTTCAACACTCAGCACTGCTAAGTCGGTAATAATGCGCGTAATACAGTTAACACCGGTTAACGGTAAAGTGCATTCGCCAAGTAGTTTTGGGTTACCGTGTTTGTCGGTATGGGTCATAGTAACAATTATGTTCTTCGCGCCAGCAACTAAGTCCATAGCGCCGCCCATGCCTTTAACGAGTTTGCCCGGTATCATCCAAGAGGCAATATTACCCGATACATCAACCTCAAATGCGCCAAGTACAGTAAAGTCAACGTGACCACCGCGGATCATGGCAAAGCTCTCGGCGCTACTAAAAATAGATGCGCCTGTGATAGCCGTTACCGTTTCTTTACCAGCGTTTATCATATCAGCGTCAATTTCACTTTCAGTCGGGTAACGTCCCATACCCAAAAGGCCGTTTTCTGACTGTAGCATCACGCTGATGTCATCTGGCACATAGTTAGCTGCAAGGGTAGGGATACCTATGCCTAAATTGACGTAATCGCCATCTTTAAACTCTTGAGCGACGCGCATTGCGATTTGTTCTCTACTAAGCATTACACTGACTCCTTGCTAACTACACGGCGTTCAATACGTTTTTCAAATGAACCTTGAATGACACGGTTTACATAAATCCCGGGAGTGTGGATCTCGCTGGGGTTCAATTCACCAGGCTCTACAATTTCCTCTGCTTCTACCACAGTGACTTTACCTGCAGTAGCGGCCATAGGATTAAAGTTTTGTGCTGTATGGCGATAAATACAGTTTCCGTAAGTATCTGCTTTCCATGCTTTTACAATGGCAAAGTCGCCAGTAATAGCATGTTCAAGAATATAAGGGCGACCGTTGAATTCTTTGACTTCTTTTCCTTCACCAACAGGCGTACCATAACCTGTGGCAGTGTAGAAGGCAGGAATGCCAGCACCACCAGCGCGCATTTTTTCCGCCAGCGTTCCTTGAGGTGTAAGCTCAACTTCCAGCTCACCGTTGAGCAGTTGTTTTTCAAACAGGGCATTTTCACCTACATAAGAAGACACCATTTTTGCTATTTGTTTGTCTTCTAGTAAAAGACCCAAGCCAAATCCATCTACACCGCAGTTATTAGAAACTACAGTAAGTCCAGATACGCCCATTTTCTTAATTTGGCCTATCAGTCCTTCGGGTATACCGCACAACCCGAAACCGCCCGCAATAACTGTCATACCATTTTCAAGGCCAGCCATTGCTTCTTCGTATGAGGATACAACTTTGTTAAATCCCGCCATTCTCTATCTCCAATGCATTTGTTAAAAATAAGTATCGACATTGTTGCTTCATTTGTAAAATCGAATTAATCTTGCGATTAATAAAAACTATTTATTAATCGCTGAGAGCAGTTGAAAAGTTTATGGATGTTTCATACCGTCAAATAAAAGCGTTTGTAGAAGTGGCCAAGTCATCAACCTTTGCTGAAGCCGCGGTAAATCTACATTTAACACAGCCAGCTTTGTCATCGGCAATTAAAAAAATGGAAGAGCAGTTAGGCGGTAAGCTATTCCAACGCAACACACGCAATGTAAGCCTAACACCAGAAGGAGAGGTGTTGTTTCCAAATGCTTTGAGGCTACTGCACGACTGGGACAATACTTTTTCTGATATTCAAAATTTGTTTGCTATGGCGAAAGGGCAGCTTACCATTTGCGCTATGCCGTCATTTGCCGAGTCTCATTTACCGAATATCTTGTCAGTATTTCATCAACGAATTCCAAACGTAAACTTACGAATTGTCGATGTAGTAATGGAACAGGTAATTCATGAAGTTACTACAGGCCGCAGCGAGATTGGGTTCTCGTTTGAGCCAGAGCGCAAAGATGGTTTAGTGTTTAAAAGCCTTTTTGCTGATGAGTTTGTTGTTGTGACCAACAAAGCACAATCAGCCCATTTAGGGGACAAGTTGCATTGGCAGGACTGTCTAAAACTTCCATTGGTAATGATGAATAGGGGATCTGCGGTACGTCATTGGACTCAATCTAAGCTAGCACAATATGGTGAGCTAAATATAATCGCGGAAACGGGGCAGCTATCTACACTAGGAAAGCTCATTCTAAATGGTTTAGGTATATCTATTATGCCGGCGATTTGTAAAGCGCAAATGGAGGGATTGGGGCTAGTAACAAAAGAAATTAGTGACATGCCTCTGGTGAAAAATATTGGAATAATTCGAAATGCGCGAAAAGGGTTATCGCTGCCGGCTCAATCTATGTGGGACATGGCCGTAGCGCATTATGAGTGAAATAATGCGCTTTATAGTTTCTAAGAAAAGGTTCGACCTACCACTTTTTCTTAGGTGCGAACAACTCGTCTAATTCGTCTCTTTCTTCTTCTTGCTTCTTGGCGCGATCTTTTTCGTTCACGCTCTTAAGGTTGCTTTGGATTTCGTGTAACCACTCGTTAAGTGTAGCAAGTTTAGACATTGAGTATTCGTCTTGGGGATTTTGATTTTCTAGTGCGTTTTTCGCCTTTTCAAAATACTGTCTGGCTGACCCAAGCATATTGGTTTGAAGTGCAGCGCGGCCGCGCTTAATCAATGTTTCTACATTTACTTTTACCTGCAAGCGTTCAAGCTGCTTATCTTCATCCATGAATACTTTAGAATCAATTTGCCCTTTACTATGTTCTGAACGAAGAATAATGCGCAGTTTCTTAACGGCCTGAATGTATTGAATGATCATTTTGTCGTTGTCGGGTAACGCGAAATCGTTAGTGATACCGCTATTGTCCGAAAGAGCCGCGGCGGTTGCTTGCTCACTGCTTGAGATACGCTGTTTTAGTTCAGATGTACTCGATAAATCGTTCATTGCTTTCAAGGCATTTAGAATACGATTGTGAAGTATGCCCATAATGCGCGAAGAAACAGGCATGTTTACACAGGCGGCAATAACGTTCTCAGTTTCGTCGACAATAGTACGCTGTTTGGCAAGTTCAGTTCTGCGCTCAGCCTCTTGCTTTTGACGATGTTGTTGCATTGCATTGATAAAGATAGCTGCGATTAGCAAAACAACAATTAATATAATAATAATCACGTACATGCGTGTGTTTCCGTCTGTTTTTTATTTTTTATAACGTTAACGTATTACTACGTACGAGCGTTACTTTTTGTATTACTTAATGTTATCGGTCAATCTTACGGTATTTTTACTTCAAATACACTTCCACCGAGACTCCCGCCGTTGGAAAGGGCGATTGAGCCCACTTTATCTCCTTGAGAATGTGCGTTTGCAATTAACTTCGCAAAAAATAACCCCAATCCCGTTCTTCCTTGGCTTAACTCAAAGTCACAGAGCTCTTCGTGGCTTTTGGTTAACATCGCTTCGGGATAGCCACGACCATCATCCTCTATTTTAATGGTCATGAAGTCGTTCTCGTCTGCCTTGGCACTTACTATTATTTTGGATGTTCCATAGCGCATTGCGTTAATGATTACATCGTTTAATAACAAATAAATTAACTCACTGTCTAAGTACCAGCTAAGGTCATCTTCGATAGCGATGCTTATATCAATATTTTTCTGAGATACATATAACGCATTAGAGCCAACAACATCTTCAACCAAATCTTTGATGAAACTTTCGTCAACGGTAATGGGTAAACTTTCTAATTCAGCCCTGTACAAAGAGAGTACTTGAACAAGATTGGTGTTGAGCCTAGATGCTTCATAATGAACACTCGCAACCTGCTCTCTAGCTTTCTCGTCGTGAGGAGAAAGGGCGTCGCTGAGTGTTTCAATAGATTGAATAAGGAGAAAAAGTGAATTTTTCATATCGTGCACAGCAGCTGCCAACACCGATGAAAAATCAATTGTGGATGTAACTTGTTTACTGCTACTCATTATCTATCTAACACCGTGCTTTTTAATCACCTACCCATAATGTAGAAGAAATCGGACAAAGGCGAATAAATCCACTCGAAAATGTAAAAATTCAATTATTTTCAACTTTATAATGCCAATTTCGTAATAGCAACTAGTAAAAAAAGGTGGTTTTGGTTATAACGGAGGGAGTACAGTGTCAGTCTATCGCATTAAACGGTGTAAAATATGAAGCTACAGCAACTACGGTATATCGTAGAAGTCCTCAATAACAATTTGAACGTGTCAGCAACAGCAGAAAGTTTATATACCTCACAGCCGGGTATCAGCAAACAAGTTCGCATGTTGGAAGATGAACTAGGTGTTCAGATTTTTGGCCGTAGCGGTAAGCATTTAACACACGTAACAGACGCTGGTAACGATGTAATCAATATAGCTCGTGAAATACTAGCCAAAGTAGAGAGTATTAAAGCGGTAGCAAGGGAGCACACGCTTCCAGATCAAGGTAAACTTAATATTGCGACCACGCATACGCAAGCCCGTTATGCATTACCTGACGTTATTCAGGGGTTCATGAGCAAGTATCCAAAAGTGTCATTACACATGCATCAGGGCACGCCGTCTCAAATTAGCGACCTGGCTGCCAAAGGCGAAGCCGATTTTGCTATCGCTACCGAGGCTCTCCACTTGTACAACGATTTAGTCATGCTTCCTTGTTATCACTGGAATCGCAGTGTAATAGTAAACAAAGACCATCCGTTGTCGAAAAAGGGCACTATCGATATTTCAGACATTGCCAAATATCCGTTGGTTACTTATGTTTTCGGTTTCACCGGGCGCTCTGAATTAGACCAAGCGTTTGAAAGAGCAGGGCTAACACCTAAAATAGTCTTTACCGCAACAGATGCCGACGTTATTAAAACCTATGTCCGCTTAGGTGTCGGTATTGGTGTTATTGCGTCGATGGCGGTAAGCGAAGAGTTAGATGATGATCTTGTGAAGATAGATGCAAGTCACTTGTTCGATTACAGCACGACGAAAATTGGTTTCAGAAAAGGGTCGTTCTTAAGAAGTTATATGTACGATTTCATTGAGCGTTTTGCGCCTCACCTGACCAAGGACAAGGTTGAGAAAGCTATGATGCTGAAAAATAACGAAGAAGTGGAAAAAATGTTTAAAGGCGTGACGCTTCCAGTAAAGTAAACGCAGCGCTTGTTGAAAACGTTCATTAAAAAAGGGGCTAATTGCCCCTTTTTTGCGTTTCACATATTGTCTAGTTAAAGCGAGGCGCTAACATTCGATAATATTTACCGCGAGTCCACCTCTCGCCGTTTCTTTATATTTAGTCTTCATATCATTACCGGTATCGCGCATGGTTTTAATAACCTTATCTAGCGATACTTTTTGCTCACCCGTTCCGCGCAGTGCAAGACGAGAAGCATTAATGGCTTTGATTGCACCCATGGCATTTCGCTCAATGCACGGAACCTGAACCAGACCACCAACAGGATCACAAGTAAGGCCGAGGTTGTGCTCCATACCGATTTCCGCCGCGTTCTCTACCGAGGCAGCTGTGCCCCCCATAATTTCAGCTAACGCGCCTGCAGCCATTGAACAAGCGACGCCTACTTCTCCTTGGCAACCTACTTCAGCACCTGAGATTGACGCATTTTCTTTATAGAGAATACCAATAGCGCCTGCGGTAAGCAGGAAACGGCTTGCTACTTCTTCATCAACAGGTCGGATAAATTTATCTACGTACTGTAGAACCGCCGGAATGATGCCCGCTGCTCCATTTGTAGGTGCAGTTACAACACGGCCGCCAGCTGCATTTTCTTCGTTTACAGCTAAAGCAAACAAGTTAACCCAATCCATAGTCTGCATAGGGTCGTTTGTGTGTTCAGTTTGAAGTCGACGGTATAGTCCAGGCGCACGGCGAACTACCTTTAGCCCGCCAGGTAAAATACCCTCGCTTTCGATACCTCGCTGAATACAGGCTTTCATCACTAACCAAATGTTGTGTAGCTGTTGCTTCACTTCGTGCTTGGGCCTGAAAGTTGATTCGTTACGTAGCATCAGTGAACTAATGCTTAAGCCGTTAGTTTTACACAGAGCAAGAAGGTCACCGGCCGTTTTAAAAGGGAAGGGTACTGATGCTTGCAGACTGGCTGCATGCGCTTTGGTCGCATCGAAGTCTTCGTCTTTTATGATGAAGCCACCGCCAATACTGTAATAAGTTTGCTGTTTTACAAGCTCATCTTTCGCGTACGCATAAAACGTTAAGGCATTAGCGTGTTTGGGGAGCGTTTTACGGCGGTGAAAAACAATGGCGTTTTTGTTAGGAAAGCGCACTAATTTCTGGCCATTAAGGCAAAGCTTTTCCGTGTTGCGTATTTCTTCAAGTTTAGCCTCGATGCTGTCCACATCGACAACGTCTGGAAGTTCTCCTAGTAAACCGAGGATAACAGCTTTTCCTGTTCCGTGGCCGATACCGGTTTGGCCTAATGACCCAAACAGTTCAACTTTCACGCTATCCACTGAATCAAAAAGCGCAGCTTCCTGAGCGAGTTCGGTGACAAACTCGGCGCCTGCTTTCATTGGTCCTACGGTGTGCGAACTCGATGGGCCAATGCCCACGCTGAACATATCAAATACACTGATCATAAACTTTCAAAATTAAAACAAAGTAATAGTAAGATCATGCATCCACCACGGAAAAACCACAATACAGAAAAGCTAATAAAGGGATTAGTTTTGCTAATACGCTGTAAAGTTTAATTTATAGTACACACAAGAGCGGATAAGCAAATACAAAGGCTAAGGATGAATATGATGAGATAGATTGCGTAACATTGCCGCCGTTGCGCCCCATATCATGCGGTTTTTCCATGGGATAAAGTAAATTGGAAATGCCTTTTTATCGCGATGCGTCGTGTGAACTAAATGATTTCTTCTGTCTAAAACATGTGCGAGCGGTACTTCAAAAGCGCTTTCTACCTCATTTTTGTCAATAATCGGTGTAAAGTCAGGATTTACAAAGCCAACAACTGGCGCAATTTCATATCCGCTGATTGTTCGGTATCTAGGCAACATTCCTACTACGTCTACGTGAGTAGCGGGTAAACCAACTTCTTCTTCAGCTTCTCTAAGTGCCGCGTCAAAAAAAGAATTGTCAGCTTCGTCGACCGCTCCGCCTGGAAAGCTGATTTGACCTGGGTGATGCTTGAGGTGGTGCGCTCGTTCGGTAAGCAGTAATTGAAGCGAATTCCCATAATCTATCAGGGGGATAAGTACAGCCGCAGGGCGTCCTGTTTTTCGCAACGGAAAATCAGGCTCGGTGTGAGGCTGCCTTAAGTGGTGAAACTGTGATAGAAATTCGTTCTTTGTCATAGATATTTGCTTACAACCTATATGCTTACCTTTGTGCTAGCACATTACATACAAATACTGTGCTATTGGTTAATTGATTCAAGTACTGGCAGTATTCTAGACACTTTATCTAGGGTTTCTTGATATTCTTCGTTAGAAACAGAATCTAGCACAATACCACCACCGGCCCAGCAATGTAATCGACGGTTCTCTGCCAATACGGTTCTAATACAAATACTTGAATCCATGTCTTCACGAAAACCCATATAGAACACGCTGCCACAGTAGATATTCCGGCGGTGAGGCTCTAGCTCATCGATAACTTCCATCGCGCGGATTTTCGGTGCTCCAGTTATTGACCCCCCAGGAAATGCTGATGCCAGAAGTGATAAAGGCGAAGAAGACTCATTCAATTCACCAGTTACCGTACTTACTAAATGGTGCACAGCCTGATAACTTTCAAGAGCAAAGAGTGCGGGTACGTTCACCGTGTGAGGTTTGCAGTGCTTTGAAATATCGTTGCGCAGCAGATCTACAATCATAAGATTTTCTGCACGGTCTTTTTCTGCTGAGAGCAAGCTCTGAGCACTGGCGGCATCTTCTTCTTTGTCTTCAAATCGCGGGCGTGTACCCTTTATCGGTTTTGTTTCTACAACCCCATCTTTAACGCGTAGAAAGCGCTCTGGTGAAATGGAAGCAATACAGCCTTGGGGCAGGTTATAGAAAGCTGAAAATGGCGCTTGATTTTGATTGCGTAGCTCACAATATGCTTGCCACATATTCCCTTCAAACGCTGCGCTAAAACGTTGCGCCATATTTACTTGGTAGCAATCACCGGCACGCAAATAGGCGTGTATTTTATCCAAACAAGCTTCATATTCCGTTTTAGACAAATTTGATTCGAACCGCGACGTTAACTTGAAATTTGGCTCAGGTGTTTCGTCGTTGAACGAAGAAAAAACCTGAGTCAGTGGTTGACTGTCAACGGAGCAATAATAGATGTAACCTGTTTTTGTATCTTCAATAAGTGAACGAAGATAAAGGCCAACCGCGAAATCAGGGGTTTCGTAGTCATCTTTGGCGATGCTTGGCATCGTTTCGTAAAAGCGCCCAGTGTCATAGCCTGCCATACCAGCCACACCGATAATAAAAGGGAGGTGCGCTGTATTTACACTGGCATGTATGTTCACATTTGAAACGCGCGCATGTAAGTGTGCTTGCACCGCTTCAAAGGGAGCTAATGTCAATTGCTGACGCTTTGAAGTGTTTAGTTCGATGAGTTGAACATTATCACCTTTTGCTTCGATAACTGCGGAAGGTGAAAATGCCATAATATTGAAGCGTCCTTCACTTTTCGACGAACCAGAAGTATCGAGTAAAAGAGAATATGGGCGTGTAGAGACTCGCTTAAAAAGTTCATTGAAAACGGCTGTGTTCTCGTCACAATTTAGCGCTAATTTATCGGCTAATTCCTCTGCAGTGAAACGGGAAACATGAACGTGAATAGTATCTGCGTGTGACATAGGTGTTTTCTGTACTTCTTTTTATCGTGGGCGTTTGGTGCTTGAATTAAGCACAAACTTCCTTCTATTTTTAACTGGCGTTAACAAATAAGGGCTAATAACCGATCACATTAGGCTGCTTTTTCAGATATCCCTTCAGCATAGTTTTTAAAAATGACTGGAATTAGCCACAAGCACATGGTTTTACATGGTGCGTTGTCTTTAGATGCGCTAGTATACGCTTTTTTAGCTAGCTAAGACCACGAAAGCCAAATAAAAAGAGGATGTCATGACCGTTATCCGTCAACAAGACTTCATTGACAGCATTGAAGATGCCCTGCAATTTATTTCTTATTATCACCCGCTCGATTACGTTAAAGCCGTAGAAGAAGCCTATAAAAAGGAAAAGAGCCAAGCCGCGAAAGACGCGATGGCGCAAATTCTTATCAACTCACGCATGTCTGCAGAGGGTAAACGCCCTTTGTGTCAAGACACGGGGATCGTAACCTGTTTTGTTAAAGTTGGTATGGGTGTGACATGGGATAAAACTGACATGACCGTTCAAGAAATGGTTGATGAAGGTACACGTCGTGCATACCTTAATCCAGACAATCCACTTCGCGCCTCTATCGTTGCTGACCCTGCCGGTGCGCGCAAAAACACCAAAGACAATACGCCATCTGTTGTGCATATCGACATGGTAGCGGGTGAAAAGATCGAAGTGATGATCGCGGCTAAAGGCGGCGGTTCTGAAAACAAGTCTAAAATGGTAATGCTTAACCCAAGCGATGATATTGCTGACTGGGTAGTAAAAACTTTGCCGACGATGGGGGCTGGCTGGTGCCCTCCAGGAATGCTGGGAATAGGTATTGGCGGTACGGCTGAAAAAGCAGCGGTACTTGCAAAAGAAAGCCTTATGGACCCAGTAGACATTCAAGAGCTTATAGAGCGCGGCCCGCAAACTACCGATGAAAAACTTCGCTTAGAAATTTTTGACCGCGTAAATAAGCTGGGTATCGGTGCACAAGGCCTAGGTGGTTTAACGACCGTTGTTGACGTTAAGATTAAGTCGCTACCTACTCACGCTGCGTCAAAACCTGTAGCAATGATCCCTAACTGTGCGGCGACTCGTCACGCACATTTTTATCTAGATGGTTCGGGTCCAGCGGAGCTTACGCCACCTAAATTAGAAGATTGGCCAGAAGTAACTTGGGAAGTGAGCGAAAACACTCGCCGCGTTAACCTTGATGAAGTAACAAAAGAAGATATCCAAGAGTGGAAAGTAGGCGAAACGGTACTGCTGTCGGGTAAGATGCTTACCGGTCGTGATGCTGCTCACAAGCGCATTCAAACCATGATGGAAAATGGTGAAGGTTTACCGGAGGGCGTTGACCTAACTAACCGGTTCATCTATTACGTTGGTCCTGTTGACGCTGTAGGTGACGAAGTGGTTGGTCCGGCTGGCCCGACAACGGCTACCCGTATGGATAAGTTCACAGACATGATGCTAGAGAAAACAGGCCTTATTGGCATGATTGGAAAAGCAGAGCGTGGTCCAGCAACCGTTGATTCAATTGCTAAACACAAAGCGGTTTATCTAATGGCAGTTGGAGGTGCAGCGTACCTTGTATCTAAAGCCATTAAGAAATCTCGTGTCGTAGCATTCGAGGACTTAGGTATGGAAGCAATTTACGAGTTCGACGTAGAAGACATGCCAGTAACCGTTGCAGTAGACAGCACGGGTGCCAATGCTCACAAAAATGGTCCGGCCATTTGGAAAGCAAAAATTGAAGAGCTTGATGCCTCGCTATCTAAATAGAGAGGAAGACAAAACTTAAGATGAGCCGTTCTGCTTAAGAAAGCTAATTAGGTTTTTCATCACAATATAAAAAACGGGTGCAATAGCACCTGTTTTCATTTGTGTAGTTTCATTTTTTCAAGGGTTTACGTGCTAGACGTTTTGCCCCAATTTCATTTTAAATTTATACCAGTTGGTATATTTATCTGATTTTGTTTATAGTGCTGTACAAAATAACAGTATGAACGTGCACTATGTTAATTAACCTTATTTCTAGCGAGCCCATTTCCTTTCTTATAGCCTTCGTAAGTGTGTGTGCTTTTTCACTTTATTCATTTATTCGAGGCCAGGCGAATGCCGCCAAGATAGCGCAGCTTTCGCAAATCAATGAGCAGCTACAAAATGATTTGAATAGCGAGCGTATTGCTATTGCCAAGCTTCAAGCACAAAACGAAGCGCACCAAGCAAGAATTCAGGCGCTTCATGCTGCGCATGAAGATAAGCTTGCGTCTATGAATGCATCTGAACAACGTCTGCATACGCAATTCGAAAATCTAGCAAATCGGATATTTGAAGAAAAGCAACAGCGTTACACGCAACAAACAAAACACAATATAGAAGCTGTTTTGGCGCCATTCAAAAACGAGTTAGATGGTTTTAAACGTCAAATCTCAGAACAACACATACGTGAGGGGCAGGAGCGAGCCTCACTTAAAACAGAGATTCTAAGTTTAAAGGCTCTCAACCAGAAAATTACGGAAGAAGCTGCAGCGCTGACCAATGCACTAAAAGGTGACAATAAAAAGCAAGGAAACTGGGGCGAAGTAGTGCTTGAGCGGATACTCAAAGAATCTGGTTTACGCGAGGGTCATGAATTTGAAACACAAATGTCAGCAACATCAGAGCACGGCAAGCGATTTCAACCAGATGTCGTGGTGCATTTGCCAAATGATAAAGATGTGATCATAGATTCAAAAGTAAGTTTGGCGGCCTATGAAAGGTATTACAACTGTGATGATGAAGCTGAGAAAGCGCAATTTTTAAGTCAACATGTGGCTTCTATAAAAGGGCACATCAAAGGCTTAGGCTCGAAGGACTACCAAACGCTGAAAGGCATAAAGACACTGGATTATGTGTTACTTTTCATTCCCATTGAGCCTGCATTTCTGATTGCTGTCGAAGAAGAACCAGATTTAGTCACAATGGCACTTAATCACAATATCATGTTGGTTAGCCCAACTAATTTACTGGTTGCACTGCGTACTATTAATAACATTTGGCAGTATGAGTACCAAAATCAAAACGCACAGCTTATTGCGGAACAAGCAGCAAAGCTTTATGACAAGTTCGTTGGGTTTGTGACGGATATGGAAAAAGTAGGTAAGTCGATGGATACCGCTCACGCAAACTACGAACAAGCAATGAATAAGTTAACCAGTGGAAGAGGGAACTTGGTAAGGCAAATAGAAAAGTTTAGAGAACTTGGCGTACAACCCAGTAAGCGAATGTCTCAGCACTTACAGCAACTTTCTCAAGACGATTAAAAAAGGCCGCAATTGCGGCCTTTTTTCTCTTATCAAAAAACGTTATGAACGTTTCATGCGTCTACGTAGGTAAACTGCTGGAGCAAGAAGCAATGCAATCCAGCCCATTGAACCACCACCCGATGTATCGTTTACACGAATTGTTACGGTTTCTGTCGTAGTATCGATGCCGTCAGTTGCAGTTACTTCAACCGTTACTTGACGAGCCTGTTCATGACTTGGCGCGGTGTCAGTGATTGATGATGTAGCCATACCATTTACGGTAATAGTTACGTCGTCACCGTCCGGGTCAGTTGCAGAAGCCGTCACGGTGTATGACTCACCTTCATCAACGCTAGTTGGAGCAGATATCGAAATAACTGGAGCATCTTGCACACCCGCAACCGCTACAGTTACTGTGCCTTCACCAACAATATCACCTTCTACCGGCTCTTCATTTTCATCAATGGTACCTTCAACACGCACGGTATACGTGAATGAATCTTCACCGAAGAAGTTAGTATTTGGAGCGTAGGTCACCGTACCATCTTCATTTACTGTAACTGTACCGTTTGCAGGCTCAGTAGTTACTTCAACAGTCGATGGATCAAGTGGCGCTTTATCAATAGTGATTGGCGTAAACGTACGGAAGTCACCTGAAAGCGATTCCATGGTAAATGTGTTGATGATTGTGCTGTCCATTTCATTAGCAAGGATGTTAGCCGTTACCGACGCATCTTCGTTAACTGAAAGCATGTCATCCATGTATTCGCTTGAAGGAACAACGGTACCGTTATAGCTGAACTCAATTTCATCACCAGGAGATGATGCTAAAATGAATTCATCACCTGAAACAGGTAACGTTCCTTGTGCCCCCGCAGATGTTAACGCACCAAGAGTAAAGCCAGCTGTACCCGTTGGATTCTCGAACCCAGCAACAGTAGCGTATTGAGGGCTATCCATATTTCCGTATACGAAGTGGATGGTATCAAAAGCAAAGTCATACCAAATTTGGAAGTTAAAGCTTGTATCAGGAATGCCCCACAGCTGTGCATTTTCCCATTCAATTACTAGCAATGAGCCATTAGGACCATTCAAGCTAGCAGCATATAAGTTACCTGTACCTTCATCTCCTGCGTCAGTACCTAATAAATCAAGGTCTGTCCAGAAAGGTGCTAGTACATTGTTAGGTTCATTACTGTTTGGCATAACAGCAGGCGTAGGCGTTGTTACGTTTCCTGAAGATGTCCCCAAAGATATATAACCGTTTGAAGAAATCTGCATTGAGGTGTATGCCTTACCTAGATACGTCATCTCAGGAAGGTCTGAGATAGTGATTGAGGTATCATCACACGAACCTGAACAGGTTAGAGGTTGTACTCCCAGCGCGGCCATTGGAAGGTAACCACCCGTTAGTGCAGCGATAGTAGTATCTGCGTCTAATGAGTAAGACGAGGTGTTCAACGCACCTTCCCAGTAGATTTGACCTTTGTCAGCATCGTAGGATACAGGCTCTTGGTTTCCGTTCTTAACCGCAGCAATAGTAGATGGATCAATCTGGAACTTGTGGTCTACTGTTCCTGTAACACCAATCATGCCAGTAACATTTTGGTTTGTCGCTGATGCAGAAACTCTAACCAGTTGACCTTCTTCAGCCACTTGCGTGCTAACGTCACTGCTAAATAATTCAGGTCTATCTGTGCTGATTGGATAAACTGCAACGGGAATAAAGTAATCCGTTGTTGTATCGTCTGTGTCTGCCCAGTTAATGCCCCCGAAAGACCATGACCCAGTTGAAGCCGTTGTAACGTCTACTGCAACCATGATTTCAGCAGATGCACCTGCAGGTAGCGTTGCCATTTGCGGCGTCACTGTTGCCGAAATTGCTGGATCATTGAACATAGCTGTTGCATCAACAGTTATGTCTTCATCGCTGGTGTTAGTTACCGTGATAGACATTTCACAGTTCAAGTAGCAATTACCATCTACAAGGCTTAGGTCGCTATAAGTTAGCTCAACTGTCGTTGCGCGAGGTAAGTCTAAACGGCCAGCACCCATGTCGAAGTTGTCTGCTTGTGTAGTCGCATCTTCTTTTAATACGTCACGAATTGAAGAGGTTACTAGCGCGCTCTTAATTTGTTGTGCAGTCCAATCAGGATGCATTTGTTTAAGAAGTGCAGCTGCTCCAGCAACGTGAGGCGATGCCATCGATGTACCGTTTTTGAACGAGAAGTTCTGGTCTTCGTGTCCTGGTGCATCTGGAGATTCACCAGAGAAAATACGCGTACCAGGAGCGGCAATGTTGGGCTTAAGGAATGAAGGATCGCCATTCGGTCCACGAGAGCTGCTTTCATTCATGATGTCAGCAAGGCTGTCTGAAACAACGCGAACAATGTCACTTCCAATGGTTACGTTTAGTGCTTCGTCTGTTGCTACCGCTAAAGACGCAAGTTCTTGCCCTGATGTCGCAGGAAGCATAAGTGAAGGAATGGTTTGTGCTTCACTCAGGCCGCCCATTAATATTGGCGCTTCGCCGCGTCCATCGACATTGTGAACAAGAACAGCAGTTGCACCAGCAGCCTCTGCGTTCTCGATTTTTGTTACAAAGCCACATGTACCACGGCTGATAAGCGCAATTGCACCGTCAAACGCGCCTGCAGCAAATGCATCACAACCTTCAACGTTTGCCGCATCTACTTCACCTGCATAAACAACCGGTGCGGTAATTGGGCTATCAAATACAATGGCTGGATTGCCTACAGAATAAAGTGCTGGAATTGAACCGATAGTGGTGTCACCTTCAATTGTCACTTCATTTGCAAATAGACGACCCGTTGTTGTGTTTGCAACGGTGATTACATCTTCTGAGCAGCCAGGGCAGCCAATCGTACCTTCATTTGGACCGTCATTACCCGCTGCGAAGACGGTAACCACGCCAGCATCGTGCATTGCTTCAAGTACATCTTCATAAATAGAGCCGTTCGGGTTGCCGCCAGCGCCGCCGCCCCACGAGTTATTTACAATGTCGGCGCCGTCAGTAAGCGCGGCTTCAAGCATTGATAAGAGCATTGAAGAGGCGCCGCTAGAAGACGCTGGGTTAGCAGGTGTGGCATAAAGGCCTTTATAAACCATTAGGTAAGCGGCTGGAGCAACACCTGAGATTTCAGCTTCTGCACCATCGCGCTCAGCCATTACACCGTAGTTACCAACAGCAGTACCGGCAACGTGAGTACCGTGACCGTTAAAACCGAGTGGGCTTTCATATTCTTCTTCAACAACTGAGAAGCCTTCTACGATATCGGCTGCGCGAGCTACGATAAGTTTGTTGTTACAGAAATCAGGAACTTCTGAGCAGTAGTCATCAGTAGGAAGCGTTTCAGCATCTGGAGCTGTGAAGTTTTCACCACTGAATAGCGGGTTTTCTGGGCGAATACCGCTATCAATAATCGCAACTTTTACACCTGCGCCTGCATTTTCTTTACCACCAAGCTGTTCCCAAGTTTCTACGGCACCAATGAGGTCCAAACTTGCGTCCATTTGTGCGTGATGAATGACGTCAGGATATACTGCTTTCACCGTTGACAGGCTTGAAAGCTGATCAAGAGCACTTTTTGAAACGATACCCGCAAAGCCATTGAACGCAGCCGTATATGACATATCAGCTTTAAATGACTTGTCGAAAGACTTGATAGATTGAATAACGGATTGCTGTTGCGATTCAAGGAATGATTTATATTCCTTTGCTGCGCTTGATTCAAAGTTAACCTTTTTACCTTTGTGCGCAGCCATACTGCTTACACTTGGGTTTACAGCGCTGAATTGCGCCATCGGTACATCAGTTAGCTGGACGATAACACGTACACTATTGCTATTTGCTTGAATGGCATTTGCAAGAATATTCTTCTTATCGAACGACGCCTCAATGGCATTTTGTTGCTCTACGCCGTAACCAGATAGTTGATTTGATATAGCTAAAGCACCAAAAGCTGAGCCCGCTAATGCGGTAGCAACAACTGTACTTAGGATTGTTTTTTTCATAATTATTCTCGTGTGAATAGTTCCCTGGAGCCCAACGATTTTCTTGTTTGCTTCAAAGGTCATTCGCCTCGTTTAAAACGCAACTTATCGTTGTGACTATCTATTACTAGCACACTTTTTTTCTTTTTGTAACGTGTGTTTCTGCAATACACAACTTACACATTTTGTTACATTTAACGGTGAATAGACGTTGCATAGATAACTCCCTTTTTTACTTGAAGTTATACACCGACGTGGTTTGGCATCCTAAGTTGTAAAAATCTAAATACTTTGTCCACTTAGGCGAATAAGAAACATCTGTCCTACGTGATTTTCATATTTTTTACATAAGGTTTACGTTTTTAGGACGAATATCCTTTTCATTTAGACTAATTGAGTATGTCTATTTCACCCATTTGAAAAAATGCCAATGAATAAGTAGGACGCTCCTGCATTTTCTCAACTAGCATATTGGTATCACTATAAGTCGCTATTAACCCTCATATTTAAGGGGAACAAACGTGAAAGACAGAAATCATTTGGCCGAAGTAAAAACAACAAATAAGGTCGAAATTATTACTAAAGGGGTTGTTGATATCCCAATGCTGCAAATCCTTTCTTCCGAAGGTGAACTCATTGAAAAAGCAGTTGAACCTGACCTCAGCAAAGAAGAAGCATTAAAAATATTTAATACCATGCATTACATTCGAGTATTGGATGAACGTATGGTGGGTGCACAGCGCCAAGGTCGTATTAGCTTTTACTTGGCAAGCACAGGTGAAGAAGCGGCGTCAGTAGCAAGTGCAGCAGCACTCTCAGACGACGACATGATCATGTCTCAGTACCGTGAGCAAGGCGCTTTAGCATATCGCGGGTACACTACAGAACAATTCATGAACCAAATGTTTAGCAATAAAGACGATCCTAACAAAGGACGTCAAATGCCTATCCATTATGGTGACAAGCCACTTAACTTCATGACTATATCTTCACCACTAGGCACACAGATCCCTCAAGCATCTGGTTACGCCTATGGCCAGAAAATGTCGGGTAAAGATGTGGTTACTATCTGTTACTTCGGTGAAGGTGCAGCGTCTGAAGGAGACTTCCACGCAGGGTTAAATATGGCCGCTGTTTTAAACTGCCCAGTTATCTTCTTTTGCCGTAACAATGGCTACGCCATTTCAACACCAGCAGAAGAGCAATTCGCGGGTGACGGCATTGCTTCTCGTGGATTAGGTTACGGTATTAAAACTATCCGTGTTGATGGTAACGATGTGTTAGCCATTTATGCAGCTACTAAAGAAGCCCGTCGTATTGCCATTGAAGAAAAGTGTCCTGTACTTATTGAAGCCATGACTTATCGCTTAGCGGCGCACTCCACGTCAGACGACCCAACAGGCTATCGCTCTCGTGAAGAAGAAGATAAGTGGCGTGCAAAAGACCCTATCGCTCGAATGGCGAAATGGCTAGAAAGCAAAGGCTGGTTTGACGAGGCTGAGAACCAAAAACGCGTCGATAAAGCAAGACAAGACGTTTTAGCAGCAATGAAGAGTTGTGAAAAGACTGACGTATGTGCCATTGAAGACATTGTCGAAGATGTATACGACACAGCACCTTGGCACTTAAAAGAACAACTCAGTGAATTGAAAGCGCATATTAAGAAGTACCCGAAGATGTACCCTAAAACAGCAGGGAGAGTAAAATAATGGCTAAGATGAATCTACTTCAAGCAATTAATAATGCACTCATCACAGCCATGACCGAAGATGAAAAAGTAATGGTCTTTGGTGAAGACGTGGGCCATTTT
The DNA here is from genome assembly GCF_001924945.1 of Alteromonas sp. W12. Lineage (NCBI taxonomy): Bacteria > Pseudomonadati > Pseudomonadota > Gammaproteobacteria > Alteromonadales > Alteromonadaceae > Alteromonas > Alteromonas sp. W12. The sequence goes on from NZ_LQXH01000001.1 coordinate 1,710,387, forward strand.
GGTGGCGTGTTCCGTGCAACCAGTCACCTTCAAGAAAAATTTGGTAAGGCGCGTTGCTTTAACACGCCGCTTACTGAACAAGGCATTATAGGCTTCGCGAACGGCTTGGCCTCACAAGGCTCTGTACCTGTTGCTGAAATTCAATTTGGTGATTACATTTTCCCTGCGTTCGATCAAATTGTGAACGAGACGGCTAAATGGCGCTACCGTTCAGGCGGTCAGTTCGATGTTGGTACGCTAACAATTCGTACACCTTATGGTGGCGGTATCGCTGGCGGCCACTACCACAGTCAATCACCAGAGGCATTCTTCGCTCACTGCCCAGGGTTAAAGATTGTTATCCCTCGTGACCCATATCAGGCGAAAGGTTTGTTGCTTGCGTCAATTCGCGATAAAAACCCCGTATTGTTTATGGAGCCTAAACGTCTTTACCGTGCTTCTGTATCGGAAGTGCCTGAAGAAGATTACGAACTGCCATTAGGTAAGGCAGATATTGTTCAAGAAGGTAGCGATATCACCTTATTAGGGTGGGGCGCGCAAATAGAAATTCTGCAAAAAGCCGCAGAAATGGCTCTTGAAGATGGTGTGTCATGTGAAATCATTGATTTGCGCAGTATATTACCGTGGGACGTTGAAACGGTTATGCAATCTGTAATGAAAACAGGTCGTTTATTGATAAACCACGAAGCACCGCTAACAGGTGGCTTTGCGAGTGAAATCGCAGCGAGCATTCAGGAACGTTGTTTCTTATATCTTGAAGCGCCTATTGCGAGAGTGTGTGGTTTAGACACGCCGTATCCTTTGGCGCACGAAAAAGAATATATGCCAGATGAAACGAAGACGTACGAAGCCATAAAACGTACGCTTCACTACTAAGCCGGGGGACGATCAAATGACAATTGAATTTATCTTACCGGACATTGGTGAAGGTATAGTTGAATGTGAACTTCTGGAATGGTTAGTTTCTGAAGGTGAGCATATAGAAGAAGATCAACCTGTCGCGGAAGTAATGACCGACAAGGCTACCGTGCAAATTCCTGCAATGCATGCGGGTGTGGTTAATAAACTGCATTACGCGGTAGGCGATATCGCTAAAGTGCATGCACCGTTATTCTCTATGACGCCAGATGATGGCGACGCTAACTCAGATACACATGAAGACGCGCAAGCGGAAGTAAAAGACAATGCGTCTGAAACAGCGACAGCGAATGATAGTGCTTCTTCAGGCGCTTCAAACGGCAAGCACATCGAAGACTTTATTTTGCCAGATATTGGTGAAGGTATTGTCGAGTGCGAAATTGTGAAATGGAACGTGGCTGAAGGCGATGAAATTGAAGAAGATCAAGCCGTTGTAGAAGTGATGACCGATAAAGCGGTGGTAGAAATACCTGCTAAAAACGCGGGCACAGTGCATCGTCTTTATTACGCGCAAGGCGATATAGCGAAAGTGCATAGTGCATTGTTTGCGTTAGAAGTTGCCGGTGAAGTCACAACTACTAGCGGTACTAATGACGAATCACCGTCAGCAAACAACAGCGCTTCAAGCGTTGCATCTCAAAGTTCAGTGAACACGCAAACAAACGGTTCAAGTCAGCAATCATCGCAAATTGCTCCTTCAAAATTCAGCGACGGCGAATACGAGCCACCTATCGCTATAGAAGGTAAAGTGTTGGCTAGCCCCGCGGTAAGACGTGTTGCAAGAGAAAAGAATATCGACCTTTCTACTGTGGAAGGCTCGGGTAAAAAGGGACGGATCCTTAAGTCTGACGTGTTGAATCTACAACATTCGAATGTTGACACGTCGTCTCAAAATACGTCATCTTCTGCGCCAAGCTCATCTAACGCAGAAAAAGGTGATTTGAATAGCACAAGCACTGTGCTTAAAGGCAGCGTTAGAACAGAAAAAGTACGCGGTATTCAGGCAGCTATGGCGAAGCAAATGTCGGCTTCGGTCTATACTATCCCGCACTTCACAGTTAGTGATGAGTTGGTAATGGACAACCTGATGTCGCTACGCAAGCTGCTTAAACCTGAATTTGAAGCGAAGAACGTAAAACTCAGCTTTATGCCGTTTTTCGTTAAAGCAATGTCGTTGGCACTTAATGAGTTCCCTGTCATTAACAGTCAGCTTAACGAAGACGCCACTGAGATAAGCTACTTCGCAGATCACAATATTGGTTTTGCAGTAGACTCTAAAATTGGTTTGCTTGTACCCAATATTAAGCGTGTTCAAGACCTATCTCTGTTGGATATTGCTGTTCAAATGCAGGATATTATCGAACAAGCCAGAGCGGGCCGCGTGGCTGGCGAGCACCTAAAAGGCGGTACGATTAGTATCTCTAATATCGGTGCAATAGGCGGTATTACCGCAACGCCAGTAATTAATAAGCCAGAAGCTGCTATTGTTGCTCTCGGTAAAACGCAGAAACTTCCGCGTTTTGATGATGAAGGGAATGTTAGCGCGCAAAATATCATGGCGGTTAATTGGTCTGGCGACCACCGTATTATTGATGGTGCGACTATGGTGCGATTCAATAATCTATGGATGAGTTACCTAACTCAGCCAGAAAAAATGTTGATGCACCTTAAGTGATATCATTCAAAGCAATTTGATTTGCAGTAACAATATTTTAAAAGGGCCAATAGCAAAACTATTGGCCCTTTTTTGATTTGTATACCTCAAAGCGCGTTAACGTTATTATAGAGCACTATAAACAAACGAAAATTTTACTGAGGTTTTGTGCTTAGTTATCAACATGCCTTTCATGCGGGCAACCACGCTGATGTCATCAAACATCTTTGTTGGATTGGCGTTATCAATGCATTAAAGAAAAAAGATAAACCTTTTACGCTTTTCGACACCCACGCAGGCGCGGGCGCGTACGATCTAACCGATGCCATGTCATCAAAAAATAAAGAGTATGAGACGGGTATATCTCGTTTGCTTATAGATGATAAAGGCGTTCAGGACTTGCCAAATTTGTTGGCCGACTATTTATCGTTGTGTGAACCGTTTTTAGCACAACAACAATATCCGGGCTCGCCGGCAATAAGCGCAAAAGCGAAAAGGGATAGTGATAATTTACACCTAATGGAACTTCATCCTGCGGAATTCGATAAACTAGACAAAAACGTATCCCGTTTACGTACCCTTAATAGCCACGTCCATAAACGTGACGGGTACGAAGGGCTTCGTGCACTCACGCCACCTAAACCCAATCGCGGTGCTGTTTTAATCGACCCCCCTTATGAGCGCGTGAATGAATATAGCGACCTTGTTAAGGGTGTGGAACAGGTATTTAAACGCTGGCAGCAGGCACAAATCGTAGTGTGGTATCCACTATTGTCAGAGAGGGCTGGCGCCAAAAGTGGTGCAAGTGAAGCTATGTGCGAGAAGCTTGCAGCATTAGGTAAACCCTGTTTTAAAGCAGAAATATGCGTGGAAGAAAATACCGCTGATGCCGGAATGTATGGTTCGGGCGTATTCGTTTTGAACCCGCCTTGGCAGCTAGATACTAATTTAAAAAGCGCGTTAGAAAGCGTTGTTGGTATGCTAGGTGAAAATGAAGCAGGTTATCACGCTACAGCGCATGTTACCTGGATAAACGAAGATAATTGATTGCTGTGCAGTTTAACAATGGTAAGCGTATCGCTGCTGATTAATCTGTTTCAAAAAGTCACTAAAAGCGTGAAGTAAAAAACATGTCGCAACTCAAAGGCCTAAAACATTTCTATATACCTGATGAGCAGTCGATATATCTGCTATCTCATGCGGATGCTAAAAAGCTAAAAGACTGGGTAAACCTTTGTATCTCGCAGTTAGAAGGGTTGGGGTACAGTGACATCGAACTTTTAGGGAAAGGAGCCTTTGGGTTTGCGTTTGCAGGGAACGCGCCAAGCGGTGAATCACGGGTATTTAAGTTTTCGCGAATAACGTTGCCGCAGCATGTGCAAGATAGACTAGAAGAGGAAGCTTTTATGCTTTCTCACGTTAATCATGAGTTTGTGCCGCGGTTCATTGAATATCAACAAATACGCAAACAATCCATCTTAGTTATGGGGCGCGCACCTGGCGAAGACCTAGAAAAAGTCAGCTTGAAAACAGGTCCACTTTCGCCCCGTATTATCGTCAAAATTGCAGTGCAGGTCGGCGAACTTTTATCCAGTTTTCGCCAATACAGTGAAAATGGAGAAATTAAACCCATAGTGCACGGAGACATAAAGCCCTCGAATCTGGTTTGGGATGCCGAAAATGAATCGGTTGGATTGATTGATTGGGGCTCTTCAGTGTTCGCACAGACTGACATCACTGGGCAATATGTGGGTAACAATGTCATGGATTTAATGTCGGGTGAACTGCATCAAACTAATGCTCGACTTGGCGATGTTTATTTTATTGGCGAGGAGCAGCTTAATGGCGCACTCTCCAGCCCCCGCTTCGATGAACAAGGCTTGGCCAGTACATTATATGCATTAGCATCAGGGCAATCGTGTCGTTACGGAAGCAAGGTTATTACACCTTCATCCCTTGGTCTTCCTAAAATGCTTGCTAATATCCTTGAGCACATGCTCAGTGAAGATCCTACAAAGAGAAGACAAGGCGGAGATTACCTGTTTAATCATCTCCACGTTTTGAAGAATATGGTTTTCACTCAAGACAAGCCAACGCAATATACACCGTTAATCCCTACATGGCTGGCCCACACTCAGAACCGTGCTGATATTGAAACCGTTGTTTACAGCTCTCGAAAATCTTACCTACGCCAACAGGCAAGACTGTCTGACTCGTTAGATGAAAAAGACGTAGAGGAACTTCGTTATATAGACGATGCGCAATTTGACCGTTACTACAAAAACTATCTACAAGGCATGGGAGATACCGAAAAAGCATTTGTTTCTGCAATAAGTAGACTAGGCCGTTACCCTGTAGTTGGCGGTATGGCTGTGCGCTGGGAGCCAGAAGGTATATATGTCGATTCAAGCTTGAACTTATATGATGAATCAATGAAAGCAGCGTTTGATTTAGCAGTGAATAATGTCATTAATTTAGCAAGGGCTATTCACAAGCCCGCTGTGTTCAAATGTTGTATGTTCAACGCCAAAAACACGCTGCACATTGAACGCGAAAGTGAAGATGAAGACTTTAAACCAGCAGGCGGTATGTTTATTCCCTACGAACTATCACGGGTTTCTGCACAAAAGGATGAAAGCCGTACTCACTCATATTTCGAAGATGGCGATGATCCGGACGAACTATTAAAGCTGCCTCAGGAGATTATCGATACCATCGTTCAACTTAATACAATACATCACACTGGTTGTATTATATTTGAAGCATTACCTCGGCATTTGAAAATTCACAACTATTACACGTTGCTTGATCACAGCCAAGAAGAGCGCTTCCACGCATTATTAGCGCAACTCGTTCAGCAAATTCCCAAAATAAAAGGGCTAGGCATTTCAGGGTTTATGAAGTTACCCTATAAAGATACGCGTTTTTTCGAGCATAAAGCAAAATTGCCTGAAAAGTACTACCCACGAAACCCAAAAGCAGTAATTGAAGAGAAAGTACAACATGTCTGAGATTAAACTATCGTCACTTTTTGAACTCGAAACAGTGGAAGCTGGCATCTATCGAGGTCAAAGCTGGGATTTAGGCTTCCGCGCCTTGTTTGGTGGACAAGTTTTGGGGCAAGCGTTAGCAGCTGCATACGAAACGGTGGAGGCTGGTAGAGTCGCACACTCATTCCACACTTATTTTTTATTACCAGGCGATGCTAAAAAGCCTGTAGTTTACGATGTTGAAGTAGTGCGAGACGGCAGAAGTTTCTCTGCTAGACGGGTTAAAGCCATTCAGGATGGTAGAAATATCTTCTACATGACAGCGTCTTTTCAGGTTCCTCAAGATGGCATGGAGCATCAAAACCCAACAATGCCAGATGTGCCTGCGCCGGAAGATGTGCAGTCTGACATTGAATTCTATGAAGCTAACTTCAATAAGATTGCACGGCCTATGCAAGAAGCGTTGAGCTATCATAAACCTGTAGATATCCGCACGGTAGATGCAGCTAACTCTTACCAGTCAGCGAAACGCGAACCGACGCGTTATATCTGGTTAAAAGCAAGAGACACAATGAATGCATCACTGACTGTTCATCAAGCTGCGCTTGCTTACGCATCAGATTATCATTTTCTCAGTACGTCGCTTCAACCACACGGTGTTGCGGTAACCGATAAATCACTTCGAATCGCAACAATAGACCATGCTATGTGGTTCCACCGCCCAATCAATATGAACGAATGGTTATTGTACGCAATGGAGAGTCCTTTTAGCGGAGGCTCTAGAGGTTTGGTACGCGGACAAATATTTAACCAAAATGGTGAACTTGTTGCGTCAACCATGCAAGAAGGATTAATGAGAAAAGTAGACGAATAGGGAGAGGGTAATGCGCTACAAATTAGGTTCTACATCACCGCTGGTTGATGAAAGTACGTTTATAGCGCCAGGCGCACATGTTATTGGTAATGTTGAACTCAAAGTGGGTTCAAGCGTTTGGTTCAATGCGGTTATACGCGGCGATATGGACAAGATAACCGTTGGTGAAAATACGAATATCCAAGATGGCAGCGTATTACACACCGATGCTGGTATTCCTTTAGTGCTAGGTGAAGGGGTAACAGTAGGACATAAAGTCATGCTTCACGGCTGCGAGATTGGTGACTATTCCTTGATAGGAATTAACGCCGTCGTATTAAACGGTGCAAAAATTGGAAAGTACTGCATCATTGGCGCTAACGCTTTAATAACGGAAAACATGGAAATTCCAGATTACAGTTTAGTAGTTGGAGCGCCTGGTAAAGTCATTAGAACATTTGATGAGAAGATCGAACCCAAACTAAAAGCGTCCGCTGAACATTACGTAGATAACGCCAAAACATATAAGTCATCATTACAGCCAGTTGATAGCTGAAATTTAAGACTAGGCTGTTCGCGATATTTTGAATCCCCATAAAAAATGCCCAGAACAAACGTTCCGGGCCTAGGGGAATGGCTCATTGCTGAGCCGTGCGCTAACTTTTACACAGGAGAGTTTAAATAAAATCTTTTAAACGGACAATGAGTATAGAATACATTTGTTTAAATTATAAACAATTTTTGTGTGAATTTTATCTTACACTCTCAACGTCAATTAAATTGTAGAACTTATACGTTAGTAATCAATGGACTAAAAACTGGTCGGATGTGATGTTTTTTGAGAGAAAGATGTACAGTTTATATCCACATGTTGCACACATTTTATCCACGTGATGAATCGTTGTTAATGTATACCCTTGTTAAATATATAGACATACTTTCATTCATGTAAGTTATGTTGAAAACAGACGGTTGTACCATGCCATTATCCTTGTAGTATGACGTCAACGTTCATGCTAAATATGCGTGATACTGACTCTAAAAACAGGCTCTTACATTAATACGAGGATGGATTATGCAATCATTTTCTACTTTTATTCCCCCTGAACGGACTTTGATGGGTCCAGGACCATCCGATGTTAACCCCAGAATTTTAAACGCCATGGCGAGACCCACCCTGGGCCATCTCGATCCATTATTCATTGAGTTAATGGACCAAACCAAGCAGCTTTTACAGTATGCGTTTAAAACTCAGAATGCACTTACTATGCCTATTTCTGCTCCGGGCTCAGCAGGAATGGAGGCATGTTTTGTTAATCTTGTAGAACCAGGCGATAAGGTACTCGTGTGTATTAACGGCGTATTTGGCAATCGAATGGTCGAAAACGTAGAGCGTTGCGGTGGTGAGGCTATTACCGTCAACAATACATGGGGCGAGCAAACTGACCTTAATGTGGTAGAGGACACCCTTAAAGCCAATCCGGATATTAAGATCCTTGCCTTTGTTCACGCAGAAACATCTACGGGCGTACGCAATGAAGCCAAAGCGCTTTGTGAGCTGGCTAAAAAGTATGATTGTCTTAGCATTGTTGATGCAGTTACCTCTCTTGGAGGTATCGAGTTAGATGTTGACGGTTGGAGGATTGACGCTATTTATTCAGGTTCACAGAAGTGTTTGAGTTGCGTGCCGGGTATCTCTCCTGTTTCATTTAGTGAAAGAGCAGTTAACGTTATTCAAAACCGAAAAACGAAAGTGCAAAGCTGGTTTCTAGACATGAACTTGATTGTTGGTTATTGGGGGCAGGGCGCCAAGCGTGCCTACCACCATACCGCACCTGTCAACAGTATGTACGCTATGTACGAAGCACTTCTGATTTTAAAAGAAGAAGGCTTGGAAAATGCGTGGCAGCGTCATGCATTGGGTCATGAAAAACTTGCGCAGGGTCTAAGTGAACTTGGGTTAGAACTAACGGTAGACAGTGCTTATCGTTTGCCTCAATTAAATGTAGTTAAAATTCCAGACGGCGTAGACGATGCTGCCGTTCGCAAGCAATTGCTTGAAGATTTTAATTTAGAAATCGGCGCCGGTTTAGGCGATCATGCCGGTAAAGTATGGCGAATTGGTCTTATGGGATACGCATGTAAGCCCCGTAATATCGATCACTGCCTTGCTGCGTTGCGCACTGTGCTTAAGTAAAACGCCTAACGCCTTTTAATCTTTTCGGTCAACACGTTCAGCGAGATGCTTTGCTGAACGGTTGGCTTTTAACCATTTAGCATATAAAACCCATTTAACATTGCGCTTTGATATCAGTCCGCATAGATCATTACCCACTCAGTGAGATTTAAAATCTTCGTAATCACGCAGTGTTACCGCAGGTATAGTGGCACTACATCAAGTTGACTGGTATTACTTATCCATTTTTGGGCCTTGCCTCATAAAAAGCACATCTCGGCGAAGTTATATCTCTTCTCGTCTCAGTTCAGTGCTAAGATTTCGTTTATTGCGTATATTCATAAACTATTCAGTTTTAAACATTTATCCTTTAGGTAACGTAATTAAAAGGCACCATAAAAAAGGAATCTCTATGAAAATGATCACGCGTACTAATACTTATTCGACAGCTAAAAGTGTAGTTAAAAAAGCATTGTTAGCATCATCATTTATTGCCTTATCTGCACCTATAGTTTCTGCACAGGCCGCACAAGAAGCGGTTATAAATGTGCAAGGCGTAGGAGCGGTAGAAGTGACACCAAACGCTTATTCAGTCACACTCGTTGTTGAAGAAGAAGGTAATACAGTAGGTAAACTGAACACTCAGCTTGATTCGGACCTCCGCTCTATTGTTAAGTTCTTGCTTAATCAAGGTATAGATGAAAAGCACATTCAGAGTATGCAAGTACGCTTACAACCTCGCTATATCAATACGCCTCAAGGCCGTCAGCAAGAAGGTTTCACGTTGTCACGAGATATCACCGTCACGTCTACTGACCTTGAAACTTATGACAAAGTTTTAGATGGCGTGCTTAAACGAGGTGTTGATCGCATACAACAATTCAACTTTATTTCAGTTGGTGAAGGCGATGCCTATCAAAAAGCACTTATCTCTGCGGTAAAAGACGCAAAGCAACGTGCACAGTTATTAGCAAAAGAATTAGAGATTGAAGTAGGTGAAGTTGTTGCAATCTCAGAATCTGGTGGCAATATGCCGATTCCAGTAATGCGCGCAGAAGCTTTTGCCAAAGACATGTCTATGTCTTTACCTGGCCAAGAGCGTATAGAAGCGCGTGTTAATGTGTCTTTTAACATTGTTCAATAGCAGGAAATTCGTTTGAAAGAACAACAGTACGGTCAGTTAATAAACCAAGCAAAGAGCTTGGTTTCTGGCGAGCACGATCTTATCGCTAACATGGCAAATATAAGTGCGCTGCTTTTCAATAGCCTCGAAGAGGTGAATTGGGCAGGTTTTTACCTTTATAAAGAAGAGCAGTTGGTACTCGGTCCATTTCAGGGGCAACCAGCATGTATTCGCATTCCACTTGGAAAAGGCGTTTGCGGAACGAGTGCAAGTACCAGAACTGTTCAGCGTATAGCAGACGTTCATCAGTTCGAAGGACACATTGCCTGTGATGCTGCGTCAAACTCTGAGATTGTTGTTCCATTAGTGCTAAACGATGTGCTGGTTGGCGTACTTGATATCGACAGCCCTGTTTTTGAACGCTTTACCGAAGAAGACGAAAAAGGGCTCGTTGAAATTGCTCAAATTCTTATGGATTCGCAGAAATAATTATGAAATCCAGTGTTGATATTCACGTTGTTTTATCCACGTATGAGGACATGGAAGACTTTCATGATGACCCAGATGAGGCATCTGAACGTTTAAATTTCATCTTACATGCGGTGTACGACAATGCAGAAGAAGATATTGAAACACAGCGTTTAGAGCAAATTTTGCACTACGCATGGGAATCTTGGCAACAAGATAAGCATTTATTAGAAATAGATGACGACGAATTGCTTGATTGGGTTGACCACACGCTGGCAACTTGGGATGATGCAAGTAACGATGAAATCTCCTGAATAATTTAGAAAGTTAATGGAATCACCAGAGAAGTTTACCAACAGTAAGGAAGTGATAGCTTTCCTTGCAGAGACCTTTCCGAAATGTTTTAGCATTGAAGGCGAGGCCCGCCCACTTAAGATCGGTATTTTTCAAGATCTTGCCACACGTTTAGAAGAAGAGGAACGCGTTAGCAAAACCTTACTTCGTTCTACACTACGACATTACACCAACAGCTGGCGCTATCTTCATAGCATCAAAGAAGGTGTAAGCCGTGTAGATTTAGACGGCGTTGAAGGCGATGCAATTGAAAAAGAACACGCTGATCATGCGCAGCAGCAGTTAGAAGAAAGCAAAGCAAAAGCAGCTGAAAAGCGCAAAGCTAAGCTAGCTCAGCAGCCTAAGCGAAAAGATAAACGTCAATTTAATCGTCCAAAAGGTGAAAAATCTGCAAATTCGGACCATGCTGATACTAAGCGCGGAACTAAACCGAAAAATAACAGACCAAACAATACACCACCTGCGAAATTGACAGATAGCGATTTACAGCAAGGTACGCAAGTTACCGTTAAATTAGGTAAAGCACCTATGCCTGCAGTAATTACCGAAGTAGCTAAAGATGGCATTCACGTTCAATTAGACTCAGGCATGGTAGTTAAAGTAAACGCAGACGCTTTACGTTTGGCACGCTCCAAGAGGTCGTAAAATATGAGAGACATCCTTCGAATTTCCATCGCCAGTGCTTTTCTTACCGTTGGGGTAGGAGCAGGCGCAGTTACGTCAACACCAGAGGTAGACGAGCTTCCCATTTTACAACAGGAATCTCAACACAGTGTTGCAGCTAAGCGAGTAAGCGCACTCTTTACCAGGGCGCACTACAAGGAAATTTCGTTGGATGATGCACTCTCAGCTAGAGTTTACCAGCGCTTCATCGATTCATTAGATCACAATAAACAAGTGTTATTGCTGTCTGATGTTGTGGGTTTTGAGAAATACCGCACATTGTTTGATGATGCGCTGAGTAAAGGCAACCTCTCTGTTGCCTATGATATGTATAACGTAAGCGCAAAACGACGCATTGAGCGTTATGAATTTGCACTTGCACTGTTAGAGAAAGGCCCGTTCGACTTTGAAAAAGAAGGCGATAAGTTCTTTTACGACAGAGAAGATGCTGAGTGGCCAGCTAATAAAGCTGAGCTGGATGAAATTTGGCGTCAACGCGTTAAATACGACGCGTTAAATCTAATACTTGCAGACAAAACATGGGAAGAGGCGAAAGAACTTCTTACCAAACGCTATACGCGAGCGATTAAGCGCACTAAGCAAGCAAAGAGCGAAGACGTTTTTCAAACTGCAATGAATGCATTCGCACGTACAATTGAAGCTCACACCAGTTACTTATCTCCGCGTAACGCTGAACGTTTTCAAATGGACATGAACTTGTCGTTTGAAGGTATTGGTGCAGTATTACAAAGCGAAGATGATTACACGGTAATCAAAAGCGTTGTACCTGGCGGACCTGCAGATGAGTCTGGCGCAATAAAACCAGAAGATAAAATTGTTGGCGTAGCACAAGACGACGAAGAGTTTGTTGATGTGATTGGTTGGCGATTGGACGAAGTGGTTGAGTTAATTAAAGGCCCGAAAGGAAGTACTGTTCGTCTACAGGTTGAAAAAGGAGCCACGGAAGCGAAAACCACGTCGGTAGTTAGCCTTACTCGCGATAAAATTAAGTTAGAAGATCGCGCAGCCAAATCGGAAGTATATGTGCCAGAGACTGGTCCTCACGCGGGTGAACCTCTAGGTGTAATCACCATTCCTAGTTTTTACAACAACCTTAGTATGGATGTTGCTAAAGAAATAGAAAGCTTGAAAGCGCAAAACGTTAAAGGCGTTATCGTAGACTTGCGCGGTAATGGCGGTGGTTCTCTAACCGAAGCAACGTTACTTACTGGCCTATTTATCGAAAAAGGCCCGGTGGTTCAAATTCGATACGGTCAAAGCAAAGTTAGCGTTAACCGTGATACAGATGGCGAAGTGGCTTATGATGGCCCATTAACCGTATTAGTTGACAGGTATAGCGCGTCTGCTTCAGAGATTTTTGCGGCAGCGATGCAAGACTACAACCGTGCTCTCATCGTAGGTGAACAAACCTTCGGGAAAGGGACAGTGCAGCAGCATCGCGGTTTAGGTAAAATTTATGACCTTTACGACAACCCATTAGGTAGTGTTCAGTTTACTATCGCCAAGTTCTATCGCATTGACGGCGGCAGCACACAGCATAAAGGCGTTATTCCTGATATTCTTTATCCATCGGCAGTTGAACCAGCTGAATGGGGAGAAAGCCAAGCGGAAAATGCGTTGCCATGGGACAGTATCAATCGCGCTAACTATACGACGTTTGCAGACGGTACTGCTGCGCTTGATGTTTTAACAGCGAAGCACAACAAACGTATTTTACAAAACCCTGAGTTTTCTTATATCCAAGACGACATAAAGGAATATAAGGAAAATAAAGACAAGAACTTCATCTCATTAGTTAAATCTGTACGTGAAGGCGAGAAGAAAGAGGCGGAAGAGAAGTCGCTTGCTCGTGCTAACGAACGTTTACAGCGATTGGGAATGGAAACTGTCACAACATTGGACGACCTACCTGAAGATATGGAAGAATTAGATCCATTCTTGGACGAGGCAGCCAATATTACTTTCGATATGATCGAAACAGGCCGTTACGCTATCACAAGAAATTAAGTGATTAGAAAAAAGGGCTGGTCTAGGGCCAGCCCTTTTTTTGTGTCTATAAATTATTAAAACAATAATAAAGGGAAATAACATGGCTATCAGAGGCGAATTTTCCTCTCGAATAGGGTTCGTGCTAGCAGCGGCAGGCTCGGCAGTAGGACTAGGTAATATTTGGGGCTTTCCTACAAAGGTAGCAAGTAACGGCGGCGCAGCATTTGTTCTCGTATACTTACTGCTGGCTTTTGTACTCGCTTATCCCGTACTTATGGCAGAACTTATAATCGGTCGTAGTTCACGTTCGAATATGGTTGACGCTTTAGGTAAAATATCAGGCAATTTCGTCGGAAGGCTAACGGGCATTTGGGGCTGTGTTACCGTGTCACTTATCCTTGCATTCTACGCTATTGTAGGCGGATGGATGCTGGTTTATTTCGCCGATGCAGCCGTTAGCATGGTGGGATTTACGAGTGCTAGCGACTGGCTACTCACTTCATCAGTTACGCGTAACATTATTTTCTGCTTCTTATTCATGGGCTTAACTGCATTTATCGTTGTCGGTGGTGTAAAGTCAGGCATTGAGAAGTGGTCGGTGCGTTTGATGCCTACATTGGTTATTCTCATTCTTGCACTGATTGTTTATGTGAGCCTACAGCCTGGTGCCGTAGAAGGTTGGTCAGCATATTTAGTACCTGACTTCTCTCGCGTTCTAGACCCAGACTTATTAATTAACGCCATGGGACAAGCCTTTTTCTCAATGTCTTTAGGTGTGGGTACCATGCTGGTTTATGGTTCATACTTAAGTAAAAATGAAAATCTACCAAGCATTGGTGCGTCGGTAGCGCTTGTCGATATCGGTGTTGCGGTTATTGCGGGTATGCTTATTATCCCGGCCATGTACGTTGCATTAAACAACGGCGTTGAAATCTTCACACCTGAAGGCGCGTTAATCCAAGGTGATACGCTGATTTTCAAAGTACTACCAGCACTGTTTGATACCATTGGTAGCGTAGGTCTTTTCGTTGCTTTTACCTTTTTCGCGCTAATGGCGATTGCTGCCGTCACGTCTTCAATTTCAATGTTGGAAGTTCCCGTTGCGTTTATGGTAGAAAGTAAAGGTCTTCAACGTAAAAAGGCCGTGTTATTAATGGCATCGGTCATCTTTGTATTAAGCTGCATCATCATCTTAAATTTTGAAACCTTGTTCGGCTTTGTTATCGCATTAACTACCGAGTATAGCCAACCGTTACTAGGACTCGCCTTGTGTATTTTCGCAGGTTGGGTGTGGCGCAGAGATGCAATACTCGATGAACTTAAACAAGGTGATCAGTTTGCTGAACACAGCATTTTCTGGAAGATTTGGCCTTGGTACGTACGCTTTGTGTGTCCCGTTATCATTGCGCTTATGTTCTACCGCTCAGTCTTCTAAAGCATTCTGGTAAAAAGCGGACAGCACGCTTAACGCGTTACAAATACAATAATAAGGTTTTAAAAAACGACAATGACGAATAAAGAAATAAAAACGCCGTCACTTCTCGATGCAATGCTTCCTATTCTTGCGTTAGTCATAATGATGGGAAGCGCAGTTTATTTGTTTGCCGATAACTCTTCTTACGGTCCAAACCAAATTGCACTTCTTCTAGCGATGGGCTTAGCTGCTATCATTGGAATGAAAAATGGCTACAGCTGGAAAACTATCGAAAAGGGCATTGTAGACGGTATCTCAATGTCTTTAGGTGCCTGCTTAATTCTGTTAGCGGTAGGTTCTCTTATTGGCACATGGATGCTAGCCGGAACCGTGCCTACGCTTATCTATTTCGGTTTAGAGTTGCTTAACCCCTCGTTTTTCTATGCTGCCGCTTGTCTGATTTGTGCGGTTGTTGCAATGAGTATAGGTAGTTCTTGGACTACCGCGGCGACTGTGGGTGTTGCGCTAATGGGCGTTTCTGCAGGCATGGAAATGTCGGCAGCCATAACCGCCGGCGCAGTAGTATCAGGTTCGTACTTTGGCGATAAAATTTCGCCCTTATCTGAAACAACAAACTTAGCGCCTGCCGTTGCGGGCACGGATTTATTTGAGCACATCCGTTACATGCTTTGGACGACGATTCCGAGCTTTGTTATTGCGCTTATTCTATTTACGGTACTGGGCTTTAGTGAAGTGGGTGAGGCCAAAGCAGAACGCATTGAGCAGATGCAACTTTTGTTAAACGAGTCTTTTGACTTAGGTTGGCATTTGTTAATTCCCCTTGTCGTTTTGCTCACCTTAGCGATTAAAAAGATGCCTGCGTTTCCAGCTGTTTTTATCGGCGCTTTGTTAGGTGGAGTCTGGGCAGTTGTATTCCAGTGGGATGTGGTTACTTCTATGGCAAATGGTGACGACTCGGTGAATGTAGGTGCGTTGAAGGTAGTTTGGACTGCGCTATTCGATGGCGTAAGCTTCTCAACACCTGACGAGAACTTAAACAGCTTGCTTTCTCGTGGTGGCATGTCTTCTATGTTAAATACTATTTGGTTGATCATCTGTGCAATGTCGTTTGGTGCCGTATTAGAGCGTGTTGGCCTATTAAAGCGTGCAGTTTCTGCCATATTAATTGGTGCAAAATCCGCAGGGGATATGGTGAGCCGTACAATTCTTACTTGTTTTGGTACCAACCTGGTTACTGCAGATCAGTATATTTCAATCGTGATGCCAGGCCGTATGTACAAAGAAGAATTCAAAAAACGTGGTTTAGACCAATTGAATCTTTCTCGCAGCCTTGAAGACGGCGGCACACTTACGTCTCCACTTATTCCTTGGAACACCTGTGGTGCTTACATGCACAGTGTTTTATTAGTCAATCCATTTGATTACGTATTCTATGCATTCTTCAACGTAATCAACCCGATCCTTGCTGTTATTTATGCGTATTTAGGTATTAAGATTTTACGTATTACGCCACCGTATGTTGAAGTAAACAGCAAAGATACGGTTTAACACAGAGTTCCAATTAAACCCACGTAGGCTTTCTTCCAGGAGGATCTATGTCAGTTCAAGCTAAACGCCGGGCGGATTACCAGCCGCCCGCTTTTTCAATAGCGACAGTTGACCTACATATAACGCTACACCCAACGCAAACCAAAGTTATCAGCACGTTGTCCGTCACTCGCAATGGCGCGCACGATAGTCCATTAGTACTTGATGGCGATAATTTATCGCTAGATTCTATTTCTATTAACGGTACGCACCTATCTGATAATGAATACACGGTAACAGATAGCGCTTTAAGCGTGGTTACTGAACTTGATGAGTTCGTCTTAGAAATTACCAATACCATTGCCCCGGAGCACAACAAAGCGCTGGAAGGCTTGTATTTATCAGGTGGCGCCTATTGTACGCAGTGTGAAGCGGAAGGGTTTCGTCGCATTACGTACTTCATGGACCGCCCGGATGTTTTGTCGGTCTATACAGTGACGGTAGTTGCCGACAAATCAGTACCGATGCTTTTGGCCAATGGCAACCCAGTGGACAAGGGCGAGGTTGACGAAAATACGCATTTTGTTAAATGGCACGATCCACATCCAAAACCTTGCTACCTTTTTGCTCTAGTTGCCGGTGACTTCGATTTACTTACCGATAGCTACACCACCACTAGCGGTAAAGAGGTTGCGCTAGAACTTTATGTTGATAAAGGCAAAAAGTCTCAAGGCATTTTCGCATTAGAATCTCTCAAACGGGCGATGAAGTGGGACGAAGATGTGTTCGGGTTAGAGTACGACTTAGATATCTACATGATTGTTGCCGTCGATTTCTTCAATATGGGAGCGATGGAAAACAAGGGCTTAAATGTATTTAACAGTAAGTTTGTTTTAGCCGATCAAAAAAGTGCCACCGATGATGACTTTTTCAATGTTGAGTCGGTTATCGCGCACGAGTACTTCCACAATTGGACCGGCAACCGTGTTACTTGTCGCGATTGGTTCCAGCTTAGCCTGAAAGAGGGGCTTACTGTATTTAGAGACCAACAGTTCAGCGCTGATATGACTTCGGCGTTAAGTAATCGTATAAAGCACGTTCGTGTTATGCGAGAACACCAGTTTGCAGAAGATGCGAGTGCAATGAGTCATCCAATTCGTCCAGAAGAAGTCATTGAAATGAACAACTTCTACACGGTGACGGTTTATGACAAAGGCGCTGAAGTTATTCGCATGTTTCACACATTATTGGGGCCAGATGGCTTTAGACGTGGTATGGACGAGTACTTTAGAAGACACGACGGTCAGGCTGTCACCTGTGATGACTTCATTTCAGCAATGCAGTCTGCTACTGATTTAGATTTAACCCAGTTTACCCGCTGGTATAGTCAATCTGGTACGCCAGTGATTTCTGTCGCACACAGCACTGAGGTCGATGATGATGGCATTGTTAAGCATAGCTTTACATTGTCACAGCACACACCTGCAACCTCCGATCAGAAAGAAAAGCTTCCTCTATATATTCCTGTAAATATCGAGATTATTGATGATGAGGGGAAAAGCTATACAGACAACGAGTCGTTAATTCAAAACGGCATGGTCATTTTAAAAGATGATGCTATGCGTTTTACTGTAGAAGCCCAAACTACTAATTTAACACCTGTAGTATTGGGTAACTTCTCAGCGCCAGCGAAAGTAGAAGACCCATTGGGGACAGAGTCTTTACTTACTATATTTAAGCATGCGAAGGATCCATTTAATCGTTGGGATGCAATGCAAACATTGTATGACCGCTGTGTGAAGCAATTAGAGGAATCGCCGGGGTCTGGTATCAGTAATGAAATCTGGAACGGTATCAAGCAAGCGATTGCCCAAGAGCAGAACAACCTTGAATTGCTGAGTGAATGTTTAGTCATACCTTCGTTTGAGACACTGTGCCAAAGCCGAAGTAACATAAACGTTTCCGCTCTTTCGAAAGCGAGAAAAGCGTTCTGCGACCAGTTTGCTCGCGCACTCGAAAAAGAGCTAAAACAAGTCTTCGAAAATATCGAGAAAAGCGCGTATTGCTACACGCAAGAAGCGGTGAATCAACGTCGCTGCAAAAATGTCGTGCTTGCACACTTAGCGCGGTTACCCCAACACGAGCATATTGTGGTTTCTCAGTTTGAAGCCGCTGATAATATGACAGATACGCTAGGAGCGTTGAGAAGCGCACAACACTGTAGCGCCACCACTTTCGACAGTTTGATGGCTCAGTTTGAGGAATCGTGGAATCATGACCCGCTTGTTTTGGACAAATGGTTCGCACTCCACGCTACACAAAATCGAGACGATATCTTTGCGACTATCACAATGTTATGTGAGCACCCTCAGTTCGCAATGAGTAACCCGAACCGTGTTCGTTCTGTTATTGGTAGCTTCGCTTTCTATAACAGCGAAAGGTTTCATGCACTCGATGGCAGTGGATATAAATTTGTAACCGACTACTTACTTAAGCTTGATGCGGTCAACCCACAGGTTGCCGCCCGTATTGTAACGCCACTGACGCAATGGCAGGGCTTTGCAAGCGAGCATCAGGTTCATATGAAGCAACAGCTTGGCCGTTTGCTTAATCACAAAGGTTTAAGTAAAGATTTGTTTGAGAAAGTAAGTAAAAGCCTTGCTTATGACAAGCATTAGCCAAACTGACTCAGTTTTTTACTTTTCAATAAATGCACCTTACAAACAATGTGAGGTGCTTTATATTCCAACTATGCCAGATGTGGTCATGGTCAGTGAATCAGGCCTAAGCGTCCAAGTACCGACCAACCGGCTCAGGCAATTTGTTACGTCTGATGGTATTAAAGGTCGTTTTAGGATGATTATTGATGCCAACAAAAAAATAAAATCCTTTGAAAGGCTCGCATAGAGCCTTTTTTGTACGCGACGAATTACTCTCTTGTATACGAGTTTTCACCACTCCCATACGTAACACTTATGCGTTTTCTTTTGTCATTGAGCGTTCCAAAATACTTAACGCAACAGTTTCGCAATATTTCTGTACATTTTTCCTGCAAGTTTATAAATGCCTTTTATACTCACAATAAAGCAATAACTATTTGATACGACTAATGTTGTAAATTTTGTTAACTGGTAGGATTAGTTCTTGCGGTTATGGCAAAATGATGTAATGATTTTGTTAATCGTTATGGTTGGTCATGATGTCACGTATTAAGTCACATCGACTTGGGAGTATAAAAATATGAAAAACGGGCCTAGCGCTTTTAAGATATCACCGGTAGCAGCGGGAGTTCTCTCACTGCTAGGTGCTGCTGCAGTACCAGCACACGCTGCGAATTGGCAAGTGGGTGATGTAAGTATTTCTTTAGATTCAACATTTACATTAGCTACAAGTATTCGAACAGAGGCAAGAGATTACGACCTTATAGGTAACAGTAACCATCCTCAATTCGACTGGAGCGGTTATCACGCAGCTTTCAACCCTTTATACCCAAGTGGCGACGTGTGGGGTTTAGCAGATGGCGGTTATTCCACCAATGGTGACCTTGGTAACCTTGCACACGATCCAGGTGACGCGTTTGCAACGCAAATTTCAGGTACTCATGAATTAGATATCAATTTTGGCGACTATGGTTTCTTCGCCCGTGGTTTCTGGTTCTACGACTTTGAGCAAATGGACGGCGACCGTCCATACTCTAACCCAATAACGGGTAACCAATACGACTTGTGTCAAGACCCTGAAGCAGAAGACCTACTGTGTACCGATGTACGTCTTTACGACGCATTCTTCTATGGCGACTGGTGGATTGGCGACAAACCACTTACGCTTCGTGTAGGCCGTCAGGTGATTAGTTGGGGTGAAAGTACATTCATCCAGCACGGTATTAACACAACGAACCCTGTTGATGTAACACGAGCTCGTGCTCCAGGTGCAGAACTTAAAGAAGTATTCCTTCCAGTAGGGATGGTGTACGCGTCTTTAGGTTTGACTGACACAGTGAGTATTTCTGGTTATTACCAGTACGAATGGCAGCGCAGCTGGCTTCCAGTTTCTGGCAGCTACTTCGCGGGCAACGACTTTGCAGGTGAGGGCGGTCAACGCCAAAATATCCAGCTTGGTTTCAGTGGTAACCCAGACATCGACTTAGATCACCTTCTCACTGCGTTAAACGGATATGGCGATTTACTTCGCTCTGGCGCTAATCCAGCTGACATTTCGCAAGCCTACCTTGCTTATCCAACCAAAGTGGCTATCCGCGGTTTTTCTGACGAAGCGCACAATGACGCGGACGATCAGGGTCAATACGGTTTACGCTTGACGTGGTTTGCTGAGAATTTGAATGAAACAGAGTTTAGTTTCTATCACATCAATTACCACAGCCAACGCCCGCTTATTTCAGGTAAGACATCCGATTTTACTGCTGAAGGAATTGGCGCGGATCTCGCGTTCCTAGCTTCTAATACCGTTACTCGCGACAACATCACTGAACTGGGTGCATTTACACAGTCAGAGTTCTTCTACCCAGAAGATATCAAACTTTATGGTATGAGCTTTAACACTAACATCGGTACTACGGCTCTTGCGGGTGAATTTGCTTACCGTGTAGATGAGCCGCTTCAAATCGATGATGTTGAATTGCTTTACATGGGTATGCCAGAGCAGCTAGCGAATGCTGGGCTACGTCCAGATTTAGAAGGTATTTCACAGCTAAACAATATCGGAAGAGCAGTAGGCCCAGGCGAAACAGCGGAAGGTTATCTATTCTCTGATACATGGCAAATGCAGTTTACTGCCTCACACGTGTTTGGCCCTAAATTTGGCTCTGACAACTTCGTACTATTAGGCGAAGTAGGTTATGTGAACGTTGTAGATATGCCAGATCCGAACGTAATTCGCTTAAATGCGCCTGGTACAGCACGTACGCCGTCACTAGAGCCTATCAACGGCAATAGTCGTGAAGGTTTACACCAAGCGCTATCAGACGGACCAGAGACTAACCCGTTTGCTACTGACGATGCGTGGGGTTACCGCTTACTTGCTGTCGCTGATTACAACGACGTCATGGCCGGAATTAACTTACGTGCTCGTGCAACATTCTCTCACGATGTAGAGGGTACAACACCAGACCCTCTATTCCTTTTCACAGAAGATGTTAAGTCTGCTGCAATTTCATTGACGTTCGACTACCTAAGCAAGTGGTCAGCAACAGCGTCGTACAGCGCTTTCTGGGGCGGTATTGGTACTACTAATGCGCTATCAGACAGAGACTTCGTTTCATTTAACATCAAATATGCAATCTAAGAGTGGTATTTATGATTAGAAAAGTAGGAATTATCGCTGCGGCTTTGTCACTTGCTCTGTCAGGTGCAAGCGCGATGGCAAAGGTGTCTGACGCAGATGCCAATAAACTAGGTAACGAATTGACGCCACTGGGCGCTATGAAAGCAGGTAATGCAGACGGCAGTATCCCAGCGTGGACTGGCGGTATTACTTCAGCACCAGCGGGCTACACAGTGGGTGATCACCATCCAGACCCGTACCCTGAAGATAAAGTGCTATTTGAAATCACGGCACAAAACTACAAAGAATATGCGGACTTTCTATCTGAAGGTCAGAAAAAGCTTTTCGAAGCTTACCCTGAAACCTTCCGTATGCCGGTTTACCCAACGCGTCGTTCTGCGTCTAATCCCCAGGCTATCTACGATGCAACTAAGGTAAATGCAACTAGCGCGGAGCTATTAGACGGCGGTAACGGAATTAAAGGGGCTGTTCTTGGTATTCCGTTCCCAATTCCACAAAATGGTCTTGAAGCAATTTGGAACCATATACTTCGCTATCGCGGTGAAGCGGTTCAGCGTAATGGTGGTCAAGCAGCAGTAACAACTGGCGGTGATTACAACGTAATCGGTTTCGATGAGCAGTTATTAATTAAGTACGCAGAAGAAGGTGCTACACCAGAAAAGCTTACTGACGAAAACGTCCTTTTCATGTTTAAACAAAAAGTAACAAAGCCTGCTCGTTTGGCGGGTACAGCACTGCTTGTACATGAAACAGTTGACCAAGTAAAAGAGCCGCGTAAAGCATGGACCTACAACACGGGTCAGCGCCGTGTACGTCTAGCCCCAAACATTGCTTATGATACACCTGGAACCGCAGCTGATGGCCTTCGTACTACCGATGACTTTGATATGTTTAACGGTTCACCAAACCGTTACAACTGGAAGTTAGTGGGTAAGAAAGAAATGTTCGTTGCATACAACAACTATGCACTTCATTCAGATAATGCGAAGTACGATGACATATTAAAGCCAAATCACGTTAATCCAGACCTAACACGTTGGGAAAAACACCGCGTTTGGGAAGTGGAAGCCACATTAAAAGACGGTTTCCGTCATATTTATCAAAAGCGTGTATTCTTCATTGATGAAGATAGCTGGCAAATTCAAGTTGCTGATATGTATGATAATCGTGGCGAACTTTATCGTGTTGGTGTAGCGTATGGTGTGAACTATTATGAAGTACCTACCCAGTGGTCTACGCTGGATGTGTACCATGACTTGAACTCACGTCGTTACCTGGCCATTGGCCTCGATAACGAAGAAGAGATGTACGACTTCACCGTACGCCCACGAGATGTGGAATTCACACCTCAGGCGTTACGACGAGAAGGTATGCGCTAATCGCCTTAAACAACAAACGGTTGGCAATTGCCAGCCGTTTTTGTATGCAGACAATTATAAATAGGGGGAATGGTTAATTATGAAAAAAACCATTGCAGCGTGCATTGCCGCCACTTTCGCAGTTAATTACTCTACAACTGCAATCGCCGAAGAAGCATTCATGGCACCATTGGTTGAGCAATCGGTTCTTTTGGACATAGACGCTGATACATTTGTCGTTATTGTCGGTGAACGCGGTCACGTGTTAGTTTCAGAGGATGGTGAGGCATTTAATCAAAAAGCCGTACCAACACAATCAACGCTTACAGCGACAACTGTTGTAGGTGATAATATTTGGGCAGTGGGCCACGACGCTGTCATTCTTCATTCTTCAGATAAAGGCGAGACGTGGGAGATACAAAATTTCCAACCAGACCTTCAGCGCCCATTTCTAGACGTATTATTCTTCAATGAAAAGCAGGGGATTGCTACAGGTGCCTATGGCTTGTTCTATCGAACCTTAGACGGTGGAAAAACATGGACGGCAGAACGTCATGCCAGTCTGCTTGACCCAATGGATCAAGAATACCTTGAAGATATTCGAAAAGAAGATGAAGACTTCTATCAGCAAGAACTTGAATCTATTTTACCCCACTTAAACAGAATTACCCTTGATGGTGATACGCTTTACCTAGCAGGCGAAGCCGGTCTGCTAGCCAAAAGTACCAATATGGGAGAATCGTGGGAACGGTATTACGTCGACTATACAGGATCGTTTTTCGATATTAAGCCGCTTGATGAAAATACCGTTCTAGCGGTTGGCCTTCGCGGAAATATATTTGTTAACAGAAACGAAGGTGAGTGGGAATACGTACAAACTTGCTCAACCAGCACACTAAATTCAATTCTAATTGGTTCTGAATCGAAGGTTTATGCTTTGGGTAACAACGGGATGATGGTAAGCGCACAGCGACCTTTACCCACCAGTATGCGAGACCCCTATGCGAACCTTTCAGATTGCGAAGCTGATGAAGGCATTGTCGTTTCACAAATTAAAGACAAAGCCGCGCTTCTTAATGCAACACAGTTTAATGGTAAGAATATTGCCGTTACTGCGAATGGCATTAAAACGTTGAATTTAAAATAGGGCAGTATAAAAACAATGACCCATTTTCTTGAAAAATTAGTATTCGGAAACCGTAAAATTGTCGTAGCCTTGTTTGCTATAGCCACAGTTTTCCTTGGTTACCAAGCTTCACAAATGCGCTTAGACGCAGGTTTTGAAAAGAACATACCGCTAAATCACGAATACATGAAAACGTACATTGAGCACCGCCAAGATTTTGGTGGCGCTAACAATATATTAGTTTCTGTGTGTGATAAAAACGATAACATCTACAATCAAAACTTCTTCGATACATTAAAGAATGTTCACGACCAACTCTTCTTTATTAATGGGGTGAACCGTTCGTTAGTTATTTCGCTTTTCTCTCCTTCAACCCGCTTTACTGAAATTGTGGAAGGCGGCTTTGCAGGCGGACCGGTCATTCCTGCCGACTTTAATTCTGCGAGCCCAGAAGCATTAGAGTTGGTGGCAGCTAACGTAGAAAAGGCAAACATCGTCGGAAGACAAGTATCCAGTGATTACAGCTGCGCAATGGTAACAGCGCAATTGCTCGATATTGACCCGCAAACTGGCGAGCCTCTCAATACGTTGGCATTAGCAGCAGAGCTTGAAGATCAGCTTCGCGGTCAATATGAAAACGAAAATACATCTATTCATATAATTGGCTTTGCGAAAATGATTGGCGATGTGGCCGACGGTGCAAAAGACGTGTTGATTTTTTTCGCCATTGCTATCGCGATTACTGCCGTAATGGTGTATTTCTTCTCGCGCAGCATCATGCTTACGTTATTGCCATTAGTATGCTCAATCATTGCCGTTATCTGGCAGCTAGGACTGCTTACTTCAATTGGCTTTGGTATGGACCCTATGTCAATACTGGTGCCATTTTTGGTATTTGCCATTGGTGTGAGCCACGGCGTACAAATGATTAACGCGGTAGAAAAACAAGCCGTAACCGGTATTGGTGCTAAACGGGCATCTATGGCGGCATTCAGAAATTTGCTGGTTCCAGGCGGAATTGCATTGTTATCTGATACGGTTGGCTTTATGACGTTATTGGTAATCGATATCGGCATTATTCGCGAGTTGGCGATTACGGCAAGTATGGGTGTAGCGGTAATCATTCTTACCAACTTGTTGCTGCTGCCTGTGCTGATGAGCTTCTTAAAACTTGACCAGAAATATGTCGAAAAATTCGCGGGTAAAGAAAACGCTAATTCGAAATTCTGGGAAGTCATCGCAGCTTGTTCACGTAAAAAGCCTGCGGCAATAATTCTTATCGTTACTGCTATCCTATTCGTGTTTGGTCATTTCCAAGCTCAGAATATGAAGATTGGGGACTTACATGCGGGTGCACCTGCGCTTCATGAAACGTCACGCTACAATCAGGACACTTTCCTGATTACCGATAAGTACGAAGTAACGGTAGATTACATTTCTATTTTAGTTGAAACCACACCAGAAGCTTGTACGTCACACAGCGTGATGAAGGCCATGGACGATTTCCAGTGGAAAATGGAAAATGTTCAAGGCGTTCAATCGGCGGTTTCGTTGGCATCTGTAGCAAAAATTGTTAACGCAGGTTACAACGAAGGCAACGTTAAGTGGCAGGTACTCCCTCGTAACCAGCAAACATTGGTGCAGGCAATTTCTCGCGTTCCAACGTCGTCTGGTTTACTTAACGGCGACTGCTCGGTCATGCCAATTATTCTGTTTATGGAAGACCACAAAGCAGAAACGATCTCTCGTGTCGTTGAAGCGGTAAAAGCGTATCGCGATGAATATCAAACCGATGATATGAAGTTCAGTCTTGCTTCTGGGCCTGTTGGCGTGATGGCCGCAACTAATGAAGCAGTTAGTGCAGCGCAGGACCCTATGATGCTTTATGTATTTGGCGCCGTTATTGCGTTGTGTCTAGTTAGCTTCCGCTCGCTGCGTGCTACGTTAGTTGTTGTTATTCCGCTGTATGTGGTGTCTGTACTGGCGCAAGCCTTAATGACATACCTTCAAATTGGCCTCACCGTTTCTACATTACCAGTTATCGCACTTGGCGTGGGTATAGGTGTGGACTATGGTATTTATATACTCTCTACCAAGAGCTTAATGCTGAAGAAAGGCGCTACCGTTCAAGAAGCATATTTCGCTGCCTTAAAAGAACGTGGAAGTGCTGTGCTATTTACCGGTATTACGCTGGCAATAGGCGTGAGCACATGGGTGTTCTCTTCGCTTAAGTTCCAAATGGATATGGGCATTTTGCTTACATTTATGTTCGTCGTGAACATGCTTGGAGCAATAATTGTACTGCCTGCACTAGCAAGATTCCTATGGTGGAACAAGAATGACCCTGATGCATAAAATATTTTTGCATAGCTAAGCATTAAAAAGGGCCTTTAGGCCCTTTTTTTTGGGTGTTTTCTGCATACTTATCTATGCTGTTAATATAAGGTTAAAAATGGGCTTTCATTAGCGTCATTTATTAGAGAAAATAGTTAGGTACTCGGCACTTATACCAAGCTGGATTGGTATTACGACATTCAAAAAAGGTTAACAAATGACAGTCACCTCACAGCGACACTCAGTACTGCTAGACAATGTATTTGCACTTATCGACAAAAAAGTAGATACCAAGCAGAAGTCTCTTGTGCAGCAATTCGGACGTCTGTTGTATAAAAATATTTCAAGCGATGACCTAGAAAATCGCAACGACAGCGACCTTTATGGTGCAACACTTAGTTTATGGAATGGCTTGGCGAAGTTTGAGCATACGTCGCCATACATACGCGTATTTAACCCGGAAATTGCCAAACACGGCTGGCACTCTAGCCACACAATTGTTGAGATTATTGTGTCGGATATGCCATTCTTGGTTGACTCGGTGCGCATGTTGCTAAATCGTTTGAACATCACCGCACATTTATTCCTTCACAGCCCAATTGGCATTAAGCGCGACAAAGCGAACAAAGTTGAAGCGTTTGCTGAGCCAGGTCAATCGCTTGAAGGTGCGAAAAAAGAAACGGTCATCTTTATCGAAATCGATAGACAAACATCGAAAAAAGACATTGATGCTCTAACACAAGAACTGCACTCTGTCGTTGATGAAGTTTCTCTGGCAGTTCAAGACTGGCAAGGCATGACAAATACCTTGCAAGACGTAATTAAAAACAATGGTAAATTTAACTGGCCTGTATCTGCAGAAGCCAAAAAGCAAACTAAAGCTTACTTAGAATGGTTAGGCGATCACAACTTCACAATGATGGGTTACCGTTATTATGACGTTAAAGCCATTGAAGGGGACCATAGATGGATCCCTCAAAACGACACCAGTTTGGGTTTGCTTAAAAACTCAGTAAACGACCGTGAGCGTTTGTTGTCTCGCTTGCCTGCGTCGGCCCGTGCGGAAGCGCTTAGCAAAAACCCATTGATTCTGACCAAAACAAATTCACGCGCGCGAGTACACCGTCCTGCATATATGGACTATGTAGGCGTGAAGGTATTTAACAAAGAAGGTCAAGTTGTTGGTGAGCACCGCTTTTTAGGTTTGTATTCTGCCTCTTTCTATAACAACAGCGTAACTCAGCTTCCGATTTTACGTGAAAAAATCAAACGTATTTGTGAGCTATCTGGTTTCGAGCCCGGGACTCACGCATACAAAGCGTTTGCAAATATTATAGAAACCTACCCACGAGATGAGTTGCTACAAACGCCAGCAGAAGAGCTAGCGCAAATTGTGATGGGTATTTTTCAAATGCAAGAGCGTGGAATTTCACGTTTATTCATTCGAAAAGACATTTTTGGCCGCTTTTTCTCGTGCATGGTGTTTGTGCCAAGAGAGCGCTATAACACCCAGTTACGCAAAGAAACCCAAGCGCTACTTAAAGCGTCATTGGGCGCAACTGAAGAAGTGGAATTTACTACGTTCTTCTCAGAGTCTGTATATGCCCGTACGCATTACATTGCTAGAGTCAACGACAACAACGCGGAATTCGATGTGAAGGAAATAGAGCAAAACATTATTGAGTTGACCAAAACCTGGAATGACAGACTCGCGTCAGCTATTTCAGCGGCACACGGTGAGGCTTCGGGTAAAGCGTTGGAACGCAAATACAACAATGCTTTCTCTCGCAGCTATATGGAGCATAACCTACCGTCAGCAGCGCTTGTAGATATTGGCAAACTAGAGATGTTAGACGACAGCCACACACTGGATATGTTGTTCTATCGTCCACAAGAAGAAGACGCTGACAGCCAAGTAGTTAAGCTTAAGCTTTTCCACCGTGCCGAGCCTATCCATTTGTCTGACGTGTTACCGATGCTTGAGAATTTCGGGTTACGCGTAATCGATGAAAGCCCTTATAAAGTTACGTGTTCAGAAGGTGAACGTAACTGGGTCATGGACTTCACCATGTTACATAAAAGTGGTCAGCACTTTGACATGGAAAACGCCCAGGTTCTCTTTCAAGATGCCTTTGCCAAAGTGTGGTACAAGACACTAGAAGACGACGCGTTTAACCGCCTTATCCTTGGCGCGAATATGACTGGCCGTAAAGTTACGGTACTCCGTGCTTATGCTAAATACATGCGCCAGACCGGCAGTTCTTTCAGCCGTGACTACATCGCAAACACACTAGCTAACTATCCAGACATTGCTCGTTTACTCGTAGACTTTTTCGACCAGCGTTTTAATCCTAAGAAAAAGCGTAATGAGAAAAAAGAGGAAGGTATTCTTGAGACTATTAAGGAACAGTTAGATAACGTTAGCAACTTGGATGATGACCGAATTATTCGTCGTTATCTGGATATGATGTCTGCAACGTTACGCACAAACTTCTATCAGGCAGACGATGCCGGCAATGAGAAATCATATGTATCATTTAAGATGATGCCGGAACTCATTCCTGACATGCCATTACCACTGCCTAAGTTTGAAATTTTTGTTTACAGTCCTCGCGTTGAAGGTGTGCACCTGCGTGGCGGCAAGGTTGCCCGCGGCGGTCTTCGTTGGTCTGATAGACAAGAAGACTTCAGAACAGAAGTACTCGGCTTAGTAAAAGCGCAACAAGTTAAAAACACGGTGATCGTGCCGGTTGGTGCAAAAGGTGGTTTCGTTTGTAAGAACCTACCTGTAGGCGAAGGTCGCGCAGCTATTCAGGCTGAAGGCCAAGCATGCTATCGCACTTTCATCACCAGCTTGTTAGATATTACTGACAACATTGTAAATGGTGAAATTGTTCCTCCTAAGGATGTTGTTCGCCTTGATGATGACGACCCTTATTTGGTTGTTGCTGCAGATAAAGGCACTGCCACGTTCTCTGATATCGCAAACGGTATTGCGGAAGAGTTTGGGTTTTGGCTGGGCGATGCATTTGCATCTGGCGGTAGTATTGGATACGACCATAAGAAAATGGGTATTACTGCACGCGGCGGATGGGAGTCGGTTAAACGTCATTTCAGAGAAATTGGTATCGACTGTCAGACCACTGACTTTACCGCTGTTGGTGTGGGCGACATGGCGGGTGACGTATTCGGTAACGGTATGTTGCTATCAGAGCATACGCGACTAATCGCTGCGTTTAACCATTTACATATTTTCTTCGATCCAAGCCCAGATGCAGCAGCAAGTTATAAAGAGCGTCAACGCCTGTTTGAAAACCCAAGCCTAAGCTGGGAAGACTATGATAGTAAGCTGATTTCAAAAGGCGGTGGCGTATTTAGCCGCGCGTCTAAATCTATCAAGCTTACACCTGAAATGAAAAAGTGGTTAGGTACGCGTCAGCTAACGATGACGCCTAATGAGCTAATTCACAATATATTGAAAATGCCAGTTGACCTATTGTGGAACGGTGGTATCGGTACGTATATTAAGAGCAAGAAAGAATCACACTCAGACGTAGGTGACCGTGCTAATGATGATTTACGCGTCAATGGTCGTGACGTACAAGCTAAAATTGTGGGCGAGGGCGGTAACTTAGGTCTAACGCAGTTAGGTCGTATTGAGTATGCGTCTAACGGTGGCCGAGTTAACACTGACTTCATCGATAACGTAGGTGGGGTTGATTGCTCGGATAACGAAGTAAACATCAAAATCTTGCTTAACAGCCTAGTTAACGACGGTGAACTTACGCTTAAACAGCGTAATAAGTTGCTCTACGATATGACCGACGATGTAAGTCGAATTGTACTGAAAGACTGCTACCGTCAAACTCAGTCTATCTCTATTACTGAGTTAGCTGGCGTTAAGCAACTTAAAGAACAGCTTCGCTTTATCCACGGTCTTGAGCGTGAAGGTCAGCTAAACCGTGAATTGGAATTTATTCCAAGTGACGATGAGATTTCAGATCGCGTAGCCACGGATCAAGGTTTAACTCGCCCAGAGTTAAGTGTATTGATTGCGTACGGCAAAATGGTACTTAAAGATGCGCTTAATATTCCGGAAATTACTGACAATCCTTACCACGGTAAGTTGTTAGTAGAAGCCTTCCCTAAAGTGCTCCGCGAAAAATTCGCAACACACATGCAACAGCATCCGCTTAGAAGCGAAATTATTGCGACTAAGTTAACCAACAACATGGTTAACGACATGGGCCTTAACTTCGTGTTTAGAATGCAGGAAGAAACTGGCGCAAGTGTGAGCGAAATTGCTGACGCATACGCAATTGTTCACGGTATCTTTAACATGAAGACGCTGTGGGAGCGCATCGAACAACTGGATAACGTTATTCCAGCTCAGCTACAGCTTAAAATGTTAGATGAAGCACGTAGAATTATGCGTCGCGCTTCGCGCTGGTATATTCGTCACGGCAATAAGACGCAATCCATTGAAGAAGCCATCGCGAGCTACCGTGGTACCTTCGATATTTTATCGAAGAACCTGCAAAACTACTTGGTTAAAAGCGAATTTACTCAGCTTGAAAACGCTACGCAGAAATACATTGATAAGGGTGTACCAGAAGACATCGCTTATCAGGTTGCAAGCTTCTCTAACATGTTCTCTAGCTTTGACCTTGCGCAAATCGTTGAAGCAGATAAGCATGATACCGATGTAGTCGCTAAGCTTTACTATCAGCTAGGTTCTCGTTTAGAGCTTCACTGGTTCTTAGATCAGATAAACAACCAAGCGGTAAGCAACCACTGGCAAGCGTTAGCTCGCGCCTCGTATCGTGAAGAGTTAGATTGGCAGCAGCGTTCCATTGCAGCAAATCTTTTAGCTTCTCGCGCAGACGTAAGTAGTGCAGATCAAATTCTTGATGAGTGGATTGAAAGCAATCAGGTCCTACTTAAGCGCTGGTATCACATGATGTCTGAGTTTAAGACCAGTACAACGCACGAATTTGCGAAATTTTCTGTCGCTTTACGTGAATTGATGCTTTTAAGCGTGAAGTCTAACCATTAGAATACACGCACCTTAATGATTTAAGCCCTGTTTATCAGGGCTTTTTATTGGCCAACTGAACATTACTGTACGTTTTTGCAGCATCGTTTGTAAATGCAAACCTTATACAAGCGCAATATACGTTGATGACCAACAGGCCCTTAATTAGCGAGCGGTAAAAATAACCATGCAATCTCTAGTGCAAAAATTCTTGCTTCAGTGTGAACCTGAAAAAAGTCACGATTTCACCATTAACTGGTTAAATAAGACCCAACATACACCGCTGAAATGGATGTACAGCACACCGACGATAAAAAAGCCCGTTACCGTTGCAGGCATGACTTTCGATAATCCGGTAGGACTTGCCGCCGGGCTTGATAAGAACGGCGATTGTATTGACGCATTTGCGAGCATGGGATTTGGTTTTGTTGAGATAGGCACGGTAACGCCTCGTCCGCAGCCAGGAAACCCAAAACCTCGTTTATTCAGAATTCCGGAAAAGCACGCCATTATTAATCGCATGGGATTTAATAATAAAGGTGTTGATCATCTTGTCGAACAAGTGAAAAAGGCTCAGTTTAAAGGGCCTATTGGTATTAATATTGGTAAAAATAAAGATACCGAAGAAGCGAATGCGCTCGACGATTACCTGATTTGCTTAAACAAAGTCTATCCTTACGCAAGCTACGTCACTATTAACATTTCGTCACCGAACACACCTGGCCTAAGAAACCTTCAATACGGTGAAGCGCTCGATAAGCTGTTAGTTGGCCTAAAAGCAGCACAGGAAACGCTAACGCAAACCCACGGTAAATATGTGCCGCTGTTCATTAAAATAGCGCCAGATTTGAGCGATGTGGAAATTGACAGTATTGCTGCTTCGCTAATTAATAGCAAAATGGATGGTGTAATTGCTACTAATACGACACTTTCACGTGATGCCGTTGCCGGATTACAGCACGCTGAGGAAATGGGCGGTTTAAGTGGCTCAGTTATGACAGATATGAGCTTAGAAGTAACACGCAAGCTAAACAAAGCACTTGACCGCGCTATTCCTATTATTGGCGTTGGTGGTATTGACTCACCCGAAGCGGCACAAGCACGCTTGGACGCTGGCGCATCACTGGTGCAGGTCTACTCGGCTTTTATTTATCAAGGCCCATCGCTCGTTAAACGCATCGTAAACGCGTTATAATATACCCAAACCAATCTCTCGTGTACGTGCTTTTACTTAGGCACGTACATCAAAAACAGGTACATGAATGAATACTATTCTGGTTACGACCAGTCGCGGTCTTGACGAACTATTAAAACAAGAAGTGCTACGCCTTTGCCCTGATGCGCAAGTTAAGCAAGGGCCTGGCACTATTCAGTTTGAAGGCTCAAAAGAGGATGCGTATAAACTTTGCTTATGGTCACGCTTAGCTAACCGCGTAGTTTGGGTGTTGGCATCAGGCAAAGCAGGCGATGCAGATGCACTGTATAACACGGCTATGGGTATTGACTGGCAAATGCAGATGGATTCACGTCATACCTTATCTGTACAGTTTATCGGCACAAACTTTGCCATAAAAAACACTCAATTTGGTGCGGTTCGTGTTAAAGACGCCATAGTAGATTCATTTGTAGAACAAGGCTTACCGCGCCCATCAGTAGAACGAAAGAGCCCTGATATTTCTGTGTATGCAAGACTACATCGCGATAATGTAATTTTAGGCATAGATTTAGCGGGGGCAAGTCTGCACCAACGCGCATACCGACAAGAAACCGGTGACGCGCCGCTTAAAGAGCATATCGCAAGCGCAATGCTAATGCGTAGTGGATGGACAGAGAATACCGATGCGCCATTGGTAGATCTTATGTGCGGTTCAGGCACTATCGCCATAGAAGCGGCTTACATTGCCCGTAACATTGCACCAGGTATTAAGCGAGTTTACTGGGGCTTCACTAAATGGCTTGGCCATGAAGCGAAAGTGTGGGATGAGCTAGTCGAACATGCTATTTCCGCGCAAAAGCCTAGCTGCAGTGGTATTTACGCGGGTGATTTCAGCCGTAAAATGGTAGCAATTGCAAAAGCAAACGCTGATTTTGCTGGCGTATTTAACGATATTTCGTTCTCACAGCAAGACGCAACAAAATCTTCTCCTCCCGTTGCCACACCAGGCTACGTCGTTTCAAACCCTCCTTACGGAGAACGTTTGGGCGAGCTAACATCGTTAATACCGCTATTTAGTGATTGGGGTAAGCGTTTTAAAGAAGCCTGGAAGGGATGGCATGTGTCGCTTCTTAGCAGCAATCGTGATTTGCTTCGGGTTTTAAAGCTTCGCGCCACCAAAGACTATGCCATGAATAACGGTAAGCTGGAATGTCGTTTAGCGAATTATGTGTTGGATGAAGAAAACACGGTACAGTTTAGCGAGGACGCTAGCAACCACGAGTTTGCCAATCGTTTGAAGAAAAACCTCAAGCGCATGAAAGGCTGGATCAAGAACGCTAACACTAACTGTTACCGCATATACGATGCTGACCTGCCAGATTATAACGTTGCCGTAGATAGATATGGTGACTGGCTGGTCGTTCAAGAATACGCGCCGCCAAAAACGGTTTCTGAAGATAAAGCACGCAAGCGTCTGCAAGAAGTCTTGCTTCATTTGCCAGCAGTAACAGGTGTTTCACCAAAACAGATAGCGCTTAAAGTGCGTAGCCAACAAAAAGGTACAAAACAGTACGAGAAAATTAATCAGTCTGGCGACATGATGGAAGTGTTTGAAAATGGCGCTCGTTTCCTGGTTAACCTTACTGACTACTTGGACACAGGCCTTTTCTTAGATCACCGTAATACCCGCCAAAAAGTGCAGGCGTTGTCCCAAGGTAAAGACGTTCTTAACTTGTTTTCATATACGGGTAGTGTGTCGGTATTCGCCGCTAAAGGTGGCGCAAAGTCTGTAACGACAGTGGATATGTCTAATACTTATTTAGAGTGGGCAAAGAAGAACGTAGCGCTGAACAAACTCACTGCGCCTCATGCTTTTATTCAAGCTGACTGCACCACTTGGTTAGGCACGCATAAAGGCAAATACGACTTAATTTTTATCGACCCACCGTCATTTTCGAATTCAAAGCGTATGCAAAATACGTGGGATGTGCAGCGCGACCACGTAAAAATGCTTACCGATGCTAAAGCGTGCTTAAAAGAGCAGGGGATCATCATCTTCTCTAACAACAAGCGTGGCTTTAAGCTAGATGAGACAGCCATGAGTGAACTGGGCTTGTCAGTAGACAATATTACCAAAGACACTATTCCAGAAGATTTTGCACGTAAAGGCAACATCCATCAGTGCTGGGTGCTAGGCTCATGAAAATTTATTTTTACACCGGGCCCCAATGTAGCCTGTGCGACTTAGCCGATGTTGAGCTTCAACAAACGTCTATGTTTTCATCGCTTAATATAGAGAAGGTTAACATTCGCACTAGCACTGAGCTTTATCATTTGTACGGTGCAAGGATCCCCGTTTTGAAACGGGCAGATAATGAAAAAGAAATCGGCTGGCCTTTTAATACAGCCGATTTAGAGGAGTTTCTTCAGTGAGCATTTTGCAGTTAAAAAACATCACTGTTATTTATGGGAATCCGCCGCTGTTAGACGGTGTCGAACTGGTTGTACAGCCTAAAGAGCGCGTCTGCTTAGTAGGTCGCAACGGTAGTGGTAAATCAACGCTAATGAAAGTTATCGCTGGCGATATTATTGCCGACGATGGGCAGCGTATAATTGAAAATAATACGGTCATTGCGCGCCTAGAGCAGGACCCGCCCCAAACTACCGATGTGACGCTTTTTGACTATGTTGCCGAAGGCTTATCTGACGTAGGTGAAACACTGAAAGCCTACTTTCATCAAACCCGTATCGTTGGTGAAGATCCAAGCGAATCGAATTTAAATAAATTACAGCGACTACAAGAACAGTTAGAAGCCAGAGACGCGTGGCAGTTTGAACAGCAAATTGAACAGACGCTAACCATGCTAAAGCTAGACCCTGAGATATCGCTATCTACTCTTTCTGGGGGATGGCGTAGAAAAGCAGCGCTAGCTCGTGCGCTTGTTCGACAGCCGGATTTGCTCCTGTTAGACGAACCAACTAACCACCTTGATATTGAAATGATCCGCTGGCTTGAATCCAGCTTGAGTAATTACCAAGGCGCAATTGTGTTTGTGAGCCACGACCGTGCATTTATACGTGCCATGGCTACGCGAATTATTGATCTAGACCGCGGCTCGGTTACGAGCTATCCGGGTAACTACGAAACTTATTTAGAAAAGAAGCAGCACGATTTAGAGGTTGAAGCTTCACAAAACGCTGAGTTTGATAAAAAACTAGCGCAAGAAGAGGTATGGATTCGTCAGGGCATTAAAGCCCGCCGTACCCGCAACGAAGGCCGAGTAAGAGCGCTGAAAAAACTACGCGAGGAGCGTAAAGCGAGAAGAGCGGTTCAGGGCAATGCGGTAGTCAATCAACACCAGGGCGCGCGCTCTGGAAAGATGGTGTTTGAAGTAAAAGACTTAAGCTATAGCATTGAAGGCAAGCCTATTGTTAAAGGGTTAAACCTGAATGTTTTGCGTGGAGACAAGCTTGCTCTCATTGGTCCAAATGGTAGCGGTAAAAGTACGCTTATCAAGCTTCTACTCGGCGAACTCCAGCCCGATAGCGGCAACTGCAAACGAGGCACTAACCTTGAAGTTGCTTACTTTGACCAGCACCGCCACGGGCTAGATTTAGAAAAGTCTGTAATAGACGCGGTAGGCGACGGTAAACGCGACCTGATGGTAAATGGCCACCCGCGCCATGTGATCAGCTATTTACAAGATTACTTATTTACGCCTGAACGCGTTAATGCCCCAGTTAAGTCGCTATCAGGTGGAGAAAAAAACCGCTTGATGCTAGCAAAACTGATGCTTAAACCGAGCAACGTATTGGTGCTGGATGAACCTACCAATGACTTAGATGTTGAAACCTTGGAAATGCTCGAAACCTTACTAAACGAATATACCGGCACCGTGCTTTTAGTTAGTCACGATAGGGAATTTGTTGATAACGTAGCAAACAGCAGTGTGGTATTCGAGGGTAATGGAATGCTTCGCGAATTTATTGGGGGTTTCACTGACGTAGAAAACTGGTATAAAGAGCAACAGGAAAAACGTCAGCAAATCGAAAAGGAAGAAAAAGCCAAGGTAAAGAATGAAACTAATTCAGCTTCAGACAGTCCTAGTGCTAAGTCTTCTCCCCGTAAGACGAAAAAGCTATCATACAAAGACCAGCGTGAACTTGAGTCCTTACCTAAAGAACTTGAAAATCTTGAGGAAGAACTTGAGGCTATGCAAGAAAAAGTGAACGACCCGGACTTTTTCAAACAAGACAGTGACATTACTGCCAAAGCATTAGCAGAATTGGCAGATAAAGAAGAATTACTTTCCCAGAAATATGCGCGCTGGGATGAACTAGAAAGTATGCTGGAAGATAATCAGCAGTAAATAGGATTTTAAATGAAACGAACTCAGCTTGCCGCCGCCGTTCTGTTGGCAACAGGAAGTGTTTCGGCATTCGCCGCGACCTATTCAGTGACGCCTCTTCCTTTACAGGATACCGCTAGAAACAATTTTGCTCGTTCGATCGATAACTCAGGCAAAATGCTGTCTGTTGCACAGTTGGAATTCAACCCACCTATCGACGCTGAACAGCTTGAAGAAGATACAACTTTTTTCGATCAATTCGGTGAAAGCCTAGAAAACGAAGACAATGCGCGTCAGGGCGTTTTTACTGATGTCGATTACACCACGATCGTAAACTATCTTCTGTCGAATTCGACGTCGACAACGGGTCAGAAACTGGCGTCATACAGAACCTATGCCACCGATACGCAAGATATCGCTTTGGTGCCAGGTCTTGATCAGGTAACAGATAAGTTCGATGACTACACGCAGTCTGTTGAATCAACAGGGCGAGATAGCCTGAACGGCAACTTCATCGTTGGAGATTCAACGGCGCTAGTGGTACTCGACCCATATGAAGACGAAGATGGCGACACAATTAACTACACGTATCCGGAGTCGGCACAACAAGCCTTTGTCCAAGCTTCGGGCGAAACTAAAGTACTACCTGCAGTTGACACGACAGCGGGCGGCTTTTCGTCAGCTCGTGCAGTTAACGCGAATCTACAAGTAGCGGGCTTTAGTACGGTTAGTTTCCGTGACGATGTAAGTGATGCAGTAGATACATGTGCAGATGATGAAACCCGTGGAGACAGATCGGAAGGACGCTGTTTATATACAATATACAACGGTGAATTTGCTGTTCCACGCATCTCTAGCTATTTTATCAATTCCTCTTCTGCCTACCTGCCTAGTTTCGTTCTCCTATCTGAAGTGAATGCCACAATATGGCAAATCGATGTTAATGGTGATGTGATAAGCACCGACACTTACCCTCTATTGTTTGAACCTGATGAAGATGATGCACTTCACTACTTCACTTATGCCTATGACATAAACAATCAAGGTATCGCAGTAGGCGAAGGATTAACGGGCGATCGCATTACGATTACACGCCCAAATTCCTCAGGTAGAACCGAAAGTGAACGTGTTGCCACAGTGTTCAGAGATGGTGAAACCATTGAGCTTCTTCCTCGCGAAGAAAATATCATTAGCCAAGCTATCGCAATTAATGACGAAAATTGGGTGACGGGCGCAGTGCTTCGTTCACAAAGCGATATCGCACGTTCTCGCTTATTTGTGTATAACCTTGATACCCAAGAGCAGCATTACCCCGATGGTTTCTTCGTGAGTGCCGGTGTAACCGCAAACGCTATCAACAATAATAATATTGTTGTGGGTAAAGCAGACGTAGATGCAACAAGCGATACTCTTCGTGAAAGCGCAGCATTTATGTACAATATAGACACTGAAGAGTTTACTGACTTAAATGATTTAGTGTCTTGTGATAACCCGTACGAGCTAATTGAAGCGGTAGATATCAATGATGACAATGAAATCATTGCGAACGCGAGAATTAAGGCGACAAATAAATACGTTACTGGCGTCGATGTAATTAACTCTGACGGTGAAACACAAGAAGTTGACACAGTCGTTGCTGTTAAGCTGTCTCCATTAGCAAATGGTTCTATCGAGGAATGTGAAGTCCCTGAAGACGAACAACCTTACGAGCGAAAAGGAGCTGCAACAGGTATACTCGCATTGTTTGGTCTATTTGCTGCAGTATTTATGCGTAGACGTTTAAAGAAATAGCTGACCATTTGGACAATATGTAATCAACATTAAAAGAGCCACCTATGCGTGGCTTTTTTTATGCCTAAAAAACGTAAAAAAAGACATATTTATGCATAAAAAATGTAACATAAATTTCATAGAAACTTCATTTATTTAAATTTTGTCAAGCCCTTTTATTTTTTATTTTTCTTGAACCATTTAGTGAATTGCACTATCACAGTATTGTACGCAATCACTTTTCCGGCACTATCAACCGAAATGATGTAGAGCGCTCGAGAAAATGATTTGTTGTACTTTCAACAAACAAAAGAGGCTAATCAATGAAAAGACAAAAAAGAGATAAACTGACACGCGCCCATTCGAAAGGCTATCAAGCTGGCATTAGCGGTCGTTCAAAGGAAAATTGTCCATTTCAGCAAAACGATGCACGTTCACAGTGGTTAGGTGGATGGCGCGAGGCAGTAGAAGACAGACACTTAGGTTTAAGTGTTAAATAACACTTCTCTTTTATGAACTGATTATGCAAAAAGGAAAGCCCCCGAAAAGGGGCTTTTTTGTTGGTCAACGTTAGTTGACCTTATAGCTCTATAAAGGCAGTTTAGAAGTTTGAGGTATCTTGGAACAAGCCAACTTTCAAATCTTTCGCTACGTAAATCTCACGGCCATCAACTTCTACTGAACCATCTGCCATACCCATGAAGAGTTTACGCTTTATCACGCGCTTCATCGTGATCTTATACGTTACCTTCTTAGCGGTTGGAAGGATTTGACCGGTAAATTTAACTTCACCTACACCTAAAGCTCGGCCTTTACCAGGGCCGCCGCTCCAACCTAAGAAGAAACCAACTAACTGCCACATCGCGTCTAGGCCTAGGCATCCCGGCATTACCGGATCACCTGGGAAGTGACAATCAAAAAACCATAAATCGGGGGTAATATCTAATTCAGCGATAATTTCGCCTTTCCCATGCTCACCGCCATCTTCTGTAATTGAAACTACGCGGTCCATCATTAACATGTTAGGTGCGGGAAGTTGACTGTTACCTGGGCCAAACATTTCACCACGGCTACACGCCAATAAATCTTCTTTGTTAAAACTATTTTTCTTCTCTGACATTCCTAACTCGTTGCTGTTATTAAAGTGACGCTGCTAATTTAGCGAACAGTTGTACGCCAAACAACTCTGAACAGTCATTTTTCTGAAGAAAAACGCATGCTAATATAGGTTTAGCAACTTTGGCTTGTACAAACATCGTTCTACACGTGTGATTTTTGTACGACTTCTAAATACAAGCTCTACAGTAACGTAACATTGTGTGAAAACTATGACAGAACAAACAACGAAAAAAAGCATTAAAAAGAGTGCCGCAGATAGAGCTAAAGCCAACGCTGATAAACAACGAAGGTTCAGAGAAAGGCAAAAAGACGCAGGTAAGAAACTTGTAAGAGGCTATGTTAGCCCTGAAGCAAAGGCATGTTATGATGAAATACGCGACAAAACTGGCTGGACTGACAGTGAAGCTATGTCAAATGCCATGCGGCTTATGTACGCAGCGTACAAATGTGGACAAATTAAACTACTGAACGAATGGCTTCGCAAAAATAACCGTTAGCCGGTTTATTTAATTTTTGTTTTCAGCCATGCACGACTCGGACTATTTTGCATGGTGTGGCGTTTAACAATGCGATGCGCCTCTTTAACCACA
Organism: Alteromonas sp. W12; assembly: GCF_001924945.1. Lineage (NCBI taxonomy): Bacteria > Pseudomonadati > Pseudomonadota > Gammaproteobacteria > Alteromonadales > Alteromonadaceae > Alteromonas > Alteromonas sp. W12. Next base: position 1,750,696 of record NZ_LQXH01000001.1, read on the forward strand.
TCATCTCGCTCGCGATAGTCCCATAAGCGCTTTGCAGTGATGCGATTATTCTCTGTTATATCAACGAGCGGTTCAACGTAGTCGCGTTCAACGTCAAAATCTAACATTTGCGCTTCTAGGGGCGGCAATAGGTGAGGGGCGTGAACAGCTTCACTGGGTAATTTAGCAAGTTCCGGCACCCACTTCTTGATGAATACACCTTCAGGATCTAATTTTGAAGATTGTGTTGCAGGGTTGTATAACCGCACGGTGTGAATGCCGGTTACGCTAGCCTGCATCTGTATTTGGGGGTAATGAATACCTGGCTCAAAATCTAAGAACTGTGTTGCCAAATAATGCGCTGCCTTTAGCCAATGTACATTTAGGTGATGACACAGAAAACTGGTTACCATGGCACGCATTCGAAAGTTTAAGTACCCGGTATACTTAAGTGCTCGCATGCAGGCATCTACCAACGGATAGCCGGTCAATCCCAGTGTCCAAAGGTAAAAGCGACGCTCTGCTTCTGGGCCATCTATAAACGGAAAGTTTTCGTATCCACTATTCATTGGTCGCCATTCAATACTGTGTTCGCTCTCAAATTTTTGAATAAAATGGCAGTGCCAATGTAACCGAGACGTTAAAGCGGCTAGGGCGCGGCTCCATTGTTTTCTATCAGAATTCGGCAGTAACTTTTTCGTCTGCTTTTGATGTTGAACGCTTTGGTAAACTTGCTTAATTGATAGATTGCCCCATGCCAAGTAGGGACTTAAACGAGAACATGCCCGTCTTGCATATTCCGGCTTAGAAATATGCTGATGGTAGTATTGTCCTCTAGCATCGAAAAAATCTTTTAATACTTGCCAAGCACGCCTTTCACCGCCTGGCTGCATCTTGTTTAATTTTTTTAACTTGTCTAAAACATCCTGCCGATAATAATTCGATTTCTCGCTACAATGAGTGCCGGTTTGACTAGTAATATGACAATCAAACAGACCAAGCTCATCTAAATTTTTGCAAGCAGTGTTGATGTTGTTGTGCTGGGCCCAGTCGACCCAATTAACGCTGTTTATATCAATATCATAGGTTTTCGTTGTAAAGTGACTATCCCAGTTTTGCTGCCATTGCTCACGGTGAGGCAAACCACGCATCACTGCGCCATACTGGGACTCAATATGGTTTATTTTCTTTTTCTTCAAATAGTTACCAACTGAAATATCACGGTTATGCGTAACACTCAATCCTGTTTCTTGGTAACTCCTAACCGCTGAAATAGCGTAATGCTGGGCAATAAGCTCGAGCGCATCAATAACTTCACAGTGTAAGGTCAGTAAACGGGCGACTGAAGGCAATTGGGCGTTAATGTCGTCGATACTTTGCTGGATAAATTGCCAATGACGCATGTCCATATGCGGGTCGGCCATAAGGGAAGGTTCCCAACAAAAAAGCGGTAGAATGTTTTCGTTTTTTTCAACTGCACGGTAGAGAGGCTCGTGGTCTCGAAGACGAAGGTCACGTTTAAACCATATGACAGTCACAGATTGTTTAGAATGTACTGGAACCATATGACGAACTAACTACAACCACTTTTTACGAAATTGGCCGTCCGAATCATAAATCTCAGTCTGCTTTTGAAGGTTGAACTGTCTGTGGCCGCGAGGGTCGCTTCCAACACCAGCTAAGTAAAGCCAATTGCCCCAATTACTCCCCACATCGTAATCGATTAATTGATGCTCAAACCACGCTGCACCGTATCGCCAGTCCTGCCTTAGTTCGTGAACCAAACAGCTCGCAACCAGTTGCCTGCCTCGGTTTGACATATAGCCAGTTTCAGCGAGTTGTCGCATGCAAGCATCGACTATCGGATAACCGGTTTTTCCTTCGCACCATAACGCAAAGGTTTCCGGACAATGCTGTGTCGACGGCTTTTTACCCTGGATACCGCTAAAACGAAACCAATTGGCCCCGTATTTACACTGTAACCAATGAAAAAATTCGCGCCAAAGTAATTCAAAGTATATCCAATAAGTGGAATCGTTTTTTTCAACGGTTGCTTCAAACTGTTGAACTTGCCGAATGACTTCCCGTGCAGACAGCGACCCGTTCGCTAACCAAGCCGAAAGCTTGGTACTGTCTTGCCAAGTATCTAAAGCGTTCCTTGTGTCTTTATAAGTTGCTGCAGCTTTCCAATCGAAGAGATAAGTATTTAAATGCGTCAGCGCTGCTGTTTCACCTCCAACAAACGATGATTGAGACGGGCTTGGTAAATCAGTATCAATGGCGAATAAAAAAGACTCATCTAATTGCGGTGTAAAAGGGCTTGGTAAGCTTTCCATGGGTGGATGAACAGATAATGGCTTACAGTGCTTTTCCACTTTTCTGCGAAACGGACTAAAAACGTCGGGCATCTCTTCGATGTTGAAAGGAAGGGTTTGTGCATCAAATAAGCCAAACGTCGGAGTTTCTATTACTGTTACCGAATCGAAAAAGCGCCTTACTGCATTTAATTGTGCTCTCTCATCAAAACCACAGTGCTCGCTTAGCCCAAGGTGAGAATATTGTCCGGACTTCATCAATTGAACTAAACACTCAGCAGGGTCGCCTTTGACAATGAGCAAACCATGTCCGAGCTTAGCTAATTGCCGTTTTAAATCCACAAGTGTTTGAAGCAGGAATGTATGCCTATGTTTCCCCAAAGGCGCAAAACCATATGTCGTAGGTGTAAACGCTTTATCATCAAGAATATAAAGAAAAGTAACCTGCTGTACTGCTTCACACAGCGCAGAAATAGCAGCATTATCGTGAAGTCTAAGGTCATGTCGAAACCAATATAAACCTCGTTGATTGTTGTTCGTACGTTTTGTTTGTTGGTGGTGATTTATCATACTAATTTTGAGTACTTTTTTACTATTTCTACGGATCCTGAATCCGAGTTTTATCGTAGTACATGCAATACGAATAATATTAAGATTTGGCGCAATGCCTGAGGAAAAAAAGTGACCGTTCCCGTTAGTATAATGTGGTTCAGACAAGACCTTCGTGTAAAAGACAATCCGGCCTTAAACGCTGCCTGTGATATGGGAAAAATAGTACCCATTTACATATATGATGACACTGCACCTAATGGCAGAGAGCCTGGGGGTGCAAGTAAATGGTGGCTGCATCATTCACTCTCGTCGCTCAATAAACGCTTGAACGGACATTTACAAATATTCAAGGGTGACCCACAGACACTTATTCCAAAGTTAATGAAGTCATTTAACGCTAAAGGTATCTTTTGGAATCGGTGCTATGAGCCATGGCAAATAAACCGCGATAAAACGATCAAGAAAACCATAATCGAGCATGATTATGAAGCCCATAGCTGTAACGGCAGCTTACTATGGGAGCCAATGAAAGTATTGAAGAAAGACGGTACTCCGTATCGCGTATTTACACCCTACTACAAGAAGGGCTGCCTGCAGGTTGAAGAGCCCCGTTATCCCAAAGCACCACCCGCACGTATTACTTATGCGGATGTCGACAACGACAGCGATGGATTAACATCGCTAGATTTACTCCCTTCCATCAACTGGGATGCAACCATTGAAAAAGAGTGGTCACCAGGCGAAGACGGCGCTGCTGATAATTTAGCCGACTTTATTGAAAATTCAGCACGTAAATACAAAGACGGCAGAGACATACCGTCAGCCAATGGGACATCGCGTTTGTCGCCGCATTTACACTTTGGTGAAGTGTCTCCAAATCAAGTTTGGTACGCGATAAAGGACAAGTTTGGAAATAGTGAAGACAAAAGCATTGAAACCTACTTGAGTGAGTTAGGTTGGCGCGAGTTCAGCTATTATTTGCTGTTCCATTTTCCTACTTTGCCTAATAAGAACTTCAACGAAAAGTTTGATAAGTTTCCTTGGCGCACAGATGCGAAAGCGCTTAAAGCGTGGCAAAAGGGAAATACAGGCATTCCTATCGTAGACGCTGGCATGCGCGAACTGTGGCAAACGGGCTACATGCACAATCGAGTTCGAATGATTGTGGGCTCGTTTTTAGTGAAAAATCTATTACTAAGTTGGCATGAAGGCGAGCGATGGTTTTGGGATACATTGTTGGATGCCGACCTTGCGAGTAACAGCGCCAGTTGGCAATGGGTTGCGGGTTCTGGCGCAGATGCTGCGCCTTACTTCAGGATATTTAACCCAATACTACAGGGCGAAAAGTTTGATAAAAAGGGCAACTATGTGCGTAAGTATTGCCCTGAGTTGAAAAAGCTGTCAGACAAGTATATCCATAAGCCATGGGAAGCCCCTTCGGCGATATTGAAAGATGCAGGTATAGAACTTGGTAAGGAATATCCAAAACCTATTGTTGATTTAAAAGCATCGCGTCAACGCGCGCTAGACGCATTCCAAACATTAAAAGAGTAGGGTATGGCAGCACTCATTTTAGTTTTAGGCGATCAGCTTACCGAGACGTTGCCAGCGATTGCTAACGCAGTAAAAAGCAAAGACACAATTTTGATGGCGGAAGTACGTGAAGAAGCCACCTACGTTAAGCACCATAAGAAGAAGATAGCATTTTTGTTTAGCGCAATGCGTCATTTTGCCAAAGCGTTGCGAGACGACAATTTTAACGTTAACTATGTTCATTATAGCGACAAAAACAATCAGGGCGATTTGCTCGCTCAGGTTAAGCATGAACTTAACGGAAATGATTTTGACGAAGTAAAGGTGACTATACCCGGAGAGTACCGCTTACTCAAAAGCATGGAGCAATGGGAAAACGTGCTTGGCATACCCGTTAGTATATGTGATGACAATCGCTTTTTATCGTCCCCACAAGAATTTACGGACTGGGCTGAAGGCAAGAAACAACTTCGAATGGAGTTTTTTTACCGTGAGATGCGTCGCAAACACAACGTGCTCATGGAAGGAAAAAATCCCATTGGCGGTAAGTGGAATTACGATGCCCAGAATCGCGAAGCAATGCCTGAAACCCAGAGAGTACCGAAGCATTCTACGTTTGAGATTGATGACATTACTTCGAAAGTTATCGAGCTCGTAAAAAGCGAGTTTAGCGATCATTTTGGCGATATCAATAACTTCCACTTTGCGGTAACTCGAAAAGACGCACTCAGCGTATTGAATACTTTTATAGAAGAAAGATTACCTAACTTTGGTCAGTATCAAGACGCCATGGTGGAAGGCAAGCCTTGGCTTTACCATTCACATATCGCGTTTTATTTGAACTGCGGTTTATTGACGCCAAAAGAAGCCATTCATGCAGCCGAGCAAGCTTACCATGCAGGGCAAGTTCCACTGAATTCTGCTGAAGGGTTCATTCGCCAGATTCTGGGCTGGCGGGAGTATGTCAGAGGGTTCTATTGGCACTTTATGCCAAATCTAAAAACTGAAAACTACTTCAATAACAGCCGCGCATTGCCCTCGTTCTTTTGGGACGCCCAGACGAATATGAACTGCATGCGCCAGTGTATTAAAGAAACGCAGCAGAACGCTTATGCCCACCACATACAAAGATTGATGGTTATTGGTAATTTTAGTCTTTTAACTGAACTTAGCCCTGAGGAAGTGCAGGCATGGTATCTGTTAGTGTATGCCGACGCATATGAATGGGTTGAACTTCCTAATGTTGCGGGCATGATTTTGTACAGCGATGGAGGTAACCTAGCAAGTAAGCCGTACGTCGCAAGCGGAAGCTACATCAACAAGATGAGCAATTACTGCAAAAATTGCGGATACCAAGTTTCTAAAAAGACCGGACCAAAAGCGTGCCCGTTTAACTACTTATACTGGCACTTTATTGACAAACACAAGGAAAAATTGAGCAACAATCACCGCATGGCCATGATCTATAAAACCTACGGGCGAATGAAAGAAGAAAATATCGAAACTATGAAGCAAGATGCCTCAACATTCCTGACTAAGCTAACGAAAAATGAAGAAGTCTGATTTACCCACCAAAATTTGTCCGGTTTGTCAGAGACCATTTACTTGGCGCAAAAAATGGGAAAAGAACTGGGAAAATGTACGTTATTGCTCAAAACGTTGCGCTTCATCAAAAAAGTCAAAACATCAAGAGCCTTGCTGACACAAAGCGAAAGGGCAGGTAATGAATTCTTACCGTGAAAAATATTAACCCTTACCAAGACGACAAAGCAACAATATATTAACAAGTGTGACAAATGTAACCTTAATTGATTGCGCCACATAACAAACTTAGGATTGCATTATATTGATTTAGAGAAGTAGTAATGTCACTTTCTACAAAAGATGCAATCTTACACAACCCATTGATCGGCACTTTTTTTAAGCAAGCTTTCTTATCGCTCATAGGCCTTGTTGCTTTAACGACTGCAAGTCTAGTCGATGGCATCTTTATAGGACAATATGTCGGTGCATCTGGGTTAGCCGCAGTTTCATTACTATTACCCTACATCACCTTTCTGGTCGCTCTCTCGTTAATGCTAGCCATTGGAGGAAGCGTATCGATTGGTACTTTTATGGGGAAGGGCGACACAAAATCTGCCAGTGCGCTATTTACACAAATAATCGTTGTTGCTGTAACGCTTAATATTATGTTGGCAGTGGTAAGCTTCGTTGCAGAGCCTTTTCTATTCTGGCTTCTTCACATTCCGTCCGATGTCGTACCGTTGACTAGAGAGTATTTGTCAGTAATCCGATGGGTCTTCATTTTTCAATTTTCTACGATGGTGTTTTACTATCTTGTCCGTGCAGACGGTTACACCAAGCTTGCAACTATTGCATTAGCATTGGGTGCAGTGACAAACATTTTACTCGACGCATTATTAGTGGCGTACTTGGAATACGGTATTAAAGGCGCAGCTTACGCAACGGCTGCTGCTCAAATTGTGCAGCTCTCTGTACTACTTCTTTATTTTGGTGACAAAAATCGTGCAATAACCTTTTCGACGTTTAATAAGCCATGGCGTCGTGTATTCAGAGCCGTGAAAAATGGATTATCTGAGTTTACTAATGAAATTTCTGTGGGTGTTCTTTTTCTTGTAATTAACACTCTGCTCGTTATCAATTCTGGCAGCATTGGCGTTGCGGCATACAGTGTAGTTAACTACTTTATCTTTTTAAGCATTATGCTTAGTTTCGGTATAGCAGATGCGCTTCACCTGCTCGTCAGCTACAACCGCGGAGCGAGCCACACGTCACGTGTCAATGCTTTCCTGCTTATAGCGCTAACTACAGCATTCATAGCAGGGCTAATATTGACGGTTTGTTTACTGTGGTTTAATCATGTTTTTGTGGCGCTTTTTATCGAGCCTTCCCAACAGCAAGCTACTAAATACGCGCACACTATCATTTTATATGTTTGGCCACTGTTTCTTGTAAATGGCTGTAACGTACTGCTCAGTGTATTTTTGACTGCAATTGAAAAACCATTACATTCCGCTGTCATAGCGTTAGGTAGAAGTATTTTATTCCCTGTTAGTTTCCTAGTATTGCTATTTCACTTCACGCCATCGCCCCTGGCTAATGAAGGTAACGACATCAACATTTCCTTCCTTGTTGCGCTGCCTGCGGCTGAATGGGTGACCTTTTTACTCGCAGTGGTTTTGGTTTATAAACATTACTTCCTAAAAAATACCCACATGTAACAAATGTAAAATTTATTGCTAATGAGAACCATTCTCACTAGATTGGCCCGGTAATTTGCTCATCTTAAAAGGGTCTGTACATGACTTCAGTAGCTAAGAAACAAGCTAATATCGCGTCGTTTCAAGCGTTTTTTAATGCTTATATTAAAGAAATCGATTCCGGTGTTTGGCACACAAAAGAAGACTGGGTAATTCGGACAGGAATACAGTTACAACCAAACGACAACTATGCCGTAGAGCTATATTTAACCTCTACTAATACTCGACTTTCAATATCAGCATCCTACCGCTCTACAGTAGGTCGTCATGCATTCACAGCAGTTTTCAAGCAACTCCCCAATAGTTTTCAATGGGAAGAAGTATCATTAATGAACGCTATTTTGTTGCTTATTGACGAAATATACAGTGGTAGCAAAGAGAGCGATGAGCTAAATGATGCAGTCGACGAGCAGAGTTTAGAGCTTTACGCCAGAACAATCGAAAGCCATCAGATTATGGCGCTTTACTTAGAAAACCGTGCTGGCGATCCCGATCTCGCAAGTAATAAGTTTATTGATTCTGAACAAGCTATACTTTTTGGTCATTGGTTACACCCTACGCCAAAGTCAAGACAGGGCATGCACCGATGGCAGCATGAACTTTTTACCCCAGAGCTAAAAAGCAAATTTAGACTGCATTATTTTGCTGCCAAGCAGGATATCACTCTTTCTAATAGTGCTGAGTCAATTTCAGCCTTTGAGATACTAGAAGATATTGTTTTAAGCGATGGCAAAGATTCTACAAAAACACTTATCGAAAAACTTCGAAAAGACAGTTTAAAGCTGCTGGCTCTGCATCCGCTTCAAGCGGATTGGTTGTGCGCTAAGCCTCACATTCAAGATCTGCTCAACAAAGGTGAGTTGATTCAATTGGGCGAATTAGGGCCTCTATTTACACCTACGTCTTCCGTCAGAACGTTGTATAACGCCGAGCTTAATTACATGGTTAAGCTATCGATACCAGTAAAAGTAACGAATTCGTTGCGAAAGAACATGCACCATGAGTTAGAGGCCGGAGTAACACTTTGTCGACTGCTTCAACGATGCGGCTTTTCAAGGCTTTATCCTAAATTCAAGTTCATCGACGACCCGGCTTATATTTCATTGAACGCTGGCGACTCAAAAGAAAGTGGGTTTGAGTTGATACTCAGAAAAAATCCATTTAACTCAAAAAATGAAATCACAGGGCTTGGCGGAACGCAATCTATAGCCGCCTTGGTCCAAGAGCCACTTGCACCAGGAACTTACTCGCGACTTGCCAAAATAATCCATATGTTAGCCCAGAAAGAAGGCGAGGAATGTGCTGATGTCGCGCTAACTTGGTTTGATAATTACCTAGACTGTGCAATTGAGCCAGCAATCAGACTTTTTGACCAGTGTGGTATAGCGTTAGAGGCGCACCAGCAAAATTCGCTTCTGGATTTAAGCGAAGGTTACCCAACTGCTTACTATTATCGTGATAACCAAGGGTTTTATTTGTCAAAAGAAAGACAGCAAATTCTTGAGACTATGGAACCGCGACTCGCTCAGTGCGATGACCTGTTTTACGGTGAACAAATGATAATTAATCGCTTCACATACTACCTATTCTTTAATCAATTATTCGCTGTCATCAATCGCCTAGGTGCCGATCAACTTGTTCAAGAAGGTACGCTACTTCAAAAAGTGTACACCAGGCTAAATTCCATTCTTCCCACTTTAGGTTCGTTGGGCACAGCATTCGTCACATCGGTATTGGGGCGAGAAAAACTGCCTTTCAAGGCCAATCTTCTGACTCGCGTTGAAGACGTGGATGAGTTAGAAGCCGAAGACGAGCTAGCTGTTTATGTCTGGGTAACCAACCCGTTTAAAAGCGTTGCGGTTCGAAGTGAAACGCCATCGCTCGTTTGTAAACAAGCGAGTAAATTAGAAGAGGTGATTGCTGATGCTTGCTAGTTGCACTTTAGACACTACCGAAGAGCATCTCAGCGTGCTTACAGGAACAAGGGGAAAAGTATCGTGTAAAAACGAGAAACGCGTTGTTCGACAATTATTTGAAGCGCTTATCTTCGAAGGCTTAGTTGATTTCTGCTTTGAGGATGGACTTTTCACTTTTCAAGTGGGCGACAATTTTGTAACAGCTAATGGCAAACAAACGCTTTTCAGTCGGGTTCGTCTAGATGCCAATTCTATTAAGATAAACGGTGACCCTCTTACGTTATCTGACGCAGCAAAAGTTATCCATACGCTTCCTTGCAGCAGAGAAAGACAAAATAAGCTAGTCGAAGAGTTAAAACATACACTGTTACTTTGCCGCTGGAATCAACAAAACCTGCTACAACTCTCAAGTAGACGAGCACTGAGCTATATTCGCTTAGAATCTGCTCTGATTGAGGGCCACCCGTACCATCCATGCTTTAAATCAAGAAGTGGCTTTAGCATTGAAGACCACGAAAAATATGGGCCTGAAGCCAGCAATACGTTTAAGCTTCATTGGCTTGCAGTAAAGCGTGAATACTTGTCCGTAAATTTCAACGGTGAAGTAGAGCAAAGTTTTTGGAAAAGAGAGCTAGGCCAATCTACCTATAAAAATCTGTCTGACAGCTTACGTAAACACGGCGGGGATAACCTACGTTACTGTTTTTTACCGGTTCATCCGTGGCAATATGACAAGCTAAAGCCTTCTCTTGAAAAACCGTTATCAAACGGTGACGTTTATTCTCTAGGCTTAGCTGGAGACGATTATCAAGCCAGTATTTCATTAAGAACCTTGCTCAATACAAGTAACGTTAACAAAGCGAGCGTCAAACTGCCGCTCAATATCGTCAACACGTCCTCTTTGCGTACTATTGAACCTCATTCAGTTTGTACTGCGCCACATATCTCAAATTGGTTGGCTAACCTAATAGCCGAAGATGAGTGGTTACAAAGCCGTGATGCGCTAACTATACAAAGTGAATACGCGGGCATTTCGCTGAAGCAATCAGCGGATAGTGGAGAAAATGTCAGTTGGGCTGATGATTTATCCCCAAGCCTTAGTGTTATCTTTCGCGATGCCAGTGTGCTGAACGAACCGAATTATCAAACTGTACCATTCGCCGTACTTGCAAGTACTGAAGTTGACGGAAAGCCTTTCGTGGCGCACTGGATTGAGAAACATGGAGTAGAAAAATGGCTAGAAGCGCTTTTTAACACGGTTGTTCTTCCCGTCTGGCATTTATTGATTCATCACGGTATAGCCATTGAGGCACATGCTCAGAATACGTCCGTTGTACTGAAAGATGGATTACCTGTGAAAGTCATTCTGCGGGACTTTCACGAAAGTTTAGAGTTCGTGCCTGACTTTCTTGCGAACAAAAGTAACGTACCAGAATTCGATAAGATTAATCCAGAGTATGTTAACGCACCTGCCAATCTTTATTACTGGATGGAAGACGTCGAAGCCTTGCGAGAGCTATTTGTCGATACCGTGTTCGTCTATAACTTGACCGAGCTGTCGTTTCTTTTCTCTGAGCAGAACTATTGTGATGAGAACACTTTTTGGTCAAAGGTATGTAGTGTCTTGCGTTCCTACAACGATAGTGGTGTGACGCCACATAGCCGAATTAACCGTCTCAATATATTTGAAACACAGGTTATTACTGAGTCGCTTTTGAAGAAAAAACTCTACGCAAGCAATGCGCATGAAGAGTTCCACCATACCATTACAAACCCTTTAGCAAAATTTGCCAAAGATACCTGCGGAGAATCGTATGCTTAGTATTGACGATAATGTCCTCTCAGCCCAAGACATCAGCTCGAAATTTAAAATCTTTTCAAACGCACCCTATCTGAGCTCAAAAAAGGGTAGTGTGGCTGTGTGCATAGAAAGCGTCAGCGACTGGCTTTCACTGTGTTTTTACGCGAAGGAAGCGGGCCTTACCGTGATGCCAATTCATGCCAGTACGCCAGAAAAACTAGCGAAGAAATACGCGGAAAATGCCGGTTGCTATGCCCTTATTTATCAAACTCTAGACAATGTAATTATATTCCCTAAAAACGAAAAGCCTGATAATACTCCAGGATTAATTCAAATGAGTTCTGGAACCACTGGTGCACCAAAGAGCATAAAACGGTCTTGGCGTAGTATCGATCAAGAGGTGTCTGCTTATGTTGCACATTTCAGTGCACCCAATTCAATGACTCCGGTGATTGCTTGCCCTGTTACTCATTCTTACGGGCTCATATGCGGTATATTCGTTGGCCTTGCCAGAGGCAAGCATCCCAGAATCTTTACCAGTATAAATCCTAAACATTTGCTAAAAGCATTGCTCAAACTTGAGCAACCATTGCTGTATTCGTCACCGTTAATGATAGATACCGTATGTATGCTATGGCCCAAGACAAGCAAACTTTACGCGGTAATGACCTCTGGCACACTCATGTCAGGACCTGTCTTTGAGCGAGCCAAATCAAAAGTGGAACATTTTTATCAGCAGTATGGATGTTCTGAGGCCGGGTGCGTTGCAATAAGTAAAACCTTTGAAAGCACAAATGTAATAGGCGAAGTCCTTCCTCACCTTAGCGTTAAAGCAGGCAGCAGCCAAAGTGCTCCCAGTGAAATAGTTATCAAAATTAAACAACCGCTTGATGGACAATCGGCCGAAATTTATACCAATGATCTCGGTTATTTTGAAGACAAAGATGGTGTGCACCAACTGTGCTTCGTTGCGCGCCAAGACGATACCATTATTGTATCGGGGCTTAATGTGTACCCCAAAGACGTGGAAGACGTTGTGCTTAGTCACCCTGACATTGACGATGCCGTTCTATTTAAAGTACAGGACAGAAGTACAGGCTATCGAGCTTATCTTCAATTTTGCGCGCCACATCGTTATTCGAATGAAGATAAGGCCGCGTTGCGAAGTTGGTGCCACAAGCAACTAGCCACATATCAGGTGCCGTTCGATTTCATACAGGTTGATGCGATCAAGCGCTTACCCAATGGGAAAGTAAATCGCAACGAAATTGCAAAGAATTTCCAGTTAGAAGCAGAAACAACAGCAGCTACAGCCTAGAGTACGTTATGAATTCAGAGTCCTTAATAAACACAATTGAACACGTGCTGGCACATGACATGGAATGCAAGCACATGCAAAAATTTTCTCCACGAGCTCGTTTAAACGAAGATCTCTATATTGATTCAGTGTTGCTTATGCAGTTGCTTATCCATTTAGAGTTGAATCACGATATTGAAATACCAGAAAGTGCAATATCTCAGGAGGATGTTAATACTGTAGAGAACCTTGCTCACTTCATTTTATCTTATCAGCAAACCAACAACATTGAGGTAAGTGATAGTGTAGATGAAGTGCCGTTCGAAGACATTAAAGTCCACTGTTTTGTAAGCTGTTTGTGTGAATGTATAAAAGCATCGCCCAAAGTCGATCATCGTCCTTTTTATTTTGGTGTGTGGGACGCGGAGGTAGTCGTCAATGAAGACCACATGCTTGCCTATCACGACGAATCTATTAGCCACGACTTTTTTATTCAATGGTATAAGGAAATTTATGGCGTAGATGTTACCTCTTGGTATAACAATGAACAGACGAAAGCTCAGAACATTGCCAATTTGGAAAGGTTGCTCAATGACGCAACGCCTTCCCAGAACATCATGGTAATGCTAGATATGTACTTATTACCTGAGCGAGAAAATAAGTTTAACCAGAATCCTTTCCCTCACTATGTAATGCTAAAGAAGACGGAAGATACGGAACGGTGGCTTATGTTGGACCCAGACTTCAGGTGGGAAGGAGAGGTTAAACGTAAGGATGTTCTCGACGCTATTTCATCACCACATGTTGCGGGGGGCTACGTATTTGATAGTAATGATATAACGCATTCTTCTCTGCAAGCTATTTCCAGTTATTTCGATGCTACATTTTTCCCTGAACACAACGTGTTAACGGATGCAATCCGGAAAGTCATTGTAGCTCATCAAAAAAAACCTGCTGATAGAGCATTGCTGGGTAATGCCCTTAAGCAAATCCCCGTTCTTGCAATTAGGAAATACGCCTATGAACATGGCTTTGCTTTTTTCTGGAGAGATATTGGATTTCCAGAAGTAACATTCGAGCTCTGGTGTGATGAAATAGAAAAGCTGGTTTCTACATACAAAGCAATACAATACCGAGCGATCAAGCTCTCTGAATTAGCTAAAGAGAATCAAGACACATTGCCGTTGTTTGATGAACTTTTGACATTACTCAATGAGCAAGATACCACGGAAAGAAAAATTAAATGTAAGCTTCAAACTGTGTACCAAGACTGGCTAGTTTTTCACAACCTTCAAGATAAAAAAGCTAACAATACCGTGGACGTAGAAAACTTGGAGGCCGCCGTATGAATCTTTCAGTATGCACTATCACTTTTAGGCACCAACTTATCTCAATCGCTGAAATTGCAAAATGGTCTGTGGCAAATGGTTTTCAGGGGATCGAATTATGGGGTGCACATGCTACGAATTTAGAAGACCAACCCGAGTATGGGAAAGAGTGGCTCTCAAGCTACGCGTTGAAAACATCCATGCTAAGCGATTATTTGCCACTTTTTGAAGGGAACGACGCTTTGTATTTTAAGGTTCATCGCCTTTGTCGTTTGGCTAAACACTGGGGGGCAACCAAGATTCGCACATTTGCTGGCAACGAAGGCAGCGCAGCCATACCTGAAGACCGAAAAACCTTGCTTTTCGAGCGGTTACAACTTGTTTGTGATTGGCTTAGCGACTATGGGCTTAACTTAGTTATCGAAACACACCCTAACACTTACGCTGACTCGGTGGGTTCTACCATCGAATTGTTTGAAAAAGTTAACAAAGACAATTTGCAACTAAATTACGATGTGTTGCATGTATGGGAATCTGGCGCTGACATTATTTCCTCTTGTGAACGACTCGCTCCATATATAAATCACTTTCACTTTAAAAACATAAGTAGCAGTAAACACTTAAGTGTGTTTGCTCCAGACAATGTGTATGCCGCAGCAGGCTCGCGAGAAGGCATGGTTCCCATTTTCGACGGTGCGGTAGATTATCGAAGGTTTATTGAATACCTGTACTCGAAAACGACTCTGCGAAATATTGACTCTTCACTCGAGTGGTTTGGGAACAATTGCAAGAATATCCTCAGTCAGGACAGATATAAATTACAGAAAATGAGCCAGGCCGCGACTACCGCTCAAGCCATTTAAGTATAACTGCAGAAATATATACAAAAGGACTTGTCGATATGTTTTCGATTTCAAATGTTCTCGCTTTACAAGCCATTTACTTGGGATGTACAGCACTTTATTTTTCGTCGGATCACCAAAGAACGTTCGCTCAATCAATGCCAAAGGGCTTAGGCAGCACACTTTTTGTTGCCACTATCGTGCTGGCGGCCTTTCTTCTAGGAATGCAATACAACGCTTGGGCAATGATCTTTTCCACGATTACCATGATTATTTTTAATTTAGCGCTAGTGACGTTTACGGGTGCACACGAAAATCGTCCCTCAAGGCTACTTGCATATGGAACAGGCGTTAACGTTGTTTTAGCGCTCATAGGAGGGGTTTATGTGGCGTAAAACCTATCTGTCCTTTCTAATTGGATTACTACTTAGCACAAGCATCATTTTGAATCTTAACCACTTTTTACCATTCGATGTAGATGTCAAATTGCTGGTGGGTTACATACTTGGATTTTTGATTTGGGCGGGGTTAATGAGTTACTTTTTCTGTTTCGAAAAGACTAAAAAGCCAGCGCTTCAATGCCTTTCCGTTTTGACTTTTTCACTTGTGCTTAATGTACTAATTAAATTAGGAGTAGTTGCATGAAAGCCAGCGTGATTCGTTCAGCCTTGGAAGGTCACGGATGGATAGGGCTATTTATTTCCATTCCTCTATTCATCGTTTTTTGGGCAGGCTCTCTTACTTTGTTTTACCCGGAAATCAAAGCATGGTCTGTTCTACCTCATACAGAATATCGTTCAGTCTCGGACCAGCTGCCACTTAACAACATATTGGACACAGTGTTTTCAGAATATGATGTGAATACGCAACAAAGAATGTTTGTAGTCCTTCCAACTGAAACAATGCCTCTATACGAGCTTCATCTTCCAGTAAATGAAACCCCGTCGGCTAAAAATGCACTGACTTCAATTTATGTTGATCCAGTTAATGGAGAAACGGTAGCGTCTATAGACAGTTTTCACTTAGCTGATTTTCTCTATGGCCTCCATATTGACCTGAATTTGCCACTGGGTGACCACATTGTCGGTATTGTGACCCTGTTTTTTACCGTTGTCATTTTCACTGGGCTAGTCGTTCAGTTCAAAAAGCTGATCACGCACTTTTTCTACTATCGAGGTGGCAACACTACACTTCGATATCAACTTACAGACATGCATAACGTAGTAGGGGTCATGAGCTTACCCTATACATTCATGTACGCGCTTACCGGTCTAATGTTTAATTTAGGTTTGATTTCTCAGATTGTAACACTCTTGTTTATCTACGATGGAGACAGGACTGCGCTACTAAACGATACAGGGTTTCCAAGAGTAACCGAATCTTACACTGGCATTGAAAGAGAAATGCCAGACCTGAATACCCTTATAACTTCGTGGGAAGAGAAAGAGAATGCAAAAGCTTCCTCCCTCAGGCTTACAAACTATGGTGATGAAAACGCGCTAATTCGTATTATTGGGCAACATAGATCGAACTTTTCGCAACGGATAGATATGACCTACCGTGTGCGTGAAAATGAATTTTCAGCAGATTTGAATCCCGCTGAAAGAAATGCCTTCGCCGATGGGACACGTTTTCTGTACGCACTGCATTTTGGGCACTTCGCAGGCGTCGATATAAGAATTGTTTTTTTCATACTCGGGCTGGGTGTATGCGGCTTAATTGTTGTTGGCAATATGTTGTGGCTTACTAAGTTTCAAAATAATCGCAGTATTTCTAGTCGCTTTAAACACAGCATATTTGCACTTACATTAGGTGGATGTGCTGGCATCGTGCCGGCGACAGCGTTTGCGTTTTTACTCGAGAGAGTGCTTGGTACAGATTTAAACAACAGGTCGTTTATTGTTGAAACTGCTTTCTTTGCGGTCTATGCCATATCGATCATAGGTGCGTTTTTCACTAAGCATGTACATTTAGCGATAAGCCGAACAGCACTGGCAAGCGGTCTCATTCTTGCACTTTTATCCCTTATTGAGGCACTTGGCCATAACCAAGCAATAATCCAATTTCTAAATAATGGCTACACCGGGCCTTTTTCAATTTCCTTCGTCTCTTTTGCTTTTGCCTGCCTGTTATTTTGGTTGGGTATAAAGTTTTCTGAGAAAGATGTAAAGAGCAAAGAATAGCAACATCAAACATTTAAAAGACAAAATAAAAACAAGTGAAAACTATGAAACTATTTTATGTACCTAGTCACTTTGGCACGCCAAGTATTAACAGGCAGAAAACTTTTGACGTAGCAAAAGGTGTTGCTGTTTTACTCATGGTTATGATCCATGTATTAGACTTTTATGGCTTACCTGAAGTGCGGTTTAGTGCATTTGGAGCCACGGTAAAATTCGCATTGGGTTGGCCAGCAGCATCAATGTTCGTCTTTATCATGGGGATTTTTGTTGGCCTATCTCCATCATCGACACTGAAAGCGGATATCAAACGAGCAATATCGCTGTTTGTATTAGGTTACGCACTAAATTTTGTTCGCGGAACCATTCCCATGTGGCTTTCGATTAAAATTGGGCTCGTCACGTACCAAGATGTTGCTCCACACACTCCGCTGAGTGAATTTTTAATTGGTGATGTCTTTCAATTCGCAGGTATAGCGCTACTCCTTTGTACAGGATTGAAACATGCAACCAATAAAATCTCTATTTGGATCGGCACGGCTATTGCCATTGCGTTTTTATCACACAGCGTCTGGGATAAGTACACGTCATTACCTATACTCAATGAATTTTTGAAGCTTTTTGTAGGAAACGAAGAAGCGGGAGTTATGTTTCCTATTTTTCCTTGGGCGGCATACCCAATTGCTGGTATGGCATTTGGTCGCTTCTTAAAGCAACAAAATAAAGGCACGTTAAACTTTGTTTGGTGCCTTAAATTAGGCGTAGTTTGTGTAATCCTCGGTACAGGGCTCACGCTCACTAACCCTGAATATCACATTGTAACAAACCTAAGAAGCGGTCCTGGTATTGTTCTTTTAATGACAGGTATCGTGATGCTTTTTATTTACACCACTCACATACTCGTTGAACGCTTTAAGCAAAATTATGTGGTTACGCTATTCGCTTTCTGGGGTAAAAACGTCACTGCACTATATGTTTTACAATGGATATTAATTGGATGGGGGCTAATGCTCGTTGGGCTGCAACAGCTTACAATGACATTTACTTTGGTAGCCATGATAGTTGTTTTGTTGGCCTGTCACTATCTAGTATTACCTTGGCATGAATATAAGGCTAAGAGTAGTAAAGCGTCAAAGCCCCATGTTTCTGCCGTTCCTTTGAAGCCTTGAATATAACGTTTGTATAACGCTACCTTTTCGGTAGCGTTATATCAATTTGTAAACCTCCAACGCCTGCTGAGTCAGCTATCAAGTGGTTAAACGCTTTGATTTTTCCTCCAACAGCGGTTATTTGCCGCTGCGCTAGTGCCAGTCCTAAACCAAACCCGCCGCGTTTTTGTCCAACAACATGAAGGCCATGAGACTTATCTACTCTAAAAAAAGGCTTAAAAATATCGCTAAGCATGCTTTCTGGAACACCATTTCCAAAGTCCAGGACGGAAAGCATATAGACATCTGCATTTTGCTTTAGCGTTACAACAACACCGCTATGCTCTGGCGTATATTTAAGCGCATTCCGGATAATGTTCTCTATCGCTTGGCCGAGGGCTTGTTGACTACTCTTATCAATTACCGCGTTGTTAGGTAATTCGACATTTAGTCTTGTTTCGGAATACTCGAAAGCTGCATCGTCGCAAATAACCTGAATCAATTCAGCAAGGTCAAAAGTCTCAGTGTTAAGTACAGGAGATTCATTGTTAAGCCAAGCAAGTGTCAACGTGTCTTCGACTAATGCCCGCATATTGTTGGATTCATATCGAAGCCGAGTTAACGTATCACTGTCATTGATACCATTTTCAATAGTATCGATGGCCATATCCATGCGCGTTAGCGGAGTTCTTAATTCATGAGACAGATCGGATAAAAGTTCTCTCTGGTTGTAAATTAATTTTCCAATTCGTGTGGCCATGCCGTCAAATGTTACGGATAAGTTGAAGAGCTCATCGCTTCTATTGCTAAATGATTTACTAACGCGCACATCAAACTGCCCTTGACTGAAAGCTTTCGTGGCATGCTCTAACTTTCTTAATGGCACCATTACGTGCCTGTAAAGCACTAAACTCACTACACATAGAACGACAAAAGGCAGTGCGACCTTGAGCAAAATATCCACAAAGGTGAGATAAACACCCGGTCTCATTCGCTGGGGTAATTGGATTAATAGATGTGATTTCTCATCTAAGAAAGGAACCTCCATGATAGGGTTATATTCAAAGTAGAGGTGAATTTTCCATTCCACGCTGCGGCCTATTCTAAATTCATCAATGTACTTTTGAGGAATGACGCTTCCCGCAATAGGTTGAATGTTTGACTTTACTACTGCTGCCCATGTTTTTTCTTTATCTTGAAATTCATGAAGCCAGTTCGATAAACCCAATTCACCTTCTTTTCGGTAAATTAAATCAGCCTCTTTGCCATATTCAACGAGTTCACGCTGATGCTCTACTGATAGGTGACTCATTGTTGTTTCTGTATGTGCTGACAACCAATCAATAACCCAAATAAGAATAACCGTCCCTAAAGCTATAGTGACCAATAGCTTTCTCAATAACACTTTTTTCATGAGAATAAGTAGCCTTTGCCGTGCTGGGTTGCTAGACGAGTAGGGGACATTCCAGCTTCGATAAGTTTCTTTCGCACTCGGGACATGTGCATATCTAAGCTTCGGTCGTACCGGCTGAAATTTCTTTCAAGAACAGTTTGATAAAGTAATGGTTTGCTTAAAACCTCATTCTGATTTTCAAGCAGAACCCACAAAAGCTTAAACTGAGTCGACGTCAAATCTAGTGCTTTGCCAGCAAAATTGGCCTTCAGGTTTCTTCGGTCAAGTGTTATTTCGTCAACGACGATCGAGTTTCTCGTTATTTCATTTGATTTTACATGTAGAGAGCGACGCAATAATGCTTCAATACGAAGCATCATTTCCACAAAACTAAACGGCTTTGGCATGTAGTCATCTGCACCATTACTATAGCCTTTTATACGCTCTTGTTCGGCACCACATGCAGTAACCATGATGACAGGAGTTTGTTTCCGTTTGCGAAGTTGGCTTAACAGCGAAAAACCATTTAGGTTAGGAAGCAATACATCTAAAAGAATAAGGTCGAACCTTTCACGAAGTGCAGTCACCAGACCTTGATTGCCGTCGTGGCATTGATGTACGTCGAAGCCTCGGTCTTTTAGCAAGGCAGCGATTTGTTTATTAAGAGTAATATCATCTTCAATGATAAGAATTTTTGTAGCGTCCATATTGATAACCTTAAAACTGTTTTAACCAATTTTAATGATATTGATTATCATTATCAATGAGGTTTTATGCTAAGGCGGATCCTGCTAATTGAGTTGGGACAAATCAGAAAACACCTAACTGCCGTATTAAGTGAAATAAAGTTAATAAAAAGAGAAGAATGTGGAAGCACCGATTACCGTAGATAGACTGCGTTTCCTTTTATACAGTGTAAAAGAAAAGCTTTGGGTAAAACCTCTTGGCTTTTGTTTGCTCTCAATCTTTGCTGTATTCGTCGCTAAAGTAGCAGACGGGACTTCATTGGCTGAGCATATTCCTGAAATAAAACCCGAATCAGTTGAAACACTGCTTTCAATTATGGCATCTAGCATGATGGTGATCGCCACGTTTTCTGCAGGTACCATGGTTAATGCTTATGCTTCGGCCAGTCAGTCGTCAACGCCGCGTTCTCTAAGCCTTATAATATCCGATGATGTATCACAAAATGCACTGTCAGTTTTCATAGGCGCATTTATTTATAGTGCTGTAGCGCTTACTGCAATGACTCAAGCTTTTTTCGATGAAGCCGGGCTTTTCATTTTATTTTGTCTAACCTGTCTGGCTTTTTCGATAGTTATTTTAACTTTTATCCGGTGGGTAGACAGCGTTGCACGATTAGGGCGCGTGGGGTCAACGTTATTAAAAGTGGAGCACGCCACGACACGCGCAATTAAAAATAGAATAGATATGCCGTGCTTAGGCGCAGTACCGCAAGAGCAAATAAAAGAACAGGGGACGCATGCCATTTATACTAAACAAGTGGGCTATATTCAGCTTATAGACATTGCCAAACTGCAACACTGGGCTGATAAAAACGACGGTTTTATCAATGTTGCCATGTTACCCGGTGAGTTTGTCTCACCAGAGCGTGCCATAGCATATTCGAATAAAAAGGTAGTATCAGATGAAATTGTTGACGCATTTACTATAGGTGAAGCCAGGTCCTTTGAGGCTGATCCTCGCTTTGGCTTTATCGTACTAGCCGAAATTGCATCTCGTGCATTATCGCCATCGGTTAATGACCATGGTACTGCAATAAATACCATTAGCAGCATTACACGCCTTATGTTGTTGTGGCACAAGCCCAAATCCGAAACTGAAACCGAAAACTCACAAAACGATAGCGCTCAGCATGAGGAGTTTAAATATGAACGCATTTCATTGCCTGCGTTAAATGTGAGTGATCTATTTGACGATGCTTACACCAGCATTGCCCGTGATGGTGCTGCTAATATTGAAGTTGCTATCCGAATACAAAAGTCACTGAAAACAATTAAAGCGTGCTTTAAAGATGGAGGTACAAGCATAGAAAGAGATTTTGTTGAGGCGGCGTCTAAGTTAGCGAAGCAAAGTTACGAACGTGCAAAGTTGGCATTGGATTACGAAGACGATATTAAGCGAATTGAGCGCGTTTATAATGATAACTAAACGTGTAAGTTATTACTGCCAAAATCACTGCTAAAAATGCTTAAAGTAAACAGCTAGCCAGTCTATATAATCTCTGCATACCACAAACCATGTAATCTACGTAAATGATCGATCGAGTTTCTTTTTGTAGTTAATCAGATTAACTACAACTCAGATAAACACAGCAACATTCTAAATAGCTAAAAATCCACGTTTAATAAATTAAAGCCTAGTATAAAAATATAAAGACTGCGTCTTTCTGTTTGTTAGTTATACCCATATTTAATCAAAAAACTAACGTGACGCTACGTGAATAAAAATACATTTTGCGAGGTGTAGTGCTACAGATTTCACGTAGCGCACGATTAATAAATTCCATGACTAAATCCAAAGTTCATAGCAACTTTCAATAAAAACCACTGACACGAGTGAAGCAATTGCGGTAAGGCCGAAGCACTAAAACAGCTGCCGCGCATAAAAGTCTGTAAGTAATCACAGCCAACAAAGCATCCGAATAGAGCGACATCATCGCCCTAATCGTCCATATACTTATTTGCGCATAATGTATATTATGTTAAATAGAATATCAAAATTGATAGTGAGTGAGTTAGATGGAGCTTTGCAAGGTGCTTTACGCTATCCTTCTCGTAATATTTAGGTATTTTCGTAAGGTTTAATGACAACTAGCACAGATAAATAATAGACTTAATCATGTTCCTAAAAACATTTATCAGGCTTTAGTCTTCTTTACTTCAAATAATGAATGCACAGCTTGTAATATTAATTACTAGCTCAAATAACCAAAGGCTTAACGCTGATGAATTAAATAAAGGATCCTAGTTATTTCTAAGATAAGACGACTAGCTGTAAGGTTAAGGTTTTTCTAACATTTAGCGTTACATGTAATAATTACGGCCCTTAAAACTCATTTATTGATTGCTCTTTATTTTAAATACCATCAATTATCTATACTTCTTATTAAATTAAACATCGTGCATGGGAACCGTTCGTTGTTTTAAAGTTGGGTGGCGTGGATAGCACGTAGAATTAATAATTATCGACGCGATGTTTATTGAATTCATATCTGCGTAGACGTCGTTTATTCGGCTACGTACCGTATCGACGTCTTATTATCGACGTCTTATTATCGACGTCTTATTATCGACGTCTTATTATCGACGTCTTATTATCGACGTCTTATTATCGACGTCTTATTATCGACGTCTTATTATCG